>NZ_KB892744.1 GCF_000373925.1 Actinopolymorpha alba DSM 45243 | reverse complement strand
CCGCACCGTCCAGGAATGGGCATGCGACGCCAAGATCAGCTGGTTCGGCATCCGCGACGGCGAAGTCGCCCTCTCCGACGGCACCAGATTCTTCACCGGACGCCTCCGCAAACTGCTGGAACTACGAGACCGCGGCTGCGCGTTCCCCGGCTGCGACCGCCCACCCGCCTGGTGCCACGGCCACCACATTCGTTCCTGGCTCAACGGCGGACCCACCACCCTCGCCAACGGGGCACTGCTCTGCGGCTACCACCACCGCCTCATCCACCAAGGCACCTGGCAAATCCAGCTAGCAGCCGACGGCATACCCGAATTCACCCCACCCGAATGGATCGACCCCAACCGCAACCCCATCCGTAACCAACGCCTCCGAACCTGACAGGTCAGGAGCGGTAGAGATTTAGTCCGCCCCCGATGAAGGGCGTGCATGCTTCCTGAGGCCTGGAGGGACTATCCGCCGATAAGGTGGCGGGATGGCCAACGAGGCGGTGCGGCACGGATTTGACGGCGCGGCCGATGCGTACGCTCATTCGCGGCCAGCCTATCCCGATGAAGCCGTCGCAATGCTCTTGCGCAGCTTCGGGTTGACGCCCGGCGCCCACGTCGTCGACCTCGGCGCTGGGACAGGCATCTTCAGCCACCATTTGGCCGCACAGGGACTGACGATCACCGCGGTTGAGCCGTCGGCTGAGATGCGCGCGAAGATCATTGCATCCGATCACGTCACCACGCACGCTGGCCAGGCCGAGTCCACAGGGCTGCCCGACCGATCCGCTGACGCCGTGGTCGCGGCCACGGCCTGGCATTGGTTCGACGCCGAGCGTGCCATCAAAGAAGTCCGACGTATCCTCAAGCCTGGCGCCGGCGGTCTGGGACTGCTGTGGAACCTTTATGACGAATCCGTCGCCTGGGTTGCGGAGTACGCCGACATCTCCTACCGCAGGCGACCTGCGAATTCTCCCAGCGCACGCGACGGTGACTGGCGTGCGTTCTTCGACGGATTGTCGGGATGGGAGCCATTACAGGAAGCGCGCTTCGACAATCCCCAGGACACGACGCCCGACCGGCTGATCGAGAGGCTGCTCTCCTCGAGCGCGATCGCGAACCTCTCAACAGCGGAGCGCGAGGATGCGCGGCAAGAAGCGTGGTCCGTGCTCCGCCGACATGGACTGGCCGCGCGAGCTCAAGTAGTTCTTCCGTACGTCACAACCCTCCACTGGACCAAGCCGTCCGGGTGATCCGTCGTGCCCCGTCACCCATGCACGGCGAGAAAGGCAGTGACCGCCGCGGCGAACTCGACAGGTCTGGCGTTGTGTACGCCGTGTCCAACGTCGATGGTGAGCAGCTGGCCGTTGGGAAATCGCTCGGCCATGGCCGCGATCTGTTCCTGCGGAAACGGGCTCTGCGACCCGCCCGCGACGACGAGGGTCGGAACCTCCATCTCCGGAATTCTTTCCCACCACGTCGGATCGGGGTTGTTGACCTGCCGAACGATTGACGGCCTTACCGGCCAGTCGAAGGTGAGCAGCTCGGATGGCCGCTCCGGCAGCGGCCGGCTTTGCGGAAGTGGCGGAGGCGTCTCCTCGAGGACAAGTGCGCTCACCCTCGCTGGGTGGTCCTGAGCGAGCAGGTAAGCGGCCACGCCGCCCATGGAATGACCTATCAACGCAGGCTGGGTCAGCTCCAATGCGTTCATGAATCCGAGCACATCGTCTCTCAACAACTCGAACGAATAGGTGCCCGGCCACTCGCTTTGACCATGCCCGCGCAGGTCCGGCACATAGATTCGCCAGTTCGCCGCGACGAGCGGCACCACCTGATCCCAGGACGACCCGCTCGAGGTGAGCCCATGGAGGAACACCAACGCTGGGAGGTCCGGATCTCCAAAGACCCGGTAGGCCAGCTTCAGCCCACCGGTATCGATCGTACGACGCTCCGACATCAGCGGTTCCTCACCGCCGATCGATCTTCTTTGGCCGTCCACCGGGAGATACGCCCTCAGTCCTTCCGACCCGTCGCGGCAACCGTGACGCCGAGCCCGATCATGGTAAGTCCGCCAATCCCACCTACCAGGGCCAGCCGTCGCGGTGAGCGGGCGAACCAGTCTCTCGCGGTGGCCGCGACCAGCCCCCAGACGCTGTCGGACGCCACTGCGACGAGATTGAAGACCAAGCCGAGCAGCATCATCTGGACGGCGACGTGTCCCTTGTCGCGGTCAACGAACTGCGGGAGTACCGACGCGAAGAACACGATCGTCTTGGGGTTGGTCACACCCACCGCGAACCCCTCCCACAACGTGCGGAGGCGGCTGTGCGCCGGAGCCTGGCTCTCGAGGACCGCATGCCACGACCAACGGTGCCGCACCGCCTTGACCCCCAGATAGATCAGGTACGCGGCGCCGGCCAGCTTCAGGACCGTGAAGACGAGGGCCGAGCGCTCGACGATCGCCCCGACACCAAGCGCCACCGCCACGACCAGCACGTACGCGCCGAGCGTGTTGCCCACGACCGTGGTCAGCGCGGCGCGGCGACCGTGCGCCAGTGCCCTGCCGACCACGAACAGCACGCTGGGACCGGGTACGACGATCAGCAGAAACGACACGGCCGCGAAGGCGAGCAAACGATCAGCAGACACCATGGCCACATGGTAGGGCTGCGAACGCCTGAGCGTTCGTTCCTGGAGCAGTCTCTATGCTGGGTGACCATGTGCACCGGAGAACCTTGCTGACCGCCACGCCACCGTCACCGCGCGGGCTCTGGCGTCGCATTCGCGTGTGGGTACTGCTGTCGGTGCTGGCAGCCACAGCGGGCTTTGTCGTCTACTTCATAGGAGTGTTCTCCGGCGGGCTCGATATCGGCGAGACCTGCGCGAGGCTGGGCCAACCGTACGACGACGCGTACCGCGCCACGCACTGGGAGGAGCCGAGCCGCTTCTTCCCCCTGCACAACCGGTGCAACGCGGCGTTCGACGTCGTGCCCGCCTGGGTGAACCCCGCTCTGGTCTGCTTCGCGGCGCTGACCGTGATCGGCGCGGTTGTTGCGGTGGTCATGGGCACCGCCCGGATTGTTGCCGCCGTGCGGCGTAGTCCCGCGCGAATCAAGTAGATCAGGTAGATCAGGCGGCCGAGCCGAACACTTCGGCGAGCAGCGCGGCACCGTCGGCCGGGACTCAACAACGGTTGGCAGGCCGAGGGCCGCTATTTCTGGGCGTACTAACGCTCGAGCCGCTTTCCGATTTCCGGCAGAGACGAACCGCCGGAATTCGTCGAGCGAACAACTCAGTGGGGATGTGCGCGGTTGACGCGCACACCCCACCCCCGTTCCAGGGCGAACCTTGAAGTCTCCCCAGCCGGAACGCCTACCCCATGGTCTTCTGGCCGTCGAGGGACTCCCGGATGATGTCGGCGTGGCCGGCATGCTGGGAGGTCTCGGCGATCACGTGCAGCAGCACCCGGCGCGCCGACCAGCGGGCGCCCGGCTCGAACCACGGCGCCACCGGCAGCGGGTGGTCGGCGTCGAGGTCAGGGAGCGATCGGACGATCTCGTCGGTCCGGTTCGCGACCTC
This sequence comes from Actinopolymorpha alba DSM 45243, assembly GCF_000373925.1. Classification (GTDB taxonomy): domain Bacteria; phylum Actinomycetota; class Actinomycetes; order Propionibacteriales; family Actinopolymorphaceae; genus Actinopolymorpha; species Actinopolymorpha alba. The sequence continues at coordinate 117,803 of NZ_KB892744.1, read as the reverse complement.
CTCGTACCGCGCCAGCAGGCTGGCCAGCGTCTCGGCCGGCAGCATCCGCCACCCGTCCTCCCACGACTCCTCGCTCCCCTCCATGCTGCCCGGGCCGCCGAGCACGAAGCGCAGCCAGTTCTCCTCGCAGGCGGTCACGTGCTTGATCAGTCCGGCCAGCGTCAACTCGCTCGCCGTCGTACGCCGGGTGGCCTGTTCGTCGGTGAGGTCCCGCACGGTGTAGTGGAGGAAGTTCCGGTGCGTCGCGAGCGTCTGAAGAAGGTCCGCGTGCTCGCGCGTCGTGGCAACCGGAGCGACGGACGGGGTGGCGGCGGAGGAGGTGGTCATGAGCGGGTCCTTTCGATCGCTGCTTCGCGTTCGCGTTGAGGACCACGCTAGAGACAGATCCGGCCAGGTTCTGTCCTCAAAGGACCGGCGCCAAGTCGGGACCTTTCCGCGTGCCGCCGCAGCCGTCTCAAGTGGCGCACACCCAATCGTTCTGGGTACTGAGAGACCAGAGGGCAACCCCGTGGCTTGTTCAAAACCTCTGGCGTCGGAGAGGTTGCTGGATCTGACTGAGCGGGAACCGGACCATGATCAAGTTGATCATGAACCAGGCGCCAGCGGTCCGGCCTGTGAGACGACCCGCGAAATGATCTTGGTCGCGCCTCCGCCACGTCGCCTCCCGCTGCTTTCACGATGCCGCGACCTGTCGGCGTAAAGGGGTTTTGAATGAGGCTCCCCGAGTTGTCATAGGAACCTCGGCTAAGAGACCGAGAAACCTACGACAACTCGACCAAATCAAAGGCTTGTCTCAAGCAGGTCAGGCGGCCCGGCGACGGAGTACGACGGCGAGAAGGCCGGCGGCGACCAGCACCACGACCCCGATACCGGCGTACAACGGCCAACCCACGCTCGACGAACTCGCCTGCGCCGCGGCCGACACGGGGCTCGGCGCCGCCGCGGCGGTGGTCGGCGTCAGAGTGGGTGTCGGGGTCGGCGTGGGAGTGGGCGTGGGGGTCGCAGTCGGCGTGGGGGCCCGAAGGGCGGGCTTCAATGCCAGCACGGGCGCCGCGTTCTTCGGTTTCGCGCCTCCTGAAGATGGAAGCTCGATCCAGCGGTCGACCTCGCCATCGCTGTAGTTCTGCAGCGTCTTGAACGCCAGCGTCGTGGCGTCCTCGGGCAGTTGGCTGATCTTCACCGCGTACGTCGCGTCCTCGCCCGCCGGCAGCGCCGGTCCCCCAACGCTGTAGCCGTCGGCCGCGGGCGTGAGTTTCCAGCCCTTCGGCCCCTTGGCGAGGCTGACCTCGGCCGGCTGGATTCCGGCCGGCAGCACCACCCGCAGGGAAGTGATGCCCGCGGAGCTCGACTCGGATTCGGCGACGAACGTCACGGTCACCTCGCGTTCGCCAGCCCGCGCCTTGTCCGCCTCGACCTCGACATGGGCCGAGACCGGCCCCGCCGCGATCGACATGGCGACGCAAGCGCCACCGACCACCATGGCGGCCCGCCCGGCGAAACGACGCGTCGTACTCATGAAGGCCATTCGGGATTCACCTTTCCGTGAGAGGTTCGTTCGGATGCGGCTCCGCTGACGTAATTCCAGGTCGTCGGTGAAGCCGGCAGAGTTCCGCGCGAGATCACGCGGCACGCCGGGTGGGTTCACTCGTGGCCCGGCGTGTGGAATCAGGTCCGAACGGTCGCCGGTCTCTTCTGCTGATCGCGAGTACGGCCAGCGTTCCGAGTACGACCGGCAGGTGGCTGGCTGGCCCCTGCCACCTCGCGTGTCCGCGTACCAGATCGATCGCTTCGACCCCAGTCAGGACGACCATGAGGGTCAGCAGCAGCGGCAACTGGCTGGAAGCACGGCGTCGATGACGGGCCGCCCAGAGCAGACCGACGCCCACCGCGACGTTGAACGCCGCCACCTCGTTACCGACGTGCGCCTCAGTGGCGACAGCGCGCGCAAGCCCGCCGTCGGCATGGAGGAACCCGTGAAGGAGGAGCTGGGCAGCACCCACAATCAGCTGCGCGCTACCGGAGACGATCAGGATCGCCAGCAGCCACCGGACCCGGCGGCTGGTCCGTGGCATGGTCACCCTCGCCATCACGGCAGCCGTGACGTCGGGAAGAGGCCCGAGTCGGTGAAGCCGGCTTCGCCGGGTGAGGTTCTCGGCCGCTCCCTTCCATGCCGCGCATGGCGCGCAGGTCGACAGGTGTGCCTCCAGGCGCTCGAGGATGACGCCGGGATCTTCGCCGTCCAGGCTCGCCGAGATCGCTTCTCGGGCTTTCACGCATTCCACGTCTGCCAGGTCGTGCGGATCGGCGTAGAAGTTCCCGGCAAGTCCGCGCGGTTGTACGTGTTCCGCACATCCTGGGTCGGCGCGTTGTGAGAAAGAATTCCCACACAGTCGCTGGTAACGGCCTGGCTACAACGGGCAAAGTGCTCTGCCAAGAAAGAGTGACATTCCCTCTCCAAAAGGCCGAGGTCACCCCGACGTGGACGACAACGACATAACGCGACTGCTGTGTGCCGCCCAGCGCGGCGACCGGACCGGGTACGAAGCGTTCGTCCACGCGACCCAGGCGTCCCTCCACCGGCTGCTGACGTACCTCGTCGACGCCGGCACGGCGGAGGATCTGACACAGGAGACCTACCTGCGTGCCTTCACCGCGCTGCCGCGTTACGAGGCACGCTCCCCCGCCCGCCTGTGGCTCTTCGCCATCGCCCGGCGAGTGGCGGCCGACCACTTCCGAGCGAGTCACCGCAGACCGCGTCACCATCGCACCGACGACTGGGCCGCCGCGGCCGAGCGCCGTGGGATGAGCGCTCCAGCCCCCGACAGCACGGTGTCACTCCGGTTGGCGATCGCGGACCTCCACTCCGACCGGCGGGAGGCATTCGTCCTGACCCAGATGCTCGGCCTGTCGTACGACGAGGCGGCCAAGGTGTGTGGGTGTGCCACCGGCACCATCCGCTCCCGGGTGTTCCGCGCCCGGACCGATCTGGTGGCGGCGCTCAGCCCCGTGGACGAACTCCGGCACGAATCCAGGATCTGACCGCGCGCGTTTGTCGGATGGCGGCGCTGCCATTCGTCGTACCCATGTACGACGATGGAGCCCGACGAAGGAGCGCGGTTATGAAGTACCTGATGTTCGTCGCCACGGACCCCGACGGCGAGCGGGACGACCCCCCGGGCGAGGTCACGATCGAGGAGTGGGTGGCCAAGCACGACGCGTCTGGCGCGCGGGTGAGGGGTGACCGGCTCCGCCCGCCCGAGGACGCCACGACCGTCCGTAAGCGTGCGGGCAAGGTCCTCGTGACAGACGGCCCGTTCACCGAGTCCCGGGAATGGATCGCGGGATACGACGTGCTGGAGTGCGCGGACCTCGACGAGGCGATCGCGATCGCCGCGGAGCACCCGATGGCACGGCACGGACGCTTGGAGTTGCGTCCCTTCTGGGCCATCGACCAGGCGTGATGCCGGAGCCACGCGTCACGGTCGGCGACGCGCTCGTCCAGGCGCTCGCGCGGGAACGGCTGCGGATCGTCGCCTCTCTGATCCGCATCACCGGTGACTGGGACCTGGCCGAGGACGTCGTCGCCGATGCCACCGAACGTGCGTTGGAGCGGTGGCCGGGGGACGGCGTACCCACCAATCCGGCGGCGTGGCTGACGAGGGTGGCGACCCGGCGGGCGATCGACCTTGCCCGCCGGGCCAACCTCGAGCGTTCCAAGCTGGCGGAGGTGGCGGCGCTGGGGGCCCAGGACACCACTGAACTGGTGGTTCCTGAGCCGCCCGCGCTGGAGGACGAGCGGCTGCGGCTCATCTTCACCTGCTGCCACCCGGCCCTGCCGATGGAGGCGCGGGTCGCGCTCACCCTCAAGGTCGTGTCCGGGTTGTCAACCGCGGCGATCGCTCGCGCCTTCCTGACCTCGGAGGCGACGATGGGCCAGCGGCTGCTGCGGGCCAAGCGCAAGATCACCAACGCGGGCATCCCCTACCGCGTGCCGACAGCGTCGATGCTGCCGGAGCGGCTCGAGGGGGTGCTGGCCGTGGTCTACCTCATCTTCACCGAGGGCTACGCCGCGGCCGATCATGCCCTTGCCGAGGAGGCGATCCGGCTGGGCCGGCTCCTCGCCGAGCTGATGCCAGGTGACGATGAGACCCGCGGGCTGCTCGCGCTGATGCTGCTCCAGCACGCGCGTCGCGACGCGCGCCTCGTCGACGGTGAGCTTGTCACACTGGAGCAGCAGGACCGTAGCCGTTGGGACGTCGCCGCGGTCGACGAGGCCCGGGCCCTCCAGCCGATCCCGGGTGCGGGCCGGGGCCTTTACCGGATCCAGGCTGACATCGCTGGCATCCACACCGCCGCGCGTGCCGCCGCGGACACGGACTGGGCGGCGATTGTGCGGTTGTACGACGAACTGTTGGGAATCCTTCCCTCCCCTGTCGTGCGGTTGAACCGCGCCATCGCGATAGGGATGTGCGACGGCCCGCTGGCCGGATTGGCGGCGCTTGACGCCGTGGCCGCCGAGGGCGGACTCAGCGACCACTACCTGATCCCTGCGGCACAGGGCGACCTCCTGGCCCGGGCCGGCCTCCCGGCCGAGGCCGCGGCCGCTCTCCGGCTTGCCGCCGACCGTGCGCCCACGGAGACGGAACGACGACAACTGGAGCGCCGGCGCCATGAACTCCTCGCCAACCGGCCGGAGCGATGAACAAAACCGACCACTGGCCTGCGCCCTTGCTGAGCGGAGGACCCTGGCAACGGTGTTTGGGAAGAACTCCTGAGGCATGGATCTCGAACAAGACAGTAGGTGTCCAGATCACGCCATTAGCGTCGATGTCTTTGGTGGAAACCCAAGTCTCGTTGGAGGTTTCGATGAACCGTCGCGCGCATTGGGGAGGAGTCGTGCTCGACTCGACTGATCCTCAGCGGCTCGCACGATTCTGGGCGGCCGTACTCGGATACAACGTGGTGGAGGATTCACCCGGATGGGTGGTGACCCAGGATCCGGAAGGCAGCTGGCCCCTGCTCGTCTGCCAGGGAATCAATCGGCACGTCCAGCACGGCGCTGAGTCCCCGCAGGGCAACAAGTTTCACCTCGATGTCGGCCTCGCACCGGGTCACCACGCGACCGTGGACGAGGTGAAGGCGGAGATAGCACGGTTGGAGCAGCTTGGAGCTCACCGCGTTGAACGGATCGTCGCGGAAGGCCAACCGATCCACTGGGTCTGGGCCGACCCCGAAGGGAACGTGTTCTGCGCTCCCGGCCTCTGACCTGAGCACCAACGGGCGCTCGCCGTGCCTATGAAGCAGTGGAGACTTTTCCGGGCGAGCACCCGGAAAAGTCTCCACTGCCTCAAACCTTCAGGCTGCCGCTGACCGTGCTACCTGCCGTCTCCGATTCAGTCGTCCTCTCGCGGCACCAGCAGGTCGGCGACCACGGGACGGTGGTCGGACGCGTCCGTCGCGACCTCGTGCGTGCCGCGTACCGTGACGTCCGGCGACACCGTCACGAGATCGATCCGGCTGACCGGAATGATCGCGGGATAGGTCTTGCCACCGTTCGGCGCCGCGTCGCGCAGGCTCTGCCACAAAGGCGCGAGCTCAGGAGCGCTCGGCTGGGCGTTGAAGTCACCGACCAGGACCTTCGGGCCGCGGTCCTCGGCCAGGATCTCGAGCATGTCCGCGACCTGGGCCCGGCGGACCGAGGGGTCGGAGCGATAGTCCAGGTGCGTTGTGTAGACGTGGACGAACGCGCCACGGACGTTGACCTTAACCTCAGGGAAGCCGGGCGCCGGGGCGGGCGCCGGGTTCGGCGTCTGGGTCGACAGCCGGGTGATCTCGTGGTTCTTCGCCTCGAGAATCGGATAACGGCTGAGGATCGCGAGGCCGTACTGCCGCCGGGGCGCACCCTCAGTCAACGGGTCGAGGTCGTAGATCGGACCGAAGAACACCCGCATGTCCAACCGCTTCGCCAGGTCCTTGGCCTCGTCGACGAAGTTGCTCCGAGCACCCCAGTGAACGTCGACCTCCTGCAGGCCAACCACGTCGGCGTTCAACGAACGAATCGCCGCCGCGGTCCGGTCCAGGTTGAAGACGTTGTCCTCCCCGGCTCCGGCACGGATGTTGTAGGTCGCCACCCGTAGCGGCACCGGCTTGGAGCCATCCTCCGACGCAGCTCCGTCGAGTGATGCGGCCGTCGCCAGCGGAGCCACGCCAAGCACCATGGTCGCGGCGAGGGCGGCCGCGGCGGTCAGTGTGCCGCGTCGGGTGGGTCGGATACTGAGTTTCACGCAGTCCTCCAGATCAGGTGGGTGTGCGGGATCACGTCGTATCGCGGGTTACCGGCCGGCCTGGCCGTTCGGGACCGCGGTGCAGTGGGCGGAGCCGGCGTCAGTGAACGTACCGTTGTCGCCGGGCTCTGGTACGAATTTCCAGTCGTATCCGGTCGGGCGGAGGGTGAGCCGCAGGACGCCGAACGTGTCCGCGTTCGCGACCTGGAGGTTCGGCACCTGGTTGAGGCTCGGGTGGAAGCCGACGCCTCCGGTGCCGACCACGAACTCGCGGATGCCGTTAGGGTCAGCCTGACCGTTGACGTTCTGCGGCGCGTACCGCTGGTAGTTGTGGTCGTGGCCGTTGAGCACCACGTCGACGCCGTACTGCTGGGCGAGCTGCCACAGCGGCTTGGTGTCGGGGTTCGCGACGCCGATGGTCGTCAGTGCGGAGAAGATCGGCTTGTGCCAGTACACCAGGGTGCATTTGTTCGGGTGCGCCTGAAGGTCCTGCTTCAGCCAGCGGTACTGCCCCGAGCCAGCAGCGCAGGACACGACACCGCATTCGCCGTTCAGGGCGACGACATGCCAGCGGCCGAGGTCGTAGGAGTAGTAGCCGCGCTGCCGATCACCGGCCGGGCCACTCGCCGCGCCGACGCCGTTGAAGTAGTCGAAGTAGCCGTCCGCGCGGGCGCCCGGGTAGTACGCCTGTGCGTACTCGTGGTTGCCCACCGCGGGGTAGGTGATGTCCTTGAACGCTCCCCACGACTTGTCGTACGAGGATCGGTACGCCTCCAGCGTCCCGACGTCGTACTGCCCGTCGGCGAGCATCGCCACCGCGTCGGGCTCCTGCGCTTGGACGAGCGTGGCCGTGCCCGCCTGGTGGCAGGCGGTCCGGGTCACCCTGCTGGTCGCGGCGCAGGCGATGTCGCCGGCGGCGACCAGCACCGGCGCGTCCTCACCGGAGGAGTCCCCGTCGTACACCTGACCGCGGTCATAGGCACCCCGTGGAATCGGCACCTCCGTGGTGGTGAACCGCACCGTTCGAGAATCGCTGTTGCCCGCCTTGTCCTTCACCGTCACAGCGAGGGTGTGGTCGCCTGCCGGGATGTTCTCGACCGGGAACCTGTTGGGCACCGGAATCGCCCGGCCATCGAGGACCGCGGTCGCGCCGGCCACTCCGGAGACGGCATCGGTCGCGTCGACGCCGACCACCAGGTCGCCGTTCCCGATCCGCTCTCCAGCCGCCGGCGAGGTGGAGCTGATCACCGGTGGGGTGTTGTCGACCCGGAAGCCGACGCGCGCCGACTGTCCGTCGGCCGCGGTCGCCGCCAACGTGTGCGGGCCGTCGGTGAGTTGGTGGGTGTCCACGGCGTACGACACGCCCCGCACCTCGTCGGCGGGGACGCTCATGCTGAAGTTCCGGGTGACCTGCTCCTCGGTGGCGTTGCCGCCTGGATAGCCGTCCCCGATCGGCAACACCTTGCTGCTGGGTACGGACGGATCCTGGAGGTCGTTCCCACCGAGAAGACGCAGGCGCACGTTGCGAATGGTGAAGTCGTCGTGGTTCTTCGTCAGGTCGGTCGGCGACACCGAACTCCCTGAGCGGATTGTCACCACGTTCGCGCCCTCGCCGAGGGCACCCGCCGGCACCGGAACGGCCACGGTCGCGTACCCGAACGCGTCCTCGCTGATCAGCGACACCATCGTGCCGTTCACCCAGACCGAGTTCAGGAGTCGCTGGGAACCGCTCTGGACACCGTCAGCCTCGAACAACACCGTGGCCGGCAGGCTCGGCTCCGGCTGAGTCGCGACAGGCCGCTCGTCAAGGTTGACTTGCAGGTCAGATCCGCCGCCCACATAGACACTCAGCTGCCCACGAACGGCCTGCCCCTCACCCAGCGAGAACGCCGGACCGCCGGCCGCCGCGGCCGCCGTCATCGTCGCCGGATGGGCAAGCGATCCCACCACCCCCGCGCACACCAGCCCCGTAACCACGGCGTACTGCCGCCAACGCCCACCCCAATGCCGCGTTCGTTCGCTCTTCATCGTGTCCTCTCCAGGGTCCTGGGAACCACCCGGCACGCTAGAGCGGACACATGGCGACCGCCCGAACGCCAGGCAAGGCAAGGCATTCAGGCAGGAGAGCGCTGGCAGACCACCCGAAGTACAACTGGTGAACGAAGCGGGTTTCGGCGCCGACCGCGTACGGGCCGGGGTGGTGAGGCGCGGCTAGGCTTTCAGGGGAAGGCACCTTGGAGACTCGGCTCAACGGTTTCGTCACCCTGACCTCGCGGAGACGATCGAGATCGTGACCGGAGGCGGAATGTCATGTCGACACCGGTGCCGGAGGGCTTGGCCGAGCGTCGATCCTTCCGGACCTGGTTGCTGGAGGGACTGAGTGGTCCGCCTACGCAACATCTCGGGCCGCACGCGCAACCAGCCGGCGTAGTCGGTCACTCCTGGTGGAAGGTGATGTGCCTCACCGGGGTCGACTATTTCTCGACATTGGGTTATCAACCCGGTATCGCCGTCCTCGCCGCCGGGCTGTTGTCGCCCATCGCGACCGTGATCCTGGTCGCGCTGACTGTTTTCGGTGCGCTACCGGTCTACCGCCGGGTGGCGAAGGAAAGCCCGCACGGCGAGGGCTCCATCGCCATGCTGGAGCGGCTGCTGTCGTACTGGAAGGGCAAGCTGTTCGTTCTGGCGTTACTGGGATTCGCCGCCACGGACTTCATGATCACGATGACGCTGTCGGCCGCTGACGCGACCGCGCATATCGTGCAGAACCCCTATACGCCAACGGGTTTCCACGGCCACGAGGTCGCGATCACGCTGGCGCTGCTCAGTCTGCTGGGCGCCGTCTTCCTCAGGGGATTCACCGAGGCGATCGGTGTCGCGGTCGTACTCGTGGCGACGTACCTGTCCTTGAACCTCGTCGTCGTCCTCGTCGCACTCTGGAAGGTGGTCACGGCGCCAAGTCTGGTGACGGCGTGGGCGAACCTTCTCACCGTGCAGCATGGGAATCCGGCCCTCATGATCGCAGCGGCGTTGCTCGTCTTCCCCAAGCTGGCCCTGGGCTTGTCGGGATTCGAGACCGGGGTCGCGGTCATGCCGCACGTGAAGGGCGCACCGGGCGAGACCGAGGAACACCCGACGGGCCGTATCGCTGGGACGAGGAAGCTGCTCACCGCCGCGGCCGGAATCATGAGCGTGTTCCTCATTCTGAGCAGCGTGGTAACCACGTTGCTGATCCCACTGAAAGACTTCCAGCCCGGTGGTCCAGCGAACGGGCGGGCGCTGGCGTACCTCGCGCATCTGTATCTCGGGAACGTGTTCGGCAGCGTGTACGACATCAGCACCATCGCGATCCTGTGGTTCGCGGGAGCGTCGGCGATGGCAGGCCTGCTGAACCTCATCCCGCGGTACCTCCCGCGTTACGGCATGGCGCCTGACTGGGCGAGGGCGGTACGTCCACTGGTGCTGGTCCTCACCGCAACGGCGTTCCTCCTCACCGGGATATTCGGTGCCAGCGTGGACGCGCAGGCTGGGGCGTACGCGACGGGGGTTTTGGTGCTCATCACCTCGGCGGCGATCGCTGTCACCCTGGCAGCCCGGCGAGCCGGCGAGCGGCACAGGACGGTCGCCTTCGCGTTCGTGTCGGCCGTGCTCATCTACACGACGGCCGCGAACATCGCCCAGCGTCCGGAAGGCGTGAAGATCGGGGCAGCGTTCGTCGCAGCGATTCTGCTGGTCTCCTTCGCCTCTCGGGTGTCACGGGCGTTCGAGCTCCGCGTCACCCAGGTCCAGCTCGACGAGAAGGCGCAGATGTTCGTCCGCGACTGCGCACGCCGCACCATCCGGCTCGTCGCGAACGAACCCGGCCCACGGGACCTGCGGGAGTACAGCAACAAGATCGAACAGATCCGCCAGGACAACGACCTACCGGACGCGAGCGGAATCCTTTTCGTCGAGGTCACCGTGCGGGATCCATCCGAGTTCGAGTCGCAGCTCGACGTGCACGGCACGGTCATGCACAACAGGTACCGCGTACTCACGATGGAGAGCTCGACCGTTCCCAACGCACTCGTGGCGCTATTGCTGCACATTCAAGATCAGACCGGGGTCCGTCCGCACATCTACTTCGAGTGGTCTGAAGGGCATCCGATCCTGGAAGTTCTGCGGTTCCTGCTCTTCGGCGTCGGCGAGGTGGCACCAGTCACCCGGGAGGTCCTCCGGCGTACGGAGACGGACCGCGCCAAGCGGCCGCACGTCCACGTCGGATGAGTTGTACGTCGCGGGGAGCGGGCGGATCGTCAGCCCAGCCACGTCCGCCAGCTCCAGCAGCGTCGACGGTCGGATCGCACCATCCAGATGGAGGTGCAGATGCGCCTTGGGTAAGGCGACAAGGTCGCGGCCCACAGGGATGCCCTTCCTGGCAGTGGCAGCTACGCGAACCAACTCATCGCCTGCCCGTGCGATCGGGTCCAGGCGAGCGGTGTCCCGTCCAGCGCGAGCACGTTGTACAACGCACCGTCCGGCGGCGCCGGCAGACGGTCGTAGCTCAGCACGCCCGGAGCTTCGTTCGCGATCCAGTGCCCAGGCAGGTCGCGCACCACCTCGACGAACGCCTGCCGCCGCGGCGCCGGCACCTGGTACATCACGGAGGTATGGAACACCACCAGCGTCGCGCCCTCTGGCGCCTTCGCGGCCAGCGCCGGCAGGTCGTCCACCACGTCACCGCGCACGAGTAACGGCGGCTCGACCGCGCCGATCGCGGCCGCGGCCCGCAGCCGGGCGCGGCGGTGCGCGTGCTCCGGCCAGATGAGAGCGTCCAGCCAGGCGACATCCGCGGGATCCGTCACGTCGAGCGGATTCAGATCCAGTCCGGCGCGCCACACCACCGAGGGAAAGCTGCCCGGCGGCGCCATCCCGGTCGCCGCGCATTCCAGGACCGGTTCACCAGAACCCACCAGGTGGTCGCCGTAGCGGTAGGCGTACCGGTCGGGATACAGGCACAACCCAGCCGACGCGCCGACCTCGAGCAGGGCCAACGGCTGCGGCAGCGCGGCGAGCACCGGCAGGAGCACCGCACACCGCCCGGCCTCGTTCGTCTGCGTGGCGCGAGCGCGCATCTCGGCCGCGATCACCGGCCAGTTGGCCACCGTGAACTCGTGGAAGCCGGCCGGATCCTCCACCGGACCCCCGAGGAACCGTACGACGCCGAACAGCAGGTTCGGCTGTCGCTTGCTGGCCGGGAGTCCGTCGAGCAGCGCGAGCACCTCCTCATCGCGCGACACCGCGAGCGCCAGGCGCTCGTACGCCGGCGACACACCGCGCGCCTCGCGCGCACCGAACTCCGCATACTCCTCAGCCGTCGTCATAGCCATCATGATCGCCCCTGTCCGCGGCGGCGGCCTAGGGCCCGCGCTGGCGCTTGACCTGGCTAACACCGTTAGCCTACGGTGTGGCTAACGCCATTAGCCAGGAGGGACACCCATGACCAGCACCCCCAACGCCCCATCGACCAGCCGGCGCCCTGCTGCCATCGCCCGCCGGGTGGCCTGGGCCAGCTGGGCGGCGTTCCTCCTCGCCTTCGCCCTCTTCGAGGCCGTTAAGTACGGCACCGGAGTCTGGCTGGCGCTCATCGGCGGCCTGATCGCGCCCGACCTCACCTTCCTGGCAGCCGTGGGTGTCAAGGAAAAGTTGCGTCGTGGGCAGCTCGCGCCCAGAGCGGTGCCGTACTACAACGCACTCCACCGCACCTGGGTCCCGCTGGCCATCGCGCTCGTCTACAGCGTGGGTATCGTCGACTGGCCCGCGCTTTTCACGTTCCTGCTGGCCTGGATGCTGCACATCGCGGTCGATCGCATCGCCGGCTACGGCCTGCGCACCAAGGAAGGCTTCGTCCGTGGCTGAGACGCCGCAGGTTCAGCTACCCGCCCGCCGCCGCCAGATCGCCGATGCCGCCCGGCACCTTCTGGAGGCCGAGGGACCCGACGCGCTCACCATGCGCCGGATCGGCGAGGCCCTCGGCATCAAGGCTCCGTCGCTGTACAAGCACCTCCCGGACAAGACCGCCCTGGAGGCCCAGCTCGTCGCGGACGCCTTCACCGAGCTGGCCGAGGCGATGGAGGCCGCCTCCGCGAACGCCGCCAGTCCCACGGTGAGGCTGGCCGCGGTCGCCCGCGCGTACCGGCGCTATGCCGTCGACCACCCGCATCTGTACCGGCTCATGAACTACCGGCCGCTGCGCCGGGATCTCCTGCCCGACGACCTCGAAAACCGGTCCGCGCTCCCCCTCCTCGAGGCCGTCGAGTACGACGAGGCACGCGCCCGCGCCATGTGGGCGTTCGCGCACGGCATGGTCTCGTTGGAGATCGACAACCGGTTCCCCTCGACCGCTGATCTTGATGCCGCCTGGCAGGCCGGACTGGCCGCCTTCAGCTGACAGACCGCCCACGCTCGGGTCGTACTGTGGGACGAGTGTCGATGGCTGACGCACCAGGTCAGGTGACGTGAGCGCGAAGGGGACCGGCCATGGTCGGTACGTCGGTGGCTGAGCAGTTTGTGCGGGTCCTGCGGCAGGCTGGGGTCGCGCGGATCTACGGCGTGGTCGGCGACAGCCTCAATCCGATCGTCGACGCGGTACGCCGCACGGCGGGCATCGACTGGGTGCACGTGCGCAACGAAGAGGCCGGCGCCTTCGCCGCGGCAGCCGAGGCGCAGCTCACCGATCGCCTCGCAGTGTGCGCCGGAAGCTGCGGCCCAGGCAACACCCACCTGATTCAGGGGCTCTACGACGCGCACCGCACCGGAGCGCCCGTCCTCGCCCTCGCCTCACACATCTCCTCCGAGCAGATCGGCAGCGGGTTCTTCCAGGAAACCCATCCAGAACGCGTGTTCGTCGACTGCAGCCACTACTGCGACATGATCAGCCAGCCCTCCCAGATGCCACGGATGCTGCGGATCGCGATCCAACAGGCATTGGGAAAAGGCGGGGTGTCAGTGATCGTGATGCCAGGCGACGTCGCGCACCGGGACGCGGAGCAGCCGACCGGCAAGAGCAACTTCCTTGTGGAGAAGGGAGTTGTCACGCCGCCGACGGCGCAGATCGAGGCGCTGGCCGACGCCCTGAACGCGGCGTCGACGGTGATGGTGTTCGCCGGTGCCGGCGTACGCGGCGCGCACGCCGAGGTGATGAGCCTTGCGGGCAAGGTCCTGGCGCCCATCGGGCACAGCCTGCGCGGAAAGGAATGGATCCAGTACGACAATCCTTACGACGTGGGCATGAGCGGCTTGCTCGGGTACGGCGCCTGCTATGACGCGATGTCCGCGGCCGAGCTGATCGTGCTGCTCGGCACCGACTTTCCCTACGACACGTTCCTGCCCCAGGAGCGCACCGTCCAGGTGGACCACGACCCCACCCACCTCGGACGGCGTACCGCCCTCGACCTGGCCGTGCACGGCGATGTCAAGGAAACCTTGCGGGTGGTGCTCCCGCTGGTCAACCAGAAGTCTGACCGTACCTACCTCGATCGAATGCTTCGCGAACACACCCGCAGCCTCGAGAAAGTCGTTGACGCGTACACCCGAGACGTCGAACACCATGTGCCGATCCATCCGGAGTATGCCGCCAGCATCCTCGACGACGTTGCCGCCGACGACGCGATCTTCACCGTGGACACCGGCATGAACAACGTGTGGGCGGCGCGGTACATCACGCCGAACGGCCGCCGGCGGGTGATTGGTTCGTTCCTCCACGGCACGATGGCGAACGCGCTGCCGCACGCGATCGGCGCGCAGTTCGCCTACCCCGGCCGGCAGGTCATCTCGATGTCAGGTGACGGCGGCCTGGGCATGTTGCTGGGCGAGCTGCTCACCGTGCGACTCCACGACCTGCCGGTGAAGATCGTGACGTTCAACAACTCCTCGCTCGGCATGGTCAAGCTGGAGATGCTGGTGGACGGGTTGCCCGACTACCAGACCGACCACCTGCCGGTCGACTATGCCGCGATCGCCGAAGCCATGGGTATTCCGGCGATCCGGGTCGAGAAACCGGGACTGATTCGCTCGTCCCTCACGGACGCGTTGTCCCGGCCCGGGCCGGTCCTGGTGGACCTCGTCACCGACCCGAACGCGATCTCCCTTCCACCGCGGCTCACCGCCGCACAGATGAAGGGCTTTGCCCTGGCCGCTGGCAAGATCGTCCTGAGTGGCGGGGTCGGCAAGATGCTCGGCTTCGCGCGGGCCAACCTGCGCAACCTGCCCCGTCCGTAGCGGCGTTCCGACTGGCTGCTGTAGTTGTCGGAGTGAAGTTGATCAACGGTCTCGAATTCGGACACCCACTGCGGGAAGTGCCCGTTTTGCGGACCGTTGATCAACTTCCCCATGGCGTTCCTGCGTAACGAGGTACTGCCCCGCTCCTGCCCGGTTCAGCTCCTGCGCTCCTCCCCGACCTCTGCCGAAGGAAACTGACCGTCTGCCTCCGCCGCCGCGGTGTAGCGCTGGCCGAGCCGGGCGGCGGCCTCGCGCAGCTCGTCCGGCCCGACGATCTCCAGGTCGACGTCGAACAACCCCATCCAGGCCGCGAGCCCGACCCACGACCATGAGCCGGCAATCACGCGGCACCGGTCCGGCCCCAACTCCTCGACAACTCCCTGCTCGCGTACCCACCGGGCGACGACCGCGGCCGGCGCGTGCAGGATCAGCTCGCCCTGGCACGACCATTCGTTGCGTTCGAACTGCCGCGCGATGTAGGTCGCGACGTCGGGTGCCGGCAGCTCGCGCGAAGTGAACCTCGGCCCCGTCGGCGTACGCGGTGTCATCCGGTCGACCCGGAACGTACGCCAGTCAGCCCGATCGACGTCCCACGCGATCAGATACCACCGCCCGCCCCACGTCACGAGGTGGTGCGGCTCCACTCGTCGCGGCGGGCGGAACTCCCCGGCGGCGGAGCGCACCACCTCCCCCGAACCCCCGTCGTAGTCGAACCTCAGCACCTCACGCGCGCGCACGGCGGTCCCGATCGCGAGGAGGTGCTCGGTGTCGACGCGCGGACGCTCCCGAACGCTGCCGCTGCCCCGGCTGACCGTGGTGACCTGCAGCGCGTCGACCCGATGCCGCAGCCGGGCGGGCATCACCTGGCGTACGGTCGCGAGGGCCCGTAGCGCGGCGTCCTCGATCCCGACCACGCTCGACGTCGCGGTCTGCAGGGCCACGGCCACCGCCACCGCCTGCTCGTCATCGAAGAGCAGCGGCGGAAGCTCCGAGCCGGCGTCGAGGCGGTAGCCGCCTTCGGGCCCCCTGGTCGCGCTGACCGGATAGCCGAGTTCGCGGAGGCGGTCGACGTCGCGGCGCACCGTGCGGGCGCTGACCTTGAGGCGCTCCGCGAGCGCGTCACCGGGCCAGTCGCGCCGGGTCTGGAGCAGCGACAGGAGCGCGAGCAGTCGTGCCGAGGTCTCGAGCATGAGCCCAAGGGTTCCACAGGTAGCGGACAGAAGCTGACCGCTACGCCTGCGAATGTCGGCCACGTTCGCAGCACAGCCCTGATCTACCTGGGAGAACCCGTGATTCGTACCCGCTCGCTCACCAAGGACTTCGTGGTGAGCCGTACCCAGACCGTGCACGCGGTCAGGGGCATCAGCCTGGAGATCGAACCCGGCGAACTGGTCGCCGTACTCGGCCCCAACGGCGCCGGCAAGACGACCACGATGCGCATGCTCACCACCCTGATCCCGCCGACCTCGGGTACCGCCACGGTCGCCGGTCACGATGTCGTCGCCGAGCCCGCGGAGGTACGCCGGCAGATCGGGTACGTCGGTCAGGGCAACGGCGCGGGTCACACGCAGCGGGTCCGCGACGAGTTGTACAGCCAGGGCGTGATCTACGGCCTGGATCGGCGCGCGGCCCGCCAGCGGTGCGATGAACTCCTCGAAGCCCTCGATCTCAAGGAACTCACCGCGCGTAAGGTCTCGGACCTGTCCGGTGGGCAGCGCCGGCGTCTCGACGTCGCGATGGGACTGGTGCACGCTCCGTCGCTGCTCTTCCTCGACGAGCCGTCCACTGGTCTCGACCCGCAGAACCGCGCGAACCTCTGGGAGCACATCCTCGCGATGCGCACGGCGTACGACATGACGATCGTGCTCACCACCCACTATCTGGACGAGGCCGACTCGATGGCCGAGCGGGTCGTCATCGTCGACCACGGCGAGGTGATCGCGGACGACACCGCGGAGACGCTCAAGGCGAACCTCGCCGGTGACCGGATCGTCGTGACGACCACTGAGGATGCCGCGCACCGGCTTGCTCAGCTCGCGTCCCAGCTACCAGGCGCCCGCGACCTCGTTACGGACGGGGCGGCCGCGCGGGTCGAGGCGCGGGTGAGCGACGGGCCGGGTGCGTTACCGGAACTGATGCGCGCGGCCGAGCAGTCCGGCGTACGCATCACAACGGCGCAGGTCCACCGGCCCACGCTCGACGACGTGTTCCTCACGCTCACCGGGCGCAGCCTGCGCGAGGCCGGATCCGACCAGTCGACCGCCGCCCCCGACTCCGCTCCCCGAAAGGACGCCGCATGAGTACTGCCAGCGCACCCGCACCCGCACCCGCACCCGCCCCGTCGCCGGCTCGGACGCGTAAGACGCTCCCGCGGCCGGCACAGCGAAATCTTCTCCGCGACACCGGCATCGTGATGATGCGCGAACTCCGACCGGTGCTGCGAGATCCGTTCTCTCTGGTCTTCGGCATGATCCAGCCGCTGGTGTTTCTCGCGCTCTTCGGTCCGCTGCTCGTCGGCTCACTCGGTGGGCAGGCCGGCGGCACGATCGGGGGCAATGTGTGGCAGTGGTTCGTGCCGGCGATCCTGGTGATGACCGCCCTCTTCGGTACGTCGGCGACCGGCTCGAACCTGCTCTTCGAGTTCCAGACCGGTGCGCACGAACGCATGTTGGTCACGCCGCTGTCCCGGCCCTCGCTCCTGATCGGTCGTTCGCTCAAGGAGATGGTGCCGCTGGCCGGGCAGGCGGTCATCATCATCGCGGTGATGATGCCGTTCGGCTTCCGGCTCTACCCCGCGGGCGCCCTCGCCGGTCTCGCGATGCTGGCGGTCTTCGGCATCGGGCTCGGCTCCTTCAGCTACGCGCTCGCGATCGCCGTACGCAAACAGGAGTGGATGTTCTGGGTGGTCCAGCAGACGCTGATCTTCCCGCTCATGATCCTCTCCGGCATGCTGCTCCCGCTCGAGACCGGGCCGGGCTGGATGCGGGTGGCGGCGGGGTTCAATCCGCTCGCGTACGTCGTTGACGCTGAACGCGCGTTGTTCGAAGGTGAACTCGTCTCCTCAACGGTGGCGTTGGGCTGGGTCGCGGCACTTGCCACCGCCGCCGTCGGGCTGACCGTCGGCATCCGCGCCATGATCCGCAGCGGCAACTGATCAACTGCCCGCCTGTCGCTGTTGCTGTCCCGTCAGCGCTCGAGCACGGCGGACGTCGTAAGGCCCCAGCCGAGTAGCCGCAGGACAGAGGGGCGGGAGGCCGGCGTCGCCTGGATGAGCGACACCGAGCAGCCGGCCAGGTCGTCGTGTGGGTAGGCATCGGCGACGTTGGCGACCAGGTACGGCAGAGCGGCCCGGAACCCTCCGCCATGGCCCACGAGGAGCACCGTCGGCGGGGTACGCGTCGTCGAAATGTTCGGTATTGCCGACCCCCTGCTTGCCGCGGTCGCTGCCACGCCGAGCAGGACCCCGCGCAGCCGGCTCGCGAGGTTGCGGAGGTTCTCCCCCTCGGGGAACCTCCGCGACCACTCGCCGGCCGACCAGCGGCGCATGATCTCGATGTACGCCTCCCACGCCTCGGCGTCACCACGCCCGTCAAGGCTGCCGACGTCGATCTCGCGCAGGCGTTCGTCGGTCAGGACGCGCAGGCCGAGCGTGGAGGCGAGGATCTGGGCGGTCTCCCAGGCAGAACGTGCTGGGGACGTGATGATCTCCTCGTCGAACTGCCAGCCCTGCGTGGCAAGGGTCTTTGCGAGCCGCTGAGCCTGCTCGCGACCGTTGTCCGTCAGTGGGTGCTCCACCGCCCGGTGCGACAGGTGGCGCAAAGCGGTCGCGACGTCCTCGCCGTGACGGACGTACATAATCCGCACCGCGGATCCCGCGAACGTCGCGGAACCCCTGGCCGCTGCCGAGCCAGTGGACACGCTGCCACCTCCCCCTGCGAGACCGGGTCGCCCGGGCGTCACGGCGACGTCCCGAACGGCGAGTTGTTGATCACACGGTGGCACAGCAGGTCGGCGTACAGAAGGTGTCAGGCTGTAGTTGGCAGACTCGGGTCAGTGGTGGGCCCGGTTGAGCGCGGCGAGGGCAGCGACGGCTAGGCTCATCGCGCGACAACGTGCAGCGGTCTGCTGGGGGCGGTAGCTCAGCCGGTTAGAGCATGGGACTCATAATCCCTGGGTCGCGGGTTCGAGTCCCGCCCGCCCTACCCCGTCTGACCTGGGCAGATCCCCACCGGAGTCCGGGCATGTTGCAGAGCCTGTCAATGGCAATGTCAATGACTAGACTGTCGGCATGGTGGCGAAAGCTGGCTCCCAGCGGCGTACGCGAGGTTTCGTCCGCAAGCGGGGTAACTCCTACCAGGTGTTGGTCTACGCCGGACCGGATCCGCTGACTGGCAAGACACCTACCTCACCGAGTCGACCCGTGACGAGCGCGAGGTCGAGAAGATCCGGACCCGGCTGCTGGCGCAGGTTGATCGGCAGCGCACCGCATCAACGAAGGCGACGGGAAGGCGACGCTGGCCTACACACTCGATGCCTGGTTCGAGGTGCACGAAGCCGATCCGGTAACGCTGAACAAGTACCGGGAGTACGCCGATCGGATGATCAAGCCCGCGATTGGCGACGTCCCTATCGCGAAGCTCAGCGCCCAGACACTCGAGCAGTTCTATGCGCAGCTACGTCGTTGCCGACGGCGGTGCGCCGGGAAACCGTATGTCGAGCATGCCGTGGACGGGCCACACGAATGCGGCGAGGTACGTCACCGTCGCAAACGAGATCACGACTGCGCCGCTGTGCGCTGCCGGGTGATCGACTGCAAGCCCCATGTGTGCACGCCGTTAGCGGCATCCACTGTCCGGCAGCTGCACTTCATCATCAGCGGCGCATTAAGCACCGCGGTCCGCTGGGACTGGATCCCAACCAACCCCGCCTCCGTCGCAAAGAAGCCGCGCCTCCCCCGACCAAAACCATCACCCCCGTCGGCGGCGGAGGCCGCCACAATCGTGGCCGCGGCCTGGGACAAGGACGAAGCATGGGGCACCCTCGTCTGGCTCGTCATGGTGACAGGTATCCGACGAGGTGAACTCGTCGCACTGCGATGGCGTGACGTCCACCTCGACGTGGGAGTTCTGGAGATCCGCCGAAACTACGTCGACGGGATCGAGAAGGACCCCAAAACCCATCAGATTCGCCGGATCTCCCTCGGCGAAGACACCTGTGAGCTCCTACGCGCGCATCACGAGCGCTACGAGGAACGCGTCCATGCCCTCGGCCTCGAACCAGATAATGACGCGTACGTCTTCTCCTACCAGCCCGACCACAGCCGACCGTGCAATCCCGATGCCGTCAGCCACCGCTACGCCGCAACCTGCGCAGCCGAAGGAATCGACAGCCACCTCCACGCCCCGCGGCACTACTCCGCAACCGAACTCCTAGCCGGGGGCGTCGACCTGCGAACAGTTGCCGGCCGGCTCGGACACGCCGGAGGCGGTACAACCACCCTGCGGGTCTACGCAGCCTGGGTCCCCGAGTCCGACAAACGCGCGGCCAACATCCTCGCCAGCAAGATGACCCGACCAGGTCGACCCAACCGGGATTCTTCGCCGTCGACATGACCTGGCCTACCGCGACGGCGCCAGACCGGAAAGGGTAGGCATTCTGCGGTCGCTGCGACTGACGCGCTGACTCGGACCCCTCATCATCAGATCCAAAAGGCGACGGCCATCATCCACACGTTGCTGACCTGCGACGACGCTAGCCATGGCCCTGTCAGGAATGGCACTTTGGGCAGCTCATGACTGTGGTTCGTTGACAACCCCGTTGAGAGAGCCCTCCGCGATCACGGCTGGCGACGGGTCCACCGCGACCAAGCGGTCAAGGACGGGCGCCGGGATCGGTGGGCGTGTGCGTACGCCGCGACGACGGACGGATCTGCGAACTGGTCACCCGTCTCCATGGCCGCATGCTAAGAAGGGCGGCCACACCACGAGATTCAGTTATCACGACCTGGACAGGCATTGAGCGTGTGTCGATCGGCTCCGCGTTTATCTGGCGGATGCGCCACTCATTGTGGGAGCCGGCCTTCGAGTAGCTCAGGGAGCTTCTGAACCTGGATCTCAGCCGGCCTAACGGCCGCCCTGGGAGCTGTGCTGCTGAAGGCTTCTGGCGACCTGATTGACGCAGCACGCGCACGACGACCTGCCGCTTGGGCGGGTACGAGGACGACCACCATCTAGGCGTTGCATCCCTGGCTGGAGCCGCTTGGCGAGTGAATCCTGTATCGTCGCGGCTCATGCGCGTGGTCTGCTCGCTGCTCCATCCCGACGACCTGGCAACGGTGGTCGCGAGGGACTACGACCTGGTGGTGCCGGTCACGGCGCGGCTGCTGCAGCGCGGCTTCAACGACACCTATCTCGTCACCGACGGCACGGGTGCGCGACGAGTCCTTCGGGTCTACACCCACGACAAGTACTGGCTGCGGTCGGACTCCGATCTGCTCTTCGAGCTCGAGCTCCTGGAGCATCTCGCGGCGGCCGGCATCGGGGTGGCGCAGCCCTCCCGGCGGACGACCGGTGAACTCGCGGGCAGGCTCGACGCCCCCGAGGGCAACCGGTTCTATGCGCTGTTCGACTTCGCACCCGGCCGGCCGGGAAGCGAGCGGCCGATGACCCTCGACGAGCTCCGGGCACTGGGAGCGCAGGTGGCGCGCCTCCACGACGCCATGGACGCCTTCGAGCCGACGCGTGGCCGCTACCACCTTGACGCCGCGATTCTCCTCGACATGCCGCTGGCCGCGATCGACGCACACCGCGCACCCGACGACCCGCACTACGCGGAGATCGAGGCCGTCGCGGGAAAGCTGAAGATCCTTCTCGCCGAGCTGGACCCCGATCCAGCCGGCTACGGCCCCATCCACGCCGACATCCACGACGACAACATCTACGTCACGTCCGCGGGTGAGTTCGTGTTCTTCGACTTCGACCACTGCGGCTACGGCTGGCGAGCCTACGACCTGGTTTCGCGCTACCCACAACCCCAGGCGACGCCCGACGATTGGCAGCGCTGGACGGCGTACATCGACAGCTACGAGGGCCTCCGCCCACTCTCCACCGACGAGCGGCGTGCCCTGCCAGCCTTTGCGGCCTGCCGCGCACTGTGGGACATCGGCGACTGGCTCCAGGCCGCGCCACGCATCGGCACGAGGTGGCGAGCCGACCGGCTGTGTCGCCACGTCCTCGACCGGGTACGTCCACGGCTGGCCGATCTCGGCTGGTGAATTCCCCGCATGGCGCAGATCGGATGCTAACGGTCGGTAGGCGCAGTATCCCTCCAGCGCCCGCTCATCGGCTTCGTGACCCGCTGCCAGGCCTCGTTGGGGTAGCCAAGAGTCACCTTCATCGAGCGGGCGCGCTGCTGATCGACCTTCGCGAACAGTCGCGTACAAATCTCGACCTCGCGGCCGGTCGCGAGTTCTACTCGGCGAGGTAGGCGGGTCTTTGGCGTCAGTGGTCCGGTCCGAGGCCTGAACGAGTTGTCACATCGGACGAAGCCACGCGTACGTCGTGCCGGGCCACGCTTCGCCACCATGGCGCTCGCTGACAGATGGTCGAGCACTTCTGCCGCTGTCGCAAGGATTTCTGCAGGTGAGAAGCGGTGGGCCGCCTGGGGATCGAACCCTAACCGCCCGATTACAAGAGCGGCGCTGCGCCAACCATGATCAGCTTCACGCGTGTTGACCTGCACGTTCACCTGCCTGAGCTGCCATGACCGGCCTGCTGCGGCCCTGTTTCATTGACAGAATCATTGACAGAGCGACCTACCCCTGCCGCGTATCCGGCGTCGAGCGATGATGACATCACCAAATACTGATGCCTCGATCGGCGTCCTGTTCAAGGTGCTCGCCGACCCGCTTCGCCGCCGCATCGTGGAGTTGCTCGCGTGGGAGCAGCTGTGCACGTGTCACCTGGTCGAAGAGACCGGTGCCGGCCAGACCACCGTGAGCAACGCTCTGCGGCTGCTTCGGGACGCGCGCGTGGTCGAGACCGAACCGTGCGGCCGGTTCACCTACTACCGGCTGCGCCCTGAGGTGCTGCACACCCTGGCCGGCCAGGTTGCCCAGCTCGCGGCAGGCGCGGACGCCGCGCAGACTCGCAAGCGACCCTGCTGACGCCCCGGTCTTCGCGCGTTCCTGAACGGACGTCAGACGGGCCCGCCTCCTAGCCTAGGAGGCGGGCCCGTTGCAGCTGGACGATCGATGGGAAGCGGAACTGAGTTGCTGGCTGGCGCAGCACGCTCCAGCGCGGTTGACCGGCCCGACAGTCAGCTGGCCTCCTTCGGCGGTCGAGGTGTTGCCCTCACCGCCGCAGCAGCCGCCGTCACCTGCCTCGACGAACTCGCTCTCCTCGGCGCCCTGGCCGTCGGTAGCGAGGTCGCCCGTCCTCTTACCCTCCAGATCGGCCCCGGCGTCGGCGAGAACGACGTAGTTCTCCCAGCGCTGCCCGTCCGGGCCGGTGACCCAGTGCTTGTCCTGCCGGGCGTAGCAACAAACGACGTCGCCTTCGGTGTCCAGGGTCAGGCCGGCAGCCTCGAGCCGGTTGGCCTGCTCCTCGACCTCCTCCATCGACTCCCGCTCGACGCCGAGGTGGTTCAGGGTGCCAGTGGCTTCGGGGTTCTCAAACAGCACCAGCTTCAGTGGCGGGTTGGCGACCGCGAAGTTGGCGTAGCCGGGGCGGCGCTTGGCCGGCTCGGTGTCGAACAACGTGGAGTAGAACTCCACGGCCGCGTCGATGTCGTTGACGTTGAGGGCCAGCTGCAGCCGAGACATGGATGCTCCTGGTTGGATCGGTGTAATCGATGTGAGTGCTCGTCGGTCAGACGCAGCAGGGGACGGGAGACTTTCCGGCTGCAGAGGACCGCCGGGCCACCACGGCCCGCAGGAGACCACCCGATACACCGGCTAACCTGGCACGCCGGGAACCGTTGGGGCGGGCGAGGCGTGCCGGCCGGCGCCGTGCCTCCGCGGCGCGGAACAGGTCGTCCCGCTGAGCCTGCGCCACGGCTTCGATCACGATGGGGTGCATGAGCCTTCTCCTTCGCCTGCGCCGGACTGCCCCGGCGCCACGAGATAGATACTCGTCTATGTGAAGCGCATCGACAAGTGTCTATCTCAATTTTCTTCGGCGACCCCTGTGCTCGCCACCGCCACCGGAGAGCTGATAGATGGCTGCCTATCTCGTGGCACTATGGGTGGCATGCCGAAGCCGCTGCCCGTGATCCAGCCCGTGCCGCCCGCGGCCGCCTGCTGCCCTCCTCTCACTGCTGCGCCGCTGACCGCCGAGCAGGCCGAGGAACTCGCCGTACGACTCAAGGCGATCGCGGACCCGACCCGGCTACGGCTGCTGTCCCTGATGCTGGCCAGCCCGGGTATGCAGGCATGCACCTGTGACCTCACCGAACCGCTCGGGCTGACCCAGCCGACGATCACTCACCATCTGCGCAAACTCGCCGCGGCGGGCCTGGTCGTCCCCGAACGCCGGGTCGGCAACTTCACCTACTACCGAGTAGTGAGCGACGCCCTGACCGGCCTCGCCAGCATCCTGGCGCCGGTTGCGGGCGCCTGACCGAGGACGCTTGACACTCCAGTCCGTCGGCGCAGACTGGGGCCAGCCCTGCGGCTGGCGGGGCTTGGACCTGATGGGTGAGTGAGCCGCAGATGGACCGGCAGGCAATACATGCGGAGATGGAGCAGGCGCGCGCGACCTTCCACGCACTGGTGTTGCAGGCATCGCCCGCCGCCCTCGACCGCGCCTCCGAGGGAACCCGGTGGACGAACCAGCAGTTGCTGTTCCACATGCTGTTCGGTTACATGATCGTCCGAAGACTGCTACCGCTGGTGCGAACACTCGGACGACTGCCGGACGGTTTCAGTCGGCGGTTTGCCCGCATGCTCAGCGCCACCACGAAACCGTTCCACGTCGTGAACTACCTCGGCTCGTGCGGTGGCGCACTGGTGTTCCACGGCCCGCGACTGACCAGGAAGTTCGACCGAACGGTGGCGGCATTACACCGCAACCTCGACGACGAGACTGACGAAGCCCTGGCGCGGGGCATGCACTTCCCCGTCGACTGGGACCCGTTCTTCACGGACAAGATGAGCCTGCTCGAGGTCTACCACTTCGGCACTCAGCACTTCGACTTCCACCAACGACAGTTGACCATCCAGCAACCTGCTACGTAGGAGGCATTCCGGGCCCGCGTTCATGGCGATAACCGATCCGGCGCAGTTACCGCTGTTGTCGTTGACAGCGCGAGGGGTCGGTCTTCCCGCTCGGTCGTGGCTCGGTGCGCTGCCTCGGCGCCGTCTTGGCCACGACTGCCCGTCTTGCATACAGTCACAGCCGTCGCTGGCGGGCGAGTTCGGGGTGAGCCAGGCCACGATCTCCAGGGTGATCCTTGGCACCTCCTACCGGCATGTCATCCAGCCGCTTGCCAAGCGCCGCGATCAGCTCGGACTTGCCGATCTGCCGGGCGCACAGCATGAGCATGAACCGGGCCCGCTGGATTGCGACCGCGGCCTGCCACGGGTCCGCCCTGCGTCCGCGGGCACGGTTGGGGTGTCGCCCCGCACAACACGCTGTTCGTCGGCGACCGACTCAGTGGGGTCGTGGACTGGACCCTCGCGGCGGCTGGTCAGCCAGCGGCCGAGGTGTGCTTCTGTCGACTCAACGTCGCGCTGGTGCTCGGGCTGGACGCCGGCGATCTGGTGTTGGAAGCGTATGAGGCGCAGATCGGCGCACCGTTGACTGATCGCGGCTGGTGGGACCTCGTAGCCGCAGCCCGGGTCGAGCCCGATCTCCACTCCTGGACTCAAAGCGCCAACTACTTCGGACCCCCCGATGTCACCGTCCAAGATGTCGCCGATCGCTTCGAGCGCTTCCTCCGCGGCGCTCTAGCGTCGACCTGATTTCTGGGGCCATACCGCTAGGGCGAAGCCACTAGCGTTCCTCGCCATGGAACTCGCGGCGTCCCAGGAGTCGTAGTCGAGGTGCTCGCGGACAGGCCTGACCTTCGTTGCCTCGCTGGGCGAGATCCGCAGGACCGACTGGCGGCGACCAGACCGCGAGACTGTGAATGGTGGGTTGAAGACCTCAAGGTTGAAGCCGGCCACGACAGCATGCCGGTTTCCTTCGTCGCGATCGACAACTCCTCCGGGAGGCAGTCGGCCGGTCACCTTGGCGCCGTTCAACATCACTGAGGAGTTAACAGCCGGGCGCACGCCCTGGCCGTACTGGACCGACGCTAGAGCTCTGACTTCCTCACCGACCGCGGGGTTAACCCGCAGTTGCACCTACCTGTGGCTACCCCGCCGGGTTGGACTGGTTCGCGAGCCTCACTAACGCCGATCACGACACGATCCACAATGTCCTCAACCCTTGTCTACCGCGAGTCGCTCAGCCCAGACGACCTCACCGCCTATGGCCATCCGGACCGGCCATCGGCGGATCGAACCACCAATAAGGAACTTCGCGACCGCGCGGGCACGGTGACAAGCTCTGAACGCGAGCAGCCCCGTGGAGGTTCATCGAGGCCACTCGCGTTCATAACGCCGGGGTGCAGCCCAATCGGTCTCGTCAAGGTCGCGATTCTGGTTTGTCGGTCAGTCCCTGTCCGCGCGCTTGGCGAGGTGCGAGGCGCCGCTCAGGCAGTGCGGCGCCTCTGCGCGGCAGGTAGTTGTATCGTCGAACTAGTTGGTTGTATGGTCGAACCTATGACTGAGGGAGACGACGCCGAGGTGTTGGCGTTGCAGAGCCGGATCGCAACGTTCGTGCGGGCGTTCGGTTTGCACCAGCCCGACCGCACACCTTGCGGGGAGTCGGTGCCGGTGTCGGAGGCGCATGCGGTGGCCGAGCTGGACCGGGATGGGCCGATGACGCAGACGGAGTTGGCCGGGCGACTCAGGTTGGAGAAAAGCAGCGTCAGCCGGCTGGTCAACCAGCTGATCAGCCGGGGGTGGGTGAGACGGGGCAAGCGCGCCGGTGATGGCCGGCTGATCTGGCTTGAGCTGACCGAGACTGGCAGCCGCGCGGCTGGGGAGCTGGCAACAGCTCGGGCGGGACGCTTCGCCAAACTGCTGCGCAACATCCCCACCGACCGGCGTGCGGAGGTCATTGACGCGTTGACGTTGCTGGTCGACGCTGCCGGCGAGCCTTCTGACACGCACCGGTCGGCACTGATCGGCACGGATGGCCACCACCGTGTCTGAACGCCGTGCGCCCTTCGCGACGGGTGGTGACGTCCCTGCGGCGCGGCTGTGGGCAGACGTGGCGCGGTTCTTCCACCCGCAGCGGTGGTGCTCTCCGTTAGCGGAATTCCGCCATAGTGGGTACGCCCTTGTCGAAACCTGATCAACCCGGCCGCGGACGTGGTTTGTGATCTGCGCGACGCCCCGATCCGGCCTGGGTCGATTGATGTGATTCTCGCCTTGGGCAGCCTCAATTTCGGCACCCGCGACGTCATCGAATACCAGCTGCGCTGGGTGGCCGGATGGCTCACGCCAAATGGTCGGATCATCATGCGTGCGAACCCCGGCATGGCCACTGGCCCTGGACTGGAGTTCTTCGCCTGGTCCGCAGAAAACGTTGACCCGATCGGCGCCGCCGCTGGCCTGCATCGCGACGGCCCGATCCGCTACGACACCTATCGCAAACCAGCGCGGCGTCGACGAACCCCGCCTGGTATGGCAGTACCGACCAGCCGCTGGCCAGCGCGGTCCGTGGCGACAGGAAGGCTCCCAGTGACAGTTGAACAGCCCTCCGGCCCGGCCGGGGAGGAGTCCATGGCGCACGGTGCTGTTCGCAGCGCTCGGCCTGGCCGCAATGCTCCCGCTGTTGATCCGACTGCGGCGCAGGTTCACCACCTGGTGGGCACCGAGCATCGCCCTGGCGATCTTCGCCGTGATGTTCTCCATGTCCACCTTTGTGATCGGCCCGGCGGTGCGCGCGGTCATCACAGAGCCACACGGCGGCGGCCCGGTCCAGCCAACCCCGACAATCAGTGGGCACACCCGCAGCCACCACCCGTAACGGGGCCGGGTTGCCTTGAGTGCCCTGGGTGCACCTCAATCGGTCTCGTCAAGGGGCACGTGGGGATCCTTGCGTTTGCTGCCCAGGGCGTGGTCGAGTTTCTCGGGCTGCTCGGCGGTGATGTCGTTACCGACTTCCCGCATGGCCTGGACCGCGGCTGGTTGATCTGATCGGAGGGTTCGGAGCCAGCCGGCGGCCATCTGGGACCGGCCGGCGTTGTGAACGCAGACGAGCAGGACGCTGGGTTGTCACCTACGGTCGTGCTTCGTTGGTTAGGTGATGGTGGGGCTGCGGCGTTCGATGAGGATGACGTCGCGCCAGATGCCGTGGTGGCGGCCGATGCGTTGGCGGGTGCCGACTGTGCGGAAGCCGCAGGAGGCGTGCAGGGTGAGGCTGGGTGTGTTCTCGGGGAACACGCCGGACTGGATGGTCCAGATCCCGACCCGCTCGGTGGAGTCGATCAGGGTGTCGAGGAGGGCACGACCGATGCCGCGGCCGCGGGCGTCGGGGTGGACGTAGACCGAATGTTCGACCACGCCCGCGTAGACGCACCGGTCCGACACCGTGGCGCAGGCCACCCAGCCGAGTACCCGGCCGGCTGGGTCGATGGCGACCAGGCGGTGCTCGGGCAGGCGGGTGGCAGTGAACTCTTCCCAGCTGGGGGGTTCGGTTTCGAACGTGGCGTGGCCGGTGGCGATACCGAGCCGGTAGATGTCGAGGACCTGCCTGGCGTGGTGGTCGGTCATCGCGACTATCGCTGCTCGCGGGCCGGATGCTGTTGTCATCGGGGGCTGTCTCCTGGTCGGCATGCGAACCCACGAGGGTGTCGGCGGCGCGGCCAGCGTAGGGGTACCACCAGGCGATCGCCGCGACCGCGGCCAGCCGTCGAGTTGCTGCGCCGATGAACGTTGGGGCCGAGGCGGGCACGATGACGGCGAAGGTGTCGGCGACGGCGCGGCCGAGGGCGACGGCGGGGTTGGCGAACGAGATCGAGGATGTGAACCAGTACGCCGCGCCGATGTAGGCACCGACAGCCGCAGTCCGATCGGCCTGGTCAAGGTCTGGCTTGTTGGGTCAGTTTGTCTGGTTGGTGGCACAGGTTGTTCCCCTGGAGGGAGGAGAGGGGTTAGCAGCAGTTTTTGAGGTAGGTCTGTAGGTCGGTGAGGGCTGCGGTGGTGCCGTCGCGGTCGGCGCTGTAGAACACGGTTTTGCCGTCGCGGCGGGAGGTGACGATGCCTCCGCGGCGGAGCAGGGCGAGTTGCTGTGAGGCGGTGGACTGGCCGATGCCGACGCGTTCGGCGACCTCGTTGACGGAGAGTTCCGCCCCTTTGGCGAACAGCAGCATGATGCGCTGTCGCGTCGGGCTGGCCAGTGCTTTGAGGAACTCATGCGTGGTGGGGTTGAGCTCGACCAGCCCCTCACCGCAGCCGGGCCCGCGCCGAGACGTCTTGTCGCCGGGTGCTGTCAACGGCTTAGCCATGCCCTTCCCCTTCCCATCTGGCCCTACCCTAGCTCGAATCATCATTTCGTCATATCCCGATGTGATGATATGTTCGCGGCCATGAACACCTCCATAGACCCAGTTGTCATCGTCGGTGGTGGCCAGTCGGGCCTTGCCGCAGCACGCGCCGTAGGTGATGCGGGGCTGCGTCCGCTCGTGTTGGAGAGCGGGCCTCGCCCGGTCGGCTCGTGGCCGAGCTACTACGACAGTCTCACGTTGTTCTCACCCGCCGCGTACAGCGCGTATCCGGGCGTGGCGTTTGGCGGCGATCCGGATCGATACCCCAGCCGCGATGAGGTGGTGGCGTATCTGGAGCGGTACGCCACCGGCCTCGACGTCGAGATCCGCACCAACACCAGGGTCGAGACGGTGGAACCATACGGTCCCGGCTTCCTCGTCCAGACCGTTGACGGCGAGCGGATCGCCGCGGCGGGTGTGGTCGCGGCCACCGGTTCCTTCTCCAACCCTCATCTGCCCACGTTGCCTGGCCGTGAAGGCTTCGCGGGTGAGGTGCTGCATGTGGCGGACTACCGCAACCCCAAGCCGTACGTGGGGAGGCGGGTCGTCGTCGTGGGAGGCGGTAACTCCGCCGTCCAGGTCGGCTACGAGCTGGCCGAGGTTGCCACGGTCACGCTGGCCACACGTGCTCCGCTGACCTTCCTACCTCAGCGTCACGGCGGGAAGGATCTGCACTACTGGCTGACGAGCCTGGGTTTCGATGATCTGCCGCCTGCGTGGCTGGCCCGGATCGTCGGCGGCACCCTGGTGCTGGACACCGGCAGATACCGGGACGCGTTGGAGTCCGGACGGTTCGACCGGCGGCCGATGTTCACCGCGTTCGCAGGCGACGATGTGGTGTGGGCCGATGGTGGCCGAGAACAAGTGGACGTGGTGGTGTTCGCCACCGGTTACCGGCCGAGCCTGGGCTACCTGCGCGCTCTGGGTGCTCTCGACCAGGAGGGCACGCCCCTCCACGCGGGTGGGGTCTCCCTCACCTATCCGGGACTGGTGTATGCGGGGTTGGAGTTCCAGCGTTCGTTCTCGTCCAACACCCTGCGCGGGGTCAGCCGCGACGCCGAGTACGTGCTGGGGCCGCTGGCCGCCCACGTCCGCGGAGCACCCGCCGCGGTCGGCCTGTGACCCCTCACCGGCCAACCCCCTCACCGACCACCCTGGTACCGGATTCGTGGCGTCAGGCGGAGGTGTGGGTGAGTTCCTTGATGAGGTTTTCGACTCGCTCGCGGATGTCATCGCGGACTCCGCGGACGACGTCGATCGGTTGGCCGGCGGGGTCGGCCAGCTGCCAGTCTTCGTAGCGTTTGCCGGGGAAGATGGGGCACGCGTCGCCGCAGCCCATCGTGATGACGGCATCGGCGGCCCGTACGTCGTCGACGTCAAGAAGATGCGGAGTGTTGTCGGTGATGTCGACACCGACCTCGGCCATCGCCTGGACCGCGACCGGGTTGATCGTTTCCGCGGGTTCGGAGCCCGCGGAGCGGACATCGATGGCCTCGCCAGCAAGGTGACGCAGCCACCCGGCGGCCATCTGGGAGCGGCCGGCGTTGTGGACGCAGACGAACAGCACGATCGGCTTCTCGGTGGTCATGATGATGCGGCTCCGGTGGGTGCGGGGAGGATCTCGGCGAGGAGGGACTGGACGCGGGTGTCGATGCTGTCGCGGATGCCGCGGATGCCGCGGACGACCTCGACGGCTTGGTGGGCGGGGTCGTCGATCTGCCAGTCGAAGTAGCGTTTGCCGGGCAGGATCGGGCAGGCGTCCCCGCAGCCCATGGTGATGATGACATCGGCGGCGCGCAGCACGTCGTCGGTGAGCGGTTTGGGGTAGGCCTCGGCGAGGTCGAGGCCGATCTCGTGCATGACCTGGACGACGGGGCCTTCGACGTCCGCGGTCGGGTGGGAGCCGGCGGAGCGGACGTGGACACGGCCGCCGGCGTGGTGCTCGAGCAGCGCGGCGGCCATCTGGGACCGGCCGGCGTTTTCGACGCACAGGAACAGGACCTCGGGGACAGCCTTGTCGATCGCGCCGCCAGCCTGGGCGAGGGCACGGAGCCGGTCGCCGGCGAAGTGCTCGGCCAACGCCGGGAGGTGCGTGCGGATGCTTGCGGTACGAAACAGTGCGACGTAGGACTCGCGCACGCACCGTTCGACCGTTTCTGTGTTGAAGACGCCGGCGTACTTCGCCGCGAGGGTGGCGGCGGCACGGTCGAGCACAGCGTCCACGTCGAGCAGGGCAAGGTCTTCCTGGCTTGGGCTCATGTCGGCCTCCCGGCAGGGGCGGCCACCTCGTCGGCGGCGGTTTCAGGCTGAGGGATGACAGCATCGGAGGCCGCGCGCCCGGCGCGGGGGTAAAGCATCGCGAGCAGAGCCGCACCAGCGATCGCGCCCAGGACCTGGGCGACGATGAAGCCGGGCACTGAGCCTGGCGCGATGCCGGCGAACGTGTCAGAGAACGCGCGGCCGATCGTGACCGCGGGATTGGCGAACGAGGTCGAGGAGGTAAACCAGTACGCCGCGCCGATCCAGGCGGCGACCGCCACCGGAGCCACGGCCTGCCGCCCGGTACGAGCGAGTGCGAACACGACCAGCACCAGGCCGCCGGTCGCGACAATCTCCCCCAGCCACAGCTGCGGAGCTGACCGGGAGGTGGCCGACCAGGCGACGGCAGGAAGCGCGTACATCAGATTGGCCAGGATCGTCCCGCCGGCCGCTCCGCCGACCTGACCCGCGGCGTAGGCGGCGACCTCCCAGGGCCGCAGGCCGCCCCTGCCCCTGCGGCCGAGCCACCAGTCGGCGACGCTGACGATCGGGTTGAAATGGCCTCCAGAAACCGGGCCGAGGACAACGATCAAAACCCCGAGCGCGAACACGGTGGCCAGCGTGTTCTCCAGCAGCTGCAACCCGACATCATCCGGTGACATCCGGGTCGCCATCACTCCCGACCCGACGACCGTCCCAGTCAACAGCCCGGTGCCGACAAACTCCGCCAACACCCGCCGCCCCAGCGGCGCCACCGGTTGACTCACCGCGCGACCGCGTTAGCGCGGGGCGTCTCGTCGGCTGGCACGGGGACCTGTAGCAGCGCCGACAAAGCGGCCAGCTTCGCCGGGACCACCCTGTAATAGACCCAGGTGCCGCGCCGCTCCGACTCGACCAGCCCGGTCTCGCGCAGCACCCGCAGGTGGTGGGAGATCGTCGGGCCGGTCACCTCGAACGCGTCGGTCAGGTCGCACACACACGCCTCACCACCGGCGAATGACGCGATCAACGACAACAACCGCAGCCGCACCGGCTCACCCAACGCCTTGAACCCACGGGCGAGATCGACCGCTTCGTCCTCACTCAGCGGGGCAGCGGCCAGCGGGGTGCAGCACCCGACCGTTCCCACCATCGGCAACGCTTTCCTCGACATACGTCTATCTTGACGCTCGTCAAAGCAGTGTGCAAACTGTCTATCTAGACCGACATCGAAACAGGCGGTACCGGCGAAAGGACCAGATCCGTGAGCGACGATGATCAGCTCGCCTTGCGTGAGCATGTACGGCAGCGGTACGCGGCCTCCGCACTCGCCGTCACCAACAAGACCAGTACGACAACCACCAGCTGCTGCGGCAGCGAGCCACCGGCGATCAACAGCTGCTGCGGCGGGGTCGAGATCGAGGAAGGCTTCGGCGCCACGCTCTACGACGACGAGGACCGCGAGCAGCTGCCCACCGAAGCGGTACTGGCCAGCCTCGGGTGCGGCAACCCCCTCGCAGTCGCCGATCTCGGTGAGGGCGAAACAGTGCTCGACCTCGGCTCCGGCGGCGGCATCGACGTACTGCTGTCCGCCCGCCGAGTCGGACCGACCGGCAAGGCGTACGGCCTGGACATGACCGACGAAATGCTCGCCCTCGCCGAATCCAACAAGGCCAAGGCAGGCGCGACCAACGTCGAGTTCCTCAAAGGAAACATCGAACAGATCCCGCTACCCGCCGCAGGCGTTGACGTGATCATCTCCAACTGCGTCATCAACCTGTCCACCGACAAGCCCGCGGTGTTCGCCGAGGCCAACCGCGTACTCAAACCCGGCGGCAGGATCGGCGTCACCGATGTCGTAGCCGACAACCACCTCACCCCAGCCGACCGAGCCGAGCGTGGCGCCTACGTCGGCTGCATCGCCGGCGCACTCTCCATCAGCGAATACACAGACGGCCTCCGCAACGCCGGATTCATCGACGTAACCGTCGAACCCACACACCAGGTCGCCGACGGCATGCACTCCGCGATCATCCGCGCCACCAAACCCACGTCAGACTGACCGAAGCGCTTAACTTAGCCGAGCGTGGAACGCCCGGGGTGCCTTTCCGTCGTCTCCGCCCCACCACCATCGCGGGCGCGGCCGGCAGTGGCGAGGGTGGCTTGCCCCGGGCGTCCGTTGATCATGCCGCACCGGCTGTGCACGCCGTCGGATTTGTCCACGGCGAGACAAAGTCATGCAGGCGTGGCAGCGATCTCGGGGTCGAGCGCGGTTCTGGCCGCAGCGATAATGCGATGTGCTCTCGCGCCGTATGCTGCCGCCTCATCGAGTTGACGCCATACGTCGAGGTAGAGGGCGATCTCAGTTGCGTCGACGAGCTTGAGTTCGGCGCCTATCGTTTCGACTCGGACGAGCCGCTCGTCGTAGACCCAGAATCCATGGGTGGGCACGACGGTGAGGGAAGCGCCGAGGGGGACGATGCCGAGTGTGAGGGTGCCCATTCCGATCAGACCGGCGAGCCGGTCGAGTTGCCCGGCCATGACATCCGGTGGACTGATCAGGACGCGAAGGGCCGATTCCCAGATCAGGAACTGGAACGTGCGACCCGACTCGTAGAGTGCCTGCTGCCGACGCATCCGTGCGCGGACACCTTCCTCGACGTCAGCAGGTGTCTTGTGTAAGGCGGTGGTTCGGATGAACATGTGCCGCGCATAGTCTGCGGTCTGCAGCAAGCCGGGAATACACGCTGCCTCGAAGTTACGAAGCATCCGTGTTCGCTGCTCATCGGCATGCCACGCCTCCTGGCGGGCCCGGGTGCCTGCCGCTAGTTGCCGCTTCCACGATGCGTAGTGCGATTCGAGGGAGCGCAGTCTCGCGGTGAGCTCTGCCTCGACCGACGGCTGACCCACGATCCGTGCCCATGCTGCAAGGTCTTCATTGGTCGGGGTCTGCCGGCCATGTTCGAGCTTCGATACCTTCGAGGGTGGCCAGCCGAGCGCTTCGGCGACGCCGCGGCCAGAAAGGCCGGCCTCGGCGCGCATCTCTCGAAGACGCGCGCCGAGGGCCGTCCGTGCCGTCTGGAATTTCGTGCTCACGCGTGCGTTGCTGTCCGTTCGATATAGCGGCTGAAGCTCTCGGCATGGTGCCAAGCGGCATCTCGCCAGTATCCGTGCTGGGCAACCTCCGCGGGACGCTCGTCAAGCGTCACGCCGAGGAACCTGTTCCGTTCTCCGAACTGCAAGCGGGCCAGCAGCCGTGAATCGAAGAGCCAGTAGTCGTAGCCTGGCAGCCCTAACTGGTCAGCTCCGCCGCGGTCGAGGTAACGGATGTCCTCGCCCGCGGCAAGGTTGTGCGGTGTGCCCCACAATTCGAACCGCAGATAGTCCGATGGCGGATCGTCGATGAGCCGCACCCGCTCAATCCGCTTCCCCAGGCCCGTTTGCTCTCTCATGAGGTTGAGCCACGGCTCGAACCAATCCAGACCAGGGTCTTGGCCGGCGAGGAAGCGGGCGTATCCCTCATCCTCGTCAGGGACCGCATAGGCGGTGCGAACCTCGAGCCGGTAGGCCGTGAATTCGAACCGGCGGAACAGGTCGAGGAATGCCTCGCCGCTGACAAGGTTGTCCACGATCACCTCTTCGGTGCCCAATGGTGATCCAGCAGTTCGCGAGGCACGACTACGAACTCCTCGCCGTCGAGCACGTCGCGGACGCCCGCCAGAGCTTCAGGGTCGGTGAGCTTTTGCCCCTGAACCACGATCTCGCCGGACTCAAGTTCGTAGAGCGTCGGGCAGCCCCCGCCCTGACTGTCGCTGCCAAGGAATCTGATCTTCATGGTCCCTGCCTTCTGTCGATGGCGCTGTCCCATCGACGTTAGGCAGCAAGGTCGAACATCACCAGACGCCTCGTGAGAAATCTCAAGAAATCATCGGGTTTTCCGCACGCTATTCCTCTTAGCGTCTGGCCGTGGCGCGGCGGCCGGTCGACTCTCTGCTCTGGTCCCCGCACTGTCCTGGCCGCTCCGCCACGCCCAACATCTTGGGTGCGGCGGGCGGAGGCGTCTCGCCGCACCCGTCCTCAACGGGGAGGGACGGAATGGACGCCGACGCCATCGACACCGGCATCGTCGACTGGGTGTACGCCGGCCAACTGGCCGACCAGGGCTACACGCAGGCCGATCTGAACACGACAGCCCGGGTGCTGTCGCGGCCGTGCCCGCACTGTCGAGCGCCTGCCGGTGCGTGGTGTGTCAACACCGGCTCGGGTGAGCTGCTCGCCCACCTGGACAAGCAGCACGTTGCACGGCGGATCCGATGAGCCGCAACGCGGTGTGGGCTCTGCTCGCCCTGGTCGTGCTCTTCGTCGGCGTGACCATCGCCGGACGACTCTGACTCCTTACCCGGCCAACACAAAGCCGCCCCGACCCTCAATGACGAAGGGTCGGGGCTCAGCAACAACACACGGCCCGGATGCAGCCGGGCCCGACAGGAAGGGTAGATCCAGATGACCCCTGGCAACGGAAGCTCCTCGCACCTCATCGACGTCGAGCAGGTTGAGAGGGCGGGACAGTCGATCTCGGCCAGCCAGAAGCCAGCCGCAGCTGAAGTGCACACGACGATGGGCGCCCCAACTCTTCGCGGGTTGGGGCGCCTTCCCTTTGACGTGACCGTAGCCGGCTGCGTACGTGCTGTGTCAGGATCGCGGCCATGATTGGCGAACTGGGGCGCTACGACGGGGACCGGCCAGAGGACTTGCTCATCACGGCCCTGTCGCAGAGCGCCTCCTGGATCCGTGGACACATTGGACACAAATGACACAAATCAGGGCAGGCCCGGGATACCCGTACCCCCTATTCGGGATGGCCGTGTCGGGGGGCTGTGGACACAAACGGACGCAAATCGCTGACCTGCGGAAACGCACCCTCCCATGGGCCGCCCGAAGAGCGTCTGTCCACCCCTGCGGTGGCCGGGGCGCCTACAGGCAGGCGGCCGAGGGTGGCACTTCGGAGCCGTCCTCCAGGACGGCCAGGACATCTGCCGTAGTGGCGTCGATGATCGCCGTGCCGTCAACGAGCCGTCCTTTCGCTGGGTCGCGCCCGTACGCCGCAGGACGCCCCCCTCTGCCGTGCACGAGAGCGTGGACCTGACTCCAAGTGAGTACCCAGACCAGCCGATCCTTGACGGTAGCGGCAAAGCGCAGACCAGGCCCGGGGTCAAAACAGAACTCACCGTTCGTGGCCACCATCAGCGCGGCCTCAGGTACGTCGTCGCCGCCCCAGCGGCGCCCCCAGGCCGCCTCGAATGCCACGATCGCCTGCGTCGACGAGATAACTGGCACAGCATCGTCGTCGGCCGGGGCGACCAAAAGCCCGATCCATTCGTATCGCCGCCCGCCTTCTGGCAGCACAACGCGGTCCGCCGCTTCCCTCGATTGCCGGCGAACGATCGGTTCCCAGCCCGAACTGGTCACCCTCTCAGTGTGAACCCTGGCCTCGCTCGGAAACAGGGCCACCTGTGCACCCGTCGGCCAAGCGGATTCCGGTGGCCCTCCTAGCGGCACTACGAGATACCCCGGTCCCGTACCCGATATGGAGCCTGCGACGGTCGGTGGGCGCAAATGGAAACGCTTTTGGACACAAATCGCTGACCTGCGCAAACGCACCCGCCAGAGGGCCGTCCGAACGGTTCCTGTCCACGCCACCGACCCCCCAAACCACCACCAGACACCCCGCCATGTCTCGCGCGCAAAGCTCGTGTGACTGCCGCTTGGCTTCGGAGTAGGGCGAGTTGTAGTCGAAGCGGTGGTGACGTCAGCCGGCTACACGGTGGTTCCCTTCTGAGGTTTGGAATGGCCTCGCCCGGTGCCGATCCGCCGTTTGGTACCGACCGCCTGGTCAGGCGGCACCGGGTAACGCCGCATCCAGGGCGCCTGGCCGCCGATCCCCACCCGTGTCACGGTTCGCATCCCGCAGGCGTTATGAGTTTGTTGGCCCGCGGCAGGGAATCCGTCCGGCGGGCCGGTGCCCCCTACGGACCGCCCGCCGGACCCAATCGGCCGCTGCCCAACGAAACCTTCGCCGGCCCCAGCAACGCGCTGACCATCGACGGCGAGCGGTTCGTCTTCGACCACACCGGCGACTGGCATCAGGCCGGCAATCTGTTCATCCACCTCCCGGAACGCAAGATCCTCACCGCGATCGACAGTTTCACGGTGAAGATCGCGCGCAGCGGTTTACCGATCGCTGTCTGTGATTTCACCTGCACACAAGGACTGTCGTTCGACCGTCGTTCTACACCTACGACCGGGCGACTGCTGGCCCTGGTAGGCGAGAGTGGCTGTGGGAAGTCGGTCCTGGCCTCCGCGCTGCTGGGCCCTGTTGCCCGCCAACGCTGACCTCGCCGGCTTGGACGGCACGATCACCCGACCCGACGGACGCCCGGCCGCGCACCGGACGCGAAGCGGTGGAAGGGGCGGCGGCACGGCCGCCGGCAGGATCGGCGGTGGGCCACCGCGTGGAGCCCGGAGCAGATCGCTGGACGCCTGCGGGTGGAGTTCCCCGATGATGAATCGATGCGTATCTCGCACGAGGCGATCTACCAGGCCCTGTTTGTCCAGGGCCGTGGCGCACTGCGCCGCGAGCTGACCACCTGCCTGCGCACCGGCAGGGCGCTACGGGTCCCGAGCGCCGCCCGGCCTGGCGGCGCCACCTGGCGATGGTCCTGACCATGGTCACCCTCGGGCTGATGGTGACCGCGTTCGTCTATCGGTCTATCGGTCTATCGGTCTATCGGTCTATCGGTCTGGAGCCTGCTTGATCTGGATGCACCGGGTGGGGTGATCAGCGCCGCCCGCATGGCGGCCGGGCTGCCCGGCGCTGAAGTCGGTTTGGCCCCGCTGCCGCGCGACCACGAGGCTTTGATCCGGTCGGCGGTGACGGAGCCTGTCAGACCGGCGTCGCGCCTTCAGGACCGGTGAGCTTGTCCTTGATGTCGTCGACCGGAGCCCGGGCCTCGTCTATCGCACCTTCGGCGGTCTCCGTGACGGTTCGGCCGGCATCAGTGACAGGTTCCACGGCCTGGTCGAACAGGTCCTCGGCTGGCGGGTCGATGTTCGCGGTCGCCTCGTCCGCCTGGTCCTTGGCTCCTTGGAGGAGTTCGGTCGCCTTCTCTTTGAGCATGTCGAACAGACCCATGAGCAGATCCTCCAGTTTCTTGATG
Source organism: Actinopolymorpha alba DSM 45243 (assembly GCF_000373925.1). GTDB lineage: Bacteria > Actinomycetota > Actinomycetes > Propionibacteriales > Actinopolymorphaceae > Actinopolymorpha > Actinopolymorpha alba. Next base: position 79,207 of record NZ_KB892744.1, on the reverse strand, counting down.
TCGGTGAGATCGCCGCTCGCCTACGGTTCAGTGAGTCGGGATGGTGGCCACCCGATCCATATAGCCCGTGTGTAACACCTTGTACGCCTTGTGTCGATGATTTCGCATGCGCAGGTAAGCGAGCGCGTGCCCTCACGGATGTGGCGTCAGCTGCTTAACGAAGAAGAGCGCAATCTCGTGTGGTCCCTCGGGCGGCACGGCGTAGATAGTTCCAGGGGATTGACGCGCTTCCAAGCGCCAATTGGGGCGTTCGACTTGGGGCACGGCTTGCCGTTCAACAACCAGGAGCTGTTCAAGAAGGGTGCCGCGGCAGCGATCGCAGCCGCGGAGACCTTTGAGCAGAAATCGCCGCGCTCCAAACGGGTGCAGTACTCGACGCTGACGCCTGCCAGCATCGCCACCTCACTCCTACGCAACCCGCTCACCCGGCGGGTGCGGTAGACAAGCAGACCCGCCTCCTGTGTGATCTTGTCACGGCGAGCGTTCAGGAAAGCGCGTACCTCAGCGGGTTGGCCATGGCACGCCCGGCGTCACGCCGCCCCGCCCCGCTCGCGGTGCTCGTGGCCGGAGCCGAGCCGCGTGTTCCGTGTGGTGGTTGGTGAGGCAGGTGCTCCTGCCCGAGCCCGACCGTAGGGGCGCACCCGACACACGTACATGGGAAGCTACCCGCCCGGGGCACCCGCGGCGGGTCCGGAGCCGGAGGCGACGAGGGCGTCGCCGAGGGCGGTGCGCCAGTAGAGCACCTCGCGGCCCGACCGGCGTCGGAGCACGACGCCCGCGGCGAGGAGCACCTTGAGGTGGTCGCCCACGGATCCGAGGGCCAGGCCGGTCGTGGCTGCGAGTCCCGTGGTGCTCGAGGGCGACTCGAGGGCGACGAGCAGCGTGGCGCGCGCCCGGCCGACGAGGCGTTCGAGGCCGTCCGGCTCCCCCGCGTCGACCCGGGCCAACGCGCCCGTGACGGGGTAGTAGACGGCGTACCGGCGCGGCAGCAGCCACCCAACCCAGTGCGCCTTGTGGTTGACCGGGACGAAGAACAGGTCGGCGTCGTCGGGCAGCACTCGCGAGGGCAGGTCGTAGTCGTTGATGCGCAGGTGGCCGTCGCCGACCCACTCGCGGTCGCGACCGAGGTCGCGCAGCACGGCGGCCCAGCCCTGGGTGGCAAGGCGCGACGTGCGCGACACGACGTCGGCCCGCAGGATGCGCTCGCGCCGGGCCCAGTCGGTCGCGAGGACGTGCGTCCACACCCACTGGAGCAGCTCGACGGCGTGCTCGGTGACGCCGTCGCGCAGGAGGACGTCGGGCAGGTCGCCGTCCGGTGAACTCTCGGCGAGGTACTCCCGGACGAAGTCGTCGCCGAGGGCACGCACGTCGTCGAGTTCCTCGGCGAAGCTGCGCCCGCCGGGCAACGGGGGCAGGCACAGCCAGTCGGATATCCACCGCGGCCGCCAGCTGTGGTCGAGCACGGCCCGGCGCACCGGGTGCGCGTCCAGCATGACGCGGAACGCCTGGCTGTGCGCGGCCGCGAGGGCCCGCCCCTCGGGGTCGGACGGGCGGACGAGGTGGTTGAGCGCGCCGGCGGTCTCGATGCGCGGCGACACGACGAAGCGGCTGCGCGCGAGCAGGTCGGCCGAGATCTGCCAGGTCCCCAACGTTTCGCCTCCACCCGAAACATTAGCGCCGGCGCCGGTCTGCGGGGCAGGGTCTTGGCCCGTGAGGACCTACCGAGAGCTGTTCGCCGTCCCCGAGTTCCGCGTTCTCTTCCTGACCCAGTGCCTCAACATCGCCTCGTACGCCGTCGCGAGCCTCGCCCTCGGCACCATCACGTACGAGGCGACCGGATCACCCGTACTCACCGGCCTGTCGATGTTCGGCGCGCCCCTCCTGCGCCTCGTCGGGCAGGCCCTCTTCGGCTCCGGCGCCGACCTCGTCCGGCCTCGCACGGCCATCACGGTCGTCATCGGGTCGACGCTCGTCGCCGACCTGCTCCAGGCGCTGCCCGGGCTCCACTGGGGCTGGCGGTTCGTCCTCCTCGCGCTGCCGCCGCTCGTCAACTCGGCCTTCGGCGGCAGCATGATGGCGCTCGTCGCCGACGTCCTGCCGCCCGACGGGTTCGTCCTCGGCCGCGCGACGATCAACATCGCGGTCGGCCTCATGCAGGTCGTCGGATTCGGCCTCGGCGGCCTGCTCCTCCTCCACTTCACGACGACTCAGCTGTTCCTCGGCTCAGCCGCCGCCCTCGCCGTCGCGGTCCTCCTCGTACGACTCGGCATCGCCGACCACCCGCCGCGGGCTACCGCCGCGTCGGTCGTGCGTCGCTCGCACGAGGTCAACCGCCGCCTCCTCGGCTCGCGGATCGTGCGGCCGGTGTTCCTCACGCTCTGGGTGCCCAACGGCCTCATCGTCGGGTGCGAGGCGCTCTACGTCCCCTTCGCGGGCGACCGTGCCGGCTGGCTGTTCGCCGTCGGCGCCGCAGGGATGCTCCTCGGCGACGTCGTCGTCGGACGCTTCCTACCCGTGCCGGTGCGCGACCGGCTCATTGGCCCGCTGCGGATCCTCCTCGCGCTGCCCTACCTCGCGTTCGTCCTCGTGCCCTCGCTGCCCGTGGCGTCGCTGCTCGTCTTCGTCGCCTCGATCGGCTACTCGGCGAGCCTGCCGCTGCAGGAGCGGCTCGTCACCCACACCGAGGGCGAGGCGCGCGGTCAGGTGTTCGGCCTCAACAGCACCGGCCTCATGGTCGGCCAGGCGATGGGCGCCCTCGTGGGCGGCGCCGTCGCGAGCCTCCTCGGCGTCGGTGTCGAGCCCGCCGCCACGGCCATGACGCTCATGGCTCTCGCATCGCTCGCGGTGTCGGTGACACTGACGCCCGGCCTGCGCCGGTCGCGCCCCGGCCCCGGGCAGCACGCGGACGTCCCGACCTGAGCTCCGCCGAGGACGAGATACCTGACGCTCGTTGACGACGAGTGTCACGAAGAAGCCGCCCTGCAGCGGCGCGAACCCCAGCGTCGGCGCAGGCGTCGGGACGGTAGGAGCACCGCCCCCACCGTCACGACCCCGAGCGCCGCGAGCGCCAGCGGCAGGCTCGGGCGGCGGAGCCCTCACAGGGCCCAACGGCAGCCCCAGTCAGACCTCAGCGTGGGAATCTAAGGCGGGATCACGCTCGACCAGCCGTCCGACCTCAGGAGGGTGGTCGGTGGGTGCCGTGAGTAAACCTCGTGGAGCCGTCGCGCATAGCACGCAGATAGCACGACGTCAGCCTCGGCAGCTCGCCGCCTATATCGACGTGCTTCGCATCAAGCGACGCCATAGGGTGCGGGGCATGCCATCGTTAACCGGTCACGGAGCCACGGCGGATCCAGTTGACGGACTCGCATATCGGCTACTGGCCAGGTATGGCTCCAGGCCTGAGCGGGCGAGCCGACCCGGGCACAGCGGTCGTTCGCATCAGCCGCTCTGTTGACGGCTCGTTGGCGCGCGAGACTTCCCTCGCCGAATTGCTTCGGCCCGACGTCGGTTATCCCAAAGTGCTCGGCCAGGGCGTACCGAGCAAAGCGAAGGCGCCCAGTGTGGAGCAGCAGGTTTGTCAATGGTTCTGTCAATGAAACGGTGCAGTTCGGAGGCATCCGTGACGCTTCTGACAGGCGCATGGTCGAGCCAGCAGGCGTAAGACCACTCGCTCACGACCGGGCGTCCCTCGCATAATCCCTGGGTCGCGGGTTCGAGTCCCGCCCGCCCTACCCCATCTGACCAGGCCATATCACCTCGCTCAGTACTCCTTCCTTGGTGGTCATGTCAATGGGCGGAGCAGCTGCTGCAGGCGGTGTCCATGCTGACCGGGCTGTACGCGACGGGCACCCGCAAGGTGCCTGCGAGCGCGCCGGTGGGGTTCGTGCCGACGAAGTGGGCCGGCTATCTGGGCGCCGCGGCGGAGTCCGGGGACGTGACCGCGTACCGGCACTACTGGGAACTGGTCGGGCTGCGTGACGGCGTGACGGGCTGCGCTCGGGTGATGTGTTCGTGCCCGGCTCGCGCCGGTACGCCGATCCGGCGTCGTTCCTGCTCATCGAGCAGGCGTGGGCGCCGCAGCGCGTCGAGTTCTGCTCCCTGGTCGGCAAGCCCGCCGATGGCGTCGACGCGCTCGCGAAGGCCGACAACGAGCTGCACACCGCCTTGGGTGATCTGGAGGCGCTGCTGGCGAAGGGCGCAGCCGGGGAGATTCGGCTCACCGACGACGGTGCGCTGATCATCCCGCCGTTGACAGCCGAGGACATCCCCGCCGACGACGTGCCACGCACCGAACGCCGCGATGCTGCCCCGCTTGCCGCTGGTCTCGGTGCTGGTGGAGGTCGACGCCCGGACCGGGTTCACCGACCACCTGGTGCACGCCGCGGGCCGACCTGATCACGAGCATGTGGGACGACCTGCTGCGCGTCGCCGCGTCCGTGAAGGGCGGGCACGCCACCGCCGCCCTGGTCGTCGGGACGCTGTGCTCGTCCAAGCGGCAGCAGAACGCGCTCACAAGCGCGATCAAGGAGTACGGGGCGTGGCGCCGCACCCTGTACGCCACCCGCTACCTCGCCGACGAGACCTACCGACGGCGCATCGCCCGGCAGCTCAACAAGGGCGAGAACCTGCACGCCCTACGCCGCTCTCTCGCCTACGCCGCCGAGGGAGCGCTGCGCCGCCGGCACCACGAGCAGCAGTCCGCGCAGATGTGGTGCCTCACCCTGGCCACCAACGCGATCGTCTGTTGGTCGACGGATTACCACGGCCTCGGCGTCGTCGCCCTGCGCCCGCGAGGGCCGCGACGTTGACGACGAGGGCCAGGCGCACATCTGGCCGACTCACCATGAGAACGTGCACTTCTACGACACCCGCTCCGTCGACATCGACGGCGAACTCGCCCAGTTCGACGCCGACGGCTACCGGCCGCTACGCGCCACGGTCGTACCTGTGCCCGACTGAGCCCCGCTCCGGTCGGCACCCGCCAGCCGCACACAGAAAGGCGTCCTGATGGAGATTCCCCTGTTCAAGGTCAGGCAGTGGAGCACATGCCCGCGCCCGGTGCCCAGGGGTTCCTGCGGGCGTGGCGCGGCCGGGACGGCTTCGAGGGCCGTTCCTCCCTGCGCGCCTGGTTGTACCGGATCGCCACCAACGCCTGCCTGGACTTCCTAGACGGCCGGAGCCGCCGGACGCTGCCCGACCAGGCCGATTCGCCGGCCGGCCCGTGGTTGCAGCCGTTCCCCGGCCACCTGTGGGAGCCGGCGGCGCCGAGCGCCGACGACCCGGAGGCCGCGGTGATCGCGAAGGAGACCCTGGAGCTGGCGTTCCTGGCCGCCATCCAACACCTGCCGCCGAGGCAGCGCGCCGCGACGATCCTGTGCGACGTGCTGGGCTGGCCGGTCCGCCAGACGGCCGAGGCACTGGACGGCAGTGTCGCCTCGGTCAACAGCGCACTGCAGCGGGCCAGAGCCACCCTGCGCACCCACCTGCCGCCGAGCCGGTCGGACTGGGCCCCGTCAGCCCCGCCCACCGACGAGGACCGCAGGATCCTGCGCCGCTACATGTCCGCGGTGGAACGCGGCGACCTGGCCGAGGTCGCCGAGCTGCTGGCGCGGGACGTGCGGGCGACGATGCCGCCGTACCCGGAGTGGTTCGCCGACCGCGACGGCGTGCTGGCAGCGCTGTCGGCGAGCTGGGACGCCGGCTCACCCGACTACATCGGAACGCTGCGCATGCTGCCGGCAGCATGCGCCAACGGCCAGTTGGCCGCGGCGACGTACCGGTGTCCGCCGGGCGGGCACGCGTACGAGCCGTTCGGCATCGGCGTGCTGCAGGTCCGCGACGGCCGAATAACCGAGATCGTCGCGTTCCACGAGCCGGCCCTGTTCCCGTCGTTCAACCTCCCACCCACCCTGGACCGATGAGGTTCCGCGGTGGATGCCGTCTCAACACCGCACGAGGCAATCAGCGGGCAGAGGAGACAGCAGTGAACGACATCGAACCGCAGACCGCGAACGGCAAGGTGCTCTGGCACTTCACCATGTCCCTGGACGGGTACGTGGCCGGACCGAACCACGAGATGGACTGGATGATGACCGGCATCTCGCCCCAGCCGGGCCTGATCGAGGAGTACGTCGGGACCACAGGCGCGGTCCTGGGCGGCCGGCGCGGCTGGGACCACTTCCCGGATCCGAGCTCCGTCTACGGCGGCGCCTGGACCGGACCCATCTTTGTGCTCACCCATCACCCGGAGGACGCCAAGCCCGCCGACGGCGTCACATTCCTGGACTGTGACGTGGCCGAGGCGGTACGGATCGCGCTGGCCGCGGCCGGCGGCGGGAACGTCGAGGTGCTGTCGCCGACGATCGGTGGGCAGCTTCTCGAACGCGGCCTGCTCGACGAGATCGACCTGCACATCGCGCCCGTGCTGCTCGGCGAGGGCATCCGGCTGCTGGACCTCCCCGGTGGCCGACCGCACTACCTCCACCGGGTCGGCGCCGGCGACCCCACGGCCGAGCTGAGTGTGCGGTACCGGCCGGTCAGGCCGTGACCGCGAGCGTCACCGCAGCGACGGCGAGCGCACCCAGCACAGTTCGTGAACTATGAATCTGCTTTAGGAGTAGACGTGACGATTCAGAGTGATGTACGGGAGATCAGTGCCGGAACGCGCCGACGCAATCGGGCTCTCGCGGTGGTGGGGGCCGTCGTGGCGGCCGTCCTGGTCTGGGTGGTGGGCGAGCCGTTGCTCGGCAACGACATGATCATCAAGGCCGACGGGCAGGAGCCGCAGGACCTCGGGGCGAGCGCGATCATCATGTTCTCGCTGTTCTTCTCCCTGCTGGGCTGGGCGCTGCTGGCCCTGCTGGAGCGCGTGACCCCCCGCGCCCGCCTGATCTGGACGGTCGTGGCGCTGATGTTCCTGGCCATGTCGTTCTTCTTCCCGCTGTTCACCATCGAGGCGTCGGGCGGGACCAAGGTCGTGCTCGCGCTCGCACACGTCGCGGTCGCCGCAGTGCTCATTCCGGTGTTCCAGGCGACCTCGCCGAACGCCCGCAAGTAGGGGGCCGGACGACCGGGTTCCGGCGCGGTGACGGTGAACGTGAAGAACGCGCAGCACCGCGCTTCGCGGTCAGCCAGCTCACGTACCGAGTCGACCAGGGCAGGTTCGCCGGCGAGCGTTACCCGAAGGTGGCGTGCGTCCGGGCGCTTCCACTCGTACGCCGCCGTCAAGAGCGCGTCGAACTCCGCCAGGCGCAGCGGCCGCTCAGTGGTCGGGAGGGTGCACGTGTCCGGTACCCAGCCCAGGCCGGAAGGGCTCTGATCGGTCATGACCTCACGGCAAGCCCGTACCTAGGTACCGGATGCAAGGCGATTCTGACAGGGCCATCCCGCATCGCCGCTTCAGCTGGGGAGGAGCGCGTCGCCCAGCGCGGTACGAGCGTAGAGCACCACCCGGCCGGTGCGATGCGAGGTCACCAGGCCGGCTCCGCGCAGTGCCGTCAGGTGCTGGGAGACGCCGCCGGCGGTCAGCCCGGTCCGCCGGGCCAGGTCGCTCGTCGATGCGGGCGCGTCGAGGTGGGCCAGGAGTATCGCCCGGGACCGGCCGACGATGGCGGCGAGTGAGCCGGGTTCGGCCGGGCGGCCGTGCTCCCACAGTGTGGCAATGCCCCGCGCCGGGTAGCGCAGCACCGGCTGCCACGGCTCGGCCGTCTTCGTCGCCACCTGTGGCCAGACGAACGCCGACGGGACCAGGACCAACCCACGCCCGTCCAGCCGCCGGGTGTCGGTGACCAGCGGATGCCGCACGGTCAGGGTGTCATCGGCCCAGCTGACCGCGGGATGGAGATCCGCGAAGAGCCGCTGCGCGCCTCCGGCGGCGAGGTGCCGGGCCCGGTACAGCACGTCACCTCGAGCAGGTCGCGCAGCCGGCGCCAGTGCGACGCCAGGGCCACCTCCCAGTACGCCGTGACGGTCGTCGCCAGCTCATCGAGCCCGCACTGGCCGCCATTCACCGTCGCCGGGTCGGTGGCCCGGAGCAGCTCCACCTCTTCGGCGAGGTCGGGTGTCGGCGTATGGGGGGTGGGCGCGAGGTAACCCGGCAGCGGCGCTCCGCGCACCGAGATCCACGCGGCGGTTGGCTCTGGCTCGCCGCCGCTGCCTGGTTCGTCGTCGTGTACAAGGTGGGCGTCGACAACGTCATCCTGGTGACCTTCCGCCAGCGGGTCACGCCGGACCGGCTGCTCGGGCGGCAGAACGCGACCATGCGCTTTCTGCTGACCGGGGCGCTGGCCATCGGGGCGGCGCTGGCCGGGGTGCTGGCCGAGCTGTTCGGGATCCGGGTCGCCCTGTGGGTTGGTGCCTGCGTGCTGGCCTTGGTGTGGATACCGCTGTTGCGCAGCGCTCCTCACCTCGAGCACGCCATGGGGCCTGCGTCGCCAGCGAATTAGGGATCGGCGCGGGGCTCGGTTACGAAATGTGGAGAACATGACGGTCCGACGCAAGAGACACGGTCGTTTTCTCCACATTCCGTGACGGCCGCCGTCGCCCACCGCGCGCAGCGGCGTGCGAGGCGCAAGATCCAGGATTCGGCTACCCCCGGCCTGGCAGGCCAGCAGATCCGAAACAGTCACGGACAGTTACCACGAAACGCTTCGTCTATACCAAGCCATCGACGAAGGCGATCGCTTCCGTCAAGGACAAGGTGAAAACCAAGACGCACAGATCAACCCTGCACATGGGCCTGGACGAGCTGCTGACCGGCTTGAACCAGGCTATGCGCGGGTGGGCGAACTACTACCGGCATGCGGTGTCCAAGAAGACCTTCAACAGCGTGGACTACTACGCCTGGCAGCGGGTCGCCGCTTGGATACACCGCAAGCATGGCCGGATATGCCGGCGTGAGCTCAGACGCAGATTCTGCGACCAAGGTTGGCGTCTCGCCCACCGCGGTGTCGCGTTCACCGGCGCCTCCGGCGTCGCAGTGACGCCAGCCGAACTCGACCTCCGCCTGCAACTCTGGCTCCAGAGCAGCCCGATTCTCAGGCCCACTGAAGTACTGGCCAGACGGAGCAGTTGGCGCAGGTCGCCCGCGAGGCGATCCAGGCAGTCCGTGACGGACAGACCGCCCGGGCCCTCGCCATCCTCGAACGCGCGGCCAGGATCGGCGAACGATGACCGAGGAACCGCTCAGCGAGGCTGACCAGAAGACCCTCCGCCGGGTACTCGCCCGGCCGTGCGGTTTCTGTGGTGCAACGGTCGACGAATGGTGCCGGACCGCGACCGGCACGCTGCTCGATCACCTGGACGCTCAGCACCTCACGCGGCGGTTGAGCCGCGCAAAACCGACTCCCCTGATCAGGGGAACCAGGCAATGACCCGCGACGCGATGTGGGCCGGCGCCAGTTCCAGCGGCGGACGACTCCGCCGCTAGGCCGTGTTTCTTGGATCATGGAACGGCGTCGCGGAGCCAGATTTTGATGGATGCGACGTCGATGGTTCCCTGGTAGCTGACTTCGCGTTTGTCGAAATGTGTGGCCACTGCGCGGAACTGCCGGAGTTTGTTGATACAGCGCTCGACGGTGTTACGTTCCTTGTAGCGTTCGGCGTCGAAGGTGGGCGGACGGCCCCCGGCCGAGCCGCGCTTAAGCTGGTTGGCCTTCTGGTCCTTTTTGATCGGAATGACGGCCTGCACCTTGTGCTCGCGCACAGGACACTCAACCCAAGATCCAGGAAACACGCCCTAACGCGGTGGCACCCTGCCTCGTCAGGAACCTACGTTTACCCCCTGCCCGAAGTCCCGCGCTGATCCGGCAGAGGGGGGCGCATTCGGTGGGCGTCCGTACGGTCCTATCTTGGCGTTGAATGTGTTGCGGGTCGCACATAGAGGTGGTCGCTATGGCGGGACAAGTAGCGCGGGCACCCTCATCGGGCGGCGGCGCCGGCCTTCGCCGGGACATCAAGCTGGTGGGTCTGACCGCGATGTCGGTCGGCTCGATCATCGGGTCGGGCTGGCTGTTCGGGTCGCAATTGGCTCTGAAAGCCGCAGGCCCGGCGGCGCTCATCTCGTGGGGCATCGGTGCCGTGGCCATCATCATTCTTGCGCTGGTGCACGCCGAGCTGGGGGCGATGTATCCGGTGGCCGGCGGCACGGCTCGGTTCCCGCACTACGCCTTCGGTGGTGCGGTCGGAGCATCGTTCGGTTGGTTCTCCTGGTTGCAAGCGTTGACCGTGGCGCCGATCGAGGTCCTGGCCATGATCAGCTATGGCCAGCACTACACGTTCGCCAAGGGCTTCATGACGCGACGCGCTGGGGAGAGCGTGCTCACTCCGTCCGGAATCGTGGTCGCGGTCGTCCTGATGGCGATCGTCACGTCGATCAACTTCCTCAGCGTCCGCAAGCTTGCCAACACCAACAGTGCTGCCACCTGGTGGAAGGTCGCCACTCCGTTGTTCACGATCATGGTGATCGGCATCGCCAACTTCCACGCCGCGAACTTCACCGCGGCCGACGGGTTCAATCCGTACGGAGCGCGCGGGATACTGGGCGCGGTGTCGACCAGCGGCATCGTGTTCGCCTTCCTGGGCTTCGAACAAGCCGATCAGCTGGCTGGTGAAAGCGGGAATCCGAAGCGGGACATTCCGCTGGCGGTGATCGGATCGATCGTGATCGGGGCGATCATCTACATCGGTCTTCAGTTGGTGTTCCTCGGTGGCCTGCCGGCCAGCCAGATCGGTACCAACTGGTCGACGAGCGCGTACACCGCGCTGACCGGGCCGTTCGCACAGCTGGCCTCGCTGGTCGGCCTCGGCTGGCTCGCTGCCATCCTCTACATCGACGCGGTGATCTCTCCCGGCGGCACCGCGCTGGTGTACGCCGCATCGAGCTCACGGATCTCATACGGTCTTGCCCGTAACGGATATATCCCGAGGTGGTATCAGTCGACCGATCGGCGTGGGGTGCCGTGGCTGGGGTTGATCAGCGCGTTCGTGATCGGCTGCGTCTGTTTCCTGCCGTTCCCCAGTTGGCGATCACTGGTCGGTTTAATCACCAGCGCCAGTGTGTTGATGTATGCCGGCGCGCCACTTTCCTTCGCCGTGTTCCGTAAGCGGCTGCCCGATGCCGAACGCCCGTACCGACTGAGTGGTGGTGCGGTGATCTCGCCGATCGCGTTCATCGTCGCCAACTTCTTGATCTTGTGGTCCGGATGGGACACCGACTGGAAGCTCGGAATTGCGATCTTGATCGGCTACGTCATCCTGGCTGCGAATCGGGTCCTCCGATTGAACCCGATTGCTCCCGAGCTGAACTGGCGTACCGCCCAGTGGCTACCGGTCTATCTGGTCGGCCTCGGGGTGATCGTCTACCTCAGCGATTTCGGACCGCTCAAGCATCCGATCCTCCCACTGTGGTGGGATCTGGCCGCGGTCGCCGCATTCAGCCTGATCATCTACTACTGGGCACGCGCCGTGGCCCTGCCGACGGAGCGGATGAAGACGATGCTCGATACGATCGTGCGGCCGGAGAGCAGGACGTCCTCGACGTCGTAGGCTTCGTTCGGACCGGCTTCAACGGGTGAGGGTCGACCGCACGGGTCGTTCCCCCGGCTGCTTGAAACCCCTGGTGCCGAACTTCTCGATCGAGGGCGCCGAATGGTTCCGCGCCCTCGACGCGAAGCATCGAACGCAGAGCGCGACGGCCCGCCTGTGGGAATCGAACCCACGACCTACGCATTACGAGTCGGTGGCGGCACCGAGAAGCCCGCTCCCCGACGCTCGCCAGCTGTTCGTCGTCGCCCACCAATGTCCTTGATCGTCTGCCCGCTTGGCTGCTCGCATGGCTGCTTCGCGCACCCCTGCGACCCACCGCTTGATCGCGCCGGCCGGATGGCTACCACCCCAGCCGTCCCGTGTCCTCATACCCCCCGCAGGCCTTAGGGCGACAGGGCTGAAACAGCAGGGGGCAAGGGGACTCAAGTGTTTCAGCCTCCTACACCACCGGAGTGACGCAGTGACATAGAGAGAGTGTGGGAGAGACAGCCTCCACCTACCTGTCACACCCCTGTCACTCACGTCTCCGCAGGTCGGAGACGGTCGAGTGACAGAGTGACAGCTGTGGCAGTCGGAATATGTCTCGATGTCGCTACCTTCCGCATCCACCAGCACCGGCCGTCGTCGACGGAATAGCAGGCGCATAGCCCCATGCTTGGAGCACCCTTGGCGGCTACGATCACCAGGATGCCAACACTGATCAAGCATGTCCGAGTCTTTGACGGCGTTGAGGTTGTGGACGCCGATTGCGTCTTGATCCAGGGCGACCAAATCGTCATGGTCAGTCGGAATCTCTCGGCTCCGACTGGATGCGTGGTAGTCGAAGGCGGCGGTGGCACGTTACTTCCCGGTTTTATCGACGCCCACGTCCACACCCCCGACCAAGGCACCCTAAACGAGGCGGCCGCCGCGTTGCGACAGGCTCTAAGATTCGGAGTCACTACCATGCTTTGCATGGGATGTCGTTACCCCGAATTCGTTGCACAACTGAAGACGTTGAAAGAGCCAGACCTTTGCGATCTTCGATCTGCCGGGATCGTCGCATCAGTCGACGGCAGCCATCCGACTCAGTTCTTCGACTATTACCCGACCCTGCATGGCGCAGGGGAGGTCGAATCGTTTATTGATGCCAGAGTTAGGGAAGGTTCAGACTACCTAAAGATCATCATCGAAGACAGTTCCGTGATCGGAAAGTCGACTCCGTTCATCTCCTCTGAGGTCTCCACTGCAGTCGCCGCGCAGGCGCACTCCCACGGCCTACTCGTCGTGGCCCACGCCCAGTCCCGCCGCTTCGTGGAACAAGCGATCGAGTCGGGCGTGGACGGTCTAGCTCACCAGTACGTAGACCAGCCGTTGACCCCAGAATTTGCTCAGGTCCTCAAGTCTGCCGGCGTCTTCGTCGTGATGACACTTGCCGTGTATCACAGCCGCGAGGGCGCGAAACTCGCCAACGATCCAAGACTGAATCCGAAGATCGACGCCAGATGGCGAGACATCCTTTGCGATAGCGTTAATGGTCAAGGGCAGTTCCGGGAATACGCTCTTGCGGCCGTGCGTCTCCTGCGAGATGCGGGTATACCGATTCTGGCAGGCTCCGACGCGGCGAATCCCGGGACAACGTATGGCGCGAGCATGCACCACGAGCTCGAACTCCTGGTCCGCGGCGGACTCACCACCGCGGAGGCACTCACAGCAGCGACCATGGCGCCGGCCAAACACTTCCGACTCCGTGACCGTGGCCGAATCGTACCAGGGCTGCGCGCCGACCTGGTATTAGTTCAAGGCGACCCGACCACAGATATCGACGCAACCAGGTCGATCCAAGACGTCTGGCGAAACGGAATCAGGCTTCGCCGCTGAGGCATCGGTCAGCGCTTGGCTCGGCGCCGCCGATGGCCTACGCCGGTCACTGTACCTCTGCACTCCCACGGCCAGAGGATGCAATTAGAGACGCCGAGGTGCGTCGTTCAGTAGCCGCTCCAACTCGTCAGCTGATGCAACGCAGCGGAAGCCTGTGTCGTCATCGCACATGGTCGCGGCCGCGTCGTTGACCAGCGTTGGCGTGGCTCGGTCGAACGGGCTGGTCCAGGCGCCGCCCTTCAACTCGTGGCGGCCTGGACTGGTTTCGGTGGAGCACCATTCCCAGACGTTTCCGCACATGTCGTAGACGCCGTATGGGCTGACGCCGCTTCGGTAGCAGTCCCCAGGGGTCGTTTCACCGATCCCGTTCTCCCGCACGTTGCACTTTGCGGGCGTCGGTTGATCTCCCCATGGATAGACCGCGCCACGCGTGCCGCGGGCAGCCTTCTCCCACTGTTGACTCGTGGGTAGTTGCTTGCCCGCCCACTCTGCATAGGCCGTTGCGTCCTGCCATGTCACGTAGACGACCGGGCCAACCTCGTCAAGGTCATACCAACCCGAAGGTCGGTGAGATATGCGTGCCGAGTGCTTCACGACCCCGCAGGCCTGCTCGCCGGGGTATTACAGGCTCTCTCGACAGGTGACCGCTCTGGGCCTGCACGGTGACAGCACGCTCAGCCTGAAAGTCGGCGTGCGCTTCTTACCTCAGTCGCCGACGTATAGGCAGAACGGTGCCCGGCCGGGTCGTAGAGGACGCGGACGGTCTCCTGTGGCTGATAGTCGGCGACAGTGGCGCCCAGCTCGACGGCGTGTGCGACGGCGGTCTCCAGCTCGCCTACCTCCGACGTCGAGATGGATCATCATCTGTTGGTGGCCATCCTTGGCTGGCCAGACTGGCCGGACCCACTCGGCCGACTTCTGGGGCTGGAACGACATGTACGCCTCGCAACCGCCAGGCACTTCCAGTACGAACTCGTTCGGCTTGTTCTTGTAGATCTTCCAGCCCAGCATCTCGGCGTAGAACAGGCCCAGCGCCTGAGGATCCGATGCATCCAGAACGACGCCCCACCAGTGCCCTTTGTCAGCTCGTCCGCGAAGCATCTCAATCGCTCATTCCCTCGGGGATCGCGACGCTAGAGCCCCTCTTCACTGCTGGTCAGCTTCGGACTGCACGAGTCTGTTGGCAGCTCCCCGGCGATCGACAGGACAAGGGCCGCCCGCGCACCCAAGGGACGCACGCCCCGGCCGAAGCAGGACAAGGGCCGCCCGCGCACCCAAGGGACGCACGCCCCGGCCGAAGGCTGATGCGATCACGCTTCCCAAGGCCAAGGCACGCCGCATCTGGCTGCACGCCCAGCGGCTCGATAGCCAGGAGCCATTCGGTGACGGTGCGCAGGCAACGGTCGCGGCAATAGAACACTTGGGCTACGTCCAGATAGACACGATCAACGTCATCGAGCGAGCTCACCACCGCATCCTCTGGACGCGGATCCCCGGGTACGACCGCGAGCATCTCCACCAGGCCCAAACCGTCGACAAGACGGTCTTTGAAGCGTCGACGCACGCGCTGTCCTACGTCCCAGCCAGAGATCTTAAGTTCTTCCTGCCGGCCATGAGACGAGCGCGTAAGGAACCACGCATGCCGTGGAACCGTACAGTCAAGGACGAGGACATTCGGCGCGTGGTCACGTTGATCCGGAAGACCGGCGCTCTAACAATTCGCGACATCAAAGACGATGTGCTCGTGGAGAAGGACTGGGCATGGGCAAGCCGCAAGCCCTCGAAGCGGGCACTGGACATGGCATTCCACTGGGGCCTCGTCACGATTAGCGAACGCGCTGGAATGGTCAAGACGTATGAGCTCATAGATCGCCATTTCGGATGGGACAAGCCACCCCGACCCGCGACGGACAGGCAGGTCCTCACCTACCGGCTCGATCGCGCCCTGCGCTCCCAAGGCTTGGTAAGCCTCGACTCCACCTGTCACCTCTCGGCCAAGTCAAAGCCTGCGATCCGAGCACTGATCGAGGCACGAGTGCAAAGAAGGGAGCTCGTACCCGTAACGATCGAAGGCACCGGCAAGGTCGAGCACTGGACAACGCCGCATACCCTTGACACCATCTCCTCGCCAGATGATCGGCCAGTCCACATCCTGTCTCCGTTCGATCCCCTGATCATTCAACGCAAGCGACTCGCGCTGTTCTTCGACTACAACCACCCGGTTCGAGGCCTACGTACCCCAGGAAAAACGCGTTCTCGGATACTTCGCGCTGCCCGTCCTCGTAGGTGACGAGATCGTCGCCGTCATCGACCTGAAAGTCGACCGCGAAGAGGCCGCGCTATTCATGCAGCAATGGACCTGGGTAGGCAAAGGCACGGCCAGTCGCCACAAGGTACCGATCGAAAACGAGCTCACCCGCTTTGAGCGCTTCCAGCTCCAACCCATGCATAGCAACCCAATCTGAGGCTCCTCTCCCGTCGATCGGACAGCTTGCCCGAACCCGCCCGTGGTGGTCGTCCGATGGGAGAGGAGTCCGGCGCTCCTTCCCCGAGAGAGGACCGGGGTTCGGGGCAGAGCCCGAGGTTCTCGTTTGAGCGAGTCACCACCGGCTTCCGCACGGCGAGCCCGAGGACGGCGCCCCAGCCCGCCCGCAAGGGCGGTAGCCGGGCGGTGCGCCGCGTCAGCGGCGCCTTGACCCTGGAGAGCCGGAATCAGCAACGTAGAGCTGGCACACGCGGCACGAACCGACGGGAAATGGACCGGACCAGCTGATCCGTAGGCCGATTGGGATCGACCAGCCTCGTCCAGGGCCGTCCAGCTCACGCAGGACGGATGGGTTCGATGGGCCAGTAGCGTCGGCCACCGTCCATGGCCGTCCAGCGTCCTGTTAGGAACCGCGTTAGCAGACTCGTCCGGCTCCTGGCAGGAAGACTAGGCAAGTTCCTTGTGCATGACCGTGATCATCGTTTCGTAGCGAGCGACCGTGCCGTCCGGCGCTTCCTCGTCCCAGGCTCCAGGTTCGCGGCCGGTGACGACGTAGCCGAGGCGTTCATAGAGTGTGCGTGGCCGTGACTTCTTCTCGTCGAAGCCCAGCTCGGCCAAGGTGAGGCCGCGTCCGCGGATCCGCTGCTCCAAGGCTTGGATGAGGACCGTGCCAATGCCACAGCCACGCAGCGGCGAATCAACGGAAAGCTGCCACAGGAGTGCGATACCCGAGGGCTTGGCGTAGTCGACCCCGCCGGTCGCCACCGGAATGCCAGACGGCGGACAGACTGCGAGGAAGTCGACCTCGCCGCGCTCCGCCCGGTCGAGAGCCGTGAATGTGCCCTCAAGATATGTCTCTGACCACCCGGAGAAGCCCAGATGCAGGTCCTCGGCAGTCAGATCTCTAACCGTCAGCGGTAGCACGACTTCGGACATACGCGTCACCTTGTCACCCTTGGGCCACGTACCGCCACACCATTCTGCTCAGCGCCGATGGCGGTCCGTCCCGTAGACCTCCAGCCCCAGGGCTCCACTCCCGTCGGTCGGACAGCTCGACCGCACCCGGGTCCTGTGCAGGTTCCGGGTACACCGCTCGCGGTGGCCGACCGGCGAGAAAGGCGCTGCCTCCACTCTCGGAGACCTCCCACAGGGGCTATGCGTCAAGGAAGACAACCAACTGGTGGTCGGGGCCCTGTCAGGCTTGGTCTCGTAGGAGGCCGTTTCGTCGTCGAGGACGTGACCGTGCGACCATCGGAACGTGGCTGGCATCGAGGAGGGCGAGGAGTCCCTGCGCGGTGGGATCAACCCGATCGTGCGGATTGGCACTACGATCCGGCGTCCAGTCGGCGCGTGGTCGTCTGCGGTGCATGAACTCCTCCAGCACCTGGAGTCCGTCGGGTTCAGAGGAGCGCCCCGGTTCCTCGGAATCGACGAGCAAGGGCGAGAAGTCTTGTCGCTGGTGCCTGGAGAAACTCCTTGGCCGCCGCGTCCGACGCTGTTCCATCCGGAGCTGCTGGTGAGCTCAGCGGTCCTTCTGCGGGTCTACCACGATGCTGTTGCCGGGTGGACTCCAACCGTCCCAGAGTGGCAGCTGCCACCCGTCGCCACCGGGCGACCGGAGGTCATCTGTCACAACGACGCCGCGCCGTGGAACCTGATCAGCCTGGGTCACACAGCGGTGGCCCTCGTCGACTGGGACACCGCCGCACCGGGGCCGCGCATGTGGGACTTTGCCTACCTCGCGTACACCCTCGTCCCGCTTGCCGCGCCGGAAAATCTCACCCTGATGGGTTGGCCGGCATCGACGCCAGTCTCACAGCGGCTCGCCTCTGTCCGTTGGGCCTACGGCTGCACACCGTCCCAATGGGATGAGTTACTCACCACGGTGCCCGCCAGGGTCCAGGCCGCATACGAGACGATGCGTACGTGGGCGGCCGAAGACCGACCTGGGTGGAAGGCACAGTAGGAACAGCCCGAACCCTGGAAGCACGGCAGCGGATACCTGCGGGACCTCGAATTCATCCGCAGCTCCGTGAACTCCTGGCGAGCTTGTTCGTGACTTAGCTGGCGAAGGCGCGGTGTTCGTCATAGAGCTGGCCGGTGGCCAGGCAGTGGTGGAGCATGCCATGCATCCGGTTGAACAGGTTGCGTTGGGCAGCTGCATGCCGGTCGCCTCGGTCGCGGCGGCGACGATAGTGGGCCAGGGCTTCTGGGGATGCGGTGAGGGCGCAGAAGGCCCACTGGTAGCCGATCGAGGCAGCTTGTTCTTGACCCGCCGGTTGAACACGGCTCGGCTCTTGCCTGAAGCGCGGGTGGTGGGTACCGACCCGGTGTAGGCCGTCAGCGAAACCGACCTCGCCCGCGAACTCGCAGCCGCCGGAATGCGTACCACGCTCGCCGACGCCAATCTCCTCGTCGCCCGCCCACTCGAGAAACCATGAACGAATCCCGCCACATCAAGCGCTGAGACTCACCGCTCAACGCCGCGCGATGAAGAGTGGTCGCACCAGAAGCCTGCGAGGATCGCCGACCCGCGGCAGCCGGAGCACATCGGCGAGCTTGGCTACATGGAGTTCGTCCAGCCATTCGGTGCCGGACGCGAGCTGCCCAATCAGGGCATGGCAGTTGGTCCAAACGCCTCCACCAGAGGGTTTTCGCCGTAGCCCACCAGAACGGCCAACCGATCGGAATCAAGCCGTAACGCCTGATGCGCGGGGGCGGACCCTGGGATAAGTAGCGTGCGTGCTCGGTGAGAACACGTGCCGCACACCGAGCCCGTATGCAGGCCGATGAAATTGGGCGGGTTCAGGGATGTTGGATCCGCCGACCCTCGGATGAACGACGGAAACGGCTCGGGAATCCCCGCATACAAAGCGATGTCGTCGAGGACTGCGTCCCCCGACGCCAGCAATCCACCCAGCGTTGCCGGTACGCGACCCGCACCTGATCGAATACCCCGCCCTTCCCCCGTGCGCCGTCCGCGGGTGCCGGGAGATCAGCTTTGCTCATACCCAGGGAAGGGGTGCCGCCGATGCTGCGCCGTGACGGGAACGAGTGCGCCGGCGCTTCCGAGGTTGGACGGGCCCGGTCGCACCATCTAGATAGAAATGATTATCATTCCGTTTCATGACCGCGACATCCTCCGAGCTGTCCGACGCCTCTCGCCCGGACTCGACGACTGAGCGTCCCTCCCGTGGGCGCCTGCTCGTGGCCGGCCTGGGCGTGGCGCTGCCGGTCGTGCTGCTCGTCAGCTCCGCCGTCGGGCCGGTCGGCGTGCCGGTCGGGACGACGGCCCGCATCTTGTGGGCGCACCTGCTGCCGGGTGAGCACGTGGCCGACTGGACGGCGGCGCAGGACCAGATCGTGTGGGCCTTCCGTATGCCGCGGACACTGCTCGCCGCGCTCGTCGGGGCCTCGCTCGCCCTCGCCGGCATGGTGCTCCAAGCGGTGATCCGCAACCCTCTCGCCGACCCGTACGTCCTGGGGGCTTCATCGGGCGCGTCCATGGGCGCGGTCGGGGCGCTCGTCGCAGGCGCGACCGTGCCCAGCCTGCTGGTGTCGGGGTCGGCGTTCGGTGGAGCAGCGGCAGCCGCCGCGCTGGTCTTCGTCCTCGCCCAACGCGCGGGCCAGGTCGCTCCCCTGCGGCTCGTGCTCGTGGGGGTGGCCCTCTCCTATCTGTTCAGCGCGGCGACGAGCTGGATCACGGTCACGGCAGACCACGGCAAGCTCCCCGGACTCGTGTTCTTCCTGCTGGGCAGCGTGTCGTCGGCGACGTGGGCGATGCTCGCCATCCCGCTCGTCGTGCTCCTCGCGGCGCTTACGCACGCGGCGCTTCGGGTCGACCACCTCAACGCGGTGATGACCGGGGACGAGTCCGCCACGTCGCTCGGGGTCGACGTGTCGCGGTTCCGCATCGAGGCGCTGGTGGCCACGTCGCTGCTCACGGGGGCGGTCGTGGCGGTGAGCGGCGGCATCGGGTTCGTGGGGATGGTCGTCCCCCACGTCTGCCGGCTCGTCGTTGGCGCCGACCACCGGCGGTTGGTCCCGGCGACGGTGCTGGGCGGTGCGGTGTTCCTCGTCGTCGTCGACATGATCGCGCGGACCGCCGCAGCACCTCAGGAGCTGCCGATCGGCATTGTGACCTCGGCGCTCGGAGCGCCCTTCTTTCTCTGGCTCCTGCGTGGCCACCGGAGGCGACGATGAGGCTCGAGTTCACCGACGTGACCGTCCGACTCGGGGACCGAACCGTCCTCGACCAGGTCAGCCTGCACGTCGCCCCGGGCGAGGTACTCGGGCTTCTCGGACCCAACGGATCCGGCAAGTCGACCCTGCTACGAACCGTCTACCGCACGGTGCGGCCCCACCGCGGCACGGTGCGGGTGGGCGAGTTGGACGTCTGGCGATCGGGAGTGCGCGAGGTCGCGAGGCACGTGGCGGTGCTGACCCAGGACCACTCCGTCGACGTGGAACTCGACGCCCTGGATCTCGTCCTGTTGGGCAGGATCCCGCACCGACGACTCGGGGGCACGGCTCGCCGCGACGACCTCGCACTGGCCCGACAGAGCCTGGCCCGCGTGGACGCGAGCCACCTGGCGCACCGCCCGGTGCCGACCCTCAGCGGCGGTGAGCGCCAGCGCGTGCTTCTCGCGCGCGCCCTGGCCCAGCAGCCGCACGTCCTGCTGCTCGACGAGCCGACCAACCACCTCGACATCGCCCACCAGCTGCACCTGCTGCACCTCGTGCGCGAACTCGGCACCACGGCCGTGGTGGCGCTGCACGACCTCACCCTGGCCGCGACCTACTGCGACCGGATCGCGCTGCTCCAGCACGGGCAGGTGGTGGCCCACGGGTCCCCGCGAGACGTGCTCACCGAAACCCGCGTACGAGACGTCTACGACGTCACCTGCGACGTACTCACCCATCCCCGCACCGGCCGGGCCCTGCTGGCTCTCGACCTCCCACCACAAGGAGCTGAAACGCCATGAGCCCCAACGTCCGCCGAGCTGCCGCCGCAGCTCTGCTTCCGCTCGTCGCCGCCTGCGGCACCGTGACGCAGCAAGCCCCTGCCACATCGTCGGCGCCCGCCTCGACGAGCGCGGCTGCGGGCGGCACATACCCCATGACCATCAGGAACTGCGGCCGCACATACACCGTGGCGGCACCACCGCAACGCATCGCGAGCCTCTATCCGGGCCAGACGGAGATCCTCCTGCGCCTCGGGGTCGGCGAGCGCATCGTCGCCCAGGCCCAGGAGGCGGTGTCGGAGCCCGTCCCCGACCTCGCGGAGCAACTCCGAGCCATCCCGTCTCTCAGCGCCAAGACCCCGCCCACCCGGGAGGCACTCATCGCGACGTCACCGGACTTCGTCTACTCCGGTTCGGAGTTCGAGTTCAACGCCGAACAGGGCTTCGCCGGCAAGGACGAACTGGTCAAGGCAGGTGCCACCCCCTACGTCGCCACGGCGGGCTGCCTGAAGCGCCGCTCCTCAGGCACCGTCGAGGACACGTTCGCCGACCTGCGCATCCTCGGCGCCGTCCTCGGCAGGAAGAGCCAAGCGGCGGCCCTCGAGCGCGAGGCTCGCGCGGAGCTCAAGAGCGTGGCAAACCGGGTCGGCGACCGCACGCCTGTACGTACCGCCCAGGTCTACTTCGAGGGCGGCAAGCTCTATGCGATCGGCGCGTCCATCGAGACCGACATGCTGCGCCTTGGGGGAGGCAGCAACGTCTTCGCGGCGACCGAGGAGCGGTTCTCCGACTTCTACGCCGCCGAGGTGAACCCCGAGGTCATCCTGTCGCGGAACCCGGACGCCTTCGTTTTCGCCGTACAGAACGCGGACCATGCCCGCCAGACGACGGACTTCCTGAGGCGCACGTTCCCCGGGACCGCTGCCGTGCGTGAGAACCGCCTCGTCGGGGTGCGCAACACGACGATGGCCCCGGGCAGCCTGGCGGCGATCGAGGGCGTGCGCACGATCGCCGCAGGGCTCCACCCGGAGCGCTGACCCGTGACGACCCCGAAGGAAGCTACCTCTCCGGCCGTGTGGGGGGACCGGGACTTCCTCCTGTTCCTCATCGCACGCACCGTCGCAACCGTGGGGTCCGCGGTCACGGCGGTCGCGCTGCCCTTGCTGGTCTACGACCTGTCCCGGTCCGCACTGCTCACCTCCGCCGTGGCTGCGTTGCAGGTCCTGCCCTACCTGCTCTTCGGGCTGATCGCCGGCGCCATGGCCGACCGGCTGCCGCGGCGGCCACTGATGCTGTGCTGCCAGGCCGCGTCGGCGGCGGCGCTCATCTCGGTGCCACTCGTCGAGCACACCGCGCGCCTCACCGTCACCCACCTGCTCACCGTCGCAGCGCTGCTCGCGACCGCGTTCGTGTGGTTCGACGCGGCCGCGTTCGGCGCGCTGCCCACGCTCGTGGGCAAGGACCGGCTCCTCGCGGCCAACAGCGCGGTGTGGTCGACCACGACCCTCGTCGGGGTGGCCGCGCCCGCCCTCGGAGGCGCCGCCGTGGCGGCACTGGACGCGCCGGGGGCCCTCGCGCTCGACGCGGCGTCATACGTCATCGCCGGTGGCGCACTGGCCGTTGTCGGACGCGTGTTCGGTCCCACCCGGCCGATCCGCGACAGAAGGCGGTCCCAGCTGCTCGCTGACATCCGCGAAGGGCTCGCGTTCGTGCGCGACAACACCGTCGTGCGATCGTTGACCCTGCTCGGGCTCGGCAACTCCGTCACCGCCGGCGCCGTCACCGGCCTGCTCGTCGTGCTCGCCATCCGTGACCTCGGCGTGCGCGAGGACGGAGTCGGCCTGCTACTCGTCGCCGCCGCGGCGGGTGCGCTGCTCGCGGCCGTGGTGCTCCCCCGCCTCGTACGCCATCTCCCCATCGGGTGGGTCAGCATCGGCGCCCTCAGCGCCAGCCCGCCGGCCGTCGCCCTGCTCGCCTTCGCCCCGGACGCGCGGTGGGCCGCGGGAGCCCTGCTCGCGTGGAGCCTGACCAGCACGCTCGTCGTCCTCAACGGGATCACCGCCCGGCAACGAGCCACCCCCGACTACCTGCAGGCCCGCGTCAACACCACGGCACGCATGATCGCCTGGGGCGGCACACCACTCGGAGCGCTGGCCGCCGGCGCGCTCGCTGACCTGGCCGGGGCCCGCGCCGCCTGCGCGCTCATGGCCGTCCCGGTCGCGGTCTCCGCGGCGCTGTCGTGGTGGTCACCCCTTCGGGACCAAGCCTTCGGGACAACGCCGCCGCCGCCGTCGAGGACATGACCACCTGGCAGAATCGGCGACTGGAACAGGTGTATCCGGTGATGTTCATCGACTGTCAGCGTCATCAACCGCATGGTCCGCAGGTCCTCCAGCACCAAGAGGTCCGTGCGGCCGGGCACAAGTGCGATCGCTCGTAGGTGTACCTGCTCGGCAGCCGAGCAACCGAAGGCGCCAGCGTGGAGTGGCAGGTCTGTCTATGGTTCTGTCAATGAAATGCTGTCGTTCGGATGCATCCGTGACGCTTCTGACAGGCGCATGGTCGGGACAGCAGGCGTGAGACCACTCGCTCACGACCGGGCGTCCCTCTCATAATCCCTGGGTCGCGGGTTCGAGTCCCGCCCGCCCTACACCTCACGCGGGTCGGTCCGGTCGATCACCGTGACGTTGGGCAGCTGAAAGTCCGGCGTGTGGCTGGTACTCCCACCGCACCTCGGCGGTGTCGGTGCGTGGCTGGAGGTCAAGCACTGGTCTCCCCCTCGATCACTCGGGCGGTGCGTCCGGCTTCCCGGCATTCGCGGCAGGTCACCTTCCGCTGCGGCCTGGCAACCTCACCTCGGCGTTGCAGCTCGGCCGCCACAGTGACCGCATCGGCTGCCTCGCCTCGGCTGTAGAGGTCGAGGATCGTGTCGTGGATCGACTCGTCGTCACCGACTCGAAGCGCGAGGCGCGCTACAGAACGAGCGGCATGTGACTTCTCTCGCGAGTCTTGGCCCGGTTTCTCGGGCAGATTCCAGTCAACGTCGCAACACGGCGGGTCTGTGTTGATCTCGTCTGGTCTGCAGACTAGTGGCATGTTGGGTTTGCCGGAGACGGACGTTGCCCGGGTTCAGCGGTGGTGTCGAGACCGTGTGCCCGCGCAGGTGCGTGACCAGGTTCGGGTCGAGTTGGACGTCGCCGAGCGTCACGTGACGATCGTGGAGTGCCGTCCGCCGTGGCGGGAGGACGTGGGTGTTGAGTGGACTCGGTTCCCGATCGCGCGGCTGCGTTACACGAAGTCCACGGGGTTGTGGTCGCTGTATTGGCGCGATCGCCACCTGCGCTTTCACGAGTACGACCGGGTGCCCGCGAGCCAGAGCGTCGAGGACCTGCTCGCGGAAGTCGATCGCGACCCGATGGCAATCTTTTGGGGTTGACGCCGGGAAAGTCCGTCCCAGCCGCATACGCGGTGGCCGAGGTGATCGCGTCGGCGATCAAGTCAGAGGGCCGGGCCCAGTCGAGGCTCTTGCGCGGTCGGGTGTTGACCCCGTCAGCCACCCGCTTGAGTTCCCCGGGTGTGACGTGGCGCAGGTCGGTGCCCTTGGGGAAATAGTCGCGCAGGAGCCCGTTCATCCCGGCTGCATACCGGTACGCCTGCACCACCCAACCCTCCGGAACCTCCGGCCTCCCCACACTCACACCCACCCGGCAGCCACCGACACCAACCCCAGCCACTCACGAGCGCAGCCATTTGATCACGCATACTCACGAAACCCCGAACGGTTCCTAACCCCTGGAGGGTCAAGCCGCGCTTGCCATGAGGCGGAATGGCGACTGGTGCAGGGCCGCCGCGACCGAGTGGGTTCCTGCTGGTCCCGAGCGGTTCTTGGCGACGATCAGGTCGGCCTCGCCGGGGCGTTCGTCGTTGTTGTAGTAGTCGTCCCTGTGCAGCAGGATCACCACGTCGGCGTCCTGCTCGCGCCGACCCACGTCCTGATGCGCAGCCAGCGGTTCTACCGGACGTGCTCGGCCTGGCGATCTATCGGCAGTTCGGACCGCCGGACCGTCCAGGAATCGTGTTCTTTCTCGGTACTGGGCTGCTGGAGGTTTCGGACACGTCGACGGCTCCTCCGCCGGCGAACCTCGCGATCTGGCTGCAGGTTCGCGACGTGGCGGCCGAACACGCCCGCCTGGTCGAGGCCGGGGTCGACGTGGTGGCGCCTCGCCGGTGTGAGCCCTGGGGCCTGATCGAGATGACGATCCAGGACCCAGACGGCACCCGGCTCATCCTCATCCAGGTCCCCGGCGACCATCCGCTGCGCCGCGACCAGCGCTGACCGCCCGCAACAGCGGCGCAGGGGGCGCTTCCGCGGCGCGCATGCCCCACCGACGCCCAGCTCGCGCATTCAACCGTTCGACCGTGCACCGACCCGTGGCGGGACCTGGACCTGCGACGGTAGCTGGTGCAGCCGCGACGTGGCCTGGCTCGAGCTGCTGGCGGTCCTCCTTTTCCGCCCTGACCGACGGGTACCGCGAGGCGCAGGGTGGGCGATAACGGACACGACGGTGACCGCCCGCACTGGCACCCGCACGCGCCGCAGTTGCGTCGGCGGTGAATCCAAATTCGGACTTGCTTTTTAGCTACGAAAACGTTTTCGTTCTCCTGTCAGGAACTCGGGCACGGAAGGTCGCCCGACCTGGCCGGGAGAGAGGAAGGTCGCCAGGATGGCCAACCGACTGGCATGTCGCGGCATCACCGCGACAGTCGGGGTGGCGGTACTCACGCTCGGCGCCGTCGCCTGTGGCGGCACCGGCTCCACCACCGCCGACCAAGCGGCGAACGTCGACTGCAAGCCGTACAAGAAGTACGGCGACCTGTCCGGTAAGCAGATCACCGTCTACACCTCGATCGTCGCACCGGAAGATCAGCCCCACATCAACTCCTACAAACCGTTCGAGCAGTGCACGGGCGCGAAGGTCGTCTATGAGGGCTCGAAGGAGTTCGAGGCACAGGTCGTCGTGCGGGCGAAGAGCGGGAACGCGCCTGATATCGCGTACGTCCCGCAGCCCGGGCTGTTGCAGACCCTCGTCCGCGACACCAAGGCCGTCAAACCGGCGTCCAAGGGCGTCGTCGACAACGTTGACAAGTACTTCGGCAAGGACTGGAAGAGCTACGGCACGGTCGACGGCGCGTTCTACGCGGCGCCCATCGGCGCCAACGTGAAGTCGTTCGTGTGGTAC
Source organism: Actinopolymorpha alba DSM 45243 (assembly GCF_000373925.1). Taxonomy (GTDB): domain Bacteria; phylum Actinomycetota; class Actinomycetes; order Propionibacteriales; family Actinopolymorphaceae; genus Actinopolymorpha; species Actinopolymorpha alba. The sequence continues at coordinate 53,111 of NZ_KB892744.1, read as the reverse complement.
TCCCCGAAGCAGTTCGCCAAGAAGGGCTACCAGGTTCCGCAGACCTGGGACGACATGATCGCGTTGTCCGACCAGATCGTGAAGGATGGCGGCAAGCCGTGGTGCGCCGGCATCGGCTCGGGCGAGGCGACCGGCTGGCCGGCGACCGACTGGATGGAAGACGTCATGCTCCGCATGTACGGTCCCGACGTCTACAACCAGTGGGTGACCCACAAGATCCCGTTCAACGACCCGAAGGTGGCCGCCGTCCTTGCGAAGGTCGGCTCGATCCTGAAGAACCCCGACTACGTCAACGGCGGTCTGGGCGATGTGACCAGCGTCGCGTCCACGACGTTCCAGGACGCCGGCCTGCCGATCCTCGACGGCACCTGCTTCCTGCACCGGCAGGCATCGTTCTACCAGGCGAACTGGCCCGAGGGCACCAAGGTCGGGAAGGACGGCGACGTGTACGCGTTCTACCTGCCGCCGATCAACAAGAAGTTCGGGAAGCCCGTGCTCGGTGGTGGCGAATTCGCGGTGGCGTTCTCCGACCGGCCGGAGGTGGTCGCATTCCAGGAGTTCTTGTCCTCGCCGGAGTGGGCCAACCTCAAGGCGAAGGAAGGCAACTGGATCTCGGCAAACACCGGACTCGACATCGCCAACGTCGACACACCGGTCAACAAACTCTCGGTGCAGCTCCTGCAGGACCCCAATGCGGTGTTCCGGTTCGACGGGTCCGACCTGATGCCCGGCGAGGTCGGCGCGGGCAGCTTCTGGACCGAGATGACCAACTGGATCGCCAACAACAAACCTGACAAGCAGGTTCTCAACGCGATCGAAAGGTCCTGGCCGAAGTAGCGGAGCAACGCCGGTCCGGTGGGCCGCGGTGCGGATCGATGAGTCCTCACCGACGCCCCACCGGGCCGGCACTCTCGCAGAGAGGCGCGGAGAGTGAGCTGGATTCTCGACGCGAGCACCACTGGTGAAAAGCTGCTCGTGATGGCCTTCGCCATTGTTCTGTTCGCCGCGGTGATGGCGATCATCCTGTTCGCCGTCGACCGCCCCCGGCGGGTGCCGAACTGGCTGATAGCACTCGCCTTCTGCGGTCCGGCCGGACTCATGCTGGGATTCGGTCTGATCTATCCCGGCCTGCGGACGATCTACCAGTCGTTCTTCGACCGGACGAGCACCGGTTTCGTCGGTGTCGACAACTACCTCACGATCTTCACGCAGGAAGGCTTCCAGATCGTCCTGCGCAACACCTTCGTCTGGCTGCTCGTCGTCCCACTGGCCTCGACGTTGATCGGGCTGGTATACGCCGTTCTCGTCGACCGCACGCGGTTCGAGGCGCTGGCCAAAGGGCTGATTTTCCTCCCGATGGCGATCTCGATGGTGGGCGCCGGAATCATCTGGAAGTTCGTCTACGAGTTCCGTCCGGACCAGCAGGGCGTCCACCAGATCGGGTTGGCCAACCAGATCAGGGTCTGGCTGGGCATGGATCCTCACCAGTTCCTCATCACCGCGCCGTGGAACACCTTCTTCCTTCTCATCGTGATGATCTGGATCCAGGCGGGCTTCGCGATGACGGTCCTGTCGGCCGCGATCAAAGCCATTCCCGACGACATCGTGGAAGCCGCCCGGATCGACGGCGCGACCGGCATACGGCTCTTCCGCCACGTGACCGTCCCCGCCATCCGGCCGGCGCTGGTCGTCGTCGTGACGACGATCGCGATGGGGACCCTCAAGATCTTCGACATCGTCCGCACCATGACCGGCGGCCAGTTCGGGACGAGTGTCGTGGCCAACGAGTTCTACATGCAGAGCTTCCGGCAGTTCAACGCCGGAATCGGCGCGGCTCTGGCCGTGGTGCTCTTCATCCTCGTCATCCCGATCGTCATCTACAACATCCGCCAACTGCGCCTGTCCGAGGAGATCCGATGACGGCGACTCCTGACAGCCTTTCCCGGCCCCGGACGGCGCGGCGCGTGGCCCGGACGGCCCAGCGCGCTGAGCAGGCCAAGACGAGGCTCTCCTCCCCGTGGGCGACGGCGATCTCGATCGCTGTGGCGATTCTTTGGACAGTACCAACGTTCGGGCTGCTGCTCTCGTCGTTCCGGCCCGAGCAACAGATCAAGACGACCGGCTGGTGGACGTTCTTCAGCGATCCTCAGCTCACGCTCAAGAACTACACCGAGGTGCTGTTTGGCGGAAGCACCCAGCTGTCGACGTTCTTCGTCAATTCGATCGTCATCACGATTCCGTCCGTGGTCATCCCGATCACCCTCGCGCTGCTCGCGGCGTACGCGTTCGCCTGGATCGACTTTCGGGGCCGCGACTTCCTGTTCGTCGCGGTGTTCGCCCTCCAGATCGTCCCCATCCAGGTGACGCTGATCCCGCTGCTGCAGACCTACGTCGATCTCAGCCTCGCCGGGTCGTACTGGACCGTCTGGCTCTCGCACTCCATCTTCGCGTTACCGCTCGCGATCTTCCTGCTGCACAACTTCATGAAGGACATCCCGCGTTCCCTCGTCGAAGCCGCCCGGGTCGACGGCGCGGGTCACGTGCAGATCTTCTTCCGGGTCCTGCTACCGCTCCTGGTCCCCGCCATCGCGGCGTTCGGGATCTTCCAGTTCCTCTGGGTGTGGAACGACCTGCTCGTCGCCCTCACCTTCGCCGGCGGAACGCAGAACGTCGCCCCACTGACGGTCCGGATCGCCGAGCTCTCGGGCACCCGAGGAACCGCCTGGCACCTGTTGTCAGCCGGCGCGTTCGTTGCCATGATCGTCCCCCTGCTGGTATTCCTCAGCTTGCAGCGCTACTTTGTGCGCGGCCTGCTGGCCGGCAGCGTCAAGGGTTAGGGTTCGCGGGCGAGCACGTGACAACGGCGGTACGACAGGGACCGTGGTGATGAGCAGCATCACAGACGTGGCGAACAAGGTCGGAGTCTCGGTGGCCACCGTGTCTCGGGCCCTGCGCGGCCTGCCTGGCGTGTCCGAAGCGACCCGGTCGGCAGTCTGCGCGGCCGCCGCCGAGCTCGGCTATGTCCCGTCACCCAGCGCCGCGGGACTCCCCACCGGTCGGACCGGCACCATCGGCGTCGTGGCCCCCTGGGCCGGGCAGTGGTACTTCTCGAACATCCTGGCTGGCGCCGGCCAGGTCCTGGTCGAGCACGGGTACGACGTCCTGCTCTACGACCTGGGCGGTGTCGAGGGAGCCGACCGCCGGTCGATCAATCCCCACCTGCTGCGCAAGAGGGTTGACGCGTTGCTGGCGTTGAGCCTCCCCCTGCCCTCCGACGAGGCCTCCGCCCTGGCCGAGTTCCGACGTCCCGTCACGACCATCGGTCCAACCATGCCGGGGCTTTCCGGGGTTCGGATCGACGAGGTCGGCGTGGGTGAGAAGGCGACCCGGCATCTGCTCGACCTGGGGCACCGGCGGATCGCCTTCGTCGGCGGGAACCCACGCGACCACTTCGGCTATCCGGTCGCCGCCTCCCGCCAGGAGGGGTACATCCGCGCCCTGCAGGCGAGCGACCTGCCGGTCGACGCGAGCCTCATGTTTCCGGCCACCTTCACGATCGACGGCGGGCTCTCCTGCTTTCCCGCGCTCGCGCGGCACGACGACCCGCCCACCGCCGTCGTCGCCGCATCGGACGAGATCGCGATGGGCGTCATGCACGCCGCGCGCGCGGAGCACCTCGACGTGCCGGCCGACCTGTCCGTCGTCGGAGTCGACAATCACGATATGGCGCGGCTGTTCAACCTGACCACGGTGGCCCAGCCGGTCCGCGAACAGGGTCGGCTCGCGGCCACGCTGCTGATCGAGCAACTCCTCCCCCACCCACCCGCCACTCCACGCGTCGTCACCGTGCCCACTACCCTCGTCGTCCGGGCGACAACAGCACCGCCGTCGCGGCAGCCTGGTACCGCGTCGTATGACATTGAGCGCAGGGTGTGACGTCGGCCTTCCCCACGGGACACGGCCTTAAGGGTCCGCAGAGCCACACGCCGATGTTCTGATCCGGAGGCCGCTGAAGATCATCTGCGGGCGTCCGCCGTCGTCCAGATCACGCGGGATCGATTGCGTTGGTAAGCATCCCGAAGAGCTACCAACCTAGGACGGTGACCCAGGCATCACCGTGCCGGCCCGGCCAACGGAGCCGGCGGATCTCGGCGGCAGTGAGCGGGTTGGGTCGGGTGCGCAGCAGCTCGCGGGTGTCGAGGTCGTAGAACATCAGCATGGCGGCCTCGACCCGGATGCCAACCCAACGAGCAGTTGGCTGAGAAGGGCTCTGATGATGCGCTACCTTCGACTCCCGTGACTTCAGCGTCCGATACCGAGGCCGGGGCGCTAATCGGCTGTCTCCGGTCACCGCAGTTGCTCGCTCCGCGAATCAAACCGTGGCTGGGATTCCTTCTTTGGCTGGGAAGCACCACGATCGTGCCGATCTTCGGGCAGCTCCTCCTTCCGCACGCCTTGACGAACGATCCGACCCGCCATCGGACCACAGGGGGCGTTGTGGTGGGCGCTGTAGTTCTTGGCGGGCTCTTGTGCCTCCACCTGGCTTACTGGGCGCGAGTACTCCGTCACGTTCGGGCTGAGTTGAGACTCCACCGGGAGCTCACCGATAGGTTTGACCTACAGTTGACGGTGCTTCGAGCACGCCCCGTGGGCAGTCGTTGGCCCATTCCGGCCATCCACTGGATGACTCCGCTGGGAGGTGCATTCAGTGTGCTCTTCGTCTCCTTGGTCCTACTCACCGCAGCGATCAAAGCGTTGCTCAGCCCTGAAGGAAGCATCGACTCTGGGCTTCTTGCGATCATCTTCATCGGAGTGGCCATTCTCCCGTTCGGTCTGGCGATGGTGGCGATCGGCTACTCGCGGGCGCGACTCGCTCAGCTCTACTCGGAGACCTGGAGGCTGCTCCGCTAGCCGCGCAGGCGTGGTCAAGACCTAGCGAATGCTGGGTCCGTGTGCTCATGTGGCTGCCTTCCTGTGGCGTGAGGGCTGGATGGCAAGGACTCTCGACGGTGAGTGCGCCGAAGGCGCTCAGATGACTTCTTCGACCGTGAGCCGAGAACTCAGAGATGCCGGTGCTTGAGCCCGTCGATCGTGGAGAAGATCCGCGCCCCCTCACGAAAGCGGCGAGGTCGTACCACTCAGCCACCGACGAGGCCGAGCAGTCCCGTCGACGGATGCACGACGCCCAGGAAGCCCGTCACATGGGTCGCACCGGCATGTGTGCAGGTCACGCCGTGGCACCGGCCGCGTGTACGGCATCTCGACCGAACCGCTCGCGCCTGGCGAGCAGCCCCGAGGCGGCAGCCTGGGACCACGGTCGCGAAGCAGCCCTATGCGTGCGCCGCCACTATGGGCTGCCCGAGGCCAAGCGACGCGGCCGCGACTCGATCGGGTACCCCTCGCCGGGTCGCCGCCAGCGACTGCCCGGCGCCGAGCCTGCCCGAACTTCAGGCCCGATGACTCACATCAGGCGGAGGCGTAGTCGGCCAGGGCGGGCTCCAGCAAGTCGAAGGCTTGGGTGGCTTCGGCGGCGATGGTGTGGGCGATCTGGTCGTTGGAGTGTCCGGCGAGGGTGAGGGTCTGGATGCGGTGAAACAGCACGCCGTGGACAGTGCCCAGCAGGGCGGCGGCAGTCTGCACGGTGATGTCGTCGGACTGAGCGGCAGTGACGTCGGCGAGCACCTGGGCGAGCTGGTGTTCACGCTGGTCGTGCAGGCCGCGCAGGCAGGCGGTCAGGGTGGGGCTGTCGGCGATCATGCGGGCGAACTCCTGGCCGGAGAATCCGGCGACCGGGTCCTGGGCGGCCACGGCGTCGGCGAATGCGCGGCGCAGCGCGGCCAGCGCTGATTCCCCTCGGCGTCGTGCGGTGACGGCACGGGCCAGGGAGGCGGCGAACTCCTCCTGATGGTCCAAGGCCAGGTCTTCCTTACGCGGGAAGTAGTTGGTGACGGTCTTCTTGGCGACGCGGGCGGCGGCGGCGATCTCGGCGATGGTCGTCTGCTCGAAGCCCTGTGCGATGAACAGCCGGGTCGCGTGGTCGGAGATGAGCTGCCTGGTCTCGTGCTTCTTGGTCTCGCGCAGCCCGGCGGCCGGGGCGGGAGTCTGGATAGCCATGACGCAATCTTACCCTCGTAGCATCTTTATGTTGACACCCTTGGACGCCTTGGGCTAAATTTACATCCGTCATAAATTTATGACGGAGGAACGCCGAGTCCGAGGAGGACGCCCATGCGCAAACACACCCGCGACGCCGCCGCGCCCGTGGTCGAGTTCGCTCGTGTGCCCCGGTCGCAGCAGCCCGAGCGAGCCCCGCTGCACGGCGCCGAACTGCGTCGTCCGCCGACCGACCACAGCATCCGTGCGTCGCAGCAAGTTCGGGGCATGCGCATCATCCCCCGGCGCCGCAGCTACTGACCCCACCGCACCAGAGGAGATCCCGTGCAGTTCATCGCTTCCACTGTCTCGCTGACTGTCGACGACGTCGCCGCCTCCCAGACGTTCTTCACCACCTACCTGGGCTACACCGTCCAGCAGGCCGCCGACGGCTTCGCCTCCCTGTCGCGCGACGACGCGGTCGACATCGTCCTGCTCGCCCGCGGCATCGAGGTGCTGCCGCCCGAGCAACGCGACCAGCGTGCCGGCGGTCTGATCCTCGCTTTCACCCTCGCCGGCGGCCTGGCCGAGCAGGAAAAGCGGCTGCGCGACGCCGGGGCACAGATCACCATGCCGCTGCGCCAGGAGCCCTGGGGCGAAGCCTTGTTCCAGGTCACCGACCCCAACGGCGTGATCGTCCAGTTCGTCGAATGGGTCGCCCCCGAACACCACTGACCCGCCCCCACGACGAAGGCCCCAAAGACGTGTCGCCCGATCCGGCCACGGGCGACACCCAGCTGAGCGTCACCGCGATGTGCGGGAACGCACTCGCCACGTCACTTCCCCCTCGAACAGGAGAAACCGCTTCCCGGGGTCGAGGAGATCGCCGGTACGCCGATCCGGCGTCGTTCCTGCTCACCGAGCAGGCGTGGGCGCCGCAGCGCGTCGAGTTCTGCTCCCTGGTCGGCAAGCCCGCCGAGGGCGTTGACGCGCTCGCGCAGGCCGACAACGAGCTTGCCCCGCTTGCCGCTGGCCTCGGTGGGGGTGGTCGACGTCGGCGGCGATGCCGCCGTTGGATGCGCCGGTGAACAGCACTCGCAGCGCATATCGTGCTGGTCGCCATCGCCAGGCGACGGAGAAGGGGTTTCGTCATGAGGGCTCCTTGCGCTTGAGTGCGCCGCGGCTTGGCGTCGCTGCACGGGCCGCCGATCCAGGTACACCGCGCGCCGGCGGTAAGAAGGGCTGCACTTGCGGAATCTGGGATAGCCCAAGTCATCATCCTGGGTGCACCCTGTCAACAGCCAGCGCACCGCGCACCTCGATCCATCTCTCGGTCGGTGCAGATGACTCGGAAACACCCTTGTGTGAAACAAACTCTGGCTCTTCATCGATCCAGTAGCGCGCGGTGGCAAGCGCCGTAGAGCCCCGTCGATCAGGGCTAGTCCTGGGTCAGCCAGTTCGGCGCTCGCCGTCGGGGCTCGTCGAAGCGACGATCGACGGTGCCGCGGGGGTGCCGGACCCGTCGTCGGCGATCAATCGGGGAGCGGTGAGCGTCCGGCCCACCGTTGGTACTGCCTGCGGTTGACCGTATCGGGCGATACGTCGAGGACCGCCGAAACCGGTTGCCGCTCCTGCAGTCCGGCGCCGGCGAGTGCGGTGCCGAGGAGTTCCCGGTACACCGGGATCTCGGTGAGCCTCCCGAGGAGCACCACTGAGGGATCGCCGATGCGCCGTGCCATCGCCGCACACGTCACCGCGACCTCGGCCGTCGCATGCTCGATCAGTTCGTGCGCCTGCCGGTCACCGTCGGCGGCGAGATCGCAGACCGTCATCGCGAAGTTCGCCAGCCGCTCCACCCGGTCGGGTCTGGCCAGCAGGTCGATGGCAGCCGAAGTCTCCAGTCGGCGTCCCAGCCATCGGGTGGCTGCGGACACCAGTTGGGGCGCTGCCATCACCCCGTCGATCGCGGAGCAGGCGAGCCGCAGCCCGGCCCGGCCGATCTCCGCGGCGCTGCCGCGGTCGCCGAGGTCGGGACCCCAGGAATCCCGTTGGTACAACTGGTCTTCGGTGTCCGCGCCGACGACCGTGACGCCGGTTCCGGCGCTGACGACGCTGCCCGGCCCGCCCAGCGCCGCGGCGTGGCAGAGTACGCCGTCGGCGAACACGGAGATCCGGGCGCCGGGGAACAGGTCCGCCAGGCGCCCCACGGCATCGGCGATGCCGACGGCATCGGGCAGGAATGTGCTTCCGATCGTGAGCTGCGTGATCCGCGACGTGCAGACCGCGCCCGCCCAGGTCGACCGCACCACCTCGAAGAGTCGTTGCCCGGAGTCGGGGGCACCGGCGAATTCCGGTGCGGCGCCCGGCCCGATGACGGTGATGCCGCGGCTCTGGAGACGGATCCTCGTCGCCGATTTGCCGACGTCCACGACAGCGTGCCCGTCCGCCCGACTGTCGGACTCGACGGGGTTCTTCATCGTTTCGACCATCCGATTGGTTCCTCGACAATCCTCAGTAGCTCCTACCGTCCGATTCCGGTCGCGGCAAGTGAATCGACCGTGACCTCGACCTTGTCACCGGAAGGTCGGCGCCGTCGCTACGGCTCGATGGCTATTGGTCGGCGATCCGGCCCAGCACATCGACCGGGGTGCGCAGTTCCGCCACCGACAGTGGTGTCACCCCGGTGCGCAACAAGGTCACGATCTGTTCCAGGCCAGGGAGCAGATAGTCGGGTCGAGTTCGATGTCGGCCGTGTCGACGCGGTGCGGCCACACCTCGGTCACGTGGAACGGCGCCGTCCTCGTGGCGGGCTCGACCAGCATCGCGGCGTCCACGATCGTGTCGATCCCGGCGCCGGAGACAAGTGGGGGTGTCGCTGTGCGAGTTGTCGGTGCCGACGATGCCGACCCGGACGGGGGTCCTGTCGGGAAGGGTCATTGGTCCCTGCCCAGCTTCTCCACCCGGCGGAACACCTCGAGCGTGTCGGACAGCGTCAACGGGGACGCCGACGCCTCGTAACTGCCGTCGGCATGGCAGTTCGCGTCCGCCAGATACCCGATGTACCCATCGGTGCAACTGACCAGCCGTGTGCGCGGAAGGGCGGCGGTGATATCGATCCCGAAGGACGCCACCACCTCGCCCGGAACGGTCAGCCAGCGCCGTACGCCGATATCCACCGACGAGATCGGGACCGTCACCGTCGAGTCGGGCGCCCATCGGGACGGAAGCTCGATCACGTCGTGCCGGAGTCGGATCCCGTTGCCCGCCAAGGGTTCCGCGCGCCCGGCGGCAGCGAGCAGCCACTCTGCGACCCGCGATCCGAGCCGGTCGACCTCGGGTGGCAGGCGGCCCTGTCGGTAGAACCGGGTGCTGACGTCACCGGCGCAGCCCTGGGCGAACACAACCGGGAGATCATCAGCGCCCAGCCCTCGGCGCAGGGCGCGCCGGGCTGCGCCCACCCAGTCCGCCGAGATCACCCGACTGTCCGGGCCGAGAACCGTGGGATGGCAGGCGAAATCGTAGAGCAGCGCCACCGGGACACCGGTGTCGTCGCGAGCCATCACGGCCACACTGGTCGGGTCGAACGGACCGTCCGGACGGGCACGATTCGAACCGACGCCATCGATCGCCGCGCTGAAGGTCTCCAGCCGCACCGTGGTCGAACGAAGCGGCATGCCGGCGATCGCGGCGCCCAGGTCGGCGAGCAGTTCGTCATCGACGGGTGCGGGCAGGGCGGGCAGGATCTGCCCCACCCACCCGGACGGCGCCGAATGGGTGTGCGAGGCCGTCACCACCACCTGGTCGGCGGTGCAGTTCGTCAGCGCGACGACCGCATCCACCACGACCGTCCGGAGTTCCGGCATCACTGCCAGCGCATCGATGGCGACCCAGGCGATCGTGTGCGCGTCGGCACCGGTCAGCACGATCAGGTTGGCTTCCAGATCGTCCAGGATGCCGGTGCTGTTCCCCACCCGGGCCACGAAACCCCCGAGCGGCACCTGCCGGGACGGGGTGACGACCACTGAACCGATGGTGATGGTCCACATCGCCGCCCCGCTCACGCGTTCAGACTCAACAGTGTCGAAGCCGGCCGGCCGCGCCGTTCGAGCTCGCCGATGACCTCCACCGACAACGCCTGCAGCAGCATCGCTCCGACGATGGTTGATGTCGCGCCGACGGGGTGCGGGGAGTGCTCGATGACGGCATCACCGGGAACGCCGCAGTTGTCGATCACCAGGTCGGCGACCTCAAACAGCCGCTTCCCGGACGGCGCACGAGAGGTGACCGACCGCGAATGGGCCAGCGAGGTCAGCGCGATCACCTGCACGCCGCGCTCCCGAGCGAGGGTCGCCACCTCCACCGGCACCGCGTTTCGCCCGGAATTGGAGATCGCCAACAGCAGGTCGCCCGGCGCCATGGGGTACAGCTGGAGCAATACCTCGGCAAGCCCCGACTGCTGTTCCAGCAAGCTGCTCTTGAGCAAACCCTCGTGGAGCATCAGCGACGGTTCCAGGATGGGATGCAGATCCGTCATCCCGCCGGCCCGGCCCCACAGTTCCTCCACCAGTAGATGCGAGTGACCGGTGCCGAACACCCACCACTTGCCGCCGGCATCGATCGTCGCAGCGATCCGCCGGCCCGCCTCCACGACCACATCGCGTTGGGTCGCGATCGCGGTGGTGAGCACATCTGTTGCAGCCGCGAAGAATGCGTTCGCGGACGGAGTCGTCATGCGGATACCTCCCTGGAATGCGTGTAGCCGGAGCCCTCGACGCTCAGGCCGAACAGCGCGCTGGCGTTGCGCCAGAAGATGAGTTCCGCCGATTCCGGGCTCGGGCCGGCATCGGCGTACCGGCCCAGTGCGACGCGGGATCGATCAGGGTTGCATCGCTGCCGAACAGTAACTGCGCGGTTGACGGCGGCCTGCAGCTTGGTCATCCGGTAGTTGACGCCGAAGAACAGGTGGGTTTGCTCGCCGGTATCCCGCGGCCATCCCTTGTCGGCGAACAGCGGTAACGGCCTCGATCTCCTGGCCACCCAGCGTCCGGCCGGCGACGTCGGTGAACGACGGAAACTCCAGTGGTGGGAAATCCGCCGGCCTCGGGGCGGGCAGGGGTGTCGTCATCGAAGGTCCGTTCTTGGGGTGCGCGAAAACAGAGATCCGGATCGCTGCGGCCATCGGCGGCAGTTGGACTAGTCCAAAAATAGCGCCGGGGTGAGGTAATGCAAGACCCAGTCCCGCATCTGTCGAGAGGTGGTGGCGCCGCCGCTCTCGGTGGCCCTGCCGCGGGTCGGCCCGGTGGTGGCCCGCGCCGCCGCAGGCGATGGCTACGCCAGGTCGGTCTTCGCTGCCGGCATCGGCAGCGTGGTGGCGCGGCGGCTGATGTCCAGGTCGTAACGGTCGCCCCGGTAGATCGACCGGCCGGCCTCGATCACCTGACCGGACGTGTCCCGCTGCACGAGCGTCACCAGCAAACACGGGACCGCGTCGTCGATCCCGAGCAGCTCCGCGTCGTCCGCTGACGGGTGAACTGCGGTGACGTGGGCCTGGACGCTGCTGGGCTCCGCCCCCCAGCGGTCGCGGATCGTCTCGTACAGGGAGGCGTGCTCGAAGTCCACGTCCTCCAGGCCGGGGAAGCGTTCCAGCGACAGCGTGGGCCGCTCGACGCCGGTCGGCTGGCCGTCGGCGGTGCGCACCCGGACCAGCCGCAACGCCCGGGTCCCGGCGGGCACCTCGAGCAGTTCGGCGAGCCGGGGAGTGACTCGCAGGATGTTGTGCTCCTGGACGATCGAGCCCGCCTGTTTACCGCGCCGCGCCAGCTCGTGGGCGAAGGAATAGCCGACCGTGTACCGCGGCGCGGCCGGGTCGGCGACGATGGCGGCGGCGCGGGCGCGGAGCCGGATGACGCCGTCCGCAGCCAGTCGGCGGACCTCCCCGCGGACCGTCATGCGGGCGACGCCGAAGGCGTCCGCAAGTTGCCGTTCCGATGGCAGGGGTGCGCCGGGACCGAGGTGGGCGGCCAGGCTTTCCAATGCCTCCCGCAGCTGATCGCCCTTGGGCTGGTCCTCGTCCAGTTGTGCGGGAAGTCCGTACGCTGTGGGGTCGAACGGTTCGCTGCGGTTGGCCACCGTGACGATTCCTCCTCCCGGCGCCTGGTGGGCGCCGGATGCCGTTGGACTGGACCAGCACCAAACCTGGCCGGCAGGACTGTTCCGGCGATGGCCGGGCGATCGTCCCGCCTGGGAGGATAACGCGAGCCGCGCCGCTGCGGTCCCCGTCGATGACGCGTTCGATCTAGCACCGTTCCCACTCGCGACGTACTTCGAGCGTCTGCGACTCCGTGGCAGCGGCGCAGAGGTCACGGCGAGATCACGATGCTTGACAGACCAAGTTGGGCAGAGCAGCATTACCGACGTTTTTGGACTAGTCCACTCATGCCCACAGTCATCCGCACGCTGGTCGGCGCCGAGGTCGGTGACGATCCCACCGTGCACCGTTCGCCTCCGCCAGTCGTCGTACGCCGTCAAGCATTGCACCACGTCAACTTCGGGAGGTTGCTCATGTCCCAGCCGCAAGGTCCGTCGGGCCACCTCGAGCGGGTCACCCTCAATCGCCGCCGGTTGTTGACCGGAGCGGGTGCCGCTGCGGTGGCCCTCGGCCTGAGCGCCTGCGCGCCAGGTACGTCCGGGGCCAACAAGGGCAGCTCCGCTTCCTTGTCGCCCAGCGCCGCGGCGACGCCGTCCGCGACCGTGATCACGGGCAAGGTCGTGTTCTGGACGATCAACCTCAAGGAGGTGTACTCCGACTACATCACCGGGATGATCAAGGAGTTCGAGACGGCGCACCCGGGCGTCAAGATCGACTGGGTCGATGTGCCCGGCGATCAGATCGACGCGAAGTTCCTGGCCGCACTGGCGTCGTCGAACGTCCCGGATGCGGTGAACATCACCAACAAGCTGGTCGCCGGAGCCGCCGGCAAGTTGTCGGACCTCGGCACCCTGCTTCCGGCGGACCAGTTCGCGGACTACGTGCCCGGCATGCTCAACCCGTTCAAGATCGACGGGAAGCAGGCGGCGATCCCGTGGTACCACGGCGGCGCCCCGATCATGTTCTTCCGCAAGTCCGTGATGGCGAAGGTGACCGGCTTCGACTACGCCAAGTCGCCCAAGGACTACTCCCAGGTGCTCGAGCTGGCCCAGCAGATCTACGACACCACCCATGTCTACGGGACCACGATGATCCCGTCGGACACGGTGATGCGCTACCACGGCGTCACGATGATCTCCGACGACAAGAAGTCCGCCGCCTTCAGCACACCGGAGGCCGCCGCGATCATCCAGCGCTACAAGGACACCTACGTGAAGAAGGGTCTCGCTCCGGGGTCGACGTCGTCGGCCAACGTCCCACCGCAGTGGATCGACTCGGGCCAGATCGGTTTCACGATCAGCACTCCGTACATCCTGGCGTTCCTGAAGAAGAACGCACCGAAGGCGTACGCCGACCTCGAACTGGCCCCGGCACCGACGACCTCGCAGGGAAACTTCCTGCTCGACGGGATGCAGACGCTCGTCGTACCGTCCGGGTCGAAGAACCCCGCAGCAGCGGCGGCCTTCATCCAGTTTGTCACCAACGCCAAGAACCAGGTCGACTTCTGCAAGCTGGTGCCGATCTACCCGTCGTCGCTCAAGGCCATCGCGGACCCGTTCTTCAAGGAGAAGACCGGGAGCCCGCTGGACGACAAGGCCAAGGAGATGATCGCCACCGAGCTGCCCGACACCACCTACGTGTCGTACGGCACCAAGCACGACTCCGAGCTGACCAAGGTGTTCAACGAGGGGATGAAGGCCTACCTGGGTGGTAAGGCGGACGCCACGGCGGCGCTCGCGGACCTGGCCAAGAAGTGGGACACCATCCTGGCCGGCTGAGCCCCCAGCCCTCGACCTCCAACGGTGAGGTCGAGGGCAGCCTCAGTGGCCACCAGCGAGAGACCAGGATGCATCGTGACGACACAATCCTCGGCCCCGAGCCGACGATCCCGGCTTCGGCTGGGGCCCATCGAACGGCCGATCGGGCAGCGGTGGGTGACGCCGTACCTGTTCCTCATTCCCGGGATGCTCCTCTTCGCCGTGTTCGTCGTGTGGCCGGCGAGCTCGGCGGTCCAGTTGGCGTTCTACAAGTACGACATCATCGATCCACCGGAATTCATCGGTCTGGCCAACTTCGAACGCCTGCTCTCCAGCAGTGAGTTCTGGGAGACCTTCCGCAACTCGCTGGTGTACCTCGTCGGCATGATCCCGTTCACGGTCGTGTTGCCCCTGCTGCTGGCGATCCTGGTCAACCGGAAGATGCGGGCGATCCACTTCTTCCGGACGATCTACTTCCTTCCGGTGGTCACGTCCATGGTGGCGATCGCGGTCGCCTGGAACTTCGTGTACGACGACCTGGGCGTGATCAACGGTGTGCTGCGGACCATCGGCCTGATCGACGAACCCATCCACTTCCTCACGAACCACGACACCGCCCAGGGTGCGTTGATCTTCGTCGAGGGTTGGAAGGGGACCGGCACGTACATGATGATCTTCCTGGCCGGACTCCAGTCCATCCCGAGCGACCTGTACGAGGCCGCCACCGTCGACGGTGCAGGCGCATGGGGCCGGCTGCGGCACGTGACGCTGCCCCTGATCCGGCCGTTCATGGCGGTCGCGCTGACGCTCGAGATGATGGGGGCGATGCAGATCTTCACCTCGGTTTACATGCTGACCGATGGTGGGCCGGGCAACCGGACCGCATCGCTCGGGTACTTCATCTACCAACAGGCCTTCGAGGGACACCGGATGGGGTACGCGAGTGCCGCGGCCCTGGTGATGGCGCTCTTCCTGGTCGTGCTGTCGACCTTCAACTACCGTCTCGGGAAGAAGGCGGAGGACTGATGGCCGCCAGCGTGGGGACCGGCCCCGTGGAGACGGCGCAGGCCGTTCCGACCAACAACCGTACCCGGCTCCCGGCGAGTCGCGTCATCCGTCGCATCGGGTTGTACCTGTTGCTGGTGGCGATCGGCGTCGTGTTCGTCCTCCCGTTCGTCGTCCTGCTGTCGACAGCGTTGAAACCCGGGCACCAGGACGTGTTCAGCAACCCGCCGGACCTGATTCCCCGGCCCCCGATCGTCGACGCCTTCGTCCGGGCCTGGACGACCATCGAGTTCCCGCGGTACCTGCTGAACTCGTTCCTGTTGATCGTGTTGATCGTCCCGGCCAACGTGGTGATCAGCGCCCTGACGGCGTACCCCCTGGCCACGATGAGATTCCGGGGGCGGACGCTGATCTTCTTCGGGCTGGTCGCCGCCATGTTCCTGCCGATGGAGGTGATGCTGATCCCGCAGTACCTGATCGTCAACCAGCTCGGTCTGGTGAACACCTATGCGGGTGTGGTGCTGCCCAATCTCCTCACGGTGTTCGCGATCTTCCTGCTGCGGCAGGCGTTCACCTCGGTGCCGAGGGAGCTCGCCGACGCCGCCCGCATCGACGGGTGCAACGAGTGGCGGGTCTTCTGGCACGTCATGCTCCCGGTGACGCGTCCCACCCTGGCGATCGTGGCGATCTTCGGGTTCATCAACGTCTGGAACGACTTCCTCTGGCCACTGGTGGTGTTGAGCGACCAGAACCTCTACCCGGTGTCGCTGGGCGTCGCCTACCTCAAGGGCATCGGTGGGGTCGACCTGCGGCTGATGAGCGCCGGGACCGTCATCTCCGTCATCCCGATCATCGTCTTCTTCCTCATCCTGCAACGCCAGATCATGGAAGCCGCCAAAGGTGCCGTCAAAGGATGATGTGCCCCAAAAGCACATGACCTGCGCGGACGCCGTACTGCCCACGCCCGCGCATCGTTGGCCTGCGATGACGTACTCGCTCGCCGATCTGCACGCCTCGGGGCCGCCGCCGATCCCGATGGAGAACTGGCCCGCCACCCGGGCCGAGATCAACGCGCGGTGGAATGCGCTCGTCGGCCGGGTGCCGGATCCGATCGCGCCCCGATGGGACGAGACCGGCCGCGAGGACCGCGGTTCGCACACGCGGATCCACCTGCGGTACGACACCGCGGACGGCGACCAGGTTCCGGCGCTGCTGCTCGTCCCGGCCGAACCGACCTCCGGGCCGACAGGGGTTCGGCCGGGAATCCTTGCGCTGCACCCGACATCGGAGGACGGCAAGGACGACATCGCCACCGAGCACGGGCGCGACAACCGGAGATACGCGCTCGAACTCGTCGAGCGCGGCTACGTCGTACTGACCCCCGACACGATCACCGCGGGGGAACGGGTGGCGCCGGGATCGGAACCGTTCCGCACCGCCGGATTCGTCGCGACGCACCCGGATCTGAGTCCGGTCGGCAAGATGATCGCCGACCACCGTCAGGCACTCAGCGTGCTCGCGGCCGTCGGGGGCGTCGACCCGGAACGCCTGGGCGCGATCGGGCACTCCTTGGGCGGGTACAACGCGTGGTTCCTCGCCGGGGCGGACCCGCGGGTCGCCGCCGTCGTGTCGAGTTGCGGCTTCGCCACGTTCGCCGGTGACGCCGATCGATACCGCTGGGGCGAGCGCGACTGGTTCAGTCATCTCCCGGCGCTGAACCCGCTGCTCGACGACGGTGTGGTGCCGTTCGAATTCTCGGAGATCCTGGCGCTGGTGGCTCCTCGGCCGCTGTTCTCCTATCTGGCGGTCGGCGACGAATACTTCCCGCATTGGCGCGAGTGTGTCGCGGGACTGGACCGGGCGCACCAGGTGTACGACGGACTCGGCGCGGGCGACCAGATGATCAGCTGGATCGGCCATGGCGGGCACGACTTCCCCGAACACGTCAGACACGCGGCGTACGCCTTCATGGACCGCAACCTGCGTGAAGGCCGCTAGGTGATCTGGGTCATGACGTTGGTGACGGTCTGCCGGAGGCGTGAGGCGGGTGGTTGGTCGTCGGCGGCGGTGTGGGCTCGATGGTAGTTGTAGTGGATATTCCACACCTGGATCGCCTTGGCGCGTTGGGTTTCGCTGGTCCAGACGCGGGCGTAGAGGAGTTCTTCGCCGGGAGAACCCGTCCACGGCCGAAGGACCTGTTGACGACCAGGAGCCACCGCCTCTCCTGCGCGGGACGATCGAAGAACCGGCCGAGGATCACCGCGCTTCCACTCGCGGAGGAGACCCATGAGTCACCGTGGAAGATCTCCACACCCATCGGCGGCGTCGCCTCACCGAAGTGCGTGACCGACTCGGAGGTGGGCGGGAGAAGCTGCCTGCCCACGGGACGTAGGTAGTCGTTGTTGATCCGCGCCGCGGCGTCGTAGAGAGGCGTTCGTTCACCCTCCCTGGAGATCAACGCCTGCTGGAAGACCTCCGGAGGCTCGGGAGTCCAGTACGTGAAGTACTGGATCCCCTTGCAGCCGTAGGCGAGGCTGACGTTGGTCTGCCAGTGAAGTTCGGCCTCGGTGGGCAGTCGGTACGCGAGGTGTTCGCAGGCCAGGATGAAGACCCAGGAGGGCAGACTCGACTGGAGCGCCTTGTTCCGCACCAGGACCCAGTTGTAGAAGGAGTCGTCCCGCACCCCACTCGGCTTGAACAACGCGTAGTGGTCGAAAGAGAGGAAGGCGGGATCGACGTCACCGACGTATCGGTCGAGATAGTCCTGATAGGTCGGCGTTCCCAACTGCTTCGCATTCGCGTAGGTGGGGAACAGGTTGACGTACGGCAGGAGGTCCCCTCGTGCACGGTCATGTCCTTTTCCACTGCGAGTGCCCTTCGGGTGGCGCGGGGCTTTCCGGGTGCTGAGCCGCGGATCGGGCGCCGCGCTCGCGGCGCATCCAGGCGACCCGAGGATGGCGACCGCCAGCGAGGCGGCACCGATCGCACGATTCGCAGGGACCCCCTTCGCTTGTCTGTGTCCCGTGCCTGTCCTCCATGCACGATGGCTCCCCGGCGTCCGGGGAGCCATCGTGCTGCTACTTGCCGTCACATCCGTTCTGATCCGACCCAGGCTTTCGCCTACTCCTTCGACGATTAACGATGCTGGTGGGAGGGAGACGTCGGGTGTACTCCCGCACTCGGCCCGGAGCACGGGGGTGTCGCCACTGTCGCGGTGAGGGACTGGCCGGAGAGCAGCCAGGTCACGCTGCGGCCGGCCGGGAGGGCGACCGGTGCTCGGCGCAGCCGGGGGCCAGGCAGGAAGGTGACCGGCTGGCCGCGGTCGCCGGGTGCCGGGCTGATCTGGTTGCTGGTGCCGACCGGTACGGGCAGCCCGAAGCTGTTCCCGTTGATGTAGCCGAAGTACACCGTCTTGGTGTTGCCGGGGCTCCGGACCAGGCACACCTCCCGAGGTATGACCGGGTTGACAGCGGTCTCGGACGCGCCGGCCGGCTGCAGAGCGGCGTCGTCGACGTACAGGTCGCTCGCGCCAGTGGTCGTACTGATCCACCACTCGGCCCGGTCGAGCGTTCCGGTCCACGTCACAGGGACGTCGTTCGCGCTCACCTCACGCCACTGCCCCGCGGTGATCGGCCCTTCGGCCAGCGGCAGGGTCGTGGACGTGCCGTCGGCGAACCACAGCTTGAGCTTGATCAATGCCGTCGTGTCCGGTGCCCCGTCGGCCAGCCGGAGCCAGGCCGACGTCTTGTAACGCGCGCCGTTGGTGAGCGCGACTCCGGCGTCGGGCCGGTGCACCCCCTGGGCGGGACCAGCCCACTCGTAGGTCCGGTTGGTGATTCGCAGCGCGCCCGACCCGCTGTGCACGGGGCTCGGCACCGGGCTGGCGGCGCAGGGCGAGAAGCAGTACCAGTTGTTCGCGGCGTTCTCGGCGTCGCCGTTCACCAGCAGGTCGAGGCCGGCTGGCGGGGCCGAGCGCGCACTGAAGCTGGCGTCGTCGATCAGCAGGTCGGCCTTGCTACTGCCGCTGCGGGTACTGATCCACAGTTCACCTGACTGGAACGACCCGGTGAACTGGACCGGGACGTTGCTGGCGCTGATCTGGGTCCACGCGGTGTCGGTGACCCTGGCCGACCCCAGCCGGAACGTCGTACTTCCGGTCGAGGTGTTCACCTTGAGCGCGACGTCCACGGTGTCGCTGCCGGGGTTCTTCAGGCGTATCCAGGCCGAGGCGTCGTAGCGGCCGCCGTTGCCGACCGTCACACCTCGCGCTGCGCCCGCCCAGGTCTCGCCCCGGTTGGTGACGGCGAGTGCGCCCGATCCGCCGTGGGTTGGGTTACTGGCCAGCGACAGGGTGCAGGGTCCTAGGCAGTACCACCCCGTGGTGCTGCCCTGCTCGAGGTCGCCGTTCGTCAGCACGTTGGCGTTACCGGGAAGCTTGGGCCCGATGAACGGCGGCGCGGGTGGGGGCGGTGGGGTCCCGACCGTCTCGGTCAGCGTCACGTCGTCGACCGTGCAAGTCGGTGTGCCGGGGACCTCGGCGTTCTGCCAGACGAACGCCTGCGTCCAGGTGGTGTCGGCCGGTGGGGTGAACGCGGCGATCTGCTGCTGGTAGGCCGATTCTTCGCGGTAGTTGAGGGTGTACTGGAAGCTCGCCTGGCCGGGGCTCGCTCCGCCGCGGACTCCGACGTAACACTGGTTGCCGGTGCCGCTCGACTTCGCCCAGGCGCTGAGCAGGTAGCTGGTGCCAGGCTTCATGTCGATGACGTCCTGGATGACTCCACTGCCGTTGCCCGCGTCGCCGATCCGCACGGCGCCGCTGCCACTGTGGGCGTCGTTGCTGGCCTGCGGCGCGCCGGCGAGCGGCTGCCAGCCGGCCGTGCCGTGCTCGAACCCGCCGCCTCGGATCAGGCTCGCGATCTCGTCGCGCGGCGTGGAGGGGATGCCGTCGGCGACGACGGTGACGGTCGTGCCGGCGTTGGTCGGCATCGAGACGCGTTGCTGCTTCGCGACACCGTCGACGGTCACCGTGAGCAGGTAGTCGCCGAGGAAGCCGCGAGTGGTGTACGTGCCGGACGCGTTCGTCGTTCCTTGTGCGTTGGTCCACCACTGCCGGTAGATCAGGTCACGCCATGCCTGGCCGTTCGGCTTGATCGACCAGTCCGGCCGGTAGAACGCGGCCTTCGGGTGCCAGATGTTGGGCTCCCAGATGCCGAACGTGCTGACGGCGTCGACCTTCGGGTGGCTGAACGCCAGGGTCAGGAAGTCGCGGGTGTAGTCGGCCTGCAGTTGCTCGTCGATCCAGGTGGTGCTCCGGCCTACGATGTCGAACTCGGTGATCTCGATCGGTAGTCCGAGCGAGGCGAACCGGTCGAGGATCGGCAGCAGGTCCGCCGGCGGCGTCGGCTGGAGGTCGGTGAAGTGCCCCTGGATGCCGAGGGCGTCGATCGGGGCACCCTTCGCCAACAACGAGGAGACCAGGTTGTAGAAGTAGTCCTGCTTGCGCTTGGTCCAGCCGTTCTTCTCGAGGATGTCGTACTCGTTGAGGAACAGGTGAGCGTCCGGGTCGGCGGCCCTGGCCAGCTGGAACCAGCGGGCGATCTCGTCCTGGCCGAGAATGTCGGTGACGTTGTGCTCGGAGTACGGCTCGTTCACGACATCCCAGGCGTCAACGCGGCCGTTCAGCGCGGACACCTCGTCAGTGATGTGCCCGTCGATCCGGGCCCGCAGCGCGGCGGGATCGTCCGCGAGCTGCCGCACGTCCGGCGGCATCAGCCCCCACGACCCCCACACCAGGGTGTGGCCGTGCACGTACATGTCCTTCGACCGCAGCCAGTCCAACCCTGGCAGGGTGTACTGGGTGCGGTGCGCCTCGTTCTCCCAGTAGTTCCACTTGAGATCGTTGCCGAACGTCACCTGGTTGACGTCCGTACTGATCTTCGCGCGGTGGGTACGCGCGTCGGCGCTGTCGCTGGCCAACGTCTGCGCGGAGGCGGCGCTGCCGAAGTTGAACGCGTGCTCAAGCATCTTCACGTTCACCGCGGCATCAGGGACCGGTCGGCCCGTGGTGTCGACAACGTTGACCCGCAAGTCGCCCTTGCGGTACTGGTCGATGCGGTCGTTCGCGTCCGCTCGCCATGGAGCCTTCGCCTCCCGGCCGGCGTAGGTCACCGAGGGGAATCCAGCCGGCTCACCCTGCCCGTAGTCGAGCACCGATACGTTCGCCAGCTCGAGCACCTGGGGGCCGTAGCCGAGCCACAGCGAGACGTGGGCCTCGCCTGGTGCGTAGTTCTCGACCACCCGGAACGGAAACTCGAACCGCTGCCACTCGCTGGTGAGCTTCAACGCCGCGACCGCCGACTTCGCGTGGTTGCCCCCGTTGCGCTCGAACACGAACGTCGCGTAGCCGGCCCCGTCGTCGGACTCGGACTCCACCGACCGCGCCCAGAACGTCGCGAGGAGGGCATCGCCGGCGCGTAGCGCCGTACCCGTGGGCGCGGCCAGCGTGATCTCGTACTCCCCGTCCAGGCCGCCACTCCTCGGGCTGCCGGTCACGTTGATCCGCAACGCCCGGTCGATGGTCGGATTACCTGAAATCGGGACGATCTCCGTGATGGGCGCCGGGTCGCCCTTCACCTCGGTGAACGCAGCAAGGGAGTTTGCGGGCATGACCTCGACGGGTTCGTCCGCGGCCGCGGACGGAGTAGCCGCCTGCAGGGCGGTCACCGCGACCAGGAGGAGGGTGGCGAGCAGGCCAGATCTCCTTGCCTGGCGAGCGGTGCGGCGAGACTTCTTCACGTGGGTAGGCGGCTCGCTGTGGGCGGGCGGCGGCCCGGATTCGGTGGTCCGGAGGGCAGGTCGATTCATGTCCCTTCCTTTCCGGCAGGTTGGTATGCGCCTTAGGCTCTAAAGCAGGGGCGGACCGCGGTGCGTGAGAGGAATTGCTGGCTACGCGACCGCACCAGGTCGCGTGAAAACGCTCGAAGGTGCAAAGCGAGCGATGTCGCGAATCGTCAGTCGGGTCATATCCGCGACACCTCAGCTCCGATCGCCGGTCTCACGCCTCGCCGCACGGTGTGGGATCAGTCGCTGTTGGACTGGTCCCACGTTGATCCGGAACGTAGCACTGGACCGGTCCAACAGCAATACGTCGGCGCAATATAGGCGTAACCCGGTCCTTGTCATTGCACTGCGCGGCGACCTGCTGGCAGCATCGCCATTCCGCGCGCGCTCCCCGGTCTTCCGTCCTCGCCCGTCCTCGATCTCAGCGTCTGTTCGCCGCAGACCTAGTCGTACTCCGCCGGCAGAAAGGCACGGGATGAGCGCGCGTTATTCCCTGACGAATACCCAGTGCACGTCGCCGCAGCCGCCGACGGCTGGGTGTACGGCGGAATCGGCTGTTGGCCTGCGATGACGCTGCGCGTCCCAGCGCGATGACCCGGTGCAGACGAACACTTCCCCTACGGGGCCTAGAAGCGGGAGCTCCGCGGCGATCGGGCCGGGTCATCTTCCGCGTCGTCGACACCCCTTCCAGATGAACCTCGGCGCCCGTGCGCCGGGAATCAGCTCTGCCGTGGTGATCGAGCCAGCAGGTACGGGGAATGCGCCAGGAGCTCGCGACGTTTTTAGAACGGGACCGCTGTGGTCTGCTGAGGCATCCCGAGAGAGTAGTGAAGCGATGCGAGTATTCGTGGTGGGTATCACCGGAGCTGTCGGAGGGTTGCTCGCTCGAAAACTCGCCGCTCACGGCGACGATGTGACCGGGCTCGTTCGGAGACCTGAGCAGCAGCACCCTCTCCAGGATCTCGGCATCCGAACTGTCATCGGCGATCTCGCGACTCTGACCGTCGACGAACTTGCCGAAGCGTTCACCGGTCAGGACGTGATCGTCTACAGCGCAGGCTCCAACGGGGGAAGCCGAGACGTCACCGCCGCGGTCGACGGTGAGGGAGTGGAACGAGCCGCGGAAGCGGCCCTTCTGGCAGACGTGCGGCGATTCGTTCTCGTTTCGGTGTATCCGGAGTCTTGGCGCGAACGCGACCTCGATGACGACGTCGAATACTACTTCGCCGTGAAGAAACGGGCCGACGTGTCGCTCACACGCACCGGCCTTGACTGGGTCATTCTCCGGCCGTCGCTCCTAACCGACGAGCCCGGGCACGGGAGCGTGTCAATGGGGCCGGCCGAACTCCACGACCAGATCAGTCGTGACGACGTGGCTGCGACGCTGACAGAGATCGTCCACGAGCCCCGGATTCGCCGCCAGATCCTCGAAATCAACACTGGCGCCACCGCGATCCCGGAAGCAGTGCTCAACAACATCCGCAGCTAGCCGCGCGGGAGCACGGCTGCGGCGATGATGACGTTGTTGACGATGGTCGCGGTGACGGTGCGCGCCACAGCCTCAGCCGCAGCGCCGGCACCCCAGTTTCCGTTCTTGAGTTCCTCGGCGCGGGCGATGACCAGTGAGGTCCACGGGATGTCTCGGTCGAACTGTGGCAGAGTTCCGCTGCCGTTAAGGAGCGCGGCGAGCGCCACGACGCGGGGCGTGGGTTCCGCGCCGTCGACGAGCACGGCACGGACGTCGGCGAGCAGTCCATCACGGCGCCCGCTGTCGCCTTCCGCGAGCACTGAGGTGTGGAACAGGCCGAGTGCCTTGCGCGTGCTGCGGCGCAGGTCTCCGCGCTCGATGAGTCGATCCAGCAGCGGTTCACGCAAGGTCGGCCCCGTCGCGGCAAGGACGGTCTGCACTCCCCGAGGCTTGTCGGCGACATACTCCCAGCTCGCGCGGAGAAGGTGATCCGACGGCGGGTTGTCAGCGACAGCCTCCACTGTCGTCGTTCCCATCCGCCCGGTACCGGTCCGGACGTGGTCGCCAAGCCCGAGGTCGGCGAGCACCGCCCCGGCGAGCACATAGAAGAGCGTGCCCTCCCCCGCGATGCTTCCGGTGCCAGACTGCAGACCGGAATTCGGCTGGAACAGAAGCAGGAGGAGATCCTCCGCCAACGTCGGCTTCCCAAGTGTTACTGTCTCGTCCGGCTCCCCCGAAGAAGCCGGACTCGGGTCTCCGTACTGTTCAGTCATTGCGAATTCCCTTCTCATCGCGTCATCGACCGTAGTTCTCGGCAGCCGTGGCGAGCCCCGCGACGATCGATCTGGCGCCACCCACTCCGACGGGCCACGAGGTCATCGCGCAGGGTTCTCGATGGGGATCACAAACGGGATGTCCTCACTCGCCGAGTCGACGAGGGTGACCTCGACGTGGGTTCAGTAAAGACCGTGTTCTCGCAACAGGGTCAAGCCCCGTGAGGAGTGCGTTCCCCGGCCGCCTTTCTACTCTCCTCCCGCATGGCGCGCACTTGGTCGTTCGCGAGGGTGTTGGCACGGGCGAGCACGTCCAGCTGCGCAGGGTTGTACAGCTCCCGCACGGCGTCCACGAACGTCTGCGCCGTGACGTATCCGCTCTTGGACAGGCGCGAAGCAGGGTCGCTCAACCAGGGATAGTCGATGAGATTCCGCGCGAGAGTCGACGCGAGCCTCTCGACCAGACGCTGCCGCGTCTCCTCATCCGCGTCCGCCGGCAAACGGTCGATGTCCACAGCGACATCGTCGGTGTCGGCCTCCACCATCTTCTGAACGTCCGCCAATGCACGCTCGTCGTATAGCTGCGTGTAGATGTGGATCACCGAGCTGTCCGCCTCGGACAGTCGAGATGCCACGGACTCGAACCCAGCGGGTACGTCTGCTGGCGCTTGGTCGCGAAGGATCGCTGCGATATCCGCCCGGGCCTTCTGCAAGTGCTCAATGCTCATCTGCAGTTCCGCGTCGAGGTCGCGCAAAGCATCCGCTGCGCTGTCACCCCCCGCACTGACAGCACCGATCTGCGAGAGTGGTACACCGAGATCCGGATGCGCAAGAGACTCACCAGATGCCGCACCTCGTACTGCTTGTATCCGTTGTACCGGCGCTCCGGTTCATCGAGCAGACCGAGACGGTGGTAGTGGCGAACGGTATTCACCGTCGTGCCCGCCAGATCAGCGAGCTCGCGCGTGCTCCACGACATGTCGTATCCTCCTGCGCTCGCAGAGGCAGAGCGCCTATGAGTGCTCACCGGAATGCCGCACACGCTCTACCATCCGCGTTCAGCGGCCCTCACCTCGTTGTTCGCGATAGCGGTGAGTAGATCAGCGTGATCCGTGTGGGTCTGCTCGGCGTAGGCGCGGGCATAGCGGAGGATGCCGTCAGCGAAAGCATTCCCTTTGCCGATGTAGCCGGCGATCGCTTCGGGGTCGCCGCTGCGAGCATGCGACTTTGCCAACGCGTGGCCGCAAGCCGCAGCGAACTGGGGTAGGTATCCCGATATCTGCTTTCCGCTGGGGATGATCTTCATGTCGCGAAACTGGCGTACGTAGTAGTCCTTGCCGTCAACGCGCATATGGCCGAGGAAGATGTCGCTTGCTGACTGCATGAGGCGTTGGCCGACGACGACGCGCTCGCCGTGGTTCGTGAACTCGCTGGGACCCAGGAACTCCTCGTAGACCGATGCTGTTGCCTGCTTGGCCTGGGAGAACAACGGCTGTAGGCCGCTATCGCCTTCCAGCAGGTGTAGCCAGACGCGCATACCGACGCTGCCCACGCCCACGATCTGCCGTACGGAATCGACGCGTTTGAATCGATCGACGAGTCGACGCAGGTGGGGCGGAATCGAGGCAAGGTATGTGTCGTAGACCTGTTCATAGGCCCGGACCCGCTGCTCGTGGCTCAGACCTTCGTCTATGCGCTTCATCGGATCCAAGATGATGCGGTGCCGCCCGTTCTCTTCGGAGACGAGTTGCTGTGCCACCCCGTGATGTGTCCGCTTCCTCGACTGCTTCTCAATGGCGCGAGAGGCGGCTTCGGCGAACTCTGAGGTCAGACCTCTCAACGGCACATCTGACGTGATCAGGTCGTACCAGACATCCAGCTCCCCCATCCGGGCGTACCTTCGCATCGCCTTGCGGTAGCCTTCGACCGCTGCGGCGGCTGCGTCTTCGCCACACGAGCCCTGGAGCTGTTCCGAGTCTGCGAGCACATAGATGCTGGTCGCGAAACGCTTCAGATCCCACTCGAAGGGCCCCGGGAGGGTTTCGTCGAAGTCGCGGGCGTCGAAGAGCAGTTGTCGCTCAGGAGAGGCCCATAGCCCGAAATTGAGGATGTGCGCGTCGCCGCACATCTGAACCGTCAATCCTGAGTGCGGTGCCGCAGCGAGATCGGCTGCCATGACGGCGGCCGCACCGCGCAAGTAGGTCCATGGCGAGAACGCCATCCGGGCATACCGCAACGGCAGGAGCTCGGGGTCGCGAACGGCCTCTTGTGCGCGCAGCCGGTCGATGGCTCTCATGTGACGGACGCTGGGGTCCCAATGCGCCGCGGCTCGACGCGGTGCCTGCTTCCGCGCACGACGACCGTCGCGGGCGGTCGCGGCGACGTTCCCTGATGCGCGAACGCGTGCGACTGGCTCGCCGCTCATGCGTCGGCCTCTCTTCCGGGCTGGCTGCTGCGCTGGGCCGCCTTGTGCGGCGGACTCACGACATGTTCCACGTCGCTGACGACCGTGACTCGGCCGCCATCACCGGGATCGGGGTCGGGGATGATCGATTCCGGGTCGACGAGGTAGACCTCGTGGCCGTCCAGCGTGAGCCGACGCGCGACCTCCAGCAACATGCGTCGTGACACGTCATCGATCGAATAGACCATCGTGAGGTCCAGCACGACCCTGGCTTCCGCGGGCGCGGTCTCCACGGTCTCTCGAACGATTCTCTCGGCTCCGGCAAAGCGGATCCCACCTTGCAGTTGGAGGACCCGGATCGCGTTCGGTCCGCTGCCGACGACGTGGTTGGATCGTACGACCGCACGCGCAGCGGCCGGGACCTCCATCACATGCAGACCCATATCGGAGGAGAATCGTTCGAACAGCGACACTCCTCGAACGCTGTTCCCGTGGGGATCCAGTCGTGGTGAGAACGTTGCGATGCCGATCTGGCCGGGGAGCGCGCCGATCAGGCCCCCAGCCACGCCGCTCTTCGCCGGAATGCCGACCTGGGTCGCCCAGTCACCGGCCGCGTCATACATTCCGCAGGTGGCCATGACGCTCAGCACCTGACGCACCACCGGTTCGCGTATCACCTGCTCACCCGAGAGAGGGTTCACCCCGCGGTTGGCCAACGTCGCGGCCATTATGGCCAGATCTCGCGCCGTGACGAGCACGGAGCACTGGCGAATGTAACCGTCGACGATGGCCCTCGGGTCCTCGGTGAGGATGTTGTAGCTGCGGAGCATGTGTGCGATGGCGAGGTTGCGGTGCGCGTGCTCCAGTTCCGACGCGCACACCACCTCATCTATCGTCAGCCGACGACCAGCGAACGCCGAGAGGCCGTGGACCACGCGCTCCACGCGCTCTGTCGGATTCAGGTCCTCCGAGCCCGCCAGCGAGTGAGCGGTGATCGCACCGGCGTTGATCATTGGATTGAGGGGGCGCCCCGTATCGCTTTCGAGGGAGATCTGGTTGAACGCCTCTCCCGATGGCTCAACCCCGACTTTGGCGAGCACAGGATCGAATCCGCGATCAGACAGTGCCAATGCATACGTGAACGGCTTGGAGATCGATTGGATCGTGAACTCGGTATCGATGTCACCGGCGCCGTAGACCTCGCCGTCAACAGTGGCGAAGACCGCGCCGAGGCGCTCGGGATCCGCTGCTGCGAGCTCGGGGATGTACCCCGCTGGATCTCCGGAGGTGTCCGTCTCTACATCTCCGAGTACCTCGGTCAGATAGTCGGGAATGACTGACCGCATTCGTCCTCCTCCATACAGATGTGCAACCTCCGCGCTGTGACATCAGCGCTGCGGCCGTCGTCCTACGTGTACCTTCCTGGCGCCTGTAGACGCCCCACCAGATCACAACGACGATGTGCGCGAGCGATTGGATCTCATGACCCACTCCGTGCAGCGCGCGTGACCAGTGCGATGTCGGCAGGTGTCGGCTGGCGGAACACGCCGCCATTCGCGACGAATTCATCGCCATGCATCCTCAGATGGCGAGCAAACAGCGGGCACACGGGCACGACGGTGAGCTTCTTGCGAATGCTGTCTGCGAGGGCCTCACGCACCAGCAGCTCGGCCAGACCTCGTCCCCCAAACTCCTGATTCACCTCGGTGTGGAAGAAGATCCGGTCTTCGTCCACATCGGGAGAGTCGACGAAGTCGGCCCTGCCGACAGGTGATTCATTGGTGAGGCTCACGGTGTAGGAGCTGATCGGGCTAGCGATATCGAGCTTGACCGTAACGGAGGCGCCGGTGTTGTCGATCAATCCTTGAGTCATCTCACTGTCCTTTCGTAAGACGCCGGAGCAGGGATGCTGGTGAGAGCGCGAAGCTGGGCGGCGTCGACATTGGCTCCGAATGCAGGGGTGCCGGGCTCGAGCCGAGCGCCCGCAGCGAGGTCGCCGATGGGGAGCGCGTTGAACCCGAGCGCGTCGATCAGCTCCGACACGACAGCGAGATCCTCGGGCGAGTCACCGGCAATTGCGATCGCCTTACGCCCAGGGCTGCCTCCGTGGTGAGCCTCATCCTCAAGATCGTGGTAGCCCATATGGTTGAGCGCTTTGACAACTCGCGCGCCCGTCAGAAACTTCTGTACGAGTTCGCTCGAGGAGATCCCCGGCGGAACGACCGTGTCGCGAGGACCATCGATCTCCCACCAGTGGTTCATCGCATCCACGACCAGCTTCCCTCGCAGCTCCGGGACCGGGAGATTGCGGTGCTTACTGAGCGGGAGCGCGAGGATCACCACGTCGGCAGCGTCCGCGGCCTCGGCCGGCCACACGGCGGTCGCGCCCGGGGTGAGGACCTCGATGGTCAGCGCGATCTTGGCGGGGTCACCGGATCCGGAAACGAGCACCCGATAGCCGGCGGCGACCGCCAGGCGCGCCAGGACGGTGCCGACCTTTCCGGCCCCCAGGATCCCGATGGTGGCCACGGGGGTGGTCATCGTGTCGCCTCTGCCGCGACGACGGACTGTTCGGCCAGAAGCTCGCGGACCCGGGGAATGACCTGGGTGCCGTACAACTCGACCGAACGCAGTCGTGCGCTGGCGGAAACGGTGCCGACGGCGGAGTAGATCATGTCGAACCGGCCCGCATCCAGCACCTGGATCGCGTGGGCGATCTTCGCCGCGACAGTCTCGACCGAGCCGACATACAGCGAACCGCGTTCCACCTCGGCGTCGAATTCTGGCCGATGGATCGGCGGCCAGCCGCGCAGCGCCCCGATCCGGTCACGGATCTCCCTGTACCCGGGGTAGAACAGCTCCTTGGCTTCATCGTCGGTGGCGGCGACGAAGCCGGGCGAGTGCATCCCGACCGGCTGTGCGGTGGTGCCAAGCTGCTCGCTCGCCCGCCGGTACAGGTCAACGTAGGGAGCGAACCGATCGGGAGCGCCGCCGATGATGGCGAGCATGAGCCGGAACCCGTAGTGGGCGGTGCGGACCACCGACTGCGGTGACCCGCCGACTCCCACCCAGGTACTGAGACGTCCAGAATCGGTCTTCGGGTACACGTCCGCATCGCGCAGAGCGGCACGGGTGGTGCCTTCCCAGGTGACCGGCGTCTCGTCCAGGAGTCGGTGGAACAGGTGGATCTTCTCCTCGAACAGAACCTCGTAGTCCTTCAGGTCGTACCCGAACAGCGGGAACGACTCGGTGAACGAGCCCCGTCCGAGGATCACCTCGGCACGGCCACTGGAAAGCGCGTCCACGGTCGCGAATCGTTGGAACACGCGCACCGGGTCGTCCGAAGACAGCACCGTCACCCCCGAGGCGAGCCGGATGCGCTTCGTGGCGGTCGCGATGCCTGCCAGCACCGTTTCCGGGCTTGAGATCGCATACTCCGGCCGGTGGTGCTCGCCCAACGCGACCACGTCGATGCCGATCTGATCGGCCAGGATCGCCTCGGTCACCGCCGCGCGGATCGCCTGCGCGTGCGAGACGATCTCCCCCCGGTCGTCACGGGGCCGGTCTCCGAAGCTGTCGATACCGAACTCGATCTGCGAAACATCCATCTTGTGCACCTTCAAAGTCTTCGTTGAGTCTCGGTCTCGGCGATCAATCCGAGCGAATGCCGCGCGATCGACACCCTCCACATCTAGTTGACACGTGAATCATGTAGCCATATTGTTCACATGTCAACTACCGAGGAGGGGCGATGGGCACAGCGCCGAGTCGACGGCTCCCCACGAGCGAAGAACTCGCGATCTGGCGGGCACACATCGAGACGTTCGAGATCGTTCGCGCCCGCATCGAGTCCCGGCTGCAGCAGGACTCGCAGCTGTCGAGTGGGGACTACAGGGTGCTCCTCGCGCTGAATGAGGCGAAGGGGAAAGCGTTGCGGTCATCGGAGCTCGCCGCGCACATCGAGTGGGAACGCAGCCGCCTGTCCGGCCAGCTCGGCCGAATGGAGAAACGAGGCCTGGTGCGCCGCGAACCCTGCGCGGAGGACGCCCGCGGCGCGCGCGTCGTCCTCACCGAGGAGGGTTCCCGCGCCTTCCGCGCGAGCACCCGCCCCCACCTTCGGGCAATCAAGGACGTCTTCGTCGACGCGTTCACGCCTCAGCAACTCGCCCATCTGGGCGAGGCCGCAGCGGCCATGCGCAGCCACCTGAACCTCGACGCGGCCCCTGATCAGCCCTGAACGCACCCGTTCGTCGTCCAATCGTTCGACCTCTTCGACAAGGAGAGCCCTCATGACCAGCAAGCCGATCATCGTCGTCGCCGGTGCCACCGGATCCCAGGGCGGGGGTGCGATCACCGCGCTCTTGGAGGACCCGCAGCAGCGCTTCGCCGTACGCGCC
Organism: Actinopolymorpha alba DSM 45243; assembly: GCF_000373925.1. Lineage (GTDB taxonomy): Bacteria > Actinomycetota > Actinomycetes > Propionibacteriales > Actinopolymorphaceae > Actinopolymorpha > Actinopolymorpha alba. Next base: position 22,226 of record NZ_KB892744.1, on the reverse strand, counting down.
CTCACCCGCGATCCGCAGTCCCCGGCCGCATTGGCACTCGCCGCCCGCGGCGCGGCGGTCGTCCGCGCCGACTTCACCCACCCAGCCACTCTCGAGACAGCGTTCGCGGGTGCCCACGGGGCGTTCTTCGTCACCAACTTCTGGGCGCACGGTTCAGCCGCACAGGAGACGCAGGAGATCGCGAACCTCGCCGCGGCCTCGGCATCCACGAAGCTCTCCCACGTGGTGTGGTCCACTCTCGAGGACACCCGCGATCTGCTGCCGGTCAGCGACCCTCGCATGCCCGTCCTGCAGGACGCCTACAACGTGCCCCATTTCGATGCCAAGGGTGAAGGGAACCGCTTCTTCACCGACGCCGGGGTGCCCACGACATTCCTGAACACTACGTTCTTCTACCAGGGCTTCATCGACGGCGTCGGGCCTCGCCGCGGGGAGGACGGCGTGCTCGCGCTCACGCTCCCGCTCGAGTCCGGCAAGCGCCTCGCCGGCGTTGACGTCAACGACATCGGCCGTACCGCGTTCGCCATCCTCGCCGCTGGAGACACCTATGTCGGGCGGACCGTGAGCCTGGCCGGCGACCACCTCACCGGCGCCGAGTACGCGGACATCCTCGGCGAGGTCATCGGCGAGACCGTCCGGTTCGATGCCGTCCCGTATGACACGTTCCGCACGTTCCCGATCCCCGCTGCGCTAGAGGTCGCGAATATGTTCCAGTACTACGGCGACTTCGACGCCCAGTTCACCGGCGCCCGCGACCTCGACGAGCTCCGCCGCCTCAACCCCGCCCTGCGGGACTTCCGTACGTGGGCGACCGAGAACGCCGACGCGCTGAAGGCCGCGATCGGCTGACGGACCGTACGGGAGGTAGCAAGCCATGCAGTTCGGCACCTTCGCTGTCGGACCCATTGCCCGGACCCGGCCACCGACATGCCTTCTGGTCACGAGTCGCCCAGGCGGGACCGATATGCCGGCCATGCCGAGCTCCGGCCCAGCGGCATGGGCACAGCAGCGGAATGCGGCGTGAGCCGCCGAGCAACCGTGGTTGTGATCGGTGCCGGACAAGCGGGGCTGTCAGCCGGCTACCACCTGAACCGGCGCGGATTCGCCAGCGCGCTCGCCGAGCCCGGCGCCGACCGCAGCTTCGTGATACTCGATGCCGAAGACAGGCCCGGTGGAGCTTGGCTGCACCGGTGGGAGTCCCTCACGATGGCGACTGTCAACGGCATCTTCGACCTGCCGGGGTTTCGGCAGACGCCCGTTGATCCGGCCGCGCCGGCACGTCAGGCGGTGCCCGCGTACTTCGCAGCGTTCGAGCAGCAGATGCGGTTGCCGATCCTGCGGCCCGTCACCGTCACATCGGCAACCCGCGCCGACGACGAGCCCGACGGTGAACTCCTGATCGACTCCGACAGCGGCACCTGGGCGGCACGAGCGGTCATCAACGCAACCGGGACATGGACCAACCCGACGGTGCCCGCCTATCCCGGGCAGGAGAGCTTCGCCGGGCGTCAGCTCCACACCAAGGACTACACCTCGCTAGACGAGTTCACCGGGCAGCGGGTCGCCCTCGTAGGTGGGGGAATCTCAGCCGTCCAGCAACTCGAAGAAATCTCCCAGGTAGCGGAAGTGTTTTGGTACACGCGCCGGGAACCGATCTTCCGCGACGGCGGCTTCGCCCCGGAGGTCGAAGGGCGTGACGTGATCTCCAAGGTCACCGCGGACGTCGAAGCAGGCAACCTGACCGGCAGCGTCGTCTCCTACACGCATCTCTCCTGGACCCCCTACGCACTCGCCGCGAAGAAACGTGGCGCGCTCGTCCGACGACCGATGTTCACACAGATCGAACCTGAGGGAGTCCGAAACGCGGATGGAACACTCACCCCCGTCGACACGATCCTCTGGGCGACTGGATTCAGAGCGGCACTCGGGCACCTCGACCCACTGACGTTGCGCAACGAGCGCGGTGGGATCGAGATGCGAGGCACCCAGGTCGCTGCCGACCCCCGGGTACATCTCATCGGGTTCGGCCCCTCACAATCCACTGTCGGCGCTAACCGTGCGGGCCGGGACGCCGTCCGCTCTCTGACAAAACATCTCCATCCGGCCATTGTCAGCAGCTGAACACCATCGACCGGCGGCGCCGGCAGCGATGACTCGTACGCACCGCTCCGCCTTTGCGTCCTTTACCGATCGAAGTCCGAGCTATGGCCTCATGCCGGCGAGGCGCCTGCTTCTACTTTGAACAACACTATTCGGCAACACCTGCGGGATAGGGGTAGTGGAATTCGCCTGATGTGTATTCGGCTGGGGCGACGACGACCTGCGTGTATGAGTGCTTGAATTGTTCCGAGTCGGCGTCGGTGACGTTCTGAAACTGCACCTGGATGACGCGGGGATGCTCCCACTCGCCCCCTATCCCAAATTTGACCGCACCGACAACGGTGTCGAACGACTCCCTTCGGGTGTATTGCGCCAACACCTGATCGTCCAGGCCTCCGGTTGCGGTGACGGCTTGTTCGATGACCTGCATCTGTGCGTACGCCTGGGGAGCCATGTAGGAACCGATCAGATCAGCGTTCTCGGCTGGCGCCCGAAGCTGGTAGGTCTTCATGAGAGACTCCACGCCGGTGAACATCATGCTTGGTACGGGTAGCCAGTACTCGTAGTTCACCAGCCCGTTCAGAAGCGGCCCGAGTGCGCTTTTCACCGCTGTCGATTGAGGGCCGATCATGGCCCCGCCGACCATCTTCGGTGTCCAGTCGCTGCTGCGCAGCGCCTGGACCAGGCCGATCGAGTCGTCGAGGTAGGAGCACAGCAGCAGCAGGTCCGGGTCCTTGCTGGCCACGGAGTCGATGATCGGAGTGAACTCGCTGGTCGACAGCTGATAGGTTTCCTCGTCGACGACGGTGAATCCGTACTTTCTGGCGTTCTCCGCAGCACCGATGATGGGGTTGTAGGCGAATTCCGCGTCCGCTGAAACGAAGGCCACGGTGCAGGGACGCGGTACCTGCCGGGCGGCGAGTTCGAAGAAACCTTCTGTGAGCGCAGAGCTGGGGTTTGGTCCGGTGGGTATCATCGCGAAGTAGTTCGGGTATTGCCGCTCTGTGTTAACGCCGAGTCCCATAAGTCCCACGAAATATCGGTTGCGTTCGGCGACGATCGGCACCTTCTCGAGGCCGCCCTCGAACGGCAGGCGCAACGTGACGGAGGAATCCCGCACGGCCACTTCAAGCTCCTTGTGCTCCTCAGCGCCGCCGACAACCAGACCCTGGCGCTGAAGAGCCTCGCCGACAGCCTCCGCTTCTCCCAGAGCCGCATCAGCCACGCTCTCACCGCGCTCGAACGCCAAGGGCTCGTCACAGCCGCCCCACGACCGGCGGGCGTCGCGCATCCGAAGCCACACTGACCAACGAGGGGCGGCTGCTCGTCGGCCGAGTGCTTCGCTCTCAACGTCACGAGATCCGCGACCCGCTTTTCAACGGCCTCGGCGAACTTGGCACCGTTGCTCTCGGCAACATCAGCGCACGCATCATCAAGCTTCTCGACGACCACCAAACCGATTCGACGGAGAATTGACCTCTCGCGTCGCGATTAACACCGATGCGTGCAGTCACCCTGTTGGCAAGTCAGACTGGACGGCAACCGGCGCAGTAGCGGCTGCCACGCCCCGCCCACGAGGATCGCGGGCCCGTGCGATGTCGGTTGCGATACGCGAGTCCATGTCAACGAAGGGCCCCACCCTCTTTGGACGGGAACTCGCGGCAGATCGCCTTGAGCGAGGCGCCAGCCTCGTCGCGCACCGCGTCCATGCCCACCCGACCGATGCCACGACCGTAGAACAGCCGGTCCGCGGCCTCCACGATGCGGGTGCGTACGTCTCTCTCGGTCATCTCACCAAGGTGCCCGCGCGGAGAACTCTCCGCGCGGGCACACCCTTCGTTCTCAGGACTTCACGAAGTGCAGCAGCGTCTCGTTTACCTGGGCCGCGTGAGTCCAGAGCAGGCCGTGCGGGGCGCCGTCGATCTCGACGTACTCGGCCGCGGGCACCAGCTCGCGGAAGCGTCGCCCTGTGGCATCGATCGGCAGGATGTTGTCCGCCGTCCCGTGAAGGATCAGCGTCGGCAGGCCCGCCTCGCGGACGGCGTCGACGTCCGGGCGGAAGTCCTCGATCCAGGCCGGGACAACGGCGTACGCCGCGACGGGTGCGCTGCCGACAGCGGTGATCCAGTTGGCGCGGACCACCTCCTCGCTGATCCGTTCACCGAGCGTCTCCTCGAGGTTGTAGAAGTTCTCGTAGAACTGCGTGTACCAGGCGTAGCGGTCGCGGCGGGCGGCCTCGACGATCCCGTCGAAGACCTGCTGCGGCACGCCTTCGGGGTTGTCGTCGCGCTGCACGAGGAACGGCTCGAGAGATGCGAGGAACGCCAGCTTTGCGACCCGGGCCGAACCATAGGAGCGCACGTACCGTGCCAGCTCGCCGGTGCCCATGGAGAAACCGACCAGGATCACATCCTGCAGATCGAGGGTCTCGAGCACCGCGTTCAGGTCGGCGGCGAAGGTGTCGTAGTCGTATCCCGTGCCCACCTTCGATGAGCGTCCGAAGCCGCGCCTGTCGTAGGTGATAACGCGGTAGCCGGCCGAGAGCAGCTCGCGCGACTGCAACTCCCAGCTGTCTCCATTGAGGGGATATCCGTGAATCAGGACGACCGGCTGACCGGCGCCGTGATCCTCGTAGTACAGCTCGACGGAGTTCGAGTTCTCTTCGCCGACGGTGAGATAGCTCATAATCATTCCCATCCTTTGCGCAGCGTAGAGAACGACCGTTCTCCCACTTCACTGCCCATCCTTGAGAAGGAACGTTCTCCACGCAGAAGTATTCCCTAGTACTACAGTCGTAGATCGTGATTTGGTTTCGTCGGCGGTGGTGGCAGAGTTTGGCTCGGTGCTGGTGGCGTCGGCGGTATCGGCTCCAGTGTTCGATGTGCCACCGGTTGTGGTGGGGTCAACGCACCGGGCTCTCCACGTGCCGTTGCCGATCTGGTCAGCTTGGGGTATCTGCCGGTCTGGGTGGTGGCCACGGGGTCGGGATGCTTGCCCCGCGGTAGCGGTAGCGGGTCACCTCATCCGGCCATGCTTGCGGTGTATCCAAGCGGCGACCCGCTGCCAGGCGTAGTAGTCCACGCTGTTGAAGGTCTTCTTGGACACCGCATGCCGGTAGTAGTTCGCCCACCCGCGCATAGCCTGGTTCAAGCCGGTCAGCAGCTCGTCCAGGCCCATGTGCAGGGTTGATCTGTGCGTCTTGGTTTTCACCTTGTCCTTGACGGAAGCGATCGCCTTCGTCGATGGCTTGGTATAGACGAAGCGTTTCGTGGTTCCTCGCTTACGCATCCGCCGGATGTGAAAGCTGAGAAAGTCGAAACCCTCATCAGTGTGGACCACGCGGGTCTTCTCCTCAGACAGCCGAAGCCCAAGCGTTGCCAGTACCTCGGCCACCTGATCTCGCAGCTGCTCAGCATGGCGGCGTTCGCCCGCGACGAGGACAGAATCGTCGGCGGGTTCTGGGTCAGGACGCAGACACGGGACCTTGTCCTTCTGGTGAACGGCTTGATCCGGACGAGCGGCACGTCTGCGGCGGCCTACACATCCTCCATGCGACGTCAGAAGGAGACGTGCGAGATGCTCTTCAGCGCCACGTCGATCCCCATCGTGGTCGACGAACGCCTTCGTCAGATCGACAACGGTCCGCAGTACACCGGCATGAACTTCGATATCGGCAAGCGGGACTACCTCGACTTCATCGGCAAACCGTTCCCCCAGGGTGGCGAAACAACTGGATGCTGTTCCACCCTTCCGTGGCGAACGTGTCGTTCGAGGAGCTCGTGGGCACGGATGGCGGCGGGACCGAGAGCCAGCAACGCGCGACGGTTCGTCGCATCGGTAAATTCTTGGGAAGTGCGCCCAGAGACCAGGACCTCCGCCTCTTCGACCCATCGGCTCGAACCTTCTTCCGCGGCCAGGCCGGAGCGTGGCGTGACGTGTTCAGCGCTGAGCAGACGCGGACGTTCGGGCGCCTCTACGGAGATGTGCTGCGCACCTACGGCTACCCGGAGCTCTAGCGCTGCGAGCACCGCCTGCGTCGCTGGCTGTAGGCATCGGTCGGGAGTGCCTCCGGCAGTCGGACCCCGCCCGGCCGTGGCGACCACGGCGGACTGTCGCTACTGCGACCTCCGGCGCAGCCGGTACGATACGGACGACTGCACCGAAGACCATCCACGAGGTGTCGAGTTTATGAGCCGACCGGCCAACGATTTTAAACTCATGGGCAATTGTCTCATCGACGCAGAATATAGCGAGCTTCCTGGTTACCAACGTAACAAGGTGCGGGATTCCTATCAGTTGTCGGATCGACGACGGCTTTTGATCTCGACTGACCGTCAATCTGCGTTCGACCGCATCTTGGCCGCCGTACCTTACAAGGGCCAGGTGCTGACCCAGACAGCACGCTACTGGTTCGATGAAACCGCAGGTGTCTGTCCAAACCATGTGATCTCTTACCTAGACTCGAACGTGGTCATGGTCAAAGATCTCGACATGCTCCCGATCGAGCTCGTCGTGCGGTCCTACCTCACCGGTTCGACCAACACCAGCCTTTGGCCCATGTATGACCGAGGCGAGAGGGTGCTGTATGGCCACGAATTTCCCGATGGCATGAAGAAGAACCAGAAGCTGGCTCGACCTATCATCACACCGACTACGAAGCCGGTCCACGGTGGGCACGACACGCCGATCATCGAGTCGGAGATCCTCGAGACCCAGCTGGTGACGGCCGAGCAATGGCACGAGCTGGCGGAGAGAAGCCTGGCTCTGTTCGCCCGTGGACAGGAACTGGCGGCCGAGAAGGGCCTCATCCTGGTGGACACCAAGTATGAGTTCGGCCTTGATGAAGACGGGATGATCGTTGTCGCCGATGAGATCCACACTCCGGACTCCAGCCGATTCTGGATCGCCGACACCTATCAGGACAGGTTTGATGTCGGCGAGGAGCCGGACAGTCTGGACAAGGAATTCCTGCGGCTGTGGATCGTGAGCCAGTGCGACCCCTACCAGGACCCGATCCCGGACATCCCCGCCGAGACGTTGATCGAGTTCAGCAACAAGTATGTCGCCTTGTTCGAACGCCTGACCGGCCTGGAGTTCGAGAAGCCGGACCCAACGGTCTCCGTGCGCGCTCGTATCCACGACGCGCTGGCCAAGGAGTTGCCTGAGTACTTCTAAACGGGAACGGCTCTCGTCTCAGGGGTTCTCAGCCGGCGGGTCTTTCCAGGCACCGGCCGGCATGATTCAACGTCGTGGACCATTTTTCATGACGGACATCAGCCCTTCCATCCCATCGGGAGAGAAGACGTCCAGGTTCGCATAGTAGATGTCGTTGCTCTCACAGAACTGGTTCAGGAGTTCATCTGTCCGCAGCAACGTCAGGTATCGGTCGAACACCATTCTGTGGAACTCGACCCCCTTCTCCTCGATGCGGCCGGGGAACCTGTTCTTCAGCCTTCTCTTGCATTCTTCGGGCGAGGTTCTCATGTGGAAGACGATGTGTTCGCGCCCTTCGTTGCAGACGCTGTCCTGGATGTAGTTGATGAGCCCGTGATCTGGGAACGTCACGCCACCTCGATCCATCCGGAAACGTGGCGGTTCCTATGAGCTCAGGGTCTACGCAGGCGTCGATCGTCAGCACGAGACCGGCGTGAAGCCGAGAAGATCCGGTCAAGACTGCTCGCCAAGGTCGACCGACAACGCAACGCCTCCACCAGAGCGACGCTCGGCTACACACTGGACGCGTGGCTCGAGGTACACGAAGCCGATCCGGTAACGCTGAACAAGTACCGGGAGTACGCCGAGCGCCTCATCAAGCCAGCCATCGGCGACGTACCAATCGCAAAGCTGATCCCGTGGGTAGCAGCGGACAGGTCCAGTGCTGCCGCCAGGCAGGCGCGTAGCGCCACGAGGCGACCTTGGCCTGACCGCGAGGATCCCCACAATCGCAGGCGCCCGGGACCGGGAGATTCCGGGGTTATGCGACGAGGTCGTCGTACCTTCGGTACCACGCCAAGGGGACCAAGGTGAGCGTGGACTTCAACCCCGGAAACGCCACCAGCGTGGTGGTCTTCGCTGGCCTCTGGGGCGATGGCACGGATGCGTGGGTCCAGGACCAAGTCTCGCTCACCGCTCGCCCTCGAGGGTGACGGGGCCCCCAACTGGTAGCTACCGGTGAATTCGTACGACGGTGGCGGTGGTGGCCTGGACGGTCACCGCGATGCGGCCTTGACCGTCCAGGCTCAGCGGGGTCCACCTTCCCTGCCATGGCGCGTCGTTGGTGATAGGGGCCCCGCCGACTGTCGCGGACTGCGACGACGGGTCTCCGGGCTCGCCCGCTGTGAGCGTGATGGACGCGGCCTCGGACGGCCGGAACTCGCCCGTCACGATCGTCGCCCGGACATTCGCGGCACCGGCTCCGTAGGTCTTGTTGATCAGCGTGACGTAGAGGTCGCGGCCACGACCGACCGCGTACGCGGTGACGTTGACGGCGGGCGGTTTGGCCACGCGCACCGGCTTGACCTCGCCGCGCGCACCAAGGTCGAACGCCTTGATGCCGTACCCCTTCGGGCTGACCCGGTAGTTGCCACATCCGGGCGCTCGGCACGAGGAGGGCTCCGGGGTATAGCTTCCGAGCGCCGGGGTGATCGTGTCGGTGTAGAGCCACTGCTTGTTGTGGAAGTTCACCCCGCTCACCCCGCGCGCCGCCCACCAGTGCAGATAGTCCAGCGTCCACAGCGCGGACGCGAACGCGTCGCTGGCACCCGGAATCCCGGTGAGGTAGTCGTTGGCCTCGGTCAGCCGGCACGGCAGGCCAGCCGCCAGCGTCGGCGCGACGATGTGCGTGTAGAACCAGGGGTACGGCACGTAGGTCGCGGACTCGGCCCCGGCGGGTTGCGTCCCAAGGTCGGTGTCCTCGACCCATTCAGCCGACAGCATGTTGTCAATCGCCTGCTCGGCGGTCGTACTCAAGGGGCTGCCGCCGACGTAGTGGTGCTGGGTGGTGTCCTTGATGCGGCCGGAGCCACCGTCGTCGACGGCGAATTGTTCGGTCCAGGACACACCCGTGGCAGCATCCGGGGTGTACGTCACGTACGGCACACCGCCCCGAGTGCCGTAGTTGCCGGTGTCCGGTCCGGAGAACCTGGCGTCGGGCACCAGTTCCTGAATGGCGTCGGCAAACCGCCGCCATTGGGTGAGGTAAGACGGGTACGCCGTGCCTGGCACGTCCGGGGTCGTCTCGTAGATCGCGGGGTCGCCGATGTGGAACGAGTGCCAGTCGGGTTCGTTGCCGATCGAATACGAGCTGACCAGGCGGTCGTAGCGCTGGGAGATGTACTGGACCGCTTTGGCGTTGTCCGACATGAGGGTCGGGAGGGGCTTGCTGGACGGGTTGTGAAGGCGTACGGAGTAGATCACGTTCGCCCCGGCCGCGGCGGCGAACTCAAACAGGTGGTCGACGCCGGTGTAACCGTCGCTGCCGGTGCCGACCGGAATCTGCTGGTCAACTGAACCGCCGCCGACCCGGAGGTTGTTGATGCCCGCGTTGCGGAAGAGGGTGACCAGCTCGGTGTTCGCCGCGCTGAAGAAGTATCCAGGTACGCCGGCGTTGCCGGACCTCAGCGGACCTACCTCGAAACTCAGGCCAGCGAAGTCGCGGGGAATCGCCCGCCCCCGGGCCCCGGCATCCACGATCAGGGTGACCGGCTCGCCAGCGGAGTTGGCCGAGCCGGCACGGGCCCGGCTCGTGCTGCCGGCCGCGGACATCATCATCCCGCCGAGCGTGACCAGGCCAGCGTTAGAGAGGAGCTTCCGTCGCGACACGTCACCGGTCTGGCTGCGTGCGCCAGCACCTTCGACGCGCGATGGGTGGGTCCCGTCCGGAACCCCTGAGATAGGGGTGTGCATGGCTCCTCCTTCGTGAGGTCAGTTATCTGACCGCTCAGAGGCGGGCGAGTGCGGGACCCACCAGGCTGGAATTTGCTCGCGGCATCGAGGTACCGATCACCTTGAGCTTCGGTGGCCGACGATAGGCGACACAGCGACCGTCGCCTCCCCTCCGGATCGCATCTCGACCGCTTTCGGTCTTGCCCGGTAGTAACCATTCATGTGGTTGCGGCAGCCGGAGATTTCATCTGGGTTCTGGCCGGGCGTGGTCGCGTGCGGCCTGGTTTGTTGGTGCAGGGCACCCTTCAGATCGCGGGCGGGTGGAGTTCCTCGACCAGATCGAACGCTAACCGTGGATATCCGCACTCGCGTCCGAGCACCATCCAGTCAGGTGGTCGGTGCAGGGGCTGCATCTCGAGCAGTTCGATGTTGTACCCCGACGAGCGCCTCGGGGTCGGAACATGCGATCACGATGTTGTCGATTCTCGGCGTCATGGCGGCTCAGGATGGTCCGTCGGGCCGAGATCGATGCTGGGCAGCGGCCGGGGGTGAGCAGCGAGGAGCATGCGGTGATCAAGCGGCTGAAGCGGGAGAACGCTGAGCGGCGCCGACCCGTCCACCTACTACGAGGCGGTGAGACGTCAACCCAGTAAGAGAGAACAGCGCGATGAGCGGGTGAAGGAACTGATCGGGCAGACGCGGGAGCGGCAACGGTTCACGGCTGTGTTCGGTGCCCGGAAGATGTGGCTGGCGAGCGGCGAACTTCACCGCGCCGGCGCCGAACCGGCTGTGGGTGGCCGACTTCACCTACGTGCCCACCTGGACCGGCATGGTCTACGTGGCGTTCGTGTTCGACGTCTTCTCCCGCGGCATCCTGGGCTGGCGAGCCGCCACCACCAAGAAGACCCAACTCGTCCTGGACGCGCTGGAGATGGCGATCTGGAGGCGCACAAAGGACGGCCAGGCCGACCTGTCCGGCCTTGTGCACCACAACGAATCCGCCCAGTACACCTCGATCACCTGGCCCGGTGACTTGTCGGCGAACCGGGGCGAGTCCAGCACGGCCAACACCTGCTCGAGCTCGGGCTGGGACAGTTCGGCCGGGTGACAGAACGGGCGGCGCGGCCCCAGGCGGGGCGGCGCGGGATTGCGGTGCCGGTGCAACGTGGCCCGGGATCGCCCGAGGATCGCACACGCACTGACCCTGCCGATCGACATCGCGGCCCGGTCGGCAAGGGTCATCGTCACAGTCAAGACGCCCCAACTCGCCCTACTTCACTTCAAAAGAGTTCATCTACCCCAGATCTCACAACAGTCCGACAGAGAAAGGATCGACGCCGCCACCTGCCGGCCGATCTTGTCGAAGAGGTCGTGGCGCTGCCGACCGCGAACGCCCGCCTCGCGAGCACAACGTATTGATCTCCGTCGGGCCACGCGGGCCAGGCCCGAAGGGATCTACGCCTCCGCGATCACGTACAGAAGTTCGGGCTAGCGGGAATGCGCTCCAGCGGACAGCTTGGGATCGTAGATGACATGGACATGCGGTGCCTTCTCGTCGATGACGACGCCCGCTTCCTCAAGGTCGCACGTGCCTTGCTCGAACGCCAGGGAATCGCCGTCGTCGGCGTCGCCACGACAAGCGCCGAAGCGCTTCACCGAACCGAGGAGCTTCGACCGGACGTTCTGCTGCTCGATATCAACCTGGGCAGTGAGAGCGGCTTCGAGCTTGCGCGGCGCGTCGACGAAGGAGCAGTGGCGGACGGCGGTCGGCCGGAGATCATCTTTATCTCGGGTCATGCCCAGGAGGACTTCGAGGACCTCATCGAGGCAAGCCCTGCTGTGGGGTTCCTGGACAAAACAGAACTTTCTGCCACGGCCATCCGCGATCTGCTCCGCCCAAGCAGTGGGTGTACGAACGGCAGGCTCTAAGGCAGTCCCGAAGCACGCGCTACGGCCTAGCGGCCCTCGAGGAAGGTGATGACCGCAAGCACGCGGCGGTGGTCGTCACTGGTCTCAGGCAGGTCGAGCTTTGTGAGAATGTGTTGGACGTGCTTCTCGACGGTGCCTTCGGTCACCCACAGCTGGCGGGCAATGCCAGCATTCGAGCGCCCCTCCGCCATCAGGTGCAGCACCTCACGCTCGCGTACGCTCAGGACCGCCAGCGGATCGTCCCTCCGCCGGGCCGCGACGAGCTCGTTCACCAGCGCGGGGTCGACGACCGAGCCGCCCTTGGTGATCCGGTCGAGAGTTTCGAGGAACTCCTGCACGTCGGTGACGCGACTTTTCAGCAGGTATCCGACCCTGCGCCCGCTGCCCAGCAGCTCCATCGCGTGGTCGGTCTCGACGTAGGCGGAGAGAACCAGAATGCCGATCTCCGGGAGTTCGCCCCGGATCACACGGGCCGCATCCAGCCCTTCGGAGCTGTGGGTGGGAGGCATCCGAATATCGACAATGACCAGGTCTGGGCGCATTTCGCGAACCAAGGCGACGAGACTCGAACCATCGCCAACCTGTCCAACCACCTCGAAGCCTGACCGGACGAGCAGGCTTGCCACACCCTCGCGGAGCAGGAGATCGTCGTCGGCCAGGACCACACGGCCCCGGCTCGCGACCGGACCGTCGCCATTTCTCTTCGGGTGGTTTGGACCTTCCATGGTCATCCCGGCAGTCACCTCGGCCATGCCTCGACCGGCGAACAGAGGGCAGGCGGGAGTGCGACGTTTTTAGTGAACGCTGGGGACCTTTGCCCTGTCGGCCGCAGGGTCTGACGTCCCGGCCGCCGTGAGTCTCCGTGCGTCGTACGCGTTCAGCGTACCGTCAGTCGACTGCCCGGTTACGAGGCTCGGCTCCGCCGCGCTACCTGCCTTTGTCCGTCCTTCGGGGTTCCCGGATTCAGGGCTTCTCTCCCGCCTTGCGCCTTTCAGGCCCTGCCGTTCCGCGGGTGCCGCGCCGGCGCATTCCAGCCAGCAGGTACTCCGCGATCCCGGCAGGCCACCACCGCAGATGGTGGCTTGCCCTGATGACACGGTGCCGCTGAGTCGAGAGGCTCTCATTGGGTAGACCAATGGCCCGCCCACCGAAGGTCCGGAGTCCCGATGACCAAAGGACGGTCCCCGATGACTCTCCAAGCGAAATCGCGCCGCACGTCTCGTCGACGCTGGCTAGAGGATCGCCGCGCCTGGATCCAGGACGGCTCTCCGGAATTCGGGCCGCGCTCCATCAACTTCCCCGACGACGTGACGGCGGTCCGGGGTCGCCCTCAGGATGTGGATCGCCACCTGGGCTGGTGGCGGAACGCTGTGATCTACCAGGTGTACGTGCGCAGCTTTCATGATGCCGACGGCGACGGTGTCGGCGATCTGTACGGTGTACGGGCGAAGCTTCCCTACCTGCGGGATCTGGGAGTCGACGGGCTCTGGCTGAACCCGTTCTACGCTTCGCCGCAGCGCGATCACGGTTATGACGTGGCCGACTACTGCGCGGTGGATCCCGATTACGGCACCCTCGAGTCTTTCGACCGGCTGGTGCGTGAGGCTCACCGGCTGCACATGCGGGTGATCATCGATGTGGTGCCGAATCACTGCTCGGTTGAGCATCCGTGGTTTGCCGCGGCGCTGGCTGCGGGGCCGGGAAGCCCGGAGCGTACCCGCTTCCACTTCGCCGACGGTCGGGGTGAACATGGTGAACTGCCGCCGAACAACTGGCGTTCGATCTTCGGTGGGTCGGCCTGGCAGCGGGTGAGCGAGCCGGACGGTTCCCCGGGTCAGTGGTATCTGCACACGTTCTCCAAGGATCAGCCGGACTTCAACTGGCGGAACCTCGACGTCTCTGCCTACTTCGAGCGGGTGCTGCGGTTCTGGCTCGACCGGGGTGTGGACGGTCTGCGGATCGATGTCGCGCACGGATTGCACAAGCGGGACGGGCTGCCGGACCACGAGAGGGCCATCGACGACGAGCTGACCGGCGATCCGGTCAACCCTTACGCCTGGAACCAGGCGGAGGTGCACGAGGTGTGGCGCCGGTGGCGGGCGATCGCCGACGAGTACACCGAACGGACCGGCAGGGAACGGGCGCTGATCGGCGAGGTTGGTCTGCGTGACCCGGAGCAGCTGGCGCAGTACCAGCGGCCTGACGAGTTGCACCAGACGTTCTTCTTCGACTTCCTGCACGCCGCCTGGAACGAACAGTCGCTGTCGAAGGTGATCGATCGCGGGCTGGGCACCGTTGCCGCATCTGATTCGGTGGTGACCTGGGTGCTCAACAACCACGACATGCCGCGTTCGGTTACGCGGTACGCCGGTGGCGCTCCCGGTGCTGATGCGGGCGATGTCGAGCTTGGCAAGGCCCGCGCACGGGCTGCCGCGCTGCTGATGCTCGCGCTACCGGGGTCGGCGTACTTGTATCAGGGTGAGGAGCTGGGCCTGCCCGAGGTCGTGGACCTGCCGGTCGAGTTGCTGACCGACCCGATGTTCCACCGCTCCGGCGGTGCACGGCGCGGCCGGGACGGCTGCCGGGTCCCGTTGCCGTGGACCTCTGGTAAGGGCTCGCTCGGGTTCTCCCCGGACTCGGCTTCCAGCACCCCGTGGCTGCCGCAGCCCGCCTGGTTCGCCGACCTTTCCGTGGACGAGCAGCTGCGCGACGGCGACTCGACACTGCGGCTGTATCGCAAAGCGATCGCCCTGCGTCGCCAGCTCTCGGCCGCGCGGCATGATTCCCCCGAATCAGCTGGCGAGCTGCGGTGGCTGCCGAGCGAGCCCGGCGTTCTGGCATTCACCCACGGCGACCTCGCCTGCGTGGTCAACTGCTCCGACCGGCCGATCGCCTCCCCCATCGACGGCGAACTGATACTTCGCAGCGACTCCGATGTTGGCGAGAAGATGCCTGCCAACACCGCCGCCTGGTGGCTGGTTACGAGTGACGGGACCAACGAGGAACTCCGATGAAGACCGCTCACATCACCGCGGGGGACGTGGCCTGGACAACGGCAGACGTCGAGCGCATGGATGGGGTTGAGGCGTCGGAGAGAATTCCGCTGCTCGAATGCCTACGCCTGCTCGAGAACGCGCGCCTCGGCCGTATCGTGTTCACCGACAATGCGGTCCCCGCGGTCGAACCCGTGGACTTCCGGCTCGACAGGGACGCTGCCGTATTCCTGATCGCTTCGGATTCCAGGCTTGGCATCGCCCTCGGCAATTCGGTTGTGGCGCTCGAAGTCGACCACATCGACCAAGGCGACCACGGGTGGTATGTCGCGGCCGTCGGCCAAGCCAGGATCGTGGAGGAACCAAACGAGATCGCCCGGCTGTCACGATTGGGTATACAACGGCGGAGCCCCGATGCCGTCACGTTCGTTCGCGTCCCGCTCACCACGATCGAGGGCCGTTACCTCAGCCTCACGGCACCCGCGGGTCCGTTCGTGGCCGTCTGAGACCAACGCCTGAGAGACGCCCACTTCGAGGTCCGACGGCTCCAGGAGCCCCTGGCAACCACTGCTGTTACCGTTGCATTAAAGGGGATGCGACGAGATGGCACGGTACGCGGCGAGTTTGCCCGTCCTGCATTGGTTGAGCGGGCTGTTGGTCAGCGCGGCGCTGGTGGCTGCGTTCGCTAGCTTGATCGTGTTCTTCGATCCATACCTACCGGGGGTTGGTCTCGAAGCACTCTACATACTCGTGATCTTGGCTGCCGCCACCATTTGGGGCACGGGGCTCGCGGTAGTGGCCGCAGTCCTGAGCGCTCTGGTCTATGAGTACCTTTTCGTTCCTCCGATCCACACGTTGACGATTCGTGACCCGCTTACCCTTGTCGTGTTGATCGTTTTCGTCATCACGGCCGTCGTCGTGGGGCAGTTGGCGGGCCGGATGCGGCGGGCGGCAGAGGAGTCGGCACGCCTGGCCGAGGAGCAGTCCGCGTTGCGCCGGGTGGCGACACTGGCTGCGAAGTCGGTCTCGCCGTCGGCGGTCTTCGAAGCCGTCGCCCGGGAGGTCGGCCGGCAATGCAATGCCGATCTCGCCCGTCTGGAGCGCTACGAGGAGGACGGGACCGTGACCGGCGTGGCCGTCTGGAGCAGCGGGCCGGCGCAGCAGGCCCTCGGCACGCGGTTCGAGCTCGAAGGGTTGAGCATCGCCCGCGAGGTCCGACAAACCGGAGACCCGGTTCGGATCGAGAGCTTTGTCGGCGCAACGGGTGCGATCGCGGAGGAATCGCGCGCACTGGGTATCCGCTCGTCGGTCGGTTGCCCGATCGTCGTGGCCGGAAGCTTGTGGGGGGTGATCGCTGCGTCGACGAGGAACGCCGAACCCTTCCCGCCGGACACGGAGGCACAGATCGCGAGGTTCACCGAGATCGTCGCTACCGCGATCGCGAACGCCGAGAGCCGTGAACAGCTCGCTGCGTCGCGTGCACGCGTGGTCGCAGCCGGAGATGACATGCGGCGACGTCTCGAGCGGGACCTGCACGACGGCGTGCAACAGCGGCTCGTTTCGCTGGGACTCGAACTACGCTTTACCCAGGAAACGGTGCCGGCAGAGTTGCCGGCACTGCGGGGCGACATCGGCCAGGTCGCTGACGAGATCACCGAGGTGTTGGATGAACTCCGCGAGACAACGCGGGGTATTCACCCGGCGATTCTCTCTCAGGGCGGTCTCGGCCCGGCATTGCGGACGCTTGCCCGGCGCTCGGCCGTCCCGGTCGAGCTCAGCCTCGATGCCGACTCCCGGTATTCGCCGCCGGTGGAGGTGGCGGCGTACTACGTCGTTTCCGAGGCTCTCACCAACACGATCAAGCACGCCAACGCCTCGCATGCGGCCGTTTTCGTCGAGGAGCGAGACAGCACACTGCGGCTGCGCATCTGCGATGACGGTGTCGGTGGGGCAGTACCGCAGCGTGGCTCGGGTCTGATTGGGTTGTACGACAGGGTTGAGGCTCTCGGAGGATCGATCGACGTCGTCAGCCCTACCGGCCACGGCACGAGGATCCAGGTATCACTACCACTCGAGCAGACGGACGGCGGGCCGCCGCCTGTGCCGGCAGTCGGGGCAAGCTCCCCGTAGAGGCCGGACATGGATCCCTGAAAGCCGGACGACATGCGAAGCAGCGGTCGCGGTTCGATCATTCCACTTGCTGATCGTCTCGCATCCGCTGTGGACGCAACGCTGTGATCAGCCGGATCAGGAGCGGTGCGAGCACCACCATGGCGAGCAGACGCAGACTCTGCGCACTCGAGATGAGGGACACGTTGGCATGAGTGGTCACGGCGATCGCCAAGACGGCGTTGATGCCCCCAGGGGTGGTGGCGAGGTAGGCGTCCGACAGAGGAATGTGGATCAGGCCGGACAGGAGCCAGGCCAGGGCGGCGCACGCGGCACACACGGCAAGGGTGCAGGCCATGATCAGTGGGAGGAGGCGGCCCAGGCGGGCGACGGTCGAACGGTTGAAGCGGAGGCCGACGTCCAGACCAACGATGGTGAACATCGCGCCGCGGAGTATTCCGGTCGGGGCCATGCTGTGGACGGGCAGGCTGAAGCTCAACGCAGCCGTTGCAAGCATGGGGCCGAACAGTGCGGGGCTGGGTAACCGAATTCGTCGGCCGAGCCAGGCGCCGCCGAGGGCGACGACCGCGAGCAGGACGAGCCCAGTGTCCTGATCGGCACCAGTCACCAGGTGCCAGGGAGCAGGAGCTGCGGCGAGGGGATGTGGTACGGGTGCCCCGGACGTGACCAGCCACTGGACCAGGATCGGCGCGGTCATGGCAACCGAGGCGACCCGCATGTACTGCATCAAGGCGACAGTTCGCGAGTCGGCGTTCAGATCCTCCGCGCACGACACCACAGCGGCTGAGCCGCCCGGGAGCATACCGAGGGTGGCCGTGGCTCCGTCCATGCGGATCACCCGGCTCAATCCGGCAGCCACCCCCAGGCTGAGGACGATGGTCGCGGCGGTCACCGCGACCAACGGCAGCATCGCACCGGCCGCCTGGTGCAGGGCCAACGGGCTGAGGTAGCTCCCCATCAACACTCCGAGCACCGCCTGGCTACTCCGGTTGATGCGGCGCGGGACCTGTGCGGTGACTAATCCGGTGCCGGCCGCGGCGACCCCAGCGATCAGTGGTACCAGCAAGTGCGCGGCGGGTACGACTGGTTCGGCGGCCTCTCCGGCCGCACAACCCACCACCGTGACAGCCAACCACGTCGCCCAGCGCCAACGTGACGCAGAGAACGCTCGAACTGCCGCGCGGCGGAGGTGACGCACCCGCCCAGGGTACGCGGAGAGGTCTCGACCGCCACCTCCCTCTCAGGCCCCTCTAGCTCGAAGGTGTCGGGTGCGCTGAGTGCGACACAGGCCAGCCGAGATCGCAGCTGCTGAAGGGGCTGAGCTCAACGAACGTAGCGAATGGGGCGGCTGGTCGCCAACGGGCTCCGGCACCAGGCCGACAGGACCAGACATACCGCGCAGTGCGCGGCAATGCGACCGGCCTGTCCACGTCATCCTTGCGTACTGATGCACGCGGCCAGGGCGTTCGTCCGCTTTGCGTGGCATGGATGAGGCGTACTCATGGAAAGCGCAATGGACATCGCTCGCAAGCGCAACAAAGGAAGGCCAGGTCAGCCAGCTATACGGCGCGATCGTGGGGCTACGGCCCGACTGGCAAAGTCTCGGGCGTGAGCGCGAGGTCGACGGCGGCCTCGACGTGGATGCGGGTGGTGTCGTACATCGGAACCGGGCAGTCGTCCTGGCTGACCAGCAACGTGATCTCGGTGCAGCCCAGGACGAGCGCCTCGGCTCCGCGCTCGGCAAGCTGGGCCATGACCTTCTGGTAGGCGAGGCGTGAGGAGTTCTCGATCCGGTTCCTCGTGAGTTCCTTGTAGATCACGTCGTGCACGAGGGTGCGATCGGGCTCGTCCGGAACGATCACCTCGATGCCGTGGGCGCGCATCCGGTCGTGGTAGAAGCCGTGCTCCATCGTGTAGCGGGTGGCCAGTAGCCCGACCCGCCGGTGTCCGGCCTCGACGACGCGTTCCGCGGTCGCGTCGACGATGTGGACGAACTCGATGCCCACGGCACTGGTGATCGCGTCGGCCACCAGGTGCATCGTGTTCGTGCAGAGCAGGACGAGGTCGGCGCCGGCCGCCTCGAGGGTGCGCGCGGCGGCCGCCAGCCGGGCGCCGGCCGCGTCCCAGTCGCCTGCACGTTGCATTGCCTCGATCTCGGCGAAGTCGAGCGTGAGCAGCAGACTCGGCGCGCAGTGGTGGCCGCCCAACCGGTGGCGAGTCTCCTCGTTGATCATCCGGTAGTACTCGGCGGACGACTCCCAGCTCATCCCACCGATCAGTCCGATCGTTCGCATCCGCGGTCCCTCTCAGCACACGTGTGACTGTGTCAAGAAACTTAACATATGCGTTCAGATAGGTCGTCGTTTCAGTTGCTTGCTCGCCTCTCCTAACCTTTACACTAGCGTTCAGGTAAGTTCGATGTCCGTCAGGCGGCGGAGGGCGGCTGGCTCGGACGAACGTAGATCGGGAAACGAAAGGTAGAGCCATGGGTCACATCGTGAACACCCACCAGGCAGAGGCGTGGAACGGCTACGAGGGCGAGCACTGGGCTGCCCACCAACAGCGTTGGGACGCGGTGAGCCAGGAGTTGAACCATCACCTGCTCACTGCGGCGGCGATCGGTGAACAGGACCACGTGCTGGACATCGGCTGCGGCAACGGCCAGTCCACAAGACTCGCGGCCGCGCGGGCACACCGAGGACACGCTTTAGGGGTCGACCTCTCCGCACCGATGCTCGCCCAAGCACGGGCGACGGCTGCGGCCGAAGGCGTCTCAAACGTTCGGTTCGAACACGGCGACGCGCAGGTGTATCCGTTCGAGGCCGGGGGTTTCGACGTCGCGATCAGCCGGGGTGGGATCATGTTTTTCTCCGATCCGGTCACCGCCTTCGCCAACATCGGCCGGGCACTGCGGCCCGGCGGCCGTCTCGTCTTCGTCTGCCCCCGCGACGTCCATCGGCAGGACTGGTTCGTCGCCCCCATGACAGCCCTACTTGGACGACCGCCCGGCCCGGCAGGACCCCGAGAGCCCGGGATGTTCTCGCTCGCCGACCACGACCATCTCCACGACCTGCTGAGTCGGGCCGGATTCGAGACCGTGACCGCCACCGGGATCGATGTGTACATGACGTACGGCAGCGACGCCGCCGACGCCGCTGAGTTCGTCCTCGGCATGGGTCCCGTCCGCTTCTACCTCGACCAGACCGGCCGGCCCGCGGAGGGCGTCCGCTCGGCGGTCACGGCGGCCCTTCGTCCGTACGAGGTACCTGGAGGGGTGCGGATGCCGGGCAGCTTCTGGCTGGTCGCCGCCTCCCGCCCGCTCGGGGACACCCTCGGAACGAGTCCTTCTGGAGGCCGCCATTTCTGATCTACCCGGCTACATCTAGGCCATGACCCTCGCGAGCCTGAGCGGCATCCTCGACCTCGTCGTGGCGCTAACCGTCGGCTACTTCGCCGGTTTGGGCCCCGTCGAGGAGGGTTCCGCGCCCGGCCGTATCCTCGCGGCATGACTCGCGAGCCGGACACGGCAGCGCGTCGCCGTCTGAGGGCCGATGCCGAACGCAACGTCGCCGCCATTCTCGACGCCGCCACGGAACGGATCCTCCGTGGCGGCGAGGTCAACCTGGCTGCCCTCGCCCGGGCGGCCGGCGTCAGCCGTGTCACCCTCTACACCCACTTCCCGACCCGCGAGGCGTTGCTCGAGGCGGTCGTCGAGCGTTGCATCGCGGAGTCCAGGCTGTTGATGGCAGACCTCGAACTGCATGACGGTACGGCCAAAGAGGCCATGGCGAGGCTGGTGCGCTCCCAGTGGCGGACGCTCGACCGCTACCGCACGCTGTACACGTTCGCAGCAACCAGTCTGCCCCCGGCCCGGCTGCGCACGCTGCACGCGCCGTTGTTCGGCCAGATGAGGAAGCTCGTCGCGCGCGGCCAGGACGAGGGTGTGTTCCGTACCGACCTGCCGCAGACGTGGCTCATCGCGACCATCTACGGGCTCATGCATCAGGCAGCCGAAGAGGTCAACGCCGGCCGCCTGTCCGCCCGCCGGGCCGGTGACACTGTGACCGCGACTGTCCTGTCCGCGCTCACCGCGGCTGACGGCTGATCTAACCGGCCCGGCGGGCCCGAGGACGGCGCCCCTGCGCCGCCCGCAAGGGCAGCAGCCAGGGCAGTGAACCGCGACAGAGGGAAGCACTCATCGCGGCAGATCCGGTCGGGCGATTAGGCGTCGAACCAAACGACGAGCCGAACGTTGTTTGACCCATGCAGCCTGACGAGAACCCGCATGACCTCGAACACGGGCAACCACTCGTCGCCGATCGCGTCACGACGGCAAAGGCGTTCCACTCGATACAGACGATCATCGACAAGCCACTCCGTGCCCTCGGGGAATTCTGAACCGTCTTGATCCAGGCGATGACCTGTCGCATCGGCCCATTCACGGTCCTGGCCGGCCTTCGAGTCGTACACCCACGTGTCTTCGGTGGCGCGTACGTACCTGTGGATCCTGGAGTCGGCTCGTATGGCGGACTCGCTCCAGTCAATGGCTGCCAGGTCGTTCCCATTCAGCCAACTCGCGGAGTGGGCTTCGTTGCCGAACTGTTCAACAGCATCGCGTGTACGGGGTGCGACGTCAGTCGGGAGCCCTCGTCCGGCGGCCACTGGAACGAATCCAGCAAAGTTCTGAACGCCGAAGAGGCAGCCGAACAGGTCATAGTCCCGCCCTGTGTACAGCAGACTCAGATCGATGGCCCATTCCCACGCGTCGTCCTCGTCAGGGCCGAACGTGAACTCGGGACGGCACTCGATAACGCCGTGGATGTCAGTGCCCATGCTAGGCATTCTGGCCCAATGGCGTCGGCACCGCGATCAGTCGGCGCCGATCGATGGGCGCTCGGCGTAGTGGTTGGCGGGTGGGAGAGGGAACTGGACGTGCTGACGTGTCGGGTTGGTCGCTGGTTCGAGCCGCCGCAGACGCGGTGCGCGTTCGTGGTGTTCGCGATCCTGGCCACCCCACGCGGGCACGCGTTCGTCGACGTCGAGCTGCACCTCTCGCGATCCTGGGCATCCGACCCGGACCGGCTCGCCGGGGCCGCAGGCTTATCCGGCGAGGCAGTGGAGACTTTTCCGTGCCCTGGAGCCTGTTGCTTTTTGTGGTGGTGGCGGTTGGGGGCGTGTCGGCTGGCGGGG
>NZ_KB892743.1 GCF_000373925.1 Actinopolymorpha alba DSM 45243 | reverse complement strand
GACCGAGCAGCCACACGAGACAGGCGTGGCGTCGATGAACCGGAACTCATCAGACTGCGCCGACACCTCCCGCGCCAGATAGTCGAGCACTTTGGCGATCAGTGGCCCGGCTGCCTTGATCCGTTTGCTGTAGCCAGGCTGTTTGGGCAGGTACGGGAACAGGTGCCCGAGCCGGCCGTAGCAGGCGCGCAGCCAGTGATGCTGGGACGGGTAACCCAACAGAACCTGGGCAACCGCCAGACAGACCAGCTCGGCATCAGTCAGTCTCTTCGGCCGCCCGGGTGTGAGCCGGTGCGCCTGGACCACGTGATCATCGATGTACACGTACAGTGCGGTGAGGAGGGTATCGAGGTTGTTCGTCACAAAACGACATCGGTACCCTCCGCTGCGTCAAGATCCCAGCAGCCACGCCGAACAGAGTTAGGAATCACTCGTCTAGACCAGTCTGCGATCATCAGGCTGTGGCTACCAATCTCGGCGTACGGCGACGCTCACGGACCCGCGCGGTCATAATCGTGGCAGGAATCGCTCTCGTGCTTGCCGTGGCTTTCATCGGCTGGTATCGGCTCAGCTATGACGTCGCGGTCCAGAATTGTGATTACGAGGCCCCGGCGAGCGTGACCGCGACGTCCTTTGGTTGGCAGAGTTGGCCCCCGGGCTTCACCTGCGACTGGACGTACGACGACGGTCAGGTACGACGACACTTCGTCGACCTCTTCCCGGGCTGAGGAACTAGCTCGTTGCGCTTGTGTAGCGGCGAAGTCCCGCCTGCCAGGCAAGGTGGGCCAACAAGTAGCTGCCAATGGCGAGTCCGATCGACACCGGGACAGCCACGAGTTGCCCAGTGTCGAGAAGGACTCGCGCAGGGACGGTGGCGAGGAAGGCGACCGGCAGGACATAGGTGAGGAGCATTCGCAACGGTCGCTGGTAGATGTCGACGGGGTAGCGGGCGAATTGCCAAACAGAGTCGTAGACGACGTCCAAGGTCAATTCGGGGGCCCAGAAAACGAGGGCGGCGAGGAGCGCGCGAGTCGCCCACATGATGACCGTCGCGGCAACGAGCAGCGCCAGCCAGGCGGCGACGCCGGCAGGCGTAATGGAGACCGAGGCTTCGTGGACGCCGTACGCGACAACAATCGCGCCGAGACCGACCTGTCCGAGGGCAAGCGGCGCGCAGGTGTTGAGGCTGGCAAGGAAGATCGCGGGTGCGGGTTGGGTGAGGATGGCGTCGAAGGTTCCTTCCTTGACCTGCTTGCCGAACCATTGCAGGTTGGGCTCGACGAATGCCGTGCGCAGTCCGGTGATGATCTGGAACGTGCCGAGCAGGGCGATGGCCTCACCGGGGCCCCATCCTCCGAGGGTGTCCGTACGCGTGTAAATCATCCCCAGAGCGGCGATGGACGCAGCGAGCCCGACGACTGTGAGCACCAGCTCAAAGACCAGGTCGGCACGGAATGTGATCTGACGTCGAAGGGACATGGAGAAAAGCGTTGCGAACAAGCGGATGAGCTTGAGCATGACTGAGACCCCCTAGGCGCCGACTGCGGCGAAGCGACGAAGGCCGACCCGCCAGATCACGGCGGCAAGCGCGGTGAGCACGACGAGCCAGCCGAGTTGGACGGCGTACGCCTGAGAAAGCGCTGCACCGTGGATGGTTCCAGCCGCGATTTCGGCGGGCAGGCCGAGCATGGACCAGAACGGCAGCGCCTGTCCGACGGAGCGGAACGGCTCGGGTAGGTAGCCGAGCGGCGCGGCGGTTCCTCCGAGGAGGAAGATCAGGGTCTCGCCCAGGCCGACAACCCCGTGGGCGCGTTCGGTCCACAGCGCCGAAAGGGCGAGCAGGTACGTGAACACGAACCTCAGAGCCCCCGCGATGACGACCGCGGGCAGAGCCAGCATTCCTTCGTACACGTCAATCTGGGCACCGGCGACGACTGCCGCGATCGCGATGAGGGGCAGGCCGAAGATCAGGTGCCAGATACGCAGGCCGAGGTTCGAGCCAATGACGTCGATGACGACTGGCTGTGGTTGGACGAGGGCCCGTGCGAGGGTTCCGTCGTAGATGCCGTTCGACAGCGTGTGGTGCTCATACGAGGCCGTCATCAGCTGCACGGCAAGGAGCGCGACGTAGTAGGTGGAGACCTGCGAATCACCCGGCAACGCAGCGGACCAGACCAGCAGTCCGAGTAACGGCGTAACGGACTGGCCGATGACGATTGTGATCAGGAAGGATCGCCAGCTCCACTGGCTGAGCGACTGGCGCCAGATTGACAGCCCCACCAGTCGCAGCATCCGGATCATGCCACACCCGCGCGGTAGAACTCGTCCATCACAGTCTCCAGCGGTGGGTCAGCCACCGTCAGGTCAGCGATGGGAACCTCGGCCAGGAGCCGGCTGGTGATCCGCGGAGCGTCCTGTCGGTGAACTCGCAGGATCACTTGATTCGGGGCGCACTGGTTGGGGTCGGAATTCTCCGGCTCTCCGTAGCTGTCCCAGGCAACGGGTTCGCTGATGTCCGCAGTCGTTACGCGCAACAGCTTGTAGGGCGAGAGATGCGTGGCCAGCGCGGCGAGGTTGCCGTCGTAGCGCAAGCGGCCCTTGTCAATGAGAATCACCCGTGAGCACAGGGCTTCCACCTCGGTCATGTAGTGGCTGGTGAGCAGAACGGTGGCCGCCGTGCGGCTGGCGTACGTGGCGATGCTGCGGCGGAACGCCATCGCCGCCGAGGCGTCCAGGCCGATGGTGGGCTCGTCGAGGAAGAGCACCCGAGGACGGTGGAGTAGGGCAACCGCCAACCCGGCGCGCATTCGCTCCCCGAGGCTCAATGCTCGAACCTGCCGCAGGAGAAGGGATTCCAGGTCAAGCATGTCGGTGAGTTCGTCGACGTTTGTCTGGAACTGCCGTTGTGGCACGTCGTACAACAGCCGGCGGTAGTGGAGGTTGTCCAAGACGGTCAACTCGATGGGCCCGTCGATGGGCTGGCTCCCGCGGAGGAGCGCGATCTGCTTGAGGAATGCGGGCTGCCGTCGCTTTGGGGTGTATCCCAGCACCAGCGCCTCGCCGCCGGTGGGATGCAGAATTCCGGAAAGGATCTTCATGGTGGTGGTTTTGCCGGCACCGTTGGGTCCGAGGAACCCGACGATCTCCCCCGCGGTGAGGCGGAACGACACGTCGGCGACAGCCTCGATGCGTTGGTACTCCCGGCGCCACAACGCTCGGAACGCTGCCTTGAGGCCCGCCGTGCGCACCGGTGCGTGGTACGTCATCCCGAGCTCGCTGATCACGACGACTGGATCAGAATCCGGTCCTGTCTCGAATGGCATCATGGGGCCTAAAGTACGAGGCTGATGCACGCTGCAAGGTTGGCTCGGAGGCCAGCGCCTTCAGGCGTACGGAAGGAAGGTCGAAACCTTGCAACCGCGGTTGAAGAGCGACGGACGGGCGGCTGGCTGGCTTCGGCCGGTCGACCTGGCTCGAATGGTCGGCATCAGCGCGTCCCTGGTGCGGACGTACGAACGGATCGGTTTCCTGCCGGCCGCCGGCCGCAGCCCGACCGGGTACCGCCGCTATACGGAGATACATGTCGAGGCGATCCAGGTGGCGCGATGCTTGATCGCGGGATATGGCTGGCAACAGGCGCTTGACGTGATGCGCGCGGTCCATGCAGGCGATATCCCCGCTGCCCTTGCGATCGTCGACGCGTGCCACGCCGAACTCCATCGTCAACGCGCCCAGATCGACGACGTGCTGCAAACCCTTGACCGGCTTTCGCTTGGTACTCCCGGGAGCTCCGTGATCAGGACTCGACGGGTGGTTCGCATTGGGGCTGCTGCCGAGATCGTGGGAGTACGCCCGTCGGCCCTGCGGTTCTGGGAGCAGCAAGGACTCTTGCAGCCGACCCGCGACGGCACGACCCGGAGCCGTTTCTACGACCAGGAGCAGCTACAGCGGCTCCAGATCGTCAAACTTCTCCGCGACGCCGGCTACCGCTTCGACGCGATCCGAGCCGTCCTCGACGACCTTGGCACCAGCCGACCCGTCCAAGCCCGCGCCGCGTTCGAGCAACGCCGTCAGTCAGTCGAAGCCGCCAGCCAGCGCACGATGGAGGCCACCAGCACCCTGCACCGCTACCTCCAGACAGGGCAATAGCCGAGGCGACCGGGGCTCTTTATGCTTCCTCAGCATGGCTTCTTATCCCGAGCAGGCGAGGTACGACGCGAATCCCTCCCGAGTGGCGATCGTCCTCCCTGGCGGTGGTTACACGCCCGCAGCGCCCTTACTGCATTACGCGAGGGCTGTCCTGTTGCATCGGGGTTGGACTGTGCAAGAGATCTGGTGGGGTGATCCGCCCGACCAGGATTCGATACCCGACTGGGTGCGAGAGCAGGCTGAAGCCGCGCTTGCACGGGAGACTGCGGAGCAGGTGTTGTTGGTCGGAAAGTCGAGGGGAACGCATGCCGCTCCGTTGGCCGCGGTGCACGGCATTCCCGCGATCTGGCTCACCCCGGTCCTCGCCGATCCCACGGTCATCGATGGGCTCACCCGCGCGTCGAAGCCCAGCCTTCTCGTCGGCGGAACCGCGGATGGACTGTGGAAGAGCGATGTGGCGAAACGATCTGGTGCGGGGGTGCTGGAAGTTCCGGAGGCCAATCACGCGATGGAGATCGAGGACGACCCGATCCGGTCCGTGAGCGTTCTGGGTCAGGTTACGGAGGCGATGGATCACTTCGTCGCTCGGCTGTCATAAGACCGCACGCTCGTCTCAGAACGGTATGGGTTCATCGTCCGGAGTGAGCTGCGCGTCGCTATGCCGGTTGGCGTCCTCAGGGTTTGCGCTTCCGGTGATGAACGCGGCGACGGTTTGGCGTTTCGGCCCCGTGTTTGGGTCGGCTTGTTGTGGAATTCGGTTGCCTGGTAGCGGATCAGGGTCCACGTCGTAGGTGTGTCCGAGCGGGCTTTGTGCTCGCATGGTTCCTGGGTCTTGGCGGGTCCACCACCAGCCGCCTTCGTGTTTGGCGCGGTGGTGGCGTTTGCAGAGCATTGCCAGGTTGCAGGCGCAGGTGGTTCCGCCGTTGCGGTGTTCGAAGGTGTGGTCTGCTTCGCACTTCTCCGCTGGCCGTTCGCAGCCTGGGTGGCGGCAGGTCCGGTCTCTCGCCTGCACGAACTCCCGCTGTTTCTTGGTTGGCCGGTAGGCGCTGCGGTTGTGGTAGACGACCACGCCGTCTTCGGTGACGGTCCAGCAGTACTCGAAGCCGGCTTCGGCGGCTTTGATAATGTCCGCGAGCACCTCTTCGGAGATGGGCCCGAAGTCCTTCAGGTCAGCTGGTTCGGTCCCAGCGGTGTCCTCCTCGCGCTCGGTGCGCTTCGGACTGGAGTCGGCGGCGTTTGCGGCCCTGGTAGCGGCGTTGAGCCAGGTGTCGAGCGGGGCGACAAGTTCAACCTTGACCGCCATGCCATTGGTGTCCAGATGCCGGCCGCAGAGGAGGTCGAGGAAGACGTCGACTTCGATTTCGTCGAGGTAGCGGTCATCCCCACCTGCCTTGAGATGCTCACTCATCTCCTTGATGAACGCCTTCGCTTGAGCGACTCTCTCCAGCGGTAGGTCATAACCGAAGATACTGGCGACCCCGTTCACACCAGCACTGAACTTGATGCGACGCTCGCGTTTCGCTGCCTTCCGCCGCTCCTCGGCACCCACCGGATCCAGCGACACCACCTTCGCCTTCAACCGGCGTTCGATCTGCTGACGAGTTAACCCCGGCGCTTTCGACAGGATCCATTCCTCTGCCTGGCGGGCGAGCTCGTCTGACAGGCAGCTGGTTTCGGAGGCGATCTCCCGCGCCTTGGCCACATCAATCCGACCCGCCTCCAGAGCCGCACGGGTACCAGGGAGGCGGGCGGTCAGGTCAAGCGCCAAACACAGCTCACGATTGGCACGACGCCCACGACACCTGACGCTGCCACGCCCGCATCACCACGACCCGCGCATAGCCATTCACAGCATTCAAATCGATCGCCGCCAGCGTGGCGGCAAGCTCAGGACCGGGCGCGGCCTCAGCCAACGCCGACACATCAACATCCCCGTGATCGAACATGGGTACGAGTTTATCAGCCAGGAAGTGTCAATGGCATGACGAAGAGCCCTTATTTTGAGGGGATTCACTGACCTTCCACGCCGAGGCGGATAGGGTGTCCGGCCGGGTCGTCGACATAGATGTCGAGGTGGATCTGCTGCGGGTGCACCGGGTCCTTCCACCGCTGCGGCCGATAGTCGTCAACCTTCCGGAATCCGAGTCGCAGGAACTCTCCTTCGCGCCCGATCAACGGGTTGCGCGATCCGAGTAGCCAGGTCGCGGCGTACCCAGCATCGAGGCCTGATGTCGTGCCTGCATCATCGGGCTGTCACATCCGGCGTTCCTGCTCAGTTCTTCATGGATGGCAAGCCCTCCATCCAGCAAGGAGAGGAACGAACGATGAGACTGCGCGCCGGACTGCTCTTCCTCACCGTGACCCAGGTCGCCCTCGGGGCTTGGATCCTGGTGTCGCCCAGGTCGTTCTACGCGATTCCCGTGGTCAACATGCGGATGCCCTACAACGAACACCTGCTCCTCGACTACGGCGCGATGAACCTCGCCCTCGCCGTGGTCCTCGGAGCCAGCCTGGTCTTGATGACGTACGCCTTGGTGCGTACGGCTCTGGCGGCGTACCTGCTGTTCGCGGTCTCGCACCTGGTGATCCACATCCGCTTCCTGCACCACCTTTCGGCGCGGGATGGCGTGATCCTGATGGCGTTACTCACCACCGGGGTGGCGATCCCGATCGCACTGCTGGCGCTCACCAGACGCCCGCAGCAAGACCACCGTCAGGAGTCAGTGAGTGAACCGCGTTCGTCGAAATAGCGGCGCAGCCTGTCCACATAGGGCCGACGCGCCTCGGCCGGCACCGGATCCCGAAGATGGAGCGAGTTGTAGAGCTGGTCGTCTGGATAGCGAGGGAAGACGTGCATGTGGTAGTGCCACACGTCCTGGTAGCCCGCTGGTTCGTTGTGCTGGCGCGTCGAGACGCCCGCACAGTCGTACGTGTGCCGGATCGCAATCGCGACCTCACGCACCAGATCGTGCACCGCGTGACCCCAGGCGGGCGGAAGGTCGTACAGATTTTCGTAGTGCGCGTTGGGTACCACGAGCACGTTCCCGTGGTTGTTAGGCCACCAGCGCGGCGAGACCCACGCCGTCGCGCGTTCGTTCTGGCGTACGACGTCGTGCCTGGAGATGAGCTCGTTCTCGCCGCTGGTAATCAGTAAGCAGAACGGGCACGGGTAGTCCGGGGGCTCATGGTTGAACATGCCTGGGGAACGTAGCAGCAGGGGGACGCTCGGTGGGTCAGGCGCCGCGGTGATCAAGAGACCGGTAGCGTGCCGCGCATGTTTGGTGGACCTGCCGCGGAGTTCCTCGTGGACGTGGATCAGGAGGCGGTGGTGCGGGCCCGGGTCCGGACGCTGAGGCTGATGCGCGTCGCCGCTTGGACCAACCTCATCAGTGCCGCAGTCGTTGTCGGTCTCGTCGGGATGGGTGCGGCGATCGCGTACTCTACTCCGCTTCTGATCCTGCTCTTTCCGGCTGTCACGTTGGCGTTCTCGGGTAACTACGTGCTGTGGTCCATCGGGCGCACCCGGCGAACGTGGGAGACGACAGGGATTTCGCCATTGGCCTTTCGGATGTCTCCGGCCGGCCTGCGGTGCAGCATCGACGCCGCACCCGACTCGATCTTCCTGCCGTGGAACGCCGTCGTGGGCTTCCGCCTCAGAAGGTGGCGGGGTGGGCCGCGGCTGATTCTGGACCTGATGCCTGGTGTCACACCGACCACACCAGGAGTGCAGGGGCTCGAGCATCCCGATGTCCAACGGATCCTCCACAAGAAGGTCCACGGCACCAAGGGCCTGCGATATGCGATCTCGACCCTCCGCCAGCCGGTCGCGGCGATCGACCAGGCTCTGGCCTCTTTCAGTGGTGGCCGCGTCCGGGTCCGCTGAAGGTGTGGTTTTCCGCACGTTGGCACTGCGGTACGCGCCCGCCACCTGGGTGGTCGACCCCATGGCCGGAACCCGAGCGGGGCCCCTAGCGTTCCCCACATGATCGAACGGAGTCACGCATGAACACCGCCACCAGCCTGGTCACCCAGGGCCAGCCGACCGGAGGACTCGTCGGCTGGGTCACCGGGCTGATGGAGACCCTCGGCGGGCCCGGCGCGGGCCTCGCCGTCGCCCTCGAGAATCTCTTTCCACCAATCCCCAGCGAGATCATCCTCCCGCTGGCCGGCTTCACCGCGAGTCGCGGCGAGCTGAGCCTGGTTAGCGCACTCGTCTGGACCACGCTTGGTTCGGTCGTGGGTGCCGTCGCGCTCTACTACATCGGAGCGCTGGTCGGTCGCGAACGCACCCGCGCGATCGTGGCGAAGCTACCTCTGGTGAAGCTCTCTGACGTCGACAAGACCGAGGCGTGGTTCGTCAAACACGGCGTCGGCACCGTCTTCTTCGGCCGGATGATTCCGATCTTTCGCAGCCTCATCTCGATTCCGGCCGGCATCGAACGCATGTCGATCGGTACGTTCCTGATCTTCACCGCGATGGGCAGCGCGATCTGGAACACCGCGCTGGTGATGGCCGGCTACTTCCTCGGCGAGAACTGGACCCTGGTCGAGGGCTACGTCGGGGTTCTCTCGAAGGTCGTCGTGGTGGTCGTGGTGCTCGCCGTGGTCGGCTTCGTGGTCGCACGCCTGGTCGGAGCCCGACGCTCGCCTGGTCGCCGGGTGGGATCGCGTAGCACGGGTCAGCGGGCCACCCGCCCTGACGACGAGCTCGCCGACTGAGACAGGAGCCTCTCGAGGGCCGGCGTCACGTACCCAGGTAGCGGAGGATGGCGAGGACCCGCCGGCTGTAGCCCGTCACGTGCGACAACTCGAGCTTGTCGAAGATCGCGTTGACGTGCTTCTCCACCGCGCTCGACGAGACATGCAGCGCGGCGGCGATCGAGGCGTTGGTGTGTCCCTCCGCCATGTGGGCGAGTACGTCCCGCTCCCGTGGGGTGAGCCTGGCCAACGGATCCGCGTGGGTGGTGCGGGCGAGGAGTTGCCGCACCACCTCGGGATCGAACGCCGCACCCCCCGCACCGACCCGGTCCAGGGCGGCGAGGAACTCCTCCACCTGCGCGACCCGGTCCTTCAGGAGGTACCCGACACCGTTGGTGTCAGACCCGAGCAGCTCCGTGGCGTACCGCTTCTCGACGTACTGCGACAGCACGAGTACGCCGGTGCCCGGCCACCGCCGGCGGATCTCCAGCGCCGCCCGCAGGCCTTCGTCCGTGTGGGTCGGCGGCATGCGTACGTCGGCCACCACAACCTCGGGCCGATGCTCCGCCACCGCCGCGAGCAGCGCGTCGCCATCACCCACCGCGGCGACGACGGCGTGATCTTCCTCGGTGAGCAGCCGGACGAGCCCTTCCCGCAGCAGCACCGAGTCTTCGGCGAGGATCACGCGCACGGCAACTCCGCGGTGATCGTGGTCGGACCCCCGCGCGGGCTCTCGACCGCGAGCGTGCCATCGAGCGCGACCACCCGCCGCGCGAGGCCGGACAGTCCGCCGCCCCCGGGGTCGGCGCCGCCCGCTCCGTTGTCGCTGATCCGCACGTGAATGATCCTCTCCCGGCGATCGACAATGACGCTGATCAGGTCCGCGCCGGAATGCTTGGCGGCGTTGGTCACGCCCTCGCAGACGACGAAGTAGACGGCAGTCGCGATCGGGGCGGCGAGCGGTTCCGCCACGGTGTACGACATCTGGACCGGCACGCTGGACCGGTCGGCCACCGCGGCGAGCGCCTCCTCCAGCCCCAGGGTGTCGAGGGCGGTCGGATAGACCCGCCACGCCACATCGCGTAGGTCGTTCAGGATGTGCTGGGACTCCTCGTGAGCCTGGCGGAGCAGGTCGTGGGACTTCGCTGGGTCGTCGCTGCGGCGGGTGCGCCCGAGCAGCATGGCCAGCGCGACGAGCCGTTGTTGTACGCCGTCATGGAGATCGCGCTCGATCCGGCGGCGTTCGGCGTCCACCGCCTCGACGATCCCGGCCCGGCTGCTCGCGAGTTCGGCGATCCGACGCTGGAGGCGTTCGCGTTCGCTGGGTCCGAGGAAGTGCCGCGCCAGCCGGCGGTCGAGGGCCGCGACCCCGGCCAGGCCCTGCAGGGCGAGATACAGCAGGACCAGCCCCAGGACGAGGATGTAGAGGACGATCGGCCAGGTCGGTGGGATGTTGTCGGGGCGTCTTCCGACCAGCCAGCCCCCGACGAGGGCGCTGCCGACTGCCGCGCCGTAGCCGAGGAGCACGAGGACGAAGCCGCCGAGCAGACCCACCGGCCACCGCACCGCGAGGTACTCCAGTGCGCGCCGACCACTGGCTGGTGGGGAGCTCTCCCCGCCGAGAAACCTGGCCAACCGCTGGCCCTCGAGCGTGCCCAGCCACCTCGCCGCATCGTGGATCAGTCGGGTCGCCGTCCGTCGAGCGGGCGGCAGTGCCGCGGTGCCCGCGACGGCAAGCCCGGCGAGCAGCAACCCCACGAGGGTGAGGACTCCGGTGAGTGCACCGAGGGCGAGGCCGGCCGAGGTCCGGGCACCGCGCCGGGCCAGGTGGCGTACCCGGGTGAAGCCCGCCCCGCTCGTCGTCCCAGACCGCTTCCAGGGTCCGTTGGCAGCGCTCGCACAGGACGTGAGGCTAGTTGAGCGGCCGCGGGAATGAACCGGGTCCGACCGGGTGTTCGCCTCCCGGACGGGTCGTACGGGCCTGATCAGGAGAAAATGAGCCACCTGGCTGGGCGGCCTCGCACGTAAGAAGTTGGAGAACGGGCTATGGACCACGCCCTGCTTGCCGCGTTCGTCGTCGCGGTCGCGCTGATCAGCGTCGCACCTGGGCCTGACATGTTGTTCATCGTCGCCAATGCGCTCACCGGGGGACGCCGGGCGGGTGTCGTGGCGGCGCTGGGGATGTCGACCGGCCTCGCGGTCCACACCACTGCCGCGGCGTTCGGCCTCGGGGCGCTGATCCGGGCGGCGCCGCTCGTGCTGGACGGAGTACGCATCGCCGGCGCGCTCTTCCTGATCTACCTCGCGATCACGACGTGGCGGGCGAGCCGGAGGCTCGACCTCTCAGCCCCGGTGGCGCCGCGGGCACGATCACTGCCCCGCGTCTATGGCATGGCGGTGCTCACGAACCTCGCCAACCCCAAGGTGATCCTCTTCTATCTGGCGTTCTTCCCGCAGTTCCTCACGACCGGCGCGGGTAGCTTGCCGGCGACGGTGCAGTTCCTGGTGCTCGGCGGGTTGTTCATCGTCGTGGGGCTCTCGGTGGACGCGTCGGCGGGTCTGTTGGCGGGAACCATGTCCGATCGCCTTCTCCGTCGCCAGGCGTTCCGGCGCTGGCTCGACCGGGTGTCGGCGGCAGTGTTCGGCGCGCTCGCGGTCCGGCTGGCTCTCGACTCCACGCACTGAACGGGACCCCGGCACTGACCCGGCACTGAGCTGGCACTGGCCCGGCAAACCGGCCCCGCGACCCCAGCTTGAACGCGTACGGTGTCCGCATGGTCGCAGTGCGTTTTCGCGGCCGCATGGCAGCTCTGGTAGTCGCCCTCGCGGCGGGCATCGGCGGCGTCGCGTGGCACGCGGTTGACACGCGTCCCGGCTACCGGGCAGAGGACGCGATGGTGACTGTCCTCACCGGTCCGCGGCGTGACCAGCCCGTACGCCTTGACACCCGGCTTTACCTCCCCGCGACGGCGACAGCCGCCCAGCCGGCCCCGGCGGTTCTCCTCGCGCACGGCTTCGGTGGCACCAAGGACAGCGTTGACGGGCAGGCCCAGGACCTGACCGACCGCGGGTACGTCGTTCTCACCTGGACCGCCCAGGGCTTCGGGCGTTCCAGCGGGCAGATCCATCTTGACAGCCCCGACTACGAGGTCAACGACGCGCGGGCCCTGCTGGACTGGCTCGCGGCCCGGCCCGAGGTCCGCCGCGACGGTCCGGGCGACCCGCGGGTCGGCGTGGTGGGCGGGTCGTACGGTGGCGCGCTCGCGTTGCTGCTGGCGGGGTACGACCACAGGGTCGACGCGATCGTTCCGCAGGTCACCTGGAACGACCTGTCCACCGCGCTGTTCCCGGAGTCGACCGGACGTGGACCCGCGGAAGGAGTCTTCAAGCGGGCTTGGGCCGGCTGGTTGTTCGCCGCTGGGACCGACACATCGCCGACCCTGACTCCGCTGTCTGTCAAAGAACCGTTGACAGAGGCTGACGGGCTGTCCGCGGCGACCGGGACATCCGCCTCCCCCGGCCCCGTCCCGTCCGCGGCGCCCTCACCGAAGGTGCCCGCAGCCGAGAGGATGGATCCCAGCTGCGGGCGGTTCGCGCCGGACGTCTGCCGGATGTACCAGCGCGCGGTCATGACCGGCCGCGCCGACCCGGCCACCCTCCGGCTGTTGAAGCGCTCGAGTCCGTCCCAGATCCTCCACCGGATCAGCGCCCCCACGCTGCTCGTGCAGGGGACTGCCGACACGTTGTTTCCGCTCTCGGAGGCCGAAGCGAACGCCACCGGCATCGCGGCCGCGGGGACGCGGGCCCGCGTTACGTGGTTCGCGGGCGGTCACGACGGCGGTGCCGGGTCCGACCTGGACCAGCGCCGGGTCAAGGCGGCCACCGTCGGCTGGCTGGACTACTACGTCAAGGGAACCGGCCGCGCGCCCGTCCGGTCCTTCGCGTTCAGTCGGGTCACCGGGACCGACTACGGCGGCACCGGCGTACGCAGCCTCGGCCTCTTCGCGAAGGCCTATCCACACCTCGGCGGTGACGAGCCCGCCCGCGAGATCACCCTCGACGGACAGCCCCAGCCAGTCAGCAATCCCCCGGCTGGTACACCTGCCGCCCTGTCGTCCGTCCCCGGCCTCGGCGGCCTCGGAGCACTCGGGGCCCTCGGCAGCAGCCTGCTGGCCCGCTGGCTCACGCTGGACATCCCGGGCCAGAGCGTGGTGTACGAGTCGGCGCCGTTGTCGAGCCGCGTCGACGTGACGGGTGCGCCAAGCGTCCGGGTCAGAGCCGCCTCGCCGACGGGCAGCGCGGTGCTCTTCGTCAAGCTGTACGACGTCGCGCCAAGCGGGGTGGTCGAGCTACCCGGCGGCGGTGTCGCGCCGGTCCGGCTGACCAACCTGCCGGCCTCGATCGACCAGGCCAGGCCGGTGACGGTGACGCTGCCCGCGATCGTGCACCGCTTTCCCGCCGGCCACCGGCTCAGGGTCACGCTCGCGACCGCCGACCAGGCGTACGCCGGACCCGAGGCGCCGCAGGTGTACGTCGCCGGGCTGGCCGGCAACACGGTCCGCCTTCCGCAGGTGGCGGCCAGCGCGGCCGGTGACCCGACCGGACCGTGGCTCGCCATCCTTGCCGGGGTCGTGACGGCGTTGATCCTGGGCGGCGCCGCCGTGTGGCTGCTCGGGCGGCGGCGGTCGCGGCGCCGCGTCCGGCATGTCGTCGCCGAACACGCGGACACTCCGCTCGTCGTGTGCGGTCTTGGCAAGACGTACGCCGACGGCCTCACCGCGCTCCAGGAAGTGGACTTCACGGTGCGGCGTGGAGAGGTGGTGGGGCTGCTCGGCCCGAACGGCGCGGGTAAGACGACCTGCCTGCGCATCCTCCAGGGGTTGGTCCGCCCGACCGCCGGGGAGGTGCTGCTCTTCGGTCATCCCCTGACCGCGGGCACGCCGGTGCTGTCCCGGGTGGGCGTCCTGGTCGAAGGGCCCGGGTTCCTGCCGTACCTGACCGGCCGGGCGAACCTCGAGCTGTTCTGGCAGGCGACAGGACGCCCGGTGGCGGACGCGAGGTTCGAGGAGGTCCTGGAGATCGCGGGGCTCGGGCCCGCGCTGGACCGGAAGGTTCGGACGTACAGCCACGGCATGACCCAGCGGCTCGCCATCGCCCAGGCCATGCTCGGGATGCCGGACCTGCTCATCCTCGACGAACCGACGGACGGCCTCGACCCGCCCCAGATCGCGGAGCTGCGGGGTGTGCTCAGGCGCTACACCGAGGGCCGCCGGGCCGTGCTCGTCTCCAGCCACCTCCTGGCCGAGGTGGAGCAGACCTGCACGCACGTGGTCGTACTCCATCGAGGGCGGCGCCTCGCGGCCGGCCGGGTCGAGGACATCGTTGCCGACTCACCCACCGTGGTCGTCGACGTCACCGACGTGGAGCGGGCCGAAACGCTGCTCGGCGACCTCGGTGTCCGCTCCGTCGCCCGGCAGAACGGCGGCCTGGTCGTCGACCTCGACGGGGTCGCCCGCAGCGAGTTGGTGCGGACGCTCGTGGCCGGCGGTGTCGGCGTCGACCGGGTCGCGCCACGCCGGCAGTTGGAGGACGTGTTCCTGACCCTCGTCGGCCATGAGTACCGCCAGGACCGGTGACCGATGACCAGTGAGAACGCCATGACGGACCAGATCGCCGCCACCCCGCTCGCCCCCACCACGCTCAGCACCGACGGAGCGGTGCCGGGATACCGCGCCCGGGCCACGCTCCGGATCCGCACCGAACTCCGCCGGCAGCTTCGCCGTCGCCGGACCGGACTGGTGTTCGGCCTGGTCGTCGCCCTTCCCCTCGTACTCGTCGCCGCCTTCAGGTTCGGCACCCAGGACACCGGCGGCACGGCGTCGTTCGGCGGCCTCGCGACCTTCAGCGCGGCGAACTTCACCGTCTTCACCCTCTCGGCGTCCGCGACGTTCCTGCTGGTCATGATCGTGGCGCTGCAGTGTGGTGACGCCGTGGCCAGCGAGGCGAGCTGGGGGACCCTGCGGTATCTCCTGGCCGTGCCGGTCCCGCGCGCGCGGCTGCTCGGCGTCAAGCTCGCGGTCAGCCTGCTGACCTCGACGGTGGCGCTCGTGCTCCTCACCGCGACCGCGCTGGCGGTGGGCTGGGCGGCGTTCGGATGGGGAGCATTGCGTACGCCGCGCGGTGACGACCTTGGTACCAGCGAGGCGCTGCTGCGGATCGGGGGCATGGTCGGCTACCTCGCCGGCACGCTGCTCCTCATTGCCGCACTGGCGTTCTGGTTGTCGGTGAGCACGGACACTCCGCTGGCGGCCGTCGGCGGCTGCGTGGTTGTCGTGATCGTCGCCAACATCCTCAACCAGGTGGACGCGCTCGGCTCCCTCCGCAGCGTGCTGCCGATGCACTACGCCGACGCCTGGCGCGGGCTGTTCACCGAGCCGGTGCAGCTGGAGGGGATGGCGAAGGGTGGGGTGTCCGCGCTGGTCTACGCCGCGGTGTTCTTCGCCTGCGCCTGGTGGACCTTCCTCCGTAAGGACGTCCTCTCCTAAAGCCTGACCTCACATGGAGGCCTATTCAAAACTGTGGTCTCTCGCATTTGATCGCGCGATGTGGGAGGCGGCGAACAGCACCAGGTCAGTGGTGGGCTCACCAGGCTTCTGCGTGAGCTCCCGCAAAGGCTGTACACAATGTGAGACGCCAGCAGCGTCACGCCGAGGGTTCTTCAAACGCCATCATCCGGGGCGCAGCTTCTGGAAGTTGTCGGAGCGCGCGGCCGCCATGATCATGAAGGATTTTCGTCGATATATGACCAGAATCCTTCACAATCCTCACGCAACCCCGAGTTGTCACAGGTACTTGGCGCGGCAATCATCGGTCAGCTCGCGGTTCTGGTAGTTACCTCTGTGACAGAGCTACTCTGGTCGGGTGGCTTCTGAGCCGACAATCGCCCAGAACGCCGAGCTCGCTCTGGCCGAGGAGCTGCTCGCGGGCATTGGTGCGCTGCGCCGGGGACTGCGCCGCAGCGCGGGCGCCGAGTGGTTCTTCGGCCCGCTGACCGGTGCTCAGGCCGAATTGCTCCGGTTGGTACGCCGGCAGCCCGGCATCTCCGTGACGGCTGCGGCCAGTGAGCTGCGGCTCGCGGCCAACACCGTGAGCACGCTCGTCCGGCAGCTGTCGAAGGCGCAGCTTCTCCGCCGGGACGTCGATCCCACGGATCGCCGGGTGGCCCGGCTGCACCTGACCGAGGAGGCGGAGGCACGCCTCAGCCGTTCCCGCGACGGCCGGGTGCATGTGGTCGCGGCGGCGCTGCAGGCCATGCCCGCCAAGCAGCGCCGGGTCCTGGTGAACGCCGTACCCGCACTGGCCGAGCTGACCCTCCGTCTCGACGGTGCCGGAGGGAGCCTCGAGGAGGAGGCGGGAGATGACTGACTACCCCGACGGCGTTCCCGCGGTGTCGCTGCACGGCCTGTCGTACCACTTCAACGAACACCAGGCCGTCGCCGACCTCGACCTCGAAGTACGCCCCGGCGAGGTCTTCGGACTGCTCGGTCCCAACGGCGCCGGCAAGACCACGACCATCCGGGTCCTCACCACGCTGCTGCCCCTCCAGGAGGGTGCGGCCCGCGTGTTCGGGTTCGACGTACGCCGCCGCAAGATGGCCGTCCGTCGCCTGATCGGGTATGTCCCGCAGCAGCTGTCGGCCGACGCCGCCCTCACCGGCCGCGAGAATGTCATGCTCTTCGCCCGGCTCTTCGACGTTCCCCGCAAGGAGCGACGGCCTCAGGTGGACGAGGCGCTGGAGATCATGGGGCTGACGCAGGCCGCGGACCGGCTGGCCGCGACGTACTCCGGTGGGATGATCCGCCGGCTCGAACTCGCACAGGCCCTCATCAACCGTCCCCGGCTCCTGGTCCTCGACGAGCCGACGATCGGGCTCGACCCCATCGCCCGCGGCACCGTGTGGGAACGCGTGGAGGAGTTGCGGGCCGACACCGGCATGACGGTCCTCGTCACCACCCACTACATGGACGAGGCCGACCAGATGTGCGACCGGATCGGGCTCATGCACCTCGGCCGGCTCCGGGCCGTCGGCGCGCCGGAGGACCTCAAGGCCGCGCTGGGACCCGGCGCCAGCCTCGAGGACGTCTTCCGCCACCACGCCGGCGACACCTTCGAGGAAGGAGGTGGGTTCCGTGACGTCCGCAGCACGCGCCGCACCGCCCGCCGACTCGGTTGAGCACGCTCTCACCGGCCGGCTGGCCGGGTGGCGGCTGCCCAGCCGGGTGGCCACCCTGTGCCTGCTCGAACTCCAGAAGCTCCGCCACGACCGTACCGAGCTGATCACCCGGGCGATCCAGCCCGCGCTGTGGCTCACGGTCTTCGGTACGACGTTCAGCCGGCTGCGGGTCATCCCGACCGGCAACGTGCCGTACCTCGACTACCTCGCGCCCGGCATCCTCGCCCAGTCCGCGTTGTTCATCGCGATCTTCTACGGCATCCAGATCATCTGGGAACGCGACGCCGGCGTCCTCGCGAAGCTCCTGGTGACGCCGACACCGCGAGCCGCCCTCGTGACGGGGAAGGCGTTCGCCGCCGGAGTCCGGGCCACCGTCCAGGCCGTGATCGTGCTCATCCTGGCGGTGCTCCTCGGCGTCAACATCACGCCCAACCCGCTGCGGCTCCTCGGCGCGGTGGCCGCGCTCCTCCTGGGGGCCGCGTTCTTCTCCTGCCTCTCCCTCACCATCGCCGGGCTGGTCCTCAACCGCGACCGCCTGATGGGTATCGGGCAGGCGCTCACGATGCCGCTGTTCTTCGCGTCGAACGCGTTGTATCCGATCGCGTTGATGCCCGACTGGCTCAAGTGGGTTGCGCTGTTCAACCCGCTGAGCTACGAGGTCGACGCGTTGCGGGGGTTGCTGGTTGGTACGCCGGCGAACCTTGGCCTGGACTTCGCGGTCCTCGTCGTTGCGGCTGGGATCGGCATCACCACCGCGTCCGCGCTGCTCGGACGGCTGGCCCGCTAGCAGCGGTTTGGTGCGGGGCGCTGAATGATCACGTATACGTGGTCATTGCTTGCCTCACATGGCGTCGACACCACGTGAAGCTGGTAATGACCACGTATACGTGATCATTCAGCGAGCCCTCCCCGCCGTCCAACGGCCGACCGGCCGCATGACCTCAGGACCGGACGGTGATGCGGTCGAGCTTCGACGGGCTGATCGCACCGACGGCACGGAGGTACCTGATGAAGCCCTCGTGGTCGCGATCGTTCCGGACCGGGTTGGTGAAGCTTGCGAGCGCGCCGAAGCCGTCCGCACCGATCAGGGTGTACGCCAGCCCGGCGACCCGATAGGCCCGGCCGAGGTCGAGCGGGCGGCCGTCGATGAGGAACGCCGCGGGATCCACCCGCTGGCCGACCGGCCTGGTCGCGTCGTACGTCGCCCGCACGTTGGACGACACACCGAGCGGAGCGAACTTCACCGTCCCGTCAGCCTGCGGCTGCCACTGCTGCTCCAGCGCCTGCCGGATCTGCTCTCCGGTCAGGGTCACGGTGAGGACGGGGTTCTCGTAGCCGAGGTAGGCGTACGCCTCGCCATACAGGATGAGCCCGTCCTGGTCAGCGGCATTACTGCCCTTCGCATAACGGAAGTCACCCCGGAGCGCGGTCGAGCCCTTCGCCGGGCGGACGGCGAACAACCCGAAGTCGGCGGCCCCCTCGACGTAGGAGTTCGCGTCCCAGTACACGAAGTCCGCGGCGAGGTCGCCCATCGTGCATTCGCCGTGCTCGTTCAACGTCCGGGTGAAGTCGGCGGTGAGGGTACCGGCCGGCTCGGCGTACCGGCGATCCCCGAAGGCCGTCCAGTAGTCGACGACGCGCTGCATCTCTGGATCGGGGGTGATGTCGAGCGTGACCGGGTGGTTGGTCGAGACGGTGAGCTCCCGGATGACCTTCCCGGTCCGCGGATCCAGCTTGAGGCTGATCTCGTTGATCATCTGACCGGCGTGGCTCGCCTCGACGACCGGGCGGAGGTTGCCGTTCGGGTCGGGCAGCATCGCGTTGAACCACCAGTGCCAGTGCCCGGTGACGATGGCGCAGATGTCGGGGTCGACCCGGGCCGCGAGCTCAAGGGCCGGACCGGTGCTCATGTTGCCGCCGTTGATGGGCGCGTTCCAGTTGTCGTACTGCTGGGCGCCGTCGTGGACGCTCAGGACGAGGGCGTTGACGCCGCGGCGCTTCAGGAAGGCGGCGTACCTGTTGGCGATCTCGATCTGGTCGTAGCCGATGAGCTGTGGTTCGTACGAACTCGAGCCGACCGGCGTGTTCGTCACGGTGAGGTGGATGAAGCCGATGGGGTAGCGGCGGCCGTTCGGGCCCGACACCCATTCGACGTTGTAGGGCTTCAGCGCCGGCTGCCCGGTCTTACGCGACAGCATGTTCGCGGAGTAGTAGGGGAACGCGAGTCCCTGGAACGCCTGCCCGGTCGAGTCGAGGAAGCTGGAGTCCCGGCCAGGCTCGCCGACGGGTTTCGCGCGGACCATGTGGTCGACGAGATAGTCCAGGCCGTAGTCGAGTTCGTGGTTGCCGAGGGTGGAGAAGGTCATGCCGAGCTTGTTGAGCACCTCTATCGCCGACTCGTCGCGAACCAGCTTGGTCTCCAACGGCTCGGCGCCGCACCACAGGTCGCCGACACCGAAGAAGATCGAGTTCTTCGCCGCCCGCAGCCGCTTGAGATGCGCGGCCAGGTAGGCCGCACCACCCACGTTGATGGTTCCGGTCCCGTTGGGGTTCGGGATCCAGCCGTCCGCCGCGGAGGTGGGCGTCCGGAGGTTGCCGTGGAAATCGGTGATGTTGAGGAGTTGGACGTCGATCGCCCCGGTGGTGACGCCCGTCCTGGCGGCGTCCGACGCGTAGGCGGGCGTACCAATGGCGAACGCGGACGCGAGGCCACCGGCGCCGGCGACGAAGGCCCGCCGGGACAACCCCCTCCCGACTCGGACATCCACTCCAGCTGACACGGGCTTGCCTGCGGACACGGCGGACCTCCGTCGGGACAGGGGAGCACGAGGATCAGGACGTGGTGTTGATCACCAGCAGCGAGGAAGCTAGACGAGCGACGCAAAGAATGCGTAAACCTGGCCTGAATTGGCCCGCCGTAATCACGAAAGCGCAGGGATGCGGGCGCTAACCTCGCCCGCGTGACCTCGAGCGACCGCCCCAACATCGTTCTCGTCCATTGGCACGACCTCGGCACCCACCTCGGCACGTACGGCGTCCCGGGCGTACCCAGCCTCGCCGTCGACCAGCTCGCGGCCGAAGGAGTGCGGTTCGACCAGGCGTTCTGTGCCACCCCGCTGTGCAGCCCGGCCCGCAGCGCGCTGATGACCGGCCGCTACCCGCACTCCAACGGCATCATCGGCCTCCAACACCGCGGCTGGGAGTACGCCGACGGCGTCGAGACGCTGCCGATGCACCTACGCCGGCTCGGCTATCACAGCGCCAACTTCGGGATGCAACACGAGTCGGCCAACCCCGAACGGCTGGGGTACGACGAGGTCCACGACGCCCGCGACCCCGAGACGGGCTGGCAGCGTGCCGACACGGTGGTCGATGAGGCCGCAGCCTGGCTGCGCGCACCCGAACGCCGGCAGGAACCCTTCCTCGCCGTCGTCGGCTTCTTCGAGGTACACCGGCCCTATCCCGAGGAGCTCTACCCGCCGGACGACCCCGACCAGGTGGCGGTGCCGGCGTTCCTGCCCGACAACGCCCACACCCGCGCCGACCTCGCGGCGTTCCAGGGGTCGATCCGGGTGGCCGACCGCGCGACCGGCCGGCTGATCCAGACACTGCGGGACGAAGGACTGCTGGAGCGGACCTGGATCGTCTTCACGACCGACCACGGCATGGCGTTCCCGGGTGGGAAGTCGACGCTCTATGACCCGGGCATCCGGATCTCGCTGATCATGCGGCCACCCGACGATGGTGCGGCGTACCGGCGGGAGGCGACCGACCGCCTGGCCGCCCACGTCGATGTCCTGCCGACACTGCTCGAACTCGGCGGTGGGAAGGTCCCGGACGAGATCCAGGGGATCAGCCACGCGGCGTGGCTCCGCGGCGGCGACGAACCCGGTCGGGCCGAGGTCTTCGCCGAGAAGACCTACCACGACGCGTACGACCCGATGCGCGCCGTCCGCACCGGCCGGTGGAAGTACATCCGTAACGCGGAGCCGGGTCCCCGGCTCGTGTTGCCGCAGGACATCGAAGCCAGCCCCACCCGGGCCGGCATGGGTGACGACCACCTGGCGCCACGCCCCGATGTCGAGTTGTACGACCTGTCAGAGGACCCGTGGGAGCGGCGCAACCTTGCCGGGACGCCGGGGCTCGCCAGCGTCGAAGGTGAGCTCGCGACGACACTCGAACGCTGGCAGCAGGAGACGGGGGACCCGCTGCTCGCGGGTCCCATCCCGCCGCCGGACAGCCGCGACTAGCTCGACCGGGAACGGCTCTTCGGCGTCGTACCGTTGCGGGCGCCGGAGGCGTGCGCGGGCTCACCACCGGTCTCAGCGCTCGCGGCGGTGGGCTCGACGTGCTCGGCCGGTGCGTCGGGAGTGGTCGGCGCGTGTGCCTCGGTCTCGGCCGCCTGGTCGGCCAGCGCCTCGTCCGGCGTCGCGCCCGCCCGATCGGCGGGCATCGTCGAACTCGATGCCCCGCTCGCCTGGGAACCCCGCGAGCCCCGCGCCCGCTCCGACGTACCCCGCTGAGACGTCGTCGCTCCGGCGGTTTCTTCGGCAGGCCGGGCCTCGGCGGCGCCCGAACCCGTCGACCCCGTCGACGGCAACGGCTGCCACTGGTCGGTGCCACCCCGGAGGTACCGGTAGGCGACCGCGGCCGCGCCACCCAGGGCCGTGAGCACCAGAAGGCGCCGCAGCCAGTGCCGCCTGCGCTTCGGCTCCTGCTTCTCCAGCTCACCCCTGAGGGCGGCGTACGCGGCGGATCCGCGCTTCTTGGCTTCGGTGCGGTAGGGCTCGCTCGCGGTGACCGCCGTCGTCATGGCGCTCGTCATCTTGGGAACGACGTCCTCGACCAGGACCGTGCGCGCGTGTTCGACCCGCGGGGTCATCATCTGCCGCGCGTCCTCCACGACCGGGCTGATGCGCTGCTTGGCGCTCCCCATCGCCGGGCCCAGCTTGTCCCACGCGTGCTCTGCGGGCGGGTTGGCCTTCTTCCAAGCCTTCGGAGCCAGGCTCGCTCGCTTCTTCTGGCGTCCCATCAGGTTGCGCCTCCTCGTCCACATCGGGTGGCTCTTCGGAACGTCCACACAGTGTCAGGGGACTTTTCCGTGATGCCTTCCCAGGTTCGTTCCCGATCATGCCCCGCGGCACGCCTCATGTCGCGGGGGCACCCCGGGCGCGCCTGGCTCGTTGCCGTGAAAGGATCGGTTCATGGTGGTGTGGGGGCGGCCCCGACGGGAGAAGCCCGTGGGAGCCGGATCCCACTCAATGAACGGTAAGAGAGGGGACAACCGGTGAGCGAGGAGACGTTCGCGACGCTTCGGACGTCGGCCGGCGACATTGTCGTCAAGCTGTTTCCCGATCATGCGCCCAAGACGGTTCAAAACTTCGTTGGCCTCGCTGAAGGCACGCGGGAGTGGATCGACCCCGAGACGGGCGAGAAGACGACGAGGCGGTTCTACGACGGCCTCACCTTCCACCGCGTCATCGATGGCTTCATGATCCAGGGTGGGTGCCCGCTCGGCTCCGGCACCGGCGGTCCTGGCTACAAGTTCGGTGACGAGATCCATCCCGAGCTGCGGTTCAACCGGCCCTATCTGCTG
This sequence comes from Actinopolymorpha alba DSM 45243, assembly GCF_000373925.1. Classification (GTDB taxonomy): domain Bacteria; phylum Actinomycetota; class Actinomycetes; order Propionibacteriales; family Actinopolymorphaceae; genus Actinopolymorpha; species Actinopolymorpha alba. The sequence goes on along the minus strand of NZ_KB892743.1, from coordinate 99,816 downwards.
GCGATGGCAAACGCCGGGCCCAACTCCAACGGCTCGCAGTTCTTCATCACCGTGGGCCCGAGCTTCCCGCACCTCAATGGCAAGCACACCATCTTTGGTGAGGTGGTCGAACCCAACAGCCGCGCCGTGGTCGAGGCCATCAGCAAGGTCGAGACCGGCCCCATGGACCGGCCGCTCGAGCCCGTGTTCATCGAGTCGGTCGAGATCGAACGCCGAGAGGTCTGACCGCGAGGGCTTTCATGACCGACTACCCCCGGCCGGAGGACGGCGCCGAGGCCAGCAACCCCTCGGCGCCGCAGCCGATTCCGACCTGCTATCGCCACCCTGAGCGCGAGAGCTACATCCGCTGCCAGCGGTGCGGGCGTTACATCTGCCCTGACTGCCAGCGGCAGGCCTCCGTCGGTTTCCAGTGCGTGGAGTGTGTGCGGGAGGGCAACCGGACGATGCCGTCCGCCCGCACCAGGTTCGGGGGTGTCGTACGCGGAGATGGCGCCATCGTCACCAAGGTGATCCTTGGACTCAATGTCGTCATCTATCTTCTGACGCTGCTGCTCGGCCGGGCGGTTGAGCAGCAGCTCATGCTGGTGGGCCGGACGTCGTTCTTCGCCGACGCGGTCGGTGAGGCGCACGGCGTCGCGGGCGGCGCCTACTGGCGGTTGCTCACCTCGGCGTTCCTCCACGTCGAGCTCCTGCATCTTGCCGTCAACATGTTCTCCCTGTGGGTGCTGGGACCGGCGCTGGAGCGGCTCCTCGGCCGGGCACGCTTCACCGCTCTGTATCTCGTCTCCGCACTGGCCGGCTCTGCGGTGGCCTACGCGTTCACCTCACCGCTGGTCCCGATCGTCGGGGCGTCGGGCGCGATCTTCGGGCTCTTCGGCGCCACCGTCGTGCTGGCGCGGCGGATGCGTGCCGACATGAGCTGGTTCATGGGCATCCTCGTCGTCAACATCGTGCTCAACGTGCTCTTCCGCAGCTTCCTGTCGTGGCAGGGGCACCTGGGCGGCTTCATCGCCGGTCTCGCTCTCGGTGCGGTCCTGGCCTACGCGCCGCGGGAACGCCGGGATCTCATGCAGACCCTCGGCTTCGTCGCCGTGATCCTTGCGACGGTCGGGCTCATCGTCTGGCGTACAGCCCAGCTGACGGCGGGTATGCCCAGCTAGCTTCTCCCACGCCTGACGCGAGTCGCTTCCGGCGCGTGGTGCCATCGCACTTGGCGTGTTGCACGCTGAACCGCCCTGGGCGCCAGCTCGAGCCCGGCGCCTGGCTTCTCAGTATCCGAAACAGTTGGGTGTACGCCAGGTGAGACGGGCCCGGCATTGTGAAGGTAGCGGGAGGCGATTTGGCGGAGGTGTCTCGGCTTCTTTGCCGAAACTCCTCCGCCAAGTCATCGCAACCTCGGTGGGCGATCTTGGTCTGGTTCCCGCTCAACCAGATCCAGCAACCCATTCGGCGTCAGAGGGTTTTGAATAGGCCACCAAGTGAGACGGGCCCGGCCTCACGCGGCATGTCCCCACGAAGCACGCCCAATTTGCCGTGCATGGTGACGACTTGCCGCGCGGGGTCCTAGCTGTCTCGCATCGTGTACACCCAGTCGGCCCGGATGTTGAGATCCGCCGCAAGCCGTCCATTACCTGAGACGACGGGCCCGTCGCGGTGGGGGACGTGGACTTGTCCGAAAGATCGACACCCCTCCCGCGCGGAGAAGCTTCGGACCAGTCGCGGACGCACTCGCGCGCAACAAGTTGATCACGGTCTGTCCCCGCTTCAGTCGGATGTCCCTCGCTGCCGGTCGGGCCTTGACGCGCCCGCAGCCGGTGGTCTCCCCCTCGCTGCGGGCCAGGCGCCGCCGCGGGGCTCACGGCCCTGTCGGTGCTTGGTCGTATGGTCGGCGGCGACCGGGCACGACCGCGCGGCACACCCCCCGCACGCTCCTGCGGCTGTGCGGTGGGTGTGCAGTGGCTGTGCCGGTGGGGACCGCAAATCCTCAGGGCGGCGGCCGGTTCGCCCGCAGTTTCCCCAGGGCGCCTGTGGAAACTGGGGATAACTAGTGAGTCGCTGGGGAACTCTTGTGGACGTCCAGCGCTGGCGGCAAAGCCTGTGGATAAGTACGTCATACACAGGGCGGGCATCTCAGTCCCCAGTGCGCCCTAGCGTTGTTCCCTGCGCCGACCTGCGGTTCTGTCATTTCCACAGCTGAGCGGCACCCCAGAAACCACGCGGTTCTCCACAGGCTGGGGATGTCGATGTGGAGAACTACACCCGTGTAATCACAATTGTGGAATGAACGTGGAGTGTGGATGATCCGGGCATAAACTGCGGAGCTGGCCTGTGGATAAGTGGATAAGTGGATAAACGACGATGCCGCGTGCGCCCAGGTGAGTGCACGCGGCATCTGTGCAGGGAAAGCTGAGCCAGATCAGTAGGGCGGGTGGTGAGTCACCGCCACTGGGTCGACACCACGAACCCGATCGCGATCAGGCCCATGCCGATGAGGATGTTCCAGTTCTGAAGATCGCGCATGCCGGGGATCTCGCTCCCGGCGAGATAGAACGTCACGATCCAGGCGAGGCCTACCAAAAAGCAGACCAGCATGACCGGAGCCACCCAGCGTCCGCCTGAGAGCTTCTTGGCGGGCGTGGCCTTCTCCGATGGTGGCGTGTAGGCCTGCTTCTTTCGGTTGCGCGACTCGGGCACGTCGCCATCCTCCGCATAAGACGTCCGAGGGGTCGGCTGACCCAGATGTCGGCTAGCGTAGTCAACACGCCGGAGCAGGAGAACGACGGAGGGCACGTGGGTGACCGACCGGACCAGGAATGCCCTGACGCCGTGACAGATCCTGGTCCAAATGGTTCGCCCGCCCAGTCCGGCGGCGTCGACAACGAAGTCGATGCTGCCACGCCAGCCGGCGCCGCGACCGACGCCCCCACCGATGACGCCGCAGCGTCCGCCGAAACTGCCACGATTGTCATCAACACGTCGGCAGCCACAGACGAGGCAGCCACGGACGGGTCCGTCGAGGATGAGCCGGCTGAGGATGAGCCGGCTGAGGAGGACCCGACCCAGCCGGCCCCGGTCGACGCAGACCTCGTTGGCTCAGAGCCGGCCACGGAGGAGGCTTCGGCGGCGTACGAACCCGGCGCCAAGCACGACGCCGAGCCCGACGGTCAAGACGAGCCCGACGATCAAGACGAGGACGAGGACGAGGACAGCGGCGGCGGCATGCGCCGGTGGACGCCCGTCCTGACGCGGGTGCTCGCGGCCGCGACGTTCGCGATCGCCGGCTTCCTCGGGGTGACAAGCGCGGTGAGCGCGGAGGGCACCGACCTGCGGGCCGAGCGGCAGACCGACGTCGCCGACCTGGCCCGGGCGCAACTCCAGCACAACCGCGCCCTCGACGCGAAGCTGTCCAAGCTACGGTCCGAGGTCGACGACCTCCTCGGTCCTCAGCACGGCAACGAGAACGCCGGCGACGCCCAGAAGAAGGCTGACACCCTCGCACCCGCCGTCGGGCTCACGCCGGTGGCGGGAGCCGGCGTGACGGTCATTCTGGACGACGCACCGGCCAGCGCCCGCAAAGAGGTCGCCGACCCCGACGCGCTCGTGGTGCACCAGCAGGACATCCAGGCTGTGGTCAACGCGCTCTGGGCCGGCGGCGCTGAGGCGATGACCATCCAGGATCAGCGGATCATCTCGACCTCCGCCATCCGGTGTGTCGGTAACTCGGTCGTCCTGCACGGCATCCCGTATCCCCCGCCGTACCGCATCCAGGCGATCGGCGGCACCGGCGGCATGATCGAGGCGTTGGGCGACTCGCCCGCGGTCGACATCTACCTGACCTACGCGAAGGACCCGAGGTACGGCCTCGGCTGGCAGCTCCAGCGGTCGTCGCGGCTCTCCCTGCCAGGGTTCGACGGGTCGCTCAACCTCAACTACGCCAAGGAACGCGACCCCGACGGCGGATAGAGCGAGTCGCGCTGAAACACGTCGCGGCGGCGGCCCCGTGCCGCGTCGACCAGGCGGGTCAGGACAATGGGCCGGTGACCGCACGCATCCTCGTCGTCGACAACTACGACTCGTTCGTCTTCAACCTGGTGCAGTACCTCTACCAGCTTGGCGTCGAATGCGACGTTCGTCGCAATGACGAACTCCAGCCGGCCGACGTCGAGGGCTTTGCCGGGGTCCTCCTGTCGCCCGGGCCAGGTACGCCGGAGCATGCCGGTGTCTGCGTGGACCTGATCAAGTACGCCGCCGGCCGGGTGCCGTTGTTCGGGGTCTGCCTGGGGTTGCAGGCGATGGCCGTGGCGTTCGGCGGAGTCGTCACGCGGGCGCCGGAGCTCCTGCACGGCAAGACCAGCAGGGTCCACCACAGCGGCGTTGGAGTGCTCGCCGGGCTGCCGGACCCGTTCACCGCGACCCGCTACCACTCGCTCGCGGTCGAGCCCGAGTCGGTGCCGGCCGAGTTCGACGTCACCGCCCAGACCACCTCAGGCGTCATCATGGCGCTCCGCCACCGCGAACTCGCCTGCGAGGGCGTGCAGTTCCACCCGGAGTCGGTGCTCACCGAGGGCGGTCACCGGATGCTCGCCAACTGGCTGGTGACCTGCGGCGAGGCCGACGCGGTCGAACGTTCGGCCGGCCTCGCGCCGGTGGTGACCCGGTCGGCGTCCGACCTCTGAACCCAGAAGGACGCCGACCCGTCCGCGGGCACCCGGGCAGGCTACGGCTGAGCGGGTGCCGGCTGGTCAGGGGCCTGTTGAGCGGGTGCCGGCTGGTCCGGTGCGGTGGTAGGTGCCGGCGCGGGCGTCGTCGACGGGGCATCGGGGATGATCCCCGGCAGGTCCGGGAATCCCGTGTCGGTCGGCGACGGTGTGGTCGGCTCCGGTGTGGGCGTGCTTGGCGGCGTCGTCGGCTCCGGATCCGGCTCCGGCGTCCTGGTCGGTTCCGGCTTAGGCGGCGGCTCGGGCGCGGGAGCGCGGGCCACCACGATCGTGACCGTCGACCCGATCTCCCGGCGCTGGCCGGGGTTGGGTACCTGCCTGATGACGGTGCCCTCCGATGAGTCGGAGGTGGTCTCCCACACCTTCCGGGCCTTGAAGCCCGCGTCGCCGAGCCGCGCCTCCGCCTCTGCGAGGCTCTGCTGGCGTACGTCCGGCACCTCGGCGAGGCCGCTCGAGAAGTAGATCGTGACGGTGCTCCCCTTGGGAACGACGGAGCCCTCGCTCGGGTCGATCCGGGTGACGGTGCCCGAGGCGGAGCTGGCCTCCTTGTCCTCGCGGTCGACGACCTTGAAGCCAGCCGTCGCCAGAACCGTCCTCGCCTCGGCGATCTGCTTGCCCACCACCTCGGGGACCGGCACCGTCGGCTTCCCTGAGGAGACGGTGATGTCGACGACCGAGTTGATCTGGACCGAGGCGCCGGGCTGGGGGCTCTGGGCGATGATCTGGCCCTTGGGGGCGCTGTCGCTGCCCGCGGACTTGGTCTGGCCGGGCCGGAGTTGGCTCTGGGCCAGGATCGTCCGTGCCTGCTCCTCAGTCTTGCCGATGAGGGTGGGCGCGACGACTGTCTTGGGTGCCCCGTCACCGCCGAGCATGTTGAAGCCGATGAAGCCCGCGACGCCGAGCACGAAGAGGATGGCGATCACCAGCATGACGTAGGCGGCCTTGCGCCCACGGTCGGGCCCTTCGTCGGGTTCGGGCTGGTGCCAGTCGCCGGCCATCGTGGCGTCGGGCGGCTCGTCGGGTGGCAGGAACCGCGCGGTCGCGTCGATGGGTACGACGGGCGCGTTCACCCGCTGGCCGGACAGGGCGCGCTCGATGTCCTCGCGCATCTCCGCCGCCGACTGGTAACGGTCGAGCGGCTTCTTCTGGAGGGCCTTGAGGGTGATCGCGTCCGCGACCGGCGGCACCTCGGGGTCGAGCATCGACGGCGGCCGCGGCTCCTCCCGCACGTGCTGGTACGCGACTGACACGGGCGAGTCGCCGACGAAGGGCGGCCGGCCGGTCATGAGTTCGTACAGCAGGCAGCCGGTGGAGTAGATGTCGCTCCGCGCGTCGACGGACTCACCGCGCGCCTGCTCGGGCGAGAGGTACTGCGCGGTCCCGATCACCGCGGCCGTCTGGGTCATCGTGGCGGAGGCGTCGGCGACCGCGCGGGCGATACCGAAGTCCATGACCTTGACGTCACCGCTCGGGGTGAGCATGACGTTGGCCGGCTTGATGTCGCGGTGGATGATCCCCGCCCGGTGGCTGTACTCCAGCGCGTCCAGGATGTCGGCGGTGATCTCCATCGCCCGCTCCGGCAGGATCCGGCGACCCTCACGGAGGACGTCGCGGAGCGTGCGGCCCTCGACGTACTCCATGACGATGTACGGCACGGACACGCCGTCGAAGGTCTCTTCACCGGTGTCGTAGACCGACACCACGGACGGGTGGTTGAGCGAGGCCGCTGACTGGGCCTCCCGCCGGAAGCGTGCCTGGAAGATCGGGTCGGTCGCGAGGTCGGGGCGCAGGGTCTTGACCGCGACCGTACGTCCGAGCCGGCGGTCGATCCCGATGCGTACCTCGGCCATACCCCCGTGACCGAGCACCTCGCCCAGGTCATACCGACCACCGAGGAATCTCGGCTCAGCCATGCCTGCCCTTTCGTTGCGGGGTCACCGGACTCATTTTCCGATCACCGCCTCCATGACGTCCTTCGCGATGGGCGCTGCGAGCTTCCCGCCGGAGATTTCGTTCCGGCCCACATCCGCCCGCTCGATAACAACGGCCACAGCCACCTTCGGGTTATCGGCGGGTGCGAAAGAGACGAACCAGGCGAACGGCGGCCGGTCGGGCGTGGTCTGTGCCGTACCCGTCTTGCCGGCAACTTGTACGCCGTCGATCTTCACCGGCTTGCCGGTGCCGTTCGGGCCCTCGACGACGTCGACCATCATCTGTGTGAGCTGGGACGCGACGCTCGACGAGACGGCCTGCGACACCACCTCCGGCTCCGTGATCTCCAGAGGCTGGAGGTCAGGCCCGTTGACCTTGCCGACGATGTAGGGCTTCATCACCTTGCCGCCGTTGGCGATGCCCGCCGTCACCATCGCCATCTGCAGCGGCGTCGCCGCGACGTCGTACTGACCGATCGAGCTCAACGCGGTCTGCGGCTTGTCGAGCTCGTCGGGGAACACGCTGGAGACGCCGCCGAGCTCGGGCAGGAACTTGGTGCCGAACCCGAACTTCTCCGCCTGATCACGCAGCGCCTTGTCGCCGAGCTTCAGGCCGAGGTCGGCGTACGCGGTGTTGCAGGACGTGGCGAGCGCCTCAGACAGCGTGATCTGCGCGGAGGAGCCGCACAGGCCGTCCTGCCAGTTGTTCATGGTGCGGGAGGTCTGCGGCAGGTCGAGCACGGCGGGTGCGGGGACCACCGTGTCTGGTCGGTAGCGCCCGGTCGAGAGTGCGGCGGCAGAGGTGACCAGCTTGAATGTCGAACCCGGTGGGTAGCGGCGCTGGGTCGCGCGGTTCTGCATCGGCTCGGCGGGGTTGTTCTGGGTCAGTTCCTTCCACGCTTCGGTGATGCTGGCCGAGTCGTGGGATGACAGCTTGTTGGGGTCGTACGACGGCTGGCTCACCATCGCGAGGACCTTGCCGGTGGACGGCTCGATGGCGACGACGGAGCCGCGCTTGTCGCCGAGTCCCTTGAGCGCCGCGCGCTGCGCGTCAGGGTTGATCGTGAGCTGGACGCTGCCGCCCTGGGGCTGGCGGTTGGTGATGAGGTCGACGATGCGCCGGACGAAGAGCCGGTCGTCGGTGCCGGAGAGGACGGAGTTCTGGTCGGACTCGATGCCGCTCCGGCCGTAGATGTAGGAGTAGTAGCCCGTGAGGTGGCCGTACAACTCGGGGCTGCGGTACTTCCGTAGGTAGATGAGGTTGTCGTTGGTCTTCACGGAGTAGGCCACCTGGGTGCCGCCCACCAGGATGGGTCCGCGCTGGCGGGCGTACTCATCCAGCGTCACCCGGCGGTTGCCGTCCCGGGCGTTGAGCTCGGGTGCCTGGAACACCTGGATGTAGTTGGCGTTCGCCAGGAGGGCGCAGAACAACACCATGAAGCCGACCGCGATGCGTCGGATCGGACGGTTCATCGGGACATCACCGGCGTACCACCACCTGCGTCAGAGCATCTTCGGTCGGCGCGGCGGGAAGCGTCGCGGGCCGCCTCGCTTGGTCGCTGATCCGCAACATGAGCGCGACGAGCGCCCAGTTGGCTACCAGTGAGGAACCCCCGTAGGACAGGAACGGCGTGGTGAGACCGGTGAGCGGGATCAGCTTGGTCACACCGCCGACCACGACGAACACCTGGATCGCGAAGACGGCCGCGACACCGGTCGCGAGCAGCTTGCCGAAATGGTCGCGGCACACGAGCGCCGTGCGCAGGCCGCGTTCGACGATGATGCCGTAGAGCACGAGGATCGCCATCAGGCCGGTGAGCCCGAGCTCCTCGCCGATCGCCGCGATGATGAAGTCGCTCTTGGCGAGCGGCACGAGGTTCGGGTGACCTTCGCCAAGGCCACGGCCGAGGAGTCCGCCGTACGCGAAACCGTAGAGCGACTGGATGATCTGGTAGGCGCCCTCGCGGTACTGCGGATCGAACGGATGCAACCAGGCGTTGATGCGGTTGGCGATGTGGGAGAACTGCGGGATGTGGAGCGACGTGGCCGCGATGTAGGCGAACCACGCCCCGCCGGCGAACAACCCGCCGCCGACGAAGAGCCAGCCGGGGCGTTCGGTCGAGACGTACAACAGGACGACGAACGCACCGAAGAACAGCAGCGCCGTGCCGAGGTCACGCTGGAAGACCAGGATGGCGAGGCTGATCAACCAGGCGGAGAGGATCGGCCCGAGGTCACGGCCGCGGGGAAGGTCGATGCCGATGAACCGCCGGCCGGCGAGCGCCAACGCGTCCTTCTTGACCACGAGGTAGCCGGCGAAGAACACGATCAGGCAGACCTTGGCGATCTCGCCCGGCTGGAAGGACAGGCCGGCGAACCTGATCCAGATCTGCGCGCCCTGGAAGCGGACGCCGAGGCCGGGCACCAGCGGCAGGAGCAGGAGCCCGACACCAGCGAACAGCGCGGTGTAGGTGGCCCGCTGGAGTCGGCGATGGTCACGGATCACCAGCAGGACCAGGATGAACGCCGCGACACCGACCGCGGTCCAGGTCAGCTGGAGCGGTGCGTCGGCGCGCGGGAGGGACTCTCCGTTGGCGCGGGCGTTCTCGATCTTGGTGAGGTCGAGCCGGTGGATGAGGGCGAGACCGAGGCCGTTGAGGAAGACGACGCACGGCAGGAGCAGCGGATCGGCGTACGGCGTCATGATGCGGACGATCACGTGCGCGATGCCAACCAGGATCGCGAGGCCGGCGCCGTAGGACAGGACCTGCTGGGAGAGTTTGCCGGTGACGGTGATGCCGACGATCGCGTAGGCGCCGACGGCCACCGCGAGGGCGACGACGATCAACACAAGCTCCGCACCGCGGCGCTTGCGTACCTGAACAGCAGGGTTTGGCTGGGCCTCGCTCACTTCGTGCCTGTCGGGTCGGGGGTTGGGGCCGCGTCGTCACCGCACTCGAGTGGAAGGTCGGGTGCGGCGGCGACTGTCCGCGTTCCGGACGTGGCACGCGGGTCAGCCGACGTGCTGGCGGTGGGCGCGAGTGCGCCGCCCGGCCGCCTGCCGGGGCTGGTTGTCAGGGAAGGTGTGGGGGCCGGTCCGGTCTGCGTCGGGGTCCGGCCGGGGGTCGGCGCGGGTCGGGGTGCGGGCGGCGTCGCGCACTTGGTCGCGATGTCCTGGAGCATGGCCACGATGGACTTGGCCTCGCCTAGGTTGTCAGCCGCGATGGTGTTGGTGACCCGCTCACGGTGGTACGGCGGCAGCTTGGTCAGCTCCAGCGGCTCGACTTGGTAGAGGTCCGACAGCCGGATGCCCGGGACCTGCTGCGCGATGCCGCGAAAGATCGCGACCCGGGGCTGCCTCGGCGTGCCGCCGGTCGTGTCGTCTGAGTAGGCGCCGACGTAGTACTGCTCCTGCGTCCAGTTGAACGCCCAGCGGGCACCAACGCCGATGAGACCGAGCACCACCGCGGCGCCGACGAGGCGGAACAACCAGCGAAACCGGCGCGGCGGGCGGGGTGCGTAGCGGAGCTCCTCCTCCAGATCGGGCTCGTCGAGCTGGAGGCCCTCGTCGAGGGCGTTCGGGGGTTGGGTGGCGGGCAGCATCGGTGGCCCGGGCTGGCTCGGAACGCCGGGACCGCCGAACATCGTGTGCTCAGCCGTGGCCGGGCCGTCGTAGTGGAGCGCCGGGTCGGCCTCGTTAACCGCGCCGACGAGGGCGGGTACGCCCGAGACGGGCTGGCTCGCCTCGACCACGTCGGCCACCACGCAGGTGACGTTGTCGGGGCTGCCGTGGAGGAGCGCGCGTTCGATCAGGCTGATGGCGGCATCCTCGGGCGTGCTGGCGCGGATGAGGATGTCGGCGATCGCGTCGTCCTTGACCGCGGCGTTGTCGAGCCCGTCGCTGCACAGAAGGAGCCGGTCGCCGGGGTCGAGCTCGATGGCGAAGAGATCGGGTCGCGCGTCCTGCCGCCCTTCGAGCACCCGGATGATCAGGGAACGGTGCGGGTGGTGCTCGGCTTCCTCAGGCGTGATGCGGCCCTCGTCGACCAGCGACTGGACGAAGGTGTGGTCGTGGGTCAGCATCCGCAGCCGGCCCTCACGGAGCAGGTAGGCGCGGGAGTCGCCGATGTGGGCGATGTGGGCGTTCTCACCGTCGAAGAGGACGGCGGTGAGGGTGGTGCCCATCCCCTCAAGGTGCGGGTCAGCGTCGATGCGGGCCGCGATCCGGGCGTTCGCGTCACTCGCGGCCTGGCCGAGGACCTGCTCGGGGTCACGATGCCCAGGAGTGTCGAGCGCGCGCACCGTCGCGATCGTGATCGCGCTGGCGACGTTGCCACCCACGGCGCCGCCCATGCCGTCGGCGACGGCCAGCAGGTGCGGCCCGGCATAGCCGGAGTCTTCGTTCCGGTTCTTCGGGCCGAGACCGACGTCGGAGTGTGCGGCGTAGCGGAGCGCGAGCGTCATCCTGCCTTCTTTTGGCCATGAGAGGTCGTCGCTTGGACAGGTGAGGTGCGGACGCCACGGCTCCGCGGCATGGTGCCGGCAACGCCCACGGCCACCCTCGACCGCACAAGCTCAGAGGTCATCGTTCCGCGCCTACTTGTAAAGCTCGATGATCGTCTTGCCAACCCGAACCGGTATCCCCGATCCGACTGCGGTTGGCCCGTGAATACGGGACTCTCCCACGAACGTGCCGTTGGTGGAACCCAGATCCTCGACGTACCACGTCCCGCCCTGTGGGCGCAGCACGGCGTGCCGGGTGGAGACGTACTCATCGTCGATGTGCAGCTCGCACTCGGACCCCCTGCCGATCGCCAGCGGGGTGTCTCCAAGGGGTACCTGGAGGCCGGCGCTGGCGCCCTGCACCACGACAGCCGCGGAGGGTTCGCCCTTGCGGCGCCGGGGTGGCCGGGTCGGCTTGGCCGGCTTGGGTCGGCGTTCGCCCCGGGCCGGGGGTGTGACCCGGCTGCCGAACAGGTCGGACCTGATCACCGACACTGTCGAGAGGACGAACAGCCAGAGCACCGCGAGGAACCCGAGCTTGATGATCGTGAGGGTGAGCTCGGACACTACTGCGCTCCGTCGGGCCGGCGTACAACGAGAAGGGTGTTGCCGAGCAGGATCTGACTGCCGTCCCGCAGTGGTGCGTAGTCGACGCGCTGCCCGTTGACGACGATGCCGTTGGTGGATCCGAGGTCGTGGATCGCCACGGTGTAACCGGGACCGTCCTGGACGACGCGGATCTCGGCGTGCCGTCGCGACACCCCAGGGTCGGTGATGCGGAGATCGGCCTCAGAACCCCGACCGAGCACGATGCCCGGAGGCTCGAGGGGGTGGCGCTGGCCATTGACCTCGAGGTAGGGCGCGGGAGCACGGGCGGGCGCCGGTGGGCGGAACTGCTGGGCGCCCGGGGGATGCCGCCGGTCAGGGGGTCCTTGGGGGAACGGCGGCGGGCCTGGCGGCGGCTGACCCGGACGGCGGTTTGGGGTCACGGCCGCGACCGCGCTGCCGTGGACCCGGAACCTTCCGGTCGAGAGCTTGTCCTGCCGATTGAAGGCCACCGTGACCGGACCAGTGAACGCGTAGCGCTGCGTGCTCGCATGCCTGTTCACAACCTCCGCGAGCTCCGTGCTCAGGGCGTTGGTGTAGGGAGCGAGCCGGTCGTAGTCACTCGGCGAGAGCTCGATGGTGAAGTCGTTGGGTACCAGGCTCGCGTCCCTCGACAGCACCTGCGCGGAGTTGTCCATCTCGCGCTGAAGGGCTGAGGCGATCTCGACCGGCTGGACGGCTGACCGGAAGACGCGTGCAAAGGTCCCGGTGACGAGGCCTTCCAGGCCTCGTTCGAAGCGACGAAAGACTCCCACGGGTACCTCCTTCCCGCGTCGACGGTGCCAATGTTTCGGTCGATCGTAACCGTCGTTCCCGGTCGTGGCCGCCTCCTACCGTCGGTTGCCTCCGATGTATCCCGCATGTCTGGATCTGTGACCGTGCCCTGGAGGGCCCGGAGCCGGGTGGGCGGCGGATGGCAGGGGCCCGGAGAGACCCCGGCGCGGCGAGGGGCGGGCGCGGGGGTCGTGCTAACCTCTATCCGCCCTGGCCTGCTGGGGTGAAGTGCGCGCGAGTGGCGGAATAGGCAGACGCGCAGGATTCAGGTTCCTGTGCCCGCAAGGGCGTGGGGGTTCAACTCCCCCCTCGCGCACCCATTGTTCAGTCCAGATCCGTTCGGTCAAAGACCGGACGCAGGCGGTCTCGTGACGCCGTGAGGTGTGCACGCATCGCGACGTCAGCGTTCTCCGGTCGGCCCGACCGGATCGCCTCGACGATGTGCCGGTGTTCGTCGACGGCGGATGCGCCGATGCCGCTGCCGTAGTAGAGCCGGAAGATGTGCAGATGCGCGTGGAGCCGCTCGAACGTCGTCGCCAGGAGCGGATTGCCTGAGAACGTGTGGATCAGGGCATGGAAGCGCTCGTCGTGCGCCGTGAGCGCGCGGTAGGCGTCGTATGTCCCCTCCGACGGGATGTCCTTGAGATCGTCGAAGGCAGCCTCGAGCTGGCGGTGCTGTGCGGCCGTCGAGAGTTCGGCGGCCCGAGCCGCGGCCCAGGGTTCCAGAAGGAAGCGCAGTTCGAAGAGCTGCTCGAACTCCTCCCGGCTGAGAAGCGGAGCGATGGTGTAGCCACGCAGTGGCTGCTTGACGATCAGTCCGTCAGACTCCAAGCGCGCGAGCGCCTCGCGGACAGGTGTCTGTGAGACCTGGAGGGCGCGGGCGAGTGCGTCGATGTTGAGGTGCGCGCCGGGAGCGAGGTCATGGTCCATCACCATCGCCTTGACGGTTTCGTAGACATCGTCTGTGAGGATGCGCCGTTGCGGGACGCGGTCCGACGACAGCTGAATCTCGACCATGAGATCTCGTCTCCCCACCCGTGTGCGGTCGGCTGGGTATCCTAGCCGCCCCGCTTCCCGCACCCGCTCCCTTTTTGGTCGGGCCGATGTGCAACTGTGGGTGATATGTCCGAAACGTTCGTTCCCGAGCCCACCGCCGATGACGCTGTCGCGTTCCGGCGGGGTGAGCTCAATCCACGCGAGTACGCCGCCGCGATCTGCGCACGGATCGAGACCGTCGACGCCGAGCTCGAGGCGTTCGTCGCGGAGCCTGAGCGTCGTGAGCGTCTCCATGCGGAGTTGCGGGAGCTCGTACGGCGATGGCCCGACGTGGAGGACCGCCTTCCGTTGTTCGGTGTACCCATCGGGGTCAAGGACGTCCTGCACGTCGACGGGCTTCCCACCCGGGCAGGCTCGCGGCTGGCGCCGGAGACGCTCGCTGGCCCGGAGGCGTCCGTGGTGACCCGGCTCCGTGCGGCCGGTGCGGTCGTCGCGGGCAAGACCGTCACCGCGGAGTTCGCGTTCACCGCACCGGGGCCCACCCGCAACCCCCACGATCGTGACCACACGCCGGGCGGGTCGAGCAGCGGCTCGGCGGCCGCCGTGGCTGCCGGGATGGTGCCGCTGGCGCTGGGGACGCAGACGGTGGGCTCGGTGATCCGGCCGGCGGCGTACTGCGGCGTGGTCGGCTTCAAGCCCGGCTACCGGCGGATTCCCTCAGGCGGGCTGATCTCGAACGCGCCGACATTCGACACGGTGGGATTCCTCTGCAGGGACCTCGAGTTGCTGACTGCCGCCTCCAGCGCGGCGTGTACGGCGTGGCGGGTCGGCGTCCGAATCGAGCGGATGCCCGTGCTCGGCGTCCCCGCCGGCCCTTACCTCGAGCAGGCTGAGCCCGAGGCGCTGAAGGCGTTCGAGGACCAGGTCGCCCGGCTGGGCGCCGCGGGGTTCCCGATCCGCCGGGTGGAGATGCTGTGCACGATCCACGAGGTCAACCAGCGCAACGCCGTCATCAATCTGGCGGAGCTCGCGCACTCCCACGTCCACCTTTTCCCCACGCACTCCGAGCGCTACCACGAGACAACCGCGGCGGCGATCCGCGAGGGTCAGCAGGTGCCGCGCGCGGCCTACGAGCGGGCGCTCGCCGAACGCGAGGAGTTCGCCGCCCAGATCGTCGACCTGATGGACACGCACAACGTCGACCTGTGGATCGCGCCGGCCGCGACGGGTCCGGCGCCGGAGGGGCTCGGATCTACCGGCAGCCCGGTGATGAACCTGCCGTGGACGCAGGCCAGGTTCCCGGTCATCACCGTGCCGGTGGGGCGCGCCACAGGCGGGCTCCCACTCGGTCTGCAGTGCGTCGGTCGACCGGGTGCTGACGAGCTCCTCCTCGGTCGCGCGCACCTGCTGATGCGGGCGCTGGCGCGGTCGAGGTGACGCCGGCGGGGTAGTCGCTTCAGCGGCTGAGGTTGCGGCGGATCTGCTCGAGCGCCTCGATGAGCTCGCGGCGCTGGGATTCGCTGAGGGTGGCGAGTGCCCGGTCGGAGAGGGTACGCATCTCCTCGTCGAGGATGGTCTCGAGTTCCCGGCCGCGTTTCGTGAGGCGGATCCGCACCAGCCGGCGGTCATGCGGGTCGGGTTCGCGGGTGACGAGGCCGGCGGCTTCCATCCGGATGGCGGCCCGGGTGACGGTCGGGGTGGCGAGACCGAGGCGCCGTGCGAGTTCGCCGGGTGCCAGGCCGTCGTCCTGCCACAGGCACATGAGCAGGAACTGCTGCCCGTCGCGAACGCCGTGTCGGCGGTAGGCGACGTCGGCGGCTTCGGCCATGGCGCGCTTCGTCGCCCAGAAGACAGTCGGGAACTCGTCTCTGGGCCGACTCGCCTTGGGCTCGCTCACTGTGCCATCCTCCTCCACCGACCGGCTGGTGCTCAGCTCATGACCGATGATCGCGCGGAGCGGACCGCCTCGGCCAGACGACTGACGGCCGGGTGGACCGCGCCGTCCGGCAGGTTGCCGTAGCCGAGGACGAGCGCGGGCGCGGACGGGTCGGGACTGAGCCGGTAGGTGTCGAGGTCGGCCACCTTCACCCCAGCGGCCGCCGCGCCCGTGACCACCGCGTCGGCCGGTGTGGCCGGATCGAGCTGGAGCACCAGGTGCAGTCCCGCGGCGGCACCGGAAAGCGTGCTGTCCGGTAGCTGCGTACCAATCGCGCCGACCAGCGCGTCCCGGCGGCGCCGATAGCGTTGTCGGGACGCGCGAAGGTGGCGGTCGTAACCGCCCGATTCGAGAAACTGCGTGAACGCCAACTGGTCGAGGAGCGGTGGGCTTGGAAGAGCCTTCGTGTCGTCGCGGAGCATGCTGGTCCAGGCACGTGGGGTGACCATCCAACCGATCCCCAGAGCTGGCGACAGCGTCTTCGACAGCGATCCGAACAGCGCGACATGCCGCGGCTCGACGCCTTGAAGCGTTCCGACCGGCCGCCGGTCGTATCTGAACTCCGCGTCATAGTCGTCCTCGAGGATCACGCCGTCGACACCGCGGACCCAGGCGAGGAGGGCCGCCCGGCGTTCGGGAGCGAGAACCGCCCCGGTCGGGAACTGGTGGGCGGGCGTCAGGAGTACGGCGCGTACGTCGGGTTGGCGTACGAGCGCGTCGACCACGAGACCATCGGCGTCAACGGGGATGCCGACGAGTTCGACGCCGAGGTCGGCGACCGCCTGGCGCAGGCGTGTCCAGCCCGGGTCCTCGACGGCGATGCGGTTGATTCCCCTGGCGCGTAGGACGCGGCACAACGCCGTGACACCCGAGGTCACGCTCGAGGTGACGGTGACGTCGGCCGGTTGCGCGTCAGCACCCCGGACTCGCCGGAGGTAGGCGGCGAGTACCTCTCGTAGCCGAGGCGCCCCGCTGCGTTCGGGGTAACCGAGCTCGGTATGGGGCAGGGTCGTGAGTTGGGACTGGATCGCGTCAGCCCATCGACGGCGCGGGAACTCCCGCAGGTCGGGCAGACCGGGTGCGAGGTCGTAGCGGGGTGTCGGCAACTCTGGTCGAACCTGCCGGCGACCTTCGGGGACGTCAGCGGGCCGGTCCTGCGGGTCCAGCCGCCGGATCCTGGTAGCTGATCCCGTCCTGCCGGCGAGGTATCCCTCGGCGATCAGCTGCTCGTACGCCTGGGTGACGACCCAGCGCGAGCAGCCGAGGTCCGCGGCCAGTGCTCGGCTGGGTGGGAGTGCGCTGTCTGGCGCGAGTACGCCGTCCCGGATCGCGGTACGGAGGGCACGCGTCAGGCGCTCGTGCAGCGGACCGGGACCGGCAGTGTCGAGGTCGAGAAGAACGTCACAGGCCAGCTTGGACTGGGGTGCGGGCACGACACCGAATGGTATGCCCAGGCCAATGCGCCGCGATGGGGCCATGGAATGATCACGTTTACGTGGTCATTCCATGCTTCACATGGCACCGACACCGTGCGAGGCAGGCAATGACCACGTAAACGTGATCATTCCGCGCGGCGCGGGCGGAGGCTGTCGCAGGCGAGGGCGACCATGTGGCCGTGCGGGCGTACGTCGCGCACCTGCCGCTCCATCGAGACGCAACCCACGAGCAGGGCTCGGACGTCCACGACATCCACGTCGTCGCGGACCGCGCCCGCTCCTTGGGCGCGAGCGAGGAGTTCACCGAGCCCGTCCGTGAACGCCTGATGGGTGCCTGCGGGGGGCTCCTTGAGTTTGGGTCCGCCCCCGGCCTCGAGTGCCTCGCAGAGGTCCTTGTTGAGCATCGCGCGTTCGACGGTCTCGGCGAAGAACTCGAAGAATGCCGCGCCCGGGTCTTCTCCGCCGGCCCGGGTCTGCGCGTCGTCCACGAGCTTCGCCATCCGCTCCGCGATCACGGCCTCGAACAACGCCTCTTTGGTGGGGAAGTGGCGGTAGACGGTGCCGGCGCCGACTCCGGCCCGCCGGGCGATCTCGTCGAGCGGCACCGACAGGCCCTCGGCCGCGAACGCCTCCTGGGCTGCCGCGAGGACCCGGGCCCGATTGCGGCGGGCATCGGCGCGCATCGAGGGGGTCTTTCCTGGCGCGTCTGCGCTCGGCGACGCGGGTTGCTTGGCCATCAGGCGGATGCCTTCCTTCGACGCCGCATTGCAAAACGGGGCGCGCGTTCCGTATGGTCTAACCGGGCTGTGCGTTCCGATTCTAGTTGTGGAGGCAGGCGTGAGCCATTCAGACAAGATCATCCTCGTCACAGGTGCGACCGGGCAGCAGGGCGGTGCGACCGCTCGCCGTCTGCTGGCGGACGGCTGGCAAGTGCGGGCCCTCACCCGTACGCCGTCCAGCTCGGCGGCAAAGGCACTCAAGGCGGCCGGCGCCCATCTCGTGACCGGCGACCTGAGCGACCCGGCGTCGCTCGAGGTCGCCCTGCGCGGTGCATACGGCGTCTTCAGCGTCCAGTCCCCGCCCATGCGCCCGGGGCAGTCACCCGACTTCGGCTGGGAGGAGGAGATCAGCTGGGGCCGGAACGTCGCGGACGTGGCCAAGGCCGCCGGCGTCCACCATCTCGTCTACACGTCGGCGATCGGTGCCGATCGACGCATCTCCGGGCTTCGCAACCTGGAGAACAAATGGGAGATCGAGCAGCACATCCGGTCCCTCGACCTGCCGGCCACGATCCTGCGCCCGGTCTCCTTCATGGAGAACTACGTCCACCCGCTGTTCGGCCTCCGTGATGGACAACTCATGACCGCGCTCAGGCCGGGCGTGCGCCAGGAGCTCATCGCGGTGGACGACATCGGTGCGTTCGCCGCGTTCGCGTTCGCCGATCCTGACCGTTATCGCGGACGGGCCATCGACATCGCCGGGGACGAGCTCACTGGCCCGCAGATCGCCGACGCGATCAGTCGGGCGACCGGCCGGAGCGTTCCGTACGTCCAGATCCCGATCGACGTGCTCCGGCAGACCAGCGAAGAAGCCGCCCGAGGTTATGAGGCGCTCAACGCCAAGGAGGAAAGCTGGGTGGACGTCCCCGCCCTGCGCGAGGAGTATCCCAGCCTGATGGACTTCGAGACGTGGCTGGAAAGGACCGGCGCGGCGAGGATCAAGGAGCTCCTCGCCGCCTGAGCCAGCTGAATCAGCGCGGGTGTGACGGCATACGGCATCCACCATTCGGTGGATGCCGTCACCGTCGTACGGCGGATGCGAGAAATCCGCCGCAACGAAGCACAGCGCTGGCCGCTCGGGCGATCCGCCCGGACCCGCTTCGGCATGAAGCTTGGTTCCGTCAAGAAGGCGGGAGCAAGGAGAGCAGGCGGCCATGCCGGTCATCGAGGTCACCAACCTGCACAAGCGCTACGGCGACAAGGTGGCGGTGGACGACGTGTCGTTCACCGTGGAGCAAGGAGAGATCTTCGGGATCCTCGGCCCCAACGGCGCCGGCAAGACGACCACAGTGGAATGCATCGGGGGGCTGCGGCACCCAGACGGCGGCAAGGTCCGCGTGTTGGGGCTTGATCCGCGGCAGGCTGAGCTACGGCAGCGGCTGGGCATCCAGCTGCAGGAGAGCGAACTCCCAGAGCGGTTGAAGGTCTGGGAGGCGCTGGATCTCTACAGCTCGTTCTACCGCTCGCCGGCGGACTGGAACCACCTGATCGACGAGCTTGGGCTCGCGGAGAAGCGCGACACCGCTTACAAGAAACTGTCCGGTGGCCAGAAGCAACGGCTGTCGGTCGCGCTCGCGCTGGTCGGCAACCCCGAGGTCGCGATCCTCGACGAACTCACCACCGGTCTCGATCCACAGGCGCGCCGGGACACCTGGGACCTGGTGGAGCAGATCCGCGCCAGGGGCGTCACGATCCTGCTCGTCACCCACTTCATGGAAGAGGCCGAACGCCTGTGTGACCGGATCGCCGTCATCGACGCGGGTCAGGTCGTGGCGATCGACAGCCCTGCCGGCCTGGTCGCCCGGGTCAACGACGAGCAGCGGATCACCTTCCGGCCGGCGGCCCCGGTGGACGACAAACTGCTTCTCGACCTGCCCGAGGTGACCGGAGTGACCCGCGCGGGCGCCCGGCTGGTGGTGACAGGGACCGGAAACGCGCTGGCCGCGGTCACCTCCGTCCTTGCCCAGCACCAGGTCGTCGCCCACGAACTCAGGGTCGAGCAAGCCAACCTTGACGACGCCTTTGTCCAGCTCACCGGCCGTGCCCTGCACGACTGATCACTCTGACCACAAGGAGAAGAACCATGGCCGCGCTGGTCAAGGTGACCGTTGTCGAGTCGAGACTGTTCCTGCGGGACGTGGCGAACGCGTTCTTCGCGGTGGCCCTACCGAGCCTGATCCTGGTGATCCTCGGGGCCATTCCCGCCCTCCGTACGCCTGACGAGACGTTCGGCGGACAGAGATTCGTCGACTTCTTCGTTCCGTCGCTGGTGGTGATCACGCTCGCGACCCTGGGCGTCAACACGATGCCCGTCCGGCTCGCGACGTACCGCGAGAAGGGCATCCTCCGCCGGCTCTCGACCACGCCCGTGAATCCGGCGAACCTGCTCATCGCCCAACTCCTGATCAACGGCGTCGCCGCGATCGTGGCGGTGGTCCTGTTGGTCCTGATCGGGCGACTGGTGTTCGACATCCCGCTTCCCCAGCACCCGCTGGGTTTCGTGGCGGTCTTCATCGCGGGCGGGGCATCGCTGTTCGCGCTCGGCCTGGTCGCGGCGGCCGTCGCACCGACCGCCCGTTCCTCCGCGGCGGTCGCGTTGCCAATCTTCTTCGTGTCGATGTTCTTCGGCGGCGTCTATTTGCCGAGGTTCCTGCTTCCGGAGTTCCTGGTCCGGATCGGCGACTACGTGCCGCCGGGAGTCCAGGCCCTGCAGGATGCCTGGACCGGCACCGGCCCCGAACCCCTGCAGCTGGTGATAATGGCGGCGATCGCGGTGGCGGCCAGCGTCGTCGCGGCGAGGCTGTTCCGCTGGGAGTAAGTCGTAGGAGGAAGGGCAGCGTGCTTCAGAAGCAGCAGTCGGTCAGCCGGCTGGACGCCTGGGAGCGGCGTGAGATGCCGGTCTATCGCGCCCTCCCCTACGTCCTGCTCGCCCTCTCGGTGATCGTGACGGTGTTCCAGCCCATCCCCTCGACGGCTTACCTCGTGGGCGTACTCTGCGTCTCCGCCGTGACGATCGGTTGGATCTTCTTCTTCGTCACGCTTCGGCCGGTTCGGGTCGAACGCCCACGTCTTGCGGGTATTTATCTCGCCGGGCTCCTGGTCTGTGCGGGCGTTCTGGTCGCCATGGCGCCGTGGTTCGGCATCTTCGCGTGGGTCGGTTACATCCACGCGACGGTCTTCCTCCCGGGACGTTGGAGCTACGCGGGGATCGCGGGGACCGGGACGATCACGGCCTTCTCACAGACGGGCAGCATCTTCGAGCCCACCGCGGCCTGGCTGGGCACCTACCTCGCTCTCGTCGCGGTCAACGTCCTGCTGGCCAGCACGATGGGCTTCTTCGCGCTGGTCGCCAGCGAGCAGGGCGAGAAGCGGAAGAAGACGATCGAGGAACTCGCTGAGGCCAACTCCCGGCTCACGGCGATGATGCGGGAGAACGCCGGCCTCCACGCGCAGCTCGTGGCGCAGGCCCGAGAGGCCGGCATCCACGACGAACGCCAGCGGATGGCGCAGGAGATCCACGACACCCTCGCGCAGGGGTTGACCGGCATCATCACCCAACTCGAGGCATCCGGGCAGGCGGGTGACGATCCATCCGAACGTCAACGTCACCTCGACGCGGCCATGCGGCTCGCCCGGGAAAGCCTGTCGGAGGCGCGGCGTTCGGTCCACGCACTACGACCGGAGGCGCTGGATGCTGGCCACCTGCCGGACGCCCTGGCCGAGGTCGTCGAACGCTGGGCGGAGGTCAACGGCGTGGCCGCCCAGGTCACCACGACCGGGAACCCTCGCCCACTTCACCCCGAGGTCGAGGTGGCCCTGCTCCGCACCGCTCAGGAAGGCCTGGCCAACGTCGCCAAGCATGCCAACGCCTCCCGGGTTGGTCTGACGCTGTCTTACATGGAGGACGTGGTGACGCTGGACGTACGCGACGACGGTGTGGGCTTCGATCCCGAACGCCAACCCGCGGCGCCCGATCGCGACGGTGGCTTCGGCCTGATCGCCATGCGGCAGCGGGTGCACCGCCTTGCCGGGCGGCTCGAGATCGAGTCGGAGCCGGGCGGCGGCACCGCGATCTCGGCGAGCCTGCCCGCCATCGCGGCCGGAGGTGTGGGCTGAATGAGCGCTCCCACGACACCGATCGGCCTGCTCATCGTCGACGATCACCCGGTGGTCCGAGACGGGTTGCGGGGGATGTTCGCCGGCGACCCGAGGTTCGAGGTGCTCGGCGAGGCGGCCGACGGTGCTGAGGCGGTCAGTCGGGCCCTGGTCCTGCTACCGGACGTGGTGTTGATGGACCTGCGGATGCCCGGGGTGGACGGTGTCACCGCGATCCGGCAGCTGGCCGAGCGTAAGGTGCCGGCTCGCGTTCTGGTGCTGACGACGTACGACACCGACACCGACGTGCTGGCGGCGATCGAGGCCGGCGCGACGGGCTATCTCCTCAAGGACGCGCCGCGCGAGGAACTGTTCCGTGCGGTGACCGCGGCGGCCCGTGGTGAGTCGGTGTTGTCGCCGGCGGTGGCGACCCGGCTGCTCGGACAGGTACGCCAGCCGGCGAAGGAACCCCTGAGCCAGCGCGAGCTTGAGGTCCTCACCCTGATCTCGCAGGGCTCCACCAACCGCGAGGCCGCCGCGCGGCTGTTCATCAGCGAGGCGACGGTCAAGACGCACGTGCTGCACATCTACGCCAAGCTGGGGGTCAACGACCGGGCGGCGGCTGTGGCGACGGCGTTCGAGCGCGGCCTCCTCACGCCGCGCGGCCGACCCTGAATGACCACGTATACGTGGCGCGTACCTGCTTCACATGGCACCGACACCGTGTGAGGCAGGCAATGACCACGTATACGTGATCATTGAGGGTCGACCGCGCGTCTCTCATGCAGCGGCCAGCAGGTTGAGCACGGGTGCGCCGGCGGCGAGATGGGCGGCGTGCCGGGCGCTCGCGATGGTGACCTCACTGAGGAGCCCGGGCGCCGCGACCTGGTCGCCGACAAGGTAAACCCCGTCCCCACGATCGATCGCCGGCCGGTCCCGCCACGTCGTACCCGGCAGGTCGAGCGCACCGGTACGCCCGGCCGCGACCGCACTCCGCTGCCAGGTGGTCCGCTCCCGCCAGCCAGGCAACGCCAGGTCGAGCATCCGGCCGAGCCGTTCGATCCCGGCCGCCTTGGACTCGCCCGGACCTAGCGGCATCTGCGCCTGGATCAGCGACTCACCGGCCGGCGCGACGGACGGGTCGGGCCCGGAGTACCGCTCCAGGAAGCCCGCCTCGTCGAGGTCGAACACCAAGAAGGTGTCTCCCCGCTGACGTCGTACGCCCACATCGAGCATCGCGGTCCGCCCGCTCTCCCAGCGCAGCGAGTCGTCATCGAGCAGGCGCCGGGCGGCGTCGAGGGAGGTCGCGACGATCACCGGGTTGCTGGCCGGCAGCGTATCGACCCGGGCGTCCGTCGTGATCTGGACGCCGAGTTCCCGAGCCCGCGCGGCCAGCCGGTCGACCGCCCCCTGCCAGCCACCCACGACGTACCTCGCCGCCGGATAGGCTGGGCGGGTGACCCGGAGGAAGCGTTGCCACACGAACGCCGCCGACAGCCGGCCCGGGTCCGCGTCGAACGCCACGACCCCCATCATGTGGGCCATGGCACGAGCGCTCTCCTCCCCGAACCGCGCGGCCGCCCAACTGGTGAAGGTCTGGTCCACCGGCGCCCGCAGGCGCCGACTGCCGAGCGGTCGCAGCAGCGACGCCGGCGGTGTGGCCCGCAACCGGCCCTGGTGACGGAACCTCAGCCGGAGCCCGTCAAGGAGCGGGACCTTCGCGGCCGGCGTCACGAGGCCCCGGCTGACCAGCCAGGACCAGTGCGGGCCGTCGCTGTAGAAGACGTGCGGTCCGTCGTTCGCGATGTACGGCGCCTCGGTCGACCGTGCCCGACCCCCCAAGGTGCGGTGGGACTCGAAGAGTTCCACCTGTGCTCCGGCCTCGGCGGAGGCGATCGCGGCCACGAGACCACCAAGGCCGCCCCCGATAACTGTCACTTTGCGCATACTGCACCTTCTGCCCTGGACTCGATGACTCTGATCCCTACACTCCGGAGACGAGACGGGCCGCGCGGCCGTGACATCCCGACAGTGACGTGCCGACCGGGTGTGGCGTGAACGACGCGAGGGGGCAGCGCGATGAAGGCGTCCCGGCGATCGGTGCTCGCGATGGTGACGGTGCTCGCCTGCGCCGCGCTCGGCGTGGTGTCCGGGCCGGGGCCGGCCTGGGCGGCGGCGAACGACAACAACGTCGAATGGAACGGCCTCTTCCACGACCAGGGACCGCTCTACGTGTCCACGGCGGAGCCGAGTTAACCCCACCCAGAAGAAGTCCTGGGGGCAGAGCGTTTTCGCCGACTCGCCGGCGGTCAACAGCAGTGTGTTCTTTGGTGGGGATCTCCAGGGAGTTCGCCAGAACCTCGGCTATCTCAAGAACACCGGCGGGAATGCGGCGTTCTCCAGCCTGGTCTCTGATATCCACAGCTCGTCCAACGGGCCGGCCGGGCGAATCGTGCTCGACGGTGTCTTCAACCACAGTGGTAGCTGGGCGAAGTGGTTCGACCGCGGGAACGTCTGGCCGAGCGTGACCGGTGCGTACGAGTCGCAGGCGAGCCCGACGTACAGCTGGTACACGTTCCAGAGTTGGCCGAACTCCTACTCGAGTTTCTTCAATACCACGCCGAGCATGCCGAAGTTCGACTTCGGCTCCGCTGGTTCCGCCGTACGCCAGGCGATGTACGGCTCGACCGGGTCGGTCGCGCAGAAGTGGCTCCGTCAATACGGCATTGACGGCTGGCGGCTGGACGCGGCGCAGTACGCCGACGCGGGTGGCGGGAACGGCAGCAACGCGACCAATCACCAGATCTGGTCGGAGTTCCGGGCCGCCGTGAAGGGTGCCAACCCGTACGCGTTGGTCTTCGGGGAATACTGGGGCAACGCCAATTCCTGGACCTCCGGTGGCCAGTGGGATTCCGTGACCAACTTCGACGGCTTTACCCAACCGGTGTCGGAATGGATCACGGGCCGTGACTACGGCAACAACCCCGCCTCGATAAGCACGTCGCGGTTTGACGCCTGGCTGCGCGGGACCCGGGCCAATTACCCGACGCCCGCGCTGCAGGCGATGAGCAACCACCTGTCCAACCACGACATCACGAGGTTTGGGACCCGCGCCGGCGGCGATATCTGGAAGACCTATCTCGCGCACTTCTTCCAGCTAACGTACGTTGGCGTTCCGACGATCTACTACGGCGACGAGTACGCCATGCAGGGCGGTGCGGACCCCGACAACCGGCGTACCTTCGACTGGTCGCAGGCGACCACCGCCAACAGTTCGGTCGCTTTGGTCAAGAAACTGATCGCGATTCGCAAGGCCTATCCGGCGCTACGCACCGGGTCGTTCCTCACCCTCGGCGTGGACGACGCCACGAAGATGTACGCCTTCGGCCGGATGGACGCGCGCAACCGGATCGCGGTGCTGCTCAACAACGACTCCACCAGCCATCCGTACCGGATCCCCGTCTACCAGCTGTCGGTGCCTGACGGGAGCACGATGACCGACGCCGTGACGGGAGCGTCGTACACCGTGGCGAACGGCGAGGTCACGGTCACCGTGCAAGGGCACTACGGCGCGATCCTGGTTCACTAGCCGGTGGGTTGAGGTCACGGAAGTCTGGACTGCGTTTTCGGACGGTGATCAAACGGTGAAGAGGCGGAGTTCGACGCCGATCGAGTCGGCGAGGTGGTTCAGATCATCCGGATCGCTGGTGACAACCGAGGCTTGGTACTGGACGGCGATGGCGACGACGATCGCATCCACCACGTCGGCAGTCCCGGCCGCACCGCAGGCGACGCCGGCGGCGCGCCCGATGCGTTCGTCGTCGGGGCGAATATCGCATCCCTTGAGGACGCGGGAGATTTGGTGCTGAGGGCAACCGCGCCAGGCTTGGGCGAGGACCACTACCGGAACGATCGGGCGGATGCGGGCGGCGGTCAGCTCATCGTGCAGGGCGAGGAAGTCGGGTTTGCGCCGTCCGGCGGCTAGTACGGCGCCGGTGTCGTAGACGATCGTGCGCACTTACCGGGCCGTCCGCCACGGCTCGTCGTCGAGCAGTCCGGTCTCCAAAAGGAACTCGCGGGCACGTCGCCGGGACTCCTCTGGCAGCCTGCCGTGCTCGCTCTCGTATTCCGCGACCAATTCCCGGGCAGCAGCACGACCCGCCGCGTGCAAGGCGGCGAGGTGGGCCTTCTCGACGGCGGCCTCGGCCAGCCACGCGGAAACCGGCTTGCCCTCTTCCGCCGCAGCTGCCTTGATCGTCTCCTCGACCTCGGGAGGCACTGAGATCGACAGCTTCCGTGCACTCATGGCGCCACCATGGCGCGTGGTAGGAACGCGTTCCTACCAATGCTGGGGCTACCGCTCCGGTGACCCTCCGAAGTCGAGGGGAATACCGACGTTCTCGGCGTCACGGAGCGCGGTCAGCTTCTCGGGATTGGCGAGCAGGTGGACCCTGGTGATCAGGCCGTCCGCGACATCGAGTGAGATCAGGGTGAACGGCTCGCCGCGGGACGTGATGTACAACGCGAGCTGGCCGTTGGCCGTGACCAGATAGCCGCGGGGTTCGGGTGGCGGCTGCTGGCCGATCGCGGCGAGGAAACGCCCGACCTTGTCGGCGCCCTCGATGAGACGGACCGGTGCCTTCGCCACGCCACCGCCGTCGCTGTGGAGTACGACGTCAGGTGCGAGGAGGCGCATCAGGTCGTCGAGCTCCCCGGTGGTGCTCGCCGCCAGGAACCGCTGCGTCACAGCCCGCTGGGTCGTCGGGTCGGTGTCGTACCTCGGCCGGCGGGCCTGCACGTGCTGGCGCGCCCGGCGGGCCAACTGGCGTACGGCTTCTTCGCTCCGGTCGAGCATCCCGCCGATCTCGGCGTGGGAGAAACCGAACGCCTCCCGCAACACGAAGACGGCACGCTCGAGTGGAGAGAGCGTCTCGAGCACCACCAGCATCGCGAACGACACGGTGTCGGCCAAAGCGACGTCATCAGCGATGTCAGGACTGGTGAGGATCGGCTCGGGCAGCCACGGGCCGACGTAGGTCTCGCGCCGATGGTGGGCACTACGGAGCCGATCGATGGCGAGCCTGGTGGTGATCTGGACGAGGAACGCGCGAGCGTCGAGGACTCCGGCGTGATCAACCTGACGCCAGCGCAACCAGGCGTCCTGGACGATGTCCTCGGCGTCCGCCGCGCTGCCGAGAATGCGGTAGGCGACCCCGAACAGCAGCTCCCGTTGGGCGTTGAACGCCGTGGTCGCGTCCTCGACCGCGACGCCTTCGCTCTCACCGAATCCCTCGGCCATCCAGCTCAGCCCTTCATGCCTCATCCCGCCGGACGTACGACAAGCAGCCTTCCCCTGGATCCTCGCACGGGTTATCCACAAGGCGCGACCGTGGTCCGGCGCGCCGAGTTGGAGTTCGCCGACGTCGAGCAGGGCGGTGCCGTGACGATCCAGCTCTACGCGATGGCCTCCACCGTGAAGGTCCGTTCCGTCATCCCGATCGAGACGCCGTACATGAGGGCGCGGCAGGGAGCCTGAGCGGGCAGTCCGGGAGTCAGGGCAGGCCGTCCCGGTGCGTGCCGCGGGATTGTTCGGGCCGTACGGTGAGTTGAGACATGCGAACCCCCTCGACCTGGGAAGGACCGATCGCGTGAGCCTCTACGACATCCCGCTGCACACCCTGACCGGCAAGCCCGGCACGCTCGGCGACCTCGCCGGCAAGACCCTGCTCGTGGTCAACGTCGCATCCAAGTGTGGCCTCACCCCGCAGTACACCGGGCTCGAACGCCTGCAGGAGCGGTACGCCGACCAGGGCTTCTCGGTCGTCGGCTTTCCGTGCAACCAGTTCGGTGGGCAGGAGCCGGGCACGGCCGAAGAGATCCAGGAGTTCTGCTCGACGACGTACGGCGTGACGTTCCCGATGTTTGAGAAGATCGAGGTCAACGGTCCGGGGCGGCACCCGATCTACACCGAGCTCACCGCGACGCCCGACGCCGACGGTGAAGCCGGCGACATCCAGTGGAACTTCGAGAAGTTCCTCATCGCGTCTGATGGCACCGTGATCAACAGGTTCCGGCCGCGCACCGAGCCCGAGGACGCCGCGGTGGTCGCCGCGATCGAGGCGAACCTGCCAGCCTGAACGTTCGCCCGTCGGTTCCCGTAGGCGCCTGCCGGCGTTTCCGGGCGGTGCCTCCTGGCTCGGGGAAGGAGAAGGGCCATGCCCGACTACGGACGCGAGCTGTCGTTCGGATATTTCCTCGTACCAAACGCCGACGACCCGCTGCTCGCCACCGCACGGGACGTCGAGTCGTGGGGGTTCGACTACATCGGCATCCAGGACCATCCCTACCAACGCCGGTACGTCGACACCTGGACCCTGCTCAGCATGATCGCCGCACAGACGACCCGGATCCGGCTCTTTCCTGACGTCGCCAACCTGGCCTTGCGCCCGCCGGCGGTGCTGGCCAAGGCGGCCGCGAGTCTCGACCTGCTGAGCGGCGGCAGGTTCGAACTCGGGCTGGGCGCCGGTGGATTCTGGGACGCGATCGCGGCGTACGGCGGTCCGCGGCGGACACCCGCCGAGGCGTACGCCACGTTGGCTGAGGCGGTCGAGGTGATCCGGCTCCTCTGGAGCGGCGGACAGAACCTGCGGTTCGACGGTCAGCACTACCACCTCGCCGGCGCGCACGGCGGGCCGGTGCCGCCCCACCCGATCCAGATCTGGCTCGGGGTTTACGGCCCGCGTGCGCTCGCGCTGACCGGTCGGGTGGCTGACGGCTGGTTGCCCTCCCTACATGGGGACGTCGCGCAGCTGGTGGCGATGGCGGCCCGGGTCGACGACGCGGCGGTCGGGGCAGGCCGCGACCCCAGCGAGATCCGGCGCGTCCTCAACGTCCGCGGCACGATCACCGACGGCCCGTCTGAGGGGCTTCTCCATGGACCACCCGCGCAGTGGGTTGACGAGCTCACGGACCTCGCGGTCGGCCTCGGTTTCGACACGTTCGTCCTGTGGGCGGAGGGTTCTGACCAGGCGCGACGGTTCGCGGAGGAGGTGATGGGCGCGGTTCGCGACCTGGTGGCCGAGGAACGCGGCTGAGGCTCGCGGATCCGCTCCCCCCGGCTGGCACCTGGGTTACCTTGGCAAGGACCCGCAGCAGGTGCACCGCCATCGGTTGGAGGGGACGATGGACGCTCCGGGCACGCGGCGCGGGCGGACGAGACGCCGGAAAACGCCGGTTGTCGCGCTCGTGACCCTTGCGGCTCTTGTCGTTGTGACCACCATGCTGACGTCGTTGAACTCGGGCTGGGTCGGCCCGCTGGCCACCGGAAGTACCTGGTCGAAGGGTGTTCCGACCAGCGGCGATCCGGTGTCGATGACCACCGGGTTGTACGTCGACCCCAAATCCCAGCCGGCCACCTGGGTACGCGAACACCCGAACGATCCCGAAAGCG
This sequence comes from Actinopolymorpha alba DSM 45243, assembly GCF_000373925.1. Taxonomy (GTDB): domain Bacteria; phylum Actinomycetota; class Actinomycetes; order Propionibacteriales; family Actinopolymorphaceae; genus Actinopolymorpha; species Actinopolymorpha alba. The sequence continues at coordinate 70,592 of NZ_KB892743.1, read as the reverse complement.
CCATGATCAAGAGCGGCATCGCCGACGAGCCGCTCGCGCGATGGTTCGTGGGAGCCGGCGATGACGCGAAGAACGCGCGTGCGTATGTGCGCCGGGCGGCCGCGGCGGACCGGCTCCCCGTGCTCGTGACGTACAACATCCCGGGGCGCGACTGCGGTGGGTACAGCGCTGGCGGTGCCCCCGAGGCCGTGGCCTACCGGACCTGGGTGCGCGGACTGGCCGAGGCCGTCGGGTCGCGCCCAGCCGTGGTGATCCTGGAGCCCGACGCTCTCCCTGGGATCTCGTGCCGGCCTCCGCAGGAGCAGGCGGAGTTCACCTCGCTGCTGGGGAACGCCGTCGACGAGTTCGCCGCTCGCGCCCCGAACGCCTGGGTCTATATCGACGCCGGCCACTTCCGCTGGGTCGACGCACAAACCATGGCCGACCGGCTGCGGCAGGCGAACGTGGCGAAGGCCCGGGGGTTCTCCCTGAACGTCTCCAACTACCAGTCCGCCTGGGAGAACGTGAGGTACGGCCAGGAGATCGCCGCGCTCCTGCTCCAGAGCGGCATCCACTCGACCTTCGTCGTGGACACGGGCCGCAGCGGACAACCCCCGGCCGGCACCGAATGGTGTAACCCGCCCGGCCAGCGGATCGGTGAGACGCCCGGCCTCGGCCGGGTGCACGGCCTCGACCTGGCCCTGTGGGTGAAGCCGGCGGGTGAGTCTGACGGCGACGGGTGTGGGATCGGTCCGCCGGGCAAGCCAGCCGGGGCGTTCGTACCCTCGCTGGCGGTTGCGCTCATCACGGGAAGATCGCCGTCCGATCCGGTCGAGCCGCCACAGGACTCCGGCCCAGGTGATGGTGATGGCGGATCGCTCTGGCCACCGCACGGCGCCAACGGACCCTTCGCCGGTGGAGCTGACCTGGGTCGGCCGCCGGGAGAAAGCTCACAGGGCGGTCGCTGACTCGTTAGCTTAGGTTAGCCTTCTCTTGGTCGCGTCCCGCGCAACGGAGCCGGGGCTAACTCTCGCTCTCGCCCCGGAGGACATCGATGGCCGCTCCGCAGGTGCGCGAGCCGGCGCCACCGGAGTCCGCCGAGCCAGCCGTCCGACCTCCCCGCTCGACCCGCGGTTTCGTCCTGCGTGGCGCCGGTCTCCTGGTCGTCCTCGGTGTCCTCGCCCTGACAGCGCTCGTCAGCGTGGCCGTCGGCTCCCGGCAGATCCCGCTCGGCACGGTGCTCGACGTACTCGTGCATCGGGACAGTTCGAACGACGCCATCGTGGTCTGGGATCTCCGCATCCCCCGCACCCTGCTCGGTATCGCGGTCGGCGCGGCGCTCGGTTTGGCTGGTGCCCTCATGCAGGCCCTCACCCGTAACCCGCTCGCCGATCCCGGACTCCTCGGCGTCAACGCGGGCGCGGCGACGGCGGTCGTGGTCGCGATCGCGTTCCTCGGACTCTCCAGCCCGACGGCCTACGTGTGGTGTGCGCTGCTCGGCGCGGCAGTCGCGGCTGGAGCCGTCTACCTGCTCGGATCCCAGGGCCGGGGTGGGGCGAGTCCGGTCCGGCTGGCCCTCGCGGGTACGGCGATCACCGCTGCGCTCACAGCGTTCATCTCGGCGATCACGCTCACGAACACCGACGTCTTCGACCAGTACCGCTTCTGGGCGGTCGGTGCGCTCGCCGGCCGCGACGCGTCGGTGCTGGGTCAGGTGGTGCCGTTCCTCGCGGTCGGGACTGTGCTCGGACTCGCGCTGGCCCGCCCCCTCAACGCGGTGGCGCTCGGCGAGGACACCGCGCGCGCTCTCGGAGCTCATCTAGGCCGGACGCGCATCCTGGGCGCGGTCGCGATCACCCTGCTCTGCGGTGCGGCCACAGCGGCCGTCGGGCCAATCGGCTTCGTCGGGTTGACGATTCCGCACATCGCCCGCGCCATCACCGGGCCCGACCAGCGCTGGGTGCTGTCGTACTCCGTCGTCCTCGCCCCCATCCTGCTGCTCGCATCCGACATCCTCGGGCGGATCGTGGCCCGGCCGGGTGAGGTGGAGGTTGGCATCGTGACCGCGGCGTTGGGTGCGCCGTTCTTCATCGCGTTGGTACGCCGGCGACGGATCGCCCAGCTATGACGCAGGTCGCGAGCACCGTCCGTGGGACGGTCCTGAGGAGCCGGGGCGGCAGGCTGTCGTTCCTTGTCGACATGCGCGCACTGGTGGTCTGCGTGGCGCTCGCGGCCGCCGCACTCGCGGTCGGTCTGGTGGGCATCGCGACAGGCGACTTCCCGGTCTCGGTGCCCGACGTTTTCCGCACCCTCGTGGGTGAGGGCACCAAGGCCACGGACTTCATCGTGCTCACTCTGCGGCTGCCGCGGGTGCTCACGGCACTCCTCGTGGGCGCCGCGCTCGGGGTGGGCGGGGCGGTGTTCCAGAGCCTGTCCCGTAACCCGCTCGGCAGTCCGGACATCGTCGGGTTCACCACGGGTGCGGCGTCGGGTGCCGTGGTCGCACTCCTCGTCTTCCACGCCGGCGCGCTCGTGGTCTCCGGTGCCGCGATCGGGGCCGGCATGCTGACCGCGCTGTTGGTGTACGTCCTCGCCTTCCGGCGTGGGGTCCAGGGCTATCGGCTGGTGCTCATCGGGATCGGGATCAGCGCGGTCCTGTCATCTGTCAACTCGTACCTGATCACCCGTGCCGACGTCACTGACGCGCAGGGCGCCGCGATCTGGCTGATCGGCAGTCTGAACGGCCGCGGCTGGGAGCACGTACGACCGGTCGCCGCCGCGCTGATCCTGCTGCTGCCCGTCGTCTTCCTGCTCGGCCCGCGGTTGCGGCTGCTCGAGATGGGCGACGACGCGGCCAAGGCGCTCGGCGTCTCCGCCGAACGATCCCGGCTCGCCCTCGTCGTCGCCGCCGTCGCGGTGACCGCGGTGGCCACCGCGTCCGCCGGTCCGGTGGGGTTCGTCGCCCTCGCGGCGCCGCAGTTGGCGCGGCGGCTGACCCGTCAACCCGGGGTTGGCCTGGTGACGTCGGCGCTGATGGGGGCGTTCCTGCTCGTCACCAGCGATCTGGCCGCCCAGCGTCTCTTCGCGCCGACGCAACTGCCGGTCGGCGTCATGACGGGTGCGGTCGGCGGGGTGTACCTGGCCTGGTTGCTCGCCCGAGAATGGCGCAGGTCCTGAGGTGGAGGTTCGCACAGGCATGACCGTCAACCACAACGGCTCCGTCGCCCGGCTGCGTGCGGAGCGGGCCACGCTCGCCTACGACGGTCGGGTCGTCGCGGAGGGCCTCGACGTGGCGATCCCCGACCGGTCGTTCACCGTGATCATCGGGCCGAACGCGTGTGGCAAGTCCACCTTGCTGCGGGCGTTGTCCCGGTTGCTGAAACCGGCCCAGGGGGCGGTCTACCTGGACGGTACGGCGATCACGTCGTACCCCTCGAAGGAAGTGGCGCGGCGCCTCGGGCTGCTCCCGCAGACCTCCATCGCACCAGACGGCATCACCGTCGCGGATCTGGTGGCCCGGGGCCGCTACCCGCACCAGCGCCTCCTCCGGCAGTGGTCGCGCGACGACGAGACGGTGGTCGCCGAGGCCATGGAAGCCACCGGGGTCAGCGACCTCGCGGAGCGGTTCGTCGACGAACTCTCCGGCGGCCAGCGGCAACGAGTGTGGCTCGCGATGGCGCTCGCGCAGCAGACGCCGTTGCTGTTGCTCGACGAGCCGACGACGTTCCTCGACATCGCCCACCAGATCGAGGTCCTCGACCTCTGCGCCGACCTGCACGAACGTGAAGGCCGCACCCTCGTGGCGGTCCTGCACGACCTGAACCACGCCGCGAGGTACGCCACCCACCTGATCGTTATGCGGGACGGTGCCGTGGTCGCGTCGGGGCAGCCGGACGAGGTGATGACCGCGGAACTGGTGGAACGCGTCTTCGACCTGCGCTGCCGGGTGATCGAGGATCCGGAGACGGGTACGCCACTGGTGGTGCCGGCGGCGCGGGTGCGCTCTCACGTATAGGCGGGCTCAATGCGGGACGGCTCGTACCCGCTTTATCAGCGACGTCGAAGAGCTCAATATCCGAGCTGGATGGGTCGCCGGACGACTTTGAAACTGGCCAGGGCTCGGGGAACGCTCACTATTCGAGATGCTCGCCAATGTGAGACAGAAGCCTGGCCACCAGAACCGGGACCGTTGATCAACTCCGCCGGAGCGGCGGGTCATGATCGTGAAGGGTTTTCGTCGCTATATGACGAAAACCCTTCACGATCCTTGAAGGCGCAGCCTTATGTCTCACCTACCGGACGGCCCGCGGGTTGGAGACGCGCCTGCCCCCTATGCGAGATCGCTCGCGAGTTGCGGTGACTTGGCGGAGGGGTTTCGGCAAAGAAGCCGAGATACCTTCGCCAAGTCGGCTCCGGCTCCCTTCGCGATGCCGGCACGCTCGGGTCCCTTGTCTCCCGGCTTACGTTGGGATCAGAGCGAGCCCAGGTCCGCGGAGATCCAGCGCTCTGGCCGCAGTCGAATGACGACCTGCTCGCCGTGCTCCGCGAGGGCCATCTCGACGTACCCCGCGACTTTCTCCTCCGGGAGGTACCGCGCACTCATCTCCCAGAGCCCGGGTCGCGGGGATCGTCTCCGTGACAGGTCCCTCGACGGAGACGTAGCGGATCGTCGGCTCGACCCGCTCCGCCAGGATGCTGAAACGACCGGCCGCCCTGATCAGCCGGGCTTTCTGGGAGTCCGCGCCGGTCATCACCCACAGGTCTCCGCCCGGGGTGTACTGGTACCACATCGGTACGACCAGGGGCGCTCGACCTGGGCCGGCGTCCACGGCCAGGGAGCCGATGTGTGGCTCAGCCAGAAACTGCTCGCGCTCGGCGACGTTCAGCGGCACGGTGTGCTCCTCAAACGGCATCGGGGTGTCGGACGATCGAACGCCCGACCCACCGTTGCGGGCCCGGCGTTCAACCCCAGAAACGCCGGGCCCGCACGACCGCATTCCGCTCAGCTTCGCTGGGGATCCACTCCGAACGCCTTGGCCAGGTCGTCGAGGATGTACTCGGCGCCCTGGATGCTGCACGGCGTCATCCAGAGCTCGTCCTTGACCTCGTGCACGGTGCCCTTGAGGCGCTTCCACAACGGATTCGCCTGGAACTTCACCTTCGTGCCCTGCGCACTCCCCGCGTCGGCGGTGTACGTCGTCACGAAGATGTGGTCGGCGTCGGCGTCTGGAATGCGTTCCTCGGAGATCTCCGCCGCGATCCGCTCCGGGTCCGCGATGTCCTGGGCGGGCGGCCTGCGCAGGCCGGCGTCCGCGAGCACGATCCCGCTGAACGACGACTTGAGGTACAGCCGGGTCGGCCCGTCGACGAACCGCACGACGGAAATCGTGGGATCACCCGCCTTGGCGTTGATCGCGTCTCCGACCGCCTTGGCCCGCTTCTCGTACGCGGCGATCTCGGTGGCCGCCTTCTTCTCCTCCCCGAGCGCCTTGGCGAGCAGGGAGATGTTTGCCTTCCAGGTGGGCCCGGTGGATTCGGACATCACCGTGGGGGCGATGGCGCTGAGCTTGTCGTACAACGCTTCGTGCCGCACCTTCGCGGACACGATGAGGTCCGGCTTGAGTGCGAGGATCTTCTCCAGGCTCGGCTCTTCCAGCGTGCCGACCGACACCGCTTCCTTCGCGAGGGTGGTGCGAGCGTCGCCGAGGTAGGCGGGCAGCTTGTCGTCGATGGCGCGGTACGACGTGAAGCCGACGAGTGGCGTGCCGAGAAGGAGCGTGTCGTCGACGTAGCTCCCGTCCAACGCCACGACGCGCTTCGGCTTCGTGGGGATGCTGGTCGAACCCATCGCGTGCTTGACCGTACGCGGGAACCCACTGCCGGATTCGGCGGCCTTGCTGGTCGTGCTTTCGGGCGCGCTGGCGTCAGAACCGGTGGTTCCGCCGCCGCAGCCGACAGCCGTCGCGAGCGCGGCGACCAGTGCCGCGGCACTCACGGACCAGCGGCGCACGAGGGGTGGGCTCGAGATGGCCATCAGGGCGTACTCCTTTCGCCGGCGACCACGGCTCGAAGTCGCCCGAGGAGAGACCTTAGCTTAGGCACGCCTAACTTGGAATCCATATCTCGTCAGAGGAGGGAGCCGCCTGGGGCTGGTCATTGCGGCCGCGCGGACGTGGCGCGCCAGGGGAGGCCGGCGGCGACCCAGGCGTGGAAGCCGCCGTCGACGTCGCTGGCCCGGTGCAGCCCGAGGTCCTGCAGGGAAGCGGCCGCCAGACTCGACGTGTATCCCTCAGAGCACAAGACGATGACCTCGACGTCGTACCCACTGGCCTCGGGCAGCCGGGCGTCGCTCGCCGGATCGAACCTCCACTCGAGCACGTTGCGTTCGACGACGAGCGTGCCCGGCACCACGCCGTCGACGTCTCCCTCGCGGGCGCGTTGCTCACTGGGGCGGATGTCGACCAGCAGTGCGCGGCCGGACCGGACCCGTTCGAACGCATCCTTCGGTGAGAGGCGGCGCAGCCGAGCCCGGGCCTCCGCGAGTACGTCGTCGATGGTCCTTACGGTCACCAGTCCACTCCCGCCTGCTCTGACGACACGACCCGCAGCCGACCGTGCTCGAGCACGTACTGCGTCATCGCGGTCAACTCCGGTGCGTAGGCGTGGATGCTGACCGCCGGATCCGTACTCAGGTTGGCCACCTCGTGCACGTGCTCGTAGCCGAACCCGCGGATGCCCCCTTGCGCGAACTCCCGCCGGCTCGACCGTACGGCATCGCCGAGGCCGAGCGGTCCGGACCGCACGGTCGTCTCGGTGAGGGTTCCGCGTACGACGGCGAACGCACCGAGGGCTTCACCGTGGTCGTGGAGTCCGGTGCGCTGACCTGGAAGCCAGGAGATCAGCCAGACCTCGTGGTCGGGGTCCACGTCGAGGCGGGCGTACCACCGCTCCTCGCCCCGGCCGAAGCGGACGCGATCCCGCCACACCTGGGGGTCGGCGGCCAGCCGGCGGACCAGCGCGGCGGCGGAGGAAACGTCGGCGCCGGTGGTTGGCCCGATGAACGGATCGTCGCTGAAGGTGAGTGTGGTCGTGGACATGACGGGTCTCTCCAGAGGATCGAGTCAGGGAAGCTGGTGGGAACTCGAACCGCTGGCCCGGCACGTCACGGATGTGGGCTGGGAATGATCACGTATACGTGGTCATTGCCTGCCTGCCTGCCTGGCATGGCATCGATGCCACGTGAGGCACGCACAAGCCACGTTTACGTGATCATTCCGGGGAGGGACTGACACGATCAACCGGCATCCGGACCAGCGGCGTGGAGACAGCACTCGTCGAAGTGGTTGCCACGTCGGCCGATCCAGAAGACCTCGAGGTAGGGCAGGCGCCGGTGAGTCGTCAACCCGTCCTTGCGGGCGTCCGCCTGAGTGGTTGTGCTCACCAGGTCGGCTCGCCTTCGCACGGTGCCGTCCCGGTGGCGGCGTTCTCGGACGGCACGGCCCAGGCCGGAATCGGGCGGAGGTCCGGGGTGGGTGCCCAGCGACCGTCAACGACGGCGTACTCCCAGCGCGGTCCGGTCGTGAGGAGTTCCTCGACAGCCGAGGCGAGCCGGTCGACGTCCGCGAGCGTGTTGCCTACGCCGAAGCTGGCCCGGAGCGCGCCGTCGGTGGCGCCCAGCCGGGAGATCAGGGGATGGGCGCAGAACTTCCCGTCGCGGACGCCGATGCCGTGCTCCGCTGAGAGGTACGCCGCGACGAAGCCGGGGTGGAAGCCCTCGATGCTGAACGCCACCACGCCGATCGAACTCGGGCTGTCCCGCCAGATGCGGTGCAGGCGTACTCCGGCAAGGACGTCGAGCCGGCTGATCAGGTGGTCCCGTAGCGCGTTCTCGTGCGCCTCGAGCGCGCCGTCCGGAAGCTGCGCGAGCGCCTGGCAGGCGCGGGCCAGCGCGGCGGCGCCGAGGACGTTAGGGGTGCCACCCTCATGGCGTTGCGGTGCGCTCGCCCACGTGGTCCGGGTGAGGCCGACCTCGCGCACCGCGCCACCACCTGGAAGGTACGCCGGCGCTTCGTCCAGCCAGTCGCGCCGGCCGACGAGTACGCCGGATCCGAGCGGGGCGTAGAGCTTGTGTCCGGAGAACGCCACGTAGTCGACGCCCGACGACGCCAGGTCGATCCGGCGGTGCGGGGCGAGTTGGGCGGCGTCGAGGACCACCCGTGCGCCGTGCTCGTGCGCGATCGCGACGATCCCCTCGAGCGGCAGGACCTCACCAGTGACGTTGGACGCGCCGGTGACCGCGACGAGGGCGGCCGGTCGGGCGGCGAGTGCGGCCCGCAGCGCGACGAGAGTGGCCCGCTGGGTGGTGCCGGCCAGGACGCAGCGGTGCTTGCCGCGCTGCCAGGGCAGCAGGTTGGCGTGGTGCTCGATGTCGAGGAAGACAACCTCGCCGCCGGACGGATCGTCCGTGGGAACGCATCCGGCCAGCAGGTTGAGCGCGTCGGTGGTGTTGCGGGTGAAGACCACCACGTCGTCGTCGCGGGCGCCGACGAACGCCGCGACCTGGGCCCGGGCGCCTTCGTACACCGAGGTGCTCACCTGCGACGAGTAGCCGGCACCGCGGTGGACGCTGGCGTAGAACGGCAGGATCTCGGCGAGGTGGTTCGCGACCTCCTGCAGGCAGGGCGCACTCGCGGCGTAGTCGAGGTTGGCGTATGGCAGCGTCTCACCGGTCACGAGGGGAACGGCGAGGTCGGCGCCCAACACGGGTAGAAGCGGGTTGACGCCCCAGCCCGACCGTGCGGGGTCGAGCGGGTGGTCGGGAGCGGATCCGTACCCGGACGCCGTGGAAAGGGAGTCGTGGAAGGTTGAACAGCCGTCTGGCCGGAGTTCCACCGCAGTCAACACACACCTCGCAGACTCGGGACCCCGAGGCCGTGCGGGGTCCGCGCTTGCCATGCCGGTTGGCACCGCCTGGTCTTCACCCGGGGCACCCCACCGCGGAGGAGGGTTGCCGGCCAGCGAGCCGGGGCTGTCGGAGCGGGATCACCACAGAAAGCTGGTCTGCGAAGGACGCGACCTGGGCATCTGATGGTGAGCTCCATGCTGGCGCTCATGACCGCGAGCAACGCTAACCGCTCAGGGAGGTTCCCGCACCTGTGTCTCAACTATTGAGAGCACCTTCCGTTATGCGGACGGACTGGGCTCTTCGGGCGTCGGCCGTTGTCCGCGTGCTTCGCGGGCTCCCGCCCTGGCTCCTGGTCCTGGCCGTACTCGCGCTCGCCGTCGCCGGATGGTCCGTCCTGCAGGGCGTGCTGCCCTACCTCGGGCACGACGAGGCGGTGTACGCCACCAAGGCCAGGTCCTGGCTCACCGGAGCGCCGGCCGCCCAGTGGGATCCCCGCCGCGCGCCCGGACTCCCCGCGCTCGGCTACCTCGCCCTCGCCGTACACCCGAGCGAAGGAGCGGTCCGCCTGGTCGGGCTGGGGCTCCTTCTGGTGACGCTGGTCCTGGTGTACGTCGCGGCGGCCGCCGCGACGAGCCCACGCCGGGCGGTGGTCGTCCTCCTGCTGGTGCTGACGGGACCTGGCTTCTTCCGGCGTACTCCTGAGTTCCTCGGCGACATCGGGGCCGCGGGGATGCTCGTCGGCGTGGCGTTCTCGCTGGCCCGCGCCCAGGAACGGCGGGGTCGGTCAGGCGGGTCTGCTCGCGGCGGCACTCGAGTCGGTGGTGCTCGAGTGGGCGGCGCTCGTGCCGGCGGAGGCGACCTTGTGCTGGCCGCGGTGTTCGCGTTGGGCGCCTTCTACCTCAGGTACGGCGCGACGGCTGGACTCCTCGCCCTCATGCTGGCCGCGGTCGTCGCGTGGGGTCCCAGATCCTGGTTTACGTACGGGCGGTGGCTTGCTGGCGCGGCCGGCATCGTTCTCGCCGGGATGGTCCCGCACCTGCTCTTCGCCGGGCGGGTGACGGGCTCGCCGTTCGGTCTCCTGGTCGACGCGGGTGAATCCGCCAATCCGGCGTACGTCGGCGACGGTCTCGTCTACTACGTCCGCACCTTCCCGGCGCTGGCCGGACCCCTCGGTGCCGTCGTGATGGCGGCGGGTCTGCTCGCGGCCGCGCTCGCCGGCTGGCGGATCCTGCGGGGTCGGGCACGGCCTGGCGCGGACCGGCGGACGGTCTTTGTCGGGCTGGCCGCCGGGCTGGTCTTCGTACTCCTCGGGCTCACCGCGCACGGCGAGCCGCGGTTCGTGTTCCTCGCGGTCATCCTGCTGCTCGTCCTCGGGGTGCAGTCGCTGGCCAGCTGGGCGGGCCGCTGGTCACCCGCACTCCTCGCCGGGATGGCGGTGACAGCTCTGGTCACGCTTCCCGCGACGTACACCTACCTGGCCGGTGGCTCGCTGGCACAGGTGACGCGGACCCGGGCGGCGCTGGTGGAGGTCGCCGAGACCTTCCGGGGCGAGCGCGACTGCCTGCTGGTGACGGGGTACCAACCGGAGCTCGGGTGGTACTCCGGCTGTGCCACCGCGAGCGTCTGGCAGGCCCGGTCCAGGACGCTCCCACCTGGTCGGCGGGTGTCGTACGTGCTGTTCGAGCACGGCCGCGCGCAGCCGTCCGAGGCGGAGGTGCGAGGCCTTGCCGGCGGGCATCCGATCGACGTGCGCGTGCTACCCGCGACTGGACCGCTCGGCGCCGCCCGGATCCTGACCATCCGGTAAGCCTGGTTGGCCGATGAGCCTGGTTGGCGATCCTGACGTACCGCTGGCAGGCTCGTGCCATGGCCGCGATCACCCCCGCCAGTTACCCGCCTGCCGTCCCTGCTCGTGCCGGTGCCCGTCGCTTCGTCGTGTACGGCGCGGGCGCGATCGGCGGTGTCCTCGGCGGTCGCCTCTTCGCCGCCGGCTTCCCCGTCACGTTGATCGCCCGCGGCGCGCACCTGGCGGCGATCCGCGCCGACGGGCTCCGGGTCGAGTCGCCGGAGGGCGCGGAGACGCTCCCCGTCCCCGCCGTCGGGCACCCGCGGGAGATCGACTGGCGACCCGATGACGTCGTACTCCTCGCGATGAAGAGCGGGGGCACGGCCGACGCGCTCAGCGCGCTGGCCGGGGTCGTCGACCCGCGGACGCCGATCGTCTGCGTCCAGAACGCCGTGGCCAACGAGCGGGCCGCCCTGCGGGTGTTCCCGAACGTCTACGGCGTCCACGTGATGTTCCCGGCGGCGCACCTCACGCCGGGTGTGGTGCAGGCGCAGTCTTCGCCCGTCTCCGGCATCCTCGACCTCGGTAGGTACCCCCACGGTGTCGACGGGACCGCCGAGCAGGTGGCCGCGGCGTTCGGTGCGGCGACGTTCGTGTCTGAGCCGCGACCCGACATCACGCGTTGGAAGTACACCAAGCTGCTGGGCAACCTCGGGAACGCCATCGACGCGGTGTGCGGACGCGGTGACGCCCGGCGGGTGGCAGTCGACCGAATCCGTTCCGAGGGCATGGCAGTGCTGCGGGCCGCGGGTATCCCGTTCGTGCCGTTCGTGGAGGATCGCGCCCGTCGCGGCGACATCCTGCAGGTGAAACCGGTCAACGGGCAGGCGCGCACGGGTGGCTCGTCGTGGCAGAGCCTGGCGCGGGCGACCGGCTCGATCGAGGCCGACTATCTGAACGGCGAGATCGTGCTCGAGGGCCGGCTCCACGGCGTACCCACGCCCGCGAACGAACTCGCCCGCCAGTTGGCCAACCGCGCCGCCCGCGACGGCACGCCACCCGGGTCGCTGCCACCGGAGGACTTCGTGGCGCTGCTGGACGCCGAGGACGAGGCCTTCGAGCGCTCTCTCCGCACGGAAGCGGCTGAGCGGGATGGCGGCGTACTCCCCACGACGTAGCGGTGTCGACGTCCCCTGACCGATGCCCCGGCGGACCTGCCTGGCCTAGCGTGCACTCGTGAGCACACGCGGGTTCCGGTCCCTATGGGTCGCGGGCGTCGGGCTGCCCTACGGCGTACCGGCCCTGATCGCGGTCATCCAGGTGGTCGGCACGTTCGGCGCGTCGCATGGTCAGCCCTGGCGGCGACCCGTCGACGCCGTGGCGATCGCCCTTCTCCTGCTCGGCCCCGCTGCCCTGGTCTTCCGCCAGCGCCACGCCGTCCCCGTCCTGCTGGCGGTGACCGGGGTTTCGCTGGTCTATGTCCTGTTCGGGTACCCCTACGGCCCGTTCGTCCTGAGCTTCGTCGTGGCGCTCGTCAACGCGGTCCGTAGGGGGCATCGCCGGGTGGCCTGGCTCGCGGCGGCGGGGTTGTACGCCGGGCACCTGGGGATCGGCCAGCTGCTGGGCGAGCAGGGTCGCCCGACCGTGGTGCAGGCGGTGATCGTCGCCGGCTGGACGCTCGTCATCCTGGTCGGGGCGGAGCTGCTCCGGATCCGGCACGAACGGCTCGAGGAGTCCCGCCGCGCCCAGGCCGCCGAGGCCGCCGGTCGCGTCACCGAGGAACGCCTCCGGATCGCCCGTGAACTCCACGACGTCGTCGCCCACAACATCTCGCTGATCAACGTCCAAGCTGGTGTCGCCCTGCACCTCATGGACGCCAACCCCGAGCAGGCCCGCACCGCGCTCACCGCGATCAAGCAGGCGAGCAAGGAGGCGCTGGTCGAGTTGCGTTCCGTCCTCGGCGTACTCCGGCAGGTCGACGAGCCCGGGCCGCGGCAGCCGGCGCCCAGCCTGCGCGTGCTCACCCCGCTCGTCGAGCGCACTCGTCAAGCCGGCCTTGACGTCCAGGTCAGCATCGAAGGCGGGCCGCGAGCCATCCCTTCCAGCGTCGACGTGGCGGCGTACCGCATCATCCAGGAGGCCCTGACCAACGTGCTGCGGCATGCTGGAGCTCGCACCGCCGTGGTGCGGGTGACGTACGCCGACCGGTTGCTCGTCGTCGACGTCACGGACGATGGCGTTGGTACGCCTGGCGTTGGTGCGGGTAGTGCTGCGGGTTCGGGTGGTGCGAACGGGAGCGGCACCGGGCTGGCCGGCATGCGTGAACGCGTCACCGCTCTGGGTGGACGCCTGGTGGCGGGTCCCGAGCCCGGTGGAGGCTTCAGGGTCCGGGCCGAACTTCCGATGGAGGCAACCGCATGATCCGCGTCGTACTCGCCGACGACCAGGCGCTGGTACGCGCCGGGTTTCGTTCTCTGCTGGACGCCGAGCCCGACATCGAGGTGGTCGGCGAGGCGGGTGACGGGGCCGAGGCGGTGGCCGTGACCAGGTCGCTGCGGCCCGACGTGGTCCTCATGGACATCCGGATGCCTGGCGTGGACGGCTTGGAGGCGACCCGCCAGCTGGTCACCGACCCCGAGCTGGCGGAGGTCCACGTGGTGATACTGACGACGTTCGACCTGGACGAGTACCTTTTCGAGGCGTTGCGGACAGGTGCGAGCGGCTTCCTGGTCAAGGACACCGAGCCGGTGGAGCTGCTGCGGGGCGTGCGGTCGGTGGCCTCCGGGGACGCGCTGTTGTCTCCCGGGGTCACCCGACGGCTGATCGCGGAGTTCGCGAGCCGGTCGAAGGCACCGGTCGGCCTACCAGACCTCGGCGCCCTGACCGAACGCGAGCGGGAGGTCCTTGCCCTGGTCGCCGAGGGACTGTCGAACGTCGAGATCGCCGGGCGGTTGGTCGTGAGCCCTGCGACCGCCAAAACCCACGTGAGCCGCGCGATGATCAAGCTCGGCGCACGTGACCGGGCCCAGCTGGTGGTGTACGCGTACGAAGCCGGCCTGGTGCGTCCCGGCTGGCTGAGCTGAGGCTCTTTCAACGACAGCTGGGCTGGCGCGAGGTAGGTCTCACGCCAGCCCAGGCCGGACGGCGACGGGAGGTCGCCGCTGGTGTTCGATGCTGTGCCCTACTGCTTGAGCGCTCCCGCCGCGAGGTCGGACAGGAACTGCCGGGCACCGATGAAGAACACGATGATCAGCGGGATCACGGCGAGCAGTGTCCCGGCCATCACCATGCTGTAGTCCGTGGTGAAGAGGCCCTTCATCTGCGACAGCGCCACCTGGAGCGTCACCTTCTCGGGATCGATCAGCACGACCAGCGGCCAGAGGTAATCGTTCCAGGTGCCGATGAACGTGAAGATTCCAAGGAACGCCAGTGCCGGCCGGAGCAGCGGCAACGCGACATTGCGGTACTGCTGCCAGAAGTTGCAACCATCGATGCGGGCCGCGTCCAGTAGATCAGACGGGATCGCGCCCTGTGCGTACTGCCGGAGCAGGAAGATGCCGAACGCGTTCACCGCACCGGGAATGATGAGTGCCCACAGGGAGCCAACCCAGCCAAGGTTCGCCATCACGATGAACGACGGCACCGTCGACAGCTGCGACGGAATCATGAATGTCGCCAGCAGGACGACGAACAGGATGTTCTTCCCCGGGAACTCGTACTTCGCGAACGCGAACGCCGCGATCGAGTCGAAGAACAACACGAGCACGGTCGTCGCGAGCGCGACCACGAGCGTGTTGAACGTCGAGCCCACCATGTCGATGTTGTCGAAGATCTTCCGGATGTTCTCCAGCAGATGTGTCCCTGGAAGGAGCTCCGGAGGGTACTTGAAGACATCCGTCGTCGTCCGGCTCGCCATCACGAACATCCAGTAGAACGGGAAGATCGAGATGGCGACGCCTGCCAGGAGCAGGAGATGGGTGATGGTGCTTCTGATGCGCTGCGCGGTCACGGGGTTCATGCGCGCGCTCCTCTCCGAAGACCGCGGGTGCCCGCGCCCTGGACGAGCCGCCAGTTGATGAGCGAGAAGAGGATCATGATGACGAAGAGCCCCCACCCGATCGCGGCTCCGTAGCCGAACTGATTCTTGATGAACGCCTGCTCGTAGAGGTAGAGCACCATCGTCTGGCCCTCGTTGCCTGGACCGCCGCTGTTACCGACCAGCACCTGCGGCTCGGCGAAGAGCTGCATACCGCCGATCGTCGAGGTGATCACCGTGAAGAGGATGATCGGCCGGAGCATCGGAATGGTGATCCGGAAGAACACCTGCACCCAACTCGCACCGTCAACTCGCGCGGCTTCGTAGAGCTCAGTGGGGATCGCCTGCAGGCCGGCCAGGTAGATGATGGCGTTGTATCCGGTCCAGCGCCAGATCACCATGGCGGCGATGGCGATCTTGATTCCCCACGGAGTGTTCAACCACTCGATCGAGTCCGCCCCGATCGCCTGCAGACCGGCGTTGATCAGGCCGAACTGATTGCTGAAGATTGACCCGAAAATGATCGCGATCGCCACGATTGAGGTCACGTTGGGAATGAAGTAGGCGATCCGGTAGGCGCTCCTACCCCGGAGCATCTGCTGGTTCAGCATGAAAGCGATGACGAGCGCGAAGAACAGCATCGGGATCGTCGAGATGAACCAGATCTGGAAGGTGTTGACGATCGACTTCCAGAAGAACTGGTCGGAGAGCATGAACTGATACTGAGCGAACCCGACGAACTTCATATCGCCGATGCCGTTCCAGCTCTGGAACGACAGGTAAGCCGAGAACAGGATCGGGAAGAGCCCGAAGACCGCAAAGAGGATATAGAACGGCGAGATCGCCAGATAGAGCGAGAAGTACTCGGAACGCTTGCGCCCGGTGGCCGCGCGAGCGGCTGCTCCGGGGTCTTTTCCGGCGTTGGCGGCGATAGATGTCGTGGCCATGTCAGATCAACCCCAGGTGCGAGAGTTGCCGGTTGACTTCGGTGAGGGCGTCATTCCAGGCCGCATCCGGGTTCTTGCCGGCACTCCAGACGTTGGTGAGTTCGCTGATGAACGCCGGGTTGATCACGTTGTCGTACGGACTGAGATAGACCGGTTTGACCTCCTTGGCGGAAGTCGCGAAGACATCGTTGCTGACCTGCCCGCCAAAGAACGGGTCCTTGTGCTGACCACGCGGGTCCTCAATAGAGGAGATCGCCGCAGGGTAGAGCTTCATCTCGTTCAGGCCGTAGACGAGTTGGTTCTCCGGCGACTGCAGCCAGCTGATCACCTTGAACGCGGCTTCCGGGTCCCGGCAGTACTTCGTGATGCCGAGGAAGGATCCGCCGGCATTCCCAGCTCCGCCGGGCGCGCGGCAGACCCGCCACTTGCCCTTCGTGTCGTTGGCGCCGTCGGAAAGGATCTGACCCGCCCACACGGCTCCGACGAAGGTGGCGATCCGACCGGTCGACATGGCGGCGTTCCAGTCGGTCGACCAGTCGTCGGCGTTGGCGCTGAGCTTCCTTCGGTTCGCTTCGACAGCGAGGTCCCACGCCTGCTTGACCTGCGGCCCGTCGCCGATGAACTTGTTCTTTTCGTCCAGGTAGCGGGTGGCCTGCTGGGCGAGGGCCTGGGTGTAGACCGTCGAAGGGATGTTGGGAAGCATCTTGGTTTTCGGCAACGCTTCCACCAGTTGGGAGCCGGCCTCGAGGTAGGCCTCCCAGGTGTCCAGCTTCGCCGCCACCTCGTCGGGCTCGGTCGGCAGTCCCGCCTGTTCGAAGAGGTCTGGACGGTAGAAGAGGGCGGTCGGACCGGTGTCCATCGGGAAGCCGATCATCCTGCCCTCGGGTGTGACGCCTCGGGCCCACTTCCATTGGAGATATTCCGACTCGACGTCCTTTGCGCCCAGTTCGTAGAGGTCGATGAACTCATCGGAGTTCGGGAAGTACGTCGCGACGTCGTCGTTGAGGCCCACGATGTCGGGAACGTACGCGCGCCCGGCGAGGCTGGTCAGGAACTTCGACTTGTAGTCGCTGCCAATCTTCTGCGGGACGAAAGGGACGCCTACCGCCTTGGGAGCCTTGCCGAGAAGAGTGTCACTGATCGATCGATTCCAGTACCACAGACTCAGGGTGCCTTCGGGAGTCAGATAAGACCCTCGGCCGCACCCAGAGGTGCCGAGGAGTGCGGTACCGAGGAGTCCAGAGGCCGCCGCAAGAAACGCGCGTCGGGTGGGCGCCATGGTTCACCTCGTTTCATTCGCTCTGCGGGTCGGGGAAGCGTGCCGGCCGGAGTGGGTGAGCTCCGAGCAAGCGCGTGCGCGCTCGTGACTGACGTGCCGTCAACGAAACGTTGCGGCAGCGTAAGGCGCCGGATGCCCTTGAGGGAAGGCGCTTGCCAATACCGGACTTGTTCGAGATGCCGAACGAACGTCGTTATACCGAACGACGAGGGGGCAATTCACCCTGCGCGTACCGGCCTACACGGTACGTCGACACGGCGTCCACGACAGCACCGACGCCGCCACCCACCAGCGGAATCCGGCGGCTCACGGTGAGACCGAGACGCTTGCCGCCGACCCGCGCGGTGAGGATTGTCCCGAGTTCGGCGGCGACGCGGTTGTCAAGGGTGGGGTCATGGACCGGGGCGGTCGCGATGGCCAGCGGCGTGGCAGGCAGGGCGCCTTTCGTGATGAGCTCGTCGATCGCATCCTCGCCGAGCAGGCAGGCGGTGACGGCGGTGCGGACGCGCGGATCGGACAGGTCGTACGCCCGGAGGTGCGCGATCGCCGCGACCATCCGGGACTGCAGGACGGCGAGACCCGTGACGTTGGCCGGGAGGGCGACCGCCATGACGGCGAAACCGCCGAGGCTCGTGACGAACCCCTGGGCGCCGGCCAGCCGGACATGCTGCTCCACGATGTCGTTCGCCGCCATGACGTGGTTACCGTCCGCCCGGGAGAGGTGGCGGTCGGCCACGGCGATCGCGCCGGGGAAGCGTCCGCGGCCGTCGATCGCGGCGTCGAGAACGGACCGGAAGAGACCAGCGGCCGCTCGCGGAGCCATCTGGCGGACCATCGGTGCGAGGCCGCGCGCCACCATCTTTCCTACTGGCATAGTCGACACCTGTCCCATCTGGCGCCGGGGATCTGTCACGAACCATACGTCTTTCCCGGACCGTTCGAGCCTGGCTGTCCGGATCGTGGCTTTGGTGGCCGCCGCCGAGAGTCGTTCGGGCTCGGGCTCGGCCGGCGAGTACGACCACCGGCGCACTGACCTTCACGCACGGAGGCTGAGGCCTATCCAAAACCCGGTCGCGCCCGACAGTTTGCTGTGCCTGGCCCGAGTTGCTGTGCCTGGCCCGAGCGGCGGCCGACGTGGGCTTGGCGACGATGTGGAGGCGAGGGCGTCTTCAGGTCTGCCCACGGTACGAGACAAGCCCTTTGGACTGGTCGGGTTGTCATAGGTTTCTCGGTCCCTTAGCCGACATTCCTATGACAACCCGGGCTTGCCGCCCGGTTTCTCAGTATTTGGAACGATCAGGTGTAGGCCATTTGAGACGGGCGGGACCTCACGCGGCATTTCCCCACGAAGCACGCTCAATTTGCCTTGCCTGGTGACGACTTGCCACGCGAGGTCCGCGCTGTCTCACATCGCGTACACCCAGTCGGCTCGGATGCTGAGATACACCGCAAGCCGTCTGGTACGCGAGACAACAGGCCGCCGTGGTGAGGGATCGCAGACTTGTCCGAAGGATCGACACCCCTCCCACGCGGAGAACCTTCGGACAAGTAGCGCACGCACTCATGCCGAAGCGAGCATGGATTGCCCCGGCCACCACATCGGCGCCAAGCCCCACACGTCGGCCTCCGCTCGGACCAGGGCGCAGCAAGCCATCCGGCACGGGCTTTTGAACAAGCCTCAAAGTGCAGCGGCGCGGCGGCCGCAGCGCCCCCGTTTGTCTGAGCGCTCCGGCAGGATTGGTTTCTGTGCCGACCGACATGCCGCCGACCCGATGGGAGTTCCCGTCGCCCCTACTCGCGGGCCACGGGGACCTGGTGGGCCACGGCGCCGACCTCGAACCCACCACTCTCATCGCCGCGTACCGTCAGGGCATCTTCCCGATGCCGCTCCGGCGGACCGGACCGATGCCGTGGTGGTCACCCCTGCGGCGCGGCATCCTGCCCATCGACGGCATCCGCGTCTCGCGGTCGCTGCGGCAGGCGTGCCGGCGGTTCACGATCCGGGTCGACACGGTCTTCGACGAGGTGATCCGCGCCTGCGCCGACCCCAAGCGGCCGGGCGGCTGGATCACGCCCGAGATCATCGCGGCGTACGAACGCCTCCACGAGCTTGGCTGGGCCCATTCGGTCGAGGCCTGGACACCCGAGGGCCAGCTCGCCGGTGGACTCTACGGCGTTGCGATCGGCGGGCTCTTCGCCGGCGAGTCGATGTTCCACCGGGAGCGGGACGGGTCGAAGGTCGCGCTCGTCGGGCTGGTCGAGTTGCTCGCCGCCGATGACGCCGACCGCCGGTTGCTCGACCTGCAGTGGCGCACGCCCCACCTGGCGTCGCTTGGTGCGGTCGAGGTGTCGCGGGAGGAGTACCTCCGGATGCTGGATCAGGCGCTGAGGTTGTCGGCGCCGGCGGTGTTCGGTGGGCCGTATGCCGGCGCGCTGTAGTCCGCGTGAGTGCTGTAGTCCGCGTGGGCGCCATAGTCCGCGTGCGCGCCGTGGGTGGCGAACGGCTGGACGCCGCGGGCGAGTACGTCGATCAGGAGCGGCACATCGCGGGCGCGGAGGCGGAACGTCCCCACGCAGGTGCCCTCCCTCCAGAGGGAGAGCACGACGATGCCGTCGGGACCCCCCTGGCGGTGCCAGTTGACCCGCAGCGAACGGTCGTCACCCCTCGCATCGAGGAACACCTCGCCGTGGACCGGCAGCGTGGTGACGTCGGACATACCACCGATCATGCCCCGAAGATCAAGGATCCGAACAGGTTTCCTCAGCATTGACGGTGTCTGACCGGGTATCGACCCGTCTCCTGCCGGCGCCCGTTCCGCCATCCTTCCGCTAGGTGGGTTCGCGGGGGAGGATAGGCGCATGCCTGAGCTGCCCGAGGTCGAAGCATTGGCCGGGTTCCTGCGTACGGAGGCCGTCGGCCGCACCGTCGAACGCGTGGACGTCATGGCCATCAGCGCGCTCAAGACGTTCCAACCACCCATCCAGGCGCTGACCGGCCGCACGATCGCGGCTGTCGGGCGGCACGGAAAGTTCCTCGACCTCACGATGACCGGGGACGGCGCCGCTGATCTTCACTTCCTCGTCCACTTGGCCCGCGCCGGCTGGTTGCGCTGGAGCACCTCGCTCGCCGAGAAGCCGCCGCGGCCCGGAAAGGGTCCGCTCGCGCTCCGCGTCCACCTGGGGGACGGTGTCGGCTTCGACCTCACCGAGGCGGGCACCCAGAAGCGGCTCGCGTGCTACGTCGTAGCCGATTCGTCTGAGGTGCCTGGCGTGGCGCGGCTCGGCCCCGACCCGCTCGGCGCCGACTTCACCGTCGACCGGCTCCGCGAGATCCTGCGAGCCGCCGGCCGGGCGCAGATCAAGGGCATCCTCACCGACCAGGCCCGGATCGCCGGGATCGGCAATGCCTACTCCGACGAGATCCTCCACGCCGCCCGGCTCTCGCCGTTCAAGCCGGCCAGCGGTCTGAGCGATGCGGAGAGCACGACGCTGCACACCGTCATCCAGGAGGTCCTGACCGACGCGGCCGAACGCTCCCGGGGCCTTGCCGCCAAGGACCTCAAGTCGGAGAAGAAGACCAACCTCGCGGTCCACGGCAGGACCGGCCAGCCGTGCCCCGTCTGCGGTGACACGGTGCGGGAGGTGTCCTTCGCGGACTCGAGCCTGCAGTACTGCCCGACCTGCCAGACCGGCGGCAAGCCGCTCGCAGACCGCCGGCTGTCGCGGCTGCTCAAGTAAGAGGTCGCGCGGCCGCGCGCGTCGGCCGCGACTGCGGCGTCCGCATATGCCCCATTCGCCGGTTGAGGGTGCCCTGCGGCATTGTGGGTCCGGCCGCCCCGCCGGAGGTGTCTCACCGACGGCTGCCGCGTTCAGTCGCGGAGGGCGGTCGATGAGCCGTCACCGACAAGTCTGGAAGGGGTACGCCGTGCCGGAGGCCGAGCGGCTCGGCGAGCGTGTGACCGAGCGCAGCGAGGGTTCCCTCGGCTCGGCGATGGTCGCGCTCACCGGTGCGCGGCTCGCGTCCGTGGTCGCGACGTTCGTCGCCGGGGTGGTCGCTGCCAGGCTTCTTGACCCCGCCGCCCTCGGCGCGGCGGGTGTCGGTCTCACCGTCGGCTGGGCGGTCGCGATCATGGCGAACGGCGGCCTCAACATCGCCGCCATCTACTTCCTCGGCCGGCGGTGTGACCAGCGTCCCGCGGTGGTGTCGTACATCCTCATGCTCGCTGTCGGCGCGCTCGGCGGGTCGGCCTTGATCACTGGGATCGCGGCGCCGGTCGTGGGGGCTGTCGTCCTTGACCAGCCGGCGCCGGGGTTGTTCGTTGCTGCCGGGCTGATCGCCGTTGCCACGATCGGGTACGAAGTCGCCGGGTCACTCCTGCTCGGCCTCGAGCGCCGGCGGGCCTACATCCTCGCCGACGTCCTGCGCAGCCTTGCCACCCTCGGCCTCACCGCCGCCGTCCTGGGCGTGGTGTCCCGGACCGCCGAGGGGTATGTCCTCGCGACCGGTCTCGGGGTGGCCGTCCCGGCGCTGGCTGCGCTCGTGGCCGTACGCCGGGTGGTCGGGTCACTGCGGCCGAGGTTCGATCGGACGTTCTCCCGTGAGGCGCTCCGGCTCGGGCTGGCCGGTCAGGTCGGCAACGTCCTCACGTTCCTCAACCTGCGGCTCGACCTCCTGCTCGTGCCGGCACTCCTTCGCCTCGACCTCGCCGGCATCTACTTCGTCGCGACCAGGGTGTCCGAGGTCGTCGGCCAGGCGTCGACGGCGGCGTCGTCCATGCTGTTCCCCCACGTCGCCGCGCAGGCCGATCCGCGAGCCACCGCGACCACCGAACGCACCAGCCGATTGACTCTCCTGGCCACGCTCGGGATCGCCGCCGCGCTGGCGGTGGTGTCGCCGCTCGTCCTCGGGTGGTTCTTCGGTGCGGTCTACCGGCGCGGGACCACCGCGCTGCTGCTCCTTCTGGCCGCGATGCTGCCGCTCGCGCTGTCCCGGATCCTGGCCGCTGACCTCAAGGGACGGGGGCGGCCGGGCCTGGTGTCGATGGGTACGGGCGTGGGTGCCGGCCTCACTGTGGTCGCCGATCTCGTGCTCATCCCGCTGCTCGGCATCGAGGGGGCGGCGCTGGCGTCGTTCGTCGCGTACGCGGGTACGGCGGTGGTGCTGCTGGGCTGCTACCGGCGGGTGACCGGTGGCCGGCTGCTGGCGCTGCTGCCCGGACCCGCGGACGTCGTGGACCTGGTGCGGCTCGTCGGTGGTCGGTTGGCTCGTGGCCGGCTGGCTCGTCGTTCCGCGTCCTCTCATCCGCCGGCGACGCGCCCCCAAGCGCCCTCCCACCCCCAGTCTCCGGGGGGCTCGGCATGAGGTCGCTCGGTGTCTGGATGGCTGGGCGGCGGCGGGTCGTCATTGCCTGCGTGCTGGCCGTCGTGCTCGCGGCGCCGGCCTTGGCGGTCCGGGCTTCCGCCGAACGTCGTACGCACACCGTGGATCTCGCCGTCGTCGACTCCGCCGTCGAGGCGTGGACCCGGGCAGGGACCGCGCCGGCAGGCGTCACCGCCAGGGAGCTCACCGCGGCCGGGGTCGGGACGGTCGTCGTGGGCATGCGGTCCGTGCGGGAGTACCTCGCCCGCGGGGACGTCGTCGTGATGGATGTCGGTCTGCTCGCCGGCACCGGCGCCGTTCCGCCGGCCCTGGCTGGGCGAGGCAAGGCCAGCGTCCTCAAGGGACGGCCGGGTGATCCGGGTGGTGTCTTCGCGGATCTCGCCGGTGTACTCCGGGCTCGCTTCGGTGCGCGCGTAACAACCGCATCGCTGCCCTCGACCGACGGGCCCGTGCCGTTCGTCCGCGTGGACGGGATGCGGGACCTCAGCGACATCGCCGTGGGGTACGACCAGGCCCGGTTGGCGGCGCTCACCTCGGCGGGCTACCGCGTGGTGCTGGCCCTGCCCGCCCGGGTCGTGGCCGGGCGCGGCTGGCTCGAGGCCGAGATCATCCGGGCGGCGGACGTCACTGGTGCGCGTGTCGTGCTGGCGCTCGGCCCGCTGCCGTTCCTGACCAGGCCGGCTGACCGGGTGGCGTTCGCGTCCTACCTTTCCGAGCGCGGCTTCCACCTGGCGCTTCCCGACCTGGGAACGCTGCCGGGTGCGGAGTCCTACGGCGCACGCCTGCCCGGTCACGTCGTACGCGCCCACATCATGGCGATCACGCCAGCTGACCAGGACGACGCGCTGGTCGTACGCAGCCATCGGGCGGAGAAGGAACGCGGCGTCCGGCTGCTGGTCCTGCGTTCTCCGGCGGAAGATCCCGACGCGGAGCTGCCCCTGGAACGGGTGCGCGGGCTGGCGCCTCGGTTGACCAGTGACCTACCCGGTGGGCTCCGCGTGGGGCCGCCGGTCCCGTTGCCGGCCGTGGAGCCGGGGCCGCTCGAGCGGGCTGCCGTGGCGGTGGCGGCGATCCTGCTGCTGGCGGTCGCGGGTGGATGGCTTGTTGGTACGCCGCTTCCGGCGCTCGCCGGTCGGCGCTGGGGTCGCTGGGTGGTGTCTCGGCGGGCGGTCTGGGTTGGTGTTGGCGGGGCTGTTCTGCTCGCGGTGGCTGCGCTGGCGACGGGGCGGCTGGTCCTGTGGCAGCTGCTGACGCTGGCAGTTGCGATCGCGGGTGCGTCCCTGGCGGTTCTGGTGGCGGTTGGAGACGCGCGTCCGGCTGGCCCGGCGCGGCGCCGGTTGCTCGTTACGTCGTATGTCTTCGGCATGGGTGTTGCTCTGGCCACTGGGTTGGTGGTGGCGGCGCTCGGGAGCCGGAGCGTCTTCATGGCCGGACTCGTGCCGTTCCTCGGGGTGAAGGCTCTGCTGGTAGGGCCGCCGGCCATCGTGGGATGCGTTCTCGTCGCTTCGCTGTGGGCGTCGCGCTTTGCTTCGATGGGTTCTCGTGGAGCGCCGGCAGTGGGTGCTCGGCCGCTGGGCCTCCCTGGACTTGTGGGCGGCGTGGTGCGGGTGGGGCGCCTGGTGCGGCCCTGGCATCTCGTGGCCGGGGCGGTGGTTCTCGCGGTCGCGGGCTATTACCTGGTTCGGTCGGGCAACTCCGGTATCGCGCCGGGGTACGAGCTCTGGTTGCGGGACACCCTCGACGAGGCGTTGTATGTAAGGCCGCGGTTCAAGGAAGCACTGCTCGGACTGCCCGCGCTGGTGGTCGCGGTCGCCTCGTCGGGACGCGTGCGCTGGCTTTGGGCGGCCGTCGCCGCGATCGGCACCGCGTCGATGGTCGACACGTTCGCGCACTTCCATACCCCGCTCCCGGTGGCGCTGCTCCGGTCGGCGTACGCCATGGTGATCGGCTTGGTGCTGGGATGCGGCGCGGTCTGGCTGATCGGGTTCGTGTCGCGCCGGGTGCCTGCTCGGCGGCGGGCACCTTCGACAACTGAGACGGAACGCGTGGAGGTGCCCGGGTGAAGCTTGCGCTGTTGGGGTACTTCGGGTTCGGCAATGCCGGAGACGAAGCGTTGTTGGCGGCCGAGGTGGCGGCGTTGCGGTCGGCGTTGGGGCCGTCGGCGGAGTTCGTCGTCATCTCCGGCGACCCTGACCACACCATGGCCGCGCATCGTCTGCCCGCCGTACCCCGGTCCGACTTCGCGGAGGTGCTGCGGGCGGTGCGGTCGGCTGACGGCCTGGTCGCGGGTGGCGGGAGCCTCCTGCAGGATGTGACGAGCGCTCGTCCGGTGGCCTTCTATGGCGGCGTGATGCTGGCGGCGCGGGCGGCGGGGAAGCCGGTCTTTGTTTATGCGCAGGGTTTGGGGCCGCTCCGCCGGTGGTTCAATCGGCGTTTGGCGCGGGCCGCGTTGCGGTCGGCAAGCTACATCGCGTTCCGAGACGTCGAGTCGATGGCGCTGGCCGCGAAGCTGGGGATTCGTGAGCTGGAGCTGGTGCCTGATCCGGTGCTCGGCGTGGACCTGTCGCTGGTCCAGTCGGTGCAGCCGTCGGCGCGTTTGGCTGTTGCTTTGCGTCCGTGGGCGGGGTCGGCGGAGTGGTTGCCGGTCTTGAGGTCGGCACTGGCGGAGCTGGCGCGGGATATCGAGATCGTGCTGGTGCCGTTTCACGCGGGGCAGGATGGTCAGCTCACCCGTGAGCTTGCGGCGTCTGTGGGTTTACCCGTGGTCGATCCGGCGAAGGGACACCGCGTCGTGCTGAACGCGGTGGTGGGCTCGCGAGCTGTTCTGGGGATGCGGCTGCATGCGTTGATTACCGCTGCGGCAGCTGGACGTCCATTCGTGGCATTGTCGTATGACCCAAAGGTCGCGGCGTTCGCAACGCAGGTCGGGCAGCCGGTGGCGGCTACCTTGCCTGGGCCGGTTGACCACGATGCGTTGGTGGCGGAGGTCCGCAAGGCGCTGGAGGGTCCGGATCAGGCGTACCTGGATCGGCTGGAGGTCCTGCGCGCGGAGTCGCAGCGCCCGGCGCGGGAGATTGCTCGCCTCCTTGGCGTGTGAGGCGGGCGGGTGGATGCGCTGTCCGTGTTTTCGTGCGGTCCCGAACCCGAACCCGAACCCGAACCCGAACCCGAACCCGGATGCGGCCGTGGCCCGTACAACGGAAACTGGCTTTGAGCCACGGCACGCTGGGTCGTTCGTTGGACCTGCTCTGACCCGTTTTCGACCCGCTCCGCGTGTTGCGAGAGCGTCATCTCCCGAGGACCGGGGATGACTCGACAACCTCGAGCGGTAGTTCGTAGGGGCCTTGGGTGGCGGGTGTCTCGATGTCCCATGGTCCTTCATTGCCGACTGTGAAAGAGCCCCACCACCTGGTGTTGAGGACGACGTTCTGTGGGCCGCTTTGGGCGTAGGTGTGCGAGACCTCATCGTCGGGGTAGGTGCTGCCCGGTACGTCGAAGGTCCTCGTAACCCCGGGCGCGAACTCCCAGGCCCACTCCCCCCTCGCCTTAACGTTCACCGTGAAGTTGAAAACGTCGGCAGAGGTCTCTGGCATCTCCTTTGGCTGGCCCGAGTGGAAGATAGCTGGCAGGTTCACGAGAGCCTTACCATTTGGCGGCTGCATCGTCGGCTTTTGCTCCGGCACGTACGCAACCCATTGCTTCTTGATCTCTTCGCCTACATCCTCAACCGTGAGGATGTCCTCAGGGTCACCGATACACACGTAGCGGACGAAGGTTGAGTTCCCGCTCGGCTCGATAAGCCACACGCTGAAGGGGCTGCCAACTTGTCCTGTCTGCTGACAGTAATCTTGGCGTTGCCTACAACCCCAGCCGCCATCACCTTTCCCCTGCGAGCACATCTCCATCACAAGCCATTCACAGTCGGCGCAATCTCGGCTACCCCCTGGCGCGGAAAGTACATCTCCGTCCCTAGTAAAGAGGGCGGCGCCAACGAACCTCCCTTCCCTTCCATCGGGAGGGGATGGAGTGGGGGGTGGCTTTGGTCCACAGCGCTGACAACCCGACTGAGTGGCAGCGAAAGCATCAGTCGCATCGAGCATCGCGGAAACGAGTGTTATCAAAATCAACAATGCGATGGCTATGCCGTGTTGAGCGTTTACGAGATGATGTCTTGCCTCTCCACTAGCCACTGATCCCCTACTTTCATAAAGACGATACGGGTCTTACCTGACTCTGACTCTAAAGATGTAACCACTTGTCCGCCCTGGTCGACCTCGGTCAGGCCGCTTGCGTATTGAGTGAAAACTGCCTCCCTGGTGTTGTCGTTGACGTTCGCTGACGCGAGAGTAAAAGAGCTGACCCTGTAGTTCGGGACTTTTCGAAAACTGTGTCCCTTTGACTTGGCGTCCTTGATGTAATCGGTATATCCACTTGCGGCATCGGATCCGGGTGTTAAGAGTGCCTCTACGGGTCTTATATCCAATGTTTGATAGGCCTTGCTGATCTCGCTGTAGAACCTGTTCGTCGCACTTAGGAGTTGGGCTTCGAGGTCTTGGGTGGGGGTGGGGGTCGGTGTCGGGGTTGTCGGGGACGGGGTTGCGCTGGCGGTGGGTGTCGTACTCGATGTCGCTGTGGAGGTGGTTCGTGGCTCGGGGTTGCCGGTGCATGCGGCGGTGACTGCGAGCGCGCCGGATGCCGCGGCGGCGACGGCGAGGCGGCGCAGGTGTGATGTCGTCATGGCTGTCATCGTGCCGGGGATCGTAACCGGATTGCCACCATCCGAGTAGATCGTCATCCACAGGCCTGTCTCCTGTGGATAGGTGAAGGTTCGCGTCGATTGTCTGGCTCGGTCGGCAAGCCCATCAGTCGTTCCCGGCGGGGCGCGCCTGCGGGAGGGTAGGTGCGCCGCTGTCTTCCGCGGACGAATTGGATCAGCAGCCAGCGATCATGCAGGTCCCAACAGCCAGACCAATCGACCAGTCGGGCAAGCCAACGCCGGGGCGCTGTGAGCAAGGCAGCACCAGCCCTCGCCACCCCACCTGACTCGCCTGCAGGACCGGGCCACACGCCGGGGCCCACCAGTGATCATTTTGTCCGTTTAGCCGCTTATCATGGCCGTACGGAGCCTTGGGGGAGTTGAGTAGCGAGGGGTGGTTGGTGTCAGCTTGCGGCCGTACTCTCGCGGTGGTTGAGTCAGGTCGAGTGCGGCAAGTCCATATCTGTCTGTCCTAAGACGCACAGGGGAGGTCTTCGCGCTTATCGTGACTACGACGGGCAAGCAGCCGAGAACAGTAGGGTCATGACAGAGCCGAACGAACCCCCCACACCGCTGTCCCGGATGCGTTTCTCCTGGCAGCGACGGACCTCGCAGGCCGAGGAACCCGACGCGCCCTCGACTTCGGCGTCTCCTGACGAAGGTGTGCCGGCACCGTACGAGGACGTACCCCCGCAGGACCCCGACCGCGCGCCGGTTGACGACAGCGTGACGGACACGGGTACGCCTGAGTTCGGCCATCGGTTCGGACGCCCGGAAGCGCCGCCGGTCCCGGCCCCCCAGCCCGTCGACCAGGACCTCGAGGTTCGACGTCCTTCAGTGAACGGCGACCTCAGCCAGCCACCCGCCCCCGCATACCCTCCGGTCGAGCACGCCGAACCAGACAGCTTCTGGCCTGGGCAGGAGCCGGA
The DNA here is from genome assembly GCF_000373925.1 of Actinopolymorpha alba DSM 45243. Classification (GTDB taxonomy): domain Bacteria; phylum Actinomycetota; class Actinomycetes; order Propionibacteriales; family Actinopolymorphaceae; genus Actinopolymorpha; species Actinopolymorpha alba. The sequence continues at coordinate 42,595 of NZ_KB892743.1, read as the reverse complement.
CTCGGACCCGGTCCCAGACGCCAGTCCAGCCGAACCGGGATTTCAATCTCGGCATGGATATCCGCCCTCCGAAGAGGAACAGGACGACGAGTTCACGCCAGCCGGTTCCGGCGTGCCGGGTCGGCAGACGTCTCGCGGGTCGAGCCGACCAGCGACGAGCCAAGCCGCCGAACGTCGGGCCGCCGAACGTCGGGCGGCCGATCGCCAGGCAGCCGAACGCCGGCCGGCAACGCCCTCCGTGGGTCGGCTCACAGATAACGACGATGCTCGAGGTACGGAAGCCCGAGGCCCGCGAGGTGGCCGCGGAAGTGCTCGCCCGCCGAAAGGCCGCGAGGAGCGCAGGGACGCCCGCTCCAACCAGCAGTCCAACCAGTCCAAGCGTCAGTCGAGGCGCCAGTCCAGGAAGAACGCGGCTGCCAAGAACGCCCGCCAACCTGGCACTTTCGACGTACCCGCTCCTGGCGGCCGGTTCTCCGGCGGTCGTGGTGCCCACGCCGCCGTAAGGGTGACCCTCGTCCTCTCCGCGTGCCTGGTCGTGGTCGGGATCGTGGCGTACCTCGCGTTCTCTCTGGGCTACGGGATCAGAAAGGACAACACGTACCAGCTGAGCAGCGCAGACATCGCCCGCTTCCGGTTGACGGAGTTCCCGCTCGAGCAGGCGGGGAGGTTCGCAGCGGACTACGCCCGGATCTGCCTCACGCACGATGCGACCCCGGGCGCCAACAACCAGCGGGAGGCGCAGCTGGAGAAGTACGTCTCGACTGGTACCGACCCCACCTGCGGCTGGAACGGCACCGGCGCCCAGACCGTCGTCGACACCAGCTGGACCGGCGAGTCCGAGCCGATCAACGTCCCCGGGTACGCCGGTAAGTCCCGCATGATGACCGTACGGGCTCTGACGAGCGCCGGCAGTCGGATCGTCGCGGTGCCGGTGTACGTCGCGAACCTGTCCTCGGCCGACGGTATGCGCATCGTCGGAGACCTCGGGGAGATGCCGCAGCCCAACCTCGCCGCGGCGCCCGAGCCGAAGGCACCCGCGAACGTCGACGGTGGCCTCGGTGACGCGTTGACCGAGGGGGAGTTCTTCCAGCAGTTCTTCGCCGCGTGGGGCGCCTCGAACGCTCCCGCGCTCCAACGTTTCGTGACGCCGGACGCGACCAGCCGGACCACCACCGGGCTGGGTGGCACCGTGACGGAGCCCACGATCAGGGAGGTTCGCGTCTTCCTGCCCAAGGGCGTGGACACGTCGGGCGGGCCGTACACCTGGAAGACCGGAATGGTGACCGAAGCCTGGGTGTGGGTCAACTGGCGCAGCCCCGGCTCGGGCAGCGGCGCCGTCGAGACCCGTGCGTACCGCCTGCAGCTGGTGAAGACGACGCAGGCGTCAAGCCCCAGCCAGGAGTGGGCGGTCAGGGACGTGCGGGGCGGCGTCCCCGATTTGAAGGGGGGCTGACACCGGATTTCTACGACAAGAGCCCCGCAGTGTTCATTACAGTGCTCGCGCCCCGTGATTGAGAAATAACTGAGGAAGGTAGTGGGAGATGGGCGACCTCGTGATCGTGGCGTCCGGTGGGTCGCAACTCGACGCGTTTTTCGGCCGGATCCAGAGCTTGCTGGCCGGAGTCGCGGTCGGCGCGCTCACCGTGGCGATCATCATCATCGGATTCAAGGTCATGTTCGCGATCCGTCGCGGCGACAACTTCCGCGAGGCCATCCAGAACATGGGTGTCGTCGCGTTCGCCGCGCTGCTCATCGGAGGTGCATCGGGTATCGCCGCGCTGCTCAGTGCGATCGGCAAGCAGGTCGGCGGCCAGTGACGCGTACGCAGTTCGCCGCACGGTTGTCCGCGAGGGCCAACTCGTAAATGGGGAGGTAACGAATGGCCGAGCCTTCGGGGCGGTACGTCGCCTTCGATCACACCGACCTCGAGCGGCGGCGTAAGAAGCTGTGGAACCTCGCCGAGGGCGTCCCGCTGACGATCATCGGCGGGATCGACCTGCGGGCCCTGGTCATCGCGGGTGTGGTGTTCCTCGGCCTGCTCGGCGGCGTCATGGCGGCAGCGCCCGTGCTGCCCGCGATCGCGCTCAACCTCTGGACGATCCTCGGCTGTCTGACCATCGCCATCGCCATCTACTCGTTGTGGCCGCGACGCTGGCGCAACGGACTGACGACGGAGCAGAACCTCCTGGTGGCCGCCGACTACCTCTTCCTGCAGCCTCGGCGAATCCACGGCCTCGCGGCGGACGTGGAACCAGAGATGGTGCACTGGCGGGTCATCCTCTGGCATCCGGTGCACCCCCGCTGGCACCGCGCGTTGGCCGAGGCGCGGGCCGGACGCGCGGACCGGCTGATCCGCCGCCAGTCCGGTGACACCGCACCTCCGTACGCCGGGGACGTACCCGAGTGTGAGGCGGGGGTGGGCCCTGCGGGCGAAGCCCGTGGGGGCCGGATCCACATGGAGGAGTCGGTCGCATGAACCCGCTGTATCTCCTGCCGCTCATCGCCTTGGGCGTCGTCGGTATCGGCGCGATCGCGATCTTCGTCTTCAACGCCGGCGGCGGGGACGACAAGCCCACCCAGAACAAACCAGCCCGCGAGCCCCGGGCCGAACGCGAACGCCTGCCGTACCGCTACGGCGACGACATCATCTTCGTGTGGGGCAGGTCTGTCTGGACCGGCTTCTTCATCACGACGACGACCGACGAGCACATCACCAGCGACGACCTCGTTCCCGAGGCGCTGAAGCTACCCAACCTGCTGCACCAGGTGGCGCGGGAGTTCCATCGGCCGCAGTTCCAGGTGATGCTCGTACCGCGCCGTCCCGACCTGCGTGGCTGGACCCTCGACCTGCTCGAACGCGCGTGGAAACCCACCGACAACTACCGCAAGCTGATCAGGCGCGAATCCGGCCGGGCGATCACCCAGGATCGCCTCGGCGCGCAGTACGACGTCGTCTTCCTGATGCGTATCGGTCAGCTCGGTGACAGCCGTGGCGGCGGCTCGGCGGCGGTCGCGGCGATCGCTGACCAGGCGACCGGCGTTCACGACGAGTACTTCGATCCTGCGGTCATCGCCGAGTGGCACGAGCGGGCCGACGAGGTGTACGCCGTCGCGGTCGACTCCGGAATCGGCGTCCAGCCCATGCTGCGGCGGGATCTGGTACGCATCATCCGCACCTGCCTCTTCGGGCACCTGCCGATCCCTGACGAGCAGGCGATCGACCGCCGACCGTGGGGCGCGCACGAGTTCGAGCTCGCGGCGGACTTCCGGGCGCCCAACCACAAGAGCCGCCTCGAGGTGAACGTCATCGACGACGACACCGGCGAGGACCAGAAGACCTACCTCACCACGCTCGTGGCGACCGGCTGGCCAGACGCGATCAGGTTCGCGAAGTCCCGCGCCTGGGGTCGGATCCTCAAGCGTCTCGACTTCCCGGTGGTCGTGTCGTGGCGGGGGATCCTGCTGCCACCGGAGGAGCTCCGCGACCGCGGTAAGAAGATCCGCGACAACCTCGAGGACGAGGCGCGCGACATGGATCGGGCCAGCGCCCGCATCGACTCCCTGCTGGTTGAGCAGGTCGAGCGCGCCAACCACCTGGTCGACGAGCAGGACAGCCGGCCGTTCCCCGGCATGGAGTCGCAGCTGCTCCTCGGCCTTTCGGCGCCGACGCCCGAGGAGTTGGAGAACCGCCGCAAGCGGATCGAACGCCTCTTCGCCAAGGCGCTCGACGCCACCATCCTCCGCCCGAAGCGGTTGCAGTACCGCCTTCTCTACAACGTGCTTCCTGGTGACGGTGACAAGTCGCCGATCGGCCGGATCGCGCCGTTCCGTCGGTTGCAGGAGCTGGACCAACTCGGAGTCGCACTGCTGACGACGGCGACCCAGGTCGGTGACCGCGCCGTCGTGGGCCGGGACGGTATCGCCAAGGGCTGGCAGGGCATCCTTGTCGGGCGTACCCGCGACGGTCACTACCCCGTCCACTATTCCGCGCACTCCGCGATCGCTCGGGAGAACGGCGCGGGCGTCGTCATCGTCGGTGCGTCTGGCGGCGGCAAGACCACTCTCGCGCTCAAGATGTTCCACTACGAATCCGAGGCCGGCGTACGCTGCGTCTTCATCGACCCGAAGATCGATGCCGCCCGGATGGCCTACTACCTGGCGTTCGGGTCGCAGGTGCTCGATTCGGAGTTCATGCGACACGCGGCCGACGGCTGCCTGGGGGAAGCTGGGTGTCCGTTCCAGCCGATCAACGAGGCGTACTGGCGGGACACCGAGATCATCGACCCGCTCCGCGGTCGGGCCGGCAACCTCGATCCGCTGCTCACGTCGGCGACCGTGACCGAGGGCCGGATGCACGCGCAGGCGATGCTGGAGATCTTCCTCGGCGAGGTGGCGTGGAGCCGGATCAGTGGGTATGTCGTCGAGGCGTTCTCGGTGATGGTGAACGAGTACGACCGGGAGGTGGCGGCGTTCCGTTCGGCACACCCGGAGGCGACCCGTGAGGACGTCGAGCGAAACGTGCCGCGGCCAACGACGTGGAACGTCCTGCAGATGGTGGTCGACGAGTTCGAACGCGTGCGGGACGCCGGGGTCGCCGATACGGAGGTACGCGACCTGCGGTTCGCGGCGGCGGTGCTCGAGGACCTGCGGAAGAACCCCTATGCCCGGGTGGCGTTCGCCCGCGAGTCGACGGTCGCGGTAGATGACAGCGGCAAGCGCCGCACCATCATCACGCTGCGCGGGCTTCCCCGGGCGCACGGCAACAGCTCCTCGGCCAACATCGCCCGCGGCATCATCTACCTGGTGACCCGGCTCGGCTTCCAGATGCTGGAAGAGACGACCGAACGCGATACGGCGAAGGGTTGGCGTCCGCAAATGCTGTTCGTCGACGAGGCGTACAGCGTCGCCAGCACCGGCGAAGGCCGCGACCTCATCAGCTTCGTCCTCAAGCAGGGTCGGGCGTTCAACATCGGGGTCGTCCTCATCACCCAGCAGGCCGGTGACCTGGCCCGCATCGAGTCCGAAGACGTGGACGCGAAGGCGGCGGGGACCAACCAGATCCACACGGTGTTCGCGTTCCGGCACCACTCTGACGCGGATACCGCACAGACGTTGCCGCTCCTGAACCGCCTGACCGATGACCGGCCGATGATCGAGACGCTGAAGTCGCTGCGGGACGGCGAGTGCGTGATGCGGGACGTCGATTCCGAGCTCGCGAGCGTGGAGGTGGACCGGGCGTTCTTCGAGTTCGCGGCGGCGATCCAGAGCAACCCCCATCTGGAGGCGCGGTTCAAGGCGATCGACCCATCTGCCGACGTCGATGACTGGCGGATTGTCGAAGAGGCGTCGACACTGGTGGATGGCGTATCGGCGACCACGACACCGACCCCGACCTCGCCGGCGACGGACGACGACTTTGCCCAAGACGATGTGCGAGCCGACGAAGGGATCTCCGTGTGAGCGAGGTGGGGGTGGGCCCTGCGGGCGAAGCCCGTGGGGGCCGGATCCACATGGTGGGGGTGGGCCCAGGCGGGCGAAGCCCGCGCGGGGCCGGAGCCACACACCGACCGCGCAGGCGGCTGGGACAAGACCGCGAGGTCGAATTCCTCCTTGCCGTACCCGCGACCGCGGCGGCTCCTCCGCGCCGGCGGCACTCCCTCCATCGGGTGTGGCGGCCGCGCATCCGCCGACTCGGCCGTGCGCTGGCCGCGGTCGGTGTACTCGCGGGCACCCTGCTCGGCGTCTCGCTGGCCGTCTCACCCGCGCAGGCGGCGCCATGGGACTGTCCCTTCGGTAGCGGCGAAATCTCGAACGCCGGTCCGGAGCACGGCGGCGCGGGCATGACCGCCTGGATTCCCATCATCGCCAAGGAGGACGTGGAGCCGGACGCCGATCCGGACAAGGCGAAACGCGGTCGTCAGACGAACCCTTCGGATCACACCCTGCTCGAGGTCGCCGGGCCGCGTGGACTCCTGTGGTCGTACACGCCGAAGAATCTGAAGGAGGATGTCAAGAACGACCCCACGAAGTTCAACGCCGACAAGCCCGAAGAGAACTTCGAGAAGCAATGTTCGATCATGGACGCGTCTGCGACCAACATCGCGCAGATGATCTTCTCGGTGGGTGGCTTCTTCGGCGGCCTCACCATCGGGGTGAAGCAGCTCGCCAGCAACGAGGCGCCCTTTTCGGCGTTCTACGATGCACAGCAGAGTCTGCTGAGCAACCTGAACACCATGGTGGGGGTGCCAGCCGTCGCAGTGGCGGTCGCGGTGACCGGGGTCTGGGTGTTGACCAGGATCCATCGACGCGCCGACGCCCGCGAGACCTATGCCGGCGTTATCAGCTCAGCCCTGATTGTGGTGGCGATCGCCGCGATCCTCGCCGGAAACAACTACGTCAAAGTCACGAGTGCGGTCGACAAGTACACCTCGGAGTTCAATTCCGCGGTGATGGATCTGGCGATCATCAACCGCAACCGCGATGCGTCGAGCCCGTGCTATCTGCCGACGGTGCCGACGCCACAGCAGGTGGGAACGCCGAACCTCAAGCCCGCGCCCGACGACCCGCAGCGGGCCCTGACCTACAACCTCGGCAAGCGAATCTCGTCCTGCACGCTCTACGAGATCCTGCTGTTCCAGCCGTGGGTCAACGGGCAGTTTGGTACGGACCGGCAGCTCAAGGTGGACGACCTGAAGTTCGGCGGCAAGGACTACTGCCCGAACGGCCAGCCGCCCGAGTACCAACGACCACAGGGTCCCGAGAGCATCGAGTACCGCTGCGTCAACCGCCCAGCCGCACCGGGCCAGTCAGAAGCGAAGATCAACCTCGCGGTGCAGCAGGTGATCGCGCAGGCGCTGTCCCGGAACGAAACGCTCGACGAGGCGGACGGCAAAGCGATCGACACTGGGCAGCACTACTTCCTGTGGAAAGGCGTGCAGTACAAGGTCGCGCAGAACTACTCACCTAACTACGAGTTCTGGCGGGGTACGCAGCCGACGGGCCGGATGGCGACCGCGATCGCCGCGCTCTTCGTGAACCTTATTGCGTTCGTCTTCGTGGGGATTCTCGCGCTCCTCACCATTTTCTGGCACGCGGTCTTCCTGATGGCCTGGATCTTCATTCCGGTCGTGGGAGCGATCGCGGCCTTCCCACCCGCCCGGCGAATCGTCCGGATGGTGGCGGGCATCATGGTGCAGGCGGTCTTCCTGCGTTGCGTGTTCGGCCTGGTGCTGGCGCTTCTGCTCGCCGTTCTGAACGTTCTGCAGGTCGCAGAAGGCGGCACGGTCATCAAGATCTTCCTGATGTTGGTCGCCGCGGCCGCGATCTGGAAACTCCTGACCGCCCTGCGGAGCGGTGCAATCGCGCCGCAGATCGTCCAGGAGACATCCCACTCGGGCGTGGCGGTGTCAGACTCGGGCCTTACCAGCGGCATGCGGTCGACCGGGAGGATCGCGACTGGCCTGGCGGCTGGGGCTGGCGCCGGGATGACGGCGGGTTACCGGGAGGCCAGGCAGGCGGGCCGAACGGGCGCCGGCATGGTTGCCGGGACGGTGAGCGGAATGGTACGAGGCAGCAAGACGGGCGCCGTCAGCCGTACCCGCATCGGTCATGACGCACAGTTCGCCGCCTACGCCGCCCGCGAGCGCATCGGCCGCGACGCCGAGATGAGGCGCATCCGAGAACGCCAGAGGGTCCTAACCGAGCGAAAGCCCACTGGTGAGGACGATGATGCTGGTCCTCCGCCTCCCTGATGATGATGTTGACGATTCGTGAGCGTGGGATTTCGTCTGGTCCGGGAGACAACCGCAGACGTGGACGCTGGAGGCTCCTGGGAGTAGGAGCCGCCGGGATCGTTGCCCTCGCGTTGCTCGTACTCGCCTTACGGGATGACGCCGCGACGGTCATTGTGGTTGGTGCCCTGGTATTGCTCGGGTTTGCCTTGTGGTGGCGGCGTAGCCCGGCCGCTGCTGCTGCGGCGGCGTCTCTTGCGGTGATGTTCGTTCTCACGTCTGCGACGACCCGTTGGGTTGGCAACCGTATCGAGTCGGTCTCTCCTGTCCAGCTTGGTTTGGCGTTCTGGCTGTTCGGCAGTGTTGTCGTCGTTGCAAGCTGGCTTGGGATCAAGAACAGCCGCAGGAACGCGGCGGTAACGGTTCTTTTTGCGCATGCTGTGCTTGTCGGCGCGAGTGTGGTGGCGTATCTCGCGCCTGCGGTGGTGCCGATCATGGGACTGTGCCTTGCGATGGGGGTCGTCGCGTGGTGTGCTCACCGCGATCGACGCAGCGGACGTTCCCCGGACAAGACGTCGACGTCAACCTCGGACGGCGCGGCCCACATCCGGGGCGTGCACCGAACTCAGGAGGCCCTGGCCGACCTCGGCGCAGGCTGGCAGCAGTTTGGCCCCCGCGTGCTCCCGGACGGTCGACAGATCGAGGACCTCGTGGTGGGGCCTGCGGGTGTGTTTGTGGTGGCGACCAGACACTGGGAGGGGAGGGTTGAGCTGGTCTCTCTTGGTCAGGCTGGAAGCACGCACGACGAAGCCTACGCACTCGATGGCGACGTGAAAATGCTCGCCGTCCGCCTACGTCCGATCGCGGAGGCGGTCCGCGATATTACTAACCTCCTCGGCGTCGACCCGGAAGATGTGAACGGACTCGTTGTCTTCTGGGATGAGACCGAGCTAGCTGGCGGCCTGATCGAACTCGCCCTCATTCACGGGGGCACCGGAGAGGGAGGTTCCTCCAAAGCGGTGCTGGCAAGGGGTGAGCGGCTGAGCGACTGGGCTCGCTCGCAGCGGTTGCGCCTTGACGAGAGGCGAATGGATCGGATCGGTCGTGCGGTCTCGACGAAACTTCCGAGTGCCAATCATTGAAGAAGGGAAAGCTCAATCAGTCCGGCGATACGAGTCTGATGCGCTCGGCCGCGTTCCTGATTTCCTCCTCCTGCATGTTGGCCACGTTATGAATCTCAAACGTCCCGACGAGCTTGTCGGCGGTGAGGTCCTTCACTTCCACGAAGACTGTCTGGTCAGCGTCGTAGGCAAGATAGGTCTCGAACGGAGCGCCTTTTGGATATTTGGTTATGGGAAATGTCTCTGAGCCGATCGTTTGTACGGTGGCGGGATCTTTATCGTCTCCCTGGGTGATCCTGCTCCTCAGGCGATCTTGGTTTTCATAGCGCGTGTAGGAAACCAATGATCCTTTGGCTGGAACCTCCGTATTTCTCGGGACGATGACGCTGTTTACCAGCCTGTCAGTGCCAGGTTCGTAGAGCAGCTTGCCGAGGCCGTGGGAGGTGACGTCGTGGATGACGGGGCGGCGCATCGCTGGCGTACCCCTCGCACGGATGGCAGAGGGCGAGTCGTCCTCCGTTGTCAGCAGGTGAGCTTGGATGGCGGCGCCCAAGGCGACGATCTCGTCAGGGTTCGCCGAACCATCAGGTTTCACACCCGAAACCGTCGCCAGCATCCGGCGTACCATCGGCATCCTCGTCGCACCGCCTGCCAGCAGAATCCGGTCGACTGACGTCCAGGTGAGCCCGGCCTCCTCGACAACCTGCTCGGCGATGTCGCGGGTCCGGCTCAGCAGCGCCGAGGTCACGTCCTCGAGCTCCGCCCGCGTCACCGGCACCACAGTCGAGAATCCCCCCGCGGACAAGGCAACCCGCGTCCGGTCAACCGTCGTCAAGGTGTGCTTGGCAACCTCGGCTCGCTCGCGCAGGCCAGCTTCCCATTCGTCGACATCCAGCAGGCTCGGCCCACCCGCGGCGACGAAACGCTCGTCCAGGAGCCGCATCAAGGCGTTGTCGAAGTCGAAGCCACCGAGGTTGCGGTCGCCATGGGTGGCCAACACCCTGAACTCGTCCGCATGGATCCACATCGCCGTCACGTCGAAGGTTCCGCCGCCCAGGTCGTAGACCAAGATGGTTTCGGATGCCGTGCCGTCGATGCCGTCGATGCCGTACGCCAGGGCGGCCGCGGTGGGCTCGTTGAGGACGCGCAGCACATTCAGGCCGGCGATCGTTCCCGCGTCAATGGTGGCGCGCCGTGGTCCGTCGTCGAAGTACGCCGGCACGGTGATGACCGCGTCAGTGACGTCCGCGTTGAGCGTACGGGCGGCGTCCTCCTTGAGCCGCTTGAGGATCAGCGCCGAGATCTCCTCCGGCCGGTACGCGGTGCCCGCCTCGGTTTCGAACCGCCAGGTCGGATCTCCCATCGACCGCTTGACGAACTGTACGACGTCCAGCGGCGACGTCACCGCGGACCGCTTCGCCATCGTCCCGATGATCGGCTGCTCGCCAGCGAAGAACACCACCGACGGCGTGATGTTCTCTCCGTCGCGGTTGGGCAGGATCGCGGGCTTGCCGAATTCGTTGACTCTCGCCACCGCGGAATACGTGGTGCCGAGGTCAATCCCCACGGCCCTGCCTGGCCCGGGGGTTGGCCGGCGGATCCGCATCAGCGATGCCGCCTCCTCACCAGAGAGGATCGAGAAGAACTGTACGGATCAACAATTCTCAGGAGACGAGGTCGTCGATGAGGATCGCGGCGAGCCCGCGTACCGCTTCCCGTGTCTGAGGGCGCAGGAGCTTGTGGATGGCATTCGGGTCCCGGAACGGGATCTTGCCGCCGCCGTCGAGTGCCGGGTCGTACGGGACGACGACCAGCGCGCGCACGTGGTCCTGGAACGCCCGCTCGATGGCGCGCACCTTCACCGGGCTCGCGGTTTCCTTGGCGACTACAGCCAGCACGATCCGGCGGCGCGTCTCCGGGAAACCGTTGTCAGTAAGGAACTGCAGCGTCTTGCGAGCGAGGTTGGCCCCGTCCTTGGTGTTGTCGGTGACCAGCACCATGCCGTGCGCGATCCGGAGGGTCCCCAGCATCGCCTCGTGGGTGATGTGTGTGCCGTTGTCGAGGATCGCGAACGAGAAGAACGGCGCGAACAGTTCGGCGAGGAGTTCGACATCCGAGACGCTGAGCTGGTGCCGGATCTTGCGGTCCGTGGAGGCCGCGAGCACCCGGACGTTCATCTCGGGCACCTTCTCCATGAAGTCATGGACGTGATAGCGCCACGGGATTTCCTCAACGTGCGCGAGGAGGTCGCGGATGGAGTGATGGGGGCGTACGCCAAGACGATCGGGCAGCGTACCCAGGTCGGGGTTGAGGTCTGCGACCCCGACGGATTCGCGACGCCCCTCGGCGAGTTCGGCGGCGAGCAGTGCGGCGAGGGTGGTTTTGCCGACGCCGCCCTTCTCGGAGGCGATGCCGATGTAACCGCAGTAGCCGCGGGTACGCCGGAGCTGGCGGTTCAGGCGTTGACGAAGCTCGATTTCTTCGCGGTCCCGCCTGCCCGGACCAAGGTTGATCCGGCTGATCCGGTAGAGCGCACCCTGCCAACCGTGGCGCGGCACTGGCCTGCGTTGCTGGGTGGCGAGATCCTCGATGAACTCGTCGTCCTCGTCGTCGAGCCCTGCTCCCATGGCCAGGCGCTGCGGGACCGGCGGCCTCGACGAACTGCCCTGGACCGGTCGGGACGACTGACCTTGCTGCGCTCCGTGCGCCGCCTGGCTCTGGGGGTAAGGCGCCGGGGCCTGCGGCGTCGGTGTTTGTGAGTAGCTCTGCGCGGACGGGATAGGGGCCGCCGGCGCCTGCCCCTGACTCTGCCCCTGCGCCTGGCTCTGTGTCTGCCGGCCGTGCGGGTGTTGACCGTACGCCGCCTCGGTCGGCTGGTCGGCCGGATTCGCGTACCCCGGCTGCGCCTGCCGCTGCTGTGACCGTCCATGGTCGCCGGACGTCCGCTGACCTTCTACGCCAGCGGGCATCTGTGCCGGCGTACCAGACTGCTGAGACGTCCCACCGTGCGCGGGCGTCGTGGGCTGCCCCGACGAACCCGCCCGGTCGTACGCCGACGAACCCTCGGTCCCCCTGCGCCGGGCCTGCGGTGACGCCGGGGTCTCGGTGGGACGCGGCGTCCAGTACGACGGTGGTGCGGGCGGTGTGGCTGGCGAGCTCCCGGCATTACCTGGCGCGGTTTCCCTCGAGCCAGGCGTTGTGGAGGACGAACCCACTCCTGGCGGGGCACTGGAGGAACGTCCTGCCGCCGGGTCGGACGCCGGGCCCGACACCGGGCCGGTCGACCATCCGGAAAGCTCGGCGAAGTCGCGGATCGTCCGCTGGGTATTCGACTCCACCTCGCCGACGGATTCCTGCCCGGCGGCCGTTTCGTGTCCTGTCTCCGCCTGATGCGCGTCGGCGTCAGCGTCAGCGGCTCCCGATTCGGAGGGCGCCGGATCGGATTCCGGAGCAGCCTCGTCGGCGCGTACGTCAGCGGGCGCTGGCGCCGACGGATCAGGCGATGGCGTGGGTTGCGTCATTCGAGGTTCGCTCCCGTGGCCCTGCAGACGTGGATAGGGGCGTCCCACACCGATGTGCACGTCGTACGACCGGTCGTCGTTCTCAGACCCGGCATCGGACATGCCGAACGGCTCCTCGCGGCCGTCGCCCCCGGAAGCGCCGGTGGTCGACGTTTCGGTGTTGTGGGGCTGCTGGTCATTCACAACTGACTCCCTGGCGGTGGGGCTTCGAACGCTATCGAGTGAGCACGGACGCGACGATCCCGAGGGCGACGAACAACGCGGCACCTCCGATGATGATCAGCCGGCCCTGCGTCGAGGTGTTCCACAGTCGGGCAACCGGCGCGCTGCCCGTTGCCAGCCGGGCGGCACGGGCAACCTGCTGCAACGTGCCGGACCGTTCGTCTGGCGCCGGCTCGGCCTCTCCGGTGGGATCCACTCCCAGCGCCAGTCGCTGTGTGTCCCGGACCTCGCCCAGGGTGGCGACGAGATAGTCCAGGCTCCTCGGCGTCAACGGTAGAACCGTCACCGCGTTTTCGCTCTCGACACAAAGGACGGCATTCCACGGATCATCAGGGTCATAACCTTCGACCCCGAACGCGACCGCCGGCTCAAGTGGCAGATCGGCACCGTCGTCCGTACCTCCGTTGGAAGCCCCGTTGGCGTCTCCGTTGGAACCTCCTTCAGGTGACCCGGGGTCCGGGGTCATGGTCACGTCGTATCGCCCTTTCTGCTGCCTGCGTGCCCGGGTGGGACGGTCGCGCACGTGCGCACCCGCGTTCACGAGCACATCGCGAACAGTAGTTGCTCGGCGTAGATGTGCAACCAGCCACGGCCGCGGCCACGGTAAACCCCTGTTAGGGCGGGACGCCGTGTCCAGACAACCAGAGTTCGGGATCCTGCAGTCGGCCGGCGACCCGGACCTCGAAGTGCAGGTGCGGCCCCGTGCTGTTGCCGGTCGTGCCAACCTCGCCAATCATCTGGCCAGCGATGACAGTCGCGCCCTCGACGCCAGGAGCGAAGGCCCGCAGGTGAGCGTACGAAGTGACGACGCCGCTGCCGTGGTCGATCTTGACCAGGTTGCCGTACGGTCCGGCGCGCCCGGCGAAGACGACCGTGCCCGCGGCGGCCGCCCGCACCGGCGTACCCTCACTCGCCGCGAAGTCCAGGCCGGTGTGGCAGTCCTCCCAGCGCCGGCCACAGTCGCCGAACCGCGCCGTCAGGTTGTAACTCCCGGGAGGCACCGGCAGAACCCAGTCGCCGGTGTCGGGGAGGCGGGCCGCGTCGCCGTAGACCGACACGTGGACGTGGTCGTAGTGCAGGCAGGTGTCGCTCGTACATCCGGAGTAGTGGTCATAATCGCGCCAGCCTTCGTTCTGCCGCGCGACCGACCAGATCTTCTTGTCGAAGATGATGTATTTGACGCCGAGCATGGAGCGGTTGTTGACGAGCCAGTTCGCGACCGTCCAGCCGTAAGCCTTGGCCGCCTGGGTCTTGTAGTCGTCGAACGGCAGCATCGCGTCCACTGCGCGGCCGTTGGCGTGGTCGCCGTCACCGCCTGTCGGTCGCTGTCCCACGCCATAGAACTGCTCGAACTGCGGGAACTTCTGGTAGGTGCACCGCAGCACCACGATCGCGTCAGGGGTGAGGCCCTGCTCGACCTGTGGCCACGGCGTCGGCGGGCACTGCATGCCGGGCGGGAACCCGCAGTCTCGGGGGTCGGTGCTGCCACCGGTGTACTCCGCCACGATCGCGCGGGCGAGGGGTTCGTCGTCGGCGTAGGCGTTGGGGTACGCCGACCGCTGGACCGCCTGCGCGGCGTCCGTGACCGTCATGGATTCCCAGCCGGTGATGTCGAGCAGCCCGGGCTGACCTTGCTGCCCGCCGGTGTAGAACATCGTCGCGGAGGTCCGGGGATCCATGCGGTCCTCGAACGAACCCCATGCGGCCCGCTGCTGGAAGAGCCCGACCGAGTCGCGGTCGCCGTAGGGGATGTTGCGCAGCGTGGACTCCTGCAGCGCGGTGGCGAGGCCGACCACCCAGCCGTACTCCGGGACCTTCGCCGCCCGCCCGGCCTCGATGATGGCGGCGGCGTTCTCCTGTTGCTCGGAGTCGAGTTGGCTGGTGTCCGCAGCGGCGCGAACGCTCTGAGTGAGTCCGGTGGGTCCGCAGGGTTCGCCGGTGGTGGACTCCTCGGACCCGAGCGGCGCGAACAACGCGAGCGTCATCGACCCCGCCATGCCGATCAGCAGCACGGGGATGAACGCCACCGCCATCCCGAGCACGACGTACGTGGTCCGGCGCCGGTTGGGTGGTAGGCCGGCGCGGCCACCGGTGCCCCGGCGTACGACGGTGTTGGCGGTGTTTCGGCCCACCCGCCGGGCGGCGGCTCTGGCCAGCTTCTGGCCGGCCGACTTCGCCGCGACGACGATCGGTGCGGCCATCAGGGTGCCCCGTCCCCAGCCGCGGGTGTCGACCCACTGGGGGACGGGCTCGCTGACGTAGGTGCCGGCGGCGTTGGGGTCGATGCGTCCGTGTCGGGGAGCACCTCCGCGACCCGCCAGCCGGTGGTGTCGAGGACGAGGTTGCAGCGGATCTGGAGGCCGTCGCTGAGTCGGGTGCTGGTGCCCGCGGCGTACGGCGTGGCCGCAACGATCTGGGGCCGTCCGTCAATGCGTGCGGTGGGTAGCTCGGCCGGATCGACGTTGGCGAGCCGGCTGGCGAGCCACTCGGTGGCGTACGGCCGCAGGCGCTGCTCACGCTCCTCGGTGGAGCCGGACCGCTTCCACTCGTTGAGGAACCGCACTGTGACGTCGGCGAGAGCGGCCTTGGTCTTGGCGTCTGGTACGTACTGCTCCTCGTCGTGCCCCGTGCTTCCCGGCGACGCGGTGGTCGGCGCAGGCGTGGTTGGCCCGGCGGGAGCGGGCGTGCCGTCGACCGGGGTCGAGGTCGCCTGCGGGTCGGCACTCTGGGCGTTGCTGGCGTTCCGATAGGTCGTGACGAGCAGTGCGGCAACCGCGAAAACAGCAAGGACCGCGGCTGTCACCGCCGCGATCCGGACGTACCGGTTGTCCATCGGTCGCTCCCCGACGGGCAGGCCCGGGCACAGGTGTCCGCGGGCGTTTCGGCTGCCATGGTCTCGATCACTCTTGTGTCCCGACTACCGTACGCGACGCCATGGCTGCGCGGCAGTGTACGGATGGCCGACTGTCGAAGCTCCCTTCCGGCTCCCCGGCCCCGGGCGCCGCTCTAGACGAGGCGGCGAAGGAGTGGGATCTGGCGTACGACGAGGGTGACCAGCGCACAGCCCACCAGCAGCGCCACGATGACGCCTACGTGGAAGGCCATGTCGACGTACGCCGAGGAGAAGACCGGCTGGTTCCGCCGGACCAGCAGCTCGAGCGGGATCGGGTGAAGCAGGAACACCCCGAGCGTCAGGTCGGCCACCCTACGCACGCCCGGAGCGTCGACGCGGCCCTGGCGGTGGGGGCGGGCCCGACGGGCGAAGCTCGTGGAGGCCGGATTCCACGCAGCCAGCCAGATGCCGGCGCCCGCACGGTCACCGAAGACCGCCCGTAGGAGGAGCGTCATCGCGAGCGCGGCGGCGATGGTCGGTGGTGAGTAGTACTCATACAGCAGGCGGCCACGTTGGACGCCGGTCTGCGCCATCAGCCACCAGGTGCCCATGTGGGTGACGAGGACGGCGGCGACAAAGATCCCGGCCGACCAGAGCGCGACGACCTTCCGGGGCGCCGGCAGCCGCGTGGTCGCAACGACGTAGCCAGCGAGGTAGTAGCCGATGAACGGAATGAAGTAGGTGAACGCGTTGAAGCCGCCACCGCCCATGAAGGTGTGCTGCACCTTGTCGGCGCTCGCGAGGCCGATGCAGATGGCGCTGGCCGCGACGAGAAGCCGCCGGTCGGCGTTAGCCACGAACACCCGGAGGAACGGCGTGATGAGGTAGAGCCCGGCGACGACGTACAGGAAATACAGGTGGTAATACGGCCGCCCCCACAAGAATCCCTGCACGAAGGTGTACGCCGTGACCTCCCGGCCGTGGCTCCACGCGTCGAGGACCAGGAAGAAGCAGGTCCAGACCACGAGCGGAATCGCGATGCGCGAGGCTCGACGCAGGTAGAAGTCGCGGAGCGTCTCGCCAGGCCGCGGTGCCAGCAACGTCGCACCCGACACCATCACGAACACCGGCACGCTGAACCTGCTCGCGGACTCCAGCAGGTTGCCGAAATGCCAGAGCTTCGCGCTGATCTCGCCCCACTCCAGGATGAGGTGCGAGCAGACGTGGATCGCGACCACGCCCACGATCGCGACGATGCGCGCCCAGGAAATCCAGGGGACGTCGCCAGGAGTACGCCGGGTCGCGGTCGGCCGGGTTTCGCGCGGCTGGGTGTGGCTTGGGCTTTGACTTGGGTGGGTTTCGCTCGGGTGAGCCTTGAGGGCCTGCGCTGCCAGGGGTTCGGGGGCCGCGGGCGTCATGGATCTCAGGAGGAAGAGGAACGCCGGAGTTTCGCGAACGCCTCCCGCAGCACGAGCGCGACGAACTCGACGTTCCCGAGGACGTAGCGGCGCAGCAGCCGGCGCGGCTCCTGCCGCATCCGGTGCACCCACTCCAGGCCCCACTTCTGCATCCAGAGCGGCGCCCGGCTCACCTCGCCGGCAACGACGTCGAACGAACCGCCAACCCCGACAGCGAGCGGCGTACGAAGCGTTGACAGGTGCCGGTGGAGGAACTTCTCCTTGCGCGGCGTCGGCAGACCGACAAAGAGGAGGTCCGGTCGGGTACGCGCGACCTCCGCGACGACGTCCTGCTCCTCTTCCGGCTTCCAGTACCCGCTGCGGGCACCCACGATGTCGACGCCCTGCGTGCGCGCGGCCTCCGCGGCCTTGAGAACCGTCGCCGGCTTGGCGCCGAGAAGGTAGACGCGGTAGCCCTTCCGGGCCGAGACCTCCCACATGCGGAGCATGAAGTCGATGCCGGCGACGCGTTCGGGCAGGCGGGGCCCGAGGAGCCGGCTGGCCCAGACGACGGACTGACCGTCGGCGTTCGCGATCGTGCAGGACTCGATGATGTCCCGGAGTACGGGATCGCGCCGGGCGGCGACGACCTTCGCCGCGTTGATGGCGACATGTTGGTGTGGCTCGCCGGTCTGGATGAGTTCACAGGCGGCCTCGACCGACTCCTCCATGGTGAGGACGTGAACGGGTACGCCACAGATGCGGGCGCGCCGGGATTCGACCCAGTCGGTGGCTACGGTGTGATCGTCGGCGCGGGTCTGCCGCGGTGTCGTCACTATCCCTCCCGGACCGGGCCCCCCACCGCCGAAATGTCGCACCAGCATGCCAGTCCCGGGATTCACCCGTCGACTGCGGGTGCCCAACTAGGGCGTGTCTCCCAAATCGCGCGCCTCACGGCCGGGTCACCGCCTTCCGGAATTCCGGCAACGCCCGCGCGACCTTGCGCACCTCGCCGCCGAGCAGCAACCCGAACACCACGCAGAAGCCAACCACGCATCCCGCGACGACCCACGGCCGGGAATCCAGGACGGCCAACGCGGCAAGGGCGATCCCGGCGCCGAGACTCAGCGCGTACCTCGCGAACCGCGCGGGGGACCAGAGGCCCAGCCGGTGGAACGCGACGACCAGCGGAACGCCGGCCTGGATGAGCATGCCGGCAAGGTATCCCGCGGCGACGCCCACCGCGCCGAGCCGGCTGCCGAGCGTCAACCAGACGACCGTGCCCGCGACCACACCGACAGTCGAGGCCAGCGGTGGGATCCGGGCCAGGGCGAGTTCGTGCGCGGAGAGGACGTTGACCGACGGCACCGCCACGACGTAGAGGAAGACCGCGAGGACGAGGACCGCGAAGACCGCGCCGCCCCCCGCGTACGCCGGCCCGAAGACCAACCGCAGCGCCAAGCCTCCCAGCATCGCGGCCAGTGCGAACGCAGGGAGCATCGTGAGGGCGAGCAGCCGGGTCACCACGTCGGTGTGCCGGGCGAGCGCCGGCGTGTCGTCACGCCCGACCGCCTCCGCCGCTGCGGGAAAGAAGGCGAGCGCCATCGCGCGCGGCAGGAAGAACGCCGGAGTGATGAGGCTCATCGCCGCGGCATAGGCGCCGGCGTCCTGGCCGCTCGCCGCGTGCCGCGCAACCACCATCGAGACCTGGAAGAACCCCTGGCCGGCGGCGATGCCAAGCGCGGTGTAGGCGACGAAGCCGGGGAGTTCCCGGCCGAGTTCTGGCATCGGACCAGGTCGGTCGCGCGGCGTGGACCGGGCCGCCGCGACGGCGAACGCGGCGTACCCGATGACGAGCGGCGCGAGCAGCAGGTCGGGTAGCCACCAGATGGCCGCCAATGCCAGGACAAGGATGGCGGCGTCGGAGAAGACCTCGAGCACGGCGTACCGCCCGGGCAGGTGGTAGCCGTACAACACCGACTTGCTGTAGGAGTACGCGCCGTACGCCGCGGTGAGCGCGCACACCCAGACGAGGTCGGGCAGCGCCGCATCCGGCAGCAGCCAGCGACCGAGAACACCGATGAGCACCACCACGGCGCACGTCGCCACGACAGTCCAGCGGGTGAGCGTCCGGCGCACCGCCGAGGCCGCGGCCGGACCGGAGCGGGCCATCGTGAGCGGGAGGAACTTCGCCGCGCCCGCACCCGTCGCAGCGGCGGTCGCGAACGTCGCGAGGAACGCCAGCGAGATCTGGGAGTTGATTTCGGCGAGCCGGCTGGGGTCGCTGGTACGCCCGACAAGCGCGGTGTAGATCAGCCGGGTGAGGCCAAGGGCGGCGATGCCGAGCATCGACCAGAGCGTGCCGCGTACCAGTCGGCCGGTCAGGCTCGGCCGCTCCGGGCTGGCCACGCCCGCCACGTCGCCCGTCTCGCCTCGGGGCTCCGGCGCGTTCATCTGCCTCCAGTGTTGGACCCCGCGATCCCGTGGGCTCGTCGCTCCAGGCTGGCAGGGTATCGTTCGCCACCGTTATGTCCTGAACAGTGTGTGATGTGACCCCCGTTCGGGGTCGCCTCCCCGCCATGCGAGAGCAGTGAGGAGTCCTCGCCTGCGCGTCGTCGTCGTCTCGAACCTGTGGCCGAGTGAACGCCGTCCGGCCTGGGGTTCGTTCGTAGCCAACCGGGTGGATGCACTGCTCCGTCTCGGTCACGACGTCACAGTGGTCGCGGTCGAGGACCATCCGTCGGCGCCGCTGCGGTACGCCAGCCTGCTCGCCGGTGTCGCGCGCAGTGCCCTCTCGGGAGTGCGCGATTCCGCCGACACGATCGTCGAGGCGCACATCGCCTATCCGACCGGCGCGTTCGCCTGGCCGCTCGCCGCTCGCCTCCGGGCTCCGCTGGTGTTGTTCGCCCACGGCAGCGACGTGCTCCGGCTGCCCGACCGCTCGCGGGTCGACCGCGCCCTGTGCCGATCCGTCTTCGACCGTGCCGCCCTCGTCGTCGCCAACAGCCGCTACCTCGTGGCGGAGGTCGAGGATCGGCTCGGCGTACCCCCTGAGCGCGTGACGTTGGTGTCGCCCGGCATCCGGTACGCCGACTTCGCCGCCGCGCGGAACGACTCCGAGGGTGCGGGTGACCGGCCCTATGCCGTGCTGTTCGTCGCCAACCTCATTCCGCGTAAGGGTTTGGACGTCCTCATCCGCGCCGTGGCGGAGTTGGCCCGGCGTGGTGAGGAAGTCCCCCGACTACGCGTTGTCGGAGACGGCCCCGAGCGGGCGGTGCTGGAGCTGCTGGCCAGCGAGTTGGGCGTCGCCCTGGATTTCGTGGGGGCGCTTCCCCAGGACGCCGTGACCCGCGAGATGGCGGCGGCCGAGGTCCTCGTCGTCCCCTCGCGCGAGGAGGCGCTCGGCCTTGCGCCGCTCGAAGCGATGGCGGCCGGCTGCGTCCCCGTCGTCTCCGGTATCGGTGGACTGGCCGAATCCGTGACCGACGGCGTCAACGGCTTCACCTGCCCACCCGAAGACCCCGCTGAGCTGGCCTCGGCGCTGTCCCGCGCCCGGGCCGCCGTCCGCGATCCGGCCCGGCGGGCGGCGCTCGTCGCGGCAGGTGACGAGACAGCCCGGCAGCACGACGTGGACGCCGCCGCGGCGCGGACCGTCGAGCGGTATACCGCGCTGCTGGGTTCAGGTCGTTCCGGTGCCTCAGATCGTTCAGGGCAGTCAGGTCATACGGACGGTGGGTCGGTGGCGGCGTGCTGACCCGGCGTACCCTCCTCACCCTCGCCGCCGCGGCGGCCGGCGTCCTCGCGGTGAGCGTGCTGGTCGACCTGGTGATCCCGCCGGCGAGCGCCTCCATGCCGGCGACGTTGTACGTCGACCGCCGGATCGGTGTCGACGACAACGACGGTCGGGTGCCTGAGGAGCCGCTCGCCACCCTGACCGAGGCGGTGCGCCGAGCCGCGCCGGGCACCGACATCCTCATCACGGGGTACGGCAGCCGCGACGTCTATCCGGGCACCGGCACGAACTGCCTCACCGTGGTCGGGACGCCTGACAAGCCGATCACCATCCGGCGCAACGTCTACACCAACACGCTGTATCCGGCGGTCCTCACGACTAATGCCGAGGCCAAGGGTCCGTGGACGCCGGGTGCCGAAACCGCTGGACTGCAGACCTGGAGCATGCCGTGGCCGGGCCGGATCCAGCTCTTCGGGGACCCCGATCTGGGCTTCGTCAAGATCGGTGAGCTCGCGCTGTTCGGGTACCGCCACCGGCCGCCGGTCTCCGAGGGCGAAGCGGCCTGGTGGCAGGACGGCCGGGTCTACGTCCGCACCAGAACGGCTGACCCCAACGAGTACCGCGTCATCGTCAAGGACGGCGACGGGATCTGCCTGTCGGGGAAGTCGCGGCACGTACGCATCAAGGACTTCATGGTGGTTGGGGCCGTCCACGCCGTCCGCGTGGAAGAGGGTGCGGTCGACGTCGAGGTGGACCACATGGTGCGGCGCAACGTGCTCGATGGTGACCGGATGCCCGGCGTTGACCCCGAGGCCGAAGAGGCGGGCCGGTGACGTCCTTCGCCTTCGCGGCGGCCGCCGCGCTGGGGGCGCTGGGCCTGTGGTGGTTCGTCCCGAGGCTGCGGAGTTGGCCGCCGTCGCTCGGGCTGCTGATCGCCGTCCTGACCGTCGTTCCTCCGCACCAGGCCGCGGCGTTCGGGATCGGCGCCGACGACGTGTTGTTCGTGCTCGGACTCGTGCTCCTCCTGCCGCACGCGCTCGCTCGCGGCACGCTCGACAAGGTGCCGTACGGCCGGGCGCTCGCGGTCGGTGCGGGCCTGCTCGCCGCCGGCGCCACAGTGTCGGCGTTCGTGAACGGTGAAAGCCTTACGGACACCGCCGACCTGCTCGTCCGTGGACCCGGCCGGATCCTGTTGTACGTCGCCATGGTGCTCGTCGTCGTGGCGCAGGTGCCCTCTGCCCGCACCCGCGAAGTGGTGGCACGCGGCCTGGCAGCGGTCGGGACCTTCGAGTCGGTGGTCAGCCTGTTGGCCTACTTCGTCGGGCTGCCGGGCGGCTTCGGCCTGCAGGAGGCGCAGGGCAACACCACCCTGGTCGGGGAGATCCCGGGGCGGGTGACCGGCACGCTCGACCTGTCGCCGAACTTCCTCGGGGCCCTCCTCGTCCTCTCCGTCCCCGTCACGCTCGGGATCGCGCTGGACGCCGCCTCCCGGCGGCTGCGGGTGGGCTGGGCGCTGGCGGTCGTCGTACAGCTGGCGGCGCTCGTTCTGACCTACACCCGCAGCTCGCTCGCGGTGACGCTACTCGCCTGTGTGGTGTTGATCGCGCTGCGCGGGCGGGTGCGGTGGTTGGCCGTCGGCGGGGTGGTGCTCGCCGGGCTGCTCTTCTTCACGCCGGCGTTCGAGCGGTTCACCAGCGACAGCACCGACCGGATGGCGTTGTACGTCTCGGCCATCCGCGTGTTCGTCGACCATCCGATCGCTGGCGTCGGGCCGGGTGAGCAGGCGAGGTTCACCGCGGCCGACCCGGAGCGCTACCGGGCGACGCCGTTCGGGGTCGCCGGTAACAACGCCCACAACACAGTCCTGCTCGCGGGTGCGGAGAACGGCGTGCTCGGCCTCCTGGGGGCCGTGGTGCTCAACCTTGCGCTCGTCGCCGTGGCGATCGCGGTGATCCGGCGGGCCCGAGCGGTGGCACGAGCGTCCGGTGAGAGGCGCATGGAGCCGCTGGGCATCGGTGTGGCGATGCTGGCCTTCGTCTCGCAGGGGATGGCGAACAACCTCTTCACTGTAACGCTCACCGCGAGCGCCCTGGTGATGTTGGTGGGCGGTTGCGCGCTGCCCTGGCTGGACGCTGGACAGCGATGCCCGGATCCGGTGGGGGGTCCTGAGGACGAATCGGCCGCTGCCACTGGGGAATCCGACCGGTCTCGCGCCCACCGCTAGGTGTAGAAGTCCTGAACGGTCGTGACGCCGGTCCGGAGACGTGATGCGGGCTGCCGACCGCCTGCTCCGCTGTGCGGTCGGTGGTAGATGTAGCGGCTCATGACTCTTCCATGTCCGGCACCGGTGAGATCGTTGCACCGGCCGACAGCAGTCTCTCCGCCAGCGCGCGACACCGCATCCCGAGCTCCGGAGGGTCGAGCACCTCGAAGTCGTGCCCCAGCAGGAGCACGTGCATGAGCACGAAGTCGAGGCTGCCGGCGCCACTGAGCACCTCGCAGAGCTCGCTCCCTCGCCGTCGTACGACGGCCGCCGACGCCGGAATCTGCGCGCGTACGGTGTCGGCCGAGGCGTGTACGAGGAAACGCGCCTGGTGCGGGTAGACGCGACTTGCCACACCCTCCTGCACGTACGTCGCCGCGTCGGGCGCCGCGCGCGGGCGGAAGCGCCAGGTCCGTGCAGACACATCGGTCATCCGGTCGACGCGGAAGCTGCGCCAGTCGTCGCGATCGAGGTCGTAGGCGAGGAGGTACCAGCGCCGGTCGGAGGCGACCAGGCGGTAGGGCTCGACCCGGCGCCGTCGCACTTCGCTCTCGGACGGGTAGTCGAAGCCGGCTTCTTTCTCGTCGCGGCAGGCTCTGGCCAGCGTCATGAGCACGTCCGGGTCGACCGGCGTGCGGCCTCCGCCGAAGGACTCCACCGAGCCGGAGAGCGCGCGCAGCTCGTGCCGCAGCCGGGTGGGCAGCACCTGGTCGAGCTTGGTCAGCGCCCGGAGTGCGGCGTCGCCGGCGCTGGCGACGCCGCCACCCGCGCCGGCGAGCAGTGAGACCGCGGTGGCGATGGCCTCCTCGTCGTCGAGCAGCAGCGGCGGCAGGTCCTGCCCCGGGCCGAGCTGGTAGCCGCCGCCAACACCCTGGCTGGCATGCACCGGATAGCCGAGCGTGCGCAGCCGCTCGACATCACGCCGTACCGTGCGCGGCGTGACCCCGAGCCGGTCGGCGAGCTCGGGGCCGGTCCAGACCCGGCGCTGCTGCAGCAGCCCGAGCAGGGTGAGCACCCGCTCTGTCGTACCCCGCTCGTCACCGCTTGCCACACCCATGTCGCCGACCCTGCCACAGATAGCGGACCGATCCTGTCCGCCAGGGGTGTCAGGGTGGCTCCATGGATGCAGACGAACTCGACTGGAACCGGACGCTGCGCGAGCAGTGGGAGTTCCACTGGAACCATCAGCTCCGAGCCCGGCTCGACGGCCTCACCGACGACGAGTACTTCTGGTCGCCAGTGCCAGACGCCTGGAGCGTGCGGCCGCGCGGCAGCTCGACGGCGCCCGTGCTGTTCGGTGCCGGGGACTTCACGATCGACTACGCCTTTCCCGAGCCGGTCCCCGCGGCCTTCACCACGATCGCCTGGCGACTCGGTCACGTCATCGTCGGCGTGCTCGCCGCGCGCAACGCGTCGCACTTCGGCGCGCCGGCGGCGTCGTACGAGACCTGGGAGTACGCCGGCAGCGCGGCCACCGCGCTCGAGCAGCTCGAGGCCCAGCTCGACGTCTGGCTGGCCGGGGTGCGTGGCCTCGACGAGGCCGCGCTGCGGGTCCCGGTCGGTGCGAAGGAGCCCTTCCCCGAGGTGTCCATGGCCGATCTGGTGCTGCACATCCACCGAGAGCTGATCCACCACCTGTCCGAGGTCTGCCTGCTGCGCGACCTCTACCTGCACCCGCTCTACCAGCACACGAAGGCCGCTACGAACGGAGCAACCCGATGAGCCGCCACCTCCAGGTCACCTTCGACGCCCACGACCCGCGGGCGCTGTCGTCCTTCTGGCGCGACGTACTGGGCTACGTCCACCCCGGCCCGCCCGGAGTCGACCTGCCCGAGGACGCCGACCCGCTGGCCGCGTGGGACGACTTCCTCGCGCGGGTCGGCGTACCGGAGGAGCAGCGCAACACGAGATCGGCCATCGAGGACCCCGACAGGCACGGCCCACGGCTGTTCTTCCAGCAGGTGCCGGAGGACAAGAAAGCCAAGAACCGCGTTCACCTCGACGTCCGCGCGGCCCCCGGACTGCAGGGAGAGGAACGGATGGCGGCGCTGGAGGCCGAGTGCGACCGGCTCGTCGCGCTGGGAGCGGCGCGGGTACGTCGCCACGAGCCTGCGCCTCCGATGAGCGCGGGCTTCATCGTGATGACCGACCCCGAAGGCAACGAGTTCTGCCTGGACTGACGCAGCTCAGCTCCTTGCCTCCGTGCGTGGGTGGGCGGAGTTCGCTCGCCCTAGCTAGCCGCATCTACCTAACTCTAGGGATTTCGCTAGAGAGGCCGATACGGCCCGATCGTGTCGCGTGCCTCGTGGCTCCGCTGGCCGACTGGCGGGACGCCGTCCACCGTTGGTCACGACACGCCGCTAGCCGCTTCTAGGCAAATCTAGGATCCGCGCTAGACGACCGCATACAGTCCGATCATGGACCCGGTGCGGAACCCTTACGCTCCAGGAGCCGGCCAGCGCCCACCGGAGCTCGCCGGCCGCGATCGGGAGGTCCGGCAGTTCGGCGTCGTCCTCGAACGCGTCGCCGCCGGCCGCCCCGAACGCAGCATGGTGCTCTCCGGCCTGCGTGGTGTCGGCAAGACCGTCCTACTCAACGCGCTCCGGTCGCTCGCGCTGTCCCGCGCCTGGGGAACCGGCAAGGTCGAGGCGCGTCCCGACCGCTCGATCCGGCTGCCGATCGCGCAGGCCCTGCACGCCGCGAGCCGGGAACTCGCGCCCCGCCATCGAGATCCCGAACGCGTCGAGGAGTTCCTCGGCGTTCTCAAGGCGTTCGCGCTCGAGAGCTCCCTCAAGGACCGCAAGGGCATGCGCTGGCGGCCTCCGTACGACGTGCCCGCGATCCGCGGCCGAGCCGACTCGGGTGACCTCGAACTCGACCTCACCGAACTCTTCGCAGCCGCCGCCGAGGTAGCCGGCGATCTGGGCGTGGGTGCGGCGATCTTCATCGACGAGATGCAGGACGTTCCGCCGGCCGACCTCTCCGCGCTGTGTGGAGCCTGCCACGAGATCAGCCAGCGGGCGGTGCCGTTCATCGTCGTGGGCGCGGGACTCCCCCACCTGCCGACCACGCTGTCCGCCGCCAAGTCGTACGCCGAACGGCTGTTCCGCTACGTGTCGGTCGACCGGCTCGAGCGGGACGACGCCGACCGAGCATTGACCGTGCCCGCCGGGACGGAGGACGTGGAGTTCGAACCCTCCGCTCTGGACGCGCTGCACGAGGTGACGGACGGCTATCCGTACTTCGTCCAGGCGTTCGGCAAGGCGACCTGGGATGTCGCGCCGAGGAGCCCGATCAGCGCCGACGACGTCAAGGTGGCCGCACCGGAGGCCGAGGCGGAGCTGGCCGTCGGTTTCTTCGGTTCGCGGTACGAACGTGCGACGCCGGCCGAGCGGGAGTACATGCGGGCGATGGCCGAGCTCGGTGCCGAACTCGCGGACCGCCCGATCCCGACGTCGGAGGTCGCGGTCCGGCTGGGCCGCAAGCCACAGAGCCTGTCGCCGGCCCGGGACGGCCTGATCAAGAAGGGACTCGTGTACGCCGCGGAGCGCGGCTCGGTCGCGTTCACCGTCCCGCACTTTGGTTCGTTCCTACGTTCCCAGCGGGCCTGACGTCCCGGCGCCCGTACAGCGCCGGGACGGTGCGCCCTAGTTGGATCCGCTCGAGTCAGGCCGAGTCAGCTCCTGAGTTGTACGGCCCGTGAGTTCCTCGACGCTGACCTGCCGGGTCGACCCGTCGCGCAGCGTCAGGGTGGCGCCGCGGATCTCCGGTGCGGTCGCCGCGTTCTCCTGTTGTTCGGTCGTTGGGGCGTCGGGCCACCAGGCGGCGACGTGTCCCTCTCGGACGGTCGCGGTCACCGGCCCCTTGGCCACGGTGTCGAAGACGACCCTGACGACGTCGGCGCCAACGCGCCCGTGGACGCCTCGGATGCTGCCCGAGGACGTGCTCGTCACCTCTCCCAGTGCGACGAGCACCGACTTCGGCGCCACGGCTGGCGCTGGGGGGGACTGCGGAGTCGCGAGGCTGCCAGACGTGCTCACGACCGACCCGTCGCGCACGTAGCACGTCGACTCGCTCGGGCTCGGCGCGCGATCGGTCAGGTAGACCAGGACCAAGGAACCGCGCGCTTCGGTGATCACCGGACGCATCCTCGACTTGTCCACGTCCTTGACGGGCGTGGGGTCGTCGAGGACGTCTTTGACGCACGCCTTCTCGGCCTGGCGGGCTGCGCTGGTGGACAGGGCTTGCGGCGTCGCAGACCAGGCCAATGCCTGACCGCCGCCGAACAAGTGCGGGGCGGCGACGGAAGCGACGGTGATGGTGGCTGCGACGCCGCCGAACACGGCTGCTCGTCGTGCCGCCGTTAGCCGCCTTCGGGGCTGCGAGGGCGTCACCTTCGGGACGAGCATCTGGTCGTCAGCCGCGGAGAGTGCTCGACGCAGCACAGTCTGCGCCTTCGCGTCAGAGCCGGTGGCGAGGTCGGGGCTTGTCACGGCCGCGTCGAGGCCAGCAAGGGTCTGGTCGAGCTGGCGGTCGGTGAGTGTGGTCTTGGTGGTGTTCATGTCGAGCTCCCTCGGGGCGTGGCGGTGGCGGCCAGGGTGGAGGTCTGGGGCAGGGCCTTGGTATGGGCGCGCAGGGCCCTGCGGGCACGGCTCAGGCGCAGGCGGTAGGCGACCGGAGAGATGCCCAGAACCCGGGCGGCCCGGGGCGCGTCCAGCCCGTCCCACACGGTCAGGGCCAGCGCCTCCTGATGTACCGCCGACAATCGAGACCACGCCCGGGCCAGATCAACTCGCCGGGCAACCAGGTCGGGGTCGAGCACCCCGACCTGGCCGTGAGCCGTCGGGTCCTGGGAGATGCGGACGGCCAGCGCCTGTCGTCTCCGCTCGCCCCGGATGCTGGCCATCAAGGTCAGGCGGGCGACGCCGAACAGCCAGGCGCGTGCGTCGTCCACCTGGGTCGGGACGTCCTCGAGACGGCGCCAGGCCACAACAAACACCTCGGCTGCGATGTCCTCGGCGTGGCTCGAATGGACCCGACGCTCAGCAAAACGCAGAACCGCCGGATAGGTCGCCGAGAAGAGGGCAGTAAACCGTCGCTCCCGCGCCGGCGGGCCCGTGTTGTCGATGCTCATGCCCCCTCATGTCGAGTTCCCGCCCGGCTGTGTCAAACCCTCTCCGCCGAACGGCGATCTCGTCCACGGTGGCGTCGAATGCGACCGAGGCCCGGCGGATCCGCTCATGACGTTCGACACCCCGCAGCACCTCCGGTGATGGCCGCGACGAGGTCTGCGCCGGAGGAGACGACTCGGGACGTCGTCGCGCAGCTCCTCGGGGAGGTGCCCAACCATGGCTTCGTCGGTCACGCACCCGGGCGCGTCGACGGGCATGACGGCGAGGTTTGCCGCGCGAGCCGCCTCGACGAGGACGTCCCAGATCCGCTCCCCGCTCGCGTGGTTGACCATGAGCGGTCCCTCGCCGAGCCCGTAGCAGTCCGCCTCGCCGTCTTCCGTCGCCAGGCGGACGAACGACCCGTCCCGGTCCTGGACGTATGCCGCGAGCACCGCCTCGACGCGTTCGGTGTCCATCTCGGCTGCATTGCCGTCGCGGAACGCCTGAAGGAACACGGCATGCATGTCAGCCCTCTGGGCACGGATCATGCCCAGAGGCATTGCGGATGTGCCACCGGGTCCGGTCGATCAGTCCCGTAGACGTCAGGAGATCGTCCACTGTGTCGTTCATGACTCTCCTGCGATCCGGGGGCTTCGTGCTCTGCCACGCGCCGCCACCAGAAGGTCGTTGTCTTCCCGCGTGGCGATGCTGGACTCCTCGTCGATCAGGCTGAGGAGACGGACCGGCCGCCCCTTCCGCGCGGCTGCGTCAACCTTGTGGTGGCCGTCGAGGAGGAAGTGGGTCAGGAGCCAATGGGCGTAGTAGTCCTCCCCTTCGACCATCGCCGGCTGGCAAACGTCGAGCAGCGAGTACGCGACCGCTGTCGCGCCGTCAACGCCCGCGTCGGCTTCGTACGAGGCGACGCGGTCCGTGTCGTTCCACGTCGGCGGGACCATCGGCACGACTGTCTCGTACAGGTGAGCCTCGCGGCTCACGCTCGTCTCGAAGGTTCGGTAGTAGGGCGTCCCGGGATCCTCCGGTGCGCCGACGGCCGGGTCGATTCCCCACGTAGAGACCTGCTCGTGCGAAAAGTAGTCCGCGTCATCCCCGGGCGTCACAAGCCGCGGCTCGACGTCGAGGAGCAGAATTGTGTACGTCGAAGCTGGCAGGACCCGGTCGTATGCCATTAGGACCGCGTCGTCGACTGTGGAGAGTCCAGCTGTCAGCCGCGTATGTGCTACGTCGACGTCCTCTGAGAGAGGCTCCCCGACGCGTTGGAACAACGCGGGGCAGGTGCCACACCACATACTGAGCTCGAACACAGATCGCCCACGCAAATGCAGCCGGCGCGGTGGGAACGCGGTTCCCAGTGCGGGCGGCGGCGTGGGGACCTCGAGGAGGGCCTGGCCGACGGGCACACCGAGACGGACGCCGCGCCGAGCCTTAACGATCACGGAGACGAATCTACGACGACGGAACGAGCAGCCGAGTCTCATTTCGTTGGCAGCGGGCATGAGATACCCAGAGAGTCGCGGGGTGGCCGCCACGGCGATCCATTGCGACACCGGGAGCCCCAGAAACGATAGGCTCGCGCGCGTTCCCGTGTAGGCACCCTGATGAACGAGGCTTTCGCAGATGCGCTGTCCACGTTGCGGCTTTGACAACTCGGACAGTCCTCGAACGTGTCCTCGGTGCGGGGTCGCGCTGTCCGGCGACCAGCCAGCCGCGAACCCAGCGGCAGGGAGCACACCGGGGCCGGGACAGCCGCCGGGACCCGGACAGCCGACCGAACCCGCCGGGTCCGGAAAGCCAGCGCAGATCCTGCCGTCGTGGTCTCGACCGGCTCCGGCGCCGCAGGAAGCGCCGCCGTGGTCGGGTTCGCAGAACGCCGCTCCCTGGCAGACGCCGCCTCAACACACTGGCCAAGCTGGCCAGACCAACTGGCCGGGCGCGGCGCCCACCGCCGGTGCGACCGCTGGCGCGACCGCTGGCGCGACCGCGGTGCCGGCCCAGCCACCCCAGCAGCCGGCCGTCTATCCACGGGCGATCGCGCGGGTCCTGTTCGTGGTCCTCGCGATCGAAGCCGTCCTGATCGCGGCGTACGGCGTGTTCGCCCTGGTGCCTCGCCGCGGGATCTTCGCCGACCTGGCGAGTGCTCCGACCTCCGTGACCCGCGAGGCGGCAACGCAGAGCGACACGATCAACCTGATCCTCCTCCTCACGGCCAGCGTTGCGACGCTGGCGTCGATCGCACTGACGGCGATCTGGGTGGTGCGAGCCCGGCGCGCCCAACCTCCGGTTCCGACCAGGCTGGGTCTGCCCTGCTGGCTGCTTGCCGGCGTGGGGCTGGCCGCCGTTCTCGTCGCGTTCGGACTCCACACGAGCACCGATCCGGGCCAGATCGCGTTCGGTTACGTGATCCTCGGCAGCGGCGCGCTGCTCCTTGCCGCTGCGGCGGTGTGGGTCGCGCTGGTCGTCCGTCGAGCCGGCCGGCAGGTGACGGTCAGCCCCGCGACCCCTGTCGCCAAGCCTTCGGCTTAGAGGTCGCGCGGATAGGGCCGTCCCGCATTTGGGGCTGGCGCCGCGTCGCGCGGGCTGCGCTGCCTCTTTGCGCGTCCTTTTCAACGAACCGCCAGTTCGACTTGTGCTGGTGGCGACGACGCGCAAAATTAGTGGACAGAGTCCAACAACTATTGGATGGCGGCCACGATGCATCCGACCTCGAGACCAAAAACCCGGCCTGACCAGGCGGCCAACTCGTCGACCGGCGCGGCGGCCACGGCGGCACCCGACGTCGCCGACCCGACAGCGGAGGTACGCGCCTTCAACCGCTTCTACACAGCCCAGATCGGCGCCCTCGGGGAAGGACACCTGCGCACCGGATACTCACTCACCGAGGCGCGAGTGCTCTTCGAACTCGCTCACCACCCCGCCTGCGAGGTGACGAGCCTGCGCGGACACCTCGGCCTTGACGCGAGTTACCTGAGCCGGATCCTGGCCCGCTTCGAAGGCGACGGTCTGCTGGAGCGCCAACGCTCACCCATCGATGCGCGCCGCCAGGTGGTCACGCTGACGAAGCAAGGGCAGCAGGAGTTCGGGCTCCTGAACGACCGCGCCTCCGACGACATCCATACCCTGCTGGGCGGCCTCAGCGAGGAGGACCAGGGCCGCCTCGTGTCGGCCATGCGGCTGATCCGCGGCATCCTCGAGGACGCGCCACGCGCGCCGGCGTTCGTCCTACGCCCCCTGCGCCCAGGCGATCTCGGCTGGGTGGTCCACCGCAACGCGGTGGTCTACACGGAGGAGTACGGCTGGGACGAAACCTACGAAGCCCTGGTGGCCCGCATCATCGCCGACTACATCGACCACCACGACCCAGTTCGCGAATCCGGCTGGGTCGCCGAGGTCAACGGTGACCGCGCCGGCGCCGTGCTGTGCGTACGGAAAGACGATGAGGTCGCCCAGCTTCGGCTGCTGCTCGTCGAGCCGTCCGTACGCGGTCTGGGCATCGGCTCGCGGCTGGTCGAGGAGTGCATCCGCTTCGCTCGCCGCAGTGGCTACCGGCAGATGGTGCTCTGGACGAACGACGTCCTGGCCGATGCCCGGCGGATCTACGAACGTGCGGGCTTCACTCTGGAGAAAGTCGAACCGCACCACAGCTTTGGCCACGACCTCGTGGGTCAGTGGTGGCGCCTGGATCTCATCTGAAACGTAGGGCGGCGTCGCGCACCTCTGGATCTGGCGCGCGACACCGGATCTGACAGAGGATCCCGGCCACCTCGACGAGGTAACCGGGATCCCTGGCAACGAGAGGCAGACCGGAACGGCCGATTGTCACGGGCCGATGCGATCCTGCTAATCGCGAAAGATGCTTTCGTTTGCCTTCTCGGTGCTGGTGTAGTTTTCGTGGACGTTGCCGATCGCGGCGCCGAGCTGGTCAAGCACCTGGTTGAGTTCGGCGATCGCCTGCTCCCACTGCGCCTTGGCGTCCCAATAGGCCTGCTTGGCGTCGCCCTCCCACTCCGCCAGCTTGCCTTCGAGGGACGACTCGAGGTCGTTGGTCTCGTCCTCGACACCGCGGTAGGCGAGTCGAAGGTTGGTCTGCAGGTCGATCAGCGCCTGGCTATTCCACCTGGTCAGGTCACTCATGGATGTCAAACCTCCCGTGCGAGTCTTCGTGTGATGTGGTCGACGCTCAGGTCAGGCCGCCCAACAGGTTTTCGATCTTGCTGACGCCCTCTTGCTGCTGCTCTTCGGTCGCCTCGTAGCTGCGACGCGCGGCGCCGAGCTTCTCGTTGAGGTCGTTGAGAGCGTCGCCGACGACCTGGAACTTCTCGTCGAAGGTGTCCATCACACGGCCGAAGGACGCCGAGGCGTTGCCTTCCCACTGCGCGCTCGCCTCGGTCCTGTACTCGCGCAGCTTGCCCTTGATGCCAATAATGACGTCGAAGGCATCGTTGACCCGCTGGGTCGCTTCCCCCATCGCGGCTCTGTCTTGCTGAGCTCCCACACCTACCTCCTCCGGTAGACCCCGGCCTTCCCGGGCGTGCTGTCGTCGTCGAACGCCGAAGCGCTCGCCTTCCTGTCAAGGTGCCTGGTGATAACGGCGACCTGGTCCCCCGTGTGCCGAACACGACGGTTGGAGGTCGTTTTACGGGTTTGGCACCCAACGCGAAGAACACGCTAGCTCGAAATGGTCGGTCCGTGTGAGTGGGTACCCCCAGCCCTGTGGATAACCAGCCGAAGATCCTTGCCGTCTGCCGCGCGGCCGGCACCTGGTGTCAGCCGCCGGACCCCGGGCTCGTGGGGTTGAACGGCGCCGAGCGGTAGGCGGACTGCTCGGTCAGGGCCGGCCCCTGCGGGATCAGGCGCAGCAGGGTCGAGGGCACCTGGACCGGATCCGCCCCGCCGTAGCCGAGCCAGCCCAGCGTCTCGGTGTTCGGGACCGGGAACTTCACGCCGTCCTCGGTGATGAGGTAGTAGCCCTCCGGCTTCACCCCCGGTGCTGGCACGAGACCCACGACCGCCACCTTGCCTGGCTGCACGACAACCCGGTCGGCGGCGACCCCCGTGGACGCGGGCGTACCCTCGCCGGTCGCGCCGGCGTCCGTGCTGGTGACGGTGTCGGGAAGTTTGCCGCCGGTGGTGACGGTCAGCGCGTCCTGCCCGTCCTTGAGCCACAGGCACACCGGAGCGCTGGTGGTTCCGCCGAGGTCGACGAGTTTGGGTGTGGCGTCGGGTAGATCGCGGACCGTCAGACTCGGTGTGGA
Source organism: Actinopolymorpha alba DSM 45243 (assembly GCF_000373925.1). GTDB lineage: Bacteria > Actinomycetota > Actinomycetes > Propionibacteriales > Actinopolymorphaceae > Actinopolymorpha > Actinopolymorpha alba. The sequence goes on along the minus strand of NZ_KB892743.1, from coordinate 9,394 downwards.
GGGAGAGGTCGCGCGGTTGGCGATACCGATGGCGACCTCGGTGGGCGAGCTCTGCACCCGGCCGTTCTCCAGTGCCGTACCACTGCCGAGAAGGAGGAACGCCTGCACCTGGGAGATCCGCGTGAGCCCGTCGTTCAGCATCACGTAGTAGGAGTCCGGGCTCGGGGTGTGGAACACCTGACCGATCGTGGTGGCCTGGCCGCCCACGCTGACCTGGCTCCGCGTCTTGCGGTTGGGGATGATCGGCGCGCGTAGGGGCTGGCCCTCCTCGAGCGCGGCGAGCCAGGCGTTGCCGACGGGAGTCGCGGCCGACGCCGACATCTGCAGGCTGGGCAGGTCACCGGGGTGGACCTTGAGACGCTTGCCCTTCCAGACAAGGTAGATCGCCTTGTTGGGGGCCGACACCAGAAGCGCCTGGTCGCCGACGGGAGTGCCCTTGACAGTGGCTTCTGGCGTACCGATGAGGAGGTCGACCTCGAGCCTGGTCGCGTCGTCGACCGTACGGGCGGTGGAGCAGATCGTCCACGGGGTGGAGGTGACGTTCTCCTTGCTGGGAAGCGAATTGGGCGCGAGCGGGATGCCGATCTCCGGTCCGCGTGGGATGCCGTCGAGGGAGTGCCGGGCCACCCGGACCACCTTGGGCTCGCCCTTGAGGATGAGCCGCGCCGAGGTGTAGTTGCGCACCGGCACCAGCACCATGTCCTTCTCCGGCGATGTCTGGCCAGGCACCTGCGGCTGCTGAGGGTTCTGCTGGCCGCTGGCGGCGAGCTGGGTCTTGGAGAGGTAGAGGTACGCCGCGTTGGTTTCCTTGACGACGATGAGCGCGTTGGCTTCGTTCTTCCACTTGGTGGAGTTGGTGTCGGCCAGCCAGCCGTAGAGCGCGACCCCCGCACACGCGACGACGCCGACCATGATGCCGGCGAACGTCGAGGTCGAGACCCTGCGCATCGGCTGCTCGATCGCCTCCGGATCGCTGCCGAGCAGGGACGCGAGGACCCGGCGGACGAGATACCGGTACGCCTGCAGTTGGTCGCGTCGGGTTTGCATGGTCGTCCCTCGTCGGTGCGATCTGGATGATGACGGGCGTCTGTAACGCACCGTATGGTCCTGCCGGTATCGGCGTAAACCGGTCCGCGTCACTACGATATGCCGGCGAGCCGGTGCCGGGCCCGCGGCGTTACCTGCGACCTCGCGCATCATCGCGTAGGCACGTCCGTGGTCAACGGGAGGAGGGTCGGTGTCCGCCGTCAGAGAGAAGCCGAGAAGTGCGTCCCGGCGTTCGGCATCCGAACGCCGTCAAGTCGACCGCTCCAGCTCCCGTTCCACCCGCCGGGGCCGCATGGTCCGGGCCTATCCAGGCCGCCACCTGGGTCCGATCTCCCTGGGCACGCTCGTCGCCTGGCAGGTCGCCCTCGGGCTCGTCGTCGCTGGCATCGCCTACGGCGGCTGGCTTCTCCTCGTCGGCGCGTCCGTGCTCCTCGTGGTCGCGGTCCTCACTGTCCTGTGGTGGAACGGCCGTCCGCTGTGGCGCTGGCTCCGGGTCTGGCTGGCCTATCGCAGCCGCAACTCCCGAGCCACCGCCGCGCCGCCGCACGACCCTGCGCTCGGGCCGATCCGCGAATGGGTGCCGGCGTTCGAGTTGGCGTCGGTCGCCGGCCGTCGCGGGGAGCGTCCGGTGGGAGTCGCGTACGACGGGTCGGCGTTCGTCGTGCTCCTCGGAGCCGACCGGGAGGACCTCATCGCCTCAGCCGACCCGGTCAACATCCCACTGCGCGCCCTCGCCAGCGTTGGTGAGGCCGAAGGCATCCGCCTGGCATCGGCCCAGCTCATCGTGCGCACTCTGCCTGCGCCGTCGCCCCTGCTGGGGCCGTACGGCGCACAGCTCGGCGCCTCCTACCAGGAGATCAGCGACGGTGCGGCCCCCTCCGTGGTCACCTGGTGGATCGCCCTGCGGCTCGAGCCGGCCCGCGGCGGCACCTCGGTGACGCTCGGCGGCGAGGACTCTGATGCGGTCCGTCGGGCACTGCGCACCTGTGTCGGCTGGTCGACCAAGGTGCTGTCCTCCTCTGGGTTGCCGTGCCGGCCGCTCGACGAGAGCCAGCTGCGGGAGGTGCTGACGCTCACTCTGAGCGTCGACCCGCAGCATGTGCCGGCGTCCCGGCGCGAACGCCGTACGACGGAGAACTGGCGCGGCTGGACCTGCGACGGCCTGGCCCACGTGGCCGGTTGGGTGCGCTCCTGGCCGTCGGCCGGCATCCCCTCGCTGTCGTCCGTCCTCTCCGCCATGGCTGGGCTGCCTGTGCTGTCGGCCACGGCGTCCCTGTCGTTCACCTGGTCGGCCCAGAACACCGTGCGCTGCTCGTCGTTCGTCCGCGTGACGGGCGACAGCCCCAAGGCGGCGCGGGCGGCGTTCCGCCAGCTGACGAAGTCCGCCGGCCGGTCCCGCCTTAACGTGGCCCGGCTTGACGGCGAGCAACTTCCCGGCGTGCTCGCCACGATTCCGTTGGGAGGTGGGGCACCATGAGCTACTTCCCCACGGTGCAGGCCCACGAGTTCAACGCAGACAACCTCGGCGATGCGAGCCTCACGTTGCCCGCGGCGGGACTCGTCCTTGGTTCGGGGCAGGCGGGGGCCCTGGTCGTACGCCTCTTCCGCAGCGATCCGGTGCGGCTGTGTGTGATCTCCGCGGGCCAGCTGGCCCAACTCATCGCCTACCGCGCCCTCGCGGTCGGTGCCCACGTGACGGTGGTGACAGATGCCGTCGCGGCGTGGGGGCGGCTGGTCTCCGCCGTGCCACGCGGACCCTCGTGGCTGACGGTTCTGCCCACCGGCGCCCGGGTCACCGCGACCGGCACCCTCGCCCGGCCCTCCCTCGTCGTCGACGCGACCCGCGACCACAACGCCCTGCCCCGATGGGAGCAGGGTGACTGGCAGACCTTCGTGTGCGTGCAGTCTGGGCTCCAGCCCTCTGACGAGGCCCGCATGCGGTCGTACGACCTGCTCATCACGCAGCAGCTCGACGCGGCCGCCGCCGACGTGGCCAGGCGCGGCTTCGGCCTCGCCAAGGACCGCGCCGGCTGGCTCACGCAGATGCCTCCGGGCGTGGTCGCGGTCGCGGCCGCCGGCCAGCTCGCTTTCGGTCAGCTCGGCCTCAGCACCATGGAGCAGCGGCTCTTCGGCAGCTGAGCGGGCATCTCCGTGGGCCGTACGTAGTACCCCAGCCAGACCTGGCGGAGTCCCAAGTCCCCTCCGGTTGGGGCGGGCAATGACCACGTATACGTGGTCATTGCCCGCCTCGCAAGGTGTCGATGCCATGCAAGGCATGCATTGACCACGTATACGTGATCATTTGGGTCTTCACGCGGCAGTGTCGCGACCAGCCCGCAAGCCGTCCGGTACGTGAGACATGAGGCTGCCCCTTCAAGGATCGTCCGCGTGCTAGCCGAACAGCTCGAGGATGGCGGTGTAGACACCGACCGCGCCGAGCGCCAATGGCACGACCGACAGCAGGACGAACACCTCGAAGAGGTCCGCCGAACGCCCCCAGTACGGCGAGAGCCGGCGACCGGGCATGCTGACCGCCCACGCGCCGAGCCCTGCCGCCACGGCCAGGCACGGGATGCCGACGGCGAGCAGCATCAGCCCACCTTCGTCGGTGACCGCGAGACGGTACGCCAGCAGCGCGGTGGTCACGACGCCGCCGCAGATCAGCCACAGCCGGTGGGTGCGCCCGCGGAAGTGGCGGGAGCGAAGGTAGAGCGCGAGGGACGTGACACCGGTCAGCGCGGGACCGAACCACCCCGGCTCCTGCGTCAGGAAGATGCTCCCCACCATGCCCACGGCCGTGGTCGACGCGATCAGGGCAGCGACCAGCTTGTCGGCGGTGATTGCCTGCTGGAGCACGGTGGGACCAGGGAGTACGTCGGTCTGCCGGCGGAGGTCCTCCGAACTCGTTGGCAGCTGCGGGATCGGGAGCTGGGCAAGGCGTCCACACAGCGTGGGAAGGAACGGCACCGCGGCCAGGGCGACGGCGACCGCGACGGCGGCCGCCGCGGCGGCGCTGGCCGAGAAGACGAGGATCGCGACGCAGGCGAGGATCCCCATCAGGGCAGCTGTCGCGGCTCCGAAGAACCCATCCCAGTTGGCGACGATGGCGAACCCCGCCACCACGGCCATCACCAGAGCGAGCGCGAACGCCATCAGAAGCTGAGCGGCTCCGAACTCGCTGAGTGGCTTGTCCCCGCCGAGCGCGACCAGACCTCCGATCGCGGCGTACCCCACTCCGGCGGCACCGAGCAGCGCACCGACCCGTGCCTGGCTGAAGGCACGCGACATGGCCATGCCACCGGCCACGAACCCGACCGAGCCGACCAGCGCCACCACCGTCGGCAGGACCCACGACGGGCCGCTGAGGAGGACGACCAGCGCGCCGAGCACGAAGAACGTACCCGCGACCACGAGGGCCGCCAAGCGGGCGTCGGAGGGTTGCCAGGCCGAGCGGCGTTCACGGGTCGCCACCGCGATCGCGTCGGCGACGTCATCGAAGGCGAACTCCGGTATGGCCGACTCGCGGTGGCGCAGGTGCAGGACGTCGCCGTCCTTGATGCCGAGCCCTGACAGGCGCAGGGAGGGATCGAACGCCGACTCGCCCAGGCGCTGCAGGACCCAGCCGCCACGCAGGAACGCCGGGTCGTCAGGATTCTCCCCGGCGTACCTGAGCAGCGTCGGTAGGAGGTCGGCGAGGGGGGTGTCAGTCGGCAGCGCGAGATCCATCCGGGTACGTGGCGCGACGACGGTGACGCGGCAGAGCTCGACCCCGCTGTTCGCGTCCACGGTTGCTCTCCTCTTCCAACTCGGGCAGCCTGATGAGACGAACCCGGAGATTACCCACTTCCGCGCCAACTGGCGCGCTCGGTACATCGTTAGCATTTCTTCAAACACACCGGAAGCCGGACCGGACCAAACTCTGGCTCTCGAGGAGGCCGCCCGTGAGCACCGTGCTCTACCGCCGCACCGGCCGGAGGCCACCGCCGGCGATGCCGAAGGGCGAGGTGCTCTTCGAGGCGCCCCCGGAGATGCCGGAGGTCACGCCGGGCGGGGCGATGCAGAAGATGTTCGGCATCCTGCCCATGCTCGGCGGCGGTGCCGTGATGGCGTTCATGATGTCCAGCGGCACCGGCAACAACAGCATGCGGCTGATCATGAGCGGCACGATGGCCGTGTCCATGGTGGGCATGTACATCAGCCAGCTCGGCAGCGGCGGAAAGAACGCCGAGCGCAAGCACCAGATCGACGGCGGCCGGCGCGACTACCTGCGCTACCTCGGCCAGCTCCGCCGCCGCGTACGCACGGCCGCAAACCGCCAGCGGGAGGCTCTCGAGTGGCGCTATCCCGATCCTGACAGCCTGTGGATCCTGCCGCTCAGCCGACGGTTGTGGGAACGTCGGCCAGCCGACAAGGACTTCGGTCACGTACGCCTGGCCAAGGGCGCGCAGCGGTTCGTGCTGAGGCTGATCGCGCCCGAGACGAAGCCGGTCGAGGACCTCGAGCCCGTCGCGGCGGGCGCGCTGCGCAGGTTCATCCAGACCTACCGCACGGTTCCCGAGGTTCCCATCGCGGTGTCGCTGCGTGCCTTCGCGCACGTCCGCGTCGATGGCGACTCCGACGCCGTACGCGCACTGACCCGGGCGATGCTCGCCCATCTGGTGGCGTTCCACGCCCCACACGAACTCCTCGTCGCCACGTGCGTCGCGCCCGACCGCCGGGCCGAGTGGGACTGGGTCAAGTGGCTTCCCCACGCGCTGCACCCGACGAGCACCGACGGCGCCGGCCAGGTCCGGCTCGTCGCGTCCTCGCTGTCAGAGGTCGAACGCCTGCTCGCCGACCAGATCGCCAACCGACCCTTCTTCGCGCCCACCGGCAACCCACTCACTGACCAGCCACACATCGTGGTGGTCGTCGACGGTGGCCACGCGAGCTACGACTCGAAGCTCCTCGGTGCTCCGCCGCAGGGAGTGACCGTCATCGACCTGACCGGCAACGCCATCCGCCGCTTCGGTGACGGCGTCATGCGGCTCAGGGTGACCTCTGACGAGATCTTCCACGTGACCGCCGACCGGGACGGTACGGACCAGAGCACGCTGCTCGGCCGGCCCGACGAGGTCACCGTCTCCCAGTCCGAGTCGTTCGCCCGTCAGTTGGCCCCGCTCCGTTCCGCGGTGTCGGGAGCGTCCGGCGCGATCGAGGAGGCGGCAGAGGCGGAGGTCGAGGAGAAGCCGCAGTACGAGCTGGAGCTCATGAGCCTGCTCGGCATCGCCGACGCCTACACCCTCGACCCGGAAGTCATCTGGAGGCCACGCCCGCGCCGCGAGCGGCTCCGAGTGCCGTTCGGGCTCACACCCGACGGCGAGCCGGTCGATCTCGACATCAAGGAGTCGGCGCAGGGCGGCATGGGCCCGCACGGTCTGGTGATCGGCGCCACGGGTTCCGGCAAGAGCGAGGTCCTGCGTACGTTCGTGCTCGGCCTGACCGTCACCCACTCGCCTGACGCGCTCAACCTGGTCCTCGTCGACTTCAAGGGTGGCGCGACGTTCCTCGGGCTCGACAGCCTGCCGCACGTGTCGGCGGTCATCACCAACCTCGAGGACGAGCTGATCCTGGTCGACCGGATGCAGGACGCGCTCGCCGGCGAGATGAACCGCCGCCAGGAACTCCTCCGCGACGCGGGCAACTACGGATCGCTGCGCGACTACGAGGAGGACCGTGCCAAGGGCAAGCCGCTCGAGCCGCTGCCGACGCTGTGGATCGTGGTCGACGAGTTCAGTGAGCTGCTGTCGGCGAAGCCGGAGTTCATCGAACTCTTCGTGATGATCGGTCGGCTCGGCCGAAGCCTCGGTGTCCACCTGCTGCTCGCCTCCCAGCGCCTGGAGGAGGGCAAGCTCCGCGGCCTCGACACCCACCTGTCCTACCGCATCGGTCTCCGGACCTTCTCTGCCGGCGAGAGCCGGGTCGTCCTTGGCGTTCCCGACGCCTACGAGCTGCCACGCGAGCCGGGTGGTGGTTACCTCAAGGTCGGCACCGAAGGGCTGGTGCGGTTCAAGGCGGCGTACGTCGGTGGCATCTACCAGCCCCCGAGCCTGAACGCCGGCGGCAGCAAGAAGAAGCCGCCGAAGCCGGGCGAGAAGCAGTGGGTCCCGCAGATCACCGCCTACACGACCGACTACGTCGAGCCCACCATCGTGGAGATCCCCGCGGAGGCGGAGCCCGAGGCCGCACCCGTCGTGACCAGCCAGGACGGCCGCGAGCCGAAGGTGCTCCTCAACCTGGTGGTCGAACAACTCCAGCAGATGGGCCGGGCGGCGCACCAGGTCTGGCTGCCTCCGCTGGAGGACCCACCCACCCTCGACGAGCTCATGCCCGGTCCGCTCGAGGTCACCGAGGAGCACGGGCTCACGGTGCGGTGGGACCGGCGCGGCACCCTCCAGGCTCCGGTCGCACTGGTCGACAAGCCCTACTACCAGCGCCGCGACCCGATGTGGCTCGACCTGTCGGGAGCGGGTGGTCACGTCGGTATCGTCGGCGGGCCACAGAGCGGCAAGAGCACCTTGCTGCGTGCGTTGATCTCGTCGTACTCCCTGACGCATCGCCCCGACGAGGTGCAGTTCTACTGCCTCGACTTCGGTGGCGGCACGCTCCCCGGCCTGCTCGGTCTCCCGCACGTCGGTGGCGTGGCGACCCGACTCGACGCGGACGGCATCCGGCGGACGGTCGGCGAGATGACCACGCTGCTCGACCAGCGGGAACGTACCTTCACCGAGACCGGGGTCGACTCGATCGCGACGTATCGCCGGATGCGCCGGCAGGGGCGGATCCAGCCCGACCGGTTCGCCTCCGACGTCTTCCTCGTGATCGACGGCTGGGGCACGATCCGTTCCGACCACGAGGCCGTCGAAACCGCGATCACCCAACTCGCCGCGCGTGGTCTCGGTTTCGGTATCCACGTGGTGGCGACCGCCAACAAGTGGTCAGAGTTCCGGATGGCGATCAAGGACCTCATCCAGACCAAGCTCGAGCTCAGGGTCGGTGACCCCTACGACTCCGAGATCGACCGGCGGGCCGCGGTCAACGTCCCGGTCAACCGGCCCGGTCGGGGACTCTCACCTGACAAGCTCCACTTCCTTGGTGCGTTGCCGCGCATCGACGGTGTGGAGAGCGCCGAAGATCTCGCCGATGGCGTCAAGGCCATGACCGGGGCGGTGGCCCAGTCCTGGCGTGGGCCGAGCGCGCCACCCGTGCGCCTGCTCCCGGAGGAGCTGCCGTTCGAAACGCTGCCCCAGCCCGGCGCCGACGTACGCCCGGGCATTCCCATCGGCATCGACGAGGACGAGCTGGCACCGATCTACCTCAACCTCGAGGAGGAGCCGCACCTGATGGTGTTCGGCGCCACCGAGTGCGGTAAGTCCAACCTGCTCGAGGTCATCGCCAAGGGCATCGTCGCCCGGAAGACCCCGGAGGAGGCGCGGCTCATCTTCCTCGACTACCGGCGTTCGCTGCTGGAATCGGTCACTACCGAGCACAGGATCGGGTACGCCCCCTCGTCAGACGCGGCGACGAAGTTGATGAAGGACGTCGGAGCCGCGTTGCGCAAGCGACTGCCCGGCCCAGACGTGACCCCCGAGCAGCTCAAGAACCGCAGCTGGTGGACGGGATCCGACCTGTACCTGATCGTCGACGACTACGAACTCGTCGCGACCTCGTCGGGCAACCCGCTCGCCCCGATCGCCGACCTGGTGAGCCAGGCACAGGACATCGGCCTACACGTGGTCATCGCGCGCGGGTTCGGTGGTGCGGGCCGGGCGTTGTACGACCCGGTCGTCCAGCGCATGCGCGACAGCGGCAACCCCGCCCTGATCATGTCGGGCACCAGGGACGAAGGTCAGATCTGGGGCGGGGTACGCGGCGCGCCGCTCCCACCCGGTCGCGGCACCCTCGTCAGTCGCCGGCTCGGCACCAGGCTCATCCAAACCGCCTACATCGCCAAGCCCGACGAGTAGGCCGCCTGCTGAAGGCGCGGCTTGGCAGGACGGTCCGGTCGGACCGGAGCCCCGGGTTGTCAGAGGTTTTTCGGCTAAGAGGACCCTGTTGGCTTATTCGGGACACGCCGTGTGGTGTGCGTGCTTGTTGATCTTGACCCGGTCATGATCGTTTCCGGTCGGTTTTCTGGTGTTTGTTCCCGGCCGCAGAATGGGGTGGTCATGTCGATGAAGCCGCAGCCGTGGCCGGAGGTGCCGGCCGATACTGCCCGGGTCGCTCGGGCGGCCTTTCCGCGGGGTGCGTTGGCGATGCGGGTTCGTGACGAGTTGGGCTGCTGGTATGACGACGAGGCGTTCGCGTC
>NZ_KB892742.1 GCF_000373925.1 Actinopolymorpha alba DSM 45243 | reverse complement strand
TTCGGCAACCTCGCCGGCATCCGCCAGCTCATCGAATCAGTCTTCGACACCGGCAAAGGCCAGCTCTCCCTCGAACTACACGGCGCCCGCACCCCCGAAAGCCTCTACGCCCGCATCGCCCAACGCCTCCTCGCCCTCGCCACCGCCATCTGGCACAACCACAACACCGGCACCCCCATCACCCGATCCCTCATCGCCTACGACCACTGAGTTAGGAATCAGTCGTCTAGGACCGCCCCGGCCGCCGTGCGAAGACCTGAATGACCACGTAAACGTGATCATTCAGGCGCTGTCCTCCACCGGGAAAGCCTGAACTACGGGACATGCCCTAGACCAGTAGCTTGGCCCGCCAAGGATGGTCTGGCGCCGTTACGGCGAGTGCGTGATCGAGCCACCGACGTGCGTCTGGGGTGAGCGATGGAAGAGCGGCGGCCAGGTCAATCTCATCTTTTGTCAGTGCACGCTTCGCCTTGTAGAACAGCTGCACTTCCGGCGCCAGAATGGGGGTGCCGTTTTCGGTGAGAAGTCCAAGAGACGAGATCGGTCGATGTATCCGGGCATCGCGACGAGATATCCACTCGTCGCCATCTGCTTTGTCCAACATCACCTGGAGGCGCCATGGACCGTCGGGGCGTTCGCGACACCAGATGTCGTGCACCGACTCGGGCAGCCACTCCCCCGCGTGCCACGGCCTGAGCGTGCCCGGAGGATCAGCTGCCTGAATATCCCAACCCTCCAGCACCTGATGCACCTTCTGCTGGTCACGTCGTAGGAGGAGAACGTCGATATCACCGTGCGACCGAAGCGTACGTCCCAAGAACAGTTCGATCGCGTAACCGCCCGCGATCCACCAGGGAGTCGTCAACCGACCGAACAGCTTGCTGACAGCCCCAGGAGACAACGGCTCCCAAGGTCCGAGATCATTACCCATAGGAGCAGCCTATGCCGGGTCAGCCCAAGGAAATAGTCGTTGACAACACCGGCATATCCGTTCGCATGGCCAGGGTCTTATGGCGGAGACGAGGAAGCAATGGAGATCAGGCCTCTTCGCTGAGGTCGCGCGACTTCCACGCGGCGGCGGCCGAAGGGAGGAGAACGGCGGTGCCGAGAGTACCGAGGAGCAGCGGTTCCCAGCTGGCGATGTCGAACAGCCGACCGTCAGCGACGGCGAGGAGGACAACGACCAGCAGGCAGGCCAGGAGCGTCACGTAGGCGGCGCCAAGCGCCTGATTGCGCTCCTGCAGTTCGCGCTCGTCGAGATCGGCGGCGGGGATCTCGGTCAGCTCCCTGGTCGCTCGCCGCAGGACAAGAATCCCGGTCAGCAAGCCTGCCGCACCGGCCGCCTGCACCGCGGCCGTCGCGAGGGAATCCGGGGCCAGGTAGGCGCTCACCGCACCGGCAGTGAAGGGAACGGCGGCGAGCAGGGCGAGTGCACGGCGGTTCGTGCTGCTGGCGAGCCATCGGGGAACGGGCCGGGTCCGTCGCCTGTCCCGCGCCTCTTGCCGGACGGACTCCAGAATCTCCTGGCGCTCTTGGGGGGTGGCGTCCTTGGCCGCCGCGAGGTTGTCGAGGTGATGCCTCATGCGGCTTCGGGGGGTGCTGCCGGTCGAGGAAGTCATGTCGGTCCTCCAGGGTCGGCCGAACGGTAGAGCTGCGTGGACATGGGCGCGAAGGGGTGGAGCGAGAACACGGCTTCGACGGGTAGCCCGAAGAACCCGCAGATCTTCAGGGCGAGCTCGACGGACGGGCCGTAGTCGCCGCGCTCCAGGAACCCGATGGTCTGCGGATTCACCCCGACTGCCGCCGCCAGCCCGGCGCGGGAGACACCGCGTTCGGCGCGGAGCACCGCGAGCTGGTTGTAGAGGGCGGCCCCCTTGCGACTGTTTCCAGATCTCTTACCTCTCACAGTAGAACTGTTGCATATACGCAACGATCGCACAACCCTGGCAACGGCCCTTTTTGCCCCGATCTGAGGCGGTCAGGCTGGTACGTCGCCGTTATGCCGGCCCGCGTTGTACGTCAGCAACGACGTATCGTTCCGCGGATGGATCAGCAGGAGTTCCTCACTGACGCCGTTCAACGGCACGGCTTCGCGGGCGCGGCCGTGGGGATCTCCCACCACGGGGAAAGGCGATCCGCCGTCGCAGGAGTTGCCGACCGTTGTTCCGGCGTACCGGTGACCGTGCACACAACCATGCGGATCGCTTCGGTGACGAAGCCAATCGTGGCCGTCGCCGCTGTCCTGGCCTGCCGCGCTTCGTCTGGGGCATTGGATCGGCCGATCATCGAAGACCTGCCGGACCTGCGCGAGCGGTGGAAGGTCTCGCCCGAGCTAACCCTGGCTGACCTGCTTAGCCACACGTCCGGTCTGTACGACGAATCCCTCACCAGGGAAGCACTCGCGGGCCTGGGCGACGGCGATGACGCTCTGACCAAAGCCGCCGGACACGTGCTCAACACACCTCAGATCGAGCCTCCGGGAACGACCTGGCGGTACTACAACGGCAACTACTACCTTGCCGGCCACGTCATCGCGCGCCTTCGCGGCCAGACCTTTGAGTCGGCGCTCACGGAGGTGCTCCTCTGGCCCGCGCAGATGACCGGAACAGGTTTCGCGGCTTCCGAAAGGGCCGCGAACGGACACGTGGACGGCTCGAGGATTCCCAACGATGACCACCCGCGCGCAGGGCGCCCGGCTGCTGGCCTTTGGTCAACAACCGAAGAGCTGCTGAGCTTCGCCGAGTTCATGCTCCGAGATGCCGAGCTCACCGCAGCTGTGCGTGCCCCTATGACCCCGTCGACCTCAGTCACGCAGTACGGACTCGGATGGAGCGTGGCAGACCGCCTGATGTTCCATCACGGGGCCACCACGGGCTCTGGTTTCCGTTCCCTCCTCGTGGTCGTCCCCGAGGAGCGTTATGTGGCAGCGGTGATCGTGAACGACGAGACCAGCGAAACTCTGATCAACGACACCGTCGGGACTGTGCTCACCGAGGCAACAGGTATCCGTACTCCTTGGTAGGCCAGCCCCGCCGGCCGGAGCAGCAGCGAAAGTACGTTCAGAAGCCCGTGGGCAGGTGGGGGGTGTAGGGCTCCTCGAGGATGCGGTCCTCGTCCTCAGTGAGCTGAACGTCGAGCGCCGCGACCGCGTCCGGAAGATGGTGCGGCTTCGTGGCGCCCACGATGGGGGCCGTGACGACGGGGCTCTTCAGCACCCACGCAAGCGCGACCTGCGCCATCGGGATACCGCGGGCCTCCGCGACCCGTTGCACCGCCTCGACGATGGGCCGGTCGCTGTCGAGGAAGAACCTCCGCCCGACCGGGTCGGTGTCGAAGCGTTGCGTCCGCTCACCCCATGGGCGGGCAAGCCGTCCTTTGGCGAGCGGGCTCCACGGGATGCTCCCCACACCTTGGTCGGCGAGCAGCCCGAACATTTCGCGTTCTTCCTCACGCTGCATCAGGTTGTACTGATCCTGCATGGAGACGAACCTCGTCCAGCCGTTCAGATCGGCGGCGTGTTGCATCTTGGCGAACTGCCATGCCCACATCGAGGAGGCGCCGAGATAGCGAGCCTTGCCGGACTTCACGACATCGTGGAGCGCTTCCATGGTTTCCTCGACCGGCGTGTGCGGATCGAAGCGGTGAATCTGATAAAGGTCGACATAGTCGGTGCCGAGGCGGGCCAGGGAGGCGTCGAGCTGCTCCATGATCGCCCTGCGGGACAGGCCCGATCCACCCGGACCGTCGTACATCGTGAAGAACACCTTGGTCGCCAGGACGATGTCGTCGCGACGCGTGTATTTCTTCAGGGCCCGCCCGACGATCTCTTCCGAGCTACCCAGGCCGTAGATGTTGGCCGTGTCCCAGAAGGTGATGCCGAGTTCGACAGCTTGCTGGAAGATCGGCGCGGCCGCCTCGTCGCCCAGCGACCACTCGTTGAATCCTCTCGAGGTATCTCCGAAGCTCATGCAGCCGAGGGCGATCCGACTGACGCGCAAACCTGAGGTACCAAGGCGTACGTGCTCCATTGCTTACATCCCCTCAGTTTCGTGAGCCTTGCCGCGTCAAGGACGTCTTGCGGACTCGAGCATGCCCGCGTGTTCCGCTTCGGCACCCATGAAGCACAACGCTACGTTCGCCGAAGCGCCGGAGGGAGGTCCTGTCAGTACGTGGATCGGCAGGGTCTTCCAGACTGGTCTCGTCCCCTGTTCCATTGGTCTTGACAGCCGAAGAGGACGGTCTCATCCGTCCCTGAACGACGCGCCTCCGGGCGTCTTGGAGGTACTCCCTGCTCGGTCTCGAACTCGTCGTCGTGCTTGGCGTGGCGGTGCTGGTGTGCAGCGTCCTCGGGCGCCGCCTTCGGGTCGCCCCGCCGGTGCTCCTGCTTGCCTGCGGCGCGCTGCTGGGGTTCGTTCCCGCACTGCGCGGGGTGCACCTGCCGCCGGAGGTGGTGCTGCTCCTCTTCCTGCCGGCGTTGCTCTATTGGGAGAGCCTGACCACGTCACTGCGGGAGATCCGCAGCAATCTTCGCGCCATCGTCCTCCTGAGCACGGTGCTGGTGATCGCCACGGCGGGGGCTGTGGCGGTGGCGGCGCACGCCCTCGGATTGCCGTGGGGTCCCGCGTGGGTGCTCGGGGCTGCCGTCGCTCCGACCGACGCCACGGCGGTGGGAGCGCTCGCCCGGGTGCTGCCACGCCGCGACGTCACGCTCCTGCGCGCCGAGAGTCTGATCAACGACGGCACCGCCCTGGTCATCTACGCCCTCGCGGTCGGTGTCACGGTCGGCGAGGAGCACTTCAGCGTGCCGCACGTGGGGTGGCTGTTCCTGGTCGCGTATGTCGGCGGGGTCGTGACCGGGGCGCTGATCGCGTGGCTCGGGGTGCAGGTGCGCCGTCGCCTGGACGACCCGCTGCTGGGGAACGTGACCATGATCCTGATCCCCTTCGCGGCGTTCCTGCTCGCCGAGGCGATCCACGCTTCCGGCGTACTCGCCGTCGTGGTCTGTGGGCTCATCATGAGCCAGGCCGGACCGCGCCTGGTGGGTGTGGCCGGCATGCGCCGGCAGGCGGAGGCGTTCTGGTCACTCGCCACCTTCCTGCTCAACGGCGCACTGTTTGTCCTTGTGGGGTTGGAGTTGCAGTCGGCGGTCCGCGGCCTGACCAGCGTCGCCCTCACCATCGCACTGATCGCGGCTGGTGTCGTCTCCGCGGTGGTCATCGGGGTGCGCTTCGCCTGGCTGTTCACCACGCCGTACCTCATCCGCCTGCTGGACCGCCGCCCGCAGCAGCGCCTGCGCCGCGCCGGTGCCCGTACCCGAGTGGTGCACGGGATGGCCGGCTTCCGCGGCGCGGTCTCGCTCGCCGCGGCCCTTGCGGTACCAGAAACGCTCGCCTCGGGCGCGCCGTTTCCCGATCGCGACATGATCATCTTTGTGACCTTCGGGGTCATCGTGGTCACCTTGGTGCTGCAGGGACTCCTCCTGCCGAGCGTGGTGCGCTGGGCCCGGCTACCCCGCGACACCTCCGCCGAGGAGGAACGCCACCTCGCCGAGGTCCTTGCCGCCGAAGATGCGCTCGCTGCGATGCCGCGGGTCGCCGCCGAGCTTGGCACCGACCCGGAGGTCATCGAACGGCTGCGCCGGGAGTACGAGGAGCACCTGCTGGTCCTGCGCGCCGACGGCGCCGGCGTTGACGACGAACCAGCGGTACGGCACGACCAGCACTACACCGCGCTACGCCTGGCGCTGCTCGCCCACAAACGCGCCACCGTGGTCAGGCTCCGCGACGAACGCCGCATCGACGACACCGTGCTGCGGCAGGTGCAAGCCAGGCTTGACATCGAGGAGGTACGCCTGTCCCGGCGCGACTCACGCGACTCCTGACCAACCATAAGGAGACCAAGGTGGAAATCCAGCCGAAGCAGCCGTCGGCTAAGGGCCCGGCTGACCTGTTCACCGGCGACGTCTGGTTCGACGTCATCGCCAAAGGCGAGGAGCCGTCGCGCATGCGCGTGAACGTCGTGCGTTTCGCCCCTGGCGCCCGCACCGCCTGGCACTCTCATGCGGCCGGGCAGACCCTGCACGTCACCGACGGCCGCGGGTTCGTACAGTCTCGCGGCGGCAAGGTCATCGAGATCCGGCCCGGCGACACCATCTACACACCGCCAGGCGAGTGGCACTGGCACGGCGCCGCCCCCGATCACTTCATGGCCCACCTCGCGATGTGGGAAGCACCCGGCGAAGGCGACGGGCCCGAGACCGAGTGGGGCGACCACGTCACCGACGAGGAATACAACGCCCACTGATAAAGCGCCCCGACCCGTCGCGGGTCGGGGCGCTCTGGTCTGGTGCGCTGTCAGCTCCGGCTGGTTGCCGGCTGGCCCATACCGCCATGACCTGCGGAGATGCTGTGGCCAGCCGCCTCGATCAGCTCGACATCGGCCAGCTGAGAGGAGCTGCCGTTTCCGGGGGTGCGCTCGCGCATCGCGACCTATCCTTCCCTAAAGGCCCGGCTGCATCCGGGCTGTGTGTTGTTGCTGAGTCCCCGATCCCGCGCCTTTGCGGGGTCGGGGCGGCTATCCCTCGGCCGTCGGAACGCGGAGCACGTTCGCCCCGCGATGGTCACGCCGAGGAGGAGTACGCCCAAGCAACGAAGATCCACACCGGATGGGTACGGCGTACCTCTGGTGGAAACCACCTCGGCCAGATCGAGGTGGGGCAGCTCACCGCTTGCGGCAAGGCTGCCGGCCAGGCTGAGGGACGTCCCGCCGGCGGGCCGGCGGGCCGCCATACGCAGGTTGGGTCCGAAAAACGTAGACCGGGGAGCTGCTCGGTCTACGTTTGTCGGACCCAACCGTTCCCGGCCGCAGTCGGTGGTTGCCTCGCAGGGCGCGGCGGCGTTCGGAGACCCCTTACTGCCGGCGGTAGACGCTGACGTGCATGGTGCTGTCGGCGGTGAAGGGTTCGTTGTTCCAACCGCCCCAGCGCTCCGCGAGCCGCAGCCCGGCGATGCGTGCCATCAGGTCCATCTCGCTTGGCCAGATGAGGCGACACACGATCGGCCCGAAGCGAATTCCCTCGCCTGAGAGGCGTACGTGGTTCTCCTCCAGCAGTTGGGTGACCGGGTCGTAGCGACATATGTCGAAAACCACGCTGTCCATCGCGACCTGCTCAGGCCGGACGTACTCGTACTCCTTCGTCCACGCACCGGGGACCGCCGCCTCGACCACGAAGGCTCCGTCGTCGGCCAGGTGGCGAGCGGCGTTCTCGAAGCACCGGACCTGATCGTCCTGCGTCAGGAGGTTGAAGATCGTGTTGAAGACGAGGTAGACCAACGAGAACGTACCGGGGACCACCACCGAGGACATGTCGCCCGGCGTGACGTCGATGGCCGAGCCACCAGGCTTCGACCGCAGCCGGTTCACCATGTCGGGAGACAGTTCGATGCCGGCCACCTCTACTCCCCGCTCAGTGAGCGGGAGCGCGATCCGTCCGGTGCCGATCGCGAACTCCAGCGCCCGACCGGGCC
Source organism: Actinopolymorpha alba DSM 45243 (assembly GCF_000373925.1). Classification (GTDB taxonomy): domain Bacteria; phylum Actinomycetota; class Actinomycetes; order Propionibacteriales; family Actinopolymorphaceae; genus Actinopolymorpha; species Actinopolymorpha alba. The sequence continues at coordinate 118,525 of NZ_KB892742.1, read as the reverse complement.
CGGCCACCTCAGCGAGGAACCGCGAGGCGTCCTGCTCGTCTCCCCTCACCGCGCCCTCGTCGTACCTCCTGGCCACGTCAGGTCCGAAGCTCTCAGCTGGGTCGAATCCCTTCATAACCCCAAGCTTCGTGACAGCACACGAGGAGCGCAAGAGATATATCGGCGGCCCCAGCCATCGCCCCGGCGAGGTTTCGGCCAGCTCCTCTGAGATCAGGCAGCCGTGGAGATAGGCACCATGTGTCCCCGGAGTTACACTGCCGGCATAGGACCCGGTGTAGGAGGCATGATGCCGGACTTCCTCGATCCCGTGGCGCTGCTCGATGATGCCGCCGAACGGCTTGAGCAGGCGCGCAAACTCGAAGACGTCGAAGCGGTTGTACGAACGACCGCCCGCCGGTTGGTGCAGGCAGACGGCGCCACCTTCGTGTTACTCGAAGGCGACCAGTGCTACTACGCGGACGAGGACTCCATGAGTCCGCTGTGGAAGGGTCAGCGGTTCCGGGCGACTGAATGCATCAGTGGTTGGTCGATGTTCCATCACCAGACGGCGGTCATTCCGGATATTCGTTACGATGAACGGATTCCGCAAGCTGCGTACCAACCAACGTTCGTTCGCAGCCTCATCATGGCGCCCATGCTGGCACCCAAAGCTGTTGGTGCGATCGGGGTCTACTGGGCCCGTTGGCACTCCGGCACCGACGACGAGGTGTCCGTCCTCGAGAAGCTCGCCGAACTCGCGGGCCAAGCCGTCGAACGCTTCCCGCACGGCCTGCCCGACCCCGGCTTCCAGATCTGAGCGCCCGCGCCCTTCCTTGACCCGTGTACTTCCTTGACCCGTTGATTTGCGCCGGATCGGCAGGTGATCGCCGAAACCGGTCACCAATCCGGCCGGATGCGGACCGTATGCCGGTTCTTTGTGCCAAGATGCTCGCCCTCAGCCGCTCGAGTCGACAGTCTTGGCAAGTTCTCTGTCATCCGCACGGATCGGGTCAGGCAGGATGCCAAACGCACTCAACCGACGCACGTTCTTGTACGCCTCGGCGTTCACCGCCGGCGCCGCCATGCTCAGCGCCTGCACAAGCGGTAACGACGATCGCACTGGAAACAATTCGGGCAGTCCCAGCCCCAAAGCCGAGAAGGGCAAGGGATCTGAAACCAAGCCAATCAAACTTCCCACCAGCTTCAGCGAAGCTCCCGCGCTGGCACAACAGGTCAAGGCGGGCAAGCTCAAACCGGTCCAGGAGCGGCTCCCCGACGAGCCGTACGTCGTTCCACACCGCTGGCTGGAACCCGGAAAGTACGGCGGCAACCTGATCTTGACAGCGCCGTCGACGAATGATGCGCAGATCAAGGAATACATGTACGGCCATTCCCTGCTGCGTTTCCTCAATGACGGCCTCGACATCGCTCCGGGTCTGGTGTCGAGCTGGGAAGCGAACACTGACAACTCCGAGTGGACGCTGCATTTCCGGAAGGGCCTGAAGTGGTCTGACGGGCAGCCGTGGACAACGGCGGACATCATGTTCTGGTGGGACGACATGGTGCTCAACGAGGAGCACTCCGAGGTCCCGCCCGACGAGGCCAAGTCAGGCAAGGGCACGGTCATGAGCATGACCGCACCCGACGAGCACACGTTGGTGATGAAGTTCGACGCTCCGTCGCCGTTGACCGCCGCACGGCTCGCGGGATACGTCAGCCGCGGCAACGGGTCCACCTGGATGGAGCCGAAGCACTATCTCGAGAAATACCATCCGAAATACAACAAGTCCGTCGCGAAGAACTGGGCCACCGCCGACGGACAGTTCGATCAGAAGCGGAACTTCGCTTCTAATCCTGAATGCCCGACGATGACCGGGTGGCGCCTGAAGACCTACCGCGAGGGTCGGCAGGCGATCTGGGAACGCAACCCCTATTACTGGTGCGTGGATCGGGAGGGCCGCCAGCTTCCGAACATCGACACGCTGACGATCGGCACGATCGAGGATGTCGAGGTCCGCAAACTCCAGATCCAGGAAGGCAAGCTCGACTACGTCCACGGCCCGTTCGCCGGCCTCACCCTGGCGGACGTCTCCGGGCTCAAGAAGACCGAGCAGCGCAGCAAGCTGAACGTGTTCATGTGGGACAGCGGCAGCGGGACCGGCTCGATGTTCTTCTTCAACTACGATCATCAGGACCCGAAGATGCGGTCGCTGATCCGTGAGCCGAAGTTCCGCCAGGCGCTGTCCCTCGCGTTCAACCGCGCCGACGCACGGAAACAGATCTACTTCAACACCGGCGAACCCACCACCGGCACGATGAGCCCCAAGGCGGTCGAATACCAGGTCAACGACCAGGGCAAGGAGATCTACCGCCAGTGGCGGGATTCCTACGTGGCGTACGATCCCGAGAAGGCGAAAGCTCTGCTTGACGAGATCGACGTCGCCGACAAGAACGGCGACGGCAAGCGGGAGTTTCCAGGCGGTGGCGAGCTCAAGATCCGGATCGACTTCCCCGCCAACGCCACCAGCGACCACCAGCAGAAGAACAACCTCCTGAAGCGCGACTGGGAGGCAATCGGCCTGACGGTCACCCTGAATCCCGTCGCCCCCGAAGGTTTCGGGGACCAGTGGAACGCCGGCCGGCTCGCCACCCAGTCGGCATGGGAGGTCGGAAACGGGCCTGACCACCTTGCCCAGCCCGCATGGCTGCTCCCGATCGAGCCCAGCCGCTGGGCGCCGTTGGAAGGGCAGTTCTACAACGTCCGCGGCACGCCCGACGAGCACGCGCAGAAGGACGTCGACCCGTTCAAGCGCACGCCGCCCCGCATGGAGCCGGACCCGAAGGGCCCCATCGCGGCGCTGTGGAAGCTGTACGACCAGAGCAAGACCGAGGCGGACACGTTGAAGCGGCGCCAACTCGCGTGGGAGATGGTGAAGATCCACATCGAACACGGGCCGTTCTTCATGGGCTCGGTCGCGAACACTCCCCAACTCGTCCTGGCTCACAAGGACCTACGTAACGTTCCCCGCAAGGAGAACCTCGCGCTCGGTGGGTTCGTCAATCCCTGGCAGCACCCGACGCCCGCGGTCTACGACCCGGAGACGTACTTCTGGTCCAACCCCACCGAACACTCCTGAGCCATATTCGGCGGGCCATCTGAGGATTATGGAGACTCCGGGGTGCTATAGCCCTCCGGAGTCTCCACAGTCTTACTGAAGTACGGCTGATGCGACCTGGTCGCCGCACCGCTGTGTGGGGACCCAAATGATCACGTAAACGTGGTCATTTGGGTCCCTGCGGGCGCCGTTGCAGCCAGAAGGCTTCAGCCGCGCACCGGATCGCTCACCTGGCCGACGAACAACGGCGTCCGGGTCGGCTGGTGCAGGATCGCGAACGCGAACGCCCGGTCCGCGCGGATCACCGCCGCCGGGTCGGGAGGCAGTGCCGCGGTGATCCGCATCTCCAGGCCGGTCACCGCGGCCGCCTCCGTACCCCACTCGTCGACGGTGATGGTGGCCCGGTGGATCGCCTCGCCGATGTACAGATCCTCGGCAATGCCGGAGAAGTCGGCCCGATCGGTGAACGGCACGGTCAGGCCGAGGCGTTCCAACGACGGTTTGAGGTCGAGCTTGGTGGCGAAGTCCCACCGGGGCATGCTGAACGTCACCGGCCCAGGGCGCAGGGCCGTCGCGACTGCCCGCAGCACCTCCGGCGCCAGTAGATCCGTGGCCAGGGACTTTCCGGAAGGTACGACGACCAGCATCGCCAGCTCCTCGCCCGCGTACGGGAGTTCGACCGCCTGCCAGCCACTGCCGCGCGCGAACCGCAGGCGCCCGGTCTGCGTCATCATCGGCACCGTGACGGGTGTGCCGTCGCCGCGGGTGAACTCCTCGTCCCGGGTCGCGGACCGCTCGAACGCGTGCACCCAGTCGGCCTTCAGGTAGACGGCGTTCGCCAGGACCATCACCGTGTCCGGGGTGAGCGACTCGAAGAGCTTGTCGATCCGCTCCGCGGTCTGCTCGCGTACCCAGTCGTTGATGACGCGCACGGCGTCCGGGCTTCGCAGGTCGAGGGTCTGGACGCCCGTGGCGTACTGCTCGGCGAGGATCCGGAGGTACGCGTCCTTGATCGCGAAGCCCTGCTGGGCGAAGAGGCCATTGGCGATCGCGAGCACCGGGAGCTTGGGCTTCTCCCCCGGTTTCCGGGTCTTACCGGACGTGCGCGGCGGCGCCTCGTCGAGCGTGACGATCTGCTGGGTGAGGGAGTTGAGGGCGGCGTGCGGCCCGCCGGAGGGAAACCCGAGCACCCGGTCGATCTGGGCCGCCGAGTCGCCACGGGCGCCCGCTCGGGCCATGCCGAACGCGTAGGCGATGCTCGCCGGTGAGGCGACGAAGTTGGCGGTCGGCTCGGCGGCCACCTTTGCCAGGGCGTACCCGAACGCCGTCATGCCGTCGACCGTGCCCGCGACCGGTGTGTCCGTCGCGGGCACGATCCGGTTGACGCCTTCCGCGGCCACCAGCCGCATACCGCCGTCACCCCCGAAACTGATCCGACCGCCGCACGAGGCGAGGAGCGGAATTGCCAGACCGCCGAGAAGGAACGCCCGGCGGGCGACCGTGGGACTCATACGCATGAAAAACCTCCCGTTCGTAGGAGTGACGCCTGCCCGGCCGCGCTCGGTTGCCCGGCAGCGGCAACCGAGTGGGCCGGGGGCCTTTCGCCCGAGCACCCATCCACGAAAGAATCACCGACGGCGAAGGGAGGGCTTGTGCCCACTGGGATCTACGTGGGAACCGACGACGGTCTTTACATCCTGGGCACGGAGAGGCGCCAGGCACTACCGGGACGCCGTCTCCGGGCGCTCGCGGGCGCCGGTGACGCGATCTGGGCGATCGTCGGCGAGTCGGAGATCTTCACCGCGGGTGCCGGGGGGATCTGGCGGCATGTCGCGAGGCTTCGCAATGTCCGCACGACCTGCCTGTATCCCACGTCCAGCGGCGTTCTCATCGGCACGGAGGGCGCGCGCCTGTATCGGCTCGAGGGCCGCCAGACCGAGCCGGTCGAGGGGTTCGACTTCGTCGAGGGGCGCGAGAAGTGGCACACGCCGTGGGGCGACCCGCCGTCAGTCCGGTCGATGAGCGCGGACGAGGACGGTACGACGTACGTCAACGTCCACGTCGGCGGCGTCCCACGCTCGACTGACAACGGCATGACCTGGGACGCGACGATCGACATCGACAGCGACGTCCACCAGGTGCTCGCGGCGCCCGACAACGGGCCGGTCCTCGCGGCGACCGCGCGCGGCCTCGCCACCAGCTGGGACCACGGAGCGAGCTGGACCTACCGCAACCTCGGCCTGCCCGGCACCTACAGCCGGGCGCTCGCCCTGTGCAAGGACACGGTCCTCATCAGCACCTCGCAGGGCCCCGACGGCGGGGACGCCGGGATCTACCGCGGCAGCCTCGAAGGCGTCCGGTTGGAGCGCTGCCGGCGGGGCCTGCCGCAGCAGTTCGCGGACAACATCGACACCTTCTGCCTCGCTGGTGACGGGGACACCGCGGCGTTCGGCACCTCCGACGGCACGGTCTACGCCTCACAGGACGCCGGCCGCACCTGGGAGCTCCTGGCCGACGACCTACCGCCGGTCCGCTGCGTGCTCGTCCGGGAGTAGGTCGGGGATCAGCTCGTCGATGTCAGGCAGGGCGCGCATCTCGTCCGCTATCCGCTGCGCGGCCCGCCGGTAGGAGTGGTCGGCCAGCACCGACTCGATTGCCGCGCGGATGCGGGGTGCGTCGCCGGGCCCGATCCTGCTCGCCGCGTCCGAACCAGGCGCGGGATCGACGACGACCCCAGCGCCCGCCGCGCTGATCTGGCGGGCGTTGGCGGGCTGGTCGGCGAACATGGGTACGACCACGAGCGGAACGCCAGCGGCCAGGGTGCCGAAGGTCGTTCCGGAGCCGCCGTGGCAGACGACCAGGGCCGCTTCGCCCAAGACATCACCCTGTGGCACCCACGCTTCGACGTGAACATTCGCGGGCACGCGCCCGAGCGCGGAGGCGTCAGTGTCCCGGCCGACGGTGAGGAGGACGCGTGCCGGGAGCCCGTCCACCGCGTCGAGCGCGGCGCGGTACGCCTGCGTGGCGATCGACAGCCCACCCGTGACGCTTCCGAACGTGACGTAGACCAGCGGTGCGGCGTCCCCGTCCCACCAGTCCGGCAGTGGCTCACGCCGTGGGGCTGCGGCTTCGCGGAACCGCCGAGTCGCGCCGATCGGCGACGGGTCGAGCGAGGCGGGAAACCGGGTGAGGTACGGCGACGCGGACAGCTGTTCCACGATCTGGTTGCCGTACGCCTCGAGCGCCGGTGCCGCAAGGGCGAGCGACGACGCCTCGATGTCCGCCAGTGAGATGGCGACCTGAGCATGCGGGATGCCGGCGCGGCTGGCGGCGACCGCCGAGGCGTACTCGCACGGCTCGCGCAGGACGAGGTCAGGCTGCCACTCGCGGCACGCGTCCTCGAGCGCCGGCAGCATGGCGGCCGTGCTGAGCCGGCCGAAGATCTCGCGATTGGCGAGAATCGCGGCCTCTTCGGGAGGAGCCGTCGGGAAGCGTTCCCAGATCGGCGCCAGCTCGTCCTCCGGAGGCGCCGCGCCGATCCGGAAAGGATGGCCCGTCGTCTCGACCGTCGACCAGAGCTCGGGCGGGACCACCAGAAGTACCTGGTCGCCGCGCCGGGTGAACGCCTCAACGAACGGCAGCAGCGGATTGAAGTGACCGGCTCCCCCGGTCGAGGCAACGAGTACACGCACGGCCGGTGATCCCCTGGGAGTCGATCCAGGGCGTGTCCCCCCTCGTCCGTCCCTACAGCGCGTCCCAGTTGAGGACCGGTGCGGCCAGGTCCCGGATCGAGGCCAACAGGCCAAGCCGGGCCGCCCGCACCGCCGGCTCCTCCGCCATCACCAGCACCGCGTCGAAGAAGGCGTTGATCGGCCCCACCAGAGCAGCCGCCGCGTCCGCGAACTCCGCCAGCGCGTAGTCGCCACCGAGCGCCTCGCGGACCTTGCCCAGCTCCTGGTGCAGCCCGAGCTCCTCCGGCTCCTCCAGCGCGGCGGGGTTGTAGTCGCCGGTCACCTCGGCCGGGACGATCCGGCGTACCCGCTGGAGCGCCGTCACCAGCTCACCGAACGCCGGCTCAGGCGTACGGCGGCCCAGCTCGCGCAGGGTCTCGTCGGCCAGCCCCGGCGTGCCTGCCAGGACGAGCACCGCCTGCACGTGGTCGTAGTTGTTGCCCGCATCGAGGAGCTGCTGCTCGTAGCGGCGTACGACGAACTCCCGCGCGTCGGCGATCGCCCCCTCCGCCAACTCGACACCGTGTGACCTGACCTCGTCGGCCGCGGCGGCGAGCCCGGCTTCCAGCGTCACCACCGCCAGCTCCGGACGGGCGCGCAGGATGCTCACCACGCCGAGGGCCGCCCGCCGCAAGGCGAACGGGTCGGAACTCCCGGTCGGGGTGGCACCGACGGCGAACAACCCGGCCAGCAGGTCGAGCCGGTCGGCGAGGGCGAGCAGCGCGCCCGGCGTCGTGGCCGGCAGCGGGCCACCGGCGGTGCGGGGCAGCTCCATGTCGTACAACGCCTGCGCCACGGCCTCGGTCTCGCCGGCCCGGCGGGCGTACTCGCGTCCCATCGTCCCGGCCAGCGAGGTCAGCTCGACCACCATCTGCGCGGCCAGGTCGAACTTCGCCAGCTCACCGGCCCGGCGCAGCGTCACCCGCTGGTCGTCCGACAGGGGCACGCGGGAGGCGATCGCCGCAGCGACCCGGGCGATCCGTTGGGCGCGCTCGGCCATCGATCCGAGACGGTTCTCGAACGCCAGCTTGCCCAGCCCAGCCTTGTGCTCCTCGGGATGGACCTCGAGGTCTGCCCGCCAGAAGAAGGCGGCGTCCTCGTAACGGGCGCGCAGCACGGCCTCGTATCCCGCGCGGGCGACGTCGTGGTCGCAGGCGCCGTTCGCGACCGCGACGAAGTGCGGCAGCAGGGTGCCATTCGCTCCGGCCTCAGCCTCGCCGTCGACCGCGCGGACCGGGAGGTAGCGCTGGTGCTTGCGCATGACGGTGGTGAGGATCTCGCTCGGCAGGTCGAGGTAGCGCGGGGCGAACGAGCCGAGGATCGCCGCCGGCTTCTCTACGAGGTTGGTGATCTCGTCGAGCAGGGCTGCCTCGCCGTCGAAGTCGATCTGGCCGCCTACACTCGCCGCGAGCTCGGTGGCCCCCGCGATGATCGCGGCGCGCCGCTCGGCCGGATCGGCGACGATGTCGTGGCCGCGCAGGAAGTCCAGGTATCCCTCGGCCGACGGGATGTCAACCACGGGTTGCGCGGCGAGCCGGTGGACGCGGGTCGTGCGGCCCGAGCGCAACGTCGACACGGCGACCGGCACCTCGACCTCGCCTAGCAGGGCGACCAGCCAACGGATCGGCCGGGTGAACGACAGGCGCGGGTCGTTCCACCGCATGTTCTTGTCGGCCCGCAGCTCACTGACGATCGAAGCCAGAACGCCGCTCAGCACCTCGGCGGCGGACCGACCGACGTCAGTGCGGACGGCCGCGACGTACTCCGTGCCACCCTGCTCCACGCGGGTCAGCTCGGCGGGATCAACGCCCTGCCCCCGCGCGAACCCCTGCGCCGCCTTGGTCGGCTGCCGGTCGGCGTCATAGGCCGCGCTCACCCGCGGGCCGCGCACCGTGCGCTCGGCGTCGGGCTCGCGCGGCGCGACCGCCTCGACGAGGGCGATCACCCGGCGCGGCGTGGCGTACGTCCGGACTTCCCCGTGCTCGAGGCGGGTCTCGGCGAGCTTGGCCAGGAGCGCCTCGCGGACCGCCTCGGAGGTACGACTGACCTCCGAGTGCGGCAGCTCCTCCGTACCGATCTCGAACAGCAGCGTCGCCGGTGCGCCGATCTCGGGGAACTCCGCGGGCGCGGGCACAGCCGGCAACGGCTCGACCCGGCCGAGGGGATAGTCGAGTTCCTCCCGGCGTTCGGACCACAGGGTGGAGACCTGGCGGGCCAGTGCCCGCATCCGCCCGAACGCGTTCGCCCGCTCAGTCGTACTGATCGCGCCGCGAGAGTCGAGCACGTTGAAGACGTGCGAACACTTCAGCACGTACGTGTGTGCGGGCACCGGCAGCCGCTCGTCGATACAGCGCCGCGCCTCGGATTCGTAGTCCTCGAAGAGCCGCCAGTTGGTCGCGACATCGGCGTCGTCGAGGTAGTAGCGGCTCATTTCGTACTCGGCCTGACCGAACGCCTCGCCGTAGGAGATACCCGGCGCGTAGGCGATGTTCTTGAAATGGTCGACCTTCTGCAGCGCCATCAGGATGCGCTCAATGCCGTAGGTGATCTCGACGCTCACGGGGTCGAGGTTGCGGCCACCGGCCTGCTGGAAGTAGGTGAACTGCGTGATCTCCAGCCCGTCGAGCCAGACCTCCCAACCAAGGCCCCACGCGCCGAGCGCGGGCGAGGCCCAGTTGTCCTCCACGAACCTGATGTCGTGGGCGTGGACGTCGATGCCGAGCGCCTCCAGGCTGCCGAGGTAGATCTCCTGCGGGTCACCCGGGTCGGGTTTGAGGATCACCTGGAACTGCGTGTGGGTCTGCAGGCGGTTGGGATTCTCGCCGTAGCGCGCGTCGTCGGGGCGAACACTGGGCTCGACGTACGCCACCCGCCACGGCTCGGGACCAAGCACCCGCAGGATGGTCGCGGGGTTATACGTACCCGCGCCGACCTCCGTGTTGAACGGCTGCACGATCATGCAGCCCCGCTCGGTCCAGTACTTCGTCAACGCGAGCAGCGCGTCCTGCATCGTCACCACAGTTGCCACGGCGACCACCCTAGAGGAGCGCCCCGCGACAACTGCCGGGGCGGGGCGCAGGCGCCATGCCTACCCGGCCCCTCGCGGGCTCCGCCCGCTGCCCACCCCGCCACGTACTATTGCGGCGTACGGTTTGCGGATTTCACCATGAAATGCGGTCGGTAATCGCCCGGGGTTCAGCGACAAGCTCTCAGTGACGCGGACGGGGGTACTCGTGCTCGAGTCAACCGGTGTCCCCTCCTCATTACCGCGAGGCCCGATCAGCGCCAAGGAACGCTCCCTCGCACCCGACCTCGCCCGCGGCCTGATGCTGCTCTTCATCGCGCTCGCGAACTCCGCGATCTATCTGTACGGCCGGGAGTACGGCCCGCGTCAGCGTCTCGCCGAAGGCTCGGCCCTCGACCACGCCTGGACGCTCGTGCAGATGACATTCGTCGACGGGCGGGCTTATCCGATGTTCGCGGCGTTGTTCGGGTACGGCATAGCCACCATCCTCGCCCGCCAACTCGCCGCCGGAGCGACCTGGGACGACGCCCGGCTCCTGCTGCGCCGGCGCAGTTGGTGGCTGCTGGCGTTCGGCTTCGTGCACGCACTCGTACTCTTCCCGGGCGACATCCTCGCGACGTACGCCGTCAGTGGTCTGCTCGTCCTGTCGCTGCTGCGGTGCAGCGACGCCAAGCTGCTGCGGGTCGCGGTGGGCCTCGCGGTCCCGGCGTTCCTGCTCGGATCGGGGATGGGGCTTCCGCCGGAGGACCCGCGCGAACGCCTGATCATTCCCTCGCTCGCCGAGCCGAACCCCACCCTCGCCACCACGATGCGGCTCAGCGAGTGGGCGATCAACGCGCTCATCCAGGTCGTTCTGGTCCTCACCCCGATGCTGCTCGGTGTCTGGGCGGCTCGGCGCCGCCTGCTGGACGCTCCCGAGCAGCACCGCGGGTTCCTTCGACGGGCGGCCCTGGTCGGCATCGGAGTCGCCGCGGCCGGCGGACTCCCCCTCGCCCTCGCCGCCGCGCAACTCTGGCGGCCGGGCGCCCTGCCGGTCGATCTGCTGATCGGCGCGCTGCACACGATCAGTGGAACGGCCGGCGGACTCGGGTACGCCGCGCTGATCGGCCTCGTCGCGGTGCGGCTCCGCGCGCCGTACGGACCGGTCGTCACCGCACTCGCCGCCTGCGGCGAACGCTCGCTGTCGTGCTACCTCGCGCAGTCGGTGGTCTTCGTCGCCGCGTTGGCGCCGTACGCGGGTGGGCTCGGCGCCGAACTCGGCGGTGCGGAGGTCGCGGTGTTCGCGGTGGCCACCTGGGCCGTGACGGTCGCTGGCGCCGACCTCCTGCGCCGCTGGGGTCGTCGCGGACCCGCCGAGGTGCTCCTGCGCCGGCTGACCTATCGCGGGGTCGCGCGGGCGTGACCCCGCAAGCGCCGTTGCGGGGAGTGGAGGCTTTCCCGTGCTCTGACACGGAAAAGCCTCCACTCCTCCTCGCGAACCTCGCTCATACTCGCCGAACTGCCGAGTTGTCATAGGTTTCTCGGTCTCTTAGCCGAGAAACCTATGACAACTCGGGGGCGACCTCTGGTTTCTCAGCATCCGAAACAGTTGGGTGTACGCCATTTGAGACGGGCGAGACCTCACGCGCCAAGTTCCCACGCCGCACGGCAAATACGCCACGTGAGGTGGGCAATTGCCGCGCGAGGTCCAGCAATAGGTGCGGTCTAGCGAACGGCGCCGGAGGCCAGGCCGTTCACGATCAGGCGCTGGAAGACCAGGACGAGGATCAACGGCGGGATCACCGCGACCACACCCGCTGCCGCCATCGAGGTATAGGAAATGTTGAGGTCGGTGGCGAAGTTCGCGGCGATCACCGGAATCGTCTGTGAGTAGGTGGTGCTCGTCAGGAACAACGCGAACAGGAATTCGTTCCACGCTGTCATGAACGAAAAGATCGCCGCCGCCACCAACCCCGGCGTGGCGATCGGCAGGAAGACCGACCACATCATCCGGAACCATCCGCACCCGTCGACCTTGGCGGCGTCCTCGATGTCGGACGGAATTGTGCGGAAGTAGTCCTTGAGGATCCAGATGGTGAACGGCAGCGAGAATGTGGTGTACGACAGCACCAGCGCACCATAGGTGTCGAGCAGGTCGAGCTCGCGCATCACCAGATAGAACGGAATGATGATCGCGACCCCCGGCACCATCCGGGTCGCGAGATAGACCACGAGAAGCACCTGACTTGCCCTGAACTTCACCCGCGCGAACGCGTAGGCCGCCGAAATGGCGAGCCCGAGATTGAGTAGTGCGGTGCTCACCGCGACGACCGCGCTGTTGAACAACGCCGGCATGATCGCCTCGGCGGCCCGGGAGCCGACCAGCGCCTGCGCCCCGGACGGATCGACGAACGCCCGGTAGTTGTCGAGCGTCGGATCGCGTGGGATCCACTGGAACGAACCCGAGACCGCGTCGCCTTCGTGCATGAAGCTGGTCACGATGATCCAGTAGAACGGCACGATGATGTAGAGCGCGAAGAAGACCGCCAGGGCATAGAGCGTGATCCGTCGCCACCGGATCCGACGCAGGATCGGTCGCCGCACCGGCGTCGCCGTCACGGACCGGGGAGGCGCCACGGTCGCGCTCATACCTCGACCTTTCCTTTCCGGTAGAGCACCGACAGGTAGATCAACGAGGTCACCAACGTGATCCCGGTGATGACGTACGCATAGGCGTTCCCGAGGCCGAAGTTGGTGTACGTGAACGCCGTCCTGACCGTGAGCAGAGCGATGACGTTCGTGGCGTCACCGGGTCCACCACCGGTGAGCACATAGATCACGTCGAACGCCCGGAACGCGTTCATCGTCTCGAGGATGAGCACGATCAACAGGGGATGCGTGATCCAGGGAAGCGTCACGTGCCGGAATCGCTGCAGGATTCCCGCCCGGTCGACCCTGGCGGCGTCGTACAACTCCGTCGGGATGGTTTGCAGCCCGGCCAGCAGGATGATCACTGCCAGGGGAAGGAGATTCCACACCTCGGCGAGTACCGCCACGAAGAACGCCGTCACCGGAGACGTCAACCAGGCTTGGTAACTGTCGATCAGACCGAGACTGGTGAGAACGCCGTTGAGCGCGCCCGTCTTGGCGTCGAAGATCGACCGCCACATGAGGCCGTTCACCACGCCCGGCATCGCCCACGGCAACAGCATCAGGCTCCGCAGCACTCCGCGCCCGACGAAGACCTCATTGAGCATCAGCGCCAGCGTCACAGTCGGTGTAATAGGGCAGGCCGTAGCGCTTTCCGTCGTACGTCATCGTCTCGGCGTTGCCGGGATAGATGGTGTCGTAGACCTTGTCGAGGTCCGGCATCCCCTCGAGCGGTTGGAGGTATCCCGCGCCGATCCAGGCCGCCAGTGAGTCGTCATAGACGTACAACGCGTCCGGGTCCGTTCCGCCGGTGTATTCGGCGACGATCTTCTGGACGTACTGCGCACTGGTGATCGGCGTGTAATCGACCTTGATGCCGGAGTTGAGCTTCATGAACCGGTCGATGTTCTGCTGCACCAGCGCGGACTCGAAGTCCCAGCCCTGGAAACGCACGGTGCCTGAGCCTCCACCGCCGCCGCCGCGGGCGCCAGGTCTGCCGCACCCTGCGAGAGCGCCCAGGGCCGGTGCGCCCAGAGCAAGGGCGCCGAAGTGAAGGAAACGACGACGGTCGAGCGTCATACGGACCTCCCATGCGTAGCGTCAGGGCGGTTTCGCGGTGAAGTGACGTATCGGCTCCGTCCATCCAGATTAGGCATGATTGGCCGGAAACGCACTGCCTCATCGATCTTGGTGAGGATCCGTGACACCCGGGTTGACTGCTCGTTAAGACCCGCTGCGCCTGGCCCGTCGCCAGTCACGGCGGCACCCGGCAGACACGGGGTGCTCGCTGAATGACCACGTATACGTGGTCATTCAGGCCGCCATCCGAGGGCTCGCTCGGCATCCCCGCGTCCGCGGGCCCCTCAGGCGTGAGTCAGCTCTTCGGCGACGAGTTCGGCGATCTGCGCGGTGTTGAGGGCCGCGCCCTTACGGAGGTTGTCGCCGCACACGAACAGGTCCAGCGCCTGCGGGTCGTCCAGCGACTGCCGCAGCCGGCCCACCCAGGTCGGGTCGGTGCCCACGACGTCGGCCGGTGTCGGGAACTCCAGCTCCTCCGGCTCGTCGAAGAGCAGAAGTCCGGGCGAGTCGCGCAGCAACTCGCGAACGGCATCGAGCTGGAACGGCCGGGCGAACCTCGCGTGGACCGCGAGGGAGTGGGTCGTCACGACCGGCACGCGGACGCAGGTCGCCGACACCGCCAGGTTGGGGAGCCCGAGGATCTTGCGGGACTCGTTGCGGACCTTCAGCTCCTCGCTGGTCCAGCCATTGTCACGCAGCGATCCCGCCCACGGGACGACGTTGTAGGCCAGCGGCGCCGGGAAGGGTCCGAGGTCGTCCCCCACAATCCGGCGGACGTCGCCGGCCCGGGTGCCGATCTCGCGGTGGCCCGCGACCTTCGCCACCTGGTCGTACAACGTGTCGATGCCGGCCTGCCCGGCGCCCGAGGCGGCCTGGTAGGACGCCACGACCAGCGACTCCAGGACGTACGAACGATGCAGAGCCCCGACCGCGACGATCATCGACAGGGTCGTGCAGTTGGGGTTGGAAATGATGCCCTTCGGGCGCTTGCGGGCGAGTTCGGGATTGACCTCGGGAACGACGAGCGGAACGTCGGGGTCCATCCGGAAGGCGCCGGAGTTGTCGACCACGACCGCACCCTTGGACGCGGCGAGCGGCGCCCATACCGCGGAGACGTCGTCAGGCACGTCGAACAGCGCGACGTCCACGCCATCGAAGCACTCGGCGGACAGCGGGACGACCTCGACCTCCTCGCCCCGGACGGTGAGCCGGCGGCCGGCCGAGCGCGGGGATGCGATGAGCCGGATCTCTCCCCAGACGTCGTGCCGGGTGGAGAGCAACTGCAGCATGACGGTGCCGACGGCGCCGGTCGCTCCCACGACGGCGAGCGTCGGCCGCCCGGCTGCCCTCACCGGCCGGTCCCGCCGTAGACCACGGCCTCAACCTCGTCAGAGTCGAGGTCGAAGGCGCGGTGCGCGGCGGCGACCGCATTGTCGACGTCATCTTCGTCGACCACGACGGAGACCCGAATCTCGGAAGTGGAGATCATCTCGATGTTGACCCCGGCCTCAGCGACCGCGGCGAAGAACCGCGCGGCGACGCCCGGGTTGGTGCGCATCCCGGCACCGATCAGGGAGACCTTGCCGATCCGGTCGTCGTACAGCAACTGTTCGTAACCGACCTCGTCCTTGATCCGGGACAGGGCCGTCATCGCCACTTGACCGTCGGCGCGGGGAAGGCTGAACGAGATGTCGGTGCGACCGGTGGCGATGCCGGAGACGTTCTGCACGATCATGTCGATGTTGATCTCGGCGTCGGCGAGCGTCTTGAAGATGCGGGCAGCCTCGCCAACCTTGTCGGGCACCGCCACGACCGTGATCTTGGCCTCGCTCCGGTCATGTGAAACCCCGGAAATGATCGGCTGCTCCATCTCACCCTCCTCTGACGCACTGGGAGTGTCGACGACGCGGGCCTGCCGCGCCGCCTGTAGGACCTTCAGATCGGCGACCCAGGTGCCGATCTTGGCGCTGAACGACGACCGCACGTGGATCGGAATCTGGTAGCGCCGGGCGTATTCCACACAGCGCAGATGCAGGATCTTGCTGCCACACGCCGCCATCTCGAGCATCTCGGAGTAGCTGATCCGCGGGATCCGGCGGGCGCTCGGCACGATCCGCGGGTCGGCGGTGAAGACCCCATCGACGTCGGTGTAGATCTCGCACACGTCGGCACCCAGAGCCGCGGCCAGCGCGACCGCGGTCGTGTCAGACCCGCCCCGGCCGAGCGTGGTGATCTCCTTGGTGTCCTGGGAGACGCCCTGGAATCCCGCGACGATCGCGACCGCGCCCTCCTCCAGGGCCTGCCGGATCCGGCCCGGAGTCACGTCGATGATCTTGGCGCGGCCGTGGTGGGACGTCGTGAGTACGCCGGCCTGGCTACCGGTGTAGGACTTCGCGACCTGGCCGAGGTTCTGGATCGCCATCGCCAGCAGGGCCATCGAGATCCGCTCACCGGCCGTGAGCAGCATGTCGAGCTCCCGCGGCGGCGGCAGCGGGGTCACCTGCTGCGCGAGATCGGTGAGTTCGTCGGTGGTGTCGCCCATGGCCGAGACGACCACGACGACGTCGTGGCCGGCCTTCTTGGTCGCGACGATCCGCTGCGCGACACGCGTGATGCCCAGGGCATCGGCCACCGACGAGCCGCCGTACTTCTGCACGACAAGGCCCACGGAAACGCTCCTGCTCGGCGGTTAGGAAGTCTCGATTGAAAGAGGTGTCGGTTAAGGAAGTATCGAGAGGCCGGCGGCGCACCGGCATCTGGTCGGCACCGTTGCCGCGCCACAGTCTACCGAGCGCGACCCGGCGCAGCCCGGCCGTCCATATGACGAGAGCGTGAACTGGCCGGAGGAACGCGGAACCCGGGCCATCCGTGACAAGTTAGGGGTGTTCGGAAATTAGGTAGTAGTTCAAGATCTCGCTGCCTTCGGATGGCTAGGCTGCGTCATCCAATGTTGTCGGTGCCCGGTGAAATGCTGGGCATCGTGATCTTGTCGAGGGAGCGTGCGCCGCGGTATGGCCTTGGCCGTCTGGTGGTCGACGGCCTGGACGCAGCTGTGTGTCGGAAGGCGAGGTTCGCTTTCGACCCTTCGCCTGGGCAGGAGCGGGGGTTGTTGGCGCTGCTGGCCGCGTGTTGTGAGGTGTACAACGCTGGGTTGCAGGAACGCCGTGAGGCCTGGCGACGCGCCAACAAGAGCGTGTCGCTGTTCGATCAGTTCACCCAGATCAAAGGGTTGCGTGGGCTGCGCGATGACGTGCTCGCGTGGGGGATCCAGCGATCCGTGGGGCGTTGCGGCGGTTGGATGCAGGCGTTCGCCGGCTTCTACCGCCGTGTCAAAGCCGGTCGCGCGCCAGGCTATCCGCGGTTCAGGTCCCGCCGGAGGTTCCACACCGCCAGCTGGGACGAACCCACATCCTGGAAGGTCAACATCGATCGCCGCCTGCTACGCATTCAGGGTGTCGGCACGATCCGACTACCCAAATCCGCCGGGCGGCAACTCGCTCGCCTCGCCGACCGTGGTGGGGTTCCGGTGACATTGAGCGTGACCCGCCGCCGTGCCGGCGGCACCAGCGAGCATCCGAAGTGGGTGTGGCGGGCCAGCGTCGGATTCAAAGACGTCACACCGCTCCGCGCCGCTTCCCCTTCGGATCTGGGTAACGGGCGGGAATCGGGTGCTGGGCGGGTGGTGGGGGCCGATCGTGGTGTGGCGGTGGCGTTGGCGACCTCTGAGGGGCAGCTGCATGTGATGCCGGGTTGGATGGGCCAGGCCAGGGAGACTATCGCCGCGTTGCAGCGACGCCAGGCCCGGAAGGTGAAGTTTTCGCGGTCCTGGCGTGCGCTGGCGAGAAGGATCGCTCGGGAGTACCGCAAGGTCGCCCAGCGCACCGACAACTGGGCCCGCGAGACCGCCCGGCAGCTGGTCGCACAGGCTGAGGTTGTGGCGTTGGAGAACCTTGACCTGGCGTCGATGACTCGTTCGGCGAAGGGAACGATCGACAACCCGGGCCGCAACGTGGCCGCGAAGTCCGGGTTGAACCGCGCGTTGCAGGATGTGGCGCTGGGACGGCTGGCGACATGGGTGTGCGTCAAAGCGGAAGAAGCTGGACGCCGCGCCTGGCTGGTCGACCTCGCGCACACCTCCCAGCGATG
Source organism: Actinopolymorpha alba DSM 45243 (assembly GCF_000373925.1). GTDB lineage: Bacteria > Actinomycetota > Actinomycetes > Propionibacteriales > Actinopolymorphaceae > Actinopolymorpha > Actinopolymorpha alba. The sequence goes on along the minus strand of NZ_KB892742.1, from coordinate 100,820 downwards.
CGCCCGCTGCGGCCACATCGACCCGAACAACCGGCCTGCCCGTGACGTGTTCGTGTGCCAGCGCTGCGGGCATACCGCGCATGCGGACCTCAACGCCGCAGCCAACATCGCCGACCGAGGCCGAGCCTGCGAAACCGCCTGGCACCAAGCTGGCTCACCACCGCTACCACGACCTAGCCCACGTCTACGGCGACGAAGGCGAACCGAAACAGCGCGACCCCGGCTGGCGCCCGCTTGAACCGATACAGCACGACCGGGGCCGGGTCGGCTCCGAGGCCACCATCTGGTGGTCGAACGCAGGAATGACCAAGCCACTCCGGCACAGACCCTTAGGATGCGACGACGCTGAGGCCGCGGCGACCGGGAGGAGTTCGCGACGTGACGACCACCGCAACGAGGCCAGCGACGGCGCACCGGCCAGCCATGGCGCGGGCGGTCGGACTCGTGCGGACCTGCCGTCCCCGGCAGTGGATCAAGAACGTCCTCGTCCTCGCCGCGCCCGCCTCGGCCGGAGTGCTCACGCAGGGTGCCGCGGTCCTCGACGTCACGTTGGCATTTGTGGCGTTCTGCCTGGCTGCCAGCGGCACCTACCTCATCAATGACGCCCGCGACGCCGCGGCCGACCGGGCGCATCCGCGCAAGAAGCACCGCCCGGTGGCGGCCGGGGTCGTGCCCGTGCCGCTCGCCTACGCGTGGGGCGTGGCCGGTCTGCTCGCCAGCGTCGCCCTGTCGTTCCTCACCGGCAGCGGATACCTCGCCGTCGTGATCGCGGCGTACGTCCTCCTCACGACCGCCTACTCTCTGTGGCTTAAACACGTCGCGATCCTCGACCTGGTGAGCGTGGCCGGCGGCTTCGTCCTGCGGGCCGTCGCCGGCGCCGCCGCGGTTGGCGTGTCTGTGTCGAGCTGGTTCCTCATCGTGGCGACGCTGGGGTCGTTGTTCGTGGTCGCCGGCAAGCGGGAGGCGGAGCTTCGCAATGGCGAGCGGGGTGACTCCCGGGCCACCCTGCGGCTCTACACCCGGGAGTTCCTGTCCTACGTCCGGGCGACCACCTCGGGCGCGCTCCTCGTGTCGTACTGCCTGTGGGCGTTCGAGCTGCACGAGGGGCTGTCGCGGCTGGCGTTCGGCCTGTCCATCGTGCCGTTCGCGGTGGGCATCCTCCGCTATGCCATGCTCATCGACGCGGGCGCCGGCGAGGCGCCGGAGGAGATCGTCGTCAAGGACCGGATGCTGCTGATGTCAGGGCTGCTGCTCGCCTGCTGCCTCACGGTGGGCGTGTATGTCGTCTGAACGCCGGGACGGCGACACTCCCGACGCTGCCACCGTCATGCTGTCCGGGTGGGGCCGCACCGCCCCGACCGCGGCGCGGGTTGCCAAACCCCGGTCGACCGAGGACGTCGCGGCCCTGCTCGCCGACCCGCCGCCGCGCGGTGTCATCGCACGTGGACTCGGCCGGTCGTACGGCGACGCCGCACAGGACGCCGGCGGGCTCGTCCTCGACTGCACCGCCCTGGCCCCGAACCTCCGCGTCGATCCCCAGCTCGGCACCGTCACCGCGTCCGCCGGCGTCAGCCTCGACCGGCTGATGCGCGACCTGCTGCCGCTCGGGTGGTTCGTCCCGGTCACGCCCGGAACCCGCCAGGTGACGGTCGGGGGCGCGATCGCCGCCGACGTCCACGGCAAGAACCACCACGTCGACGGCTCCTTCGGGGCGGCGCTCCACTCGTTCACGCTCGCGCTGCCCGGCGGCGACGTCAGGGACGTCTCGCCCGAGACCGACCCGGAGCTCTTCTGGGCCACCGTCGGAGGCATGGGGCTCACCGGGGTCGTGACCGAGGCGACATTCCGGTGCGTTCCCGTCGAGACGTCACGGATCCGGGTCGACACCGAACGCGCCGCCAACCTCGACGAGGCGCTGGCGATCATGGCGTCGACCGACGACCGCTACCAGTACACCGTCGCCTGGATCGACCTGCTCGCTCGTGGCCCGGCGATGGGGCGGAGCGTGCTCACCCGGGGCCACCACGCGCGGATCCACGAGCTTCCGGCCCGCGGGCGGCGGGACCCGTTGGCGTTCGACCCGAGGCCGCGGCTGTCCGCCCCGCCCTGGGCGCCGCCGGGGCTACTCAACCCGCTGACGGTCCGGGCGTTCAACGAACTCTGGTACCGCAAGGCGCCGCGCGAACGCCGGGGCGAGATCCAGTCGCTGGCGGCGTTCTTCCACCCCCTCGACGGGGTTACTGGATGGAACCGCCTGTACGGCGGGCGCGGGTTCGTGCAGTACCAGTTCGTCGTGCCGTTCGGCGCCGAGGACGCGCTGCGCTCGGTGGTGCGGGACCTCTCGAGCGCGGGAGTCGCGTCGTTCCTCGCGGTGCTGAAGAGGTTCGGTGCGGGCAACCCGGCCCCGCTGTCGTTTCCCGCGCCCGGATGGACCCTCGCGCTCGACATTCCCGTCGGTGACCGGCGGCTTGCGGGGATGCTGCGCGACTTCGACGAGCGAGTCGCGGCGGCGGGTGGGCGGGTCTATCTCGCGAAGGATGCGACACTGCGACCGGACCTGCTCCCCCAGATGTACCCCCGGCTCGCCGACTGGCGGGCAGTGCGGTCCCGGGTCGATCCCGACGGCGTACTCCGGTCAGACCTGGCCCGCCGGCTCGACCTTTGACCCCGATCCTCCGACGTACCCCGCGAGAAGGAGCCGCTGTGAAGAACGCCGTCGGCGCCGTGTCGTCCGTCCTCCTGCTGGGCGGGCGCAGCGAGATCGGCCTCGCGATCCTGCGCCGGCTCGTCGACGGCGGTGCCCGGTCGGTGGTGCTCGCCGTCCGGGGTGGCAAGGCCGACGACGAGACCGTACGCGGACTCGAGCAGGCCGGGGCTACCGTCCACACAACCGACTTCGACATCAGCGCGCCGGCCACGCACGAGGCGTTCCTCGCCGGCGTGGTCGAGCAGGTGGGCGACCTCGACGTGGTGATCGACGCGGTCGGGGTGCTCGGCTCGACGCCCGAGTACGAGCGGTCGCCGGTGACAGCGGCCGAGTCGGCCGTTACCAACTTCGCCGGCCACGTCTCGATCGGGCTCGCGGTCGCCGAGATCCTTCGCCAGCAGGGACACGGCACCCTCATCGTACTGTCGTCCGTGGCGGGGGTGCGGGTCCGCAAGGCCAACTACGTGTACGGCGCAGCCAAGGCCGGACTCGACGGCTTCGCCCAGGGGCTCGGTGACGCGCTCGCCGGGTCGGGCGCGAAGGTCATGGTGGTGCGGCCCGGGTTCGTGCGTACGCAGATGACTGCCGGGATGCCCGACGGGCCGTTCGCCACCGGACCTGACGAAGTAGCGCGGGCGGTGACCGCCGGCCTCGCCCTCGGCCGTGAGACGGTCTGGGCTCCGGCCCAGCTCAGGCCGGTGTTCGCGGTGCTCCGGCTGCTTCCCCGCGCGATCTGGCGGCGGCTCCCGCGCTGACGCGGCCAGTCGGTGGGGGCGAACCTGATCCCCGAAGGAGCGGTGGGTGGTGCGTTCGGCGCCGGTCGGCGGCAGGTCCCCGACAACGCCGGCGGCCGCTAGCGTTCTGGCACAGGACGCTCAACGCCGCTCAGGGATGACGAACGACGTCGCCAAGGACCTCCGCCGCCGCGGCGTCCTCGGCACGCACCCGGTCGTCCGCGCCGGAGTCGAGTCGGGCGTGCGCCACCACCGAGTGCAGAGCCCGCAGGACGGCACCGGCCTCCGAACCCCAGCTCGAGAGGTAGGAGAACTGCCACCACCACAACGCTTCGTCGATCCGCCCGGCACGGTGGTGCTTGAGCCCGTGCACGAGCGCGGCCGCGATCCCGGCGAGGTCGTCGGAGAGCCGGCCGTGGAGGAGTTCGGGTTGCTGCTGGCTGTAGGGATCGAAGACCTCGGTGTAGACGTCGACATCGGCGAGTAGGTAACCCAGCCGCTCGCGCAACTCGTCGAGGTCGGGGTCTGGTCCGGTGTCAGGCTCGAAGCGCTCCACGGGCACGACGTCGGTGATCGCGCCGAGCCGGCCACCGGCCAGCATCAACTGGCTCACCTCGAGCAGGAGCATCGGAACGGCGGTCGCGTGATTCTCCGCCCGCGCGATCTCGCGCAGCGCGATGAGAAAGCTCTCGACCTGGTCAGCGATCTCCTGAGCGAAATCCTCGACATCACTAGCTGGCACGTGTTCGACCCCCGTGTCTTCGTGAAGAGCTTCATCCGCTCCGTCGGCGACACCGCTCACCGGCCGGTCCGCCGACCCATCCCCGGATGCGGCTGGGACATCGGCACCAAGCCGCGCCTGGGCGGGGTGGTCGCTGCTTTCAGGCATCGAGCAGCCTCCTTCCTTCGAACGCACGGCCCAGCGTGACCTCATCGGCGTACTCCAGATCGCCGCCTACCGGCAGTCCACTCGCGAGCCTCGTGACGCGCAAGCCCAGCGGGCTCAGCATGCGGGCCAGGTAGGTGGCCGTTGCCTCGCCTTCGAGGTTGGGATCGGTCGCCAGGATGACCTCCTGCACGGCTCCGTCGGCGAGCCGTTCCATGAGCTCACGCACCCGAAGGTCATCGGGGCCGATCCCTTCGATGGGGCTGATCGCACCGCCGAGTACGTGATAACGGCCGCGGAACTCCCGGGTGCGCTCGATCGCCACGACGTCCTTCGGCTCCTCGACGACGCAGAGCACGGACGGGTCCCGGCGGGTGTCGCGGCAGATGCGGCAGCGCTCCTCCTCCGCGACGTTGCCGCATACCTCGCAGAACCGCATCTTTTCCTTGACCTGCAACAGCACCTCGGCCAGGCGGCGTACGTCGACGGGGTCAGCGGCGAGGAGATGGAACGCTATCCGCTGGGCACCCTTCGGCCCGATGCCGGGCAGGCGGCCGAGCTCGTCAATGAGGTCCTGAACGACGCCCTCGTACACAGTGCGCCTCTGCTCTCTTCACCCGCCGATGCCCGGGCTAGCTGCCCGGGAGACCCAACCCACCAGGAAGGCCGCCGAGGCCTTGGGCGAGCGGGCCAAGCTTCTGTGCCGCGAGTGCCTGCGCGTTGCCCGCCGCGTCGCGGACCGCGGCGACCACCAGGTCACCAAGGGTCTCGGTGTCGTCGGGGTCGCAGGCTTCGGGCTTGATCTCCAGGCGCTGCAGCTCGCCGACGCCGTTGACGACCGCGGTCACGAGACCACCGCCAGAGGTGCCCTTGACCTCGGCCTGGGCGAGCTCCTCCTGCGCGGACAGGAGGTTCTGCTGCATCTGCTGCGCCTGCTGAAGTAGCTGCTGCATATCGGGCGTTCCGCCAGGGAACACGATGATCTCCCTCGTCTCGGCCGCAAGCGGCTGCTCGACCGCGTCACGGGCGGGGTGACCGGCGTACGTCGAGCCTACGATGCCCCACCCCCAGCGCGCGGCCGGACCCCTGCCGCGACGGGAATCCTGACGAGTTGTTCACATGGCCCGCTGATGGGACCAGGTCCTCCAGTGCTCCGGCGTGGCGTGTGGGCCAGCGTGTGCACGTTTTGTCCACAGCTTCCCGATCGGCTGCGTTGTCCACAGCCGCGACGCGACCGCCTCGCCGGGCCCCCCGCGGCCACGAGCATGGACGGCGCCGGCCGCGAGCACGCCGGCACCCTCACCACCTTCATCCCCCTCATGACCCGTCCACTTCACCCACCTTCGTCAGCAACCTTTGGAGGAATCGATGTCAATGGCGACACCTCGCAGGGCGGCACGAATCGCGCTCACGGTCGGCCTCATGGTCGGCGCCGCATGCGTTGGAGCCAGTGCGACCAGCACACCAGCACTCGCCGCACCGGCCCCCTATCCTCCTGCTGTGACCGGCCACAGCGACCCGTGCGCGGTCGCACCCGTCCTCGACGGCTTCGCGATCTGCGTCCTGCCACGAGGGCTTGGTTCGCTCGTGACGGATTTCGAGTACGAATGGGAAGGCGTCACCCATCGGAGCAGGGTCTGGGAGACCGGACCTGACAAGGACGGCGCCTACCGCGTCGACCTCACGGTCAAGGTGATGCGGGGAGCCTCACTCACCAGCCTCGAGGCACTTCGCGACTACCTCGCCGACTACCACGAGCGCGACCCCGCCGAGTGGAAGCTGAAGGCGTTCGACAACAACGGCCGACCGGGCTACCGCACCGCCGACGAGGCCTTCTGGTGGGAGGCGCCCGGCGTCGCGGTGTCGGTGACCATCAACGGCGAGCGCTACGCCGAGCGCGACCTCGTACGCACCGCGAAGGGCCTCCGGGCCGTGCGAAGCTAGGCCGCTCTTCCTGACCCAGAGGTCGCGCGACCTCTAGCCCCAGGCGTCAGCGCGAGGCGGAGTCCTTGGCGGTCGCGTCTGATCGGCATGGCCCGTCGTCGCCTCCGGCCGCCGGCAGTGAAGCCGGCGGCTGCATGGCCGCGGTGGCCACCGGCCGCGGGGCATACCTCGTCTCGGGCATCCGCACCGCGAGCAACGGCCCGAAGACGAGGATGCCCGCGGTGGCGCCGAACGCCGCGCCGAAGGACAGGTTGTCCGCCAGCATCCCAGCCACCAGCGGGCCCACGATCGAGCCGAGGTCAGCCGACATCTGGAAGACCGCCACGACCTGGCCACCCCGGCCTCGTACGACGTCGCCGACGACCGCCCCCGGTGCGACGCCGAGGTACGCCGAGCCGACGCCGAACAATCCCATCGCGAGCAGGTACGCCGGCAACGCCGACGAGAACGTCACGAGGAGCATCGCGGCCATCGACATGAGGCCGCCGAGGATCATCGCGGGTCGGCGCCCGACGGTGTCGACGAAGCGCCCGACGGGCATGAGCAGGACCGCCTGCACCAACGAACTCACGAGGAATCCGATGCCGGTCCAGATCGCCCCGACCTTCATCCCTTCGACGACGAACAACGGCACCAGGCTGGAGCGCACCCCGAAGAGCGCCCAACCAGTGCCGAGGTTGGTGACGAGTGCGGCCCGGTAGGCGCGGTTGCCGAACGCCTCGCGGAGCGTGGTCCGCTCCTCGGCCTCTTCCTTGCCCGCGGCCCGGTCATGCAGGTTCACCTTGGCCAGGAAGACCGTGCCGATCACGCTGGCCACCGCCAGGGACGCGCCGTACACGAAGAAGGGCACCCGGGGCGACACCTCGGTGAGGACCCCGCCGACCACCGGTCCCATCAGACCGCCGGCGAGGAATCCGCCCTGGAAGAGCCCGTTGGCCCGGCCGCGGTGTTCGGCGTCGACGACCCGAAGCAGCAGCGACACCGCCGCCACCGTGAACATCGCGCTGCCGATCCCGCCCACCGCACGCAGCAGGAGAAGTTGGAGGTAGCTCTGTGCCGCTCCCGCGAGACTCGTCGAGATGGCGACGAAGAAGGTGCCCGCCGACAGCACGGTGCGTTCGCCCAGCCGGTCGACCAGCCGGCCGCCGCCGAGCGCGGACACGAACCTCATGAACGCGAACGCGGAGATCACCGCCGCGGCCGCGGTGTGGCCGACACCGAAGTCGCGAGCGAACACGGGAATGGCGGGAGCGACGACCCCGAACCCAATGGCGACTGAGAAAGCGATGGTGGCGAGGACGAAGACCTCGCGTGGCATACCGGCAAATGGATTTGAGGGTCTCCGCACGAGTGTCCATAGTCCCATACCGGTATGGACCACCTGAGTGGGGCGTCCATGACCGGCCAGGAGGGTCAGATGCCCGCCCGTTCCATCGATCATGTTCATGGCCGCCAACGACGGTGACCGCCATACGATCCGCCCGCCCACCGGCTCTGGAGGACCGCATGACCCTGCCGGCCGCCACGGAGACCCCGTACATCCCCAAGCGGCACGTCCACCTCGACTTCCACACCGGACCACACGTCCCGGACGTCGGGCGCGACTTCGATCCGGTCACCTTCGCCAAGACGTTCCAGGAGGCGGGCGTCGACAGCGTGACCGTGTTCGGGAAGTGCCACCACGGCCACCTCTATTTCGACACGGATCACCCGGCGCGCCACCCTGGTCTCTCCCCCGACCTCGACCTGTTGGGTGAGCAGATCAACGCGTTGCGCGCTGTCGGCATCAAGGCGCCGATCTACCTGAGCGTCCAGTGCGACGAGTACGCCGCGGACACCCATCCGGAGTGGATCGCGCTCCATCCCGACCTCCGCCAGGTCAAGAGGTCAGACTCGGCCCTCGAGCCGGGTTGGCAGATCCTCGACATGTCCAGCCCCTATCAGGACTACCTGGCTGACCAACTCGACCAGGTGCTTCGCCGCTACGCGCCGGTCGACGGGATCTTCCTCGACATGTGCTGGGACCAGCCCAGCGCCAGTCAGTGGGCCCTGCGAGGGATGCGGACCCGCGGCTTCGATCCCCAGGACGAGCTGGACCGGGCTCGCTATGCCCGGCTCGTCGCCCGGGAGTACATGACCCGTTACCGCGACATGATCCGCGCCGCGCAGGGTCGGAGCCAGCCGGCGAGCATCTTCTTCAACTCCCGGCCGCGGATCCTCGTCGGCGACGAAGGCCATCTGGTCACCCACCAGGAGGTCGAGGCGCTGCCCACCGGTGGCTGGGGCTACTCCTACACGCCGTACATCGCGCGCTTCGTCCGCGCCCACGGACAACCCGTCTTCGGCATGACCGGCAGGTTCCACAAGTCCTGGGGCGACAACGCCGCCCTCAAGCCGGCGGCCGCCCTGAAGTACGAATGCTGCCAGTTGCTGAGCCTCGGCATGGGTGTCAGCACGGGTGACCTCCTGCATCCGCGCGGTGCGACCAACCAGACCACCTACCAACTGATCGGTGACGTCTACCGCCACCTCGCCGCCTGCGAGCCCTTCACGGACGGCACCCGCGTCGTCAGCGAGGTCGCGCTCCTCGTCAACCCCGACCGCCGACCTGGCCACACTCCGCACCGCGAGATCGACGACAGCGCGGTCGGAGCTATCCGGACGCTGCAGCAATGCCGGCAGCAGTTCGACGTGGTGAGCCCTCAGATGGACCTGACGGCCTACCGGGTCGTGATCGTGCCGGAGTCCACCGTCGTCGACGAGGAGCTGCGGGGACGACTGGCTACCTACGTCGACGGTGGCGGAGGTCTGGTGCTGGTGGGGTCCTCCGCCGTCGGCGCCGACGGGGAGCCGCTGCTGCCGGAGCAGGCCATCACGGTGGAGGGTGACTCGCCGTACACCCACACGTGCGTGCGGCTGGGCGACAAGCTACGCGGGTGCACACCCGACTTCGACACCGTGGTCTACGAGCGCGGCCTCCGCATCAAGCCAGCCGGTGCCGACGTCCTCGCCCACGTCGTGGAGCCCTACTTCGAACGCACCTGGGAGCACTTCAGCGGTCACAGCTACACCCCGCCAGACCGGGTCTCCGACTATGCGGCGATCACCCAGAACGGCTCGGTCGTCACGATCGCGTTGCCGTGGTTCGAGGCGTTCGGGCGGCACGCCAACGTCCCCTACCGCGAGATCTTCGGCGCGGTCCTGGCCCGGCTGCTTCCCGACCCGCTCCTGCGGGCCGGCGGGCCTACTCACCTGGAGACCTCCGTGCAGGAAGGTCGAGATGGCACGACCGTGGTTCACCTGCTGAGCTACCTGCCGTCGCGGCAGGGAACGCTCGACCTTGTCACCGACCCGTTCCCCCTGGTGGACGTGCCGGTCGCGGTTCGCCGTGACGCCGCGCCGACGTCCGTGACCCTGCAGCCGGACGGCACGCCCCTCGACCATGCCTACCGGGACGGGTACGTCCACACCCGGGTAACAGTGCTCGACGGGCACGCCCTCCTGGTGATCACCTGAGTGATTGAGTCACCCGCCGGCGCGCTCCTGGCGCAGGTTTCCTGGACCTGCTTCTAGGGCGCGTCGGCCGGGAGTTCCTCGATGATCTCGGCACCGAACTCCCGCATGATCAGGTCGGTGTGCGAGGTCGGCGACTCGGCGAGGGCGTCGTCGGTGTCGGGGTCGACGTCTTCGTCGGGGTCGTGGGCCGGCGTACTGGGTTGGTACGCCGCGGCCGCGGCGGCCGCGCGGGCACGTGCGTTCGATGCCGGCGCGGCGCTCTGGGCCGGCGGCGGTGCGGACCGCACCGTTGCGGTGTCCTGCGGGGAAGGCGCGCTGGGTCGGCTGACCCGCGGCGCGGAGGTCGTCGTGGACGCGGCCCCAGGTGATGCCGGTGCGGGTGCGGCCGAGTTGGTCGCGTTTGACGTCGATGATGGCGGAGCACCCGCATCAGGCGGGGATGAGTTGGGCGGGCGTACCGTGCGGACGTCATCCCAGCCGCTGCTCGCCGGAGCCGCCGACCCGGCTGGGGCTGGCCCCGGATCCGGACCAGGCGGGCGCTGATCTGGTCGACCAGTGATAGCGCTGCCGCCGCTGCCTCCACCGCTGGCCGGGCTGGCCCCGGCCGGGCCGCTCGCACCGCCCCGGCCACCGGCACCACCGCTGTGGGACGAACCACCGCCGTGGGACGAACCGCCGCCCCCACCTCCGGCGCCTCCGCCGCTCTGACCTCCGCCACCGGCGGACGGATCGATGATGGGCTCGACCCGCCAGTCGACTCCCAGCACGTCGCGAAGGGCTTCGCGCAGGATCTCGTCGCTTCCGCTGCGGGCGAAGGAGTCGCGGGCCCCGGCGTTGACGAGCGCCACGGTGAGGATCCCGGCGTGGAGGTCGCTGACCTGGGCGTTCTGACTGAGCATCACCCAGGTGAACCGGCGCCGCCGTTTGACCGCGTCGAGCACGTCCGGCCACAGCCGGCGTACGTCCGCAAGACCCATGCCGCCCGGCTCGGTCGAGGACGCCGGCGTTGCCTGTGCGGGCGAGGGGCCGGAGGGCTCGGCGGCGGGATGCGGCCGGGGTGGCGGCGCCGCGGCCGGGGTGGTGTCGCGCGGCGCGGGTGTGTGGCCGGGCGCAGAGGTGTCCCATGAACTCCGCGAACGCTCGACGGCCGACGGTGTGCCAGCCGGCGCGTCGGCGTCCTCCCCCGAGCCCGGCGACGGGGCCGACGATGGCGCAGGTGAAGGGGCCGGCGATGGCGTAGGTAAAGGAGCTGGCGCACTGGGCGCCGCTGGAGGTGTCGGCCGCTCCGGCATCGGGGGCGGCGGGGCCGAAGCCTGGCCTGGTGACCGCGGTGCGACCGGGGTGCTGGCGGGTGCAGGCTCTCCGGCGGCTGCCACGCCGCCGCTGCCGGCGATGGAGAGCCGGCGCTCGAGCCGGTCCAGCCGGGCGTGCAGGCCGTGCTCGGACTCGTCGACGCCGGGAAGCATGACCCGGGCACAGATGAGTTCCAGGTGCAGCCGCGGCGCGGTCGCGCCCCGCATCTCGGTGAGTCCGGCGTTCACGATGTCAGCGGCGCGGGTGAGCTCGGCCGTCCCGAACCGCGCGGCCTGCCCCGAAAGCCGCTCCGCCTGATCGGGTGGACCTTCGAGCAATCCGCGCGACGCGGCGTCTGGCACGGCCGACATGATCACGAGGTCCCGGAGCCGGCGTAGCAGGTCTTCGGCGAAGCGACGCGGATCCTGCCCCGACTCGATCACCTTGTCGACGACCGCGAACACACTTCCACCGTCGCCGGCCGCGAACGCGTCGATGACCTCGTCGAGCAGGGCGTCGTGGGTGTACCCGAGCAGGTCCACCGCACGTGCATAGGTCACCCCGTCGTCACCGGAACCACCCATCAGCTGGTCGAGGACCGAGAGGGTGTCACGGACCGACCCGCCACCCGCACGGACGACGAGCGGCAGCGCCGCCGGATCGACCGGGACGCCTTCCCGCTCGCAGAGCTGCGCGAGGTAGTCCTGCAGGATCTTCGGCGGCACCAGCCGGAACGGGTAGTGGTGGGTGCGCGAACGAATCGTGCCGATGACCTTGTCAGGCTCGGTTGTCGCGAAGATGAACTTCAGGTGCTCGGGTGGCTCCTCGACGAGCTTGAGCAGGGCGTTGAATCCCTGCGTGGTCACCATGTGCGCCTCGTCGACGATGTAGATCTTGTAGCGCGCGTAGACCGGAGCGAAGAACGCCCGCTCGCGCAGGTCGCGCGCGTCGTCGACGCCACCGTGGCTGGCCGCATCGATCTCGATCACGTCGATGCTGCCGGGTCCACCGCGGGCCAGGTCAAGGCAGCTCTGGCAGGTGCCGCACGGCTCTGGCGTCGGGCCCTTCTCGCAATTGAGACAGCGGGCGAGGATCCGGGCGCTCGTCGTTTTGCCGCAACCGCGCGGACCGGAGAAGAGGTACGCGTGGTGCACGCGGTTGTTACGCAGCGCCTGCTGCAACGGCTCGGTGACATGAGACTGACCGATCACCTCGGCGTAGGTCTCCGGCCGGTATCGACGGTAAAGAGCGAGCGGCGCTTCCACGATAGGGAACCCTAGCCCGCCCCACCGACGAACGGGCAGCCCGCGGGCGGGTCCTGCCCAGATCGCGCGAAAGCGACAATGGCGAGGAGACGAAAGGACTCCCCGCGCACCCGGTAGAGCTTGCTTACCCTTGCTGCCTTCCGGCCCTGGGGGGGTTGGGCAAGATGCCGCCGCGCGGGGAGCCGCGGAGCAGTCTACGCGAGGCCGCCGCGTGGTGTGGGCCCGGCAGCCGGTGAGTCCGTGTCCGCGCTTCTACCTCGGCCACGTACCAGGGGCGGTTCGTCGTACGCGGCGGCGAACGGGTACTCTCTCGCGCGGAGGATTCGCCTAGTTGGCCTAGGGCGCACGCTTGGAAAGCGTGTTGAGGGAAACCTCTCAGGGGTTCGAATCCCCTATCCTCCGCAGCGCCTGACCAGGCGAAACGCGGGACCGGTAGCTACCAGCCACCGGTCCCGCGTGCGGTCTGGCCCCAATCGCCGTCTCATGTGGGACGAACTGCCGAGGTCCATTCAGGCAGCACCGACTGGTTCGCGATTGTTGTGTTGGCGAGTTCTTACCCCGGGGAGGCGCTTGACCTGGGCCAGGCCCTTGGGCCGGTGAGGGCGCGCGAGCACCTGGGGAACCGAGTTGGTCAGGGCGTGAGCACGTAGCGACCGCGTACTCCACCCTTGGCCACGGTTCGGTGGGCGTCGGCAACCTGGTCCAGCGACACGACCGCGTGCACCCGGGCTGGCAGCTCGCCGGACGCGGTGCGGTCGAGCAGGTCGCCGAGTCGAGGGCCGTCGGGGTGCGCTACCACGGTGGCTACGGTGATCCTCCGCTCCGCGGCCGGCGCGGCGTTCGGCCGGACGCCGACGAAGGCCCCACCGTCGCGGACCAGGGCGAGACCCCGTTCCTGCAACGCCGCGCCGTCGGCGACCGCGTCCCATCCCGGCTCTGCGTGCGTGGTGAAGTCGGCACCGAGGCCGCGGACGAACTCCTCGTCCGCGGCTCGGGCCAGGCCGGTCACCTCCCAGCCGCGCTCCTGCCCGAGCGAGACGACGTACCCACCAACCGCGCCGGCCGCTCCGGTCACCAGCAGCCGGTTGCCGTCGGCCCGCGGGTCGCCGAGCAGGTCGACGATCTGGGCAGCGGCCAGCCCGTTGAGCGGTACCGTCGACGCCGCTATCAGGTCCAGCCCGTCGGGCACGACAGCGAGGTCGGAGGCCGACGCGACGAGTTGCTCGGCGTAGGTGCCGAAGTCGCGGTCGAAGCCGACCACCAGGCCGGCGACCCGGGTGCCGACGGGCAAGTCCACGCCGGGGCCAGTGGCGACGACGGTGCCGGCGAAGTCCCAGCCCAAGCCGGTGTGTTCGGGCTGGTTGATCAGGCCCAGGGCGTGGAAGAAGCCGCCCGCGACCCCGAGATCGACAGGATTGACCGGCGCGGCGGCGATCTCGACCCGGACCTCGCCGGGCCCGGGCTCCACGACGGGAACGTCGATGATCTCGATCGAGTCGGGTTCGCCCGGTGCACGGACGACGGCGGTGCGGAAGGTGGAGGTGCTCATGGTTTCGCTCCTCATGGCCTGTGTTCGATGGTTGTGCTACATCACGATGGTTGGGTTACTCTCCAACGGGAAGTAGGCACTTCGAAGTGCGTAGGTCACCCGCCGGTAGGGAGGAGCGGTCGATGCCAACAATGACGGCGGCCCAGAAGAGGTCACAGGTGAAGGCGGACTACGACGCGTTCCTGGCGGGTTGCCCCAGCCGCCAGCTGCTCGACCGGATCTCCGACAAGTGGGTCGCGCTGATCCTGGCCGCACTCGGTAGCGACGGACCCCACCCCGCAGGCGACTGCACCGGCGAGCCGCAGTCGATGCGCTACTCCGAGCTGTCCCGCCGGCTGGCCGGGGTCAGCCAGAAGATGCTCACCCAGACCCTGCGCTCTCTCGAACGCGACGGCCTGGTCACCCGCACCGTGACGCCGACCGTGCCGGTCACCGTCACCTACGAGCTGACCGACCTCGGCCTCTCACTCCACCACCTGATGCGCGCCATCAAGGAGTGGGCCGAGGCGCACATGGACGAGGTGCTCGGCAATCGCGAGGAGTACGACACCCGTTCCACCTGAACGCGCCACGATCACGGCCGCGGTCGAAGGTCCCGTCCCAGGCGCCGCTACCGTGCGATCCGTGACTGAGAACGACGAAGCCCAGGTCGCGGGGCAGGCTGACTCGACCATCGAGGCTTTCCTGGCCGACCGACAGGATGGTTCGAGCAGGGTGACCCTGCGCCCGCTCACCAGCCGTGATCAGAGCGAGTTTCTGGAGCTGGTGGACGCCAGCATCGACCTGCACCACCCGTGGATGTCCTTGCCCTCCACTCCAGAGGCGTTCCAGGCCTATCTCACGCGGTATGAGCAGCCCAACGAAGAGGCGTTGCTGATCTGCGTGCGGAGCACAGGAGCCATCGCCGGCATGGTCAACATCAACAACATCATCCGCGGACGCTTCCAATGTGGCTCTGTCGGCTACGCTGCCTTCGCCCCCACCGCGGGCCAGGGCTACATGACCGAAGGACTCGAACTGGTGGTACGCCATGCCTTCGAGCGGTTGCGCCTCCACCGGTTGGAAGCCCAGATCCAGCCTGACAACCAGGCGTCCCTCAGGCTGATCCGGCGAGTCGGCTTCCGCCACGAGGGCTACTCGCCGGAGCTTCTGTTCATCGACGGTGCCTGGCGAGACCACGAACGCTGGGCGATCACCAGCTCCATGATCGACATCGCCCCCACAGATCCTCACCCGACCCTGCCCGAACGCTGAGCGCCGCCCGGTCCTAGCCCGTTGGCCCCGCGAAGCGTCGAAGGAGCAGCGCCAGCCGCTGCTCATGCTGTTCGCGCGGGAGCCGCCCGCCGCGCATGAGCGTCACGAGCCCGTGCAGCCCGCTCCACAGCACCTCGGCGAGGACATCCTCGTTGTCGTTTCCGGCGATGGGTCGCAGCACTTGGCGCAGCTCGTCGAAGCCGGCGTGCAGGGCGGCCGGCGCCTCGGGTGTGGCGAACGGCAGGCTGACCGCCTGGTTGAACATCGCGTCGTAGAGCGCCGGCCGCCGCTCGGCGAACATGGCGTACGCGGCGGCGACGTCGGCGAGGGCCTGCTCCGGATCGCTCGCCGACGTACGGGCGGCCCGCATCTCGGCGGCGAGATCGGCGAACCCCTCCACCGCAACCGCCGCCATGATCGCGTCCTTGCCCTTGAAGTGGCTGTAGAGCACCGGCTGGCTGTACTCGACGCGTTCGGCCAGCCGCCGGGTCGTCACCGCCTCCCAACCCTCGGCCTCGGCGAGTTCCCTGGCCGCCCGGATGATCAACCGCTCCCGGCCGACCCGCTCGCGCTCTCGGCGCGCCTGTATCGACATGACAGCGATCCTAGCGCCGCTACATCTCCTGTCGCCCGTATGCTAGCGTCGACTCAATCTCTAGCGGCGCTAGATACTGGAGACCAAGACCCATGCTCACCACCACCGCGTACGGCCTGGCCATCGTTCTCGATCTGTTCGTCCTCTTCATCGGGGCGGGGTTCCTGCTGCGGCCAGAGGCCGCGGCCACCGGCTACGGCGTCCCGGCCAAGCCCAGCGCCTACCTGACCATCAAGGGCCTGCGCGACTTCAGCTACGGCATCCTCGGCCTGGCCCTGATCGCCTTCGTCGGAACCCAGGCGGCAGCTTGGTTCATGCTCGTCGTGGCGCTGAACCCGCTGGGCGACACCCTGATCGTGCTGCGCAACGGCGGACCCAAGGCGGTCGCCTTCGGCATCCACTTCGCCACGGCCGTCGTCGTCCTCATCAGCGCCGCCCTGCTGTTCGCCGTCTGACGTAACCCACTCATCGAGAACTCATCGAGAGGAATGCCTTCGACGTCGCTGATCGTCCCCGACTTCACGTGGCCGGCCCAACCACAATCGCTTTTCGTAGACCACCTGCGGGCCTTCGTCGTGAGGTTCACCGTCACCGAGGAATGTCCAGCCACAACGCTCATACAGCTTTCGCGCTCTGCTGTTGTCCCGAAGCACGTGTAGCCGCGCTCTCTTGTACCCGATGGCCGCGAGTGACTGCTCGGCATATCTCAGCACCGCGGCGCCGTATCCCAGTCCCCAATACGAGGGCGCGACCGCAACCAGGCTCAGATGTGCCTCGGTATTCGACATCCGGCCATCCGCCAAACGAAGTGGAGACCCGAAGCAGCAGGCCACTAGGGCGATCTCGGGCGCAACCTGACTATCCGCCACACGGAACTCAACGCCACCGAGCGACACCACGCGAGCGTACCTGGTCGGGGTAGCCCTCACGCTGCCGTGGGCTGGTCAGGGGCGGTGGTTGTTTCGGTGCTTGGTAGTTCTTTCTGTGTCCGAATGGGAGAGCAGATCAGCCATCCGCAGGCGAGGGTGGTTCCGGCGGCGGCGATGAGGAGCGCCGACTGCTCGCCGAGTCTGGCTCCGAGGAAACCTCCGGCGAGGGCGCCGAGTGGGGCCGCCCCGCTGGCGAGGACTGCGAGAGTGGCCTGGACTCGTCCTTGCATCGGCAGCGGCACGATGGCTTGGCGAAGGCTGCCTTGGTTGATGTTGTAGAGCGGTTGGCCAAATCCGTTGAGGAACATCGCGGCCATGAGCATGGCCAGCATGAGGACGTGCGGCCCAGCAGCAAGTGGCACAGCGACATTGGCCAGGCTGGTAATCAGAAGGCCGGCGATCATCGTGAAGCCGATGCCGAGCCGCCGACTCGCTGTAATGGCGAGTGCGGAACCAACGAGTGCGCCCGGACCGATCGCTGCCAGGACCAAGCCGATCTCTGTCGCATTGAGTTGAAGATGTCGAGACAGATAAAGAATCTGTAGGGCGACGAACGCTGCGTTGAACAGGTTGTACGTCGCCGCGCAGGCGGCGCTTGGGCGTAACAGGCCGTTGGCCCAGACGTACTTCAAACCCTCGATGACAGCGGTTGCGAGCTTTGGATGGTGCTGCTCCGTTGTCTTGGGGTCGTTGAGTCCGGTCCGGCGTAGCAGGACGGCGGAGAGAACGTACGAGCCGGCGTCGAGCAGGATCGCGATGGGTGCCGTGAGAGTCTGAACGACAACGCCCGCGAGACCAGGGCCAGCGATCTGCCCGACCGCGCGGGTTTGAGTGATCCGGGTGTTTGCCTCGATCAGATTGTCACGTGCGACAAGGCTGGGTAGGAACGCCACGGCTGCCATGTTGAACGCGACGCCCAGGGCTGCCGCGGCGAACGCGACGCTGATGAGCAGCGGCATCGTCAACGCGTCGGCGATGTAGATAACGGGGATCAGCACGATAAGGGCCGCCCGCGCCAGGTCGCAGCCAATGAGGAGTCGGCGTCGACGTACTCGATCCACCCAGGCTCCGGCCAGCAGTCCGAATAGCAGAAGCGGTAACTGGCCCGCCGCGGTGAGAACTCCCATTTCTTCCGCACCCGCGTGCAGCACGGTCACGGCGAGGACCGGGATAGCAATTGCCGTGATGTGGTCGCCGGCCATCGAGACCGCCTGGGCCGCCCAATACCTCCGAAAGCCTCGGTTTGACCAGATGCCTCGCGGCGCGGCAGGGCTCAGTCCAGGCACGGCCAGGACACCGCCCCAGGCGGTATGAACACAGCGAACCCGCGCACCTTGATCCTCCCGCTCGCTTGAACCGGCCCCGGGGTTAGCTCCGAACACACCCCCGTGGCGGCTTGGAGATCGCACGCTACAGAAACCCGTCATGTCCGACACGTGTCCGCCGCTCGCGGCCAAGTAACGGAGGTGCTTCGAAAAGCCGCACCGCTTCAACACCTCATGGACGCGACACCAGGCTCTGCACATCGGCGTACGTCGGCGCTCCTTCGCCCACCGGCCGGCCCGCGCGGATCCCCACCGCAACCTCCACCACCGCCCCGAGAGCAGTGCGGAACAGCAGCGACCCCAGGCTGACCCGTGCGACGCCCAGCTCACCAAGGTGGGCGACGCTCGGGCCGGAGGGGGTGTACAGGATGTTCAGCGGTACGTCGAGACGCTTCACCAGCGCCGCGATCCCTGCCGGGTCGGACAGACCTGGGACGAACACCCCATCGGCGCCAGCCCGCTGGTAGGCGTCGAGCCGCCGCCAGGTCTCGTCGGTCCCGACTCCCAGCCAGTACGTGTCGGTACGAGCGTTGACAAAGAGATCGGGAACGGCTGCCTTCACCGCTGCGATCTTCGCCGTGTGCAGGTCCACGGGAGCGAGCCTGCCGTCGGGCCGGCCGTCCTCCAGGTTGATCCCCACCGCGCCGGCGGCGGCGAGTTTCCGGGCGAGGGTCGCCACCTCTGACGGGTCGTCGCTGAAGCCGCCCTCGGCGTCCACGGACAGAAGGAACGGCCCCCTTCCGAGCCGGCGCGCGAGAAGGAGCGTCTCGGCTCTCGTCGCGGCTGCCCCGTCGGGCAGGCCGACCGCCGCGGCCACTCCCAGGCTCGTCGTTCCGATCGCTTCGAACCCCCGCGCGGCCAGGGCGGCTGCCGACGCGTGGTCCCAGGCGTTCGGGAGCAACAGCGGAGCACCCGCACGGTGCAGGGCAGAGAACCTCGTCATGGCGTCCGCGTCCCGCTGGCGTCGAGGGTGCCGATCGCGTCCGCGTAGTAGACCGACCCCGACAGGTGGAAGGCGAGCTGGCGGAACGTCCACCCCGGCCCGGGCGACTGGTCGAGTTGTTGGGGCGTCAGGGCGTTGAGGCGGTTCGTCCAGGTCCGGGCGAGTCGGGTGAGCCGGCTGCGCGCCTCGTCAAGATCAACCTGCGTGAACGGCGCGAGGTCCGCCTCAGTGGTGATCGCCGACGCGTGCCAGTGGTCTGGCTGCGGAAGCTCCCCGACGAGACGCGCCTCGAGCTCGGCGAGGTGATCGACAAGATGGTCGGCGACGCGGCGGATCGCCTTGTGCGGGGTGTAGATCCGGTCCTCGATCGGGGCTGGTACGCCGTTCCAGTTCGTCCAGGTCGCCGCGAGGGCCAGCACGTGGTCGACCATGGTCGGGACGAGCGTGGCGGGGTCACGGTCGTCTGTCGTCGGGGCATCGCGGGCAGTCTGGACGTCGTTCGGCTGCGGGTTCGTCATGCCGGCACCCTAGGAACGAAACACTTCGGCCCTCGCCGAACTATGTGGGCGGCATGATGGCGGCATGTCGCTGGTCCAGATCGCCGGGCTGCTCGCCGACCAGACCAGGGCCGCGTTCTGCCTGGCCCTGCTCGACGGTCGCGCCTGGACCGCGGGCGAACTCGCCCGGCATGCGGGCGTCTCGCAGTCCACCGCGAGTGAGCATCTGTCCCGCCTGACCGCCGGTGGCCTCCTGACAGAGGTACGCCAGGGCCGGCACC
The DNA here is from genome assembly GCF_000373925.1 of Actinopolymorpha alba DSM 45243. Taxonomy (GTDB): domain Bacteria; phylum Actinomycetota; class Actinomycetes; order Propionibacteriales; family Actinopolymorphaceae; genus Actinopolymorpha; species Actinopolymorpha alba. Next base: position 81,102 of record NZ_KB892742.1, on the reverse strand, counting down.
GCTATGTCCGGCTGGCCGGGCCGGCCGTGGCTGACCTGCTCGAGGATCTGGCGTCGTTCTCTCCGTCCACACCGAGCCCTCAGACCCTGCGCGAGTCGACCAGGATGAGCGCCGAGGCGCGGGCCCGAACCTGCTACGACCACCTCGCGGGCCACCTGGGTGTGGTCGTCAGCGACGCTCTGCTGAACCTCGGGCTCGTCGTCGACCGCAACGGACTCTCGGTCAGCGAACGCGGCCTGGAATGGTTCGCCGACCTGGGTGTCTCCCTGCCCGCCCGGAGGAGGTCGCGACCGGTGGTCCGCAGCTGCCTGGACTGGACGGAACGCCGTACGCACCTGGGCGGGGCCGCCGGAGCGGCGCTGTGCCGGACCGCCTTCGAACGGCAGTGGGTGGAGCGCATCGGCTCTGGGCGGGCACTCCGGATCACGCCGAGCGGAGACCGAGCGTTCCGGGAGCTCCTCGCACTCGACATCCACTCGATCATCTGATCATCGCCAAACCGCCAGATATTGGTTCGTTGCACGCGGCCTTGCGCTCCCCATCCTCGAAGACATCTTGCGATGTATATTCGTCACGTCGCTTGATATCGCAGGAGGCATACGGTGACTCGAACGGTAATCGACCTGGACGACGACCTCGTCGCCGATGTCGCCAAAGCACTGGGGACCACCACAAAGAAGGAGACGGTCAACACCGCTCTCCGCGAAGTCCTAGCGGGTCGGCGGCGCGCTTTGGCGCTCACTCGGCTGCGAACAGCGGCCGCTGAAGGCGCCTTCGACCTGGAAATCTTCGAAGACAAGAGAAACTACCGTCGGTGAATGCGGCCCAGTTCCTGATCGACACAAGTGCGCTCGCGCGATTCATGCGTCGTGATGCTGAGCAGTTCGGCTGGGACCAGGCCGCAGCGGCCGGGCTGATCGCGACATGTCCGATCACAGAGCTTGAGTTCTTCTACAGCGCCCGCTCCGCAGCGGATCGTGCGCAAGGTATCGAGGACCTGCAACTGCTGTTCGGATGGATACCTGTTGATGACAGGGCCTACACCCGCGCCTGGCATGTGCAGGAAGTCCTCACCAAGCGCGGGCAGCATCGGAGCGCTGGCGTCGTGGACTTGGTAGTTGCGGCGACGGCCGAACTCCAGGGCCTGACACTGCTGCACCGTGACCGTGACTTCGAGTGCATCGCGGCCGTCACTGGACAGTCTCTACAGTGGTACGGACCAGAGGTCGGCAAGTGAAGCCAGCAGCTATGCCGGGCGTCGTGCTTCGCGGATCTTCGCGACGGCTCCAGGTCCGGATCGGCCCTGTCAGCGGGACCTCCTAGGCTGTCTCCGCATGAGTGCGTTTCCGCCGCCGCCCGCCCCCGGCGGCCCATCCGGGCCACCGCACGGTCAGCCGGGCCAGCCGAGCTGGACTGGCCAGCCGGGCTGGGCGGGACAACCCGGCCCAGCGGGACAGCCCGGCCCAGCGGGACAGCCGGCGGCGTACCCCCCAGGCGCCGTCCCGCCAGCGCCGCACCAGCCGTGGGCCGCCCGCCACCGCCGCCGCGTACTCGTCCCCGTCGGCGTCCTCGTACTCATGGCCGCCCTGATCCTCCCGCTGTTCGGGCTCACCGTGCTCGGCGCCGGGCCGGCCCCCGCCGTGCTCGCGACGTTCTTCGCGTTCGTCCCGGTTGTGCCGGTCGTCGCGGTCTTCCTGTGGATCGATCGTTGGGAACCCGAGCCCGGCCGGCTTCTGCTCATGGCGTTCCTGTGGGGCGCCGGGGTCGCGACACTGGCCGCAGCGGTCGGCAGTCTGGTGCTCAACCATGCCTGGACCGCGGTGGTCGGCACCCACGTCGGCGACCTGCTCGGCACGGTGGTGACAGCGCCCTTCGTCGAGGAGGCGTTCAAGGGAGCGTTCCTTCTGGTGCTGCTCGCGATCCGGCGACGGGAGCTTGACGGGATCGTCGACGGCATCGTCTACGCGGGAATCGTCGGCATCGGCTTCGCCTTCACCGAGAACATCCTTTATCTGGGCACCGCGATCTCCGAGGGTGGCCTGCACGGCGGCATCGTGCTCTTCGGCCTGCGCTGCGTGCTCTCGCCGTTCGCCCATCCGCTCTTCACCTCGATGACCGGGCTGGCGGTCGGCGCGATGGTCCGCAGCAAGAGCCCGGCGAGGTTCCTCCTTCCCGTGGCCGGCTACCTGGGGGCGGTTTTCCTGCACGGGCTCTGGAACGGCTCGGCCGCCCTGCTCGGCGGCACCGGCTTCTTCATCGTCTACCTGCTGGTGATGGTGCCGCTCTTCGTCGCCATGGCGCTGGTCGTCGTCTGGCAGCGGCGGCGCGAGCAGCGGATCGTGGCCACGCAGCTGCCGTCGTTCGTCGCGTACGGCCTCATCGCGCCCGAGGAGGTACGCCTGCTGGCGAGCCTGCCCGGCCGGCGCGGCTGGCGGAGCGCGGTCAAACGGCAGTGGGGACCGGACGCCGCGAAGGCACTCTCGGCCTACCACGCCGCGGTCACCGAACTCGCGTTCCTCAACGACCGGCTGGCCCGTGGCGCATCTTCACCGGACACCGGCCAGTGGCACACCGAACTGGTGGACACCGTGCGGTTCACCCGGGCGCAGACGATGCGGCACCCGCAGGCACTCCAGACGGCGGGCTCGGCGGCCGGACCTCCCCCGCCCTACAACGGCTAGCGGCTAGCGGGACGCCTGACGCAAGGCTGCCTTGACAGCCGGGATGGAGGCGGGGGTCATCGACAGCTCGGCGGCGCCCAGCTCCACCAGGCGTACGGCGGCTGACGGGTCGCCCGCGATCTCGCCGCACACCGCGACCTCGCATCCCGCCTCCCTGGCTGCCCGCATGAGCAGCTCGAACACCCGCCACAGAGCCGGATGGTCGGGCTGGTAGAGATGCGCCACGCTGTCGTTGGTGCGTTCGGCGGCCATGACGTACTGCGCCAGGTCGTTGCTCCCAACGCTCACGAAGTCGACGGCGGCACAGATCTCGTCGGCAGCCAGCGCGGCCGCGGGTACCTCGACCATGACCCCGATCCGGTCCGGCCGGGCGTACGGCACGCTCTCCCGCTCCAGCTCAGCCGCGGCGGCCTCCACCGCCGTCCGGAACTCCCGCGCCTCGGCGGCCACCGTCACCATCGGCGCCATCACCCAGACTTCGCCGGGCCGCCCGTGCGCCGCGCGCAGGATCGCCCGGAGTTGGGTACGCAACACCTCCGGGTGAGCCAACGCGTACCGCAGCCCGCGTTCACCGAGCGGACCGTTCCGCCACGGATCGAGCCGTAACCCAGGCAGGAGCTTGTCGCCACCCACGTCCAGTGTCCTGATCGTCACCGGCCGCTCTCCGAGAACGTCCAGGATCGCGCTCAACTCGGCGACCTGCTCCTCCTCGCCCGGCAGCTTCGGCCGGTCGACGTACAGCAACTCGGTCCGCAGCAAACCCACGCCGTCGGCGCCTACCGACACGGCGCGGCGGGCCTCCGCCAGGCTTCCGACGTTCGCGGCGATCAGCACCTGCCGACTGTCGGTGATGATCACGGTGTCCGCGGCGGCCGCCCGGGCGCGCTCGCGTTCGGCGGCGAGCTGCTGGGCATGCCGCTTCGCCGCGAACCGCACCGAGCCGGGCGGATCGATCTGGAGTACGCCCGCATCCGCGTCCAGGATCACGTGGGTCCCCTCGTCGACGTCGAGAACGGACCGGCCAAGGCGCACCACCAGCGGGAGTTCCAGCCCACGAGCGATGATGGCCGCGTGCGCGGTCCGGCCACCACGGGCGAGCGCGACCCCGCGTACGCCCGCTTCGAACAACGCCGTCACGTCGGACGGCAACAGCTCTTCCGCGACGACCACCGCGTCCGGTAGGTCCTCTGGTCGCACCGCGGCCCGGACGTCCACGCCGAGAGCTCCGAGGACCGCCCGGCCGACATCCTCGACGTCGATGCCGCGTTCTGCGACGTAACCCTCCCCACCGGCCAGCAGCTCCCGCGCCTCCTGGACGCTCTGCCACCAGGCGGCCTCCGCCGCGGAGCCGGCATCGATCCGCGCCTCCGCCCTCCGCCGCAGGTCCGGGTCGTCCAGCATCGCTTGATGCGCACCGGCGATCGCAGCACCCGGCCCTCCGACCGCGGCCTGTGCCCCGAGTTCCCTGCTGACCTGACCGAGCGCGGTGTCCAGACGCCTCCGCTCGACCGCTGGTTCGACACCCGAGCGGTCCGGGAGCGCTGGCTCGGTCCGCCGCAGCCGGCGTACCCTCCCGACGGCGATGCCTGGGGCTGCCGCGAACCCACGGAGTACGCCGGGTTCAGAGGTCGTGCTGGCCAGCTCCGCGGGCGGAACCCACGCTTCTTCCGGCGGCTGATCGAGTTCGTCGAAGCCCTTCTGGACGAGCTCGAGTACGGCGTCGATCGCTGGCCGAGCCTCCGGGCCGGTCGCCGTGATCTCGACCTCGCCGTGGACCCGGATCCCCTGCGCGACGACCCCCAGGACGCTCTCCGCGCTGACGCCCGGGTGGCCGGGCCGGCCGACCATGACCCGCGCGTCGAAGCCGTTGACCAGCTGCGCGAGCCGCGCGGCGGGGCGGGCGTGCAGGCCAGCCGGGTTAAGCAGGACGGCGGTCACCGTGACCCGGCCCCCGCCAGATGGCTCAGCGGGTACAGGTGCCGGCACCGACGCGAGGGCACCTTCCGCGGCGGCGACGACGGCGGTCAGATCGGCACCGCCGGCAGCGGTGGTCGCGGCGGCCAGTGCCCCCTCGACCAACGGGGCGTCGGCGATCCTGATCCGCTGCGCCTGCTCGGGATCGAGCGTCTCCAGCACGAGCTCGGCCGTCATCTGGGCGCTGCCGAGGTCGTACAACACCGCGACGCCGGCACCGTCGTCGATGGCCAGGACCCCCGCCAGCACCTTCTCGAAGCTGGTCCCGATCTCGCCGTCGTCGGCGCCTCCGGCGGCGACGATCGCGACGTCCGGCGCCATCTGGGCCGCGAGGGCGCGTACACCGTCCGCGAGTTCCGCGACGTGCGAGACGAGGACAAGTCCGACGGTCATGGCTGGTCAGGCGCCGCCTTGCCGGTCGCGAGGTCGGCCATCGCCCGGAACAGCAGCGCGGTCGACGTCGCGCCGGGGTCCTGGTGCCCCGCGCTGCGTTCACCGAGGTAGCTGGCCCGGCCCTTGCGTGCGACGAGGGGGATGGTGGCGCGCATGCCGTTCTCCGCCGCCTCCGCGGCCGCGACGAGGCTCTGGGTCACCCCGCCACCGTTGGCGAGCGCGGCTTCGGCCGCATCGGCCGCCGGACCCCAGGCGTCGACCATCGTCTTGTCGCCGGGCTCGGCCTTGCCGCGGGCAACCACGCCTTCCAGCCCGGCCCGGATCGCCGCCGCGACGTCGGCGACCGCCAGCTCCGGCTTGTCCTTGACCGCGGTGCTGGCGCGCAGGAACGCCGTGCCGTACAACGGGCCAGCCGCGCCGCCCACCTTGGAGATCAGCGCGGTGGCGACGGTACGCAGAACCTCCGACGGTGTGCGGGCCGCACCGTCGGCGAGGTTCGCGGTCGCGGCCTTCATCCCGCGGTTGAGGTTCTCGCCATGGTCGGCGTCACCGATCGCCGCGTCGAGGTCGATGAGGTAGGTGCGGTTGGCGGCCACCACCTCGGCGTACCTCTCCACCATCGCGACCAGGTCCTGTGTCGTCACCGGCATGCGCCCATCCTGCCCCCGCGCGGCTGGATGCGCCCAGGTGGCTGGCGTTGTTCGCGTTGCTGTGGCTGCGACCGCTGGGCGTTGTTACGGTCCGGCGAGAGCGACGTCCCACGGACCACGTTCGGTAGAGCCGGCGGCAATGACCACGTATACGTGGTCATTGCATGCCTCACATGGTGTCCATGCCACGCGAGGCAGGTAGTGACCACGTATACGTGATCATTTGGGTGGCCGCCGTAGCCGAAGGGATGGCTCAGGCCCGCCAGCGCAGCGCGGGGGTGTGGACGGGCGCGTCCCACAGCTCGATCAGCTCGTCGTCGACCCGGAGAAGGGTGATCGACATGCCCTGCATCTCCAGGGAGGTGATGAAGTTGCCGACCAGCCGGCGCTCGACGGTGATGCCGCGCTGGGTGAGGACCTTCTCGGCGTGGGCATACGCGAGGTAGAGCTCGATCAGCGGCGTACCACCCATGCCGTTGACGAACAGCAGCGTCCGGTCGCCCGCGTCGAACGGCAGGTCCTCGACGACAGGCGCCAGCAGGCGCTCGACGATCGCGTTCGCGGGTTCGAGCGGGAGGCGTTCCCGGCCAGGCTCGCCGTGGATGCCGATGCCGATCTCCATCTCGTTCTCGCCCAGCTCGAACGTCGGCCGGCCAGCGTGCGGCACGGTGCAGGGGTTGAGTGCCATGCCCATGCTGCGGACGTTGGCGTTGACCCGCTCGCACAGGGCCTTGACCTCGGCGAGTCCGTCACCGCGTTCGGCGGCGGCACCGACGATCTTCTCGGCGAGGACCGTCCCGCCCACCCCGCGACGGCCGGCGGTGTAGAGGCTGTCCCTCACCGCCACGTCGTCGTCGATGATCACCGACTCCACCTCGATACCGTCGGCCATCGCCAGCTCGGCGGCGGTCTCGAAGTTGAGGACGTCGCCGGTGTAGTTCTTCACGATGTAGAGAACGCCGGCACCGCCGTCGACGGCCTTCGTGGCCTCGTAGACGGGGTCCGGCGTCGGCGACGTGAACACCGCACCCGGGCAGGCCGCGTCCAGCATCCCCATTCCCACGAACCCCCCGTGCAGGGGCTCGTGACCGCTGCCCCCACCGGACACGATGCCGACCTTGCCGGGGCGCGGCGCGTCCTTGCGAACGATGTAGTGCGGGTCGACGTGAACGTTGATCAGGTCGGCGTGCGCGGCGGCCATGCCGGCGAGCGCCTCCTCGACGACATTCGCCGGATCATTGATGATCTTCTTCACGTCCCCACCCTCCACCGGCCCTTTACCCCGGCACAAGATCAGGCCATCCGATTCAGGCCTGCTCTCCGCTTACGGCCGACCACAGTACGCAGTCCCGACTACACTGCCGAAGCGTGATCTTCAAGCGAGTCGGTGACGGACGCCCGTATCCCGACCACGGAACGACCCAGCGTGAGTGGGCCAAGCTGCCCCCGCGCCCCATCCGGCTCGACCAATTGGTCACCACCAAACGCAACCTCGACCTCGACACGTTGCTTGCTGAGGACTCCACGTATTACGGCGATTTGTTTGCCCACGTGGTCGAATATCAAGACGAGTTGTATCTCGAGGACGGCCTGCATCGAGCGCTCCGTGCGGCCCTGCACCAGCGCATGGTGCTGCACGCACGGGTGCTCCGTCTCAAGGGCTGACAGAAGGACGCGCGGGGAAGGGGTACCCATGGCGACATGGGATGAGGACACTGGGGAGCGGTACCTCCGCCGGCGGCGACGACGCATCCGCGGTCCGCTCACCCTCCTCGTCCTGGTCGGCATCGTCTCGGGCGCGGCGTGGTACGGCTGGGACTCCGTGCTCAACGTCGCGCCCGCACCTGGGCCGACCCAGGTCTGCTCGACGCCGGGCCCGAACGCCAAGCAGCGAATCACCGCCCAGACAGTCGCCATCAACGTCTACAACGCCGGCCGGGTCGCCGGCCTCGCCGACCGCACCGCGGCCGAGCTGCGCCAGCGCGGGTTCACCGTCCGCAAGGTCGGCAACGCACCCAAGGGCGCCAAGGTCGCCGTCGTCGAGATCCGCGGCCGGGCCAAGAACGCTCCCGAGGTCATCCTGCTCGCCCGGCAGTTCAGCGGCGAGAAGATCGAGGCCGACGGCCGCAGCGACGTGAGCGTGGACCTGATCATCGGCGCCGACTTCCACGGCCTGGTCGACAAGGCACCCTCGGCGATGGACGTCGACACGCCGGTTCCCATCTGCGTGACCGCCACACCGACGCCGGTCCGCGGCTGAGCGGTCGGGCCTGTCCGCGGCGGCGCGCCGCCGCGGACAGGCCCGCCTCACGACCGCCGTTCGAGCCAGCTGGCCAGCCGCCCGAACCTGCTGACCGCCCGCAACCGGCGTTCGGTGGCGTCCCGGATCCGGCGCGGCGCGACCACCAGCAGGTCGTCGTCGACCCGAAGGACGGTGGTGCTTCCCGGCACGAGGCTGCGGCCGTCCCTGACCACCAGCGCGACCGAGGCTCCCGGCGGCAACCTCAGCTCCCCCACCTCAACCCCCGCGAGCCTTGAGGTCGGCAGGATCCTGATCTCGAGCAGGTCCGCCTCGAGCCGCCCCAGCGGTGCCGTCTCGATCTCCAGGTCGCGGACCTCATCGCCGCCTCCCACCCTGAGTAGCTTCGCCACCCACGGCAGCGTTGGCCCCTGGACCAGGGTGAAAACGGACACGAGGACGAAGACGATGTTGAAGAGCTGGCCGGCACCGCGCAGGCCGGCCGCCAGCGGGACGGTGGCGAGCACGATCGGCACCGCACCACGCAGCCCCGCCCAGGCAAGGAACAGTTGCTCCAGCACCGGCATCCGGAACGGCAGCATCGACACGAACACCGAGACCGGCCGGGCGAAGAAGGTCAGCGCGACCCCCGCCACGAGGCCGGCCAGGATGTCGTACGGCCCGAGCGGGGCCGGCCAGGCCAGCAACCCGAGCATCACGAACAGCCCGATCTGTGCGAGCCAGGCCAGCCCTTCGATGAACGACCGGACTGTCGGTCGGTGCGGGAGTTCGGCGTTGCCGAGCAGGAGCGACGCGACGTAGACGGCGGCGAACCCACTCGCGTGCGCGGTGGCCGAGGCGGCGTACGCCAGCACCGCGAACGCCACGATCGCGAGCGGGTAGAGGCCGGACGCCGGCAGCGCGACCCGGCGGAGCAGCCACGCGCCTCCCCAGCCGATCACGAAGCCCAGGACGGTGCCCAGTACGAGCTGGAACACGATCATTCCGGCGATCACCGCGGCGCTCTCCTTACCGAACGCCGACGAGCTGAGCACGGTGACCAGCAGCACCGTGGGTGCGTCGTTCAGACCGGACTCCGCCTCGAGCAGACCGGACAGGCGGCGCGGCAGGGGTACCTTGCGCAGGACGGAGAACACCGCGGCCGCGTCGGTGGGTGAGGTGACGGCACCGAGCAGGAACGCCAGCCGCCAGTCAAAGCCCAGCACCGCGTGCACGATCACCGCGACGACGGTGATGCTCACCAGGACGCCTACGGTCGCGAGGACCAGGCCGGGCAGCACCGACCCGCGTACCTCCGACCATCGGGTGGTGAGACCGCCTTCGGCGAGGATGATGACCAGCGCGGCGAACCCCAACCCGTGGGCGAGTTCGGCGTTCTCGAAGCGAACGCCGAGGCCGTTCTCACCGAGGGCGATGCCCATCGCGAGGTAGATCAACAGGCTGGGCAGGCCGAAGCGGACGGACGCGCGGACCGCGAGGACGGCGAGCAGCAGCACTATCGCTCCGAAAAGCAGGAACTGATCGAGCTGCGCGATCGTCACGCTTAGATCCCTACCACGCCGGGCGATCATCAAAAGCAGGGCCCGGGCACGACAGGTAGTCGTGCCCGGGCCCTACGTGTGACGCGGTGGCGGAGGGATTTGAACCCTCGGAGGGTTGCCCCTCACACGCTTTCGAGGCGTGCTCCTTAGGCCGCTCGGACACGCCACCGCCGGGTAGGTTACCGGAGCCGTGCCGGCGGCCCACACCCGCTATGCCCAAAGATCCGGCGTACGCCCGCGCCAGCGCCCCGGTCAGCGGTCGCCCGAAGGTCAGCCGGATCGGCGCTGCGCGGCGAAGAACTCGCGCAGCAACGCCCCGCACTCCTCCGCGAGCACACCGCCCACCACCTCAGGACGGTGGTTGAGCCGCCGGTCGCGTACGACGTCCCAGAGCGAGCCGACGGCGCCAGCCTTGTCGTCGTACGCACCGAAGACCACCCGCGCGACCCGGGCGAGGACGAGCGCGCCCGCGCACATGGTGCAGGGTTCGAGCGTCACGACCAGCGTGCAGCCGTCCAGCCGCCACGTCCCGCGAGCCGCGGCCGCCGCACGGATCGCGAGGACCTCCGCGTGGGCGGTCGGGTCCGCGGTGGCCTCCCGGGCGTTGCGGCCCCGGCTGAGGACCTCGCCGTCGGCGTCGAGGAGGACGCAGCCGACGGGTACGTCGCTGGTGCGGGTGGCGAGGGTGGCCTCGTCGAGGGCGTCCCGCATCGGCCCTTCCCACCGGCCGGCGGACTCCGACCCGCCCGGGGCCCCGCCGGCGGCGTTCAGCGGACCGCCTCGAGGGCGTCGACGCACCCGAGCCGCTCGGCGATCGCGGTCACGGCGTCGGCCGGGGACGTACCGATCGCCGCCGCCAGCCGGTTGAGCTCGTCCGCCGACACACCGAGGTCGTCGAGAACACCCGGCTCGCCGAGTGGCTCCGCGGGCAGGACCGGCGGTGCCGCCTCGTCCTCGTCCTCTTCGCCCACCTGGGCGTACTCCTCGGCGAGCTCGCTGAGCAGCGCCGTACCGATCACCGACCGCACCGTCTCAGCGGCGTCCGAGACGTACACCCTGGGCTCGTCGTCCGGCTCGACACGGATTACGCCGAACCAGTCCTCCTCCTCCACCAGAACGATCACGAGCCCGCCATCGGACTCGACCTGGGAGGCCGCGCCGGCCACCTCCTCGACGGTCTCGACGTCATCGAGATCGATCTCGCTTCCCAGCCAGTCGCCACCACTGCGGGCGAACGCCGCCGCGAAGTAGGACACCGCACACCATTCCTTCGACATCAGTGGGTTGGGAGGTCACGCGCGGGGACGCCGCGGGACCTCGTCTTGCTCGTCGGGTCACCCCAGCCCTGTGCCCACGATCGCAGCGGTGTACCCGATCGGAGTCAGTTGAACGCCGCCTCGACCGCATGCTGGAACGCGGCGCCACAACCGAGCCGCTGAGCGATCTTGGTGAGCATCTCGTCGGGGTACAGCTCGAGGTCATCGCAGAGGGCACCCATGTCCATCGCGGCCATTCCGAGGTCGGCGACGATCGTCAGGTCACCAGCCGGCTGCGCACGGTCCTCATCCTCTTCGTCGGGCACAGGAAGAGCGAGCTCATCGAGGACCTCGCGAGCGAGCGGCCATTCGGTCGCGGCCGTCACGTCGGACAGAAGGTACCGGACGTCGATGCCTTCGACGCGGACGAGTACGAAGAAGTCGTCGTCCACGGAGACGAACCCGATGGCTCCCCGGTCGCCGGGCTGTCTGCGCAGGGTCTGGATCAACGTGTCGAGATCGCGCGCGGCAGTGCTCGCGAGCGACTCGACTCGCCAGCAACCCTCTTCGAGGTAGGCGACGACGGCGAAGTCGACCGCGCTGCTCTCCTCGGCCATGGAGGAATGGTGACAGACAAGACCCGCTCAGCACCGCATTTTTGACCGCCTTTCCTCGGCCTGACCTGGCCGTTCCGGCTTGGAATGATCACGTATACGTGGTCATTGCATGCCTTGCACGGTGCCGATGCCACGTGAGGCGGGTACTCGCCACGTATACGTGGTCATTCCGGGCGGGCGCTAGCACGCTCGGTAGGTGGACCGGCGGACGGCGTCGCGGATGCGGGCGAGGCGGGTGCGCCGGGGCTGCACGCGGGCCCGCAGTTCCTTCGCCTCGGCGAGATCGCGGAGGAAGTCCCGCCGCCGCCGGAGGCGTTCGGCCTGGGACTCGACCGGCTCGGGCACCGGCGGGTCAGCGGCCCGCGACGACAGCGCAGACGCGTCGGTCACACGTGACGACGGCGCGCCCGACGACGGCGCCGGTGAGGGTTGGGTCCGCTTACTGTGGTGCCGCCGCTTCGCCATGAGCTCGACTCCTGCCGGGACGAATCCTGGTAGTTTCCAGACCAATCCCCCGTATACCTCCTAAGGTGGCGCTCCTCGCACTTCATGATCAACCCCACGGCGGACCACTTTCGGTCGCTCTGTGACACTTGAACGTCACACGCGGGTGGGAAGATGCCGGCGCGGTGCCAGACCCGCAGCTCCCGTCCCGCTCACTCACTAAGGTCTCGCCCATGCGGATTCACGTGGCCGACCATCCACTGGTGGCACACAAGCTCACGGCACTGCGCAACGCCGACACCGACTCCCCGACGTTCCGCCGGCTGACCGACGAACTCGTCACCCTGCTTGCCTACGAAGCGACCCGGGACGTGCGCGTCGAGACCGTCACGGTGCGCACCCCTGTCGCCACCACGCAGGGCGTGAAGCTGGCCACGCCCAAGCCGCTGGTCGTCCCGATCCTGCGTGCCGGCCTCGGCATGCTCGAGGGCATGGTGCGGCTGCTGCCGACCGCGGAGGTCGGATTCCTCGGCATGATCCGCGACGAGCACACGCTGAAGGCGTCGACGTACGCCCAACGGATCCCCGAGGACCTGTCCGGGCGGCAGTGCTTCGTCCTCGACCCCATGCTCGCCACCGGCGGCACCCTGGCCGACGCCATCCACTTCCTCGTGGAGCGCGGCGCCGACCACATCACCGCCGTCTGCCTCCTCGCGGCGCCCGAAGGGCTCGCCCACCTGGAGACCCACCTCAACGCCATCGACATACCCGTCACCATCGTCACCGCCGGCCTGGACGAGCACCTGAACGACCAGGGGTTCATCGTTCCGGGGCTCGGCGACGCGGGAGACCGCCTGTACGGCGTCGTCGACTGACCGGTCGTACACCCCCTCGGAGGGGTTGACCCCTCGGCGTCCCCACCACGAAACTCCAGCAACCTCGTCATCAGAGGTTTGTCGAGGCGACAACCTGCCGATGCTGGAGCCATGGGGGCACGCCTGTGGGTGTGAAAGTCAGCGTCATCATTCCGGTGTACAACCCCGGACCATGCCTGGACAGTTGCCTGGAATCGCTGCTCGGGCAGTCGATGTCGCCGGGCGAGTACGAAGTGCTCTTCGTCGACGACGGGTCAGACGACGGGACGCCCGTGCGGCTCGACCGCCTCGCCGAGCAGCACTCCCACATTCGGGTGATCCACGCGGCCCGCACGGGCGGGCCGGGACGGCCCCGCAACATCGGCGTCGAGGTCTCCAACGGCGAGTACGTCTACTTCCTCGACCCCGACGACTGGCTCGCGCCGTTGGCCCTGGAACGCATGTACGCGATGGCGATCCGCAACAGCGCCGACATCGTGATCGGCAAGCTTGTGGGCCACGGCGGCCGGGGCGTACCCAAGAGTCTCTTCCGGGAGTCCCGCGAGCCGGCGGACCTCCTGAAGGACAACCTGTTCAGTTTCCTGACGCCGCACAAGCTGTTTCGTACCGCGTTTCTCCTGCGACACCAGCTGAGGTTCGCCGAAGGGCCGGTCTGGCTGGAGGACCACAGGCTCGTGGTCGAGGCGTACTTCCGCGCCAAGGTCATCTGTGTGCTGGCGGACGAGGTGTGCTGCCACTGGGTGAAGCGGGAGAGCCGCGCGCACTATTCGGCCCGGAAGTTCGACGCCCGCGACTACTACCGATCCCTGCGGGCCGTCCTCGACATCGTCGACGCGCACACCGAACCCGGCGAGGAGCGGGACCAGATCTACGCCCACTGGTACCACGGCAAGATGATCCGCCTGCTCGGTGGCCGGTCGTTCCTTGGCGTGCCCGTGCGCCGCAGCAGGTACCAGATGTACCGCGAGGTACGCCGGCTGGCCCGGGAACGGTTCGCGCCGGCCGTCGACCGTTGGCTCCCGCTGTCGATGCGGGTCCGCGCGCAGCTCCTACGGTCTGGTGCGTACGCCGACATCACCCGGCTGGCCCGCGCCGAACAGCGAATCACCGTGGTCCCCACGCTGGAACGCGTCGACTGGGACGAGGACGCGCTCGTCGTCCGGGTGAGCGCCCGGCTCTGCTATGCCGACGGTCGGCCGGTGGCCTTCCGGCGGGTAGGGGCGCGCCTGCGTTGGGAGCCCCCCGTCCAGCTGCGGACGAAGCTGCCGCGCGAAACGCTCGACGCGACGGAGCTGATCGCCGACAGCCGGCTGGATCTCTACGTCCAGAACCGCGACGACGCGGGCGACTACCGCCTCCCGACCAACTCGCACCTGGTGCCGGAGACGGTGGGCGACACCGAACGCATCGTCCTGCAGTCCACCGCCAGGCTGGACGCCCGGACCGCCAAGCTCGGCCGGCCGCTCGAAGCTGGTACGTGGGACTGCTTCGTGCGGCTCGAGAGCTGCGGCTGGGGCGTGCAACGCCGGCTCGGGCGCCCGAGCCTGTACGAAACGGCGGCGCCGTGTGCCAGCCGCACCCTCGGGACAGCCGGCGAGCTCCTGGTGGAGCCGTACTGGACGAACGCCGGCAACCTCAGCATCCGGGTCAAAAGATCCGCACCCACCGAGGCCAGACGGCTTTGAGCGCGGGGTCAGACGGCTTTGAGCGCGGGGTCAGACGGCTTTGAGCGCGGGGTCAGACGGCTTTGAGCGCGGCCACCAGCTTCGTCAAGGACTCCTTGGCATCACCGAAGAGCAGCGTCGTCTTGGGGTTGTAGAGAAGGTCGTTCTCGATGCCCGCGAAGCCCGGCCGCATCGACCGCTTCAGGAACACGACCGCCTTGGCCTGATCGACGTCGAGGATCGGCATGCCCGCGATCGGTGATCCGAACGGCTTGCGGGCCGCCGGGTTGACCACGTCGTTGGCACCCACGACCAGGGCGACGTCGGTAGCCGGGAACTCCGGATTGACCGCGTCCATTTCCGCCAGCTGCTCATAAGGCACGTTGGCCTCGGCGAGCAGGACGTTCATGTGGCCCGGCATCCGCCCGGCGACCGGATGGATGGCGTACACGACCTCGATGCCGCGCGCGGCGAGCGCGTCCGCCAACTCCTTCAGCGCGTGCTGAGCCTGCGCGACGGCCAGGCCGTATCCGGGTACGACGACCACCCGGCGGGCGTACCCCAGCAGGACCGCGATGTCGTCAGGTCCCGCCGACTTCACCGGACGGGTGCTCTCGACGGTCCGGCCCTGCGTGGACGTGCCGAGCAGCGCGCCGAACAGGATCGTGGTGACCCGGCGCCCCATCGCCTGCGCCATCAGCCGGGTCAGGAGCGAGCCGGCCGCACCGACCAGGGTGCCCGCCACCAGCAGGAGCGTGTTGCCGAGGAGGTAACCGCTGGCCGCCACCGACAGTCCGGTGAAGGCGTTCAGAAGCGAGATGACGATGGGGACGTCGGCGCCGCCGACCGGCAGCACGAGCAGGACGCCGACCCCGAGCGCGAGGACGGCGAGGATGACCCCGACGATCGTCGAGCCGGTGAGGATCAACACGACCGCGGCCGCCAGCGTGACGACCAGAGCGCCGCCGTAGACGTAGCGAACCTGGGGTACGACGATCGGCCGGCCGGGTAGGAGCGCCTGCAGCTTGCCGAACGTCACGGCCGATCCAGAGAAGCTCACCGCACCGACAAGCACGGTGAACGCCGTCGCGATCCGCGCCGCCGTACCCGTGCTACCGAGTTCGCCCACCTCGATCAGCGCGACCAGGGCCGCGGCGGCACCGCCGACGCCGTTGAAGATCGCGACCAGCTGCGGCATCGCGGTCATGACCACCCGCCGGGCGGCGACCACGCCGGCAACGGCACCCAGCGCGATCGCGCCGAGGATCGCCCAGAGATGCTGCGGACGCGCGGCGACGAAGGTCAACAGGACCGCGAGCGTCGCGCCGGCCGCGCCGATCAGGTTGCCCACCCGCGCTGTCCGGGGAGACGACAACGCCTTGAGCGCAAGGATGAAACAGACCGCCGCGACGAGGTATCCCAGCTGGATCCAGGCCGGCGTCGTCGCCGCGGCCTCACCCATGACGGTCCGCCTTCTCAGGACGCTCGGGCGTCCGGCTGCGGAACATCTCGAGCATCCGATCGGTCACCACAAAACCGCCCACCATGTTGAGGGTCGCGAGGAAAACGGCGATCAGGCCCACCCAGAGTTCGAGTGAGGTGCGGGCCTGGCCGGCGACCAGCACGGCTCCCACCAGGATGACGCCGTGGATCGCGTTGGCGCCGGACATCAACGGCGTATGGAGGATCGTCGACACCTTGGAGATGACTTCGTACCCCGTGAAGGCACTGAGGACGAAGATTGTCAGCAGGGCGATGCCCTGAATCACGTCAGCCCACCTCCCCGAGCAGATCCTGTGTCAATCGATGCTTGACGTCACCCGCGTGCGTCACGCAGCAGCCGGCCAGGACCTCGTCGTCGAAGTCGAGGTGGAGCTGGCCGTTGCGCACCATGAGCAGGAGCAGGTTGGCGACGTTCTGGCCGTAGAGTTGGCTCGCCGGCACCGGCATCTGGCTCGGCACGTTCAGCCCGCCCCAGATGAGGACGCCGTTCACCGACAACTCCTGCCCGGGCACGCTGCCGGCGACGTTGCCGCCCACGTCGGCCACCAGGTCGACGACCACCGAACCCGGCCGCATCCGCCCGATCATCTCGGGGGTTACGAGCAGCGGAGCCGGCCGTCCGGGGACCGCCGCCGTCGTGATCAGGACGTCAGCGTTCGCGACGTACGGCATGAGGAGCTCCCGCTGCCTGACGGACCGCTCCTCCGTCATCTCCCGCGCGTACCCACCCTCGCCCTCCAGCGGCGGAAGGTCGATCTCCACGAACTTCGCGCCCAGGCTCGCGACCTCCTCAGCGGAGCTCTTGCGGACGTCGTAGGCCTCCACCACGGCACCGAGCCGGCGCGCGGTGGCGATCGCCTGCAGACCGGCGACCCCGGCGCCCAACACCAGAACCGTCGCCGGCCGGACCGTGCCCGCCGCGGTCATGAAGAGCGGGAAGAAGCGGGGCAGGCGTTCGGCCGCGACGATCGCCGCGCGGTAGCCGGAGATCATCGCCATGGACGACAGCGCGTCCATCGTCTGGGCGCGGGACGTCCGTGGCACCAGATCCATCGAGAACGCCGTGATCCGGCGGTCACGGAACCGCCGGACAAGCGGCATCTCCTGCACGGTCGGCAGGAAGGAGATGGTGACGGTGTCCTCGCCGAGCGCGCGGGCCGTGGCCAGGTTGATCGGTTGCACCGAGAGCACGATGTCGGCGCCCTCGAGCACGTCGTCGCCGACGTAGGCGCCGGCGGCCCGGTAAGCCTCATCGGGCACGCCGACCTCGGCGCCGGCTTCGGGCTCGACAGAGACGTCAAGGCCGGCCTGCAATAGTCGGGGTAGTTGCTCAGGCAGCAAGGCAACCCGGCGCTCGCCTGGGCGTCGCTCCCTGAGGACCGCGATCCTCACGGGCGGCCACCCTACGGCACTGCGGGGGGCGCGGGATAGGTTCGGATCAAGCTCACACCACGAGCTTCACACATTCTCGGTGACGTCCCGCAGGGAGCTGCCATGTGCTTCGCGTACGACGCCCAACCACCCGAGCCGCCCGGAGCCGCAGATGTGGTCCCGGGCACGCCACTCACGTTGACCTCCGCCGACGGCACGGAGTTCGCGGCGTTCCGTGCCGAGGCCGCTCCGCCTTCTGGGGCTGGTGTCGTGATCCTGCCGGACATACGTGGGTTGTTCGCGTTCTACGAGCGTCTGGCCGAACGCTTCGCCAGCGTGGGGATCGACGCGGTCGCGATCGACTACTTCGGCCGCACCGCCGGGGTGAGCCCACGCGGGGACGACTTCGACTTCAGGCCACACGTCAGCCAGACGACGCCCGCGGGGGTGGCGGCCGACACCGCCGCCGCGGTGGCGCACCTGCGCGAGCGCAGGCGGGTGGAGAAGATCTTTGTGGTCGGCTTCTGTTTCGGGGGCTCGAACGCCTTCCTGCAGGCGTCCAACACCGACCTTGCCGGCGTCGTCGGCTTCTACGGCGGGATGCGCCCGCGGGTGGAGGGTGGTCCGACGCCGATCAGCGAGGCGCCGAGGTCCGCGGTGCCGGTGCTCGGGTTGTTCGGTGGGGCTGACACGGGCATCCCGGCCGAGCAGATCGAGGCGTTTGGTGCGGGGCTGTCCACCGCTGGGGTCGAGCACACCCTGCACGTCTATCCGGGGGCGCCGCACAGTTTCTTCGACCGGAGCTACGACGACTACACCGACCAGTGCGCGGACGCGTGGCGGCGGGTCCTGGCGTTTATCGAGGCGCACGGGTAACCGGCGGCGGGAGGCCGGTGCCGGGCGGCGGCCTCCGGCCACCTGGTGGCGTTCCCTGCCCGCCAGGGCGGACGAGCCCGGTCTCGTAGGCCAGCACCACGAGTTGGGCGCGGTCGCGGGCGTCGGTCTTGGTGAGAATGCGGCTGAGGTGGGTCTTGACGGTGAGAGGGCTCAGCACGAGCCCTCGGCGATCTCGTCGTTCGACTTTCCGAGCCCTACCTGGGTGAGCACCTCACGTTCCCGATCAGTGAGCACGCTGAGGTGGGTCGCCGCGGCCTCGTCGGTCTCGGGCTGGCTCAGGAAACGGCTGATCACCGCCCTGGTCGCGCCGGGTGAGAGGAGGGCTTCGCCGGCCGCGACGGTGCGGATAGCGTCCAGCAACACGTGCGGTTTGGCGTCCTTGACCAGAAAGCCGCTGGCGCCCGCCCGCAGCGCGGACACGACGTACTCGTCGATCTCGAACGTCGTGAGGATCAGGACCCGGACACCGGCGAGGGTCTCGTCGGCGGCGATCAGTTGGGTCGCCTCGAGGCCGTTCATGACGGGCATCCTGATGTCCATCAGGACGACGTCGGCCCGCAGCGCACGTGCCAGCCCGAGGGCTTCGGCGCCGTTGCTCGCCTCCCCCACCACCTCAAGGTCATCGGCGGAGTCGACGAGGATCCGGAAGCCTGCCCGGACGAGTACCTGGTCGTCGACGATCAGCACCCGAATGGTCGTCTGACCGGCTCCACTGGTCATCGGGCCTCCTCCGCCCAGGAGTCGGAGCGCCGGCCGATCGGCACCGTGGCGAGGACGCGGTAGCCGGACTCCGCGGGACCGTCCTGGATCACGCCGCCGAGCGCGTGCACGCGTTCGCGCATCCCGATCCGCCCGTGGCCGAGGTGGGGCGGGCCGCCCGCTGAGCCGACGCCGTCGTCGTGCACCTCCACCTTCAACTCGCCCTCACCGACGTACAGACACACGTCGACGGTGCGGGCCCTGGCATGTTTGAGCACGTTGGTCAGTGCCTCCTGGAGAACTCGATAGGTGACCAGGCCGGCCTCGGGCGGGACCACGCTGACATCGCCGGTGATCGAGGTGCGTAGCTCAAGACCCGCCGCGCGGACCGCCTCGGTGAGCTCGTCCACCTGGTCAAGGCCCGGGATCGCGGTGGTGGGGGCAACCTGCTCGCCGTCCTGGCGGAGGATGTCGAGAGTCACGCGGAGCTCTGAGAGGACCGCGTGGCTCGCGTCGTTGATATGCCAGAGGGCCTGCTTGGCCTGGCCGGGGTCCTGGTCGATCAGATGGGCTGCCACCCCTGACTGGATGTTGATCACCGCGATGTTGTGGGCGAGAACGTCGTGCAACTCCCGGGCGATCCGGATGCGTTCCTCGGCGACCTGGCGCCTGGCTTCCTCCTCTTTCGAGGCCTCGGCCCGGCGGGCGCGTTCCTCGACCTCGGCAAGGTAGTCGCGGCGGTTCCGGATCGCCGCCGCGATGGCGATCGGGAGGGCGACCCAGACCGGGGTGCTGACCGCGTGATACCACCGGGCCGGGTCGGCGACGAGGACGGCGCCGGTCAGGACGACCGCCGTACACAGGATTCCCACCCTGGCCACTTTGGGGTTGGTGGTCAGGACCAGGCTGCCCAGCGCCACCATGATCGGCAGGGTCGTCGGGCCTGGTTCTCCCGCGACGGCGATCGTGCTGACGCCCATGGTCACCGCCAAGATCAGGGTGGGGACCGGCCAACGCCTGCGCATCACCAACGCGAGCGCGGCCGACCAGGCCAGGAGGGCAGTCCAGCCGGCGTTGAGGACGCGGTCAGGATTAGCCCTCGAGAACGGCCCGTTCGCATCCTTGGCGAGGTAGGGGACCGCGACCAGCAGCGCGATGACCAGCGCCACCAGAACGTCTCGCGCCGGCCCGCGTACGCCTAGGATCCGCCGGCATCGAGCGAGCACCCCGACAGGGTAAGGCGGGTTCTCGCGGCGGACATCCTCGCCGGTGAGTATCCGCCGCCGGCCGGTGTACTCCTGCGGGTGTAATCGGACCGCCTTCAGGTTGATCCCTCACGCGGACGTGGCGGCCCGGCGTTCCTCAATACCCTCCGTGATAACCAGTGGAACGGCCGACAGGAAGAGCGGAATGTCCAGATTAGCCAGGCTGAGCCTCGCCAACCGGAGCCTCATCGCGCTCGCGTCGTTCGCCATCGTGGCGTTCGGTGTGGTCTCGATGCTGTCCACCAAGCTGGAGCTCTTCCCGTCTCTCACGCTGCCCCAGGCCACGATCACCGCGGCCTACCCCGGCGCCTCGCCGGAGATCGTCGAGCGCGAGGTCACCGAGCCGATCGAGGCGGCGATCGCCGGCGTCGACGGGTTGGAGGCCCGCACGTCGACCTCGGCCAGCGGCATCGCGATGATCCAGGCGGAGTTCGACTACGGCACAGACAGCAGGCAGGCGGTCCAGGACCTCCAGCAGGCGATCAACCGGGTCTCGGGTCAGCTTCCCGACGACGTGGACCCGCAGGTGCGGGCCGGCAGCACCGACAGCTTCCCGGTGATCATGCTCGCGGCCGGTTCCGACCTCGACGAGCGCACCCTCGCGCAAAGACTCGACACCCGCGTGGTGCCCGAGATCAGCGCGATTCCGGGCGTCCAGGACGTCCAGGTCACCGGCGCCCGCACTCAGCGAGTCATGGTCGATCTCGACCCCGACAAGCTGGCCGACCGGGGACTGACGTCCGCGATGGTCGGTCAGGCCCTGCAGGCCAACGGCGTCAGTGTGCCCGGCGGTCAGTTCACCCGCGGCGACCGGACCCTCGCGGTCGAGATCGGTGCGCCGTTCGACTCCGTGAAGGATGTCGTCGACCTCGAGCTTGTCCCGGGTCCGTCCGCGAGTCCGTCCGCGAGTTCGTCCGCGGGTTCGTCCACGCGTCCGCCCGCGGGATCAGCCGCCCGATCAGCCGCGCCGGTGAAGCTCTCGGACGTCGGGACTGTCAAGAGCGAGTTGGCGCCTTCGACGACCCTCACCCGCACCAACGGGAAGCCGACGCTCGGCATCATGGTGACCAAGACCGGTGACGGCAACACGGTCACGGTTTCCAATGACGTCAAGGACAAGATCAGCGACCTGCAGACCGCCCTCGGCGGCAACGCGAAGCTCACGGTCATCTTCGACCAGGCGCCCTTCATCGAAAGCTCCGTCGAGGGACTCACCACCGAAGGCGGGATCGGCCTGCTCTTCGCCGTGGTCGTGATCCTCGTCTTCCTGCTGTCCATACGCTCGACGCTGGTGACCGCGCTCTCGATCCCGTTCTCCCTGCTGGTCGCGATCATCGGGCTCTACGCCGGCGGCTATTCGTTCAACATCCTCACGCTGGGCGCGCTCACCGTCGCCATCGGCCGCGTCGTCGATGACTCGATCGTGGTGCTGGAGAACATCAAACGCCATCTCGGGTACGGCGAGGACAAGCGCCGGGCCATCCTTGAGGGCGTACGCGAGGTGGCCGGCGCCGTCACCGCGTCCACTCTCACGACGGTGGGGGTGTTCCTACCGATCGCGTTCGTCGGCGGGCAGGTCGGGCAGCTGTTCCAGCCGTTCGCCGTCACGGTCTCGATCGCGCTCCTCGCATCGTTGCTGGTCTCCCTCACGCTCATGCCCGTGCTGGCCTACTGGTTCCTCAAGCCCAGCGCCGCCAGCCCCTCCGAGCGGGAGCGAGTGCGTCAAGCGGCTCTTGACAAGGAGCGGCGCAGCCCACTCCAGCGGACCTATGTCCCCGTGATCAGGTGGGCCACCCGGCATCGGGTGACCACCATCCTCGCCGGCATCGCGGTCTTCGCCGGGACGATCGCGCTCGTCCCGATGCTGCAGACCAACTTCCTCAGCGGCTCCGGGCAGAACACCTTCTCCGTCACGCAGACGCTGCCGGTCGCGACGTCGCTCGAAAGCACCGACGAGGCCGCCCAAAAGGTCGAGCGCGTGCTGGCGGACCTCGACGGCGTGACCTCGTATCAGGTGACCGTCGGTGGCGGCGGTTTCAACTTCGGACCCGGCGGGGGCGTCAGCGGCTCCAACGAGGCGACCTTCTCGGTGACCACCGACGAGAACGCCGACCAGGCGGCGATCGAGAAGCGGCTCCGGGACGGGCTCGACGCACTGACCGGAGCCGGCGAGCTCACCGTCAGCACGGCCGAGGGATTCGGCTCCAGCGATCTCGAGGTGATCGTCCACGCCCCCGACTCCAGCACGCTCAGGGAGGCCGCCCGCCGGGTCGAGCAGGCGGTCCGTGACACGCCCGGGACAACCGACGTCCGCAACAACCTCGCCGCGGACATGCCGACCATGCGGGTGAACGTCGACCGGGCGAAGGCGGCCCGGGCCGGACTCTCGGAGGGCCAGATCGGGCAGGCCGTCCGCCAGGCGTTCGAAGGACAGCAGGTGGCGAGCGTGGCGTTGGCGTCCGGACAACAGGACGTCGTGCTACGCGAGGGCAGCTCACCCGCGACGCTTGCCGCCGTCCGCGACCTGCGACTCCCCACACCCGCCGGTAGTAGCGTCCGGATCGGCGACGTCGCGACGGTCTCCGAGGTCGAGCGCGCCGCGCAGATCACCCGGATCGACGGTGAGCGCACCGCCTCCATCACCGCGACCCCGACCGGCTCCGACACCGGCGGCGTGAGCACCACGCTTCAGGACAGGCTCGCCGACGTTGAGCTTCCAGCCGGTGCGACGTACTCCCTCGGTGGCGTGAGCCAGGAGCAGGGCGACGCGTTCCGTCAACTTCTCCTCGCGATGCTGGCCGCCATCGCCGTGGTGTTCATGGTGCTGGTCGCGACGTTCCGCAGCATCGTGCAGCCACTGATCCTGCTGGTGTCGATCCCGTTCGCGGCGACGGGAGCGCTGGGCCTCCTGCTGGTCACGGACACTCCTCTGGGCGTGCCCGGCCTGATCGGCATGCTCATGCTGGTCGGCATCGTGGTGACGAACGCGATCGTGCTCATCGACCTGATCAACCAGTATCGCGAGCAGGGCATGAGCGTCCGCGACGCGGTGATCGAGGGCGGCCGGCGCCGGCTGCGTCCCATCCTCATGACGGCGATCGCGACGATCTGCGCCCTGATCCCGATGGCGCTGGGGCTTACCGGCGGAGGTGTGTTCATCTCCCAGCCCCTGGCGATCGTCGTGATCGGAGGCCTGGTTACGTCGACCCTGCTGACGCTGGTCCTCGTGCCCACGCTCTACACGATGGTCGAGGGTCGCAAGGAACGCCGTCGCCAGCGCAGGGAAGCCCGTCGCCCGATCGGATCGGGCGCCGACGCGCCGACGAACGCCGTCGAGCCAAGCGCAGCCACCGCGGACACCGCGCCGGCACCGACGTCAGGTGTGGCGGCAGCGCCCGCGTCGACGGAGGTCGCGGCGCCCGCGGTGGTGACCGCGCCAGAGGCGGCGGCAGCAGGGCACGCCGCCGCGGGCAACGGTGGAGCCCGCCACCTGGCCACGATGACGCTCGCGCCTGCCGAGCAGGCGAACGGCGCCCCCGCGAGTTCGACGGTGCGGGTCGGCGTCCTGCAGGTCGAGGTGGTCGTGCGTACCGCCGGCACCGACGACAGTAAGGCCACCTGACCGGCGGATGGCCGCCAGCGACGGGGCACGCGAGGAGATCCGGCACGATGGTTCGCATGATCAGGCCGGACGCGCGTGCCCCTCAGCTACCGACGGGCACCCAGGTCGTGCTGCGCGTCGGCGCCACGGACACGACTGGATCGGCCGTGGGGCGGGGCATGACCGGTCGTGTCGCCGGCACCGAGGAGACCGGCCTCGAGGGCATCACGATCTAGCNACCACATACATAAAGGGGGTATACCTATACGCCACCGAACCTGAGGCGACGGAGGGATCCTGACCGATGAAGGTCCTCATGCTGGCGAGCTACGGGCTGGAGATCGTCGAATGCGGTGGCGCGCTGGCGCGTGCGCTGGCCGCCGGCGATGAGGTACACGCGGCGGTCCTGATGTCGCGGGAGGAGAGCCGGCCGCAGGTCATCAAGGCGGCGAGCATCCTCGGCATCGCGGACGTGGAGTTCCTCGGCGTCAACGCCGGCGAGGTCGACCTGTCGCCGGCCAGCAAGGTACGTATTGTCGAACTGCTTCGCAGGGTCCGCCCCGATCTGGTGATCATGCAGGATCCTCAGCACGCACAGCACGACCTCGACCCCGACCGCCGGATCATCGCGCTGCTCTACGCCGAGGCCCTCGCGGTGTCCTCCCGCGACTGGCGGATCGAGGAGTGCGGCGGCCACCCGCCGATCAGGATCCCGACGATCTATTACATGACGCCCGAACACCCCAACGTCGTCGTCGAGATCAGCGAGGTCTTCGCACTCAAGCAGGAGGCGCTCGCCGTGCTCTCGTCCCAGAACACCTTCAGCGCCCAGCACTGGCGCGCGCAGGCCAGCGACGAGGTCCTCCAGTCGATCATCCCCGCCTGGAACGACGGCAGCCTCGAGACCCTCGGCCGCGAAGGGCAGCGGCAGCTGTTCACCGCCCTCGCCCTGTCCAACGGTCTGGCGTCGCACTCCGGAGCGGTGCTGGGCGAGGCGTACCGCCGGGAGGGCAGCTTCCTCGTCGACCGGCTGACCCCCTGACGCGCCGACCCGCACCGCCCGCAGCCGACTGCTGCCGACCGTGAAGCCACGGCCGGAAGCAGGCGGGCGGATGTCCGCGGTTTCTCAGCGGGCGGTGTTGCTCGCCCAGAGGGGTTGGTTCGCGGCGTTCCTGAGAACGAGATTGCCGTCAGGCCCGATGGTGAACGCCCTACCACTCTTGCCGGCCGTCTATGTCGACCACAGGGGACGGCCGCTGGCGCTGGCCACGACGACGTTGCCGTCGCCCTGGAAAACGGTGTAAGCGCCGGGATTGCCGTGCGTCCCCGTCGCCCAGATGACCTTCTGCGCCGCGTCCTGGATGACGAGGTTGCCGTCGGAGTACTGATCGAGGCGGTACGCGCGGTTCACGGACCAACGATCCTGGCCAGCGCGGAGTTGTTGGCCACGCAGCAGTTGATGCCTGGTGGTCGACGACCCCCACACGCCCTTGCCATCGGGCCGCACGACGACGAGATTGCCGTCGACGTTCATGTGGGCGAAGGCGTTCGGGTCGCTCGACGCTGACCACCACAGGCTCTTGCCGGCAGCGCTGAAGACCACAAGGTTGCCGTTGGTCTGCATAACGGTGTAGGCGCCCGGATTTCCGTGGGTCTGGGAACTCCAGATCGCCTTGTTCGAGCCGTTCAGGACGACCAGGTTGCCGTCGCCCAACTGCTGAAGTCGGTACCTCCCGTCGGGAGAGGTACGAGATTGGTTCGGCCGCAGGCGCTGGCCGGGGTAGATCCGGGACACCTGCGTCTTGCTGGCCCAGACCGCCTTGGCACCGTAGACGACCGCGTTGCCATCGTCTTGTACGGCGAGTGCCGTGCCGACGTTCTTGGTGACGCTCTCGAAGAGCGGCTCTCCTTTAGCGGTGTACGTCACGAGGTTGCCGTCATGGTTGAACCGCGTGTAAGCGCCCGGATTGCCGTGGGTCTGCGTACTCCACACTGCCTTGTCAGAGCTGTCGAGCAGGACGAAGTTGCCATCGGGCTGCTGGCCGAGCGTGTACTTACCGTTGGGCGACTTCACCGCGTCGCCCGGCGCGAACCTGGTGCCCGGCTCGACCAGACCCTTGACCTCAGCCGACTCGCGCTCGGAACGCCGGGCGGCGGCCTCAGCCTCGCCCGACTCAACCTTCGCGCGCCGGTCGGCCGCCGACTGATCGGAGGTCTTGCCATCGGCGTCACCAGCGTCCCCGGCGCCCGCTTCCACGCCCGGCGTCACCGACGGGTCTGAGGCCCTGTCGCGTGTGTGGCCACTCCCCTTCGCGGAGGCATTGGGGCTCGTCTCGTCCTGGGCCCCGCGATCAGCTTCCGCATCGTTGAACCACGAGACGGGGTTGAGCGTGACCTCCCCACTCGCCGCGTCGCCGGCACAACCCGTGATGAGCCCGGCAGCAAGTAACGCGCCCACCCCGAGGACGGCATGCGACTTCTTCATCATGGTGTGATCTTCCTTGGTGGGATCCGATATCGAGACCGTGCCGCGGCCAACACGGTCGCCCGAACCACCCGTGACCAGAACCGGGCAGCGCGAGCCGCGAGCGAGGCTAGGGCGGTGCGCTCCCATATCACTCCCAGATCGCTCCCACCCCGGAGCGGGCTCTACCGTTGAGCCCATCGCAGGCACCAAGGAGGGGCACCAATGCCAGCAGCAGCCGACCACCCCGAGCAGGCATCCGTTCCGGCGACGACCGCGGTGGCGGCGCTCCGCCCGTGGGAGAACCCCGAGTTCACCGGCGCCAACCGCCTGCCCGGCCGGGCGAGCCTCCTCCCCTATGCCAGCGCGGACGATGCTCGGGCGCAGGCGAAAGCCCGGACGCTACCGCTCGACGGCGAGTGGTCGCTCAGGGTGGTCGATCGGCCCGAGGACACTCCAGCCGACTTCCCGGACCCCGAGCTTGACGTCTCCTCCTGGGCCACCGTCGCGGTGCCGGGCAACTGGACCATGCAGGGTCACGGCCGGCCGCAGTACACCAACGTGCAGATGCCGTTCGCACCGAACCGACCGCCGTACGTCCCCGACCACAACCCGACCGGTCTCTACCGCACGACGTTCACGGTGCCCGAGGACTGGGCCGGCAGCCGGATCGTCCTGCATCTCGGTGGAGCGATCTCGGTGTCCTCGATCTGGCTGAACGGCACACCTGTCGGGATCGGCAAGGACTCCCGGCTGCCGAGTGAGTACGACGTGACCGCGGCGCTGCGTCCTGGCACCAACGTCCTCGCCGTCCAGGTGATCCAGTGGTCAGACGCGAGCTACATCGAGGACCAGGACCAGTGGTGGCAGGCCGGCATCCACCGCTCGGTCTATCTCTACGCGACGGCGCCCACCTACCTCGCCGACGTCGCGGTCACCGCGGGGTACGACCACGAGACCGGTGCCGGCTCACTCGACGTCCAGGTCGGTGTGGGCGAGTTGCCCGCCTTCGGCTGGCGCGTCGTCGTGACCCTGGACGGTCCCGACGGGCAAGGCGTCCTTGACGAGCCGTTGACGGCCGAGCCACGACCGCGTGCCGGCGACCTCCCGGGGCTCGCCGTGGCCACTGTCAACGCCACCTTGCCGAGCGTCCAGCCCTGGTCGGCGGAGATTCCCACGCTCTACACGGTCATCGTGAGTCTGGTCGACCCGGACGGGCAGGAGATCGAGGCCACCCGCACCCACACGGGGTTCCGTACGATCGAGATTCGTGACCGACAGCTCCTCGTCAACGGCAAGGCCGTCTACATCCGCGGCGTCAACCGGCACGAGCACCACGACGAGTTCGGCAGCGCGGTGCCGCGCGAGACGGTGGTGAACGACGTCCGCGTTCTCAAGGCGTTCAACGTCAACGCGGTCCGCACGTCCCACTACCCGCCCGACCCTTATTTCCTTGAGCTTGCCGACACCTACGGCTTCTACGTCATCGATGAGGCCAACATCGAGTCGCACGCCAACTACGACACCTTGTGCGACGATCCGCGTTATCAGGCAGCCTTCGTCGACCGGGTGAGCCGGATGGTGCTGCGCGACCGCAACCACCCCTCGATCATCGCGTGGTCGCTGGGCAACGAGTCGGGGTACGGCGCCAACCACGACGCCGCCGCCGGATGGGTACGGCGGGTCGATCCGTCCCGGCTGGTCCACTACGAAGGCGCGATCGCCCGTGACTGGTCGGACGGTCATCCCTCCTCCGACCTCGTCTGCCCGATGTATCCCTCGATCGACCGGATCGTCGAATGGGCCACCACGACCGACGACCACCGGCCGCTGATCATGTGTGAGTACGCCCACGCCATGGGCAACAGCTGCGGCAACCTCGCCGACTACTGGGAGGCGATCGAGTCCCACCACGGGCTCCAGGGCGGTTTCATCTGGGAGATGCTCGATCACGGGATCCGCAAGACGACCGAGGACGGCCGGACCTTCTGGGCGTACGGCGGTGACTTCGGGGACGAGCCGAACGACGGCAACTTCGTCTGCGACGGGCTCTTCTGGCCCGACCGGACGCCCCACCCGGCGATGTGGGAAGCGAAGCGGTTGTTCCAGCCGTTCGACGCCGGTCTCCTCCAGGATGGCCTGCTCCGCATCCGCAACAAGTACGACTTCCGTGACCTGTCACACCTGCGGATCTCCTGGGAGGTCACGGTGGACGGCTCCGTCGTCGAGTCGGGCACCCTAGACCAGCGGTCAACGCCGGCTGGCGCCAGCGAGGACCTCCCGGCCCCGTGGACGGCCCCGACGCTGGAGCCGGGCCAGGAAGCCCATGTGCTGTTGCGTTTCGTCGACCCGCACGAAATTCCGCTGATCGGTGCCGGGCACGAGCTCGGCTGGGTCCAGCTGCCGCTCGCGATCGGGGCGGTGACCGAGCCCGTGACCGAACCCCTGACCGCACCGTCGGCGGAGTCCGCACCCTCGGCCCAGACCGCCGCGCCCCTGACAGTCGAGGAATCCGAAGCCGGCTGGACGATCCGGGGTGACCGTACCGAGGTCGTCGTACGCCGCCACGATGGCGCGCTGACGGCGTGGCGGGTCGACGGCACGGATCTCCTTGCCAGCGGTCCGATCCTCAACGCCTGGCGGGCGCCCACCGACAACGACGGCATCCGCGACTCCGACGAGCCGTGGCACAAGGACCATCAGGCGTACTTCCGCTGGCTCGACGCCGGACTCGACCGGTTGGTCGCGCACGTGGAGTCGGTGAGCGTCGAGCCCGACAAGGACGGCCGAGTGGTGGCCCTTCGCTCGGAACGCCTGATCGCCGACGGCCACGCGCACGGCATCGCCCACCGCGCGAGGGTCACCATCGCACCCGATGGCTCCCTGAGCGCCGAGCACGAGTTCGACGTGGACGCGGCCCTGCCCGACCTGCCCCGCGTCGGTGTCGCGGCCACGGTGCCGGCCGGCTTCGAGCAACTGGAGTGGTTTGGTCGCGGACCGCACGAGAGCTACGTCGACCGCAAGGTCGGCGCCGCACTCGGCCGGTGGCAAGGCACGGTTGACGACCAGTACGTGCCGTACATCCTGCCTCAGGAAAACGGCAACAAGACCGACGTCCGCTGGCTCGCCCTGCGCCGCGAGGATGGCGTGGGTCTGCTGGTGAGCGCTCCCATGCCGGTCGAGGCAAAGGTTTCGCACTATTCAGACGCGACGCTGGGCTCGGCCGCACACACCGTCGACCTCGTGCGCGACGACGTCACCCACCTCACGATCGACGTCCGTCAACGTGGCCTTGGCGGTGCCAGCTGCGGCCCGGACACGCTGGAGCGGTACCAACTGCCGTCGGGTACGACGTACGAGCTGCGCTACCGCCTGCTCCCGTTGGGCGCCAGCGACGACCCCGCGACCCGGCACCGGCGTTTCTCATGACGGTCAACGTCGTCTTCGCCAGTGGCAAGGGTGGTGTGGGCAAGAGCACCGTGGCACTCAACGTCGCGGTCGCTCTTGCCCAGGAAGGGATCCGGGTCGGGCTGATCGACGCCGACATCTACGGCCCGGACATCCCCGCGATGGTGGGCATCACCCGCCGGACACCGGCGACCTCGATCACGCTGTGGCAGGCCCAGGTGCCGGCCGTCGAGCCGGTCGAACACCTGGGTGTCAAGATCATGTCGGCGCAGTTCCTGATCGCCGAAGACCAACCCCTGGACTGGCAGATGCCGCTGGTCGGTCTGCTCATGCGCCGCCTCGTCCATGACGTCACGTGGGGTGAGCTCGATCTCCTGCTGGTTGATGTGCCGCCAGGCACGGGCGACCTGCAGCAGGAACTCTTCACGCTGCTAGCAGATCCCTGGGTCGTGCTCGTCGTCACGCCGCAGTATTCCGCCCATCTCGACGGCCGCAAGCTGGTGTCCATGCTGCAACGCAGGAACATCAGGATCTTCGGTGGCGTGGAGAACATGACCGGGCTCGACTGCCCGTCGTGCGGCGCCCAGATGCGACTCTTCGAGCAGGTGAGTGAGGAGTACGCCATCTGGAGCCAGGGTGTCGGACGATTGGCGGAGGTGCCGTTCACGCCCGCCGACGTGGCGAGCAACGCACACACGCCGCTCGTCCTGGCCGCGCCCGACGCTCCCGCGAGCTGGCAACTGCTCGAAGTTGCTCGGAAGATCAGATCGGTCCTCCTTTGACTTCCTCCCGGATCTAAAGGACCGGGATTCCTACCACGGTCGGCTGACCGTCTCGGTGGGTTCCTGCTTCACCGCGCTGTGCCGGGACGAGTCCCGGGCTTACCTGCGCTCCACAGGCTGTCACCGCCAGTCCGGCGGCCTTGGCGACGTTGACCGCCGCGTTGATGTCTCGGTCCAGGACGGTTCCGCACGCCCCGCAGGTCCACTCTCGGATGTGCAGGGGTTTGGGGCCGTCCTTCACGCAACACACGGAACACACCTGAGAAGTGGGCTCGAATCGGCCGATGCGGACAAAGGCACGCCCGTACCGGGTGGCCTTGTACTCCAGCATCGCCGTGAAGGCGGACCATCCGGCGTCGTGGACGGACTTGGCCAGGCGCGTGCGGGCGAGTCCCTTTACCGCCAGGTCCTCAACGGCGATCGCTTGGTTCTCGCGGATCAGCTTGGTTGAGAGCTGGTGGTGGAACTCCCGCCGCGCGTCGGCCACCCGCGCATGAGCACGGGCAACCCGGTGCCTGGCCTTGTCCCTGTTCTTGCTCCCCTTCGCCTTTCGGGACAGGGCACGCTGAGCCTTCTTGAGTTTCCTCTCCGCGCGGCGCAGAAAGCGCGGAGAGTTGATCTTTTCGCCGTCCGATAGAACTGCGAAGTGCCCCAGCCCGAGATCGATGCCGATCTCGGGCGTGGTCTCGGGCAGCACCTCGCACGGGCCGGTCTCCACGACGAACGAGGCGAAGTACCGGCCCGCGCTGTCCTTGACCACCGTCACCGTGGACGGCGTGGACGGCAGCGTGCGCGACCACTTCACCGATACGTCGCCGATCTTCGGAAGCCGGAGCTTGCCGCCCGGTGTGATCTTCCATCCGGCGTTCGCGGTGAACCGGATCGACTGGCGGGTGTCCTTGCGGGACTTGAACCGGGGCGCACCCATCTTCGGACGCTTGCCCTTCAGCCCGTCGAAGAAGTTTCGATAGGCGGTGTCCAGGTCACGCAGGGACTGCTGCAGCACGACAGCGGATACCTCGCCGAGCCAGGCCCGCTCGGCGGTCTTCTTCGCGGCGGTGAGCTGCTTGGACAGCTCCGCCGTCGGGACGTACGGCAGTCCGGCCGCGCGGGCGTCCTCGCGGACGCGGAGCGCGTCGTTGAAGACGACCCGGGCGCACCCGAACGCCCGTGCCAGCGCAGCACACTGACGCCCGTTCGGGTACGGGCGGAAGCCGTACCGAAGCTGCATGACGATCACTCTACCGTTGGTCTATGTCACCAAGGTGGAAAACCTGAATCCCGTTATTCGTAAGGGCCGAACGATTGCTTACAACCTTCACGCACATTTGGTGTTCGTCACCAGCGCAGTGTCCTCAATTACGAGATACTGACGCGCTGCGAAGAGGTCATGCGCAAAGTGTGCGAGGGCTTCGACGCGGAGCTGAAAGAGTTCAACTGCGACGCCGATCACGTACACCTGCTGGTGCACTACCCGCCCAAGGTCGCGTTGGCTTCGCTCGTGAACAGCCTCAAGGGTGTCTCGTCCCGCATCCTCCGACGGGACTTCACCGACCGCGTGATCCACGCGACCATGGACGGCCGATTCTGGTCCCCTTCGTACTTCGCCGGATCGTGCGGCGGCGCACCGCTGTCTGTCGTGAAGGAGTACATCGCTCAGCAGAAACGGCCGGACCGACGTCCGGCTGGCAACGGAGGGATACGATCCCCCGACCTCAAGGCCGGGGCACTCTCGCAGGATCAGAGGTAGGGACTTCCGGCGCGGCCTCCTCGCGGTCGGCCTCCTCGATGTCGATGCGGTCCGTCCAGCGCTTGTCCGGGTCGGGTTGTGGAACCGATGCCAGCAACATCTTGGTGTAGGAGTGGCTCGGCGTGTGCATCACCTGCGCGACCGGGCCCCGCTCCACGACGCGGCCCTTGGTGATGACCATGACGTCCCCACCGACGTAGTAGACCGTCGACAGGTCGTGGGTGATGAAGAGCGTCGTCATGCCGTACGCACGCTGGAAGTCCACAAGGATGTCAAGGAAGAGTTTGCGGACCTGCGCGTCGAGCATCGAGACCGGCTCGTCGGCGATGATGAACGCCGGCCGCAGCATGTGCACCCGGGCCAGCATGATGCGCTGGCGCTGCCCTCCCGAAAGCTGGTGCGGGTAGCGCCCGAGCACCTGTGCCGGATCCAGCTTCACCGCGCGAAGCGACTCCTCCATCAACTCCTGGGCGCGTGCCTTCGACTTCGTGAGGCCGAACTTCTTGATCGCCGTCCGCAGCACCCGGTCGACGCGGTAGACGGGGTTGAAGATCGCGTACGGGTCCTGGAAAACCGGCTGGACGTTGCGCCGGTAGTCGTCGTACTCCGCCCGTGACAGCTTGAAGATGTCCTTGCCGCCGTAGGTCACGGTGCCCGACGTCGGTCGCTGCAGGCCGAGAATGATCCGAGCGATGGTGCTCTTGCCGCTGCCGCTCTGGCCCACCAGGCTGACGATGTGCGGTGGGTCGGAGCGCAGCGTGAACGACGTCTCATGCACCGCGGTGAGGAACCCCGTCGCGCTGCCGCGAGCGTGGAACCGCTGCTCGACGTCGTGGAGCTCGATGTCCTTCGTTCTCGCGCTCATGCCACCGGACTCCGCTTCTCGTCCCGCCACGGCGCCTCGCCGATGCGTGGAATGGACTCGATCAGGCTTCGGGTGTAGGGATGGCGTGGTTGTTTGAAGACCTGCCGGACATCGCCGACCTCCACCACCTTGCCCTCGTACATCACCGCGACCCGGTCCACGAGTTGCGCGTGCACGCCCATGTCGTGCGAGATCACCACGAGGGTGACGCCGAACTCGTCGCGTAGGTCACCAAGACTCTGCAGGATCACCCGCTGAATCGTGACGTCGAGCGCGGTGGTGGGCTCGTCGGCGACCACCAGGTCGGGCTCGAGCGCGATCGACATCGCCATCAGCACGCGCTGTTTCATGCCACCGGACAGCTCGTGGGGATACATCCGGACGACACCTTCGTCAAGGCCAACTTGACGGAGGAGCCGGGGGACCATCGTGGCGAGTTGGTTTCGACGCTCGGGTGCGTGTTCGAGGATGACGTCGCGGAACTGCTCGCCCACCCGCATGACCGGATTCATGGAGTTCATCGACCCCTGCGGGAGGTACGACAGCGACCGCCAGCGCAGCGAACGGAGCCGGCGTTCGTCCATCGCCAGGAGATCGACCGACGGCTGGCCCGACGGATGGAAGTCGATCGAGCCGCCCGCGACGTAGCCCGGTGCTCTCAGCAGGCGAAGGAGAGCGACTGCCAAGGTGCTCTTGCCACTGCCGGACTCCCCCGCGATACCGAGGATCTCACCACGCCGAACGGTGAGATCGACGCCGTCCACGGCTGGTACGTCGCCCTGCGTCGTGCGGTAGTGAACCCTGAGGTCCTTGATCTCGACGAGCGCATCGTCAGGCACCGGCAACTCCTCGCAGGCGCGGGTTGTAGACCTCTTCCAACCCGATGTTGATGAGATTGAGTGCCGCGAACAGCAGGGTGAGCAGGAAGATCGGCGCGACGAACATCGGCCAGGCGCCCAGCGTCATCGCACCGGTGCCGATGGCACTGAAGATGATCTTCCCGAGGTCGATGGTCTCACCGGGCCCGAGGCCGATCACCTCCAGGCCGACCAGGGCGAAGATCGCGCCCAACGCCGACGAGGCGAAACCGACCCCGATATAGGGCAGCATGTTCGGGAGCAGCTCGTAGGCGATGATTTCGAGGTCGCGAAGCTTGCTCACCTTGGCGAGCTCGACATAGGGCCGGGCCCGCAGGCTCAACACCTGCGAGCGGATCGTGCGCGCCGCGAACGGCCAGCTGAACGCCGCGAGCATCAGACCGAGCTCGACGATGCCGACGTTCTTGGTGTAGGCCGACAGCGCGATCAGCAGCGGGAAGCTCGGCACCACGAGCACCATGTCGGTGATGGTCGAGAGCGTGCCGTCCACCGCGCCGCCCTTGTAGCCCGCGACGAACGCCATGATCACGCCGACCACCGTCGACAGCACACCCGCGATCGCGCCGACCTCGAGCGACACACGGAGGGCGCCGATCGTCATCGCGAAGAGATCCCGACCGAACTGATCCGTACCGAACCAATGGTCCGGCGAGGGCCGGAGCCATTTCTGGTACGCCGCGATGGCAACCGGATCGGTACCCTGACCGACCGCGGCCGAGATGAGCGGGCTGAGCAGGGCGAGCAGGATCAGGCCGATGAGCAGCACCAGCCCGGTCGAGAGTTTCCAGTTCTCCCGCAATCTTCGCGCCACGCCACGCAGGGGTCTCAGAGTGGACTGCAGGGTCATCGCACCACCTTCGTTAGCGCCAGTACTTCACCCGCGGATCGAGCAGCGGGAGCAGGAGATCGAGGATGAGGTTGGCGGTGAGTACCGAGAAGATGGCCAGGTTGGTGATCCCCATGATGGTGTTGAAATCAAGAATGCCGATGGCCTGCACCAGGGTCGCGCCGAGGCCGGGATAGCTGAAGAGCTGTTCGACCAGCACGTTGCCGTTGAAGATGAAGCCGAGCGAGATTCCGAACGCCGTCACCTGCGGCAGGTAGCAGTTGCGCAGGGCGTACCTCGTGAGGATCCTACGCGGCCGCAGGCCCTTCGCCTGTGCGTACGTCAGATAGTCCTCACCAAGCACCGGCACCATCAACATCCTGGTCGACAGCAGCCAGGAGAAGACGCCGATCACCACGATCGATAGACCGGGCAACAGGCCATATCGCAGCAGGCTTGCGATGAACTCCAGGCTGAAGCCTGGTTGGAGTCTCGCGTCGTACGCCGATCTCGCCGGCAGCCAGTTCAGCTGGTAGGCGAAGACGAACGTCAGGATCAGGGCCAGGAAGTAGTACGGCACGTGCGAGAGCGCGATGGAGAGGTTCGTCACCAGATCGGCACCGAACTTGCCACGACGCCAACCAGCGAGCGCACCCGCGAGCAGGCCGAGGATCCAGGCCAGCACGGCGGCGATCCCCAGCAGGCCCATCGTCCAGGGCATCGCCCGCATGATGACGTCCTGGGCGGGCGTCGGATAGTTGAGCAGGGAGGGGCCGAGATCCTGTTGGACCAGCACCTTGTACATATAGTGCAGGTACTGCGAGAAGAGGTTCCCGTCGAGCCCGAACTCCTGCCGATAGCGCGCGATGACTTCGGCGCTGGCCTGCGCGTTGTAGACGTAGTTCTGCTGCAGAGTCTGGATGAAGGTCTGGATCGGATCGCCAGGAATCATCCGGAAGAAGAAGAACGCGACGGTCACCGCACCCCAGAGTTCGAGGAGATACAACCCGAACCTGCGAATGGCGTAACCCGCGAGCGGGTGGGCGCCGAGCCAGGCCCGCAGACCTCGCCCGGACGCCCGCTCCGGCGTCGCGACGGCCGTCACTTCTTGCCCGTCGGCTTGAGTTTGCCGATGACGAACACGAACTGCCCCCACCAGTTGTTCGGGACCTGGTAGAGATCATCCTGTGTGGGCCAGCCGGTCCAGTAGGTCGTGTTGTAGTAGGCGGGATAGGCGGTCTGGATGACCGGAATCACCGGCAGATTGCGGTAGTACTCCTCGAGGGCCTTCTCCAGCAGCGCCTTCGCCTCTGCGCTCTCCGGATTCATGCCGTCGAGCTGTCGCGACAGCTTGTCCAGCTCGGGGTCGCGCAGGCGCACCTGGTTACGGCCGACCGCGTTGGTGCCGACATTCTTGGCCCAGCGGCTCTGCATCGAGTTGTAGAGCTGGTTGGGATCCCAGGAGACGTTGCACACCCACTGGGAGGAGACGTCGAACTGTCCCCGCTCCCACTTCTCGCTGTGCACGGATCCGCTGTAGCTGCGGATCGAGGATCCCTTGAGGCCCAGCTTCTTCAGCTCCTGGACAACCAGCTGGCCGATGATGAACTCCGCACCGTCAACGCCTGACGGGGTGATGATCTCGACGGCGGCCGGCTTGCCCTTCCACATGCGGGTGCCGTCGGGCCCCTTCTTCGCGCCCATCTCGTCGAGCAGCTGCGCGGCCTTCTCCGGGTTGTACTCGAGCTTGTACTTGTCGGCGATCGACGAGATCTCCCACTTGTCGTTGCCGTCGTAGTCGGCCCAGGGATACTGCGCGGCGGGCGTCTTGACCGGCCAGACGGTGGTGCCGACCTTTCCCCGGTCGATCACGTAGGAGATCACCCAGTGCATACGGGGGTCACTCATGATGCCGCGCGAGGAGTCGGAGTTGAGCCAGAGCGCCCGTGGGCAAGGGTCGTGGAACGGCGTCGTGACGAGATTCTGGTAGCCCTCACCCCGCAGGACCTTCGCGTGTTCCTCGTCAAGGGAGCCGACGTCGAACTCCGCGCGCTTGAAGGCCTGGCTCGCCGCGTCCTGCGACTTCGCCGTCGTCTGGTAGATGACGAACTCCGGCGCCGGGTCGAATTTCTCCTTGTTCCAGTAGTTGGGGTTCTTCTTCCAGACGAACATCTTCTGGCTGGCGATCGCCTTGTCGAGCTGGTAGGCCCCGGTGCGCACCGGCGGGTTGTCACGGAACTTCGTGGGGTCCTGGTCGGCCCAGATGTGCTCCGGGAGTACGTCGAAGCCGCTGACGATCGTGCAGATGAATCCGTAGTGCAGCCGCGGGTTCGGCTTGCTGAGCTCGAGCGTCGCGGTCTGGTCGTCTGGTGTCAGGACGTTCTTGACGAAGTCCTTCAGGTCGCCGCCGCCACCGAGCAGGTCGGGGTGGTCGCGCATCAGCTCGACCGTGAACTTGAAGTCCTTGGAGGTGAACGCCTCGCCGTCGTTCCACTTCGCCTTGGGGTCGAACTTGAAGGTCAGCGCGGTGAAGTCGGCGTTGTATTCGTAGCCGGTGGCCAGCCACGGCATCAACTCGCCCGTCGGCAGGTTGAGATAGAAGAGATACTCCCGGCAGACGACGTCGAAGCCGTTGCCCGACTGGTTGCCGTTCGGGATCCGGAGGTTGAAGCTGTCGAAGACCTGGAAATCGACCTGGCCGACGACCAACGTCTTTTCTCTCGGCGTCGGGATATTGGCCTTACTCGCCGGCGGCGGCTCCTCGGCGCCTGCTGGCGGCTTCTTTCCGGTGCCCGAATAACTGCCACCATCAGAGGAGCACGCACCAAGAATCCCACCGCCAAAGGCGAGCGCGGCACTGGCGCCGAAACCGGCCTTGAGCGCGCGGCGCCGATTCATGAGCTGATAGCGAAGGACATCTTCGGTGTTCTCGTACTTCTTCCCTGTCGGCTCCATCGCGCCGGCCCTCCAGATGTCGTGCGTAGCGCACCGAAACGCAGCAGCATGGGGTGGGCAGACGTCGCCTGCCCAACGTGGTGGGCCAAGTAAATTCCCGGCGTCCTACCAAGTCAACATGTTGTGATGCCCGGTTCAGGCCACCGGTCAGTACTCCTTGATAACCCACTCCGCGCGGGCGACTTTGACGGAAGTTTGGTGTCCGAAGTAGATGAATCGCCAACGAACTCGCTGGCCAACCCTGCTCCGCAGCGTACGAACCACCGAGGCGTGCTCATCTCCTGCCGTCGCCCGGGCCTCGTGAAGGACGGCGCTCCAGAGGATTTCCTCACCGCCGGGGTCGACAATCACCAACTGCAGTTGGTACTGGTCGCCGGGCTTCATGCCCTCGATACGGACACCCGACAACTCGTGGCTGGTCCAGCCGTCGCTGGACTTGCGTACGTAGGAAGACCCGCCGACACCGTGGGCCGTGGGCGCGGGGTCGGCCCATTCGACGTGGAAGTTCAGGGCCCTGGGGGACGGCACGCCCTCCGCGTTCACCGGCGGGATAGGAAAATCTTGGCCAAGCCCGTAGTGGCGGAAAGTCGGCATGTCGTCCTCTCCAAAGAAGGCGGGTGCGAGGCTGCGTACGTCGGCGGCGCGCGTGACGTTGAGGTCGGTGTTCTCCCGTACGCCGGGCACGCGGCCCCGGTCGGTCCACTGCCAGATCGCCGCACCGGCCGGCAGCTCGTCCTCGTCGCGGGGTTGCTCCTGCCGCTCCGGCCAGTAGGCGAGCCACCACCAGCGGCCGTCGTGGACCCGCGGCCCGTCGAGGCGGTTGCGGTAGAAGTCGCGGTTGCAGTAGATACCGCACCGCGACCACTGGCTCGCGAGCCCGAGCAGTTGGTCGACCTCGCGACAGAAGGCCAGGCACCACTGCGTCAGTGCGGATCTGCTCCGGCCGCCGGCGTCCTCGATGTCGAGTACGGGCGGCAGGTCGGTACCAGAACGAAATCCGGCGGCCCGCAGCTGCCGCACGTACCACCTCGCCTGCGCGGCGGCGGTGGAGCGGGCCGGCCTGGCGAAGTGATAGGAGCCGGCCAGCAGCCCGGCCGATCTCGCATCGCGGGAATAGCCACGAAAGGTGGGTGAGAGGTAGTTGTCCCGCTCGGTCGCCTTGATGAGGGCGAAGCCATAACCAGCGTTCTTCACCGACCGCCACGACGTCACGGTCTGGTACCGCGACACGTCGATCCCTCTCACCAGCGCCAAGGCGACTCCTCTCCAGGTTTGTGTGCCGTGCCCGCGGAGGTCGTGCACGCCCCGCGGGCACGGCAGAGTCTGGCGTCTCATCACCCCCGCCGGCCAGAGGACCGACACATTTCGGGACAGACCAGGCGTGCGGTACCGCCTTCGGTCATGGCCAGCCCTCCCTTCGACCATTGCGGAGTCAACGAAGTCCCTAGCGGATCTTTGCCGAACGAGCGAGTTGTTCCACATTCGTTCCACACAGGCTGTTCATTCCGGTAGTGTTCGTCGGCCGGGGAGGGGCACGGTGTAAAGCCGGCCACAGGGTCAAGAAATTGGACCAATGGATGAAACGTCGGACCGCTGGGTATGGAGGCGGCTATCTGCGATCACGCGTTCGCGCGAATGTCGTCGAGAGTCCCTACCGGTCTGCGTTATCCGGAGTGGGGAGCTCTGTGAGGATCACTATGGGGGTTGGAACATGGGAGTTGCGATGTCACGCGACGAACGCCTGACAAAGGCGATCGTCGAACTGGCGGACACACTCACCACACCGTTCGACGTCGCGGATTTCCTGCGTACGTTCGCACATCACTGTGTCGACATCCTCGGCGCCGCGGGCGCCAGCGTCCTGATGGCTGACGACCACGGCCAGCTCTCGCTGGTCGCGGCAACGTCACCGGATATCCGCCCGGCCGAACCCCTCGACCTGGTGGACGGCAGCGGTCCCGCACCAGACTGCTATCGCTCCAGCCTTCCGGTGTCATGCCCGGACCTCGAGTCCGCGCCGGACTCCTGGCAGCGATTCGCAGCGCGGGCGCGGGCCGCCGACGTGCGTTCGGTGCACGCGTGGCCGCTGCGCCACCACGACCAGACGATCGGTGCCGCGGAGGTCTACCTCTCCCAGCCCGGTCAGCTGGACGAGGCCGACGCCCGCCGGGCCGACACGCTTGTCAAGGTCGCGACGATCAGCGTTCTCCGAGAACGCCGGCAGCAGCAGGCCGACATCCTTGCCCACCAGCTCCAGCGGGCACTCGACAGCCGGCTGGTCATCGAGCAGGCGAAGGGCATCCTTTCGGTACGCCGCAACCTCGGGCTCGAGGAGGCCTTCACGGTGCTCCGCGGGCACGCCCGGCGGCACCAGATGCGGCTTGCCACCCTCGCCAAGCAGGTGATCGACGGCAGTATCGACCTGGCGCCGGCAGCCGAAGGCCGAGCGGCACCCCGCCCGCGCCTCCGGCCGCAACCGAACGCCGCGGCCGCGCGCCCTGACACGTCCCGGCTCTCGTAGGCAGACCGGGACGCACCTGGTGGGTGGGCCCGGGCGGGCCCACCCACCAACAAGGCCGCGCCGTGCTCAGGTCGGCCGGATGATCGCGAACGGCGTGCCAGTCAGCCGCTGACGAAGGGGGTTGTCGGCGAGCACCGCCGACAACGTCGCCGCCGGAAGAGACCTGGTGGAGACCGCCCGGATCGAACCACCGAAGTCATTGATGTCGACGATCGCGACGCCCGTGTCGAGGAGGCGTTCGAGCCGGTCGCAGAGCCTGGTGGCATCGCCCACCTCGAACGGCGGGAAGAGCCGGTCTTCGTACGGCGGTCGGCCTCCGTCGATGTCGCGGGCCAGGCTGCCCGCGATCCGGTAGAAGAGCCCGCGCACCCGGAACGGCCGGGTCGCCGCGGTGACCGCCGCCGCGAGCCAGACCCGCGGACGCCCCACCGTGTCAAGGACGTACTGCATCTTCTCCGGAATCGACAGCCCACGCGACTCCGTCCGCGGCCGGACGAAGCGGGCCAGGAGCCGGGCCTGCCAGCCGGTGTGGATCGAGTCCATGGGGACGCTGTGGCCCTCCAGCAGCAGAGCGACCTTCTCGCTGATTACCACCGTGTCGCCGGTCT
Source organism: Actinopolymorpha alba DSM 45243 (assembly GCF_000373925.1). Lineage (GTDB taxonomy): Bacteria > Actinomycetota > Actinomycetes > Propionibacteriales > Actinopolymorphaceae > Actinopolymorpha > Actinopolymorpha alba. The sequence continues at coordinate 40,354 of NZ_KB892742.1, read as the reverse complement.
CCCGGCCGGTGGCGAAATCCAGCAGCACCGCGGCCAGATCGTCGCCATCCTCAAGCCATCGGGTGTGCAGCGGGAGCCGCAGATATGAGTGTCCGTCAATAACGATTTTCGTCCATTGACGAGGAGCAACAATTGACATGGGACGACACCCCCGGCTTCACCTACGACCGAATCGAGTTACCGTCTCCATATTGGATAGGGCCAGACAACACGCCTGCGGAATGAGAGCTTCCTAATCGCAGGAAAAGCCGGAGACGAGCCGGTAGCCATGTCCCCGGACAGTCTCGATACGCCTGGACCCAATTTTGCGACGCAGATAGCGCACATAAACGTCGACCACATTTGACCCGGGGTCAAAGTCGTAGCCCCAGACCTGGGCGAGAAGCCATTCCCGGGAAAGCACCTCACCGGGATAGCGCAGAAATATCTCGACGAGCCGGAATTCCCGGGCGGTGAGATCGGCGACCCGACCATTGACAGTAATTTGGCGGGCCCGCAGGTCGAGGCACAGATCATCATGGCGTACGAAGGCCACCTCGGCCGCGGCGTGCCCAGCTCGAAGCCGCCGGCGTACCCTCGCCAGCAACTCCTCGACGCGGAACGGTTTGCTCAGGTAGTCGTCCGCCCCGCCGTCAAGGCCGGCCACCGTGTCGGCCACCGAATGCCTCGCGGTCACCATGATCACCGGAATTGGATGGCCCGACTCCCGCAGCCGGCGTAGCACAGTGAACCCATCGAGGCCCGGGAGTCCGACATCGAGCAGGAGGAGATCGAACTCGCCCTTCGCGGCCTGCTCCAGGGCTGCCGCGCCATCTGACACCGCGGTGCTCGTGAGGCCATTCAGACGCAGGCCTTTCTCGATCAGGGCGGAGATCCCGGGATCATCCTCGGCGATGAGAATATGCGCCATCCCCACACCTCCTACTGGCCGCGACCAAGATTTATTAGCGTCCTCATGTGTCGCACATTTTCGACTGGACGTTGAGCCGACGATAATCGCGATTCGTACGCGTCATCGCGAGATTCCCCAGATAATGAGGGCGGCTACTCACATCGTGAGTCGGGTGGACGGGGGGTGACTCCGACGACTGCGACGCGTCGGGCTCGCGCCGTGTCAGGTACCCAACGCTCCGCGCGAGCACGAATCCTCGGATGCATGGTCCTGCTCGCCCTGGTGGGAATGACCTTCGCCGGAACCACCGCGTACCTGATCGAGCGAGTTCGGTTCATCTTCGACCCGGGTGAGTCGATCAGCCAGGAGATCGCGGAGTTCCGCGAACTGGAGGTGCACGAAGTCGATCCGCGGACCGGCGAACGGGTCATCACGCTGGAACGTCTCGTGCCCGCCATACTCCGGCACGCTCGCAGAGAGATCGACGACATCGTTGTCATCTACGGCCTGGTCGCCCTCACCGGACTCCTCCCAGTCGCCACCATCGGGTGGTTCGTGGCCGGCCGGGTGATCGAACCCGCGCTTGCCGCCCAGACAACTGGACGATCCGGCACCCTCCAGCGCCAGTTCCTCGACGACACCGGGCACGAGCTGCGGACTCCCATCACCGTCATGCGGGGGCACCTCGAACTCCTCGACGCGAGCAGCCGCGCCGAGGTGGCCGAAACGCGGGTGTTGATTCTTGGTGAGCTCGACCGGATGAGCCGGCTCGTCGACGACCTCACCATGCTCGCCCGAGCCGACGCCCCGAACTTCCTGCGCCCCGCACCGGTCGGTGTCGGACAGCTCGTCGACGAGGTGACCCGCAAGGCGCGGATGCTCGGCGCCCGGAGCTGGAAGGTCGAGGCGCGCACCGACATCGTGGTGATGGCCGACGCCCAGCGGCTGACGCAGGCGCTGCTCCAGCTGGCCCACAACGCCGTGAAGGTCACCGACCCCGCCGACACCATCTGGCTCGGTTCGAGCGTCGACCGGTCCGCCGGCACGGTCCGGCTGTGGGTGCGCGACCGCGGCCCGGGTGTCCACCCCCAGGACAGCCGGCGCATCTTCGGGCGGTTCGAACGCGGCGCGGCCAACGGCGAGGGGTCAGGGCTCGGCCTCGCGATCGTGGCCGCCATCGCCGAGGCCCACGGCGGCACCGTCGTACTCGATTCGGTGCCCGACCAGGGCGCCAGGTTCACCATCGTCATCCCGCTCGCGCCCGCCCTCCCGGCAGACCGACCCACTAAGAAGGGGATCGTCCTTGCGCACCGCGTCCGGCCCGCCCGCTAGCCCGAAATCACCCGCCCCGAACGTACGCGGCGGCCGGCGGGCGGCCATCGTCCGTTCGTCCGCCCTGCTCGTGGGGCTCACCGCGTTCAGTCAGGTGCTGGGGTTCGCCCGGGACGCGTCCATGGCAGCCGTCTTCGGTGCCGGCTCGGACGTGGACGCCTTCCTGGTCGCGCAGGGCCTGATGAACGTCGTCCTCGGCCTGATCACCGGCGCGATGGCGCGCTCGCTGGTGCCTCCGGTCTCGCGAGCGGTGGACTCCGGGCGGGTTGACGAGGGGCACCGCACCGTGCGGGTCGCCCTGACCGTCACCACCGCGGTGCTGGTGGTCGCGTCGGTCGTGATGTTCGTCGCCGCCGACACGGTGGCGGACATCCTGGCTCCGGGCTTCGACCCGGCGACCCAACGGCTGGCGGTCACCATGACCCGGATCGTCCTGGTCGCCACGGTGTTCATCGCGGGGACGAACCTCCTCGCCGGCGCGGCGCAGGCGCACGGCCGGTTCTTCTGGTCGGGTGTGCAGGGCATCCCGTTCAACGTGGTCATGATCGTCGTGACCGTGACGCTCGGCGGTCAGTTCGGTGTGATCACGCTGGCCGTGGGGTTCGTGGTCGGCTCCGCCGTCAGGCTCCTCGCGCAGCTGCCGGCGGTCCGCCAGATCGGGCTCCGGCTGCGCCCGTCGTTCCGGGTGCGGGATCCGGGCTTCCGGGAAGTCGTGGCGATGGTGCCGCCACTGCTCGTCGGCAGCGCCATCCTCAACGTCAACACCATGGTGGACCGGGCCGTCGGGTCGTCGCAGGGCCCGGGCACCATTTCGTCGCTCAGCTACGGCTGGCGGGTCGTCACGCTCGCCGAGGTCGTGGTGGTGACCGCGTTCACCACCGCGCTGTTTCCCGCGTTCAGTGCGCTGGGTACGCCAGAACGCCGGGCGGAGCTACGGCAGGCGACAGATCGCGTCCTGGGCGTGGTGCTCGTCCTCATCAGCCCCGTCGTCATCGTGCTGGCGGTCGCGGCCCGGCCGATCGTCGTCCTCCTTTTCGCGCGCGGAAACTTCGACAGCCGGGACGTGGAGCTGACCTCGTTGGCGGTGGCGATGTACTCCATCTCGCTCGTCGCCCTCGCCGTCCGCGAAGTGGCGGCCCGCACCTGCCTCGCGGTGGGCGACAGCCGTACACCGGTCCTCACCGCGCTCGCCGCGATGGTGGTCAACGTGGTCGGCGACCTCACGCTCGGGCGGTGGTGGGGTGTGGGCGGCCTGGCGTTGTCGACGTCCCTCTCGGTCGTCCTCGCCGCGGTCGTGCTGAGCCTGCTCACCGCCCGGCGGCACCAGGCGGTCGGGCTGCTTCCAATGCTCCGCACGACCCTTGCCGTCGGCATCGCCGCCGCCGTGTCCGCCGGCTGCGGCTGGGTGCTGCTCAAGGAACTTCCGGTCCACCACGCCGGCGATGCATTGCTGGCGCTCGGGGCGATCGGGACGGCCTGCCTCGCGTCCTATCTCGGGGTGCTGCTGCTCCTGCGGGTGCCCGCACTCGCCGAACTCCGGGAAAGCCTGCGCGACCTTCGATTCCGGCGTACGAAACCAGACGGCTAGTGTCCCGCACCTCGTGTAAAGGGGACGCCGCACGCCTACCATGAAGGCCACCGCACCGGTGCTTTGGAGCGGCCGGCTACCGGACCTGACGCCATGGATCGCCTCACCGACGAGCAGTTTCGCAGCTTATTCGTTTTCCGTTATGCGCTGCGGCGCTTCCTGCTGCGCAGTGCCGAAAGCGCGTCCCGGGTCGGACTGACGTCCCAGCAACATCAACTTCTGCTGATCCTTCGCGGCTATCCGAATCCCACGCCGCCGAGTATCCGCGAGGTGGCCGAATACCTCCTGGTCCGCCATCACAGCGCGGTCGAGCTGGTCGCCCGGGTGGAGGCGATGGGTCTGGTCAGCAGATATCCCGATCCCGCCGATCATCGGATAGTCCGGCTTCAACTCACTCCGCGTGGTCGCCAGTGCATCGAGGAGATGGCGCCGACCCACCTGGAGGAGCTACGCGAGGTCGCGACCGCGCTAAACGTCTCCGAGGGCCTTCTTCGAGAGATTTCGGAACGATTTCTTGACCAGGTTTCTCGCGACATTACCAACACTCAGGACCGCGATCAGATCTAAGCTGAAGGTCGCAAATAGCTCGTGACCCGATAGGGTTTCGCGGGCGCCATGGGATCGCACACTGGAGGCGAGCCGTGGGTGTCCTGGAAGACGACCCGCTCATCAAGGCCAGCGGTGAGAACTTTCCGGTCGCGCTGCGAGTGTTGCCCGCTCGCACCCGCGAGGACCTGCACGCGATTTACAGGTACGCCCGTCACGTCGACGATCTTGGTGATGAAGCGAGCGGCGACCGGCTCGGCGCACTCGAGGAGTTCGAGCGCGAGGTCCGCACCCTCTACGACGGCGACCCGCGGTCGGTGCGGGATCCCGTGGTCGCGGGCCTCGCGTCCACGGTCGCCCGGCGCCGGATACCGGCCGGTCCCCTGCTGCGCCTGATCGAGGCCAACCGCCAGGACCAGCGGGTCACCCGCTACCCGACGTTCGACGCATTGGTCGGATACTGCGGCCTGTCCGCCGACCCGGTGGGCGAGCTCGTCCTGCACGTCTTCGGCCGGGCGACCACCGAGCGGTTGGCCCTGTCCAACCGGATCTGTACGGCACTCCAGCTGGTCGAGCACTGGCAGGACGTCGCCGAGGACTACCAGCGCGGTCGCATCTACCTGCCGCAGGCGGACCTCCACAGCTTCGGGGTGGCGGAGGAGGACCTCGGTCGGACCCGCGCGACGCCGGCCCTGCGCGCACTGATCGCGTTCGAGTGCCAGCGGGCCGAGGCCTGGCTCGACTCCGGCGTACCCCTGCTCCCCACGCTGTCCGGTTGGGCGCGGCTCGCCGTGTCGGGATACGTCGCGGGCGGCCGGGCGGCCCTCGCCGCGATCAGGCGGGGGGACTACGACCCGCTGCAACGGGTACCGAAGCCCACATCGCGCCACATTGCCGGCGCGTGGTTCTGGAGTGCGCTCAGGGGGTGGGGATGATCGCCGGACAGGCGTACCGCGCGTGCGAGGAGATCACCCGCCGGGAGGCGCGCAACTTCTCCTACGGCATCCGGCTGCTGCCGCCACCCAAACGGCGGGCGCTGTCAGCGGTGTACGCGATGGCCCGCCGGATCGACGACCTCGGCGACGGCGACCTGCCCGCGTCCGACAAGCTGACCCGGCTCGCCGGCGTACGCCGCCAACTCCACCGGCTCAGGGCGTGCGTCGAGGCCGGCCATCCGGCTGCCGACCTCGAGGACGATTTCGTCCTCACCGCGCTCGCGGACGCCGCGCAGAGATTCCCCATCCCGCTCCCGGCTTTCGACGAACTCATCGACGGGTGCGAGGCCGACGTTGTGGGCCGCCGCTACAAGACCTTCGACGACCTCGTGTGGTACTGCCGCTGCGTCGCTGGTTCGGTCGGCCGGCTGTCCCTGGGGGTCTTCAACCCGCCCGACCAGGCCACCGCGGCGCCGCTCGCCGACACGCTCGGCATCGCCCTGCAGCTCACCAACATCCTGCGCGACCTCCGGGAGGACCGGCAGCGCGGCCGGACCTACCTTCCGCAGGAGGACCTTGACCGGTTCGGCTGCCGGATCGAGCTCGCACCCGACGGGGACCTCGCCGAGTCGGAACGGTTCGCCGACCTGGTGCGGTTCGAAGCCGAGCGCGCGGAAACCTGGTACGCCCGGGGGCTCACGCTGCTACCTCTGCTCGACCGGCGCAGCCGGGCCTGCACCGCCGCGATGGCCGGGATCTACCACCGCCTCCTCGGACAGATCCGGGCCGACCCCGACGCGGTCCGCCACCAGCGGCTCTCCCTGCCGGGCAAGCAGAAACTCGCCGTCGCCGCCCGCGCTCTCACCCGGGGCGTCGCGTGAGGGGCCCGGCCGTCGTCGTGGTCGGTGGCGGCCTCGCCGGTATCGCGGCCGCCGTACGCCTCGCGGATCGTGGCGCGCGGGTGACTCTGGTCGAGGCCCGACCTCACCTGGGCGGGGCGACGTACTCCTTTCCCCGGGGCGGTCTCCTCGCCGACACCGGGCAGCATGTCTTCCTGCGCTGCTACGAGTCCTACCGCGACCTGCTGGACCGGATGGGCGTGAGCGCGCTCGCCCCGATCCAGGAGCGGTTCGAGATCCCCGTGCTGTACGCCGGTGGGCGGCAGGCCCGGCTACGACGCGGCCGCCGCGGACCCGCGCCGCTGCATCTCGCGGGAGCCCTCGCCGGCTACCGGCCGCTGGGCCTCAGCCATCGGCTCCGGGCAGGGACCGCGGCGCTGGCGTTGCGTTCCGTGGATCCCGACGACCCGGTGTCCGACCGGACGACGTTCGGTGCCTGGCTCCGTGCCCAGGGCCAGTCCGATCGGGCCGTCGAACGTCTCTGGGGTCTCATCACGGTGGCGGCCCTCAACCTCCCGCCCGACCAGGCGTCGCTGGCCCTGGCCGCCCGGGTCTTCCGGACCGCTCTGCTGGAGCGACCCGACGCCGCCGACATCGGGATCCCCGGCGTACCCCTTCGCGAGCTGCACGCGGAGCCCGCCGCGCGGCTGCTGGCCCGGCTCGGCGTGCGCGTCCACACCAAGGCAAAGGTGCTCAGCATCGAGCCGACCGAGCAGGTCGAGCAGGCCGAACCATCCGGCGGGTCCGGGCCGGCCGGACCGGGCTTCGTCCTCCACACCAGGACCGGCGAGCTCACCGCCGACGCGGTGGTCGTCGCCGTACCCCACCAGGCCGCCACGCAACTGGTCCCCGCCACGGCCGCACCCGACCGCGACCGCTGGGCGGGGCTCGGCTCCTCGCCCATCGTCAATGTCCACGTGGTGTACGACCGCCCGGTGACGGACCTGCCGTACGCCGCCGGGCTGGACACCCCCGTGCAGTGGATCTTCGACCGGACCCGGGCCGCCTCGGTCGAGCACGGGCAGTACCTCGTGGTGTCGATCTCGGCCGCGGACGGGCTCGCCGACCGACCGGCGGACGAGATCCGCCACGCCTACGCCGGCGCCCTCGCCACGCTGTTCCCGAAGGCTCGGCAAGCGCGGCTGCTGCAGTCGTTCGTGACCCGCGAACCCCATGCGACCTTCCGACAGGTCCCGGGAACGGCAGCGCTCCGGCCACCCGCCCGGACCCGCCTGCCCGGCCTGGCCCTCGCCGGAGCGTGGACCGGCACCGGCTGGCCGGACACGATGGAGGGCGCTGTGCGCAGTGGCCTCCTGGCGGCGGACGCGATCGACATCGACTCCTTCACCCGGGTGTCGCGACCTATCGAAGAGGCCACGCCATGACGTTGACCCCGACGCAGAACCCGAGTACCGACATCCGCCGCCTGGTCAGGCCCGCCATGCGCGCGGCCATCGACCGCCTCGACGCTGGTACCCGCCGGGCCTGCGGCTACCACCTCGGCTTCTGGGATGCCAACGGCCGGCCCGAGGCGAGTGCGAGCGGCAAGGGCCTCCGGCCGACGCTGGCCGTACTGTCGGCGCTCGCCGCCGGCGTACCCGCTGAGGAGGGCGTCCCCGCGGCAGTCGCCTGCGAACTCGTCCACAACTTCTCGCTCCTGCACGACGACGTGATCGACAAGGACACCGAACGCCGGCACCGGGCGACGGTCTGGGCGCGGTTCGGTGTCGCGGACGCGATCCTCGCCGGTGACGCCCTGCTCGCGCTCGCCAACGAGGTGCTCGGCGAGGTGGGCACCGTGACCGTGGCTCCCGCCGTCGCCCGGCTCAGCGCCACAGTGCGTCGACTGATCGCGGGCCAGAGCGCGGACGTGTCGTTCGAGAAACGCGACGACGTGACGCTCGAGGAGTGCCTCACGATGGCGGCCGACAAGACGGCGGCGCTGCTGGCGTGCTCGGCCTCCCTGGGCTCGGTGCTCGCGGGCGCCCCGGCGACATTGACGAGCGGGCTGGCGACGTTCGGCCACCACCTCGGGATGGCGTTCCAGCTCACCGACGACCTCCTGGGGATCTGGGGCGATCCGGCGGTCACCGGCAAGCCGGTGTTGTCAGACGTCCGGGCCCGCAAGAAGACCGCCCCCGTGGTGGTGGCGCTGACGTCGAGGTCGGCCGCGGGTGAACGGCTGCGCGCGCTCTACGTCCAGGCCGAACCCCTGGCCGACACCGAACTCGCCGAGGCCGCTGCCCTGGTCGAGGAGTCGGGCGGTCGCGGGTGGACCGAGGCGGAAGTCGACCGGCAGATCGCCGCCGGCGTCGCCGCGCTCGCCCCACTCCCGCTGCCGGCCGAGGTCCGCGCCGGCCTCACCTCCACCGCCTATCAGGTACGCGGACGGGATCGATGATGACGACGACAGCCGACCACAGCACTCGCGAAGAACTCCGTGACCTCGCCAACGCCACCCTCGACCTCGCCATCGACCACCTGCGCGACCTGCAGAACCCCGACGGGTGGTGGAAGGGCGAACTCCAGACGAACGTCACGATGGACGCCGAGGACCTGCTGATGCGGCAGTTCCTCGGGATCCGCACAGACGCCGAGACCCAGGAGACTGCCCGCTGGATCCGTAGCCAGCAACGCGACGACGGGTCGTGGGCGAACTTCGCGTTCGGGCCGGGCGACCTGTCGACGACGGTGGAGGCGTACATCGCCTTGCGGCTGGCCGGCGACGACCCCGACTCCCCCCACCTGGAGGAGGCGCGTCAATTCATCCTTGCGGGCGGCGGGTTGGAACGCACCCGGGTCTTCACCCGGCTCTGGCTGGCGTTGTTCGGGGAGTGGAGCTGGAACGACGTCCCCGCGATGCCGCCCGAGCTGATCTTCCTGCCGTCCTGGGTGCCGTTCAACGTGTACGACTGGGCCTGCTGGGCGCGGCAGACCGTCGTTCCCCTCACTATCCTCGGCGCGCTCCGGCCACGCCGCCCGCTCGGCGTGAGCACAGTGGAGCTCCGGACCGGTGCGGCGACGCCACCACAGGCGCCCGCCACCACGTGGAAGGGCGCGTTCCAGCGGCTCGACACGCTGTTGCACGGGTACGAACGCATCGCCTTCCGGCCGCTACGCCGCGCCGCGCTGCGCCGGGCCGCCGAGTGGATCATCGCCCGGCAGGAGGCCGACGGGTCCTGGGGCGGCATCCAACCACCCTGGGTCTACTCGCTGATGGCTCTGCACGCGCTCGGATACCCGCTCGACCATCCGGTCCTCGCGACCGGGCTGCGCGGCTGGGAACGCTTCACCCTCCGGGAGGACGGGTCGCGCCGGATCGAGGCCTGCCAGTCCCCGGTCTGGGACACCGCGCTTGCGCTGGTGGCGTTGGGGGACGCGGGCGTCGCACCCGACGATCCCGTGATGGTGCGGGCCCGCGACTGGCTGCTCGACGAGGAGATCCGGGTACGCGGCGACTGGGCGGTCCGGCGGCCGGACACCCCGCCCGGCGGGTGGGCGTTCGAGTTCGACAACGACGGCTACCCCGACACCGACGACACCGCCGAGGTGGTCCTCGGGTTGCGCCGCACCGCCGCCAAACCCGAGGTGGACGACGCGGTGGGCCGGGCGCTCGCTTGGGTGCGGGGAATGCAGTCCAGGAACGGCGGCTGGGGTGCGTTCGATGCCGACAACACCCGCGAACTCGCCTACCAGCTGCCGTTCTGCGACTTCGGCGCGGTGATCGACCCACCCAGCGCCGACGTCACCGCCCACATCGTGGAGATGTTCGCGCACGAGGGACTGGCCGAGGAGCCGGCGATCCGGCGCGCGGTGCGGTGGCTGCTCACCGAGCAGGAGCCGGACGGGTCGTGGTTCGGTCGGTGGGGCGCCAACCACGTGTACGGCACCGGCGCTGTGGTGCCCGCCCTGGTCGCGGCGGGTCTTGGTCCCCAGCACCGGGCGATCCGCCGGGCGGTGGCGTGGCTGGACAAACACCAGAACGCCGACGGCGGATGGGGTGAGGACCTCCGGTCGTACGACGATCCGGCCCACGTCGGGGTCGGCACCTCCACCGCGTCGCAGACCGCCTGGGCACTGCTCGCCCTGCACGCGGCCGGCGAAGCGGACTCCGAGGCGGCGTGGCGGGCGGTCTCGTGGCTCGTGGAGTCGCAACGCGCGGACGGTGGATGGGACGAGCCGGAGTTCACCGGCACCGGCTTTCCCGGCGACTTCTACATCAACTACCACCTCTATCGCCTGGTGTTTCCGATCAGCGCCGTCGGTCGCCTGCTGGGGAGGTAGCGATGCCGCTTTCGTACCTCGTGTGTGCGCCGACCCACCTGGAGGCGAGGAGCCTTCGCCGTGGGCTCGGGCCGGCGGTTGTCCGGCGTACCGGTGCCGGCCGGCGACGATCGGAGGCCGCTGCCACGTCGACCGAACTGCTTGCCGCGGGAGCCGTGGCCGTCGCCGGGATCGCGGGGGCGCTGGATCCGGAGCTCGCGCCAGGCGACGTCGTCGTGGCCACCGAGGTACGCCGGCACGGCGAACGTGGCACCGACCGGGTGATCCCGTGCCCGAGCGCTCCCCTGCTGGCCGCGGCGCTCCGGCGGTCGGGCCAGCGGGTCGTCACCGGCCCGGTGGTGAGCACGGACCATCTCGTCACGGGTCAGGAACGCGCGGAGCTTCACCGGACCGGTGCGCTGGCGGTCGACATGGAGTCGGCCTGGCTGCTGGGCCCGTCCGCTGACGGTGGTACCCCGGCCTGCGTACGCGTGATCGCGGATCCGGCGACCCGGCCGATACTGCGTCCTGCCACCGTCGGGCACCTGCGCACCGCCCTTCGCACCCTCGCGACGATCAGCCCGGCACTCGCCTACTGGGGCGGCGCGGTCCGGCCCCGCCGGGTGCTGCTCGCCTCGCCCCGGTCGTTCTGTGCCGGCGTCGAGCGGGCCATCGACATCGTGGAGCGGGTGCTCGACCAGCGGGGCGCGCCGGTCTACGTCCGCAAGCAGATCGTGCACAACGCCCACGTCGTCCGGGGGCTCGAGGCGCGTGGGGCGGTGTTCGTGGACGAGCTCGATCAGGTACCCGACGGGGCCACCGTCGTCTTCTCCGCGCACGGAGTCGCGCCCTCGGTGCGGGCCGAGGCAGACGACCGGGGGTTGGCGGTCGTCGACGCCACCTGCCCGCTGGTCGCGAAGGTGCACAGCGAGGCGCGACGGTTCGCAGACCGGGGCGACACCGTGCTCTTCATCGGCCACGCCGGGCATGAGGAAACCGAAGGCACGATGGGCGAACGCGCCGAGAGCATGGTTCTGGTCGAGGATCTGGAGGCGGCCCGCAGCGTCGACGTACCAGACGCGAACCACGTTTCCTACCTCGTCCAGACCACGCTCGCCGTTGACGAGGTCGACGAGATCCTCCACGCGCTCCATGAGCGGTTCCCGAACCTCCAGGCGCCTGGATCCGACGACATCTGCTACGCCACCACGAACCGCCAGCACGCCCTCCGGTCGGTCGCCCATGAGGCCGACGTGGTGCTGGTGGTCGGCTCCCGCAACTCCTCCAACTCCAACCGTCTCGTCGAAACCGCCACCCGGATGGGCACCCCCGCCCACCTGATCGACGACGCGTCCGAAATCGACCTGGACTGGCTCGCCGGCGCGGCCACCGTCGCGGTGACCGCAGGGGCCTCCGCACCGACCTCGCTCGTCGACGAGGTGGTCCAGGCGCTTCGTGGCCTTGGCCCGGTTGACCTTTACGAACGTGAGGTCACCCGCGAGGACATCCGTTTCACCCTGCCGAAGGAGGTGCGGTAGTCATGAGCATGCCCTTACGGCAGAGCCTGCGTATCGCCCGTTATCTGGTCACTCAACGCCTTCGTGGCCGCGAGAAGTTTCCGTTGCTGGTCGAACTCGAACCCCTCTTCGCCTGCAACCTCGCCTGCGTGGGGTGCGGCAAGATCCAGCACCCGGCCGACGAGCTCCGGCGGCGGATGCCGGTGGATCAGGCCGTCGCGGCAATGGAGGAGTGCGGTGCGCCGATGGTGTCCATCGCCGGTGGCGAGCCCTTGATGCACCCCGAGATCGACAAGCTGGTCAACGAACTCGTGGCCCGCAAGAAGTACGTTTTCTTGTGCACCAACGCGGTCCTGCTCCGTAAGTGGTGGGACAGGTTCGACTTCAAGCCGTCGAGGTTCTTCGCGTTCGCCGTGCACATCGACGGCCTTCGCGAGCGCCACGACGAATCCGTCGACAAGGAAGGCGTCTTCGACGAGGCGGTCGCCGCCGTCCACTTCCTCAAGGAGCGTGGCTTCCGGGTGACGACGAACACGACGTTCTTCACCAACGACAGCGCGCAGAACGTCATCGACGTCCTCAACTTCCTCAACGACGACCTGGGCGTCGACCAGATGATGATCTCGCCCGCGTACGCCTACGAGAAGGCACCCGACCAGGAACACTTCCTCGGCGTCACCGAAACCCGGGAGCTGTTCCGTAAGGCGTTCGCGGGCGGCAACCGCAAGCGCTGGCGACTCAACCATTCGCCGCTGTTCCTCGACTTCCTCGAAGGAAAGGCCGATTTCGCCTGTACCGCTTGGGGAATCCCGAGCTACTCGCTCTTCGGGTGGCAGCGGCCGTGCTACCTCATGAGCGATGGGTACGCCCAGACCTACCGGGAGCTCATCGAGGAAACCGACTGGTCGGCGTACGGCCGTGGCAAGGATCCGCGGTGTGCCAACTGCATGGCGCACTGCGGCTATGAGCCCACCGCAGTGTTCGCGACGCTCGGCTCCCTCCGCCAGTCACTCCGGGCGATCGGCGGGCACTAACCCCAGCGGCCGGCCAGGCGTGCGTACGTCGTGGGGGCGAGCGCGCGAAGGGCAACCGGAACGCGGAGCCAGCGCGGAACGATCACCTCGACGCGTTCGCGTTCGACCGCCTTGATCAGTGCGTCCGCGATCCTGGCCGGCGGCAGCGGGCGCGGAAATCGCCGGGGATAAGGCGTTCCTCGCCTTGCGAAGAAGTCGGTGTCGACGATGCCCGGCACCACGGTGGTCACACCGATGCCGGCTTGAGCCACCTCGGCGTGGACGCTCGCGGCGAAGACGTGCAAGCCCGCCTTGCCGGCCGCATAGCCCGCCTCCCGCGCGACGCCCAGCATGGCGGCGATGGAGCTGACGAAGACCAGATGTCCGCGACCGCGTTCGAGCATGGCCGGAAGCACCGCCTGCGTGAGCGTCACCGGCGCCCGGAGATTGACGGCAAGCAGCCGTTCGAAGTGGTGACCGTCCGGCTCTGACACCGATCCCACCCGACCGATGCCGGCGTTGTTGATCAGCAGGTCGGGAGCTGGCTGGAGCTTGGCGAGCCTGGCCGCCAAGTCGGCGAGTGCGTCGGGGTTTTCCAGGTCCGCAACGACCGGCTCGCCTCCGGTCCTCCGGGCAACCTCGTGGAGCCGGTCGGGATTACGACCGACGAGGAGGAGCTGGCAGCCCATGCTGGCAAGGCGTTCGGCCACTGCCTGGCCGATCCCGCTGGACGCTCCGGTGACCACCGCGAACGTACCGGAAAGCCGCACGCGTCACCTCCGTCACGACCTACGTACGTCTGCACGACGTACGTTTCGTCACAGGCTAGCCTCAGCAAGCCGTTCGACGGACCCGATCCAACCGGCTGGGTCATCCCCACCCGGGACGGCCTGCATGGTCCGCCACAGGATGAGGACTCTCAACCAGGCTTCCTCGGTGGGCGATAGGGGACGGATCGACTGGTAGCCGGCCACGAGGGTCTCATGAGTCTCTGGAGCTACCGGTCCCCAGTTTCTGAACCGCGTTCCGAGCAGGACGGCGCTGCGGGCCAGGTCGAAGACGCGGTGGTCGACGGCGACCTCCTCGAAGTCCAGCACCGCGGCGATCCTTCCGTCTCTGCAGAGAATGTTGGCCGATCGGAAGTCATTGTGGATGAGCTGTGCGGTCAGGGGCGGTGCCGATCTCAACGCGTGGAGAGCTTCACGGAGAACCTTCGTGGCTTCCTGGAGCCGCTCGTGGGTGAAAGATTCGAGGCTCTGGGCGATCCTGCCGTTCAAGGATTCTGGGCTCGGTCGTCCCGACAGCGCGGCGATGCGGTCGGCGTCCGGATAGTCGACCATCGCCGTGTGCAGGTGGGCGAGGACCTTGCCGGCCATGCGGACCTGCTCCGCGTCGTCAACGTCAAGGTGGACGCCGTCGACCACTTCCTGCAGACCGATCGACACCCCGTCAACCTCGACTTGCGGGTGACCGTCCCGTGACGGGACCGGCGACGACACCGGCAGGCCACGCTCGCCGAGCCAGGCGGTGAGTCGTGCGTGCTCAGCCAACCGTGGATAGAACCTCGCCACGACCGACCACTTGACGACCATCTGACACCGGTCAGTGGTCACCCATGCGAGCGCGTTGCCGGCGCTGATCACCAGGCGGTCGCAGGATTTCAGCTCGAGGTCCCAGTGACGAGCCAGGATGGTGGCGAGCCATTCAGTCGCCTGGTCGACGCCCGTAAACCCGAACCGCCGAGTCAGGGCCGCCTGCGGGTCTTCGCTCTCCCAGAGCATCGTCAGTGTGGGCATCTCCGCGCCCGGTGGCCTCGTCACAGACATGACCGCAACCTCACCACAGGAAACAGGTTGGTTCAACTCAGGACGTCTGCCCAGAATTCGTGCGGCCGCCATGCTTCAGAAAGGTATGGGCTCGTCTTCCTGCGCGGGGCACGCAGCTTTGCCCGGGTGGGCGCCAGCATTCTTCGCGACTCCGGTGATGTACGCCGCGACGGTGCGGCGACCCGGCCGCTGGTCGGGGTTTGCCTGTTGTGGGATTCGGCCGCCTGGCAGGGGGTCGGGGTCCACGTCGTAGGCGTGTCCGAGTGGGCTTTGTGCTCGCATGGTTCCTGGCTCTTGGCGGGTCCACCACCAGCCGCCCTCATGCTTGGCGCGGTGGTGGCGCTTGCACAGCATCGTCAGGTTGCAGGCGCAGGTGGTCCCGCCATTGCGGTGTTCGAAGGTGTGGTCTGCTTCGCACTTCTCCGCTACCCGCTCGCAGCCGGGGTGGCGGCAGGTGCGGTCCCTCGCCTGCACGAACTCCCGCTGCTTCTTCGTTGGCCGGTAGGCGCTGCGCTGGTGGTAGACGACCACCCCATCAGCGGTGACTGTCCAGCAGTACTCGAACCCCGCCTCGGCCGCCCTCATGATGTCCGCAATCACCTCAGGCGAGACAGGTCCGAAGTCCTTCAGATCACCCGGCTCAAACCCGGCATCGCCAGCATCCTCGTCAGCCTGACCGCCGGCAGTGCCCTCATCCGTCCGGCCGACCTGTCCGGCGGCGTTGAGCCAGGTGTCGAGTGGGGCGACAAGTTCGACCTTGACTGCCATGCCGCCCGTGTCCAGATGCCGACCGCACAGCAGGTCGAGGAAGACGTCGACTTCGATTTCGTCGAGCCAGCGGTCATCCCCACCGGCCTTGAGATGCTCACTCATCTCCTTGATGAATGCCTTCGCTTGGACGACTCTCTCCAGCGGTAGGTCATAGCCGAAGATACTCGCGACCCCGTTCACACCGGCGCTGAACTTGATGCGGCGTTCGCGTTTGGCTGCCTTCCGGCGTTCTTCCGCACCCACCGGATCCAGCGACACCACCTTCGCCTTCAACCGGCGCTCGATCTGCTGCCTGGTCAACCCCGAAGCTTTGGGGAGGATCCACTCCTCGGCCTCGCGGGCAAGCTCATCGGACAGGCAACTCGTCTCGGAGGCAATCTCCCGCGCCTTGGCCACATCAATCCAGCCCGCCTCAAGCGCCGCCCGCGTCCCTGGGAGGCGGGCGGTGAGGTCAAGCGCCAAACACAGCTCACGATCGGCCGAACCCGGCGCCAACGTCAACGCCGCACCGATCTCGACAGAGGCGAACTCGCTGCAGGTATCCATCAACTCTGGTGGCGCGTCCTCGCCACCCATCGGTGACCGCGCCACGTAGGACATCGCCTCATACATGCGGCACGACGCCCACGACACCCTGACGCTGCCACGCCCGCATCACCACAACCCGCGCATAGCCATTCACAGCATTCAAATCGATCGCCGCCAGCGTGGCGGCAAGCTCAGGACCCGGCGCAGCCTCAGCCAACGCCGACACATCAACAACCCCGTGATCGAACATGTGTGCCAGTATAACGACGAACCGCTCACCTCGCAGGGCCCAGAACCTCTTATCCACAAGGCGATCAGTCCGGCGATCCGGCGCGGGCGGCACGGGGCATCGCGGTCCCGAACTGCTACCTAAGCGGCCTTGACAGCGGCGAGGCGTTCGGCGCGTAGCCGTTCATGCCAGGTGTCGTCCACGGGGGCGAGGAACTCGATGCCGGTCGCCCATCTCAGCAGGAGGTCCGCCAAGGCAGGGTTGCGCGACAACACCGGCCCGTGGGCGTACGTACCAATGAGGTGGCCCGCCCATGCGCCTTCCGTACGTCCGTCGTTTCCGACACCGACCACCACCCGCGCGAGGGGCCTGGCCTCCGGCCCCAGGATGCTGCGTCCGCCGTGGTTCTCAAACCCGGTCAGCATCGGCAAGCCGAGGTTGACATCCACCTCACCAGCGAGTTCCCCGACGGCTCGGGTCAGCCCACGGTCCGACCGTATGTCGAGAAGGGAAAGCCCGGCGTACATGCGCGCGTTCGCCACGAACGATCCCCCGACCAGTTGGTATCCCGCGCAGACCGCGAGGATCACCGCACCACGTTCAGCCGCAAGCCGGAGCCCTCCGTCGGCGGCCAGGCGCTGTGCCGCAAGGACCTGCGGCGCGTCCTCACCGCCGGCGAGTAGATAGATGTCAGCCTCTGCTGGGAGGTTCTGGTCGGAGCGGACTTCCACACTCTCCACGGCCAGCCCTCGCAGGCTCGCCCGATGGGCCAGGATCAGCAGGTTTCCCCGGTCGCCGTACGTCGAGAGCAGGTCCGGATAGACCCAGACGATCCGCAGGGCACTTTCATTCCGCACGGTCCAACTCCACTCTGATCTTCTGGAAGGCGCTGTAGTTGGCAATCACTTCCAGCCGTCCGGGTGGGGTTGCCATGACGGCTTCGGCAAACGACGGGACATGTGTGAACGCCACCCCGTTGACCTTGAGGCGGACGCCCAGGTCGTACGCCCGCTCGCCGGTGATCAGCACGGGTCGACCGCGCAGCGGAGCGAAATCCACGTCGAACAACCAGGACGTGTCAAAGCCATCGGGCTGGCGGGCATTGATGACCAGCAGGATCGGCGCGGGGTCCACCATGTCGAACGCTTCCAGCCACCCGGCGGGGTTCTTGGCAAGGAAAAGCCGGATCGCCCGGCCGGCGCGTTCCACGATGGTGTATCTCCCGGCCACAGAGGTGATCTCAGCGATTCGGGGCACCGCGTCCTCCGGGCGTACGCCAAACTCCGCGGCCACCGCGAGTGCCATGGCCGCGTTGGCGACGTTGATCTCACCTGGCAAGCTCAGCTTGACGTCGTGGCACATACCGCGCGGATCCACGACAGCGTTACCGTGCAGCGTCCAGTGCGGCGTTGGCCGGCGCAACGCGCACGTGGTGCAGCACCAGTCGACCGAGCCGTTCCGGCGCTCCCGGCGGATCGAGCCGCCGCATTCAGGGCACACCCACGAATCGTCGAACCACCGTTGCCCGGCGGCGACCCAACTGACCCGTTCGGTGCTGGACGCGGCCCACACCACCATCGGGTCATCGGCATTGGCAACCACGTGGATGGGCTGACCGCGCAATGTGTCCCGCCACAGCCTGGCGAGCATCGCCACCTCCTTCGCGCGGTCAAGCTGGTCGCGCGTGAGGTTGAGGAGCGCGACAACTCGGGGCTGGGTCGCGGCGAGTACATGCGGCAGGTAGTGCTCGTCGACCTCCAGGATGGCGTGCGCCGTGGCACCCGCCTTGGCCAGTGCGGAGGCGTGTCCGGTCGGAAGGTTCGCACCAAGAGAATTGCTGGCGACTGGCCCGAGAACCCCGACGGCGACCGCGGTCAACCGCGTGGTTGTGGTCTTGCCGTTGGTGCCGGAGATCAGCGCGATCTGCCGCCGCGCCGCCAGGTGAGCGAGCAGATCCGGATCGATCACCATTCCAATCCGCCCACCGATCACCGAGCCGTCGCCGCGGCCGGTCGCGCGCGAAAGTGCCGCGACCCCACGGGAAACCGACCTGGCAAGTCGTGCCCGGGCCGGCAACTGCATGGTCACAACCAGCGAGACTAGTCGCCGCCTGACATTATCGAGCCGGCTTTTCGGCACCCGAAAAACCCGGTCAGCGGATTCCCTTGCCATTCACGGGCTAACGGACTGAAGGCTCGGTTAATGCACTTCACTCGTCCATTCTGGACGGACGAAATACCGCATCCTCGACATGTCCCGCGACTCCGCCGGGGAGCTGGAATTCGTCGATGGGCCGACTCCGGGACCGCTCGCGGCCCTGACCACTACCGGCCATCGGGAACGTTCTCGAGGCCCCGACCAACCATGTTCGTTACGTCGATGTTGACGCCGAAACCGCCCACCCCTACGGTTTCCCCCTACGACATCACAGACGTCGTTCGGTATTTCGAACGCGCGGTCCACTCCTTAGTCACCACCCCCGCTGTGTGCACCAAAGAGAGGGCAACGAATGCCGCCGAACCCGTCCCGCCACGCCGCCGCCGACCGCGCGTCCATGGCCGCGCAGGGCACCGGCCACAGCCGGCGGGCCTTTCTGAAGGGCGCTCTGACAGGTGGGAGCGCACTCCTCGCCGCTGGCGTGCTGAGTTCGTGTGCACAGCCGCTGGTGACCGGAAGCGGCACCCTGGTGAGGTTCTGGAACCTCTTCGAGGGCGGCGAATACCCCATCCTGCAGGAGATGTACAGCGGCTACAGACGCGACAATCCTGACGTCGACTTCCGGCCGGTCACCCTGTCATGGGGACAGCCCTATTACACGAAGCTCGCGATGTCGTCCGCTGGTGGGCGGGCTCCCGAGGTCGCGATCGCCCACATGTCGAGGGTGCCCGCGCTTGGCGAAGGCAACCTGCTCGCGCCGTTCGACCTCGACGCGCTCAGCGACCTCGGTCTCAACGAGGCCGACTTCAACCCCGACCTGTGGGACCGCGCTTCACTTGACGCCGGGGTCGTCGCCATTCCCCTGGACAGCCATCCCCTGCTCGCGTTCTACAACACTGACTACTGCGGCAAGGTCGGCCTGCTCGACAGCAACGGCCGTCTCACCGGGCTCGACACCCCCGACCGCTATCTCGAGGCCGGGCGCGAGCTTGCGAAGGTCAGCAACGGCTTCGGCTATTCCCAAGGGGGAACGCTCCGCACGTTCTGGACTTTCTACGGCCAGGCCGGCGGGACCATCGACATCCCACGAAGTCGCGACAGCTCGGGTCTGAAGTTCGACCGGGACATCGCGGTTTCGACGCTGGAGTTCATGAAGAAGGTCCACGACGGCACCGTCTCACCGACCGTGGACGGCTCCGATCAGTACGCCACCTTCGTTTCCAAGCGATCCGGCATTCTCTTCGGGGGCACCTGGAGTCTTGCCACCCTGCGCGACACCGACATTCCCTTGGACGCGGCGGCGTTCCCCAAGATCTTCGACCTTCCCGGCGCGTTCTCCGACTCCCACTGCTTCGTCCTGCCGTACCAGAAGAACGTCAACGAGGCCGGACGTCAGGCCGCGTACAGGTTCGTCGCGCACATGGTGAAGGCCGGGAACATCTGGGCCACCGCCGGTCACGTGCCCGCCTACAAGCCGGTACGCGATTCCGAGGGATACCGCAAGCTTGTGCCGCAGTCGCATTACCAGGACGCGGCGAACAATCTCTTCCTCGGACCAAATGCGTGGTTCGCCGGCGCCGGAACCCCTTATGACGACCGGATCAGCCAGATATTCCAGTCCGCGCTATTGAAGCAGATGACCTCAGAACAGGCGGTCGACGAGGTGATCAGCCAAACCCGGCAACAGATCGAATCTCCCAGCCCGCTGTAGAACCCCGCTTCCGGCCCACCCGGGACTCGACGCGTGAAGGATCCAGCATGACAAGCGCTGCTCTCGAGCAGGAAATCCCGGCGGCAGGAGGCGGCCGCGCCCCCTGGACCACCCGCCTGTGGCATTCAGGCGTGTTGTTCGTGGTGCCGTTCCTCCTGGTGTTCGCGATATTCCTCGTCTGGCCGATCATCTCCGGCTTCGTTATGGGTTTCACGGACGCGAGCCTCAACGGCCGGCCGGCGAGCTTCGTCGGTTTCGGCAACTACGTCGAGGCGTTCGGGGACCCCGAGGTCTGGCGGACCCTGTGGCACACCGTGCTCTTCACCTTGATTACGACCCTGCCGATGGTCGTGATCCCGCTCGGTGCCGCCCTGCTCACCAACCTCGGATTTCCCGGGCAATGGCTTTACCGCATGTCGTTCTTCGCGCCGTTCCTCCTGCCGGTCACGGTGGTGACGATCTTCTGGGGCTGGATGTACCACGCCGACTTCGGGCTGTTGAACGCCGCGATGGAGGCGATCGGCCTGGATCGCGTTCCGTGGTTGCAGGACGAGCGGTACGCGATGCTCTCGGTGGCGGTCACCACGGTGTGGTGGACGCTCGGCTTCAACTACCTGCTCTACCTCGCCGCACTGCAGGACATCCCCCAGCATCTGTACGAAGCGGCCGCCATCGACGGTGCGGGCGCGTGGCGGTCGATGTGGTCGATCACCCTGCCCATGCTCGGCCGGATCACCGGCCTGATCGCGGTGCTCCAGCTCATCGCGTCGCTCAAGGTGTTCGACCAGATCTACCTCCTGACCCGTGGCGGGCCGAACGGCAGCACGCGACCAGTGCTGTTGTACGTCTACGACGTGGGCTTCTCCGGATTCCGCCTGGGGTACGCGGCCGCGATCTCCTACCTGGTGTTCGCCGTCATCGTCATCCTGTCCCTGGGCCAGCTCAAACTGTTCTCACGCGGTAGCGACTGAGGCAAAAGGAGAGAGACTTCATGACCGCAGAAACGCTGCCGCAGGTTTCCTCGAATTCCCGCGCGCGGAGCTCGTCCCAGACCTGGGCGGGGAGTTCGCCCCGCCGCCTGACTCCCTGGCGCGTGCTCGGCCTGATATCGCTGGTCCTGCTCGCCGCGGCGTGGCTCGTGCCGTTCCTGTGGAACATCCTCACGTCGTTCAAGTCCGAGCAGGACGCGGTACGGGTGCCCGTGCAGATCATGCCCGAGGGCGGTTTCACCCTCGAGGCCTACCGCCGCGTACTCGGGCAGGGAAATCTCGTTGTGTGGTTCACCAACAGCGTGGTGGTAGCGGTCGCCGTGACCGTGCTCAGCGTCCTGATCTGCGCGCTGGCGGCGTACGGCTTCTCACGGATGGCCTTCAGGGGACGCAAGCTACTGCTCGCCATCACTCTGGCGTCCATCATGGTTCCGGGGCAACTGCTGATCGTCCCACTCTTTCGCCAGATGGCGTCATTCGATCTGGTGGACACCTATTGGGGCGTGATCCTCCCCCAGCTGGTCCACCCGGTGATCGTCTATATCCTCAAGAAGTTCTTCGACGGAATTCCTCGTGAACTGGAGGAATCCGCCCGGATGGACGGCGCCGGACCACTGCGGATCTTCTGGTCGATCATCCTGCCGTTGTCCCGCCCAGTGCTCGCGGCGGTGTCGATCTTCCTCTTCATCGGCGCCTGGAACAACTTCCTCTGGCCGTTCATCGTGACCAACAACCCCGACCTCATGACGCTGCCGGTCGGTCTCGCCAACGTACGCAGCGGATACGGCCTGCAGTACGCCCAGAACTCCGCGGCCGCGGTGCTCGCCGCTCTGCCCCTGCTTGTCGTCTTCGTCTTCTTCCAGCGGCAGATCGTCCGCGGTGTTGCCACCACCGGCCTCGGCGGCCAGTGACCCTTGGGAGGAATGCCTGCGGGCTTCGGGGGTAGGGGTTCCTGGTTGGACCCTCACCCCCGAACCCCGAGAGGAGGGGTCTTGAGTGAACGCCCACACGCCGCCGATCCCCGTACCCGGTAAGGACGTCGGCCGGCTTCTCCAACCGGTACTCGTCGACCTGATCGCCCTCTCCCTCAACGCCAAGCAGGCACACTGGCACGTGCAGGGCCGGCATTTCACCCAGGTGCATGAGCAACTGGACACCCTGGTCGACGACGTACGCGACTGCGCCGACGACGTGGCCGAACGCCTGATCGCGCTGGACGTCCCGGTCGACGGCCGGCCTGCCGCCGTGGCCACCACCACGAACCTGCCGGAGTTCGACCAGGGATTCCTCGGCGACGACAAAGTGGTGAGCGCCATCGTCGACCAGATCGACGCCACCATCAGCCGGGGCCGGCAGGCACTCGGCCCGCTCGACGAGATCGACCAGGTAAGTCAGGACGTGGTGATCGAGCTCCTGCGCAAGCTCGAGAAACACCGCTGGATGTTCGCGGCACAGACCACGTCCTGAGGGGAAACCATGCGTGTGGTGCTCGCTGAGAACGGGCACCAGATCGTCGGGCTCGTCCTGGTATGCGGCAGTCTGCTCCTGCGTTGATGTCCGGCATAGGGCCATCTGTGTCCGCCGACGTTTGATCGCGGAGTCCCCTGGAAAGCGATCAAGGTAAGCGATCAAGGGGATGAAGCAGATGACCATGCCATCCGCAGTCGACATGCCCGGCGCGGAGGTCGCCAGCGAGCACGATTCGGACGGCTCCGCACGGTTGGTTCTCGATCACCTTGGCCTGGCCCGCAAGCTCGCCGCGAGGTACGCCGGTCGCGGTGAGCCGATGGACGAACTTGTCCAGGTCGCCATGCTCGGTCTGGTCCAGGCAGCCAACCGTTTCGACCCGGAACGCGGCTCCCACTTCGCGTCCTTCGCCGTACCCACGATCCTCGGCGAGATCCGCCGGCATTTCCGGGACTACTGCTGGGCCGTCCACATTCCGCGCCCGTTGCACGACCTCTACCACGCTGTGCTCCGTGCGAACGAACGCCTGTCGGCGGAGCTGAAACGGCCGCCCACCGTCAGGGAACTGGCGACCGAACTCGACGTCCGCGATGAGGAGATCATCAAGGCGCAGGAATCCGGCAGCGCCTATTCGGCGACCTCTCTGGACAGTCCGGCGTCCGACTCCTCCGACGGCGAGAGCCGGTCGTTGGCCGAGCTGATCGGTGCGGAGGACGAAGCGCTTGTCCAGGTCGAGGAACGCGAGACCGTCCGCCGGATCCTCGCGGAGGTCCCGCCCCGGGAGCGGCACATCCTCGTCCTGTGGTTCTTCGGCGAGCATACGCAGAGACAGATCGCCGAGGAGCTCGAGATGTCGCAGATGCACGTGTCCCGCCTCATCGCCAGCACGCTCAGCCTGATCAGGGCAGCCGTCTTCGACCCGAGCGGTCAACCCATTCAGTGGCCGACCCAGCGGCAGCGCCGTAAGGCCAGCTGAGATTCATGAGAGTCGCTGTCGTATCCGAGCATGCCCATGACACCGATCTTGTGGACGCCCTCGCTGACGCGGGTCTTGAGGTCACCTTCCACAACCCGCGCCATGACGGTGATGCGCTGCTGGCCGGCCTCCCGGAGTTCGGCGCGGAACTCGCGGACGCCTGGCGGGCCGTTCCGCCCGACGTCGTACACACCCTGAGCTGGCCGGCGGCCATCGCTGGTCTTCTCGGCCGGCGTGGCACTGGTACGCCGATGGTCCACAGCTTCGAGGGCCTCGGTCCGAGGCCACGCCCTGGCAGCGAAAACCGGGAACACTGGGAAAACACGGATCACCGCATCCGCCTGGAGCGAGCCGTTTGCCACGACGCCGACCACGTCGTCGCCCACTGCGAGTACGCCGTGGAGGAGCTCCGCCGGCTCGGCACTCCCCGCGCGAAGGTCACGGTGGTCCCGTACGGCGTCGACACTGAGGCGTTCCGGCCAGAAGCTGGACCTGTCCCCGCGGGGGACCGCGCGCGCCTCCTGGTTGTGGGCCCGCCGGTCGAGTGGGCCGGCTTCGACACCGCGATCGCCGCACTGCGCGGCATACCTGACGCCGAGCTTCTCCTGGCCGAAGGCCCTTCGCCGGCAGTCACCGATCGCCTGCGTACGTTCGCCGAACGGCT
This sequence comes from Actinopolymorpha alba DSM 45243, assembly GCF_000373925.1. Lineage (GTDB taxonomy): Bacteria > Actinomycetota > Actinomycetes > Propionibacteriales > Actinopolymorphaceae > Actinopolymorpha > Actinopolymorpha alba. Next base: position 16,051 of record NZ_KB892742.1, on the reverse strand, counting down.
TCGGGTGCGCGATCGGGTCCGGTTTCTCGGTCAGGTGTCCGAGGAGCGTTTGCCCGACCTGCTGAGGTCCGCCTGCCTCGTCGTGTGTGCTCCGTCGTACGACGCGACCGGCCTGGTGGCGCTCCAGGCGGCCGCCTGCGGCACCCCCGTCATCGCCTCCGACGTCGGCGCGCTCCGCGACACGGTCATCGAAGGGACGACAGGTGTCCTCGTGCCACCGCGTAACCCGGCGGCGCTGGCCCGGGCCGTACGCGACCTGCTGGCGGACCCGCTCCATCTCGAAGGCTTCGGCGTCGCGGCCTACGAGCGGGTGCGGATCCGCCACCGGTGGTCCCGGATCGCCGACGAGACGGCCCAGGTCTACCGCACGGTCACTGCCGCGTGAGTCGCTGAGGTTCCCGGAGTTCGCCGTAAGGTCGGTGGCATGTACTCGACGCAGGTCTCTCAGCACGTGAACGCGCCGCCTTCGGCCGTCTACCAGGCACTCGTGAATGCGGACATGATCGCCAAATGGCGGGTGCCGGCGGACATGAGCAGCCAGGTCCACGAGTTCGACGCTCGCGAAGGCGGCTCGTTCCGGATCTCGCTCACCTACGACGCGCCGGGACCAACCGGCAAGTCGGCGACGCACACCGATACCTACCATGGCCACTTCGCGGAGCTCGTTCCGAACGAGCGGGTGGTCGAGGTGTTCGAGTTCGAGACCGCGGATCCCGCGCTGCGCGGGACGATGACGATGACGACGACGCTCACCGACGCCGATGGCGGCACCGATGTCGTGATCGTGCACGACGGAATCCCCGACGCCGTCCCCGCCGCCGACAACGAGACGGGCACGCGGATGGCGCTGGCGAACCTGGCCGCGCTCGTCGAGGCGAGCCCTTATTTATAAGCGATACCGGGAACCAACCTTTCGCCGTCCTTCCACACGTCGACCACGAGCTGGACACCCGGGCGGTAAGACAGGTGGACGTACGACGGCGCCTCAAGCACCGCGAGGTCCGCGCGCGCACCCACCCGCAGCACACCGACGTCGTCGCGGCGCAGGGCTCGCGCACCACCCGCGGTAGCCGACCACACCGCCTCCGCTGGCGTCATTCCCAGGTCGCGCACGGCAACGGCGACGCAGAACGGCAGGCTCGAGGTGTACGACGATCCAGGGTTGCAGTCCGTCGCCAGCGCGACCGTCACTCCGGCGTCGAGCAGCCGGCGCGCATCGGGATACGGCGAACGGGTGGAGAACTCCGCCCCCGGCAGCAACGTCGCGACCGTCTCAGAGTCCGCGAGCGCAGCGATGTCGGCGTCGGTCAGGTACGTGCAGTGATCCACCGACGCCGCACCCAGCTCCACGCCGAGCCGCACACCGGGACCGGGCGCGAGCTGGTTTGCGTGCAGGCGCGGATGCAGGCCGCGCGCCTTGCCCGCTTGGAGAATCGCCCGCGTCTCGTCGGCATCGAAGGCGCCCCGGTCACAGAAGACGTCGACCCAGCGCGCGTACGCCGCACCCGCGTCAAGCATCTCCTGACAGACCAGCGTCACGTAGTCATCGCGGCGGTCGGCGTACTCCGGCGGAACCACATGCGCCCCGAGATAGGTGGTCTCGCTGGTGAACTCCTGCGCGATCGCCAACGAGCGGGCCTCGTCGCGTACGGTCAGGCCGTACCCGCTCTTGATCTCCACCGTCGTGGTGCCGCTGGCACGCATCTCCCCCACCAGGCGGGCAACGCCGGCGCGCAGCATCTCGTCGCTCGCGGCCCGGGTCGCCTCCACCGTGGAGCGAATCCCGCCAGCGGTATAGGGCTGCCCGCCCATCCGGGCGGCGAACTCCCCCGCCCGCTCGCCCGCGAAGACCAGGTGGGCGTGGCTGTCGACGAAGCCCGGGAGCACCGTGCGCCCACCCATTCCGATCCCGGTATCCGCGGCCGGCGCGGTGGCGCGGGACCCGACCCAGGCGATCCGCTCGCCGTCGAGGACCAGTGCCGCGTCCGGGATCTCGCCGAGCGGCCCACCGTCGCCCTGGCCCGGGTCGTTCGTCACCAGGAGCCCGATCTCGTCGAGCAACAACGTCACCATCCACCGCCGTGGGTGTACTCCGCCAGCCGGATCCACCCCGCCGGCGGCGCCCCTGCCGGCCGCGCCCCTGCCGGCGACGTGCGAGTCTCGCTCATGCCGGCATTCTTCCCGGCGCATGTGCTCCGCTCTCGCCGGACGCTGACATGCACGCCTCCGCCAGTCACAGAACAGCGCCGGCGAGCCGGTCAACCTCCTCGATCGAGGCAACGCTCGGCATGAAGACGACCTCCGTGACACCAACGCCCGCAAAGGCGCGGATGGCGTCCTGCGCGGCCTGCGGCGTACGAATCGCGCCTTCGACGATCGCTCCCACCCAGTCGCCGAGGAAGCCGTAGTAGCTGCGCAGCGACGCGCGCGAGGCGTCCGGGTCACCCAAACCGAAGTAGACGAGCGCGGAGATCCGTGGCGTACCGGCTCGGCCGGCCTCCTGCCAGGCTTGTCGCACCCTCTCGATCACGGGCGCCGCCATCTCGGGTCCACCGCCACCCGCGGTCCACCCCTCTGCGTACTTCACCGTCCGGCGTACCGCCGCTTCGCTGGTGCCGCCGATCATCACGCGGACCCGGTTTCCGGACGCTGGCGCGGGCCCGACCGCGAACTCCCCGCCAGCGACCGGATCGCCCGCCCAGGCACGGTGCATGAGGTCGAGAGCCTCGTCCATCAATCGCCCGCGCTTCTCCATCGGCCGGCCCATTGCCGCGAAGTCATCGGGTCTGCCACCCACGCCAAGGCCCAACGTCAACCGGCCGTTCGACATCGCATCGAGGCTCGCGGCCGCCTTTGCCAACCACACCGGCGGATACAGCGGCGTCAACAGAATGTCTGACAGTAGGGAAATCCTCGACGTCGCTCCGGCTGCCACTGCGAGTGCGGTCAATGAGTCGTACGACGGATAGACGATGCGGTCGATCGTCGCGAGCACGCTGAAACCGCGCTCCTCTGCCCGCAGCGCCCACTCCACGATCGCCGGCCCGCCGATGTCCAGGGTGTTCGGGAGCCCAATACCGATGTCCACAGCACCCTCCTACCCATTGATCCGCCGCCAGTCGTCTGGTTCGTGAGACAACTGGCCGCCGCGGGGCGCGGGCGTGGAGCAGCGGAGCTTTGCCGGTGCTCCGCATGAGGAAATGCTCCACTGCCTCGCCCGATTCACCACCTAGCGACGAGAACTGCTCCTCGCCGTGGCCCGCGCATCCGCGAAGTTGATCAACGGTGCTGGTTCGGGCGTTTCGCCGCTGCGGCCGTCCGGTTTGGCCGCCGTTGATCAACTTCATTCGACCGGAACCAGAAGAACGCTGTACACAATCTGAGATGGACCGGCCATCACGAGGCTGCCAGTGGGTTCACCAGGCTCCTGCGCCTGGTGAACCCACCACTGGCCTGGTGATGTACGGCGGCGCTTCCACGTTGAGGACCCCAGACTGGCCACATAGTGGACGGCTTACCGGGCGCTCACTATGTGAGACGTTCGCTGAGGTCGCCGGCGCCACGGGTTTGGATGAGCCTTCTCCGGAAATTCGCCATGTGCACGGAGGCGGTGGGGCAGCGGGGTCCCGGGTCACCCGACTGGCTGACGGGGCGCCGCGCTCTGGCTCATCCTGAACGGATGGGATCCCCTCTTTCGCCGCCATTTCCCGTGTACGGTCTTGCCGACTCGTTCACGGGACCGCGCTGGTTCAAGGTCTGGAACTGGTGGCGTGGCAGCGAACGCGGCCGGCTTTGGCACGTCGGCCTCGGCCACGGTGATCCGAACGCCGGGCACGTGATCGTGCACACCGACGCCAAGCACTGGTGGCAGGCCCGACACCGCGGCGGCCGGCCCAGGTCGAACGTCACGGACGCGGCGCGGGCGGCCCTCCTGCACATGAACGACCTCGCGTTCCCGCCGGACCCTGACGGGCGGCGGTCGGCCGGGTTCCTCGACGAGGACCACCGAGCCGCGGAACTCGCCTACCACCTCGCCCCGCCCGAGTGGACGCCACAGACCATTGCCGTCGAGAACCAGCCGGTCCTCTTCTGGACTCGTACGGTCAACGATGCGTGGGCCGCGGTCGCCGACGTGGGGCCGGTCGCGGTCGGAGCCGCGGGCTCCGAGATCCCCCTCGACGAACACGGGCTCCGGACCGTCAACGACCGACTCGACGACTACCGCGCCTAGGAGGTCGCGGGCCACCGGGAGGTACGGCCTGAACGCGACGTCGGCGCGATCCTTTACCGTAGAGCGCCATGTCCAGCCCGGGTCCCGCCGCCATGCCGAGCCTCGACGAGGTGCTCGCCGACGAGGCGGTGCTCGGCATCTACCGCCAGATGTTCGCGCCACTCGCGCGCGACAGCGGCGCGGTCGTCACCGACCCTGGGCTCGTCGACGTGGCAGACACGCTCCTCAGTGCGTTCGCCCGCGCGGGTGAGGACGGTCTGACACACGAGGAGATGCGGGAGGCGTGCCGGCGCTTCCGTACGGATGAGTTCGAAAGCCGGCTCGCCGTACTCCGCGGCATGGGCGCGATCCGGGAGACCTTCCCCAAGCCGCACCAGCGGCGCTACCGCGCGTCGTTCACGTCCGCGGTGGGGTTGTTGTTCATCCGCCGGATGATGGCGGACGGCGGCCAGTCTGAGATGCACCGCCTGCTGGCACTCGAGCAACTCTCGCTCACCGACCCCGACGCCAACGAGGACGACGCCCGGGCGAGTGCCGAAGGCCTGATCCGGGCGTTCCGGCTCTGGACCATCGAGCTCGCCAGCCTGACCACGGGCAAGATCGAGGACCTCCGCGAGCACGCACCCAAACTCTGGGGCAGCGAGAAGATCCGCGAACGCGCCGAAGCCCTGCACGCCGCGATCCTCGACCGCTGGCCAAGGCTCGAACCCCTGTGTGCCGAGTTGAGGGCCGCGATCTACGCGTACGGCGACGTCTCGCTGCGGGCCGCCGCGCGACTGCGGGACTCCGCGGGTACGACCCGCAACCTGAGCCTGCTTCCCGCCGAGACGTGGCGGACGTTCGCCCAGACCGCCACGACGGCACGGCTGGCCGCGGTGCTCGAAAGCTTCGTGTTCGACGCGCCCGCACCCTGGCACGCGCCGGCCGACATCGTGGCCGCCGTCGACGAGAGTCCCCGCGCGGAGCCGGCTCGCCCGGCGCCGCCACGTTCGCCCCTCCCCGACGCCGGCCTCGAAGGGCACCTCGACCGGCAGGACGAGGCGGCCGCACGCCGCCTGCGGGTGGTGGCCGAGGAGGTCCTGGGCGGCGCGGACAGCACTCCAGTGCAGGACGTACTCACCGGCTGTTCCGACTGGCCGACAGCCCGGCGCCTGCTCGCCGATTTGGCCTCGGCCGATCTCCACCCGGACCTGCCCTATCGCCTGCGCTGGACCGGACCGGTGACGGTTCACCCCGACGCCGTGCCAGCCTGGCGCTGCGGGGGTTGGTTCGAACGCCAGACGGAGCCGGCCGCGACCACCGAGCCGGACAAGGGGAAGCGCCGGTGACGAACGACCTCGACCCCGGCGTCCTCGCCTGGGCCCGCTGGCGCAGCCGTGGCCCGCAGTGCGCCAGCCAGCCGCTGGCCGGGATGGCGTACGTCGCGAACGGCGGGCCCGCCGAAAACCCCGGGCACCCCGAAGACCTCGGGATCGCTGAGAACCCCGAAACCGCCGGCGACGGCTGGCTGCTCGGCACCTGGCCGGACGGCGCGACGCCCAGTCTGGTGGCGGAGTACGACGTCGCGCCCGTGCCGGTCGAGCGGGCCGGTGAGACCCGCAGGGTCCTGGCCGCGACCCTGCGCTGCTGCTGGGTCGACCTCGACGGCTCGCCCTGGCCCGGCGTCACGGCCTCCGTGTCGTCCGTGGCCACGGTCTTTTCCGGGCTGGCCCGCGGCCCGGCCGACCTGCTGCCCCGCTGGGCGCTGGGTGCGCTGCGGCGCCTCCACGACTCGGGCTGGGTCCTGCTCGACGAGACCACCGCGACGGTCCGGCTCGGCCCGCGGGTGGCGACCTGGCCGGAGGACACGCTGACGCCGCTGCGAGAGACGCTGCGCCGCGTTCCCCTGCCCACGGCAGAGGGCGCCCTGCCCACGGCGGACGGCGAGACGACCGCCGACGCGAGCCCGGTCACGGAGTCGCCATGACCGACGACCATCCCGTCTTCGGATCCCTGCGCCACCTCGACGAGCGCGAACGCGCCGAGGTGGTCGCCGCCCTGATGGCGGTCGAGTACGCCGCCGAGCCGGTCCCAGAGGTCCGCTTCGCCGCGCTCCGCGAGCCGCCCCTGCGCCGCAAGGTCAACGACATCCTCCGCCGGATGGGCCGCACCCTGGTGCGGTCCCGCCTCGGCTGGACGTCCGGCTACCGCGACGACGTGGCCGCCGTCCTCGCCGCCGACCCGGCGGGCCGGCGCGCCGAGGTCGACCGCGCGGTCCTCACCCTCGTCCTGATCCACTCCGTCGCGATCCCCCGCGCCGGCAACAAACTGGCCGAGGATTCCTGGCTCTCGCCGTACCCCACGCCCATTGAGGATCTGCAGCGGTCCATGCTCGGCGTCGGCGAGATCGAGGATGCGCTCCGCCGGCTCCGCCAGGCCGGCCTGGTGACCCAGGTCAAGACGGCTGGCGACGCGGTCGGGGGATACATCCCCGGGCCGCAGTTCCACCGGCTCACCGATGCCGCCCGGCGGCGGTTGTCGGAGGAGCTGATCCTCGCCGCCGGGCCCGACAGTCCGCTCGCGGCGGCGGTCCGCGCCCGCCGGGTCAGCCCGGTCAGGGAGGAGTCCACGTGACAGAGGTGACGCAGTGACGAGTACGCCGCACCGCGACGACGCCGTCGACATCATCGGCGACCGCACCCTGGTCGCGGTCCAGGCGGTCAACATCTCCCGGCTGTCCACGCATCCGGTCCCGATCGTGCCCGGCACGCTGCTCGTCGTCGCGGGCCAGGGACCCAAGGACTCCAACGGCGCGGGGAAGTCGTCGTTCATCGCCTCGATCACGGCGCTGCTCGGTGACGAGCAGTGGAGGTTCGCGTCGGGCGCGCAGGCGGTCGCCGAGCTGTTGTTCAACGCCGAACTCGCCGCCCAGGGGGACAACCACTGGGCGAGCGCGGACCATGGCTACATCGTCGGCGTCTTCGCCGACCCGCGGGACGAGGATGTCAACGACGCCTTGACGGTGTGGTTGCGGGTGAACGTCGACGCGCCGCACCTGCAGCTGCGGTGGACCCGCGGCATCCACATGTCGACGGCGGCGTCCGAGGCCGAGCGGGTCCGCCTCGCCGACGACCACTGGCAGCAGCTCCCGAAGTCCGCGGGCCGGCGAGACTTCGTGGCCAAGGACCTCGGGCGGGTTCTCTACGGCAACCGCGTGCGCTGCGTGTCGTTCCTCTCGACGTCCGTACGCAGCCGGGTGGCGACCAACCTGCTCTCCCAGCCCCTCAACGAGATAGGCCCCGAACGCATCTTCGCCGCGATCGCCGCGCTCACCGGCCTCGACCGCGAGCTGGAGGCCGAACGCAAGGCCCGCGCCGACGAGCACGCCGAACGCACCAAGGCCGCCGAGGCACTCGACCGCCTCACCGAGTGGGAGTACGACGCGGGCGCGCTGCTGGTGACCTTTGACCGGCGCGACCGCGCCCGGGCGGAGCTGGCCACCGCCGTCGAGCACTGGCGTACCCGCGCCGCCAAGCTTCTCGTCGACGGCACCGAGGAAGACCAGCGTCTTCAGGCCGAGCTCGACGAGCAGCAGCGGCTCCTCGCCGAAGCCAGCGGAAACATCACCACGGTCAACGCCCAGATCGCAGAACTCGGCGACGACCAGCTCGACCGCGACCTGGCCGACGCCCGCAAGGCGCTGGCGAGCGTCCAGCAGCAGATCACCGCGCTGGGCCAGGAGCAGGCGGTCACCTCCAGCAAGCTCGACGAACTCCGGATCCGGATCAACACCCTCACCGAAGCTGGCCGGGACGCGGACGGCCGGGACGCCGACGCCGCGGAGCGGGAGCTGGCCGACGCCGAGGCGGTCCTCGCCGGCGCCCAGGAGGCCGTCGGCGGCGCCAAGAGCGAGTTGACAGCGGCCGAGGCCGACCTGCGGGCCGCCGAGACCGGCCGGTCCGCCGCACCGGAACAGCTCGCCGCGCTCGCCGCCGCCGGCATCCCCGCGGTCGGCCTGCTCGACGCGCTCACGCTGGGGCCGGCCGAGCGGTCACTCTACGAGCCAGCCGTGTGGCCCTACCGCGACGCCCTGGTGGTCGCGGCGGCCGATCTCGACGCCGCCGTGGCGGCCCTTTCCGACCATCCCGGTTCGGTGCTCGTGCCCTCGGACGAATCCGTCGCCCAGGACACGCCGCTCGCGCTGCCCGACCTGCTCGCCGCACTCGGCGCCGACGTGTCCGCCGCCCAGGACCCGCACCGCGTGGTCGACCGGCGTACCAACATCGTCGTGATCGGCGGCTTCACCGACCCCATGACCGGACGCGAGGCGCGGGTGCGGGCCGGGGCGGCCCGCGCCGAGTTCGCGGCGGCCGCGGTCGAGTCGGCCAACGAGGAGGTACGCCGGGCGACGGGCCTGCGCACCGCGGCCCAGCGCCGGTTGGCGGCGGCCCGCTCGGTCGAGGAGGCCGCCGCGCTCCGGGAGTCCGTCGACCGGCTCCGACAGCGGCTGGAGGAGATCGCCGATGAGGAGCTGGCGTTCGAACCCCAGCGATCCAGCGCCGACAAGGTCTTCCAGGAGCTGCGCACCCGGGTCGAAAACCGCCAGCTCCAGATCGACCTGCTGACGAAGGAACGCGATCGGTACGCCGAGCTGCGGTTCCAGGCCCGCAAACGGGCCGGCGAGCTCACCGACCAACGGACCGCCCTCGACCTCGACGCCCGCCGCACCGCCTGGGGCAGTTCCGAGGAGAGCGCCCAGGAACGCCTGCTCACCCTCGACCCCCAGCAGCAGGCCTGGGACGCCGACGCCTGGTCGCACGCCTCGGAGGGCGCCCTGACTGAGGCACTGCGCGCGGCGTTCCCGCAGGGGGTCAACGACCCCGACCTGCCCGAACAGCTGCGCCTCGACCTGACGTACCGCCGCGACGGCGAGGGGACCCCGGCCGAACGCCAGCTCCGCACGTTCGACCGGCTGAGCCAGGGGCTGGGGTCCTACCTCCGCCAGCAGGAGGAGTACGAACGTCACCAGCGGCAGCAGATCGAGTCCCAGCGCACCGCCCGGCGGGCCGACTTCGAAGCGGCACAGAAGGGGGTCGCTGAGGCGGCGAGCGCCGCGCAGATCGGCCGGGCGACCGTCACGAAGGCGATCCGTTCACGGCTGCAGAGGGTCGCGGAGTACTTCGACGAGCTGGACCGGGCGTACGGCGGGTACGGCGCGACGCTGGACTACCCGACGCCTGAGGCGCCGGCCGATCCGGAGCAGGAGTGGCGCTGGCGGGCAGTCCCGCGGTGGCGCCGGGCCGAGGGCCACAATCCCGTGTCGTACAACCGGCGGGCCAACACCGCGCTCATGGACGAGAAGGCCGTCAAGCTGGTCTGTGCCGCCGCGCTCGCCAGTGCTGGCGGGGCCAACCTCTACCTGGTGCTCGACGAGCTCGGCCGCAACCTCGGCAAGGAGCACCGGCGGGAGGCGGTCGCGTTGTTCCGCCAGATCGGCGAGTCGCACGGCATCACGGTGGTCGGAGCATTGCAGGACGACATGGAGCCGTACGCCATCGACGCGTGCGGTGAGTACATCAAGCTGCGCCGGAGCTCGGACGCGATGCCGTACAACGAACCACCGGTCGTGATCGGTCACGACGCCCACGCCGAGCGGGTTCGCCGACTCGCCGACGCCGTCACCTCCAGCCACAACGTTGCCTTGGCCGATTCATGACAGTAGGGTCCACAGTGTGACTGCCGGGTCGGCCGTGGGCCAAGAGCGAGAGAGTCACCCGGCCAGGGCGTGAGTGCCGGGTGGGTGAGAGGCCCGCCCCTTCTACGTTTCCGCGCATTTTCGCGCGACGTATCCATGCGCTTTGCCCATCGGGCTGTTTCCTCATGCCCGCGAACGTTCGCGGGATCACCAATCCTGGAGAAGAAAACAAGAATGCCGAACGATTTCAACCAGCAGATCATCGAGGAGTTCCGCGCCAACGGCGGGCAGGTCGGGGGTCCATTCGAAGGAGCCCGGTTGCTGCTGTTGACCACCACTGGAGCGCGGTCCGGTGCGCCGCACACGACCCCGCTCGGCTACCTTCCTGACGGCGCCGAACGAAGCCTGGTCATCGCCTCCGCCGCTGGCGCACCGAACCATCCAGCGTGGTTCCACAACCTGGTCGCCAATCCCCGCGTCACGGTCGAGGTCGGGGCCTTCACCTACGAGGCGCAGGCCACCGTCCTGGAGGGCGCCGAACGCGACCGCGTCTTCGCCCGTGCGGTCGAGGCCGACTCCGGCTGGGCCGACTACCAGGCCAAGACGAGGCGCGTCATCCCCGTGGTCGGCCTGGAGTCAGTCGGGGGCCTACGCCCGAACGCCACGTCGTTGGGTGCGGCCCTCAAGCTGATCCACGACGCGTTCCGGCGAGAGCTCGCCCTGATCCGCAAGGAGTTCGCCGAGTCGGGCCCCAGCCTGGGCGCCCAACTCCGGGTCAACTGCCTGACCGTCTGCCAAGGGCTGCATCACCACCACACCGGTGAGGACGGCGGGTGGTTCCCGGCCATTGCCGAGCGCCACCCCGCACTCGCCCCGACCCTGGACCGGCTGCGCGAGGAGCACCAGAAGATCGCGGCCCTCCTCGACGACCTGCAAAAGGCGATCTCCACCGAGGGCGCGGATCCCCTGCTGGTGCTGCCCGAAGTCGAACGGCTCACGGACGAGCTGGAACGCCATCTGGCCTACGAGGAGGAGCAGCTGATCCCGATCCTCGACGCGTAGGCCCCCTCTCGGGGCTTTGCCCACATGCCCACGCGCGGCTGCCGAGCTTATTCAGAAAGCTTTCATACCAGGGACCCCTGCTCGTTGACCCTCGAGGCATGCCCAATTGGCCTTGCATGGTGGGGCGCGTGAGGTCGCCGCTGTCTCACATCGAGGCTTGTTCAAGAACCTTCACGCCGACAGGTCGCGGCATCGTGAAGGTAGCGGGAGGCGACTTGGCGGAGGTGTCTCGGCTTCTATGCCGAGACACCTCCGCCAAGTCACCGCTGACGGCCCGGTTGATCAAGAAGCCGTGACCCCATCCATGAGGTGTTACTTGGCTTCGGACCAGCGCTGGACCACCGCGACGTCAGCGACGAAGCGTACGCCGCTGCCGGCTGCCCACAGCGCCGTCGTGGACGCGAGCGACCGGGTGAGGAGGTCGGCGGCGGCGTCGGCGTGCGCGACGGGGACGTGGAGCAGGAGCTCGTCGTGCAGGCACAGGACGACGCGGCCGCCCAGGGGCATCAGGCCGGTCCGCACGCTCGCGGCCCACGCCTTGAACAACTCTGCCGCGGCACCCTGGATCACGGCGTTCCGAGCGAATCTCCCGCGACCCGACGCACGGCCGGCCGGCCGCGCACCCGGTGGGGCGTCGGCGGTCACGAGCGCGTCCTGCGGGTCAGGCTCGGGATCCGGCTCGGCTTCCACCGGGGCGCGCCGCCGGAGGCGGAGCAGCCGGCCACCGAAGGTACGAAGGTCCTCGCCGACCTGGCCCGCTTCCTCTGCCGCCCGGAGGTAGGCGATGGCCTTCGGGTAGGAGCGTTCCATCCGCTTGAGCGCCTCCCCCGCGGTGCCTGACGTCTGGCCGTACATCGCGGCCAGAACGGCGACCTTCGCAGTGGGCCGGTCGCACCGCAACTGCTCTGCGACCGGCGCGTAGAGATCGTCGTCGCGGGCCGCCCGCGCCAGCGCCCGGTCACCCGACACGGCGGCCAGCACCCGCGGCTCGATCTGCCCGAGGTCGGCGCGGACGAGCACCTGGTCGGGCTCGGCCGCGACCGCGATCCGGAAACCGGCCGGCAGGTTGTGTAAGCCCGCACCGGCCGTCATCCGGCCGGCTCCACCGTCGGCGGCGCTCCATCCGCCACGGAGCCGGCCGTCCGCGCCCACGTGCCGGTCGAGCCAGCCGTAGCCGTACGTCGTCGCGATGCGCTCCGCCTTCCGCCACTCCAGCAACGCGGCGACGCCCGGGTGGGTGTCGCGGAACGGCTCCAGTCGCCAGGACCTGGTGTCGGGGAGTGCCAGCCCGATCCGGGCCAGCAGCTCGCGAACCTGTGCGGGATTACGCAGGTCGTAGGACCGCCCGGGCGGGAAGTGCCGGAGAACCGCAGTGTCCCGGCGCGCCCGCACCGCCGTCTCCTCAGCCGCGTCAATGGGGCGCGGTCCGATGTGCTCGGCGATCAGCGACTCGGCCGCCGACAGGTCGAGCGGGAGCCCGTCGTACTCCAACTCCGCGGCGAGCAGCGCGGCCGCGGACTCGGCGTAGGCCGTCACCACCGCGAGCGGCACCGGACCCGGCGCCGGCCGCGGATCGGGGATGGCGCGCAGGCCGCGCTCCTGATGAGTTTGTACGTCGAGGGCGAGCGACGCCCACGTGGCGGCCTGGGCAAGCAGGGCTGCTGCCTCGCCGGGCCGCGTCAAAGCCGGGCCAAGCGTCCAGTCGCGTTCGGCCCAGTCGCGTTCGGACCAGTCGGGGTCCAGCTGCCCGTCTGAGCGGATGGGCGCGAGACTCTCCTCACCACCGTCGCCGGCGAGGTTGAGTAGCGTGACCTCCTCGCGGGGTGGTGGCGGGTCAGGCAGATCGCGGACCGCCGCCCACACGGCCGCCGGGTCGCAGCGCCGGCCGCCGTGGAGCACCAGATGCACCGCCGCGAGATCCCAGCACGCGCGCACACGGACACCTGACGCCAGCATCGGTCCGGCGGCCGTGCGGGCGTCCCACCACACCCACCGCGGGCGGAGGACGCCGGCGACAGTCGAGACGATGGCCGCCGGGTCATTCGCCGCGACTGCCCACCGCTCCGCTCCCGCCGCGACGCCCAGGCCGAGCCCGGGGACGACCACGATCGCGACCAGGCCGCCCGCATCGACCCCGGCCCGCGCGAGCGACTCAAGGAGCGCCTCGCCCTCACGAACCCACGCCGGTTGACGCACGCGCACATGTTCGCAGGTACGACCGACAACGGCGCGGCGTCAGCTCCAGCGCAGGTCGGGGAGGTTGACCACGATCGCTTCCTGGGTGGTACGCGCGATGACGACCAACGCTTCCTCATCGGGATGAGGGTTCTCCTCCCGGTGCGGAACGTACGGCGGGACGAACACATAGTCACCCGGCTGCGTGCGGATCCGGCGTTCCCGGGGCTCGTCGCCCTCGAGGTCCAAGAACACGAACTCCGGGTGGCCGCTCACGACGTAGATCGCTGTCTCCGACGGACCGTGATGGTGGTTGGCCGAACTGGTCCGCGCCGACACCTGCGTGTGCCCCATCCACAGGTGCCGGGACCCGACCGATCGCCCGCTGATCGCCTCCGACCGGAGCATGCCGCTGGATTGGGCAGTGTCGGTGGACAGCTGGCCCGGACCGATGTGGTGCAGCATCCGGTGGAACGGGTCGTCAGGTACCTCGATCTCTCCCATGCCGTCCGATCCTTCCAGCACCAGTTAGCCCGAGGTCGTCCCGACCTTCCGCAACTCGGCGACCTCGGCGCGCAGGGCGCGCAGTTCCTCGAGCAGGATGCGGTCCCGCTCCATCGCGGCGGCCTCCTGCTCGGCGTCCTCTGCGCGGCGTTCCTCGGCGACCTCGGCCTCCATCGCGTTGACCACCACGGCGATGAACAGGTTGAGGACGGCGAAACTCGAGATCAGGATGTAGATCACGAAGAAGATCCACGCCATCGGGGCTTCGGCCATCAGCTCCCGCGCGATGTCCGGCCACGCCTCCCCGGTCATCACCTGGAACAACGTGAAGAGCGTGGTGCCCAGATTGCCGAAGAACTCCGGCGAGATCGGCCCGAAAAGCTTGGTGGCGATCACGCCGGCGACATAGATGACCAGCCCCAGCAGAGCGCCGGTGGACGCCATGCCAGGCATCGCGGCCAGCAACCCTGACACCACGCGGCGCATCGACCGGACCTGGGAGACCAACCGGAGGACGCGCAACACCCGCAGGGCACGCACGACAGAGAACGGACCGGACGCCGGCACGAGAGCGATCACCACAACCAGCAGGTCGAAGATGCTCCACGGGTCACGGAAGAACCTTGTGCCGTACGCATACAACCGCAGCAGGAGTTCGAGAACGAAGATCGCCAGTGCCGCGCGATCGAGCACGTGCAACACACTGCCGTACGCCGCGACGATGGTGTGCGACGTTTCCAGGCCGAGCGTGACGGCGTTGCCGACGATGACCGCGATGATGGTTCGCTGGAACCACCGCCGCTCGACCAGTTGGCGTACGTGTTCGCGGGACACCCACAACCCCCTAAGTGTCTTTGACAGATCTGGGGGAGAGTACCGACAGTCCCTGCGAGCATGGGGGCAGCTGTTCGGAAAGGGCGGTCGTGCCATGGTCGAGAACGCCGTCGCCGTCATCGGGGCCGGCACCATGGGGTCGGCCATGGTCGGCGCCCTCCGGCGGGCGAACCGCCCTGTCTTCGTGTACAACCGCACCCGGGCCCGCGCCCTCGAGGTCGCCGCGATGACGGGCGCGGTGGCCGTCAACACCCCTCGCGAGGCGGCGGCGCGCGCGGATGTCGTACTCGTGTCGCTCGCCAACGACGAGGCCGTGATCGCCGTACACGAAGGCGAGGACGGCCTCGCGGCGGGTGTCTCCGAGGGCGCCGTCCTGGTCGAGACGAGCACGGTCGCACCCGAAACCGTTCGCCAGTTGACACCTGCCATCGAGGCACGGTCGGCGGCCCTGCTGGACGCACCCGTGTCGGGCAGCGTCCAGCTGGTCGAGCACGGGGAGCTGACCGTCATGGTGGGCGGCGACCCGGAAGTCCTCGACCGCGTGCGGCCGGTGCTCGACATCCTGGCACGGCGGGTGATCCACGTTGGTGAGATCGAGACCGGCTCAGTCATGAAACTCGCCGTGAACTCCGCACTGGGCGGGCTCAACTCCGCGCTGGCTGAGGCTCTGGTCCTCGCGGAACGCGCGGGCATCGCCCGGGCCACCGCCTACGACGTGCTCGAGGCGAGCGCCATCGCCGCGCCGTTCGTCCACTACAAGCGGGACGCTTTCGTACGACCAGAAGACGCACCGGTGGACTTCAGCCTCAGGCTGCTGGCCAAGGACCTGGACCTCGCCGACGCGCTCGCTCGTCGCGTGCAAGCTCCGCTGGAACAGCTACCCCTCAACCGCCGGCTCGTCCACGAGGCCGCGGACGCCGGTTACAGCGAGCGCGATCTCAGCGCCCTCGCCGCATACCTGCGCGAGTCGCGGGATGGACAGCCCTCCTAGGGCGTGGATCGTGCCGCGGATCCAGATCGCCATCTCCAGCGCGTCCAGCACGAGCTGGGTCTTCATCGTCGTGGCGGCTCGCCAGCCCAGGACGCGGCGGGGTTGGGCAGTCGTGCCACCTGGTCCATAGCTCGGAACGCGCATACCGGCAGGCTCGACAGCCCCTTCTTTCAAGGGTTTCGAGCCTGCCGTCTTGTTTCCTTGTCCCCTTCTTTCCGCCCTGGCTAGAAAGGTGGGGGGTCGGGGTCGTCGGGTTCTACGGGGTCGGTGAGGCGTGGTGGGGTCACCTCATACTTCCGTCCGTGCGGGTCGGTGTACCTGAGGTGGCCTGGGCTGGTTTGTTCGACCTTCCAGTCGCCCTCGGTCTTCACCCGATGGTGGCGTCGGCATAGCGGTGCCACGTTGTCCACGGAGGTTTCGCCGCCTTGAGCGTACGGTTTGGTGTGGTCGAGGTCGCAGCTGATGGCTGGGCGGCGGCAGAGCATCCAGGTGCAGCGTTGGTTGAGTGACTGCACGAGTTCTGCGGGGAGTCCGCGGAGGAATCGTTGCGCCATGGGGTGCAGGCTCAACAGTTGTCCGG
>NZ_KB892741.1 GCF_000373925.1 Actinopolymorpha alba DSM 45243 | reverse complement strand
TGCGCCAACGCATTCACAGCACCAAGACTCAGGTACTCAGCCCAGCGAGCGAGCTTCCGCGCGGCACGAACCAGCTCACCCAACTCGTAACCATTACACGCCGACTGGTCAACAGCAGCGAATGCCACCACCAACTCCGGACCGGGAAGCATGTCAGCAAACCCGGGCGGGAGCGGTGAGATCCCCACACCATCGCCATCGCCGTCGCTCATACGTTCGATCGTACTCCACCAAGATCGCTGTCGCAACCAATGGAGACCACTAGAACCCTTATTTTCAAGGCGTTTGAACTACTTCGAGATGTCCGGAGAGTCTGTTCGGGAGGCCGGGTCAGCGGAGTGTGCCGGCCTCGACCGCCCTGTCAGCTTGGCTGATCGGGCAGTATCCGCACACCACCGGCGTCCCGCTGCGAAACGCCAGGCAGCACGTTCGACGTACGATCTCGATCCGCGGCCCGGTGTCCGACGGCGACGTCACGACATCCACCAGACCAGCGATGGGCGGACCCACCTGCTCAAGGAAATCTGGCACCTCGCGTACCGGATCGGCGAAGAGATCGACCAGCGGGTACGCGACCGCGTGTGCGGCCGACCCCCACAGCAGCCGCCTGCCGGCTCGGGTAGTGGTGTGAAGGCGTTCGAGAACTGGCTGGAGGTGTCCGGCGATAACGTCGTTCGCAAGCCACCGGCTGAGGTCAGCTCGACTGATACCGACAGACGTTTGTGCTGGAGCGGCCGAACGAACGACGGCGTACGGCCGCGCCAGCGAGAATCGCACGGATACCGCCTCGAGCGTAAGGTCGGGCACCTCATCCGTCAGCCAACCGTCAAGGCTGGCTTGCACGACAGACCAGGCGTACCGTTTCCACAACAGAGCCGCGGCAACCGCTGGTGCGCACGCCGACGCGAGTTCGACACCACGGACCAGTCGCGTGAGCTCCGGGCGGGATGGATCCGCGAGATCGGATGCCCGGAGCCACACGTCAAACGGACTCGCTTCGCTTCCGTGCGAATCTTCGTCTGAGGGCACACGCGGCCCCAGCCAGTCGGACTCCCCCACGCTGCTGTCACATACCTGCGTCACGCGAGCGCCCGAACAACCTCGTTGACGCACCGCATGGTCGACAACGGGCCGCCGTAGAACCACGTACCTTGGCCAAGGGCGTGCACCCGGCTCGTTCGTACGAATTCAAGGTCCTTCCACGCCGCATTGTTCGCGAGCGTTCCGGTGAAGATGTTGTCTCTGGGCGCGGCCAGATAGAGGAAATCAGCCATTGACACCGAACCGAGATCCTCGACATTCACCGTCGAAAAGCCGTACTGGTCGGGCCTTCCCTTCCAGTCGTTCTTCAGTCCGAGTTGCTCGATCGTCTCGCCGGCAAGGGATGTCGATCCGAATATCCGGATCACCGGCATCCCCTGCTCGGAGAAGCCCTGCACCAGAGCGAACGCCATGTCGCCCTTACCGGAGTCTGACAGTTTCTGCTTGCCGACCCGCACCGTGGCGTCGAGTCGGTTCAGCACTTTCGCCGCCTGCGCTGACCGGTCGACCGCCGTTGACAGCTGCAGGAATGTCGTACGCATCTCGTCCCACGCCGACATGTCGGAGCGGTACGGGTTGAAAACGAGGACCGGCGCGACGCTCCTCAACTGGCTGATGTTCGACGCGCCGCGGCTCATGTCTGTCACGATGAGATCGGGCCGCAAAGCCTGAATGGCATTGATGTTGGGCATCTCGCGGCTGCCAACGTCCCTGATCTGGGGTGCCAGCCGCGCCCCTCCACCGACGTACTTTGAGTAGCCCGCCTTGTCCGCGATCCCGACCGGCGTCACGTTGACCGCCAGCAGATCTTCGGCGTAGACCCACTCGAGCGCGACCACCCGCTTCGCCGGCGCCTTCAGGGCAACCGTGCCCTGCGCGTCAGAAACAGTCACCGTCCGCCCAGCGGGTTTCGTCGACGCTCCGCCAGGCCCCGATGTCGCCGGCTCGTTGCCCGAACAGGCCGCGAGCCCGGTCGCCACGAGAACACCAGCCAGCAGCGCAAGCACACGTCGTACAGCCACGGCAGTTGCCTCTCGGTGAAGGAACGGCGCCAAGAGGTCGCGCGGATCCGGAAGCCGCGGGCGACCCGACGCCCCTGTCCGCGCGACCTCTATGAAGGTGGTTACCCGTCGCAGGCTCCGCAGACATGCCGGAAGTCCTGTTTCCCAAGCGGCACATCGTGATCCCGTCGTCGCGACGCCGTCGCGGTCGTACGGAACGACGGTCGCCACGATCACCTCTCCCAACGCACGCTCGCTCCGGCGCACCCTCAAGGGGAGCGAGATTAGGCAAGGCTAACCAATGCCGATCCGGTCCCGCAGGCCGGGCCCGAATTACGGGGTCGCGCGACCTCTAACTCCGCGACCTCTCGAAAACGTCGGTTCGCGATGTCTCATACGCCGTCCGCTCATACGCCGCGCGCGCCTCGAGAAGCTCGGCCAGATGACGCTCGGCCCACTCCCGGCAGGCCGCGAGGGGCTCGAGCAACGTACGCCCGAGCGGCGTCAGCGCGTACTCCACTCTGGGTGGCACCTCGTCATAGCGGGTACGGGTGATCATCCCGTCGCGTTCCAGCGCCCGCAGCGTCTCGGTGAGCACCTTGGGTGTGACCCGACGAAGTGGCACGCGGAGCTGGGAGAACCGTCTCGGGCCGCCTTCGAGACACAGGATCACCATCCCTGCCCACTTGTCGCCAATCTGGAACGGCGTGACATTCGAGGGGCAGCCGGGCTGGAACATGTCGGCGCGCAGGGGTTCGGTCACCGTGCCGACGGTAGCGCGCACATGAGCCCGATCGCGGCGCGGACGAATGGCACCCGTCCCGCATCCCGGGTCAGTTTCGTTGCGGTAACCCACCCCTCGCGGTCTACCGTCCACGGTCGAGCGGTCGGCGATCCACGCCCCGCCTTCAACGAATCGGAGCGAGCGCATGAAAGTAGTCGTCTTCGGCGCCGGTGGGAGGGCCGGCCGCCGGGTCGTGACCGAGGCGCAGGCGCGCGGCCACCAGGTCACCGCCGTGGTCCGGGATCCGGCGAAGTACCCCCACCTCTCAGCCACCGGCGTCACGGTCGTCGCCGGCGACGTCACCGACCCGGCCAGCGTCGCCGCGGCCGCGGACGGGCACGACGCCGCCGTGAGTACCGTCGCCGATCTCGAGGTGCCAGCGGACGCCTTCTACGTCAGCGCGACCAATGCGCTGCTGGCTGGGCTCCCCCGCGCGGGCGTCGGTCGCCTGCTGGTCATCGGCATCTCGGTGACCCTGGAAACGGAGCCGGGCGTACGCGTACTTGACGGGCCCGACTTCCCGCCGGAGTACCTGCCCTTCTGCCTCGGCCATGCCGCCGGACTCGAGACCCTCCGGGCGGCGACCACCACCCTCGACTGGCTGGTGATCAGTCCGGCCGGGGACTTCGACCACGACGGCACGCGGGCGGGCCGCTACACGCTCGCCGGCGCGCCGGTGCTGACTATCGACGAGGCCGCCAGCAACCGCATCACGTACGACGACTTCGCGATCGCGGTGCTCGACGAGATCGACACCCCGACACATCACCGCACGCAGCTCGCCGTCGCGACCTGACCTACCCCTGGTGCCGAGCAGAGCGGCTCAGGCGGACTCCGCCTCCCGGAGCCGCTGGCTGATCACCGCCGAAACCCCGTCACCCCGCATCGACACGCCGTACAACGCGTCGGCGACCTCCATCGTGCGCTTCTGGTGGGTGACCACGAGCAGCTGGCTGTTCTCGCGCAGTTCCTCGTAGATCTCCAGCAGCCGGCCGAGGTTGGTGTCGTCGAGCGCGGCCTCCACCTCGTCGAGCAGGTAGAACGGGCTCGGCCGCGCCTTGAAGAGGGCCACGAGGAACGCCACCGCCACCAGGGACCGCTCGCCACCGGACAGCAACGAAAGCCGCTTGACCTTCTTGCCCGGGGGCCGCGCCTCGACCTCCACACCCGTCGCGAGCATGTCCTCGGGCTTGGTGAGGACGAGCCGGCCCTCACCGCCAGGGAAGAGCCGGTTGAACACGTGCTCGAACTGCTTCTCGGTGTCGTGCCACGCGGACGTGAAGACCTGCTCGACGCGTTCGTCGACCTCGCGGACGATGTCGAGCAGGTCCTTGCGGGTCTTCTTCAGGTCCTCCAGCTGGCGGGAGAGGAAGGTGTGGCGTTCCTCCATCGCCGCGAACTCCTCCAGCGCCAGCGGGTTGACCTTGCCCAGCATGGTGAGCTGGCGTTCCGCGCTCTTGAGCCGCTTCTCCTGCTCGGTGCGGACGTACGGGCGAGGGGGCGCCTCCTCGAGCTCGCCCTGCTCGTCGCCGGACGCTCCGGGCGCCGCTGGGGACGGGGGAATGGGTACGTCCGGGCCGTAGTCGCGCACCAGCGTCTCCGGATCGACCCCGAGCTCCTCGACGGCGCGCTGCTCCAGCTGCTCGATCCGCATCCGCTGCTCGGCGCGCGCCATCTCATCGCGATGCACGGTGTTGGTCAGCTCGTCCAGCTCACCGGCTAGTGCGCGCACCCGCTGGCGTACGCCGTGCACGGCCGCCTCCCGGGCGGTGCGCGCCTGCTCGGCTTCCTGGCGTTCCCGGCCTGCCGCCGCGAGCGACACCTCGAGCCGGGCCAGCACCTGCTCCACCGCCGCCAGGACGGCCGTCGCCACCAGAGCCTCCCGGGCCCGGCGTTCCCGACGGAGCCGCGCCCGCTCGCGGGCGGCGCGTTCCTCGCGCGCGGCCCGCTCCAACGAGTCGGCGCGCCCGGCGAGGGCACGGGCGCGTTCCTCGGCCGTACGCAGCGCCAGCCTGGACTCCATCTCGCGCTGGCGGGCTTCCTTGGAAACCTCGGCGAGCCGGTCGCGTTCGTCCGTCGAGGGATCGTCGTCGGGGCCGTCCTCGGCCGCCGCCAGCCGCTGCTCGAGTTCGGTGAGCCCGGTCTCGTCGCGGCTGGCCGCCTCGTGGGCCTCGTCGATCGCCTTGCCGAGGCGGTCGGCCTCCGCCTGGGCGGACCGCGCCGCCGACCCCAGCTGCCCGAGCCGCTCGGCGACGGCGGCCAGCTCCGCGTCTGACTCGTGGAGGCGAGCCAGCGTCGACTCGACCGCCTGGGCCGTCACCGTCCGCTGCTCCTCGGACTCGGCCCGCTCGATGCGGAGCCGGCCCGCGCGTTCGGTCGCCTGCCGGAGGCGTTCCGCGGCGTCGTCCACCGCGGCCTGCACCTCGAGCAGGCTCGGCTGCGCGGCCGAGCCACCATGAGCGAGATGAACGCCGAGGAGGTCGCCGTCGCGCGTCACGGCGATCAGGTCGGGCAGGTCCGCGATGAGCGAGCGGGCCGCGGCCAGATCATCGACGACGGCCACCTTGCGGAGCAGCCGGACCAGCGCAGGCAGCACCTGCGACGGTGCGGTCACCACGTCGACGGCGTACCTCGCGCCCGGCGGCAGCTGCGGCCAGCCGCTCGGGTCGTCCTCCGCCCCCGTCACCGCTCCACCGAGCAGCATCCCGGCCCGACCAAGGTCCTCGGTACGCAGGTGCAGCAACGCGCCCACCGCCGCGTCGACGGTGCCGACCGCGACCGCATCGGCGGTCCGTCCGAGGGCGCCGGCCACCGCGGGTTCGTACCCCGGCTCGATCGTCAGCAACGCGGCCACTGAGCCGAGCAGACCGGAGACCCGTTCGGTGGCGGCGAGCAGCGCGGCAGCGCCGTCCTTGCGGCTGAGGCCGAGTTCGAGGGCTTCCTTGCGGGCCTCCAGGGCAGCGCGCTCACGCTCGGCATCCTGCTCATCCTGGCGAAGCGCCCGGAGCCGCTCGTCGACCGCCTCCAGGGCGCCGACAGCAACGTCGTGCTGAGCGTCCAGCCCGCTCTCGCCGGCGTCCAGGTTCGCCACCTGGCTCTCGAGTTCGGTGAACTCCCGCTGAGCGGTCCCGGCCCGGGTCTCGGCCTCGCCGCGGGCCGCCGTCAGGCGTTCGATCTCGTTCTGTCGGGTCTCCAGCCGGCTGCGCACGGTGTTGACCTGTCCGGAGAGCCGAGCCAAGCCTTCCCGGCGGTCGGCGGCGGCACGCAGGAGCGCGGCGATCCGGCGTTCCTCCTCGGCGTGGGCGCGCTCCGACGCCTGACGGAAACCCAGCGCCTCGTCGAGGGCAGACTGGTGTCCCTCGACCTCCGCCTCGATCTCGGCCTCCTCAGACCGGATCCGGGCGGCCTCGGCCTCGAGCTGGTCGGGGTCCCGACCGCTGGGCTCCTCCGCCGCGTCCGCGAGGTTGCGACTCCGCTCGGCCGCCAGGCTGGCCGTGCCACGGAGCCGTTCCTTCAGGCTCGCGAGGTGGAACCACGTCTCCTGGGCGCGGGTGACCCGCGGCGCGTCCTCGCGCAGCTCCTCCTCGAGTTCGGCTTCCTCCCGCTGGACCCCGGCGAGCTCGCGTTCGACCGTGGTACGCCGCTCGCGCATGGCCGCCTCGTCGGCAACCTCCCGCTCCAGCGTGGACCGCAGCTGCACGAGGTCGTCACTGAGCAGGCGGAGTCGCGCGTCGCGGGCGTCCGCCTGGATCACCGCGGCCTTGCGGGCGGCCTCCGCCTGCTTGCCGAGCGGTCGCAACGCTCGCCTGATCTCGGTGAGGAGGTCCTGCAGGCGGGTGAGGTTGCCTTCGGTGGCGTCGAGCTTGCGGAGGGCCTTCTCCTTGCGCTTGCGGTGCTTGAGAACGCCGGCCGCCTCCTCAATGAAGCCTCGGCGGTCCTCGGGCGTCGCGTGCAGGATCGTGTCGAGCTGGCCCTGCCCGACGATGACGTGCATCTCCCGGCCGATGCCGGAATCTGACAGCAGCTCCTGGATGTCGAGCAACCGGCAGGTCCGGCCGTTGATGGAGTACTCCGAGCCGCCGTTGCGGAACATGATCCGGCTGATCGTGACTTCGGAGTACTCGATCGGCAGGGCGCCGTCAGTGTTGTCGATGGTCAGGACGACCTCGGCCCGGCCAAGAGGAGCGCGGCCGGCGGTGCCGGCGAAGATCACGTCCTCCATCTTGCCGCCACGCAGGCTCTTGGCTCCCTGCTCGCCCATCACCCAGGCGATCGCGTCGACGACGTTGCTCTTGCCTGAGCCGTTGGGGCCGACGACGCAGGTGATGCCCGGCTCGAAGTGCAAGGTCGTCGAGGACGCGAACGACTTGAAACCCCGGAGCGTCAGGCTCTTGAGATACAACGCTCGACTCTCCTTGGTACTGGCGCGGCCCTGCTTCGTCGGCTGGCTGGGCGTCGGGTGGCGGCTCGTCGGGTCATTCGTCGGTGGTCTGGACCGTACGACGATACCGGTGGGATCACCGCGGTCGGACGCCGACGCGCGTCCCCTGGACGACTCCTCCTTGGGGCGTTAGACGGAAGCCGCACTCCCTCGCCGGACTGCTCGCAGGCTCGCTTTGACGTCTCGGCAAGCGAGTGCGCCTCCCGTCTAACGCGGGGGCGGCCGGTGGCGTACCCGCTGGGCGGGTGCCCCTCTGGTCGGTGCCACGACCCTGACATACCAAACGGGACGCCTTACGCAAGGCGTCCCGCTGATTGCTGAATATGGTGTCGTACGAGGCAGGTCCGCGGTTGAGTCCGGGATCGCCCTCAGGTGAGCGCAGGTTCGTGCTGCGCTTCGATGGTGAGCAGCTGCCCTTCGTGGACTGCCGCACTGAGGGAATCGTTTTCAGCCTGAAGTCGCATCACATGCGCCTCCAGCTCCGAAACTCGTTGCTGCAGACGTCGCACCTCGGAGACCAGACGGGGGTCGGGGCCACCGACGTGGCCGAGGAGCGCTTTCGCCATATGGGGTCCTCCACGCTGAGAGACCGAAAAGGTTGAGTCGCTACATCACAGCACTCAAACGGGGCAGGGAGTGCTGGCGGTGTCTCTAGAGTCTCACCAGACGCCCATGCCGTCAAGGTGACGACATCGCCACCCATTGTAATTGCCTGATCGCGCTCCTCACTCATCCACGGATCAAGGGGGCGAAATCGCCGGCGCCCGAGCGTCCCACCTCGCGGCGTTCGGGAGATTCGCGGATTCCGCGACTTCGGGAGCCGGCGGCCGTTCAGGGCAAAGGACCACCGTCAAGATGGCCTTGCGTACGAAGAAGTTTCCGGCGAAGGTCCCTGGCCAGCGCGAGATCCCAACGGGGACAGGGTTCTACCGGCTTCGACTGAATGATCACGTATACGTGGTCATTGCCTGCCTCACATGGCGTCGACACCACGTGAAGCGGGTAATGACCACGTATACGTGATCATTACCGCTCACCAGCGCCCGCGACGCGGGCGTGGCTGGCAGCGCGGGCACGTGAAGGACGAACGATTCATGAACGCGTCACGCCGGACAGGTGTCCCACATTCGTCGCAGGGTTGGGCTTCCCTGCCGTAGACCGCGAGTGACCTGTCGAAATAGCCACTTTCGCCATTCACGTTGACGTACAGGCGATCAAACGACGTACCACCAGCCGTCAGCGCCGCACCCATCACGTCCCGAACGGCGGCGAGCAGGCGCACGGCCTCGGACCCCCGCATCGTGTCAGTCGGCCGGGCGTAATGGAGCCTGGCCCGCCACAAAGCCTCGTCGGCGTAGATGTTGCCGATGCCGGAGACCAATCTCTGGTCGAGCAAGGCGCGCTTGACACCGGTGCGGCGGCGACGCAACGCCACGACGAACGCGTCGTCGTCGAACTCCGGATCGATCGGATCCCTGGCAATGTGACTGATCTCATCCGGGAGTTCGGCACCACCCGGGCTGATGGACAGGCCCCCGAACATCCGCTGGTCGACGAACCGCAACTGCGGTGCGGCCGGATCACGGAAGCAGAACCTGACCCGTAGGTGCGGCTCGTCCGGCACACCGGGTCCCTGGACCACGAACTGCCCACTCATGCCGAGATGACCAAGAAGAGCGTCCCCGGAATCCAGTGGCAGCCAGAGATACTTGCCGCGCCGGCGTACGTCGGTGATCCGACGACCGACCAACCGGTCGCTGAAATCCCGCGGGCCGGCCGCATGCCGACGGATCGGCCGCGAGTGACGCACCTCGACGGCCGCGACATCCTGGCCGACAACGAAGCGCTCCAGGCCCCGCCGGACCACCTCGACCTCAGGCAACTCGGGCATGGCTGGGTCCGTCAGGACACGGAAGGCCGCGAGGCGGCGTTCTTGGTGGCACCGCCGCGGCGCTCGCCGAGGGTCGCGTCGGTGCTCTCGCCGAGCATGGCGCGGATCGCCGTCCAGGCGGCCTCCGCTGCCTGCTGCTCGGCTTCCTTCTTGCTCCGTCCCGTGCCGACGCCGTAGTCGGTGCCGGCGACCACGACGTGGGCCGTGAAGACCTTCTCGTGGTCGGGGCCCTCTTCTTCGACGACGTACTCCGGAACGCCGAGCGAGGCCCGCGCGGTCAGCTCCTGCAGGCTCGTCTTCCAGTCCAGACCCGCCCCCAGGCGGGCCGAAGACTCAAGCAGTGGATCGAAGAGCCGGTGGACGAACTCCGTGGCGAGGGGGAAGCCACCGGCCAGGTAGACCGCGCCGATGACCGCCTCGACCGCGTCGCCCAGGATCGACGACTTGTCGCGACCACCGGTCGTCTCCTCGCCCCGACCGAGCCTGAGATAGCGGCCAAGCTCCATGCCGCGGGCCACGTCGGCGAGCGCCCGCATGTTGACGACCGCCGCCCGCAGCTTGGCGAGTTGGCCTTCGGAGAGATCGGGGTGGGTGCGGAAGAGCGCATCGGTGATGACGAGGCCGAGTACGGCGTCACCAAGGAACTCAAGCCGCTCGTTCGTCGGCAGGCCGCCGTTCTCATAGGCGTACGAACGATGCGTTAACGCTCGCTCCAGGAGCGCACTGTCAAGCGCGAGCCCGAGCCGCTGGCTCAGCTCGTCGTACGCTTCTGTTCCCCCGACGCGCTCCACGGTGAAACTCAGACGTCGAGGACCTGACGGCGACCGCCACGGGGGCCGTACTGGCCACACGCAGGGCAGGCCCGGTGCGGGAGCTGAGGAGAGCGGCACGCGGGGTTGGCGCAGGTCACCAACCGCGGCGCCGACGCCTTCCACTGCGCCCGCCGGCTACGGGTGTTGCTCCGCGAAACCCTCCGCTTGGGAACGGCCACGGCACTTACTCCTTTACCTCGGGTCGTCGGACGGTCCGCGACCTTCGTCGTCACTGTCGTCGACCGCGAGGCCGGCAAGTGCCGCCCATCGCGGGTCCATCTGGGCCTCGTGCCGGTGATCAGGGTCGTCGGCCAGGCGCGCGCCACAGATCTGGCACAAACCTGGACAGTCGTCCATGCACACCGGCTGGAACGGCAGCGCGAGCACCACCGCGTCCCGGATGACCGGCTCGAGATCGAGCAGGTCGCCCTCGAGCCGACTGGCCTCGTCGTCCTCGACGCCGCTTTCGGGGTAGGCGTAGAGCTCCTGGAAGTCGACATCGAGCGCCTGCTCGATCGGCTCCAGGCAGCGCACGCATTCCCCGACGAGCGGCACCCGCGCCACACCGGACGCGAGCACTCCCTCGACCACCGACTCGAGCCGGATCCTCAGATCCAGCGCGCTGCCCTCAGGAACGCCGAACACATCCGTGCCCAGGTCAGTCGGAGCGGGGACGGAAAGCTGGAGCTTACGCTGGGCCCCCGGGCGGCGGCTGAGCTCGCGAATGTCGAGCACAAGCGGCGCCTGAGGGTCGAGATTACTCAAGGCGTCCTAGCTTTCGTCTTTGCACGTGACTGACCCGACCTCGAATGAGACCGGTTATCGAGGGTACCCGAGACTGTCCGCCGCCGCTCAACCGGACCCCGGGATCGCCGGCAAGTCCGGTCATCTCAGGCGAGTAGGACGCCGCGCACCCTCCGGGCTGGGCCCTCTTCATCGCCCTCCGGGCGGGTGCCGTCCATCAGCCTCCGGGCAGGGGCGGCGCGTCCTCGTCCTCGGTGAAGGTGTCGAGGCCGCTCCGGTCGCGCAGGCGATCCCGCCCGCGCGTCACGGCGTCCAGAGTCTTGTGGAGCGACTGCTCGAACCGGCTCAGCTTCTGCTCGACGTACTCATCGACCTCCTGGCGCACCGCCGCGGCCTCGGCGTTGCCGACCGGTGGACCGCCACCGTCGTGGAGCCGGTCGCGCCCCCGGGCCACCGAGGCGAGGGTCTTCTGGAGGGCGATCTCGAAGCCGGCCAGCTTGTGATCGACGTAGTCGTCGACCTCCCGCCGAAGCCCCTCGGCCTCCTCGCGGGCCTGGACGAGCAACTCGTCGGCCGCCTGGCGGGCATCGTGGTGGATCTGCGTGTTGTTGATCAGGGACGTACGCTCCCGACGCCCCTCCTCCACCAGGCGTTGGGCCTCGGCGCGACCCTCGTTGACCACCTCATGACTGTGCTCGAGCACCGCGCGCGCCTCCGCGAACTCGCTGGGTAGCAGGCGCTGCACCTCGACCAGCGCCGCGAGCAGCTCCGGGCGGTTGATGAGGCACGACGCTGAGAGCGGCATCGAGCGCGCATTCTCGACGCGTCTCCGGATCTCGTCGAGCTTGTGCTGCACGTCCACCGCTTGTCCTTTCGTCCTCCCACCGGCACGTGAACTACGAGCCGGCACGGCGGAGGGTTCCGCCGTCTTGCGACGAGCCGATCATCCGTCCCGCAGGCCGCGCGTGTCCCCCCGCTCGCCGTACCGCTGGGTGAGCAGACGGAGCACGTGATCAGGCACCAGCCCCGAGACGTCACCGCCGTACGCCGCGACCTCCTTGACCAGGCTTGACGACAGAAAAGAGTACTCGGGGCTTGTCGGGACAAAGACGGTCTCGACCCCGGCGAGCCGGAGGTTCATCTGCGCCATCTGGAGTTCGTAGTCGAAGTCGCCGACTGCCCGGAGGCCCTTCACGATCGCCTGGATGCCGTTCGCCCGGCAGAAGTCCACGAGCAGTCCGTCGAACGTCGTGACGCGTACCTCAGCCAGGTGCTTGGTCACCTCCCGGAGCATCTCGACCCGCTCCTCGACCGTGAAGAGCCCGGCCTTACGGGGGTTGGCGCCCACCGCGATCGTGACCTCGTCGAAGAGCCTGGCGGCACGGACGATGATGTCGAGGTGCCCGTTGGTCACCGGGTCGAACGACCCCGGACATACGGCGCGGTGCACGGCTGACTCCTGAACGTGTGAGGGTGCTGGCGAGCTGGTCGTACCGTCTCACTCCCCGCTCGCGGCGCGACCGTACCAAAGGGCTGTGTCGCCGTAGCGCCGCATCCGATCGGCGACAAAGCCGTCGGGCCAGGCGAACTCGCCGGTCCGCGTCGACCGCTCCAGCACCACGACGGCGTCAGTGGCCAACCAGTGGTGCTCCCGAAGCCGGCCGAGGACGCCGCGCACGGCCTCGTCGGTCATGGCGTACGGCGGGTCGAGGAAGACCACGTCGAACGGCAGATCCGCGGGCGGCGGGTCGCTGACGAGGCGCTCCACCTTGCCCACCAGGACCGAGCCACCGGGGAGTCCGATGGTGCGGAGGTTCTGCCGGATCAGGCCCGCCACCCGGCGGCTCGCCTCCACCAGGACCACGGCCCCGGCGCCACGGGAGAGCGCCTCGATGCCCACCGCCCCGCTGCCGGCGTACAGGTCGAGGACACGGTGCCCGTCGAGGTCGCCGAGGTCGGCCTCAAGGGATGCGAACAACGCCTCGCGCACCCGATCGGAGGTGGGGCGGGTGTCACGACCCTCCGGGACCGCCAGGCGGCGGCCGCGGGCTTGTCCAGCGACGATTCGGCTCATCACCCGCCATCCTCTCGCAACGCGCCCCTGGCGAGCCAAGGCCTCGGCCCGCGCCTACCCTTCGAGACATGAGCGAGCGGAGCGAGCGAATCGATCAACACCGCGCCGGCGCGGTGATCTTCGACTTCTTCGGCACCCTCTCCGAGAGTGCGTCCGCCCGCGAACGCCACGCGGGCCACGAGCGGGTCGCCGCAGTTCTCGGCGTCCCCGTCGAGGTGTATGCGGACGCGGTACGCGGCTCCTGGCCGGACCGGGCACGTGGGCGGCTCGGCGACCTGGAGGCGACGATGCGGTGGCTCGCTCGCGCCTGCGGAGTCGAGCCCGATGACGAGACCTGCGCAGCCGCGTGTGCGGCCCGCCGGTCCACCCAGAGCGGGTACGTACGCCTGCGCCCGGACGCCGCGCCCACCCTGCGCGCCCTCAAGCAGCGAGGCGTCCGGGTCGGGCTGGTGAGCGACTGCACGCACGAACTCCCAGCGTGCTGGCCGACTCTCCCGGTCGCGGGGTACGTCGACGCACCGGTGTTCTCTGTCGAAGTCGGGGTCAAGAAACCCGATCCGGCGATCTACCTGCTGGTTTGCGAGCGGTTGGGGGTCGCGCCGGAGGACTGCGTGTACGTCGGGGACGGCGACAGCAACGAGCTCCCCGGCGCCGAAGCGGTCGGGATGCGAGCGCTGCGGCTGATCGCACCCGACCACGTGGACGCGCACGTGATCGACCCCATCAGCTGGTCGGGGCGCTCGATCACGGCTCTGGGAGACGTGCTCGCTTTGAACGAACCTGACGGGCCTCAGGTCTTTTCGAGGTAGTCGGCCCGGTCGTCTTCGTACAACGCACGAACGGCTTCCTGAAGCGCGGGGTGGCTCCGCAGCTCGGGGTCCTGCTCGACGACGGCGCTCGCCTCGGTGCGGGCGTCCTGGATCACCGCCTCGTCGCGGATCACCGAGAGCATCCGCAGGCTCGACCGGCGTCCCGACTGGTCGGCGCCAAGGACGTCACCCTCGCGGCGTTGCTCCAGGTCGAGCCGGCTGAGTTCGAAACCGTCGGACGTCGAGGCGACCGCATCCAGCCTGGTCCGGGCGGGGGAGCCAGTCTCGGCGCCAGTGACCAGCAGGCACAGACCCGGATGGGCGCCACGCCCGATCCGTCCGCGCAGCTGGTGGAGCTGGGACACGCCGAACCAGTCGGCGTCCATGACCACCATCGTCGAGGCGTTCGGGACGTCGACACCTACCTCGATCACGGTCGTCGCCACGAGGACGTCGATCTCCCCCGCCGCGAACTTCCGCATCACCGAGTCCTTCGCGTCTGACGGCAGCCGGCCGTGCAGCACCTCGACCCGCAGGCCCGCCAACGGCCCCTCGGCCAGCGCCGCGGCAAGGTCGATCAGGGCGACGGCTTCGGCCCGGCTCGAAGGGGCGCGGGTGCGGCTCAGTCCGCCCTGGATCAGCTTGAGCACCGGTGGGCGGGTGCCGTCGGGCTCGACGATCTCCTCCTCCGGACCGTCGTCGCCGATACGCGGGCAGACGACGTACGCCTGACGCCCGGTGGCGACCTCCTCCCGCACCCTGAGCCAGACCCGGTCGAGCCACGCCGGCCTGTCGGTCACCGGAACGACGCTCGTCTGGATCGACGCGCGACCCCTCGGCAGCTCGGTGAGGGTGGACACCTCGAGGTCCCCGAACACCGTCATCGCCACGGTGCGCGGAATCGGGGTCGCCGTCATCACCAGGACGTGGGGTGGGGCGCCGTCGGTTTTCGCAGTGAGCGCCGCCCGCTGCTCCACACCGAACCGGTGCTGCTCGTCGATCACCACGAGGCCCAGGTCGGCGAACTGCACCTTGTCTTCGAGCAGGGCGTGGGTGCCGACCACGAGTCCGGCCGCGCCTGAGGCGACCTCGAGCAGCGCCTTCCGGCGTACGGCCGTGCTCTGTGACCCCGTGAGAAGGACCACCCGGGTGCCGTCCTCGGCGCCACCGATGAATCCCCGCTCGGCGAGCGGGCCGAGCATCTGGGTGATCGACCGGTGATGCTGCTGGGCGAGGACCTCGGTGGGGGCCAGGAGTGCCGCCTGTCCGCCGACGTCCACGACGGTGAGCATCGCCCGGATGGCACAGACGGTCTTGCCGCTGCCGACCTCCCCCTGCAGCAGCCGCTGCATCGGGTGGTCACGAGCGAGGTCCGCCGTGATCGAGGTTCCGACCTCCTGCTGCCCGTCGGTCAGCTCGAACGGCAGCCGCGCGTCGAACGCCGCCAGCAGACCGTCAGCGCGCGCGACGCGAGGGACGGCGGGTAGCTCCCGCGCCGCCGACCGGCGCCGGGCGAGCTCGGTCTGCAGGACGAACGCCTCCTCGAACCGGAACCGCTTGCGGGCGAGCTTCACGTCGTCCCAGTCTGCCGGCCGGTGCAGCGCGAAGTAGGCGTCCCGGAGGGCGGGCAGGCCGTGGCGTTCGCGGACGTCGGGCGGGATCGGGTCTGGTAGCACCCTGAGGCCGTCGAGGACGTGGCGGATGATCCTGGCGATCGTCCAGGTGGGGACCGCCGTCGTGGAGGGATAGATCGGCATCAGCCGCCCCGCGAACCCCTCGGCGAGGTTCTCGTCGTACTCAGGGTCATCGGTGAGGGTGACGAAGTCGGGGTGGGTGAGCTGCAGTTGGCCACGGTAGGTCTCGACCTTCCCAGCAACGAGGGCCCGCATCCCCACATTGATCTGGTGCTTCCGCCAGGGTTGGTTGAAGAACTTCAGGGAGAGCTGGCCCCGACCGTCGGTGACGACGACGTCGACGATGTGGAGCTTGCGCTTGCGGTCCTTCTTCAGAGCAGCGTCCGTGTGACGGACGGAGGCCACTTCGACCATCGCCGTGGCTTCTTCGCCGATCTGCAGGGAGCCGAGGTCTGTCAGCTCGCCGCGCTGGACGTACCTACGCGGGTAGTGCCGCAGCATGTCACCGAAGGTCACCAGGTCGAGCTTCTCGCGCAGCGGCCGAGCGAGGATCTCGGTGAGGATGCTCAGCAGATGTGTGCCCAAGGTCGCGTTGGGCCTGAGCGGACGGATCTTCGCCATCACTCCACCCCGATGAGCAGGGAACGTCTGCGCTGACCGCCCGCAAGGACCACCGTGCGGACCTGCGGTTGGTTGGCGCGGACCACGCCGGCAAGGTCGTCCACGAGCCTATCGGCGCCCGCACCCACAATGGTCGTGACGAGCGTGCCGGCGCGGGCGAGAGAGGCCGCCATCACCGGGCCACCCTCCTCGTGCGACCGGCGTACGACGCGGACCGGGGCAGCCCGGGCGCACAGTCGCCGCCAGCCTGCCCGCCGTCGAGCCGGGTGATCCTGATCTGGCGTGGGCGCCCCGCGCTCGCGCCGGCGTCGACGGCCGCAGTCGCGTCGTCGACGTGGACGTGGATGTGCCACAGCCCTTCGCCGCCGCTCACGACCAGGCATTCGCCGAGCGAGGACAGGGACGCCCTCAGACCGGCGATCGCGGCGTCAGCGGCGTCCACCAGGTAGGTCACTTCGTACGCCAGGCCGGTCGGCGCGGCGTACGACGCCGGGGACGGAGCCGCGCGCGGTCGCGCGACGGTCGGAGTCACGGCCTTGGCCACGGCCCGCGGCGCTGTCGGGCCGGCCAGCGCTGTCGGGCGGGCTGGCTGACCGGTGGAGCGGGTCGGTTGACCGACGAGGACGGCCGCAAAGGCTTCGAGCACCACGACGAAACCGCACCCGCCCGCGTCGACCACACCGGCCCGCCGCAGCGGATCGAGTTGCTGGGTGGTGTCGGCCAGTGCCGCCTCTGCCGCCCCGGTGGCCGCGCTGAGCACCGCGGCGGGCGTCGGCCCGGACTCAGCCGCCCGCCGGGTCGCCGCTTCAGCAGCGGCCCGAGCGACGGTGAGGATGGTGCCCTCGACCGGGCGTTCGACCGCGTCATAGCCGGCGGCGGAGGCAGCGGCGAGCGCCCGGGCCAGCGCCGGGCCGTCGAGGACCCGGCGGCCATCCAGCGCACGGGCGGCCCCGTGCAGGAACTGCGCGAGGATGATGCCGGAGTTGCCACAGGCTCCGATCATCGCGGCGCGGGCGACCCGATGCAGGTGAGTACCCACGTCGGCCGGACCTCCGAGCCGATCTTCGACCTGGCCGTCGAGCGCTCGGCACGCGGCGTCCATCGTGCGGACCAGGTTGGTGCCCGTGTCGGCGTCAGGCACGGGATAGACGTTGAGTGCGTCGATCTCCTCCCGAGCCACCACAAGTGCGGCGAACGCGGCACGGCAGCAGCGCGCGAGCACCGGAACACCCGCCATCGCCGCCCACCTCCTCGCCGCGTCCAGCCTGGTCCGAGCGTGACGGAAGGCTACCCACCACCACCCCCCGTGGTGGGGGTGGTGGTGGGCCAAGGCGGGCGAACCCCGCGTGAGGCCGGAACCACACAGGTCCGGTTGGCACTTCGGACCGGGCGTCAGATATCCTCAACCGGTTGCCCGTGAGCGCCAGCTGGCGCCGGGCAGTTGTCCGTGTTCCAAAACATTCAGGAGACTCCGGTGGCTGCCGTCTGCGACGTTTGTGGCAAGGGGCCCGGCTTCGGCAACAACGTGTCGCACTCACACCGCCGCACGCGGCGGCGTTTCGACCCCAACATCCAACGGGTCCGTGCGACCGTCAACGGCACACCGAAGCGCCTCAACGTGTGCACGTCCTGCCTGAAGGCGGGCAAGGTCGCTCGCTGACCGCTCCCCCTTTCCGGCTTGCGAAGCCGGCCACCCGGTGAGGTGGCCGGCTTCTTCGCATGCCGCCCGCGAGTGCGTCCGCGACTTGTCCGAAGCTTCTCCCCGTGGGAACTGGGGCCCCGCGCGGCAAGTCGTCACCATGCAAGGCGAATTGCGCGCGCTTCGTGGGGACATGCCACGTAAGGTCGAGCCCGTCTCACATGGAGGGCTATTCAAAACCCCTGCGCGCCACAGTTTGCTGCGCCAGACGGGCGGGGCCGGAGCGGAGGCCGGCGTGGGACTTGGCGAGGAGGTGGCGGGCCTGAACCGCCCACGCTTGACAACTCGGGAGCCTCATTCAAAATCCCTTTACGCCGACAGTCGCGACCAAGATCATTTCGGGGAAGTGGCCCACGTTCCGCGCGGAGCGTGGGCCACTTCCCCGAAATGATCTTGATCTGCCGCGGGTCGCCTCACAGGCCGGACCGTTGGCGGCCTGGTTCATGATCAACTTGAAGAAATCGCCCAGGCTTCGCGCGAAACGTGGGCGATTTCTGCAGGTTGATCATGGTCCGGTTCCCGCTCAATCAGATCCAGCAACCTCTCCGGCGCCATTTTGAATAAGCCACATGGCGTACCCCCAACTGTTTCGGATGCTGGGAAACCAGGCGCCAACCCCGGGTTGTCATAGGTTTCTCGGCCAAGAGACCGAGAAACCTATGACAACCCGGTAAGCCCAGGCGTCCTGCCGCCCGCCAGCAGGTACGCGCGGCAGGAAAGAAGAGGACCCAGGCCCCCCGAGAGCCTGGGTCCTCCGTCTTGGTGCGGTACCGCTGAGAGAACGGCCTTACTGCGCCGTCCCCGGCAGAGGCAGCGGCAACGGCAGGTCGCCGTCACCAGGCAGCGGGAGGTTCCCGCCATCGGTCGGCACCGGCTGCGGAACGCCGCCACCCGACTTCGGGTCGCCGCCGCCCAGAACCGTCTGGATGTGCCAGAGCACCGCGTCCAGGCTGTAGCCCGGGTCGATGTCGAGCGCCTGGCCCACCGGGTCGGACAGCACCTCGGAGGCCGCACTGAGCTGGCCCTCGAGGATGCCCTGAACCGCGCCAACGAGGCCGCCTTCGCCGTTGAACAGCTCGTCGATGACCTGCTGCGGCTGGTACGTCACGAAGAAGACGGCGAAGTCAGCCGAGTGGCCGATGTTGCCGCCGTCCATCCAGTAGTACAGCTTGCGCGGGTCAGACGTGAGCAGCGTCTCGCGGCCCACCGCCCAGCCGGCCGCTTGGTTGGCGGCGAGGTCGACGACGACGAACGCGCCGGCGCCCTTGTCGAGGAGGTCACTGACCCCAGGGGCGTTGGCGATCCTGTCAGCGACCGCCAGCACCGGCTTGGCCGCGTCACCGACCGGTTCGGTGATCTGGCAGAAGCTCCCCGGCTTGCCGGTAAGCAGGCTGTCCACGACCTTCTTCGCACCGGTCAGCGGGTCCTTGGCGGACACGCAGTTGACGACCGGCTCGGCACCCTTCTGGGTGCTGGTCACCATCTCGACGTTGTCGAAGTCGTGGTGGCCGAGCGTCGCAGCGCTGGGGCCGTAGTAGTCGATCGCGACGATCGAGATGCGGTACTTCTTACCGACCTCGAGCGTGGCCGGTCCCTTCCCCTGGAACGGCATCTCGATGTGCCGCCAGCGGTTGGTGGGAACGCTGATCATGCCGGGAACCGCCGTACGGACGACCCGGCCTTCCTCGTTGCGAATCTCGACCGTGATGCCGTTCCAGCCCAGCGCGTAGCTCGCGTGGGAGGAACGCCAGTCCAGCTTCAGCTTGAAGCTCTCGGCATCCACACTCTTGAAGGTGAAGAGCGGGGAGTCGAACCGGGTGTAGGAACCCTGGCCCCACGGAAGCGCATAGACGGCCGCCGAATTGCCGCTGAGCCGCAGGAAGCCGTCACCGGCACCCTCCGGCCCGCCGTTCGCCATCCACTTACCGTCGAGCTTCGGGCAGGTACCACCCCGCAGCCAGCAGCCGGCCGAGTACTCCTGGAACGACTTCCATCCAGCTGGGCCGGAGTTGAAGTTCGACTGCTGCGGCGAACCCGGGTAGACGATCTCCGCCGCCTTTGGTCCGGGCTCGGGAGCCGGTGCCGGTGGCGCGGACGGAGGTGTCGCCGATGCCGGAGCGGCAGTCGGCAGACCGATTGCCGCGATGCATGCCAGAGCCGCGGTGGCGACACCAACACGCACGAGCGAACGGAATCCGCGGCGGGACCGCCCGGTGTTCCGCTCAGAGGGCGACGCGACGCGCGAGCGACGCGGCTCCTCTCTTTCCATCATGTTGTTCCTCCGGTTGTGGGGGCGAGCAACCAGGACCCGAAAGCCCCATCAGCCGGAGGGAAGATCCCGTATTCCGGCTAATGGGGCATTTCGGGGCATTCGATGCACTGCACATACTTCGCAGATCATCACTGTTTGTCAAGCTCCGCTACTGACAGTAAGTGTCGGCGTGTCGTACGCGGCCGATCCGCAGCCACCGGGCATGCGTACGCACCGGCCACCGAGCGGCGGCATCAGCGCGGAAGGCAGGCAAAAGGCGCCGGCATGAGAGCCGGCGCTTTCAAGAGCTTGAAGAGAACCTGACGAGAAAGGGAGACGGAGACCGTCAGCGGAAGTGGTCGTGCCCCGCTGGTCCGGCGTACGACACGCCGTCCACGGTCACCCAGGTGGGCGTACCGACGCCAGCACCTCCGACACCTTCGCCGTGAGCTCCGGGGAGGCCGGCAGACTCACACACCTTCCCGACCACCTGCCAACGGGACGGCAGCTCAGTGCCCGCCGGGAACGTCGCCGCCAGCGCGTGGTCCTCGCCTCCGGTGAGGATGAACGACAGCGGGTCGGCCCCGATCGCCGCGGCCACGGCCTGCAGCGGCTCCGCGACCGCGCTCGCAAGCCGCGACGTCTCGACGTCGATACGGACGCCGCTCGCCTGCGCGATGTGCGCCAGGTCGGCGAGGAGACCGTCGCTCACGTCGATCAACGAGGTCGCACCCAGCGTGGCCGCCTCGGGGCCGGCGTCGTACGGCGGTGCCGGCCGGCGGTGGGCTTCCACGACGGCCCGCGGCGATCGGAAGCCCCGGGCGAGGACGGCGAGTCCGGCCGCGGACCATCCCAGGCGGCCACACACGGCCACCAGGTCGCCGGGTCGCGCGCCGGAACGCGTCACGGGGTGCTGGCCCCGCAGCGAGCCGAGCGCGGTGATCCCGATGACCATGGGGTTTGCCATGACAACGTCGCCACCGGCGACCGACGCCCCCACGAGCGCGCACTCGTCGCGAAGTCCATCGGCGAAGGAGACCGCCCATCGCACCGGTAGATCCGGCGGCGCCCCGAAGCTGACCAGCAGCGCGGTAGGGACGGCGCCCATCGCGGCGACGTCGGCGAGGTTCTGGGCGGCTGCCTTGCGGCCCACGTCGTAGCCTTCGGACCAGTCACGGCGGAAGTGCCGGCCCTCGACCAGCATGTCGGCGGTCGCCACCACACGATTGTCAGGCGCCGCCACGACGGCCGCGTCGTCACCCGGGCCGAGCAGGACGTCGCGCCCGATGGGCAACCGTGCGCGCAGGACGCCGATGAGACCGAACTCGCCGAGTTCGGCCAGAGTCTGCTCGCCTGTGCCCTGGGTCTGACTCACTTACGTCGCTCCCTCACCCCACGGCCGGTCCACACCCCCATGGCCGACCTCGAGCCCAGCCTAGGCCCCGGCCGCGAGGGAGCCAGTGCGCCCACGCCGGAGGAGCCGCAACTGCGTCGACCCAGACCGAGCCACCCTTAACCCGTGCGCCCGCGATACCGTTGCCACTCACGAGATGTCCTGGAGCTCCGCGACGACGCTACCGCGTGGTGCGGGCCCACGAGCCCGGGGAGGACGACCAGTGGTGGTCCAGGCGTACATCCTCATCCAGACCGAGGTGGGCAAGGCGGCCGACGTCGCGGCCGAGATCGCGCGCATCAAGGGCGTCACGCTCGCCGAAGACGTTACTGGTCCCTACGACGTCATCGTCCGGGCCGAGGCCAGCAATGTCGACGACCTCGGCCGGTTGGTTGTTGCCCGGGTGCAGGGAGTCCCCGGGATCACCCGCACCCTCACCTGTCCGGTCGTCCACATCTAGCGTTTCGGGCGGTCCGCGCTCCCGTGTTTTCCCGTGGTCCCGGCTCCAGGCGCCGCGCCGTCGGCTTGGGCGCGTTCGCGTTGGGTCTCGCGTTCATCATCACCAGCTGTGGCGCGTCACCTGTCGCCGTCGAGCCGCCGCATCCAAGTGGTGCCGTCGCCAGCGCCTGCCGGAAGCTCCTCGGAGCGTTGCCGAGCACGGTGCTCGGCCAGGAGTCGCGACCGGTCGAGCCTTCTGATGCGCTCGCCGCCGCCTGGGGCTCCCCACCGATCCTGCTGCGCTGTGGCGTCGCCAAGCCGGCGGCCCTGACACCATCGTCGGCGTGCGTCCAGATCAACGGCGTCGGATGGTTCGCCGAGGAGGCGAGCCGCGGCTACATCTTCACCACGGTCGGCCGGGAGGCCTACGTCGAGGTGTCGGTGCCGTCGGCGTACACACCAGCGGCGGACACCCTCGTCGACGTGTCGACGAGGGTGCGCCGCGACATCCCCGAGCGCACCCCGTGCCAGTGACCGACCGGGCCGCCGAGCGCTGACCGTCGCCGGCGCGCGACCTCTAAGTCAGCGGAGACCGGTAAGTCAGCGGAGTCCGGTCGGGCGGCGCAGGGCGAGCTGGATCAGCCGGTCGACGAGCGCCGGATAGTCAAGGCCGGTGGCCGCCCACATCCGGGGGAACATGGAGTACGGCGTGAAGCCCGGCATGGTGTTGATCTCGTTGAGCAGGAGCGTGCCGTCCTCAGCCAGGAAGAAGTCGACCCGGGCCAGGCCCTCAGCCGAGATCGCCTCGAACGCCGTCACCGCCATCTCCCGCACCCGGCGGGTGACGTCCTCGCTCAGGTTGGCCGGCAGCTGGAGGTCGACGTGTTCCTCGTCGTCGAGGTACTTCGCCTCGAAGTCGTAGAAGTCGTACGACGTGTCGTACCGGATCTCCGCGACCGCGCTCGCCTCGGGCCGGCCGCCGTCCAGGCCTTCGAGCACACCGCACTCGATCTCGCGCGCCTTCCCGGCGGAAGCCTCGACGAGGACCTTCGGGTCGAACTGCTGAGCCTTCTCGACGGCGGCGACAAGCTCACCCGGCTTGCTGACCTTGGTGATGCCGATGCTCGAACCACCGCGCGCGGGTTTGACGAAGACGGGGTAGCCGAGCGACGCGACCGACTCCTCGCAGGCGGCGCGGTCGCGTTCCCACGCGCCGGGCTTGATGACGGTGTAGGGCGTCACCGGAAAACCGTGCGCCTGGAAGACGAGCTTCGCGTAGTGCTTGTCCATCGCCACCGCGCTCGCCAGGACGCCGGCACCGACATACCGCACCCCGGCCATCTCGAGGAGACCCTGCAGGGTGCCGTCCTCGCCGAACGGTCCGTGGAGGAGCGGGAAGACCACGTCGACCTCACCGAGCGTGCCCGGGACAGCCGTCGGGTCGAGTGAGACCAGGGCCGCGCCGGGGTCGCTGGCGAGCACGACCGCGGTGCCCTTCTCGTCGACCTCGGGGAGCTGGTCGGACTGGATCGCCAGGCGCTCGGGTTCGTCCTTCTCCAGCACCCACCGGCCGTCGACGGTGATCCCGATCGGGATGATGTCGTACCGCTCCCGGTCGAGCGCGCGCAGCACGCTACCCGCGGTGGAGCAGGAGACCCCATGCTCCGAACTCCGCCCTCCGAAGATGAGGGCGACACGTGGTTTCCTTCCGGGGGACTTACCGCCGGGCATCCGCTCGAGCTCGCTCACCGCCCAGACCCTACCCGCCGCAGGGACCCGGACATGACAGGTCGGGCCCGTTCCGCCTCAGGAAGAATCGCCTCATGCCCGACTCCGCCGACAAGCTCGCCCTCTCGACACTGACCGTGACGGCCGGCAGGCCCACCGTCGTACCCGACGCCCCGCTCAACCCACCGATCGTCCTGGCCTCTACGTACGCCGCCGGCGGAACGGCGGAGTACGGCCGGTACGACAACCCGACCTGGGCGGCGTTCGAGGAGGTGCTCGGGGCGCTGGAGAACGGCCGGGCACTCGCGTTCGCCTCCGGCCTCGCCGCCGTGGCCACCGTGCTCGACCTGGTGCCGGCGGGCGGGGTCGTGGTGGCGCCGCGGCACGCCTATCTGGGCACGCTCGGGCAGCTGTCCGACCTGCTCGGGGACGGCCGGCTGCGCGACGTCCGCCTGGTCGACGTCGCGGACACCGGCGAGGTGGCCCGAGCGGCCGCCGGCGCCGACCTGGTCCTGGTCGAGTCGCCGACCAACCCCGCGCTGGAGGTCGCCGACCTACCGGCGGTCTGTGCGGCCGCGCGCGAGGCGGGGGCGCTGGTGGTCGTCGACAACACCTTCGCGACGCCGATCCTGCAACGTCCCCTTGACGCGGGTGCCGATGTGGTCGTGCATTCGGTGACGAAGTACCTCGCCGGCCACAGCGACGTCGTTCTGGGCGCCCTGGTCACCGCCCCGACCACGCGCGGCGACGACCTGCACGAGCGGCTGCTGGCGCGGCGTAAGCAGGTCGGTGCGATCCCCGGACCGTTCGAGACCTGGCTCGCGCTGCGGGGCCTGCGGACCCTCCACCTGCGGGTCGAGCGCGCCTGCGCCAATGCCGATGAGCTTGCCCGCCGGCTCGCCGGCCACCCCGCCGTCGAGCGGGTGCGCTACCCGGGTCTGCCGACCGACCCCGGGCACACGCGGGCCACCGCGCAGCTGCCGGCGTACGGCGCCGTGGTGGCGATCGAGGTGCGGGGTGGTGCGGCGGCGGCCGAGTCGGTCACCCGGGCGACCCGGCTGTGGGTCCACACCACGAGCCTCGGCGGAGTGGAGTCGACACTCGAACGCCGCCGGCGCTGGTCTGGTGAGAGCCCCACAATTCCGGAGAACCTCATCCGGTTGAGCGTCGGGATCGAGGACGTCGAGGACCTCTGGGCCGATCTGTCCGCCGCTTTGGACGACGTACTCGAGCCTCCGAGCCCCTGAATGATCACGTATACGTGATCATTCAGGGCGGCCCGGGTCACCCGTGCGCCAAGCTCGCCGGGCGTTACCAGCCGTGGCGTTCGGGCTTGGCGCTCCGGCTGATCAGGCTCGCCACCATCTCCTGTGGCGTCATCTCCCCGCGGACGACGTACGCCACGTGCTCGACGATCGGCATGTCGACGTCGTGACGCCGGGCGAGCTCCAGGAGCGGCTCGCAGGAGCGTACGCCCTCGGCGACCTGCCGGCTCGACGCGCTGATCTCGGCGACGGTGCGGCCCTGACCCAGCTCCTCGCCGAACGCGCGGTTGCGCGACAACGGCGAGGAACACGTCGCCACCAGGTCGCCAAGGCCGGCAAGGCCCGCGAAGGTGTACGGATCGGCACCGAGGCGTACACCGAGCCGGGTGGTCTCGGCCAGGCCTCTCGTGATCACCGAGGCGCGGGCGTTGTCGCCAAGACCGAGGCCGATCGCCATACCGACGGCGAGAGCGATGACGTTCTTGGTGGCGCCGGCGAGCTCGCAGCCCACGACGTCGGTGTTGGTATAAGGACGGAACGCCGGTGAATGGCAGACCTTCTGCAGGCGTTCGGCAACACCGGGGTCGCGGCAGGCGACGACACTCGCGGCCGGCTGGCGGGCCGCGACCTCGCGGGCCAGGTTGGGCCCGGTCACGACGGCCACCCGGTCGTCCTCCACGCTCGTGACCTCGGCCACCACCTCACTCATCCGGAGCAGGGTGTGCAGCTCGATGCCCTTGGCAAGACTCACCAGGACGGCGGTTGGCGGGAGGGACGATCTCCATCGAGCGAGGTTGGCCCGCAACTCCTGGGAGGGCACGGCGAGGACCACGAACTCCGCGGACTCCAGCGCCTCGGCGGCATCGGCGGTCGCCGCCAGCCCGGCCGGGAGTTCGACTCCTGGCAGATAGTCGGGGTTCGTCCGGTCCCGCGCGAGGGACGCGGCAAGCTCGGGGCGCCGTGCCCAGAGGGTCACCGAGGCACCAGCGTCGGCGAGCACCATCGCGAACGCGGTGCCCCACGAGCCGGCGCCCAGCACGGCGACCTTCGTCATTGCTGCCGTGCCCGTTTCTTGTAGGGGTTGCCGATGGACGGCA
The DNA here is from genome assembly GCF_000373925.1 of Actinopolymorpha alba DSM 45243. Taxonomy (GTDB): domain Bacteria; phylum Actinomycetota; class Actinomycetes; order Propionibacteriales; family Actinopolymorphaceae; genus Actinopolymorpha; species Actinopolymorpha alba. Next base: position 101,684 of record NZ_KB892741.1, on the reverse strand, counting down.
GGTCGGACTTACCCGGATCAAAACGGTTGGCGGGGGGTTCTTCGTCGCGGAGTTGGGCGAGCAGACCCGTGAGTGTTTCCATCACGGCATTGGTCGCCTGCTTGAACACCGACGGGGTGGCATCGATCCCACGAAAGGCCGACAGGTCGACGGCAGGACCCGCCGAGACCCGCATAGTCTTGCGGGGAAGGAGCTTCGGGATCTTGGCGTACGGCAGCAGAACATCCTGAGCACCCCACTGCGCGACCGGCACGATGTCGCACCCGGTCCGCAACGCGATCCGCACGACTCCCGTCTTGCCGGTCATCGGCCAGAGCGCGGGGTCGCGGGTGATCGTTCCCTCCGGATAAACCACGACGGATTCGCCGCGTTCGATGGCCTTGCAGGCGTCGTCGAGCGCGTCGCCCGCGGTCCGCTTCTCACGATGGACCGGGATCTGGCCGGCGGAGCGGAGAAACCAGCCAAGGACCGGTGCGTCGAAGAGGCTCGCCTTGGCAAGGAATCGCGGCGCCCTCCCATTGGCATGTAAGAAGTGTGCGATCACAGCCGGGTCGAAATACGACAGGTGGTTGGTGACGACGAGCACGCCACCTTCGGCGGGGAGGTGTTCGCTCCCTCGCCAGTCCCGCTTCGTCAGAAGCGACATCACATGGCCAAGGGCGCCGGCGGCGACGTCGTAAACCAGGCCGGTCTCAGGCAGGGGCACACTGTCCTCCTCGTGGCCCGCAGCTGTCGGATGCGACGGGCATTACGCGATGGGCGAGCTGGTGGGCGCAGTGTCCAGGCGCCACGCGTTTGCTCGCCACAGTTTGAACGACGGCCGATACGGAGTCGAGCGGAGGGTCCGGCTGTTGCACCCGGCTGAGAGGATCGACCTCGATGTCTTCGCGTGAACGCCCCAACGGGCGCCAGGGTTCCCCGGGCTGGACGGTCGTCGTCCCCGTCAAGCCGGCTGCCATCGGTAAGTCCCGGCTTGCACCGTTCGCCGGAGATCACCGCACCGAACTCGCCCGTGCGATGGCTCTCGACACGGTCAGCGCCATCCTCGAATGCCCCACTGTGGTGGAGGTGCTAGCGGTCACCCACGACCCCGAATCCGGGTCCGCGCTCGCCGCGCTCGGCGCCGTCGTCGTGGCCGACGAGCCCGATACCGGCCTCAATCCGGCACTCCTCCACGGCGCTCAGGCGGCCCGTCAACGCCGACCTGACAGTGCCATCGGCGCGATGCTCGCGGATCTGCCCGCCCTGCGACCTGACGAGCTCATGATCGTGTTGGATGCCGCACTGGCTCATCCGACGTCGTTCGTCCCCGACGCGGCGGATGTGGGTACGACTCTCTACTGCGCGCGGGATGGATCAACCTTCGCGCCGAGGTTTGGTGGCCCGTCCAGGGCGGCGCACCATCAGGCCGGTGCGGCCGAGCTGTCGCCTCCCGGGATCGCGACCGTACGCCGGGACGTCGATACCGAGACAGATCTCCGCGAGGCAGTGGAGCTCGGGGTGGGTCCCCGAACCCGCGCGGCCCTCGCCTTCCTTCTCTGATCTTTCTCTGACCTCTCTCTGGCCCTTCTCTGGCCTTTCTCTGGCAGATCGCCGCTCTGACGACGAGGTCTATTGGGTCGGGGGTCCCCCTCGCCGTACAAGGGCGCCCCAGAGTCATGCCCTCCAAGAGCCCTGAACCCCGGGGTGACAGCGAGGACGGCCACCCGGCGCCAGCCGCATATCGGCACAGCCCCTGTCCGCGCGACCTCTAGAGGTCGCGCGGACAGGGGCGCGGGTAAGGAGCGGCGTCCGGCGCCGCGTGGGCAAGGCGGAGGAGGGAGGCGCACTGGGTTTGTGCGTCGACTGACGACAACGCAGCCTGCGTGGATGCCGGGGGTCGCGCAGCCCGCGCCACGCGGTGCCAGCCGCAGATGCAGACGGCCCTGTCCGCGCGACCTCTAAGCTGCGCTGTATGCAGGCGACCGTGCGTACCTTCGATCCCGCCAGCCGTTCGGGGACCATCCTGCTTGATGATGGGGTCGAACTCCCCTTTGATGCGAACGCCCTGTCTGGCACCGGGCTGCGCCACCTTCGCATCGGCCAACGGGTGCGGCTCGAGGTGGAAGGTGAAGGAGCGCGGATGAGAGTCCGTTCCCTCACCATCTACACCCTGTCTGGGTGAACCGAATCCCGATCTTCCCACGCAGCAAAGGGGCCGGCACCTCCCCATCGGAGGTCCGGCCCCTTACTGCTTGCCCTAACGCGCCAGCCAGGCTCAGCGCTTGGCCGTACGCTTCACCGGCGTACGCTTGGCGGTCGCCTTCTTGGCCGTGGTGGCCTTCTTGGCGGTCGTCTTCTTGGCAGCAACCTTGGTGGCGGCCCGCTTCGCCGGCGTCTTGGTCGCTGCCTTCTTTGCCGGGGCCTTGGCCGCCGGAGCCTTCGCTGCCGGGGCCTTGGCCGCCGGAGCCTTGGCCGCCGGGGCCTTCGCAGCCACCTTCTTGGCCGCCGCGATCCGCGGCAGCTTCTTAGCGCCGGAGACAACGGCCTTCAGCTCCGCACCAGCGCGGAACTTCGGGACCGAGGTCTTCTTGGCCCGCTTCCGCTCACCAGTGCGGGGGTTGCGGACCATGCGGGCGGGGCGATCGATCTTCTCGAACGCGCCGAACCCAGTGATGGCGACCTTTTCACCCGACGCAACAGCGCGCGTAATCACGTCGATAACCGACTCGAGCGCGTGCTGCGCGTCCTTCTTGTTGCCCTCGAAACGCGCGGACAGCGTTTCGACCAACTGAGACTTGTTCACTGCTTCCCTCCGTGAACCGGGGTCCTACGAGCCTGCGCTCGATTCATGCGCACGTTATGGAATGTAGCGCCGTTACTCAAACACCATCGACACCAACTCCCTTGTGTCGCGGGGCTTCCCCACCCCTTCGGGCCCCTACTCGAAGGTCTGGAGCTCGGCTCGAAGCCGAGCCAGACGCTTCGCCGCGACAGCCGGATCGTGCTTGCTGACGTTGGTGATCGCGAGGAGTTTCCGGGTGAGCCGGGCCCTCTCGTCGGCCTCCAGCGGAAGCTCGCGCAGCTGCTTCACCGCGTCCTTGAGCTCCCGGGAGAGATCGACGAAATCCCTTGCTGCGTTGGGATCCTCGCACACAGTTCTACTATGGCAGGAAGTCCGGCGTCCCCTCCAGTCGGGGGCCGCACGAGGCGATCGGCGTACTCCTCCAACCCGTCGCCGGCAACCGCGGAGCCGCCCTCGCGAGAGCTCGCCATCCCCGTGAGAGAAGGGAACCAGGCCGCCCTTCGGCAGTGCCCGGAGGACGCCCATCGGCCAGAACGTAAAGAATGGGTGAAGTCCGTCACAGCCGGGCGTGTCGCGCCTTCGGCGTGGCGTCCAGACATGCAAAAACCCGGCGTCGAGAGCTCTGTCGCGAGCTCTCGACGCCGGGGTGGAAGCGTTCCCAGAACCCCGGGCGGCTGTCAGCCGGCCGGCACGGTGGTGGGTCGCAACGGGGATCGGTGGGCTTCGTACGCCTCGACCTCATCGACGTGCGAAAGCGTGATGCCGATGTCGTCGAGCCCTTCGAGCAACCGCCAACGGGTGTAGTCGTCGATGTCGAACGAGTCCCGGATCGCGTCCTCGCCAGTGCCCGCGAGAATCAACCGCTGCTCGAGGTCGACCGTCACCGGCGTCGCGGGGTCCTGCTCCAGCAACGACCACAGGCGTTCGACGACCTTGTGGTCGACGAGAGCGGCCAGCAATCCGGCCTTGCCCGCGTTGCCCCGGAAGATGTCGCCGAAACGGGACGAGATGACCGCCTGGAAGCCGTAGTCCTGCAGGGCCCACACGGCGTGCTCGCGCGAGGAGCCGGTGCCAAAGTCGGGCCCGGCAACAAGAACGGTCGCTCCGTCGTGCTCGGGGCGGTTGAGGACGAACTCCGGATCGCTCCGCCAGGCAGCGAACAGGCCGTCTCCGAAGCCCGTCCGCGTGACCCGCTTGAGGTAGACGGCCGGGATGATCTGGTCGGTGTCGACGTTGGCACGCCGCAGCGGGGCGGCCTTGCCGGTGTGGGCGGTGAACTTCTCCATGTCAGTGGCTCCCGGTCAGACAGCGTGCGACAGGTCGGCGGGCGTGGCGAGGTGGCCGGAGACGGCGGTCGCGGCGGCAACGAGCGGCGAGACGAGGTGGGTACGCCCGCCCTTGCCCTGCCGGCCTTCGAAGTTGCGGTTGGAGGTCGAGGCGCTGCGTTCCCCCGGGGCGAGCTGGTCGGGGTTCATACCAAGGCACATCGAGCACCCGGCCCCACGCCATTCCGCGCCGGCCTCCTTGAAGATGACGTCCAGACCCTCGGACTCGGCCTGCAGGCGGACGCGACCGGAGCCCGGAACCACCAACATGCGTACGTCTTCGGCGACCGAGCGCCCGCGGATGACCTCGGCAGCCGCCCGGAGGTCCTCAATCCGCCCGTTGGTGCAGGAACCCAGGAAGACCGTGTCGACCCGGATGTCGCGCATCGGCGTGCCGGCCTGGAGCCCCATGTAGGCAAGGGCGCGCTCGGCCGAGAGTCGCTCGTCGGGGTCGTCGAAGTCCGACGGGTCGGGCACATTGGCGGCCAACGGCACGCCCTGGCCCGGGTTGGTGCCCCAGGTGACGAACGGCGTTACGGCACTGGCGTCGAGGTGGATTTCCCGGTCGAACGTCGCATCCTGGTCGGTGACAAGCCCCCGCCAGTAGTCGAGAGCGGCCTCCCAGTCCTTGCCCTTCGGGGCGTGCGGTCGGCCTTCGAGGTAAGCGAACGTGGCGTCGTCGGGCGCCACCATGCCCGCCTTGGCGCCCCACTCGATGGACATGTTGCAGACGGTCATCCGTCCTTCCATCGACATGGTGCGGAACGCCTGGCCGCGGTACTCGACAACGTGGCCTTGCCCTCCGCCGGTGCCGACCTGGGCGATGAGAGCGAGCACCAGGTCCTTGGGAGTCACGCCTTCGGGCAACTCTCCGTCGACGTTCACCGCCATCGTCTTGGGCCGGACCTGCGGAAGGGTCTGCGTGGCAAGGACATGCTCGACCTCGCTCGTGCCGATGCCGAACGCGAGCGCACCGAATGCGCCGTGGGTGGAGGTGTGCGAGTCACCGCAGACGATCGTCATGCCCGGCTGGGTCAGGCCGAGCTGAGGGCCGACGACGTGCACGATGCCCTGGTCCGCATCGCCGAGAGGGTGGAGCCGGACGCCGAACTCCGCGCAGTTGCGGCGCAGAGTCTCGACCTGAGTGCGCGACACGGGGTCGGCGATGGGCTTGTCCACGTCCACCGTGGGGACGTTGTGGTCCTCGGTGGCGATGCTGAGGTCCGGACGGCGTACGCGACGGCCGGCGAGGCGCAATCCGTCGAAGGCCTGCGGGCTCGTCACCTCGTGGATGAGATGGAGGTCGATATAGAGCAGGTCGGGCTCACCTTCGTGGCGACGTACGACGTGCTCCTCCCACACCTTTTCTGCGAGGGTGGTCCGCATTTTTCTGCCTCCAGACGGGGGACGCTGTGTGATCGCTCCGGACTGCGTACTTTTTTTGGCCTCCGGGCTTGCGTCTCGGAATTCGAGACTGCAATATCGAGTCATGGACAACTCTAGCGGAGTCGGCGTCCTTGACAAGGCCGCACTCGTTCTCGGGGCCCTCGAAGCGGGCCCGGCCACCCTTGCCGGGCTCGTTCAGGTTACGGGCCTGGCCCGGCCCACAGCCCACCGGCTGGCGGTCGCCCTGGAGCACCACCGACTGGTCGCCCGGGACATGCAGGGGCGATTCATTCTTGGACCTCGCCTTGGTGAGCTCGCCGCCGCGGCGGGTGAGGACCGTCTCCTGGCGGCGGCTGGGCCGGTCCTGGCCCGCCTGCGCGACATCACTGGAGAGTCCGCCCAGCTGTTCCGCCGGCAAGGTGACGGCCGGGTCTGCGTCGCCGCCGCCGAGCGTCCGACGGGGCTTCGCGACTCCATCCCGGTGGGAACGCAGTTGACGATGCAGGCTGGATCCGCGGCGCAGATCCTGCTGGCCTGGGAGGAGCCGGAGCGGCTTCACCGCGGCCTGCAGGGGGCGAAGTTCACCGCCGCGACCCTCGCCGCCGTACGCCGCCGCGGCTGGGCGCAGAGCGTCGGCGAGCGCGAGGCCGGCGTCGCGTCCGTCTCCGCGGGGATCCGGTCACCTTCGGGCAAGGTGGTCGCCGCTGTCTCCGTCTCCGGCCCGCTCGAGCGCCTCTCCCGCCAGCCGGGTCGCATGCACGCGCCAGCGGTGATGGCAGCCGCTGAACGCCTCTCAGAGGCGCTCCGCCGCGCCGCCGAGTAGCGGTTCAGGGCAGGCGACCAAGCCGCCGTCCCGCATGAGGATTTGGAGTCGGGGGCACCCTTGGCCAATAGAGCCGTACCTGGGTGCCCCCGACCCAACTAAGCGACCGGCCCAACGAGGATGACCGGCCCGCAGATCCCAAGCGGTCCTAGGGGGACCACCTCCGACCCCGACGCGGGCATCCGCAAACCCCAGCGACAAGGACATTTGGAGCGCGCGGGCAATCGGCGGCATCCACCGACTAAGAGGTCGCGCGACCTCTGGACAGGTGTTCCACCAGCCCGCGTTCCGCACCCTTCAGCGACCCGGCCAGCAAGATCGCCCGCGCCCGCGAGCGCACTCCTGGCTGGACCCGCACTTATGAGTTCTCCGTGCGCCACTGAGTGCTTGTCATCGTGCGGGGCGAGCGAGCCCAACCCTTGGTGGGCCGGGTGATGAGGGTGGCCTCAGGTCCGTAGAAGGCTGGATTGGCGCGTTCGATTCCGAGCCTGTCGCAGTAGCGGTTGAGGGCGGCAAGATCGAACCGATCCTTGATCCGGCGGTTGCGGTAGAGGAGCGGCTCCTCGAACGGCTGTGGCTCCCCATCTAAAAGCCATTCCCACTCATCTTGGTTGCTGGCCTGGACCACGCGTGCCACATACAGGGGCCCGAGATCTTCTCGGGAACCATCGGTGAGCCACAGGGCGGTGTCGCCGTAGCTCACAACCTGGCCGTCGCGGACCACGTGCGGGTTGTGGTTCGTACGCAGGCTCCGGTAACCACCCTCGCGGGCGATCGCCTCGAAGGTGCCAACGTCGCTTCCCTGGCTGAACAATGCGGTCCAGGGCCCACGGGTCGCGATGATCAGTTCCTTCCAGGAAGGCATCGCCCACGGCTCCAGGTAGGTGAGCAGGGCCTCCAATGGTTGGCGCAGCGGTTCGAAGATCGCCTTCGTCCGGTCGATCTCGTGTCGCCAACTGCGAATCGCCTCAACGACAGTGTCGTACGGCGCCTCGATGAACCAGATTGTGCTTGTGAAGGCAGCCAGTGCACCATCGAAGAGCTCACCAGAAGTCCTCGCACCACCCATGTCGCGCATCCTGCCAGCGATGAGTCTGGCGGTCGCTGCTGGTCTAGGAGGGAGAGGAAGGGAGAGGTAGTGAACCAGCCCACCGCGGAGCAGGCCCTGAACATGCTCGAGTCCTTGATCGGAGAGTGGAAGCTTGAGGCGATCGGCCCCGTGGCCAGCCCTGGCCGGGTGAAGTCAGAGCGACCATCGAGTGGCACGACTCCCGCGCGCACATAGTCCAGCGGTCGCAGGCGGACATGCCGGAGGCACCAGACAGCGTCTCGATCATGGGATGCGACGGCGTCAACGGCACCTATTACCAGCTCTACTCCGACGACCGCGGAGTCTGCCGGGTCTACGAGATGAGCATCACCGAGTCGGAATGGAAGCTGTGGCGCAAGGGCGAGCCCTTCGCCCAACGATTCACGGCCACCTTCGAGGACGGCGGCGACATCATTCGTGGCCGCTGGGAACTCGCCGAGGACCAGGAAAGCTTCCACACCGACTTCGACCTGATCTACCGGCGGGTCAAGTAAGCAGTCGTAGCCGGCCCTGGTGCGATGTGCCTAGGTGAGCGCCTTCGGAGCGCCAGCCACCAGGGACGTAAGCCGAGGAGCAGACCCCAGCCACCCAGAGACGTAAGCCACGGAGCAGACCCCCGCCACCAGGGGGGCGTGGGGGGCGCAGCCCCCCACATCGGGGGTCCAGGGGGTCGCCCCCCTGGGATAAAACGCGAAGACGACTCGGTGCGCAAGCACACGAGTCGCCTCGAGTCGTAGCCCCGACCGGATTCGAACCGGCGCTACCGCCTTGAGAGGGCGGCGTGCTAGGCCGCTACACAACGGGGCCGCGAAAGCGAGCTGAACTCTAGCAAGACCACTTTCAGCTCGCTCGCTGGGGTACTAGGACTCGAACCTAGACTAACGGAACCAGAATCCGTCGGGCTGCCAATTACCCCATACCCCATGGGTGGTCCGAACCGCCTGAAGCAGCCGGGCCGCGAAGCAGAATACCCGAGGCACTCCCGCGTCCCCAAAGCGGCCAGGTCATGACTCGTCGGTCCGTGTCGTTTTGTCGCAAGCGCACTGGCTGGTACGCGCTGATGGCGACGGCTGGCTACCCTCGATCGGCACCGCACGCCCGGTGCGACGGCGGGTATCCCCGTGGCTTCCACGGATCCTGAATCCTCGACACCGAGCTGGAGTAGCGAGCATGACCATGATGCGCCCAAGCGAGGACGACCCCAGCTCTGCGCCGCCAGCAGACGCCGGCACGCCAGCCAGCGGCGGCGGGTCGGTCCCGACCGGAGCCGCCAACGCGGTCCCTCCAGGTCGGCCGGCTGGCGGCGGAGCAGCGGGCATCCCGAAGGTCTTCCTGAGCCTGCTCTGGGACATCGGCCCCTCGATCGCCGCGTACTACGGATGCCGCGCGCTCGGGGCCAGCACGTACGTGTCGCTGTTGGTCGGGACCCTCGTGGCCGGCGTACGCGTGGCCTATGTCGCCCTGCGGGCCCGCAGGTTCGACGCCTTCGCGGCGTTCATGGTCGCGACCTTCGGCATCGGGCTCGTTCTCTCGTTCCTGACCGGGGACGAGCAGTTCCTGGTCGCCAAGGAGTCCTTCGGCACCGCGGCCGCCGGGCTTGGCTTCCTCGGCAGTTGCGTTGTCGGGCGACCGCTGACCTTCTACGCCGCGCAGCGGTTCTCCGCCGCCACGACCGAAGCACGGGACTGGTGGGAGCGGATGTGGGCAACCGTCCCCGGCTTCCGGCGTACGTTCCTCCTGACGTCCGTGGTGTGGGGCGTCACCCTGCTCGTTGAGGCCGCCGTGCGGATCGTCCTCGCCTACTCACTGCCCGTCGATGTCGTGGTCGGTATCTCACCGATCCTCGGCATCGGCACCTTCGCCCTCCTGATCACGTGGACCGTGTGGTACGCGAGGCGGGCCCAGGCGCAGGGCGAGGCCCGAGCCCGGGCCGCAGGTCAGGCGAACGGGTAGGGGTTGCTCAGGCGCCGACGTGCTGGTCGAGGGCGTGGCGGATCCGGGTGAGCGTACGCTCCCGGCCCAGTAGCTCCAGCGACTCGAACAACGGCGGCGACACCCGGCGCCCGGTGACGGCGACCCGCACGGGACCGAAGGCGTGCTTGGGCCGGCGGCCGAGTTCGTCGATCAGCACGTGCCGGAGCGTCTGCTCGATCGACGCGCGATCCCACGTGGACAGGTTGCGCAGCGCCGCGTCGGCTGCCTCGAGCACCGCTTTCGCGTCCTCGACGAGCACCCTCGCCGCCGACTCCGGGTCGACGGTGAAGACGTCCTCGCGTACCAGCAGAAACGCGAGCATCTCGGCCGCTTCGTCAAGGTGGGAAAGGCGTTCCTGGACGAGCGGGGCCGCCGCGCGCACGATGTGCGTCTGCTCCGGCAGGGGCGGGTCACTGACGAGGCCGGCGGTTCGCAGGAACGGCATGATGCGGCGGACGAGATCCTCCGGGTCGAGTGCCCGGATCTTGTCGCCGTTGATGGCGTCGAGCTTCTTCGGGTCGAGCCGCCCGGCGGTTGCGCCCACCCGACTGAGGTCGAAGATCTCGGCGAGTGCGGTGAGTGTGAGGTCCTCGCGGTCTCTTCCTGGGGACCAGCCGAGGAGCGCGAGGTAGTTGACGACGGCCTCGGGGAGGTAGCCGTTCTGGCGGTACCACGAGATCGCCGACGAACCGTATCGCTTCGACAGCGGCTTGCCGTCGGGGTCGAGGACGTACGGGCAATGGGTGTAGACCGGCAGATCCTCTTCGGGCACGCCCATCGCCCGAAGGATCGCGATCTGCCGGGGCGTCGACGCGAGCAGGTCGTCGCCCCGCACGATGTGGGTGATCCTCATCAGGGCGTCGTCGACCGAGGCGGCGAGGTTGTAGAGCGGATAGCCGTTCGCGCGCATGATCACGAAGTCGGGGATGTTGGCGTGGTCGAACACCACCTCCCCGCGGATCGTGTCGTGAACGACGGTGGTGCCTCGCGGCATCCTGAAACGTACGACGGGCCGCCGGCCCTCGGCTTGGTACGCCGTCACCTGGCCGGCTTCGAGATCGCGACAGCGGCCGCTGTAGCCGGGCGGCAAGCCCTTGGCGCGCTGGGCTTCCCGCTCAGCGTCAAGTTCCTCCTGCGTGCAGTAGCAGTGGTAGGCAGCGCCCTCGGCGAGGAACCGCTCGGCCCACTCCGAATAGAACGCCAGCCGTTCGCTTTGTAGATAAGGCCCGTAGTCGCCGCCCACCTCCGGGCCCTCGTCCCAGTCAAGCCCGAGCCAGCGCAGGGAGCGGATGACAGCCGCGACGGCCTCGTCGGTGACCCGGGACCGGTCGGTGTCCTCGATCCGGACGATGAAGCTGCCGCCGGTATGTCGCGCCCAGGCCCAGGCGTACAACGCGGTCCTGACGTTGCCCACATGCAGGTCGCCGCTCGGGGACGGCGCGAAGCGGGTCCGGACCGGTCGTGACGGACTTCCGTCAGTCATGAGTGATCACCCGGTTGGTCAGCGTGCCGATACCTTCGATGGTGACCGACACGTTGTCGCCGACCCGCATCGGGCCGACGCCCGCGGGGGTGCCCGTGAGCAGGACGTCACCGGGGAGCAGGGTCATGAACTCACTCACATAGGCGATGAGTGAAGCGACGTCGTGAATCATCTGGGATGTACGGCCGTGCTGGCGTACCTCGCCGTTCACCGTGGTCGTCAGCTCGACGTCGGAGACGTCGAGGTCGGTCTCGATCCACGGGCCCAGTGGACAGAACGTGTCGAACCCCTTGGCCCGAGCCCACTGACCGTCCTTCTTCTGCAGGTCCCGCGCCGTGACGTCGTTGCCGCAGGTGTATCCGAGGATCACGTCGTGTGCGCGTTCCTTCGGCACCTGCCGGCAGATCCGGCTGATCACCAAGGCGAGTTCGCCTTCGAAGTGGAGGTCGCTGGTCAGGCGGGGATAGACGATGCCGTCCAGCGGGCCGATCACGGACGTGTTGGGCTTGAGGAAGATCAACGGCTCCGGTGGAACCTCGTTACCGAGTTCGGCCGCGTGCTCGGCGTAGTTGCGGCCCACGCAGACCACCTTGCTGCGTGGGATCACCGGCGCGAGCAGACGCACGTCTTCGAGTGGGAGTCGCTCGCCCGTCGCCTGGATCGGCCGATAGAGCGGGTCCCCCTCGAGCACGGCAAGGACTTCCGCGCCCTCCTCGCCTTCGACCACGGCGTACTTCGGATCTTCACCGGCACTGAACCGTGCGATTCGCAAGGCCATCCTCTTTCGTGTGCTCGCTGGCTCCGTGATCATTCACGGGCTGGCTTCCGTTGTGTCCTGAAGCTCCCAGGTCAACGGAAATCGCAGCCTACCGCCGGATACTGGCGACTTGGGTGGGTGACCAAGAGCGGGCGGGGTCACGCTGATCGTTATTGTGCGAACACGTGTACGACCAGAATGCTGTAATACCAATGATGTCCCCGACGGCCCAGGAGATGATGCACTGCGGCCAGCGCGTGAGCTGGCGCGGAGGGGCGAGCTGGCCAGCGGCTAACGTGGCGGGGTGTCTGACTCCCCCGTGACGCTGCCCGAAGCAGCCTGGACCGCGCGCCGCGACGCCCACGAAGCTCGCGTGGACGGCTGGTTGGGGCCGCATCTGGAACGCCGGAAGCGGGGCGAATCCCACCCGGTCGAGGACTTCCTCTTCACCTATTACTCGTACCGCCCGGCTCGGCTTCGCCGCTGGCATCCGGGGGCCGGGGTGATCCTCGTTGGTGGCGCGGCCCGGGAGTACGCCCGTATGCGGGAGTACTCCGAGGTGGCCGGCGGCGTGACGGTCGATCCCGCTCAGGTCCCGGCCCGCGCTGACACGATCCGCTGGGTCCGCGACCTGCTGGCCGCCACACTGGAACGCCCCGCGTCGTTCGGATGCTTCGGACTCCACGAGTGGGCGATGGTCTACCGGCAGTCCCCCGACGAGATCCGGCACGCGAGTTGGTCGCTCAGATTGGGCCCGGACGGCACCGACACGGTGGTCGAGCAGCACCGGATCCGTTGCTCGCACTTCGACGCCTTCCGGTTCTTCACCGAGCCGGCGCGACCCCGCAACGCATTGCAGCCGGTGCGGGAGACGCAGGTGGCTCTCGAGCAGAGCGGTTGCCTCCACGCCAACATGGATCTCTACAAGTGGACGTACAAGCTGGCGCCGCTCACCCCTTCAGAACTCCTCGCCGACTCCTTCGAACTCGCTCGCGAGATCCGCACGCTCGACATGCGGGCCTCGCCGTACGACCTGGCAGCGTTGGGATACGAGCCGGTACGGATCGAGACACCGGAGGGTAAGGCGGAGTACGCCGCGGCGCAGCGCGGGTGCGCGGACAGAGCGAACGGGCTCCGTCAACGTCTCCTTGCGCATTGCGACTTCCTTCTGGAGCTCGCGCGATCCCACCGTCGCGGCTCAGCCCACACCGTCGGTGTCGAGTCGCCTCCTGAAGCCGCGCGCTGACCGCCGATCGCCCCTTGCCCCCTTGCCCCTTCCCATGCAGTGGAGACTTTTCCGTGTCCTGACCAGAGAACTTTCCACTCCCCTCCCTTTCGCGCGGATTGGGTCCAGCAAGAAATGGGCGGCGGTCCGTTCACGAGACCTGCGGTTCATCAACGGGACCTTCACCTGTTGTTTTACTCAGAGATATTCAAGGCAACGCAAAATTACATTCCTGAGGCTCTTGGAATAGGCTCTTTCGGGCGGGATTCTGTCGGTGGTCGCCGATAGCGTTTCGGTTATGGATGTCACGACTGGCGCCCCGCCCACGCGGCCACTGCGGGGGTTGCCGGACATGGTCCAGGACGGGCTTGCTCAGGCGTTGAAATCCTCTTTCTGGTCGTGTACGGACGCCGACACTGCTGACGGGCTGGAGCAGGTGCACCAGATCGTCGCTATGGCTGAGGCTTTGCGGCTGCGGCTCATCCATGATGTTGATACGCGGGAGCTTGCCTCCCAGGCTGGTGCGACCTCGACCGCGGCGTGGCTGCGACACAAGCTGCACCTTCGCCCCGGCGCTGTCGGCGCGGACGTGAAACTCGCCAAGGCGTTGGAGGCCAACCTTCAGGCCACCGGGCAGGCACTTGTCGCGGGCCGGATCTCAGCACCGCACGCCAAGATCATCCGCGAGTCGATCAACCTTCTGCCCAACGACATCAGCGACGACCAGAAACGCGAAGGTGAGACACGTCTGCTGGAGTTGGCCACCCAGCACGATCCGAAAGAGCTACGGCAGTTGGGGAATCAGCTGTACGAGGCCATCGCGCCAGAGGAGGCCGAGCGGCGCCTGGGTGAGCAACTGGAGCGGGAACGCAAACGGGCCGAGCAGAAGCGATCCATCACGTTCTCCCAAGCAGGGCCCGGACTTCACAGTGCCCGCATTCAACTGCCCGTTGATGAGATGGCACGCCTGAAAGCACTCCTCGACCCGCTAGCAGGGCCACGAAAGACCGACGCGAACGGACCCGACACCCGCACCGCGTCCCGCCGCCTGGGCGACGCCTTCGTCGAAATGCTTGATCTGGCTCTTGCCGCGGGAGAGGCGCCCACGCGTGGTGGGACGAAGCCACAGATCATCCTCACCATGACGCTGGCCCAACTCGTCACAGGGATCGGCTACGCGACGTTGGACAGCGGCGAACAGATCTCCGCAGAGACAGCGAGACTGCTGGCCTGCGACGCTGACGTCATCCCCGCCGTTCTCGACGGCAAAGGTCACGTGCTCGACCTCGGGCGTACGACCCGCTTCTTCACCGCCGCCCAACGCCACGCGCTAGGAATTCGGGACGGGATGGAATGCAATTTCCCAGACTGCGACCCGTCCCGCCAAATGGTGCGACGCTCACCATCTAGTTCACTGGGTAGACGGGGGTCGAACAGACCTGAACAACGGCGTCCTGTTATGCAGCGCCCACCATAACGTCATCCACAACAGCGGCTGGCAAGTATGCATGGGACCAAACGGCAGACCCGAATACATACCCCCACCCTGGATCGACATCAACCAACGCCCGATCCGCACCTAATGGGGTTCTGCCGGCGTTTCCTCCATCGGCATTGGGTCGTGGAGGAGAAGGCTCGGCGCGCCGACGCGGTTCAGGTGCAGGGGCGGTTGGTGTTCAGGAGCCCAGGCGCTCGACCTTCGCACGCACCAGGCCGTACGTCACGCCGTCGACCAGCGCCTCCCAGGATGCCTCCACGATGTTGTGGCCCACCCCGACCGTCTCCCACGACTCCTCGCCGTCGGACAGCTCGATCAGAACTCTGATAACGGCGTCCGTCCCATGCCCGGAGTCCAGGATGCGCACTCGGTAGTCGATGAGATCCAGCTTTTCGACGGCCGGATACGCCTGACCGATGGCGCCCCGCAGCGCGCTGTCGAGCGCGTTGACCGGACCGTTTCCCTCGCCGGTCACGATCATCCGCTCACCGTTGGCCGTCAGCTTGACCGTCGCCTCCGAGGCGGCCTCCTCGCCCGGACGGGAGTCGGTGATCACCCGCCACGATTCCACGTCGAAGTACTTCGGCCGCGCTCCGTCGGCCTCCTCGATGAGCAGTAGCTCGAACGACGCGTCCGCCGCCTCGAACGTGTAGCCCCGCGCCTCCAGCGCCTTCACCCGGTCGGCGATCCGGGTGACCAGCTCCCGGTCGCCGGCAAGGTCGTACCCGAGTTCGCGGCCCTTCAGCTCGATGCTCGCCCGGCCCGCCATGTCGGAGACCAGCAGCCGCATGTCGTTGCCGACGTACTCCGGATCCGTGTGCTGGTAGAGATTCGGGTCCACCTTGATCGCACTGGCGTGCAGACCCGCCTTGTGGGTGAAGGCCGACGCCCCGACGTACGGCTGTCGGGAGTACGGCGGGACGTTGGTCAGCTCCGACACCGCGTGCGCGATCCGGGTCGCCTCGCGCAGAGCCGCGTCGGGTACGAGGGCGTGGCCGCGCTTGAGCTGCAGGTTGGCGACAACGGTCACGAGGTCGGCGTTCCCGGTGCGTTCGCCGTAGCCGTTCAACGTCCCCTGGACGTGCGTCGCGCCCGCATCCACGGCGGCCAGGGTGTTGGCGACCGCGCAGCCGGCGTCGTTGTGGCAGTGGATGCCGATCCGGGCGCCGGTGCCGGCGAGCACGGCAGTGACCACCTCGCCCACCTGGTTGGGCAGCATGCCGCCGTTGGTGTCGCAGAGCGCGATGACCTCGGCACCCGCTTCGGCGGCGGTACGCACAACCTCCAGGGCGTACGCCGGATTGTCGCGGTAGCCGTCGAAGAAGTGCTCGGCATCGAGGAAGACCCGCTGGCCTCCGGAACGCAGGTGCTCCACCGTGTCACGCACCATCGCGAGGTTCTCCTTCAGCGTGGTACGCAGCGCCAGCTCGACATGGCGGTCATGGCTCTTGGCGACCAGGGTGACGACGCTCGCCCGGGACTCCCGGAGGGCGGCGACGAGCGGATCGTCCGCGGCCCGCACCCCCGGACGGCGGGTCGCCCCGAACGCCGCGAGCGTCGCATGCCCGAGCCGCAGCTCCGCGTTCGCCCGGCGGAAGAACTCCGTGTCCTTGGGGTTAGCACCCGGCCAGCCGCCTTCAATGAAACCTACGCCGAGTTCGTCAAGGTGCCGCGCGATCGAGAGCTTGTCCTCGACCGAGAGGTTGAGCCCTTCTTGCTGGGCGCCGTCGCGTAGCGTCGTGTCGTAGACCTGGAAGTCGCTCATCGGGTGAAGCTCCTTGCGAACCTGGCCGGAGGTCGGGTGGTAGGGGGCGATCGAAGGTCGGTGGAGACAACAAAAAAACCTCCCGCCGGGGGCGAGAGGTTTGCGCGCTGGACAACAAGTCTGCCCGGCGCGCTCACATAATGATCATGGTGAAAGACTTCATCACCTCGGCAGTTTCGCACACACCCCCGTGACCAGGTCAAACCGGCTCCCGATTGGGCCTCGTCCGGCCACCCCCCAGTCGCGGGCTGCGCGACCCTCATTGGGCGACCACTATTGGCGTTGACGTGGTTCGGTGCGGCCGGGGTAGTCTCCCTCCGTGGGCAACTGACAGGAACTCCCCCTCAGCACGCGCCGCCTGGTGGTTTCCGCCGGCGGCACCCTTCGAGTTCCTGGGGCGTCATGACCGCATCCACATCCTTTTCTGACGCGTTGTCCCGTGCCACCAATCCATCCCGTACCACCGGTCCGTCCCATGCGACCGGCGCGGCTGTCCTCAAGGCATCCGGGCTCGCCAAGAGCCACGACGGCGATCCGCTCTTCAACGACGTCAGCCTGATCGTCAACGCCGGCGAGCGGATCGGGCTGGTCGGGCCGAACGGCGCCGGCAAGTCGACGCTCCTACGCATCCTCGCCGGGCGGGTGCGACCTGACCGCGGGTCCGTCAGCTACGGCCCCAACGACCGCGTGGGCTACCTCGACGCCGAGGTCACCGATCCGGACGTCACCGTGGGTGCTTTCCTCGATGGCGGGCTCGGTGAGGTGCACGAGATCAGCAACCGCCTCCGCGAGCTCGAGCTGGCGATGAGTGACGGTGCGCCTGCCGGCAGGACCGCCGAGACCGGCGATCCCGACGTATCCGACGTACTCGCGGAGTACGCCATCCTCCAGGACAGGTTCGAGTTGCTCGGCGGCTGGGAGGCGCAGGCCCGAGCCGCCGAAGTACGCGAACGCCTGGGCGTCGCCGCCATCGACGAACGGCGGCCTCTTGCCGAGGTCAGTGGCGGCCAGCGGTCCCGGCTCATGCTGGCCCGCCTGCTGCTGGAGCGCCCGAGCATCCTGCTGCTCGACGAACCCACCAACCACCTCGATCTCGCTGGCCTGCGCTGGCTCGCCGACTACCTCGCCAACTACCGCGGTGTGGTGGTGGTCGTGACGCATGACCGGGCGTTCCTCGATCACGTCGTCCACCGGATCGTCGAACTCGACGTGCTCACGGACCGGGCGGAGTTCTACGAAGGCGGCTACACGGCGTACCGCGCGGAGAAGCACCGGCGACGGGTCCGGCTCCTCGCCGACTGGGAGGCGCAGGAGAAGCACCGCCGCCGGCTTGCCGAGGACATCGAACGTACTGTCAACCAGGCCTTGCGGACCGAGCTGACGACGAACAACGACAAGCTACGCAGGTACGCCAAGAAGGTGGCGAAGAAGGCGAAGGCCCGCGAGCGACGGCTCCTGCGGGAGATGACCTCCGCCCGCTGGATCGAGCGCCCCGAAGAACGCCCACCGCTCGTCCTGGACTTCGCGGCCGTCACCGATCCGACGGCGACGGTCCTGGCGTTCGACCAGCTCGTGGCGAGCCGTGCTGACGGGCCACTGTGGCAGGCGTTCTCCGCGGCCGCACGTGGTTGCGAACGGATCCTGGTGACCGGCGAGAACGGCGCCGGCAAGTCCACCCTGCTCGAGGTGCTCGCCGGTGGTCTCGCACCGACCATGGGCACCTTCACGCTTGGGACGGCCGTGGGCATGCTGCCGCAGGTGCATGATCGACTGCCGCTGCGGATGCCGGCGCTTGACTACCTACGCCGCCAGGTCCCGTTGTACGAGGAGGACGCCGAGCGGCTCCTCGACTCCTACCTCTTCGACCCTGAGCAGATCCGGCGCCCCGTCGGCACCCTGTCGGCCGGTGAGATCCGCCGGCTGCTCCTCGCCTGCCTCGTCAACGGCGGCCAGGGGCTGTTGCTCCTGGACGAACCCACGAACTTTCTCGACTTCGAATCCCTCGACGTCCTCGACCTGGCGCTCGCCGGCTTCGGGGGTACGACGATCGCGGTCAGTCACGACCAGCGATTCGCGGAGGCGTTCCGCCCGAGCCAGCACTGGCACGCCGGCCGAAACTCCGGTGGCCTCACCGAGTGGCAGATCACTGAGTGGCAGGTCACCGAATGACAGCCGGAAGGATCATGAAAACCCCACGTGCCGCGGCGGTCGAATCGGACACCTCCCGCCCACGGTGTCCGATCCTGCAAACCACTTGAATCTCGTACAACCGCAAAGGCCGCCGGTTACCCGTTCACGATCAGGAGAATGAATTCCCTGGTCCAGACCCCTCTGAAGGGCAGCCGGAGGATTGACACGAACTCCCTAACCAGCGGTCGCTTCGGACGGCTCGTCGAGTTCGGAAGGATCGAACTCTCCGTCCTTGGCTCCCGCCAGAAACGCTTCCCACTCACCAGGGGTGAAGACCAGCACCGGACTGCCCGGGTCCTGACCGTTGCGCATGCCGATCAGGTCGTCCACAAACGCGACCTCGATGTCACCACCGGACACGGCCGAACGCCATTCGGCGCGGCTCAGGTCGAAGGTTCCCTTGATCGGGTGGGTTGTCGCTCCTTCAGATCGTTCACTCATTGCTTCGTACTCCATATTCGAGAACTTCACCGGCGAAGTAGGACTTCGCCGGCTGAGTCACGGCCCGGCCGAAACTCATGCGGAGACGAAGCTACTCCCCTCTTGATTCGAAACGACGAACCTTTTGAACCGTCATGCCACCTGTCGCCCCATCTCACGCTCCGTCGCGGGATTTTTGGGGGATGGCGGCTCGACCAGGGTCAGGAACGACGCCGACCAGGCCCAGGAACGACGTTGACCACGGCCGGTCCGGCCGTGGTCAACGTCGAGTGCGGCTGACGCTACGCGGGGTCGATCGCCGGATCGACCCCGCGCCGGGTCAGCAGACGCGGTGGAGCCAGCCGTGCGTGTCCTCGACACGGCCGTACTGGATGTCGAGCAGCTGCTGGCGGATCTGCGAGGTGACCGGCCCAGCGACGCCGCCGCCGATGACGAGCTCGCCACTGTGCCACTTCAGGGACCCGACCGGCGTGACCACCGCGGCCGTGCCGCAGGCGAACACCTCGGTGATCCGCCCGGTGGCGACGCCTTCGCGCCACTCGTCGATGTCGACCCGGCGTTCCTCGACCTTGTGCCCGGATTCGGTGGCGAGCGTCATGATCGCGTCCCGGGTGATGCCCTCGAGGATCGTGCCGGTCAACTCCGGCGTGACGATCGACCCGTCGTCGTTGACGAAGTAGAGGTTCATGCCGCCCAGCTCCTCGACCCACCGGCGTTCGACCGCGTCGAGGAAGACCACCTGGTCGCAGCCGTTCTCCGCGGCCTCCTGCTGGGCGATGAGGCTGGCCGCGTAGTTTCCGCCGCACTTCGCCGCACCGGTGCCGCCCCGTGCCGCGCGGGTGTAGTCCTCAGACACCCAGATCGACACCGGCTTGACCCCGGCTGCGAAGTAGGAGCCGGCCGGCGAGGCGATGACGGCGAACGTGACCTCCCGGGCCGGGCGCACGCCGAGGAAGACCTCCGACGCGAACATGAACGGCCGGATGTACAGGCTCTTCTCCCCGCCGGCGGGCACCCAGGCGCAGTCGGTGCGGACCAGCTGGTCGAGCGCCGCGACGAAGTCGTCGGCCGGAAGCTCGGGCAGCGCCATCCGGTGCGCCGACTTCTGGAAGCGCGCCGCGTTGGCCTCCGGCCGGAACGTCCAGACCGAGCCGTCCTCGTGGCGGTAGGCCTTCAGACCCTCGAAGATCTCCTGCGCGTAGTGGAGGACCGCCGTCGCCGGGTCGAGGGAGAGCGGGCCATACGGACGGAGTACGCCGTCGTGCCACCCCCGCTCGGGGGTCCACGTCACGGTGACCATGTGGTCGGTGAAGAACCGTCCGAATCCGGGGTTTGCGAGGATCTCTGCCCGGCGCTCGGCCGGCACCGGCGACTCCGTGAGCTGGCGGCGAATCTCGAGGCTTGCGGTCATGGCTGCACCGTACCCAATCATCAATCTGCGGAGGAGCGTAGAGGAAGGCGGGACTGAGGGGCGGGAAAGGTGGGGGTAACAGACATCGTCAGCAGACCCGGTGGAGCCAGCCGCGGGTGTCGGGCGTCCGCCCTTCCTGTAGGTCGAGCAGGTGGCGGCGAATACGGGCGGTCACGGGCCCGGCGTCCCCGTGGCCGACGCGCAGCTGGCCGCCCCGCCACCTGAGCATCCCGATCGGAGTGACGACCGCGGCGGTGCCACACGCGAACACCTCCGGGATCTGGCCGCTGGCCAGGCCGGTCCGCCATTCGTTGACGTCGAGCCGGCGTTCCTCGACCGCGTACCCCCACTCGGACGCCAGCGTGAGGATCGAGTCGCGGGTGATCCCTTCCAGAATGGTGCCGGTGAGCTCCGGGGTGACGATCCGCCCGTCGTCGTACACGACAAAGAGGTTCATACTGCCGCTTTCCTCGACCCATCGACCTTCGACCGAATCGAGGAACGCCACCTGGTCGCAGCCGTTCTCGATCGCCTCGCGCTGCGCGATCAGACTGGCCGCGTAGTTGCCGCCGCACTTCGCCGCTCCCGTGCCGCCGGCCGCCGCGCGGGTGTACTCCTCGGACAACCAGAGGGTGACCGGTCGGGCGGCCTGGCCCCCGAAGTACGAGGCGGCCGGCGAGGCGATCACGCCGAACGTCACGTGCCGCGCCGCCCGGACCTGGAGGTAGCCCTCCGAAGCGAACATGAACGGCCGGAGGTACAGACTCCGCCCCTCGCCGGATGGCACCCAGTCGCGGTCAATCCGTACCAACCTGTCCAGCGCGGCCACGAAGTCCTCGACCGCCAACTCGGGCAGTGCCAGCCGGCGTGCGGACCGGGCGAACCGAGCCGCGTTGGCGTCCGGGCGGAACATCCAGATCGATCCATCAGCGTGACGGTACGCCTTCAGCCCTTCGAGAATCTCCTGCCCGAAGTGGAGGACCGCAGCTGCGGGGTCGAGGTTCAGGGGGCCGTACGGCACGACCGCACCGTCATACCAGCCGCGATCCGGTGTCCAGGTCGCGGTGACCATGTGGTCAGTGAAGTGGCGCCCGAATACCGCGTCCGCCAGGATCTCCTGCCGGCGGGCGACCGGTGTCGGTGACTGCGCCGGGCGATGGGTGAACTCCAACTGTGCGGTCATAGCGCGCATCGTTCACGGAACTTCCTGC
Source organism: Actinopolymorpha alba DSM 45243 (assembly GCF_000373925.1). GTDB lineage: Bacteria > Actinomycetota > Actinomycetes > Propionibacteriales > Actinopolymorphaceae > Actinopolymorpha > Actinopolymorpha alba. Next base: position 80,320 of record NZ_KB892741.1, on the reverse strand, counting down.
GAGAGCCAGACGAGAGACACATAAAGGACGCCGCCCACGAGTGTGGGCGGCGTCGGCCTTCGAAGGGGTGAGCTTCGAAGGCAGGGTCTGTCTGGTGGTGCTGGGTCGATCAGCGAGCGGCGTAACCGCGCCCAGCTGGCAAGGCCGAGGAGGAGCCAATAGCGGTGTTCTATTGGCGACGACGAGAACGCAGCCAGGTTGGATGCGGGACGTCGCGAGCCGGCCCGGCACTTCCAGACAGACCCTAGTCAGCTACTCGGGTGGCGATGGCGTCGCCGATCTCGGTGGTGGTGCGCGCAGGAGCGGACGCGCGCGTCGCGATGTCGGCGGTGACGGCATCCTCAACCCGGCGCGCCGCGCCCGGCTCACCGAGGTGGTCGAGGAGCAGGCCAGCCGACAGGATCGCCGCGGTCGGGTCGGCCTTGCCCTGGCCGGCGATGTCGGGCGCCGACCCGTGTACCGGCTCGAACATCGACGGAGCGGTCCGGTCGGGGTTGACGTTGCCGCTGGCGGCCAGGCCGATCCCACCCGTCACGGCGGCGGCCAGGTCGGTCAGGATGTCGCCGAAGAGGTTGTCGGTGACGATCACGTCGAAGCGCTCGGGCTGGGTGACGAGGAAGATCGTCGCCGCGTCGACGTGCAGGTAGTCAACCGTGACGTCCGGGAACTCCGGCGCCACCTCGGCCACGATCCGCGACCAGACACCACCGGCGTGCACGAGGACGTTGGTCTTGTGAACGAGGGTGAGCTTCTTGCGCCGGGCCTGCGCCCGACGGAACGCGTCGCGCACCACCCGCTCGACACCGTAGGCGGTGTTGATACTCACCTCGGTGGCGAGCTCGTGTGGGGTGCCCTTGCGGACCGTGCCGCCGTTGCCGACGTACAGCCCCTCGGTGCCTTCCCGCACGACCACGAAGTCGATCGGGGCGTCGCTCGCGAGCGGGGTCGGAACGCCGGGGAAGCTCCGGGCCGGGCGGAGGTTGACGTAATGGTCGAGCTCGAAGCGCAGTCGCAGGAGCAGCCCGCGCTCGAGGATGCCCGAGGGAAGGTTGGGATCACCCGGGCGTCCGCCCACCGCGCCGAGGAGGATCGCGTCGTGACCGCGAAGCTCCGCGAGCACGGAGTCAGGAAGGACCTCGCCGGTCGCGAGATAACGCTGCGCACCGAGGTCGTAGTGGGTCGACTCGATCTTGATGTCGTAAGCGGGCACGACGGCCTCGAGGACCTTCAGTGCCTCCGCGGTGACCTCGGGACCGATGTAGTCGCCGGGAATCACCGCCAGCCGGATGCTCTGCGCCATGCGGTCACCGTACTCGTCGTTTCACATCTCGACACATCGGTCTCGATATATGGGCAGTTCGGAGAGGCCTGCGAGGCGGCCCGGAAACAGCCGGGATCGTCCGGGATTGGCGTACGGACCTAACGCCCCGTGGCTAGCGCCCCGTGGCGGGTTGCGGTGGTGTGTCGCGGTCATCCGGTCCGGTTGACCATTCCAGCAGCTGGCCCGACCGGCCGCCGTTGTCGCGCCTGTCAAGGGATTCCTGCAGGGCTCGATAAGCCAGGCGTTGCGCTTCGGTCATGAGATTCTCCTTCATGGGAACGGGTCTCGAGATCATCGAGGAAGCTCGGGCCAGCAAACGCGAACTCCGCGACGGGTGGCCGGCCCTGCATGTCAGCGAGCCCCGCCGCGGCAGCGAAGAATGAGTACGAACCTCATGACCCCGCCGAGAATAGTTGGACGTCCAAGCAGTTGTCTCGCCAATCGGGGGAACTTCTCGGATAACGAGACGTCGACCGCCGTTCGGCGCCGCTCTGACACCCTGACCAGATGACCGAACCCCGCGAACGAAGGATTCTCCGCAGCCATCCCGGCACCACCTGCCGACGCGCTTGCACGCCCGGAGCCAAGCGAGGACGTGCATGAGGGAGCGCAGCGAGCGAATCATCAAGCACAGCGCCTCGAGTGCCTCATGCGCGCCCGGAGCGAAGCGAGGACGTGCATGAGCGCGTTGCCGCACGTTCCGGGCATCGTGGCTCGGGCGCACGAACTCTCCCGCCGGCGCGGCTTCGTGTCGTCCTGCCGTAACGAGACCGGCTGGCTCCTCGCGAGCCTGGCGACTTCGCGTACCGGCACACTCGCGGAGTTGGGCACCGGCTGTGGCGTGGGTTCGGCCTGGCTGCGCAGCGGGATGCGCGCGGGCGCCCACCTGCTCACCGCCGAGCACGACGCGGGCCTGGTCGAGGCCGTGCGCGAGATCTTCGCCGGCGATGAGACCGTGAGCGTCCTCGAAGCGGACTGGAAGGATCTTGCGCCGGAAGCGCCGTTCTCACTGCTGTTCCTCGATGTTCGCGAGGCCAAGCGCGCGGGGCCCGACATGGCTGCCGACCTGGTCGAGCCCGGCGGCTTCGTCGTACTCGACGACTTCACCCCCTGCGCCACCTGGCCGCCGATGTATCAAGGCCGGGTTGACACGGTACGCCAGCAGTGGCTGACCGATTCGAGGTTCAGCACCGTCGAGGTGATGGTGGCCTCCGATGCGAGCGTCCTGATCGCCACGCGTCGCTGAGGTCCACCCAAGCCCTGCCCCTTCGCCTCCGCCGGCGGCTCCCGGGCCGCACGTAATGATCACGTATACATGGTCATTGCGGTCGTCGCCGCCGGCGGAGTTGCCCATCCGCAGACATGTACGAAAATACGTCTGTGTCCGGAAAGGATCCGCGCTCATGACCGGCCGTACGTCCCGGCCGGCCGCTGCCGGCGCCCGCAACGGCCGGCGTTCGCGCCCGGCCATCCCCGACCGGGTCCGCTGGGCGGTCGACTTCATCGACCCCGCGCCGCACGCGCGCGTCCTCGAGATCGGGTGTGGTCCGGGTGCCGCGGCCGAACTGATCTGTCCACGCCTGACCAGCGGCCACCTTCTGGCCATCGATCGCTCAGCGACCGCGATTCAGCGCACCGCCGAGCGTAACGACCAGCACGTCGACGCGGGCCGGCTCCACGTGCGGCAATGTGTGCTTGACACCTTGGACGACGCCGAGAGCGGCTTCGACATCGCGTTCTCGATCAACGTCAATCTCTTCTGGGTAAGGAATCCCACGCCTGAGTTGGCGATCCTTCGCCGCGTCATCCGGCCAGGTGGGCTTCTCCACGTCATCTACGGAACGGTCCAGCCCACGGCGAGCGACGCGGCAATGGCCGCGATCAAGCAAAGCGTTACCGCCAACGGATTCAGCGATGCGACGGTGACGTACGCCGACGCCGGTACGGCAGTCACCGCTCGCAGAACCTAGCGACACCGGCAGCGGCGTACGGCGGCGTACGTACGTCCTAGTCGACGAGGTCGATGGCGCGGGCTCCCTCGGCGTCGATCGCCCGGGCGATCTCGTCCAGCGCGGCCTGCGGGATCGCCGAGTCGACCGTCATCGCCACCAGTGCCTTGCCACCGCGACGGTCACGGCTCACCTGCATCCCCGCGATGTTGATGCCCGCCTCACCGAGGATGCGGCCCATCACACCGACGATGCCGGGACGGTCGACGTACTTCAGGACGGCCATGTGTTCGGTCAACTCGATCTCGATGTCGAAACCCTCCACCTCCACAAGGCGTTCGACATGCTTCGGGCCCACCAGCGTGCCGCCCACCGAGATCTGGCGGCCGTCGGCGAGGGTGCCGCGCAACGTGACCAGGTTGCGGAAATCCGGGCTGTCGGGATCGGTGAGGAGCCGCACCTCGAGCCCGCGCTCGGCGGCGAGCAAGGGGACGTTGACATAGGAGACCTGGTCTTCGACCACGGCACCGAAGGCGCCTTTGAGGGCAGCGAGTTCGAGCACCTTGACGTCATAGTCGGTGATCTCGCCGCGTACCTCCACGTCCATCTGGAGCGCTACCTCGCCGGCCAGCGCGGTAAAGATCCGCCCCAGCTTCTCGGCCAGCGGTATGCCGGGCCGGACGTCCTCGGCGATCACGCCACCCTGGACGTTGACCGCGTCGGGCACCAACTCCCCTGCCAGGGCAAGGCGTACGGACTTCGCGACCGAGATGCCGGCCTTCTCCTGCGCCTCCTGCGTGCTCGCGCCAAGGTGCGGAGTCACGACCACGTTGTCGAGCTCGAACAGTGCCGAGTCGATGCAGGGCTCGCTCACGAACACGTCGATGCCCGCGGCCGCGACCTGGCCTTCCTTGAGTGCGACGTACAACGCGTGTTCGTCGATGATTCCGCCACGGGCCGCGTTGATGATGATCATGCCCGGCTTGACCTTGCCGAGCTCGGCCTCACCGAGAATCCCCAATGTTTCTGGGGTTTTGGGCAAATGGACGGTGATCACGTCGCTGGCGGTGAGGAGTTCGTCGAGCGGGACGAGGCGGACCCCCATCTGTGCCGCTCGGCCGGGCTGGACGTAGGGATCGTAGGCCACGACGTTCATGCCGAACGCCGCCAGCCGCTGTGCCACCAGGACCCCGATCCGGCCGAGGCCGAGCACGCCGAGCGTCTTGCCAGACAGCTCCACGCCGGTGAACCTGCTCCGCTTCCACTCCCCCGCGCGCAAGGACGCGTCGGCGGCGGGAATGTGCCGGGCGACCGCGAGGAGCAGGCCGATCGCGTGCTCGGCAGCCGAGACGACGTTGGACTGCGGGGCGTTGACCACCATCACGCCGGCCTGCGTCGCTGCCTTGACGTCGACATTGTCCAGCCCCACGCCGGCCCGGGCGACAACCTTGAGCTGCCGTGCGGCCGCCAGCGCCTCGGCGTCGACCTTGGTCGCGCTCCGGACGAGGAGCGCGGCGACATCGGTGATGGCCGCGAGGAGATCGGCCCGGTCGGCACCGTCGCACGTACGGATCTCGAAGTCGGGTCCGAGCGCCTCGATGGTGGCGGCGGAGAGTTCTTCGGCGATGAGGACGACGGGCTTGCGCGCCGTCACCTTCGCTGGGGGCGTCACGGGGGCATTCACGTTCGCGTGGCCTTCCTGCGTCCGCTGAGGAGGCTGACAGCCCGTGCGGATGGGCGCAGCCCAACCCCGAGCACGACCCTGGGCCCGGCATGTGGGCTCAGGATAGCCAGCAGGTTACGGGCTTCGCAGGAGTGCACTCGATTGTTACCGAACTCGCCCATAACTGGCCGCCGCTCACCCGCGCCCCCACGTCCCTCTGGAACCCTCCCCTGATCATGTCGGTGATCATGAACTTCTTCGTGAAGGGATTCGGGAGCTATGACCCCTTCTGCCTTCATGATCACGGTCAGCGCACCGGGAAATGCGCCCCAGTCCCTTTCATGATCACGACCCGACTTCATGATCACGGCCCAACGAGCGAAGGCCCCCGAGCAGGAGATCCGCTCGAGGGCCTTTCGCAGCGAAGAACGCCGGTCAGCGGGCCGCCGTACCTTCCACGTAGTCGTCGTCGTGGCTCTTGACCCACGCCATCAGCTCACGCAGGTCTTTGCCGACCTTCTCGATCGGGTGCTGCTCGGACTGCTCGCGGAACTTCTTGAACTCCGGCGCCCCCGCGTCCTGGTCGTCGATGAACCGCTGTGCGAAGGTGCCGTTCTTGATGTCGGCGAGCACATCCCGCATCCGCTGCTTGGTCGACTCGTCGATGATCCGCGGGCCCGAGACGTAGTCGCCGTACTCCGCCGTGTCGGAAACCGACCAACGTTGCTTGGCGATGCCGCCCTCGTACATCAGGTCGACGATCAGCTTCAGCTCGTGCAGGCACTCGAAGTAGGCCACCTCGGGCTGGTAGCCCGCCTCTGTGAGCGTCTCGAAGCCAGCCTGGATCAGAGCCGACACGCCACCGCAGAGCACCGTCTGCTCACCGAACAGGTCGGTCTCGGTTTCCTCGGTGAACGTCGTCTTGATGCCACCGGCGCGCAGGCCACCGATCGCCTTGGCGTACGCCAGGGTGAGCGGCCAGGCGTTCCCGGACGCGTCCTGCTCGACCGCGACGAGGACGGGTACGCCGCGCCCCTCGTTGTACTCGCGGCGGACCAGGTGTCCCGGCCCCTTCGGCGCCACCATCGCGACGTCCACCCCGGCCGGCGGCTTGATGTAGCCGAAGCGGATGTTGAAGCCGTGACCGAAGAAGAGCGCGTCTCCCTCGTTGAGGTTCGGCTCGATCGCCTCGGCGTACAGCTTGCGCTGGGCCGGGTCGGGCGCGAGAACGACGATGAGGTTGGCCTCGGCCACCGCCTCCGCCGGCGTCAGGACCCGCAGGCCCTCCGACTCCGCCTTCGCCCGGCTCTTCGAACCCTCGGGAAGGCCGACGCGCACGTCGACGCCGGAATCACGCAGGGACAGCGCGTGGGCGTGGCCCTGACTGCCATATCCGAGGACGGCGACGGTACGGCCCGAGATGATGGACAGGTCGGCATCGTCGTCGTAGAACAGCTCTGCCACAAGGTCTCCTTTGAATTCGAATCTGCCAGCGTGGTGCGGTTGCCGACCCCGCGATCGTACGGCGCCACGCCAGCTGGGTTTATGGGGAGGGCCGCGGGACCAGGAATGATCACGTATACGTGGTCATTACCTGCCTCGCACGGCGTCGATGCCATGTGAAGCCCCAAATGACCACGTATACGTGATCATTTGGGGCCTCAGACCGTGTCCCGTTGATCAGGGGCACGCCCTAGGCCGAGCGCTCGCCTACCCGGTCGAGGGAGCGCAGGGTGCGGTCGGTGATCGAACGACTGCCACGGCCGATGGCGACCATGCCTGATTGGACGAGCTCGCGGACGCCGAAGGGTTCGAGCACCCGGAGCATTGCGTCGAGCTTCTCGGGATTACCGGTTGCCTCGATTGTCACGGTATCGGGCGCGACGTCGACGACCTTCGCCCGGAACAGCTGCGCCGTCTCCAGGACCGCGCCACGGCTCTGGGTGTCGGCCTTCACCTTCACAAGGAGCAGCTCGCGCTGGACCGCCGCGGTCGGGTCCAGCTCCACGATCTTGATGACGTTCACGAGCTTGTTGAGCTGCTTGGTCACCTGCTCGAGTGGGAGTTCCTCGACGTTGACGACGATGGTCATCCGCGAGATCTCGGGGTGCTCGGTCGGTCCGACGGCGAGCGAGTCGATGTTGAAACCACGCCGGGAGAAAAGTCCAGCGATCCGGGCCAGGACGCTGGGTTTGTTCTCGACCAGCACGGACAGGGTGTGTCGGGACACGGGAGTCATTTCCTTTCGGGCGCCTGTACGAGAGATCGTCAACGAGGCCTTGCGCCGCCGCGGTGGTCGGCGCGGTGGTCGGCGCTGGGCACCGCGCTCGCGGGCCAGCGCCGACAACCCGGGCTCAGAGGTCGTCCTTCTCCCATTCGGGCGCGAGGTCACGCGCGATCTTGATGTCGTCGTTGCCGGTGCCCGCCGCGACCATCGGCCACACCATGGCGTCCCGGTGCACCACGAAGTCGATCACCACCGGCACGTCGTTGATTCCCATCGCCTTCTCGAGCACCTCGTCGACCTCCTCGGGGCGCTCGCAGCGCAGGCCGACACAGCCGTACGCCTCAGCCAGCTTCGCGAAGTCGGGGATCCGGCTGGAGTGGAGGTCGGTGTTGGAGTAGCGCCCGTCGTAGAAGAGCGTCTGCCACTGCCGCACCATGCCGAGGCTGGAGTTGTTGATGACGGCCACCTTGATCGGGATGTTCTCCAGCGCGCAGGTGGCAAGCTCCTGGTTGGTCATCTGGAAGCAGCCGTCGCCGTCGATCGCCCAGACCGTCGCGTCGGGACGGCCGACCTTCGCACCCATCGCGGCCGGCACCGAGAAGCCCATGGTTCCGGCGCCGCCGGAGTTGAGGAACGTGCTCGGGTTCTCGTACGAAATGAACTGCGCCGCCCACATCTGGTGTTGACCCACACCGGGAACGTAGATCGCCTCTGGTCCGGCGATCTGGCCGATCCGCTCGATCACCTGCTGCGGCGCCAGCGAACCATCCTCGGGCTTCTCGTAGCCAAGGGGGTAACGCCCCCGCCACTCGTCGAGCAACCGCCACCAGCCGGTGTAGTCGCCACGTCGCCCAGCCGCCTGGTCGGCCTGGATGGCGACCACCAGGTCGGCGATCACCTCGCGGCAGTCACCGACGATCGGCACGTCCGCGACGCGGTTCTTGGAGATCTCCGCCGGGTCGATGTCGGCGTGGATCACCTTCGCGTGCGGCGCGAACGACGCCAGGCTGCCGGTCACCCGGTCGTCGAACCGCGCGCCCAGCGTGATCAGCAGGTCGGACTTCTGGAGGGCCCCAACCGCGGCCACCGTGCCGTGCATGCCCGGCATGCCGAGGTGGAGCTGGTGGCTGTCGGGGAAGGCGCCGCGCGCCATCAGGGTTGTGACGACCGGGATGCCGGTCATCTCCGCCAGGACCCGCAGCTCCTTCGAGGCCCGGGCCTTGAGCACGCCGCCGCCGACGTACAGCACCGGCCGGCGCGCCTCGCTGATCAGTTTGGCGGCCTCCCGCACCTGCTTGGCGTGCGGACGACTCACCGGGCGGTAGCCGGGCAGGTCGAGCGAGGCCGGCCAGGAGAACGTCGTCATGGCCTGCATGGCGTCCTTGGCGACGTCGACGAGGACCGGCCCCGGCCGCCCGGTCGACGCGATGTGGAACGCCTCGGCGATGGTCCGCGGGATCTCCAGCGGATCGGTGACGAGGAAGTTGTGCTTGGTGATCGGCAGGGTGATCCCGCGGATGTCGGCTTCCTGGAACGCGTCAGTGCCGATCGAGCCGGTCGCGACCTGCCCGGTGACCGCGACGATGGGCACGGAGTCCATGTGAGCGTCCGCGATCGGGGTCACCAGGTTGGTGGCGCCCGGCCCCGAGGTCGCCATACAGACGCCGACCTTGCCGGTGGCGAGCGCGTACCCCTCGGCCGCGTGGCCGGCACCCTGCTCGTGGCGGACAAGGACGTGCCGGATCTTCTTGGAGTCAAGGAGCGGGTCGTACGCCGGAAGGATCGCCCCGCCGGGAATGCCGAAAACCGTGTCTACCCCAGCCGCTTCCAGTGCCCTGATCAAACTCTGGGCTCCGGTCATCTGCTCGCTCATCGTTCGCCCTTCCGTGCGACGCCATGGTCCCTGGGGTCCTTCACCGGTCGTCCTTCCCGTCTTGTCGAGCCATCGTTACCTCCGCCTATCGCACCGGCCTGGCCTGGCTTCAGCGGGGCTGGCGGGTGTTCGGGAGGAAACAAAAACCCCCCGGCCCGGACGGGCAACGAGGGGTGCGCGCTGGCGTGTGCCGTGTGGGAACGGCTCAGCCCGCGCGCTGGCGAAGTACGAGAATCAGTGGACGCACTCATGCACGTTCTCTAATGGGCGCCCCTTCCGTCAAGCTCGTGGGACGCCTGTCTTGCGATCCGAGATGCGGTCGTGGGCGGCGATGGGGTCGTGGCCCGACGGAGTAGCAGCCCAGAATGATCACGTATACGTGATCATTCTGGGCCACGCCTGCGCCGCTCCGGCGCGCCCTGTCCGCGCGGACCTTGTCAGCCGCAGACGGCGCCCTGCGCGGCCGACTTCACCAGCTTGGCGTACTTGCCCAGGACGCCACGGGTGAACGCCGGCGGCAGCGGCTGCCACTCCTGGCGGCGGCGTTCGAGCTCGTCCTCGTCGACGAGCAGGTCAAGCAGCCGGCCCGTCATGTCGAGGCGTACGACGTCACCGTCGCGGATCAGGGCGATCGGCCCGCCGTCCACCGCCTCCGGCGCGACGTGACCGACGCACAGACCGGTCGTGCCGCCGGAGAACCGCCCGTCGGTCAGTAGCAGGACGTCCTTGCCGAGCCCCGCGCCCTTGATCGCACCGGTGATGGCGAGCATCTCGCGCATACCCGGCCCACCCTTCGGCCCTTCGTACCGGATGACCACCACGTCGCCGGCCTGGATTGTGCCGTCCTCCAAGGCGTCGAGCGCGCCGCGTTCCCGCTCGAAGACCCGCGCCGGCCCCTCGAAGACCGCCGCCTCCAGGCCAGCGCTCTTGACGACCGCACCTTCGGGCGCGAGTGAGCCGCGCAGGATCGTCAGGCCGCCGGTGCGGTGGATGGGGTCCTTGACCGCGCGGACGATGGTGCCGTCCAGGTCGGGTGGCGCGATGTCGGCGAGGTTCTCGGCGAGCGTGCGTCCGGTCACCGTGAGGCAGTCGCCGTTCATCAGGCCGGCGTCGAGCAGCGCCTTCATCACCACCGGGATGCCGCCGACCCGGTCGACGTCGCTCATGACGTACCGGCCGAACGGCTTGAGGTCACCAAGGTGCGGGACCTTGTCACCGATCCGGTTGAAGTCGTCCAGGGTCAGGTCTACCTCGGCCTCGCGCGCGATCGCGAGCAGGTGCAGGACGGCGTTGGTGGAGCCACCGAGCGCCATCACCACGGCGATGGCATTCTCGAACGCCGGCTTGGTCAGGATCTGCCGGGCCGTGATGCCGCGCCGCAGCATCTCGACGACCGCCTCACCGGAGCGCCGCGCGATGCCGTCCCGGCGCCGGTCGACCGCCGGCGGCGAGGCGGACCCGGGCAGCGCCATGCCGAGCGCCTCCGCGGCGCTGGCCATCGTGTTGGCGGTGTACATCCCGCCGCAGGCACCCTCACCCGGGCAGATCGCGCGCTCGATCTCGTCGACCTTCTCCCGGGTGATGAGCCCGCGCGCACAGGCGCCAACGGCCTCGAACGCGTCGATGATCGTGACGTCCTTGTCGTCCACCCGACCGGGCAGGATCGAGCCGGCGTACACGAAGACCGAGGCGAGGTCGAGCCGGGCCGCCGCCATCAGCATGCCGGGCAGGCTCTTGTCGCACCCCGCGAGCAGGACCGTGCCGTCCAGGCGTTCGGCCTCGACCACCGTCTCCACCGAGTCGGCGATGATCTCCCGGGACACCAGCGAGAAGTGCATGCCGACGTGGCCCATCGAGATGCCGTCGGACACCGAGATCGTGCCGAACTCCAGCGGGTAGCCGCCGGCCGCGTGCACGCCGTCCTTCGCGGCCTTCGCCAGCCGGTCGAGGGAGAGGTTGCAGGGCGTGATCTCGTTCCAGGAGGAGGCGACGCCGATCTGCGGCTTCTCCCAGTCCTCGTCGCCCATCCCTACCGCACGCAGCATGCCACGCGCGGCCGCGCGCTCGAGACCGTCGGTGACCTCCCGACTGCGTGGTTTGATGTCGATGCTCATGATCGCGTTCGGCTCCTCGTTCGCCGCAGAGGTGGTGAAGTGGTGACTGCTCGGAGGCCGCGGTTGGCAGGGCCTTCGAGCGCTGCGGATGGCAGCACCGGAGAGCGGGATCGCCGCAGCTTCACTGTACGGCGGCGGTGGCGATCGGCCGGTGTGCGGGCTCATCCCGTGGCCGCCGAGCCTCGACCAGTGCGACGCCCAGCACCGCGAGTCCGAGCAGCGGTCCGAACACGCTCAGCAGCTGTTGCCAGGGCGCGTACGACAACTCGACGTCGCCGCCCCATGGGATTACGTACTTGAACAACGCCCCCGACACCCAGAGCACGAACGCCGCGCCCACACCACGCAGCACGGCCGGCAGCTCGCGCCGGGTCACCAGGACGGCACCGAGCGGGACGATCCAGACGAAGTGGTGGGTCCAGGACAGCGGCGAGGCGAGCAGCGCCGCGACGCCGCACAGCGAGATCGCGAGCAGGGTCTCGCCCCGGCGGTACCAGAGCGCGGCGACGTAGACACCGAGCAGCCCGACCGCGCCGCTGAGCGCGAGCCCCGCGTAATGTGCGGGTCCGGCATCCCCGACCAGGCGGATCACCATGCCCAGCAGGGATTGGTTCGTGAGGAAGTGCGCGGGGCCGGTGCGGGTGTCCCCCTCGAGCAGCAGCTTCCAGAACCCCCACGACTCCCGCGGCATCAGCGCGGCCATGACCAGCGTGATCCCCGCCGCGGTGGCCGTGGCGTTCCGGGCCGCCCGCCACTGGCGGGTGGCGAGCAGGTAGAGGATAAAGAGCGCCGGCGTGACCTTGATCGCGGTCGCGATCCCGGTGAGCACCCCCACCGGCAGCCACCGTCGCGCGGTCGGGAGGAGACGCTGGCCGCTCGTGAGGTCGGCCACCACGAGGGCCATCAGAAAGATGTTGACCTGGCCGAAGGCGAGCGTGGCACGGACCGGCTCGGCGATCAGGACGCAGGCGGTCGCGGCCAGCGACAGGACCCACCCGCGCACCCCCGCACGGAAGAGCACGTAGACGACGGCCAGGGCGTTGAACGCCGTCCAGAGAACCTGCAGGAGGGTGTACGGGACGTAGACCAGCGGCACGCTGAGCAGCGCGGCGAACGGCGGATAGATGAACGCCAGCTGGGTGTCCGGCGTCCGCGCGGTGAGGATGTCACCCCCGTCCAGCAGGACCTGGCCGGTGTAGACGTACACCTTGAGGTCGACCAGGTTGGGCGACCACGGCCAGAACTCCGTACCCCACTGCGCGGCCGACGCCACGACCGCCAGCGCAGCCAGGATCGGCAGCGCGATCTGTGCGAGGAGGCCGGATCGAGTCCGCACGCGCTGGTCCTTTCGTCGGGAGGTGACCGTCGAGAGGTCGCTCACTGTAGAGGAGGATGCTCCGGGTCCACAGTTCGCGACCCTTCGAGCAATGATGAAGCACCAGGGGGCCGCGGGACCTCTAGTACGCGCCGTCGACGACGTTGGCGAGCGGCTCGCCCGCGACGTACCTCCGAAGCTGCGCGCTCACCAACCGGCGCCCGCGGGGGACGAAGGCCGAGGTGTTCCCGCCGACGTGCGGGCTGATCAGCAGGCCCGGAGCGCTCCACAGCGGATGGTCTACCGGCAGGGGCTCGGGATCGGTGACGTCCAGTGCCGCCTGGATCCGGCCGCTGGTGAGCTCGGCCAGCAGGGCGTCGGTGTCGACGACCGGGCCCCGGGCGATGTTGACCACGAGGGCGCCATCCTTCAGCTGGGCAAGGAACTTCGCGTCCACCAGGCCGCGGGTCTCGTCGGTCATCGGCACGAGGAGGACGACGACGTCCGCGGTGGGCAGCAGCTCGGGTAGGCGGTCCATGCCGGCGACCCCGCCGTCGCGGCCGGTCCGCGCGACCATGACCACCTCGCACTCGAACGGCGCCAACCGGCGGGCGAGTGCCTGCCCGATCGAGCCGGCGCCCACGATGAGCACCCGGCTGTCGGCGAGCGCCTGCCGGCGACCAGCCGCCCACCGGCCCTCGTCCTGCGCGCGTACGAAGTCAGGAAAGCCCCGCAGCGAGGCGAGGATGAGTGCGACGCCCAACTCGGCGGTGCTCGCGTCGTGAACGCCACGGGCGTTGCAGAGGGTGACGCCCGCGCGGAGGTACGGCCGGAGGTTCTCGACCCCGGCGGTCAGCGTCTGGACCACCTTGAGCCTGGGCATCCGGGTGATCAACTCGACGGTGTGTGGGCCGGACATGTACGGAGGTACGTAGAACTCCACGTCGGCCAGCGACGCGGGTGGCTCGCCGGCACCGTCGTACACGTCGATCTGGAGACCCTCGGGTAGACCGTCGTAGACCGCTGGCGGCTCGGGCAACCAGACCCGGACCGCGCCCGCGGGTGATACGCCTGTAGCTGCGCCCATGACTGGGGTCCTCCTCGGCAGTGTGCGTTGCGGACGTGACCCATCGCATCATCGATTCCAGCAGCATCGTCTCCAGCAGCACCACTGTGGGCGACAGCGGGTCCGCCGAACGATCCGGTGTGGGACCCGCAGGACGAGGGAGGTCAGGTTTGCGCGCGGCCGTCGTACTCCTCGAGGCAGACCGGGTCGCGGCGATCGAACGCCGTCGCGACGGAACGCTCTACTACCTCTTCCCCGGCGGCACCGTCGAGCCCGGCGAGACCCCTGAAGAGGCGGCGTGCCGCGAGGCCGAAGAGGAACTCGGTGTCAGCGTGGCGCTCGAACGCCTGGTCGCCGAGGTCTGGCGCGACGGCAATCGCCAGCTCCACTTCCTGGCCAGCATCCGGGGCGGGGAGTTCGGCAGCGGGCACGGACCGGAGATGGTCGGCGACCAGGGTCCGGCGGGCACGTACCGCGCGGTCTGGCTTCCGCTGCGTACCCTCGAGGCGTTCCCGCTTCGCCCGCGGACCCTCGCCGGACTCGTGCGGTCCGCGTACCAGCTCGGCTGGCCGTCTGAAGTGCTGCGGGTCAACGACGTCACGGCGCCGCTGCCGCGGGCCAGTCACCAGTGACGCCCGGCCCGTTCTGGATCCTGAGCACGATGTCGTTCGTTGGCCAGAGGACAGTCCAGGCGGGACGGTCCAGTCAAGCAACCCGGAGCGGGGCCCGGGGGTCTGTTCATGGGTCGCCCAGTCGGGAGATCAACCTCAGTGACCTCAGTGAGGCAGACCGTCAAGGAGCCGCCGGTGCGTCGTTCAACCGTTCTCGCCGCCGCTGTCGCCAGTCTGGGACTTCTCGGCAGTTGCACCTCGGATCCCGCACCAACCGGCACCCGGACCCCGCCTCCCGAGTCTCAGACAACTGCGGCCACTCCGCGGGCGTCGTCGTCGCCGTCGCGCGGCGGCTCGTCGCCCACGGCCGGTACGCCGCGGGTCACGGGGACCGTCACGGAGGACCTCGCCGCGCCCTGGGGGCTCACGTTCCTGCCATCCGGTGACGCCCTCGTCGCCGAGCGCGACACCGGCCAGATCAAGCGGGTCAGCCGGGATGGTACGGCCAGCCGGGTGGGCAGGGTTCCCGGCGTTCGGGCACGCGGCGAGCGCGGACTGCTGGGCCTGGCCGTGGCGCCGACGTTCACGTCGCGGCCGTTCGTGTACGCGTACTTCACCGCGGAGGCCGACAACCGGATCGTGCGGATGCGCTACGACGGGACCACTCTTGGCAGGCCGGAGGTCATCCTCTCCGGAATCCCGGCGGGGTTCGTGCACAACGGCGGCCGGATGGTGTTCGGGCCGGACGGCCAGCTGTACGTCGGGACCGGCGACGCCTCCAACGGCGACGACGCTCAGAACCCCAACTCCCTCGGCGGCAAGATCCTGCGGCTCACCCCCGACGGCGCACCCGCGCCCGGCAATCCCCGACCCGGCTCACCGGTGTGGAGCCAGGGACACCGCAACGTGCAGGGCCTCGCGTTCGACGAGGCCGGACGCCTGTGGGCCACCGAGTTCGGGCAGGACACCTGGGACGAACTCAACCTCATCCGCAAGGGCGGCAACTACGGCTGGCCCGAGGCGGAGGGCACCGCGGAGGAGCGGCGGTTCGTCGACCCGGTGGCGGTCTGGCGGCCCGAGGACGCGTCGCCGTCGGGACTCGCGTACGCCGACGGCGCCCTGTGGATGGCCTCGCTGCACGGTCAGCGACTGTGGCGGATCCAGGTCCCGGCGTCGCGAGAGCCGTCGGCCCGGGACATGGGCGAGCCGGCAGCCCACTTCGTCCGCGAGTTCGGACGCCTGCGCACGATCGCCGCGGCACCGGATGGCACCCTGTGGCTGACCACCAGCAACACCGACGGACGGGGCGACCCACATCCGGGCGACGACCGCATTCTGCGGCTCGAGCTGTCCTGAGGAGCATTGATGTCCAGATTCGCCCGGCTTAGAACCGGCGCCGGGCTCGCGGTCGTGGCTGCTCTCACGGTCGTGGCCGTGGGCGCCTGCGGCGGCCCGCGCGCGGCCGACTCGACATCCACGGCCAGCGCCACACCCGGGGGCCCGCCCACAAGCCCGACGAGCGGCCCACCGCAGCGCCCAGCGCCGGCGCCGGCTCGCCCCGGTGCCGCCGGGATCGGTGTCCCAACGACCCCCGCAGCAACCCTCGCGCCCAGGACCACCGGCACCATCGCCACGAATCTCACGTCGCCGTGGGACCTGATCTTCCTTCCGGGCGGCAGAGCTCTCCTGTCCGAACGCGACACCGCTTTGATCAAACTGATCACCCCAGGCGGTGACGTGCGCACCGTCGGCAAGGTCGCCGGTGTCGCCCACGGCGGGGAGGGCGGGCTCCTCGGGCTCGCGCTGTCACCGACGTACGCCCAGGACCACCTCCTCTACGCCGCGATCACCACCAGGACCGACAACCGCGTCGTACGGATGACGTTCGACGGCACCCGGCTCGGGACGCCGCAGGTGGTCTTCGCCGGGATCCCCCGCGGGGCCGCACACCACAACGGCGGACGGATCAGGTTCGGTCCCGACGGCTACCTGTACGTCCCGACCGGGGACGGTGAGGTGCCCGCCCGGGCACAGAACAAACGCTCACTCGGCGGCAAGATCCTCCGCCTCACACCAGACGGCGAACCCGCACCAGGCAATCCGTTCCGTTCGGCGATCTGGACGTACGGACACCGCAACATCGAAGGGCTCGTCTGGGATCCGGACGGTCGGCTGTGGGCAGCTGAGTTCGGCAACCACACGGCCGACGAACTCAACCTGATCAGCAAGGCCATCAACTACGGCTGGCCGAGGTTCGAGGGCAGGGGCGGAATCAGGCAGGGCCTGATGGATCCCGTGGCGCAGTGGCCGGTCGAGGAGAACTCCCCGTCGGGGATCACGTACGCCAACGGCGCGATCTGGATGGCGGGCCTGCGAGGCGAACGTCTCTGGCGGATTCCGGTGAACGAGGGGCGAGTCACCGGGCCACCCGAGGCCTACCTCATCGGAGAGTACGGCCGGCTGCGTACCGTCGCGCGCGCTCCCGACGGATCGCTCTGGCTGGTCACCAGCAACACCGACGGTCGGGGCACACCGAACCACGGAGACGATCGCATCCTGAGGCTCACGCTGCCCCGCTAGCGCTCGGCACGAGTGGGGCTGGAATCGACGTCGCGGAAGTGCGCCGGCATAACCTCCCGCCACGTCGGGGTGAGGTCGGTGGCCGGTCTCGCATTGCGAGCGATCCTCACTCCAGCTCATGATCAACTTGCAGAAAACGCCCAGGCTGCGTGCGAATCGTGGGCGATTTGTACAAGTTGATCATGAACCAATTGCAGGCCGTCCAATCCGTGAGACGATCTGCCGCCGTCGGGACGCCGGCGCGAAGCTTCAAGATCATTTCGGGGAAACGGCCCACGCGCTGCGCGGCGCGTGGGCCGTTTCCCCGAAATGATCATGGCTTGACCAACTTCGCCCTACGGCCGGAGCCGGCTCTCCCTATTGCCAACGGATTCTCAGGCGAGTCACGCGGGCACCTCGAAGGAGATCCAGACGTCGGGCGGCAGGTCGGGCTGGTTGGGTACCGGCCGGTGCTCCTCAGTCCAGGCGTCGCCCGCGATGGTGGTCGCGATGTGGCGCCAGAACCGCACCGCCGCCATGTTGTCGTCCTGGAATGGGACCTCCCATGGGCCAGGGTGCCGCATCACCAACTGCTGGACGGAGACCGATCCGACCCCGGTCCGGCGTACCGCGCGTACGACGAAGAAGCCGCTCAGCACCCGCGTCCGTCCAGCCAGTCCGCGGACGAGGGCAAGGCCAACCGGCCGGTCATCGGCCATCAGGAGGTACGCCGCCCAGTCAGGGTTTTCGAACGCGGCCAGCAGCCGTTCACTGCGGAAGGTGCCATCGGGGTTTGGCAGCGTGCCCCGGAACTCCGAGAGATCGTGGCGAAACATGAGCCAGAGCCGTTCCAGAACAGCACGGTCGGCGACGCTCGCGGGGCGCAGACAGACAGCGGACATGGGACTCCTTCGAGGTAACGGTGAGGTGCGGTTCGCTCCGCGGTCCACGAATGCCGGCATGCGACCCGGCTTCGGTGCTGGCAAGCCGGCGTTGACGGCGGCCAGCGGTTGACAAGCTGGCGTTGACGGCTGCCGGCGTTGGCATGCTGGCCTTGGCAAGCTGGCGTCGGCAAGCTGGCCTTGACGGGCGATCGCACAGGTCGGCGTTGAAGGCACGTCAGGACACCGCGGGCATGAAAAAGCCTCCCGGCTCGGGGACAGATCCCCAGGCCGGGAGGCCACGTCGAACCAAAGACTACCGGATCACTCCACGCCGAGCCGCTCCAGCCTTATGGTCACGCTCGGCACCTCGCTCGCTCCGCGGCCGGCGCCACTCGTACCTCGCAACCCCGACCACTCCACTCACTCAGCCCCGAGCCGCTCCAGGATCAGCTCCCGCACGCGGCCCGCGTCGGCCTGGCCACGCATTTCCTTCATCACCGCACCGATCAGGGCACCAGCGGCCGCGACCTTCCCGCCTCGGATCTTCTCCGCGACGTCCGGGTTCGCCTCGATCGCCCGGTCCACCGCCGCACCGAGCGCCGAGTCGTCGCTCACCACCGCCAGACCGCGCGCGGCCACGACCTCCTCCGGCGAACCCTCACCGGCGAGGACGCCGTCGAAGACTTCGCGGGCCAGCTTGTCGTTGATCTTCCCGGCATCCACCAGGGCCTGGATCTCGGCGACCTGGGCCGGCGTGATCGACAGCGCGTCGAGTTCGACCTCGGTCTCCTTGGCCCGCCGGGCCAGCTCACCGAGCCACCACTTCCGCGCCGCGGCGGGAGTGGCGCCCGCCGCCACTGTCGCCTCGACCAGGAGCAGCGCCCCGGCACCGATCACGTCCCGGAACTCCATCTCGGTGAAGCCCCACGCCTCGAACAACCGCTTGCGGTGCTGGGCCGGGGGCTCGGGCAGGGTGGTCCCCAGCTCCTCCACCCATTTCCGGGACGGCGCCACCGGCACGAGGTCAGGCTCGGGGAAGTACCGATAGTCCTCGGCCTGCTCCTTGGACCGGCCCGGCGTCGTGATGCCGGTGTCCTCGTGCCAGTGCCGGGTCTCCTGCATGACCTTGCCACCGGCCGCGAGTAGGGCGCCCTGCCGGCACATTTCGTACCGCACCGCACGCTCCACCGACCGCAGCGAGTTGACGTTCTTGGTCTCGGTCCGCAGGCCGTACGCCGTCTCACCGAGCGGCCGCAGGGACACGTTGGCGTCGCACCGCAACGACCCCTGCTCCATGCGGACGTCGGAGACGTCGAGGGCCCGCATCAGGTCCCGCAGATGCGCGACGTACGCCCGCGCGACCTGCGGCGCCAGCGCGCCCGTCCCCTCGATCGGCTTGGTGACGATCTCGATCAGCGGGATGCCGGCGCGGTTGTAGTCGACGATCGAGTATTCGGCGCCGTGGATCCTGCCGGTCACACCCACGTGGGTGGACTTGCCGGTGTCCTCCTCCATGTGGGCGCGTTCGATGCCGATCTTGAACGTCTGCCCTTCGACCTCCAGCTCGACCTCGCCGCTGATGGCAATGGGCTCGTCGTACTGGCTGATCTGGAAGTTCTTCGGCATGTCCGGGTAGAAGTAGTTCTTCCGGGCGAACCGGCACCACTCGGCGATGTCGCAGCCGAGCGCGAGCCCGATCCGGATCGCCGACTCCACCGCCTTGCCGTTGACCACCGGCAGGGAACCCGGCATGCCAAGACAGATCGGACACACCTGCGAGTTGGGGGGCGCGCCGAACTCCGTCGGGCAGCCGCAGAACATCTTCGTGAGAGTGTTCAGCTCGACGTGTACCTCGAGCCCGAGGACCGGGTCGAAGCGCTCAAGCACCTCGTCGTAGTCGAGCAGGTCGGGCACGGTCGCGGCGGGCGTGCTCATAGTTCCGGCGCCTCCTCCAGAAGCGGGTGACCCCACCGCTGGACGGACGCCGCTTCGAGCGCCGCACCAACGCGGTAGAGCCGGTCGTCAGCCATCACGGGAGCCATCACGTGCAGCCCGACCGGAAGGCCGTCGTCAGGGGACAGACCACACGGGAACGACGCGGACGCGTTGCCGGCGAGGTTGGACGGGATCGTGCAGAGGTCTGCTTTGTACATCGCCAGCGGGTCGTCCACCCGCTCACCGATCCGGAACGCGGTTGTCGGCGTCGTCGGCGAAACGAGTACGTCGACCTGCTCGAAGGCGCGGGCGAAGTCGCGGGTGATGAGAGTACGAACCTTCTGCGCCTGCCCGTAGTAGGCCTCGTAGTAGCCGCTGGACAGGGCGTACGCACCGATCATGATCCGGCGTTTGACCTCGGCCCCGAAGCCGGCCTCGCGGGTCAGCGACATGACCTCCTCGGCGCTGCGAATGCCGTCGTCACCGACCCGCAGGCCGTAGCGCATCGCGTCGAACCGCGCCAGGTTGCTCGAGCACTCGCTGGGGGCGATGAGGTAGTAGGCGGGCAGGCCGTAGACGAAGTGCGGGCAGGACACCTCGACGACCTCGGCACCAAGCTCGGTCAGAAGCGCGACCGCTTCGTTGAACCGCTGCTCAACGCCCGGCTGGAAGCCCTCGCCGCCGAGTTCCTTCACCACGCCGACCCGCAGGCCGCGCACGTCAGCCGCCCGGGCCGCCTCGACCACCGGCGGGACCGGCTGGTCGATCGAGGTCGAGTCGAATGGATCGTGCCCCGCGATGACGCTGTGCAGGAGCGCCGCGTCGAGGACCGTGCGGGCGCACGGACCCACCTGGTCCAGGCTCGACGAGAACGCCACCAGGCCGTACCTCGACACCCCGCCGTACGTCGGCTTCACGCCCACCGTGCCGGTGACCGCGGCCGGCTGCCGGATCGACCCGCCGGTGTCGGTGCCGATCGCGAGTGGGGCTTGGTACGCCGCCACCGACGCCGCCGATCCACCACCCGATCCGCCCGGAATCCGGTCGGTGTCCCACGGGTTGCGGGTCGGGCCGTACGCGGAGTTCTCCGTCGACGAGCCCATCGCGAACTCGTCCATGTTGGTCTTGCCGAGGATCACCAGGTCGGCGTCCCGCAGCCGCTGGACCACCGTCGCGTCGTACGGCGGCCGCCAGCCCTCGAGGATCTTCGACCCGCACGTGGTGGGGACGTCCTTCATCGCGAGAACGTCCTTGAGCGCGAGGGGTACGCCGGCCAGCGGGCCGAGCTCCTCGCCCGCGGCTCGCTTCTCGTCGACCCTCCGGGCCGCCCCGAGCGCACCCTCGGTGTCGAGGTGCAGGAACGCGTGGATCCGGTCGTCGACCTTGGCGATCCGGTCGAAGTGCGCCTGGGCCACGTCGACCGCGGACACCTCGCCGTCGCGGATCAGCCGCGCCGTCTCGGCGGCGGTGAGTTTGGTGAGATCGGTCATCACGCCTCCTCCCCCAGGATTCGCGGGACCCGGAAGCGCTCGTCCTCGACCGCCTGCGCTCCGTCGACGATCGGCGCACCGGCGAGCGCCTCCTCGGCCGACAAGCAGGGGCGGATCTCGTCCTGCCGGAAGACGTTGGTGAGCGGAAGGGGGTGCGAGGTGGGCGGAATGTCCTGGGCCGCGACCTCACTCACCTGGGCGACCGACTGGAGGATGACATCCAGCTGCGGTGCCAGATGGTTGAGTTCGTCATCGCTCAGGTCGATCCGGGCAAGGCGCGCCAGATGCGCCACCTCGTCGCGGCTGATCGCAGGCACTGGGTAGACCTTCCTCGCGTGGTAATGGCTCGGGTGCTCGTCCGAGGCGTACGACTCATCCGTCGGAACGTGGGCGTACGGCGGGCAATCCGGGCGTACAAGCAGTCCTTCCGGACGTTCAGCAATCCTAGGCGCGCCATGCGACATCGCCCGCATGGGTTCCCGCGGCGGTCGCCCCGCGGCCATTCCGCGCGGCCGTTCCCCGCGGCTGCTCCCCGGGGCCGGGCACAACCGCGTAACGCCGCCGCCATCCACCTGGTCGGTGGGCGGGTGGACAATCCTCGGTGTGTATCTCCTCCGCATCGCGCTCCCAGACCAGCCCGGCGCGCTCGGCACTGTCGCTTCGGCTCTCGGCCGGGCCGGCGGCGACATCGTCGCGGTCGACGTCGTAGCCCGCGAAGCCGACGGCACCGCGGTCGACGACTTCGTGGTGGAGCTACCCCTCGGCGGCCGGGCCGACAGCCTGGTGTCCGCCTGCCAGTCGGTGCCTGGGGTCCGCGTGATCTGGCTGTCGAGGTACGCCGCCGGTGGCAACCTCCGGCGCGACCTCGAGGTGGTGGAGGCGATGACGGCGCGGCCGGCCGAGGCCGAACGCCTGCTGGTGGAGCACGCACCCTCGACCTTCCGGGCCGACTGGGCATTCCTCGTGTCCCGCGCGGACCTTGCGACCACCGCGGAGGTGCACTACGCGACGATCGCGGCGCCGGACCTGCCCGGAGGGAACGCGTTCTGGTTTCCGCTCGACCATGCCATCAGGCTGACCCTCCCGGCCGCGTGGGCCGACCAGGGCTGGCGCCACGTCGCCGCGGCGGCCGTCCCCCTGGGCGCACCCGACCGGGCCCTCGTGATCGGGCGGTCCGGCGGGCCGGAGATCCTCGACTCCGAACTGGCACGGATGGCCCACCTCGCGGCGTTGGCGCAGACGGTACGCCGCGCCCTCGCCCCCGACGAAGACGCCGGCGCGATCAACGGCGGCTAGGTCGTACGGCGCTCGCACGCCTCTCGCACCTCGGGCCCCGTTTCCTCGGGCCCCGTTTCCTCGGGCTCGGGTCTTCTTGTGCACCTAGGCCCCTCCCTGAACTGGCGGGACCCGAGCTTTCAAGATCCTTTCGGGGAAACGGCCCACGCACCGCGCGCACGGTGGGCCGTTTCCCCGAAAGGATCTTGAAAGTCTTGAGCCGAATGCCACGAGCGCGACGGCAGGAGCCACCCACTCGATAGGTAGCTCCCCCTGCTCAGGGTGGTCCGGCGTCCAGGCCCTGGCCGCAGGTCAACTACTCCGGCTCCGGCTCCGGCTCCGGCCACGCGCCATGACCACGAGCGCGAGCCACAGCCCGAGTCCGCCGAGTCCTTCGAGGCCTCGGAGCCAGCCGTCGAGCTCCCGTCCCGCGACCATCAGCGCGATACCGAACGCCAATACCGCAACACTCCAGCCGCTGACGACCTGTCGTACGCCAGCGAGGACGCTCAACGCCAGCAGGCCGACAAACAGCAGCACCGGACCGGCGATGAAGAAGATCAGCTCCACCCCGGGTACATCGAAGACGCGGGCGTAGTTCTCGCGCATCGCCGTCCGGTTTCCACTCTGGAGGCCCACACCGAGGTCGATCAGCATCTGGCCGATGAGCGCGACCGCTCCCACCAGCGCGGCACCGAGAGCCGCGCGGGCGACGACCTCGCGGGTCCCGAGCATTCGGTACAGCGCCACACTGGCGAAGGCGAATAGGACGAACGCGACGGTCCACAGCAGGTGTGCGAGTGTCCAGCCGAGCCCGGGCTGAGGCTGCCCCTCGACCCGCATGACCGCCCAGCCAGCCAACCAGACGCCGGGCGACGCGGCGAGCGCGATCGCATCGAGCCGTACGGACGACGCAGCTATCGCATTCATTTTCATGATCGCAAACTAGCGGCGACCCACACCATTTCGCTTCCGGGAAATCCCGGCGGGTTCCCCTAAGGGCCCGGTCGCGGTGTGCGCTATTCGTCGGTGCCGAAGGTCCCGCGACCTTTCACAGTGAACACGAGCCCTTGCTCGACAAGGAGACTGATCGCCTTCCGTACAGTCATGCGGGCCAAACCAAACTCGCCCATTAGCTGCGACTCGGAGGGGATCGGATGGCGCGGCAGCCAGTCACCACGCGATCCGTGCCGCGATGCTCTCCGCCAGCCGCCGGTACGGCGGTTCGGGCGCATTGTGACGGATCATGTCGTCCGGTCCAAGCGTCATGGCTGTCACCTAAGCGCACCCACCACCGACCTTAGTTCTCTACGACTATCTACAGGTATGGGTAAGGCCTAGTTGAGACGGCTGTAGTACTAGGTCTAGGCATGGTGGTGCGTGTCGAGTGGGGACTCCGCAAAGGCCGGGAAATTGTGGAGTGGATACCTGGCCATCAACCCAGCGGTGACCTATCACGCACTGAGCTTCTACCACGCACATCCGAAGCTAAGGGCCGAGCTCGCCACCGAGGCCGGCATCGACCGAATTTGCCGGCGAGAACTCGCCTGACCTCAATCCGACTGCGCAGGCCCGGCGACGTCCTCGACCGGAAGCGCTGACAGCGTTTCCAACGCACGAAGAAAGCCTCTCCGATCAGCCGGCGTCAGCATGGCGAGTATCCGATCCTCCTTTGCCTGGATCTCCTTCATCGCCGCCCTGCGAACCCGGCGTCCCTGGTCGGTGATCGACAACAACCGGACCCGACGGTCGTCCGGGTCCGGCGTACGCGAGATCAACCCGGCTTCCTGGAGTTCGTCGAGCGTAGCGATGATCCGCGTCTTGTCCGCCCCAATCGCCTCCGCAAGCGCTGTCTGCGTACGCACCGGGCCTTCATCCAGCGTACTGAGCACGGCGTATCCCCACATCGAGACTCCGTGCGCGGCAAGCACCGGTAGCTCGGCAGCGACGAGCGACCGCATCAGCGGACCCATCATCGCGGCGAGATCGCGGCGTCCAACCTCCCGATCCGTCACGCGCCGAAGATAACAGTGGCAGAGCGATAAGTAACTGCGTATGATCTGCATATGCCTACTAATTCGAAGAGCGTGCCACCGGGCACGGCAGACGCACCCACCGCCGCCGATCTCGTCGTACTCGACGCCAAAGCGGTCCAGGCCAGCATCGACCTGGTGGCGCAAGCAACCGCTGCGGATATGACCAAACCGACTCCGTGCATCGGCTGGACGTTGTACGGATTGTTGGCTCACATGGCCACCGAGCACTACGGCTTCGCCGCGGCATCACGAGGCGACGCGGACCCGGCAGCGTGGAAGCCGCGCTCGCTCGGTGACGATCCGGTCAGGGCATATCGGGCCTCCGCCGAACATCTGCTGGAAGCATTCGCCGCCGACGGCGTACCCGAGCGGAAGTTCCTGCTACCGGAGTTCAGCGCGGACCAGCCATTCCCCGCACGGCAGGCGATCAGCTTCCACCTGGTCGACTACGTGGTGCATTCCTGGGATGTCGCGAAGGCGCTGGGGACCACCGTGGAACTTGACGACGACGTCGTGGAAGCCGCCTTCGACATCGCCATGATCGTGCCCACCGGTGCCGCTCGGCTAGCGCCCGGCGCGGTGTTCGGGCCCGAGATGCCCTGAACCGGCGGCTCGCGCCTGGACCAGCTCGTCGCCTGGCTCGGGCGCTCACCGGAATGGCCGCAGTGAGTTCAGGTTCCCTGAGGGGCGGGTGCGGCGCCAGGCAAGGTGCCGCACCCGGATGTCACGTCTCCTTCAGCGCGCGCTCTCGGGCCGCGTCGGGACCTTCGTCAAGCAGGACCTGGAAGCCCGCCTCATCGAGGATGGGTACGCCGAGGTCGCGGGCCTTGTCGTACTTCGATCCGGGGTTGTCGCCGACGACGACGAAGCCGGTCTTCTTGGACACCGAACTTGACGCCTTGCCGCCCCGCGACTGGATGGCCTCGCTGGCCTCGTCACGCGAGAAGCTTTCGAGGCTGCCGGTCACCACCACGGTGACGCCTTCGAGCGGCCGCGGGCCTTCGTCATGAATCTCCTCGCGGAGCCGCACCCCGGCCGCGCGCCACTTCTCGACGATCTCGCGGTGCCAGTCGACGCCGAACCACTCGATCACTGACGCGGCGATGGTCGGGCCGACCCCGTCGACGGCGGCCAACTCCTCCTCGCTCGCGCTCGCGATCCGATCGAGGTCACCGAAGGTCCGGGCGAGCGCCTGCGCCGCCGTCGGCCCGACGTGCCGGATCGACAACCCGACGAGTATCCGCCACAGCGGCCGCGACTTCGCCGCGTCGAGGTTGTCGAGCAGCCGCTTGGCGTTGGCTGACAGGGCGCCGCTCTTGGTGGTGAAGAACGACGAGCCCTCCAGCTGAGCGACGGTCAGGCCGAAGAGATCGCCCTCGTCATGGATCAGCCTCTCGTCGAGGAGGGCGGTGCCGGCCTGGTAGCCGAGCACCTCGATGTCGAACGCACCACGGCCAGCCAGGTGGAACAAGCGTTCGCGCAACTGCGCCGGACACGAGCGGGTGTTGGGGCAGCGCAGGTCGACGTCGCTTTCCTTTTCAGGGCGCAGCTCGCTCCCGCACTCCGGGCACCTGCTCGGCATCACGAACTCGCGCTCGGTGCCGTCGCGAAGGTCGACCACTGGTCCGACGATCTCCGGAATCACGTCGCCCGCCTTGCGCAGCACGATCGTGTCGCCGATCAGGACGCCCTTGCGCTTGACCTCCTGCGCGTTGTGCAGCGTCGCGAACTCCACCGTCGACCCGGCGACCTTGGTGGGCTCCATGACGCCGTACGGCGTGACCCGGCCGGTGCGGCCGACGTTGACGCGGACGTCGAGGAGCTTGGTGTTGACCTCCTCCGGCGGGAACTTGAACGCGATCGCCCAGCGCGGCGCCCGCGAGGTCGAACCAAGCTGGCGCTGCAACGAGATCTGGTCGACCTTGATGACAACTCCGTCGATCTCGTGGTCGAGGTCGTGGCGGCGGTCGCCGAACTCGCGGGCGTAAGCGTCGACTTCTTCGAGGGTGCGGAGGACCCGGACGTGTTCGCTCACGGGGATGCCCCAGCTCGCGAGCGCGGCGTACGCGTCCGACAGGCGGGTGGGCTGCCAGCCCTGACTCCGCCCGATGCCGTGCGCCACGAACTGCAGCGGGCGGCGAGCCGTCATGCGGGGGTCCTTCTGGCGCAGGGAGCCGGCGGCGGAGTTACGCGGGTTGGCGAACGGCGCCTTGCCGGCCTCGACCAGCCCGGCATTGAGCTCCTCGAAGTCGCGGACCCGGAAGAAGACCTCGCCGCGGACCTCCAGCACCTCCGGGACCGCCGGAGCGTCCGGATCACCCGGGCCACCGCGCCGGCCGCCGGATCGCCCGGACTTGTGCGATCCGCCCAGCTTGTCTGGGATCGTCGCGATGGTACGGACGTTGAGGGTGACGTCCTCACCGGTGCGCCCGTCGCCTCGGGTGGCGGCCCGGACGAGTCGGCCCTCCTCATAGACGAGGTCGACCGCCAAGCCGTCGATCTTGAGCTCGCAGAGGTATTCGGCCTCCGTGCCCACCTCCCGCTCGACCCGAGCGGCCCAGGCCCGCAACTCCTCCAACGCGAAGGCGTTGTCGAGCGACATCATCCGCTCGAGGTGCTCCACGGGGGCGAACTCGGTCGACCAGCTGCCCGAGACCTTCTGGGTCGGCGAGTCGGGCGTACGTAGCTCAGGGTGCGCCTCCTCGAGGTCGCGAAGCTCCCGCATGAGTGCGTCGTACTCGGCGTCAGAGACGCTCGGGCGGTCGAGCACGTAGTAGCGGTAGTTGTGCTCCTCGATCTCCTGGGCCAGCATGGCGTGGCGTTCCAGGGGCTTCGTCGACGGGCTCGACCCCGAGGTGCTGGTATCCCTGCTCATGTAACCGAACGCTACCGCCGGCCGCCGACAACCTCACCGCCAACCAGGCCGATCCGTAGGCCCGGCCGATCCGCCGAAACCAGCCCCGATCAGAGATCAGCGGCCGTCGTTATCCACAGTCCGCGGCCCTGTGGATGAGTCCGCTGCCCCGGGCGGCGTTCGACGCCATCCTTGGACACCATCCGAACCAAGGAGGCATGAGCGCCCGTCAGCGACCGCCGACTCCGGTACGAATGACCCGACCGGCCGGCGCCCCGGTGGGCGCGCCCGACTCCCACCCGAACTCCCCGCCGATCAGGGTGTGCTGCACGCCCCGGGCCAGCTGCCAGGGTTCGTCGTACGTCGACAGGTCAGCCACCGTGTCCGGGTCGAACACCGCCAGGTCGGCAACCGTGCCTTGACGAATGACGCCGCGGTCGCTCCACCCGAGCCGCGCCGCCGGCAGCGACGTCATCTTCGCGACCGCGGTCGGCAGGTCGAGGACGCCAACATCACGTACGTAGTGGCCAAGCACACGGACGAAGGTCCCGAAGCTGCGCGGATGCGGCGTGCCGGCACCCGGGCAGCGCAGGATCCACCCGTCGCTCGCGACCGCGACGGTCGGGTCGGCCAGGACCGCGCGTACATCGTCTTCGGCCATCCCGTGGCTGATGATGGACGCGAGCCCGCCCTGGCGGCGCAGGATGTCGACGGTCACCTCCGACGGCGCGAGCCCGACCGCCTGGGCGATCGCCGCCACGTCCTCCCCCACGAACCCGTGGTAGGGCCCGGCCGGTGTCCCGGACAGCACGATCCGTTCGGGCAGGAAGGTCCGGCCCAGCCTGGCGTCGAGGTCGGCGACGATGCGGCCCCGGTCGCCGGCGTCCTCGAGCCGCCGGAGCAGCGCACCCACACCGCCGTCCATCGCCCAGTCGGGCAACCTGGACGTGAGAGTGGTGCTCGACGCGGTGTAGGGGTACTGGTCGGCATGCGCGTCCACCCCGGCGTCCCGTGCCTGTGCGATCGTGTCCATCGCCTGGCGTACGCGTCCCCAGTTCGGTGGCGCGACCGCCTTCAGGTGCGAGATCTGGACGCGTACGCCGGTCCGCCGGCCCACTTCCAGAGCTTCCTCGATCGCCTCGTCCAGCCGGGCGCCCTCGTCGCGGATGTGGGTGGAGTAGACCCGGCCAGCACCGGCGACGAGCGCGGCCAGGGCAGTGAGCTCCGCCGGCCGGGCGTACGACGCGGGCGCGTAGATCAGTCCGCTGGACAGGCCCGTCACGCCGTCGGCGAGCGCGCCCGCCACGAGGGCCCGCATCCGGTCGAGCTCCGCGGGGGTGGGTGCCCGGTCGTCGACTCCCATCGCCGCGATCCGCACCGCCCCATGGCCCACCTGCGGCGCGAGGTTGACCCCGAGCGGCAGCCGCTCGACCGCGGCGGCGTACTCCCCCGCCGTCGACCAGTCCCACGGCAGGTCCTCATCGAGGAAACCCGCGTGGGCCCGCAGCTCGGCCGCGTGCTCCGGCACGACCGGGAACGGCGAGAACCCGCAGTTGCCCGTCACCAAGGTCGTCACGCCCTGAGCCACCTGGGTCACGGCCTCGGGCGCGCCAAACACCGTGTAGTCCGCATGGGAGTGCAGGTCGATGAACCCCGGGCTGACGACGGCCCCGCTCACGTCGACGTACCTGCGCGCCGCCTGCCGCCCGAATCGCCCGAGGGCGGCGATCCGGCCACTGTCGATCGCGACATCGGCAACGACGCCGGGCGCGCCGGTGCCGTCGAGCACCGTCCCGCCGGCGAGAACCAACCCGTACATCGCGGTGACCTCCTGAGCCTGACGGATCGCCGAACCACGGTCGGACCTTCGATGGACCCCGCGGGAGCGTCAACTCATCCAGCGGAGCGTTGGAGCGCGCGCAGCGAGATCTCACGAACGAAGGCTTCGTCCACGCGATGGCCGTCCCCGACGGCCTGCCACGGAACGTCGACCAGACCGCGATCCGCGCTGATCGGTGGGATTACGACGTCACGGGAGTAGTACTTGTCAGACGCCGAGACGTCAGACGGCAGCGTGAAGCCAGGCAGGCTGGACAGCGCGACGTTGGCCGCTCGTCCCACGCCGAACTCATGCATGCCTCCGCACCAGACCGGAACGTCATGGGCGCGCGCAAGGTCGTGTGCCGCGACCGCCGCGGTGAGGCCACCCATCCGCGACACCTTGATGTTGAGGATCGCGATCGCCTCGAGCGCGAGCGCCGTCCGCAGGTCGTCGAGGTCGACGATCGACTCGTCGAGACAGATCGGGGTGGTGAGGGTACGCCGGAACCGGGCGTGGGCGAGGAGGTTCCGCGGCGCGAACGGCTGCTCGATCATCGACAGCCCCGCGTCGTCGAGCCCGCGCAGGGCGGCCAGGTGGTCGGGGTGCTCGGTGTACGCGCCGTTGGCGTCGACGTGCAGGTCGAGCTCAGGAAACCGCGCCCGGACCGCGCGGACTGGTTCGACGTCCCAACCGGGGGCGATCTTCAGCTTGACCCGCGGATAGCCGGCGTCCACCTGGCGGGCCACCTGGGCGACCAGGTCCGCCGGCGTCGCCTCGATGCCGAGACTCACGCCGGCGACAACCCGCTGGCGAGTGCCTCCGAGCGCCTCCGCCAACGAGATCCCCGACTCGATCGCCCACAGAGTCCAGCCGGCCATGTCGATTCCGGCCTTGGCGAACTCGTTGCCGCGTACCTTCGACCACAAGGCCGGCAGCTCCCGCGGATGCGACCACTCCGCTCCCAGAACGGCCGGCAGGAGGTACTCGCTCGCGACGTGCCAACAGCTGTCCACCGTCTCCCCGCAGTAGTAGGGATCCGACGGCGACGCGATCTCGCCCCAGCCGACCGCACCGCTGGCGCTGGTCAGGCGGACGAGGATGTGGTCGAGGTGGGCCTTGCGATGTGAGCTGGTCTCGAACTCGTGCACCAGCGGCAACCTCGCGTGGAACAACTCGGCGGCGACGATCCGCATGCGGGCCTCAGGCTCCTTCGTAGATCTCGAGCTCGCGCGTGACGGCCTCCCGGCGGGTCAGCCGCCGGCGCGCACCCTTGGCGCTCGCCGCGGTCAACGTGGCGAGGATGTGGGTGACCGCGGCGACTGCCGTGGGCGAGTCGACGTACGACGCACTCCTCGTGCCCACGACGATGGCGACATCGGCGAACTGGGCCAGCGAACTGCCCTCGTCGTCGGTGATCCCGACGACGGTGCCGCCAGCCGCCGCGAACTCCCGAGCGACCGCGATGGTGTGGCGGGTGTAGCGGCGCAGGGAGAACGCCACCAGCACGTCGTCAGTGCGGACGTCGCAGAGGATGTCGACCGGCCGGGCGGCGAGCCCGTCGATCAGCGTCACATTGGCCAGGCTGGCGGAAAGGTCGATGGCGAGCAGTGCGGCGTACGCCGCGGACTTGGCTCCCCCGATGACGAAGCGGCGCCGGGCGGCGACGATCGTGGCCGCGGCCCGCTCGAGGGTGCCGTCCTCGCGGATCCGCTGGGCGGTGTCGGCGAGGTTGGCCGTCTCGTGCTCGAGCAGCCGGTCGAGGAGGAGCGTGGAGGACGACCGGCGGCGCAGCCGAGCGCCGTACCGCTCGTCAGGACTGCTCGGCCCGCGTCCCTCGCCGGTCATAGTGCTGTCTCCTCTGCCGCCTCCGCGTTGTCGCGATCACCGTCGTCCCCACCGCTCCAGCGTTGGGTGGGCCTACCGACAGGGCTCCTCGATGAGGAAGATACGGAACGTATGAACGCGATTCTATTGAGCAGGACTGGCGGCCTCGGGTCAATGGGGTGAACGCTGGATAAGCCAGGAATGGTTGGCTTCGGCCACCTTCCTGATCGCCTGGGACCGTGGTGGGTTCGCGTGCGCTCGTCCTGATACGGAACATATCCTGGTTCGTTATGAACACGTCGCACGGTTTCGTCGACCGGGCTCGCGAGCTTGCGCCGATGATGCGGGAACGGCTCGCGTCGTACGTCCATCACGAGACACCCACTGGCGAAGCCGACGCCCTCAACCGCCTCGCCGACGTCCTGGGTGAGCGCTACACCGCGCTCGGCGCGGTCGCGACGAGGATCCCGGCCCCCGCCGGTGACCACCTGCTCGCCAGCTGGGGCGGCGCGGAGGGCGACCAGCCGTACGTGCTGGTGCTCGGCCACCACGACACCGTGTGGCCGATCGGTCAGCTCGGCGCGCGGATGCCGTACGCCGACGAGGGCGACCTGATCAAGGGGCCCGGCGTCTTCGACATGAAGGGCGGGTTGGTGGTCTTCGAGACGGCTCTGGAGATCCTGCGCGACTGCGACACCACACTCGGCCAGCAGGTCAGGATCCTGGTGACCGCCGATGAGGAGATCGGCAGCCCCACCGGGCGGGCTCTGGTCGAGCAGCAGGCCACGGGCGCCGTTGCCGCCCTGGGCCTCGAACCCCCGCACCCCGACGGTGGCCTGAAGACCGGCCGGCACGGGAGCACGCGGGTACGCCTCAGTGTCCGAGGTGTCGAGGCGCACGCCGCGCTGGACGCCGGTCGTGGCGTGTCGGCGATCGACGAACTCCTCGACCAACTCATACACCTTCGGGCGGTCGCCGCCGCGGAGGAGCAGGTGCTCTACAACGTCGGGACGATCCGCGGTGGCAGCCGCACCAACGTCACCGCGGGCGAGGCTGTCGCGGACCTCGGCTTCCGGTTCGGCAATGCCGCCGCCGAACGCCGGGTGCTGAAGCAACTGGCCGAGCTACGGCCGGCACGCCCGGGGGCCTCAGTCGTCGCGGAGATCCTCACGAACCGCCCAGCCTGGGGCGCGCCGTCCTCCAACGCGCTGCTGGAGGAGGCGGTCCGCGCGGGTGAGCGGGTCGGGCAGACGGTCACCGGCGCCCCCGCGCTCGGAGCCGCGGACACAAACTTCGCCGGGGCTGCCGGAGTGCCAGCTCTTGACGGGTTCGGCCCGCGTGGCCGGGGTGCCCACGCTCTTCACGAGGAGATCGTGGGTGAGTCCCTGGTCGAGCGCGCGGCACTCCTCGCCTCGCTACTCTCCGCTCCTCTCCCCGCGGGCTGGCGGGGTGGGGCCTGACCGCACCACGGGTCAGGGTGCCTTGCCTGGCTGCGCGCAATAGCCAGCCGGGATGCGGAGCCAGGACCTGCTGACCCGCCCTAGGTCGGACGCTCGGCAAGGTGGGCACCGGCCTTACGCGCCAGCGTCAACG
The DNA here is from genome assembly GCF_000373925.1 of Actinopolymorpha alba DSM 45243. Taxonomy (GTDB): domain Bacteria; phylum Actinomycetota; class Actinomycetes; order Propionibacteriales; family Actinopolymorphaceae; genus Actinopolymorpha; species Actinopolymorpha alba. The sequence goes on along the minus strand of NZ_KB892741.1, from coordinate 47,909 downwards.
CGGTGCGTGCCCAGGCCGGGTCGGCACCGGCGAGGCCACAGGACGGCGTGACGACGCAGCCCAAAGCCGCGCTGTCCTCGGAGAAGCCGAGCCGGCGCCAGAAGCTCAGCACCGTCCGGGCGATCTCGACGTCGTTGGGCCCGCGCGCAGTGTTGCGGGTCGCCGGCGCTTCCGGCCGCAGCGAGGGTACGGCGCCGACGAACAGCGCCACGCCATCTTCGACCGCCTCGGCGAGTGGTTCGAGATCAGCCTCAGTGACGGTCCTGAGATCGAACGACAGCCCCCGGCTCCCCGTGCGGGCCACCATCCCGAACGGCACGCCGGCCGCACAGCAGTGCACCACTGGTAGAGCGCCGTCCGCCGCGACCCGGCCGATCACGGTGCGCAGGAGTTCGACCGCCTCGGGTTCCTCGACGGTGCGGTAGCGGGAGAAGCCCGACGCGGTGGGAACCGCACCACGCAGAACGGAGGGGAGCGACGGCTCGTCGAGCTGGACGACCAGCGCGGCGCCCGGCACCCGGCGGCGTACCCCCTCGAGATGGGCGGCGAGCCCTTCGGCCAGCGACTGCGCCACGTCCCGTCGCGCGCCCGGATCGCCCAGCACCCGACCGCCACGCGGCCGCTCCACCGAGGCCGCCAGCGTCCACGGCCCGGTGACCTGCACCTTGAGCGGACCGGTATATCCCAGCGCGAGCTCCTCCAGCGCGTCGAGGTCTCGCGCGAGGATCGACCTGCTCCGCCGCTGGTCCAGGCCCTCGGCCGCGGTGAGCCTCCAGCCGGCCGGCTGGAGGTCGACCCCCAGCTCAACGAGCAGGCCGCAGGTACGACCGATCATGTCGGCGCCGGGCCCGCGCGACGGCAGCTCCGGCAGGTGTGGGAGATCCGGGAGCTCACCCAGGACGATCCGGGTCGCCTCGATCGGGTCGTCGTACGGCAGTGAGCCGATTCCGGTCGCCGTTCCGGCAGTCCACGGCAGCCCCTGATCGTTCGGCACGGGGCAAGACTACGGGCCCGGCCGGCGAACTCGTCGACGCCTCGGTGGGCGAGGAGGCAAGTGAGGGCTCAGGCGGTGGCCGCTGCCAGCGTGCCGGCGATGGTCGCCGAGCCGATCACCCGGGTGCCGTCGTACAACACGACCGCCTGACCTGGGGCCACGCCAACGGCGGGCTCGGCCAGCTCGACCCGGAGAGTGTCGCCGTCGAGCCAGGCCCGTGCGGCCAGGGTCTCGCCGTGCGCCCGGATCTGGGCCCGGCACTCCTGCGTGCCGTCGAGAGGCTCCCCACACCAGCGCGGCTTGGCCCCCTCGATCACGGAGACGGCGAGGTGCTCGCGCGGGCCAACCGTGATGGTCCGGCTCACCGGTTCGATCGACAGGACGTAGCGTGGCTTGCCGTCGGCGGCGGGACGCCCGATCCGCAGGCCACGGCGCTGGCCGACAGTGAAGGCGTACGACGCGTCGTGCTGCCCGAGCACGGTGCCGTCCTCGTCGACGACGTTGCCCGGCTGGTCGCCCAGCTCACGCGCCAGGAACCCGGCCGTGTCACCGTCGGCGACGAAGCAGATGTCGTGGCTGTCCGGCTTGTCGGCAACCGCGAGCCCGCGCTCGGCCGCCTCGGCCCGGACCTCCGTCTTGCGGGATCCCCCCAGCGGGAACATCGCGTGCGCGAGCTGCTGGGCGGTCAGCACGCCGAGGACGTAGGACTGGTCCTTCTCGGCGTCGACCGAACGATGCAGCTCCCGACCGTGCGGGCCGTCGACCAGGCGCGCGTAGTGGCCGGTGCACACGGCGTCGAAGCCCAGCGCGAGCGCCCGGTCGAGCACGGCGGCGAACTTGATCTTCTCGTTGCACCGCAGGCACGGGTTGGGCGTGCGGCCGGAGGAGTACTCCTGAACGAAGTCTTCGACCACGTCCGCGTGGAAGCGTTCGGCCAGATCCCATACGTAGAAGGGGATTCCGAGTACGTCGGCGGCCCGCCGGGCATCGCGGGCGTCCTCCTGCGTACAGCACCCACGGGCTCCGGAGCGGTAGGACAGCGGATTGCGGGAGAGCGCGAGATGGACGCCGGTGACGTCGTGGCCGGCGGCGACGGCGCGGGCGGCCGCGACCGCCGAGTCGACGCCTCCCGACATGGCTGCGAGCACCCGCATCAGAACGTTCCTCCACTCACGTTGACCAGGCCCGCGGCGCGGGCACGCTCGACGACCGGACCGATCGCCGCACCGAGCGCGTCGACCTCGGCACGGGTCGACGTGTGCCCCAGGCTGAACCGAAGCGATCCACGGGCGCGTTCTTCGTCACGGCCCATGGCGATGAGGACGTGGCTCGGCTCGGCGACTCCGGCCGAGCACGCCGAACCCGTCGAGCACTCGATGCCGCGAGCGTCCAACAGCAACAGCAGGGAGTCGCCCTCGCAGCCGGGGAACGAGAAGTGCGCGTTGCCCGGCAACCGGTGCTCCACGGACGGGTCGGGGTCGCCGTTGAGCTCGGCCTCTGGAACCGCGGCCCGCACCTGCCGGATCAGCTCGTCCCGGAGCCCGGCCAGCGTGGCGGCTCGGGCCGGCTGCTCCGCGGTCGCGATCTCCAGGGCGGCCGCGAAGCCGGCGATCGCCGGAACGTCGAGCGTCCCAGAGCGCACGTCGCGCTCCTGTCCACCACCGTGGAGCACTGGGACGAGGTTGGTTTCCCGGCGTACGACGAGCGCGCCGACGCCGATCGGGCCGCCCACCTTGTGACCGGTCACCGTCATCGCGTCCACCCCGCTCGCGGCGAAGTCGACGGGCAGCTGACCCACGGCCTGTACGGCGTCGGTGTGGGTGGGAATGCCGTGCTGCCGCGCGATCGCGGCCACTTCACGGACCGGTTGGACGGTGCCGACCTCGTTGTTGACCCACATGAGCGTCACGAGCGCCACCGACTCGGGGTCGCGCTCGACGCTCGAACGTACGGCGTCGACGTCGACCCGGCCGAGTTTGTCGACCGGCAGCCACTCGACGTCCGCTCCGGCGACCGATCCGAGCCAGGCCACGGCGTCGAGGACGGCATGGTGCTCGACCGCGCTCGCGAGCACCCGGCGGCGACGGGGGTCGGCGGCGCGGCGCGACCAGTACAGCCCCTTGACCGCGAGGTTGTCAGCCTCGGTGCCGCCGCCAGTGAAGATGACCTCCGACGGGCGCGCGCCCAGGGCCTTCGCGATCGTCTCCCGCGCCTCCTCGACAACCCGCCGGGCGGCCCGGCCGGAGGTATGCAGGGACGACGCGTTGCCCAGCCGGGTGAGCTGAGCCGTCATCGCCGCGACGGCCTCGGGAAGCATCGGCGTCGTCGCGGCGTGATCGAGGTAGACGTGGGGAGATCGGGTGGTCATCGCCTCTCCAGAGTAATGACCGCTGCCGACACCCCACCGCCCGCCACGGCCGTACGCGGGTGTGGGCGATGCCGAGGAGGTACGACGTGTACCCCGCGCAGGTCGGTGCGCGCCGATGGCGCTCGATGTCGTGGACGTGCACCCGGTGCGGCTCGCGTTCGACCACGATCGTCTCGTACGCCGCCTTTGCGAAGAACGTCAGGTCGGCGGCCGTTTCGGCCTTCACCGCCGCTGCGGCCAGCGCCCGGGCGTACCCGTCGAGGGAGTGCGCGTCCTGGCCGCACCGGCGGCACCGGGGGCACCGGCCGCACTGGCATCGGTCATCGCGGTCCCCACCAGGCGTGGGAGTGGTGGACCGGTCCGCAACCCGTACCGACCGAGAGCCGGTCGGCGGCCGCGAGCGCCTCGGTGACGTACGCCTTCGCGTCACCGACCGCGCTGATCCAGTCGGGGCGCCGGGGGCGCAGCGCCGCGATCGCGGACGACAGGGTGCAGCCCGTGCCGTGGGAGTGCTTGGTGTCGACCCGCGGCGCCCGGAACCACGTGGTGACCTCCCGGTCGACGTAAACATCGGCGGACTCGCCGGCGCTGGTTCGATGCCCGCCCTTGACCAGGACCCGCCGCGCTCCCAGGCGGCACAGATCCACGGCGGCCCGCATGCCCGCCGCCGAGGCGTGGGTGGCCGTACCCAGGTTGACCAGGACGCCCCCGGCCGCTCGGGCCAGCACCTCAGCGTCCTCGACCGCATCAGCCATCGCCGGCGACGCCCCGGCGGCCAGGAGCGCGTTGGCAGTGAATCCCGCGACGACAACGTTGGTCAGGCAGTGAACGAGAGGTGCGCCAGCACGCAACCCCTCGAGTGCCCCGGCCACCTCATCGGTGGTCACCGGGGCTCGAGTGCGACCCTTTCGCCATCACTTTGTGGGCGTATGCTCCTGACACTTTGGTCCGCAGAGAGAGGGTCCTCGCCGCATGAAGATCGCAGTCGTCGGTACTGGATACGTCGGACTCTCGATATCCGTGCTCCTCGCCCAGCACAACGAGGTCGTGGGTCTCGATATCGACCCCAGCCGAGTGGCGGCGCTGAACGATCGGCAAAGTCCGATCAGGGACCCCGAGATCATCGAGTACCTGACGACCAAGGAACTCAACCTTCGATTCACCCTCGACAGGCAGGACGCCTACGCCGGCGCCGACTTCATCGTGATCGCGACGCCGACGGACTACGACCCAGACACGAACTACTTCAACACCACGACGGTCGAGAGCGTCATCGACGACATCATGCGCATCGAGCCCGACGCCGTGACAGTCATCAAGTCAACGGTCCCAGTAGGCTTCACCGAGCGACTTCGCGTCACCAAGGACGCCCAGAACGTCATCTTCTCCCCGGAGTTCCTCCGTGAGGGCAAGGCGTTGTACGACAACCTCCACCCCTCCCGGATCATCGTCGGTGAGGTCAGCGACCGCGCGCGGACGTTCGCCGAGTTGCTCCGCGATGCCGCCATCGACGAGGACCCCGCCGTCCTGCTTACCGGCAGCACGGAAGCAGAGGCGATCAAGCTCTTCGCCAACACCTACCTCGCCATGCGGGTCGCCTACTTCAACGAACTCGACTCCTTCGCCGCGACGCACGGCCTCAATCCTCGGGAGATCATCGACGGTATCGGCCTCGACCAGCGCATCGGCGACTACCACAACAACCCGTCTTTCGGCTATGGCGGATACTGCCTGCCCAAGGACACCAAGCAACTTCTGGCCAACTACGCGGACGTGCCACAGAACCTGATCCAGGCCATCGTCGACTCCAATGCGACCCGCATGGACTTCATTGCCGACGACATCCTCAGCCGCCAACCGACCCGCGTGGGTGTCTACCGCCTCATCATGAAGGCCGGCTCGGACAACTTCCGTGCCAGCAGCATCCAGGGCGTCATCGAGCGGCTCCGCGACAAGGGCGTCGATGTCCTCATCTACGAGCCAGCACTCGATGCCGACAGCTTCCACAACACGCCGGTGACCGAGGACTTCGCGCACTTCACCGAGACCACCGACCTGATCATCGCCAACCGTCTTACCGACGAGGTCCAACCCCTGCGGCACAAGGTCTACACCCGCGACCTCTTCGGAACGAACTAGCGCGTGTTCCGTAGATCTTCGTTGAGGTCTTGGTCTGACTGACCGTCGTGGATGAGGATCGGCCTACCCGGCGGGTGCCCTGCCGTGCCCCGAGCGGCGCGAGGACTTGGTGGAGGTGTCTCAGCTTCGTCACCTCTGCCAGGTCATGGCAGCCGCGGTGGCCGATCTCGCATCGAGGACGATCTTCGAGCCTGGGTTCGTGAGACAACTTGGCCGCCGCAGGAGCGCGGGCCTAGAGCAGTGGAGCTTTTCCGGTGCTCCGGATGCGGAAATGCTCCATTGCCTTGCCCGATTGGCCACCTAGCGCCGAGATCTCTTCCTCATCCTGGCCCGCACATCCGCGAAATTGATCAACGGTCCCGGCTTCGGGCGTTCACCGCTGCGGGTGTCCGGTTCCGCCGCCGTTGATCAACTTCGCTCGACCGGATCCAAAAGAACCGTGCCCAAGGCGATGGGTTCTGAATAAGCCTCAGCACCACAGACAAGACACGGTCTAGCCCTTACGGCGGGTGATCTCCTCCGTCGCCTGCGGGAGCACCTTGTGGAGGTCGCCGACGACTCCGAAGTCGGCCATCTCGAAGATCGGAGCCTCCGGGTCCTTGTTGACGACGACGATCGTCCGGGAGGTCTGCATGCCGGCACGGTGCTGGATCGCGCCGGAGATGCCGGCCGCGACGTACAACTGCGGCGAGACGGTCTTGCCGGTCTGCCCGACCTGATAGGCGTGGGGGTACCACCCGGAGTCGACCGCCGCCCGCGACGCACCGACCGCGCCGCCGAGCGCGTCAGCGAGCCCTTCGACAACGGTGAAGTTCTCCGCCGAGCCGACACCACGACCACCCGACACGACGACCGCGGCCTCGGTGAGGTCGGGCCGCCCGGTCTGGGTACGCGGCGCACGCTCGACCACCCGGGCACCCTTCGCCGCCTCAGAGATCGTGACGCCGACCTTCTCCTCGACCGGCTGTGCCGCCGCGGGCTCGGGAGTCGCGGCGTTCGGCTTCACAGTGATGATGGGGGTCCCGTGGGTGACCTTCGCCTGGACTGAGTAGTTGCCGGCGAACACGGACTGCGTCGCGACCGGGGCACCATCGTCGCCCGCCACCACGTCGACCGCGTCCGTCACCAGGCCGGAGCCGAGCTTGATCGCGAGCCGCCCGGCGATCTCCTTGCCGTCGGAGTTCGAGGTCAGCAGGATCGCGGCCGGTTGGGCCCGTTCGGCGAGTTGGGCGAGTGCGTCCGCCTGCGGTGCCACGAGGTACTCCGTCAGCTCGGGCTGCTCGAGCAGGTAGACCTTCTGCGCGCCGTACGCCGCGAGGGTGTCCTTGGCGCGTTCGTACCCGGTCCCGACAAAGACCGCCGCCGGCTCCCCAAGACGCCGGGCGATGGTCAGGAGCTCCATGGCGGTCTTGCGTACCACCCCGTCGGCGTGGTCGACGAGGACGAGAATCTCACCCATCTGCGCAGCCTTCTCTCACACGAACTTCTGCTCGGCCAGGAACGCGACGAGCTGCCGCCCGCCGTCTCCGTCGTCGGTGACGACGGTGCCCTTCTGGCGCGGCGGCCGCTGGGCGTACGACTCGACTGTGGACCACGCCACGGCCAGGCCAACCTCGCTGGCGGCCACGCCGAGGTCGGCGAGGCTCCAGGTCTCCACGGGCTTCTTCTTCGCCGCCATGATTCCCTTGAACGACGGGTAGCGGGGCTCGTTGGCCTGGTCGGTGACGGACACGACGGCGGGCAGGGTGGCCTCGACCGTCTCAGTCGCGGCCTCGCCATCCCGGCGGATCGTCAGCGTCCCGCGGTCATCGGAGAGCTCGAGCGACCCTGCGAAAGTCACCTGCGGCCGACCGAGGCGTTCGGCCAGCATCGCGGGAACGACGGACATCCCGCCGTCCGTGGACGCCATGCCGCACAGAACCAGATCGACCGGGCTGGTCTCGTCGAGCTTCGTCAGCGCCTTCGCGAGCACCAGCGAGGTCGCCGGCGCGTCGGAGCCGTGGATCGCGTCGTCGGTGACGTGGACGCCCTTGTCGACACCCATCTGCAGGGCCTTCTTGATGGCGTCCGAGGCGCCAGCGGGTCCGACCGTGAGGGCCGTGACCTCGGCGTCGCCGGACTCCGCGAGCTGTAGCGCCGCCTCGATGGCGTGCTCGTCGAGTTCGGAGAGGACGCCGGGCACGTTGACGCGGTCGACAGTCCTGTCGGCCGGGTCGAAGGTCCGGTCGGCGGTGGCGTCCGGAACGTACTTCACACACACGACGATGTTCATGCTCGCGTCGGGCTCCTCACTCGCTCCTCGCACCGAGCTGGCTTGCGCGGCAGGTCGTCCACCGCTCGGGAGCGGTCACGGCTGCCTGGGACGCTTCACAGCCTGCCAGGCCGCCGGTGACCCTGTCCGCGGGGATGGCGATCCTGTCCGCGCGACGTTACCCGCGAGTAGCTTTTACCGCAACCATCGGCTGCCGCGGCCGAAAGAAGCGGACCTTAGAGGTCGCGCGGATGGGATGTCGCGGGCTGCGCGGCCCTGTCCGCGCGACCTCTACAGAACCGCGGCGAGCGACTCCGCCGTCTTGGCTACGACGTCACGGACCGGTAGGGCCCGAAGCTCCGCGTTGAACGGCTCGACCTTGACTGGTCCGGTGTACCCGATCTCGCGCAACGCGCCGACGAAGCCCGCGAGGTCGATGACCCCGGTCGCCCCGGGCAGCGTGCGGGAGAGGTCCTGTTGCTCGTCGCGTTCCAGCCCGGCCGGCGCGTCGTTGACGTCGACCGCCACGATCTGCTCGGCGGCCAGGCCGCGCAGGTCGTCAGCGGTCTCCGCCGAGGTGTACCAGTGGAAGGTGTCGAGGATGACGCCCACGTTCGGGCTCCCGACCGCGGCGAGCAGTTCCTTCACCTCGGCGAGCGTATGGACGAACGGATGCCGCTCGGTGGACCAGAACGTCTTCGGACCGACGTACTCCAGGCCGAACCGCACCCCCGCATCCGCGAGGATCTCGTCGACCAGCGCGATCCGCTCCACGTGCCGGGTGAAGTTACGGCGGTACGTCAGGTGGTCGCTCATCGGCCGGATCCAGGTGCCCGCCCGGTCGACGGACCACCTGCGCAGCGTCGCGGCGTACGCGGGAAGCTCCGCCAGCTGGGTGGCGAACGTCGCGGCGTCGGCGTTGAGGTCGACCGGGATGCCGGTGTTACCCCACCGGATGTCGCGGTCGGCCAGGCGGGCACGAAGCTGGCCTGCCTGCTCCTCTGTCAGCGTGCCGAGGTAGCGCAGATCCGGCTCGACCGCTCCGAACCCGAACTCGCCGGCCAGCTCCACCGCCGCCTCGAAGCCGGGGTTGATGCCCAGTGCACCGGGACTGAGGTTGGTGAAGAACGTGTCTGTCGCGGCGGACCCGCCGGTGGTGGAACCAGTGCCGGACACTGGCGTACCCCTCTCCTTCTCCAAACGTGCGCGCGGCGGCCGCGTGACCGCCGCGCCTCGTACAGGGCCTCAGTCTGGTACAGGAATGCCCGGCAACACCCCCGTCGCCCTCCCATCGGGTCCGATACCGGACCCGTCTGGGGCGGTCAGCTGCCGACGAGCACCTTGACCGCCGCGGTCGCGGCCTTCGAGGCGGTGTCGCACAGCTCGTCCTGCGACGCCTTGGCACCCGTCGAACTCGCGGTGTACTGCAGGAAGAGCATCTGACCCTTCGCCACGTCGACGCTGGCGAAGCAGGCGGTGTTGAGGTGCGGCAGGCGGATCGTCGCGGCCGCGAACCCCGCGGCCTTGAACTTCCGCACGTCCCCGTCCACGCCCGGCATGAACGCCTCGAAGCCCTCGTCGGTGACGGCGGTGACGCTGAGGTACCGCTCGCTCGACTTCCCCTTCAGCGAGCAGTCCCTGGCGTTCTCGAACAACGTGGACGCGTCGTCGCTGGGCTTGCCGGCGTCGACGTCGAAGTCCGCGACCGACATCTTGCCCAGCAGCTGGCAGCCCGCGGTCTTCGTGAGGCTGATCTTCTGGGGCTTCTTCTCCTCCGGCCAGGGCGTGGCGGCGGGCTTGCGGGGTGCGCGGTCCGCGGCCTGGTCAGTGTCGGCCTTGCCGGCGGCCTTGCCGGCGTCCTGTACGGGCTCGCGCGCGGGCGCGGTGAGGGTCGCGCCCGCCTGCGCGGTGGGCGCGGGCGCCGCGGAGGTCTTCGTGGGTGTCGGCGCGGCGGCCTCGGGATCCGAACTGGAGCAGGCCGAAAGCGCTACGACGGGTACGGCGAGGGCGGCCACGCAGGCCACGAGTTTCATCCGGTTGGTCCGCATAGCGGAGAAACGTAACGTACTCACTCGACGCCTCTGCGTGCTCCCTCCCCCACGTGAGGAAGCCAGACACCGGGTCTCCCAGGGGCTCCGCCGCCTGCCTAAATGATCACGTATACGTGGTCATTGCCGGCTTCCACGTATACGTGATCATTTGGGGCCCTGGCTCAGTGGCCGCCGTATCCCTCGCGGCAGAGCCGGCCGGGCCACCACATCCACCGGCCCGCCACGAACGCGAGCGCCGCGACGAGAAGCGGCCGGACGACGAACGTGTCGAGGAGAACGCCGAACGCCACGATGAACGCCAGCTGTGCCAGGAACACCGTCGGCACGACCGCGAGCGCGGCGAAGCTGCCCGCGAGCACAACGCCGGCCGCGGCGATCACACCGCCGGTCATCCGGAGCCCCTCCAGCATCGCCGCCCGGGCTCCGAGCGCCGGCACCTCGGCCCGCACCCGCGCCATCAGGAGGACGGCGTACCCGCTGTTCAGGCCGACAAGGAGGACGAACCCCACCAGCGGGACCACCGGGTCGGCGCCCGGAAACCGCAGGACGTCCCGGAACACCAGCGCGGCCACGCCGATCGTCGCACCGCCGGACAGGACGGCGGCGAAGACCAGCACCAGCGGCGCGACCAGGGCCCTGAGGGTGAGGGCGAGTACGCCGAGCAGGACGACCAGCACGAGCGGGACCGTCCGCACAAAACCTCCGGGCGGCAGGGCGCGACTCGCCCGGAACGCCGGCACGAACCCGACGAGGACGATGAGGACCGCGAAGGTGAGCACCCAGACCGCCTTGGTACGCCGGACGATCAGTGCGGCCAGGACCGCCCACACCCGCCCACCCGCCCCCGGCGGCTCACCATCGACCGCGAGGCGCCGCGGCCAGTACGCCAGGCGACCGAGCAGCGCCAGCGCCCCCGGCAGGAAGGTCAGCGCGACCAGCAGGGCCGCCGCGATCCCGAGCGCGGCGACCAGAGCGAGGCCGACGACGACGCCCGACGCCCTGGTGGTCGGCATCCCGCTCGTCACCAGGCACAGAGCTGCGAGGATGACCGTGAGTCCGGATGCCAGGAGTGGCCGGGCGCTGCGCCGCACGGCTGCCCTGACCGCCTCCACAGGACGCTCGCGATGCCGCAGCTCCTCCCCGCACCGCCCCGCCACCAGCAGCGAGTAGCCCGCACCGGCGCCGACCACAAGACTGACGAGGACCGCCTCACTCTGACCGTCCAGCCTGATCACTCCAGCTCTGTCGAGCCCGAAGCTGGTCGTTGCGGCCACGGCCACCCCGAGGCCGGCGCTCACCAGCACGACGACGGGGAGCAGCGCGCTGCGGGTGACGAACGCCAGGATCCCGAAGGCGATCGCCGAGGCCAGCGGAAGCAGCAGCTCCGGTCCGGCGAACGCCTGGGCCAGCTCGAGCGGGATCTGGCCCCCACGGGCTTCGCCCGCCAGGCCCACCCCCACCGCCAGGCGAACCACCGGCGCCATCGTTCCCATGCGGTGATGGTCCCCACGGGTGCCGGTGGATACCCTGACGGTCGCGTGATCGCCCCAGACACCCTCCGCCTCAAGGAGGCCCGCTCGTGCCGGACGGCAGCGTAGGTGCGAGCCAGGCTCTCCCCCTGACGGGCGAGCGCACCATGCCCGGGATCTGGCACGAGAACTACTGGTTCCGCCGGCACGAGATCGTCTACCAATGGGTGGCGCGTACCCTCGCCGACAACGGTGCTGGTTCCGGCCCTCAACGTCGTGGGGGCCCACCCCCACCGCGTCTCGGACCCACCCGCAGCCTCTTCGACGCCGGCTGCGGCGAAGGCTACGGCGCCGAGCTCCTCCGGCGTTCCACCGGAGCCGCGGTCGTCGCCCTCGACTACGACCAGCTGGCCGCCACGCACGTCCGCCGGTCGTACCCCCACGTTCCGGTGGTGCGGGGCAATCTCGTGCGGCTGCCGTTCGCCGACCGGGTGTTCGACGGAGCGGTCAGCCTCCAGACGGTGGAACACCTCTGGGACCAGGAGGCGTTCGTCGCCGAATGCGCGCGGGTCACCCGACCAGGAGGCGGAGTCGTGCTCTCCACGCCCAACCGACTCACCTTTCCCCCCGGCAACATCTGCCACGCCCGCGAGCTCACCGGCGCTGAGCTCCGAGCGCTCCTCACCACGCCGGCCCTCGACCTCACCCTGCTCACGGGGCTGCACCACGGCGAACGCATCGTCGAGTGGGAACGCCGGTACGGAAATCTTGTCAACGCGCAGTTGGCAGCGCCGCCGAGCGCGTGGCCGGCACACCTCGCGGAGTTCGTCTCTTCCCTCAGCGCGGACGACTTCGTGCTGGACTCGACCGACCTCGACTCCGCGCTGGACCTGCTGGCGGTCGCCCGGGTGACGGGCTGAGGCGCCCGGGTGACGGGCTGAGGCGCCCGGTGGACGGTCTTTAGGCGATCGGGCGGTCAGGGGCGAATGAGCCGCTCCAGGATCCGTCCGACCACGAGGTAGACAGCGGCCGCGATCCCCCAGTTGACGAGGGTCTGCTTCACCACGCTGTCGAAGGTGAAGATGTCGGCGAACGGCCCGTCGAACCGCCCGGCGAGGGTGAGTACGCCGGAGACGAGTGCGTTGCCCTCGTTGGCGCCGAGCGCGGTGAGCAGTGCGCCCAGCGCGAGCACCAGCGCCGCCAGCACCGCGACTGTGAACACGGCGGTGGCGAGCAGGTCACGAAGCCGTGCGATCAGGTGGCCGAACGACGCCCGCCCGGCCGCCTGCCCGCTCCGATCCCGCCGGCGTTGGCGGCCCTGGTCCGGCTCGGCTGCCATGGGTGCGTCCTCGGTCACGGCGTCCGATCTGGCCTCATCTGTCACGGTCGCTCCCCTCCACGACAGATGAGAGGTTAAGGCCAGCCAACACCCGGTGTCACACCCACGGCCCGGCCGGACAGGGCCGCGTGACCAGTCCCCCGAAGCTCGACCACCTGGCCACCCGGCCGGCCCCGACCTGCGCTAGCTCACACCTGCTCGCCGACGGCGGCCGCCTCGTCCGGGATCACGCAAGGGTTGGGTTCGCGTCCGGCGTACATCACCACGACGGACACCAGGCACAGGCCAGCCGCGACCACGAACGGCATCCGCGGCGACCCAGCCCACTCGGCCAGGTGCCCCACGAGGATCGCGGCCGCGGCTCCGCCCGACCAGCGCAGGAAGTTGTAGCCGGCGCTGGCGACCGGTCGCGGCGCGTTGGAGACCGACATCGCCATCCCGGTGAGGAACGTGTTGAGGCAGCCGGAGGCGATTCCTGACGCCACGACGGCGACCGCGATCAACGGTCGCGATCCCCAGACGAACGCCAGCAGCAGGACGGCGTACAACGCCAGCGCGAGCACTGTCGCGTTCCGTTCACCGACCCACCGTGCGAACCGTGGTCCGACGACCACGCCGCAGATCGCGACCATGAGGCCCCAGCCGAAGAAGATCCCGCCCACGGCGAACGGGCCGTACCCGAGGACGAACGGCGTCCAGGCGAGGACCGTGAAGAACGCGTACGTGTAGAGCATCGCCGCCAGCGCGACGATCAGCAGCCGCCGGTCACGGAGGGCTCTGAACGGCGCCGCGATCGACGTGCGGGTGGCACTGGGTTGGTCGCGCACGAGCATCGTCGCGGTGAGAACGAGCGCGACCAGCATCAGCAGCGAGGTCCCGAGGAACGGCCCACGCCAGGAGATGCTGCCGAGGGCGGCACCGACCAGGGGGCCAGCAGAGATGCCGAGGCCGAGCGCCGCTTCGTACAACAGGATCGCGGCCATCTGCCCACCTGAGGCGGCGGCGACAATCGTCGCCAGCGCGGTCGCGATGAAGAGCGCGTTGCCGAGTCCCCAGAATGCCCGCAGCGCCACGAGTTGGCCGATGGAGCCGGCGAGCGCACAGGTGCCTGCGAACACCACGATCAGAGCGAGACCGGCGAGCATCGTGCGTTTGCCGCCGTACCTCGAGGCGAACACACCCGTGACCAGCATCGCGAGCACCTGAACGACGAGGTACGACGCGAAGAGCAGGGTCACCTCGGACGGCGTGGCGTTCAGACCCTCGGCGATCGACAGCAGGATCGGGTCGACCAGGCCGATACCCATGAACGCGATGACCGCGGCGAACGCGACCACCCAGACCGACCGCGGCTGTCCCTTGACGGCATCCAGCAGTTTCACCTGATGTGACACGAGTGGTGAGGCCCCTTCCTCATCGCAGAGGTAATCGCTCGCAGTCTAACTTAGCATTGCTAACTAATCTCCCGGATTCGCGCCTCTGGCATCCCGCCAGTCCCGCCAGCGACTCCGGGGGCGGGCTGGGCGGTAGCGACTGGGCGGCAGGACTGGGCGGCAGGACTGGGCGGTAGCGGCCGGGCGGTAGCGGCCGGGCGGTAGCGGCCGGCATTCTGAAGGCGCTCGAACCCGCTCAAGATCATTTCGGGGAAGCGGCCCACGATTCGCGCGGAACATCGGCCGCTTCCCCGAAATGACCTTGAGCCAACAACAAGCCGTCCGACCCACGAGGCAACCGACATCCCACCGTGAGGCTAATTCAAAACTCGCGGCCTCTCGTTGGTCCGCAATAACGGGCACTCCTATTGCGCCTTGAGTAGGCGACACCTTCGATCCGAAACCGGCCATCTACTCAAGGCTCGGCGGAGGCCACCTCGAGCCGTCCACATTTCGGATGGCTTACCGGACACCTCGCAACCTGTTCATGATCAACTTGCGGAAATCGCCCACGATTCGCGCGGAGCGTGGGCGATTTCCGCAAGTTGATCATGGGCGGTCCCGAAGATGCTCGCTATGCGAGATCGACCACCGACGTCACCCTAAAATGTGCGGAGGAGTCTCCGTCAAGAAGCCGACACACCTTCGTCACGTCGGCTCCCGCCGCACTCTGACCCACCAATCTGCCGGCGCCACGGGGTTTGAACCGGCGCCACGTCGTCACCGAGCAAGCTGAATTCTGAATGCTTCGCCGGGAGATACCGTGTGAGGTGGCGGCCGTCTCGAATGGCGTACACCCGGTTGTATCGGATAGTGAGAAGCCACGCTTTTGTCTCACATTGCGTACACCCTTTGGCGGACCTCACGCGACAATTCCCCACCTCACTAGGCGAATTTGCCTTGCCTGGTGAGAACTTGCCCTGCCTCGCACTGCAGTAGGTGTACACAATGTGAGACACCGCCCGCACCATCTCACATCGCGGGCAGACCTGAATGTGTCGCGGCGCGAAACCTTGAGCAGGTGCCCAGTTCCCGCGCAAAAGTGGGCGTCTACTCAAGGTTCGGCGAGCACGGGTGCCGTGCCTGGGCCGCCACATCCTCGCCAGATTCCACGTCGACCTCGGCTCAGCCAGCTACCTGGCGCGACGGGGGTTTTGAATAAGCCTCAAGGCGAACCTGTCAGAGGTTTCTCGGTCTCTTAGCCGAGAAACCTCTGACAGGTCGGGGAATCAGAGCTCCCGCCAGAAACCTCTGACAGGTCGGCGACTGGAGCTCCGGCTCAGGGGTTCAGGCCTTTACGCTTCAGCCAGTTGACCGGGTTGATCGCGTCAGACAGGCCACCCCCGTTGGGGTGGACCTCCAGGTGCAGGTGCGGGCCCGTGACGTTGCCGGTGGCCCCGACGTAGCCGATCACGGTCCCGGCCTTCACCTTCCCGGAGGTACGCGCGTACCGGGACATGTGGGCGTACCACGTGACCGTGCCGTCGGAGTGCCGGACCTCGAGGTGGTTGCCGTACGCACCCGCCCAGCCGGCCGCGATGATCCGGCCGTTACCGACCGCGCGGATGGGCGTACCCGACGGCGCGGCGAAGTCGAGACCGTGATGGAACGACGACCACCGGCGGCCGCTCTGCCCGAACCGCCCGGTCAGGTGGTACGACGCCAGCGGCAGCACCCAGTTCCGGGACTTCCGGTCAGCCTGGGCCGGCTTCCGCCCGGCCCCGGTCGCCTTCCGCTCGGCCCGGGTCGCCTTCCGCTCGGCCCGGGTCGCCTTCCGCTCGGACGCCCGACGGCGGGCGGCGTCCTGCTGCGGGGCGATCCGCTTGCCTGCCGCGTCCGCGGCCACCTGCCCGGAGCCGGACTGGTCGGACGCCGACGCTCCGCCCGAGGCCGGTCCACCTGAGCCAGGTCCACCTGTGTCAGGTCCACCTGTGTCAGCCCGCGCATCCTCAGCCGCGAGTTGCTTCGACGCCGCGGTGGAGACGGAGTTCTCAGACGGCGTGCCGGCGGTGACGGCGAGCGCCGTTCCGGCTCCTGCGGCGCCGAGCAGGACCACCGCCCCGGCCAGGGCAAGGACTGGGATATCGCGCCACCGAACAGCCCACAGGGCACGGAAACGTCGTACGAAGGGTTCCACGACTCGCAACCTCAAAGCTCGACGGCGCGCTCGGGCCGTGTGGGCGCGAGCACGCCGTGCCCGAAAAGACGGGCGGAGGGGTTACCCGTGGCTGCGGTCTTCGGCCGCGCCCCCGGTAAGCCGGGGAACCCTGTTTACGGACATTGTCGGACCGGTGAAAGTTGCGGGCAGAATTCGGCATTCGGAGCCGATGGCCCGACCTCAGAGCCGGTCGAGCGACAGTACTAACAGAGGATCTCGGCCCCTTTCCACCGCGCCGGTCAGGCAAATCTACGATTCTGTGTCGTAGTCCGGTGAAGGCCGAGATCCTCTGTCAGGGCGGGAATGGATGGATTCGCGTGCGCCGCTCTCCTACGATGATCCATAGTCGTACCAGACACCGTGTGCCCAGCATCACAATTCCGCCCGAGCCACAGACCGGCAGATAATTCCCGAAGCCGGCCAGTCGGTTCTTCCGGATTCGCCGTGAGAATCGCCGTGAACGGGTCGGCTGGATCCGCACGGTCCTTTTGTCAGGGATCCAGGCCCTTGTCCTGGAGCCAGTCCATCGGGTCGATCGCGTCGGAGAGTCCGCCGCCGTCGGGGCGTACCTCCAGATGGACGTGCGGACCGGTGACGTTTCCGGTTGCTCCGACATAACCGATGATCGTGCCGGCACGGACCTTTCCGGAGGTACGTTCGAAGCTGGCCATGTGCCCGTACAACGTCACCGTGCCGTCGGAATGCTTGACCTTGATCCGCTTGCCGTACGCACCACTCCAGCCAGCCGCGATGATCCGGCCCTTGTGGACCGCACGGATGGGCGTGCCATAGGGCGCCGCGAAGTCGAGTCCGTGGTGGTACGACTTCCAGTTGTCGCCGCTGTCTTTGAACCGGCCGGTGAGGTGATACGACCAGGAACGCACCGGAAGGACCCAGTCGGGATCCGTTCTGTCATGCCGTGCGACCTGCTCGGCGGCCCGCTTACGTGCCGCGTCCTGCTCGTCCCAGCTGGTCGTCGAGGCATCAGTCGAGGCATCAGTCGAGGCCTGGTCCGATTGCTCCGGTTCACTACCGGTCGCCTCTCCCGCGGCTTCCTCGGTCGACGTCGGCGCGGCTTCTTCGGTCGACGTCGGTGCGGCTCCGTCAGTGGACTCTGTGGCACTCTCGACCGGGCTCGCCTCCTGGCCGGCGCCGTTGTCAGACTTCACCTCTGCCCGGACACCGGCAGATCCTTCCCCGGTGGACTTTGGTGCGGCACTTTCGACTGGCCCCTGCCGTCCGGCGGGCACAACCGCCGACAGGGACGCTGAGCCTAGGTGGCGTGGCGTGCTGCCAGCGAGCCCGACGACGGTGGCGGCCCCGGCGACGGCGACGGTACAGCTGAGTGCGAGTCGTACGACCCGCCCTCGAATTCGACGTCGCCGGCGAATACGCTGCGGGTGCGATTTCATCATTCCTACCTCACGCGGTTGGACGGCGGATCGCCACGTCTGACCCCATCCACACCGACTGCGCGGGACCGCACCCCGCGTGCCGATGATGGGCAATTCAGGGCGGTCACATCATCGAAATCCCCACCGCGGAGCCCAAAAAAACCAAATTCCAGCTTTCGTTTAAGGTGATACCAAACCATTCCGACCGAAGTTAATCTCAGAAAAGGCGTACAACAGAAATCCGCTTTTCACAGCCACGCGGGGGCCGTATTTCGGAGCGCGAGATTTCGCCGCTACGTTGACCATAGAAATCCACGTGCGGGTGAATCACCGCCGCCCGGAATGCTGGGGAGCATGGGATGCCTCGTTTCGGGGAACTCGAAGAACAGATCATGCTCCGCCTGTGGGCGGCCGACCATCCGCTGCGGGTTCGGGAGGTTCGCGAGGCGCTGCGCCCCGACCGCGAACTCGCCCACACCACAGTCATGACGGTCCTGGACAAGCTGTACCGCAAGGGCATGCTCCGACGGGAGGCCGCGGGCCGCGCGTACAAGTACGAACCCGTCATGTCACGGGAGTCCTACACCGCGACCCTCATGCACGAGGGCTGGTCGATGGCGGAGAATCCGGCGGCCGCGCTGGTCTACTTCATCGAGGCCATGACGCCCGACCAGCGGGACGCCCTCCGCGACGCCATCCGCGTCGTACTCCCCTCGCCGCGCCCCGCGACCCGTGAGGAGGAGGCGAGTACGCCGGACGAGCGGAGATGAGGCTCAGAGCGTTCCGGTCGCGTCGGGGGTGGCGGCGGTGGTCCCGCCCGAGCGGACTTCCGCCGCGGCTTCCGACGCCCCGCGCGCCAGCCCTTCCAGGTAGGCACGCCGGCCCGCGCCGGCCTCATAGAGGGCCCGGCGATCCTTCACAACGCGGGCGGGTACGCCGGCCGCGATCGTCAGGTCCGGCACCTCGCCCCGGACCACGGCGTGGGCCGCGACGACGACGCCGGTCCCGACCGAGGCGCCGCGCAACACCGTGACCTTGGTGCCGAGCCAGCAGTCGGGCCCGATGCGTACCGGAGACTTCACCAGTCCCTGGTCCTTGATGGGGACCGCGAGCTCACTCGTCACGTGGTCGAAGTCGCAGACGTAGCACCAGTCGGCGATCAGGCTGGCCGCCCCGATCTCGACGTCCAGGTAGCAGTTGACGGTGACGTCCCGCCCGAAGACGCATTTGTCCCCCACCCGGAGGGTGCCCTCGTGGGCGTGCAACCTGGTGCCGTCACCGAGGTGCACCCAGCGTCCGAGGACGAGCCGGCCGTAGCCCCGTCGTACCCGCAGATCAACCCGGCGTCCGAGGAAGACGAACCCCTCGGTGATGACGTCGGGGCGGCGGATCCGCAGGAGCAGGAAACGCCAGTAGCGGACCAGGTAGTAGGGCGTCCAGGCACGGTGCCGGATCACCCAGCGAAGGCTTGCGAAGGTGAGGAAGCGGGCCTGGCGAGGAGCCCCGACTCGATGACGCACGGCGTACGACACTAGACGACGCGTCGACCCGGCGTGACCTGGCCGGGCTCGCAGGGCTTGCGGAAACATGGTGAAGGCCCGCGGGAAATCCCGCGGGCCCTCAACGCTTTGCGGTTCCTGGCCTCACACCGCGCGGACGTTCTCCGCCTGCGGACCCTTCGGGCCCTGCACGACGTCGAACTCGACCCGCTGGTCCTCCTCCAGGCTGCGGTAGCCGTCGGCGACGATCGCGGAGTAGTGGACGAAGACGTCCTGACCGCCGTCGACGGAAATGAAGCCGAAGCCCTTGTCAGCGTTGAACCACTTGACGGTTCCTTGCGCCATGTTTCTTGTTTCCCCTCGCGGAGACGTTATGGTGCAGTGCCCGAACCTCACGAGCACCGAGTCGCCACGGGGCATGCCCGCGTGTCGAATCCCGCGGGCTGAGAGTTCACGCGCAGGACCAATCACACTTCGACGGCCTGCTAACGCGCACTCTGACGCGCGTCTTGTCGAAACGACGAACGACCGCCGAGGACGGTACCACGCCCGATCACCCTGTGACCATGGTCCCTGTACGCCGGATACCCGAAGGATGTCCGCTCACGGACGTATGCCGGTTACCGACACGTTGTAGTAGAGCTCGGCGGGCACCAGCGGCTTCAGCATCCGGTCGAGTGCCGACAGCCGGAGCCAGCCTTTGTACGCGAAGGTGGCCCAGCCCCAGCCCAGCCGGTCGGGGTTGACCGCGTGCTCCAGCGTGCGGACCGGCCAGCCGAACCACGCGGCGGTGAGCTCCTCGGTCACGGTCCTGACCTGCTCCGCTCCGGCCCGCCGGGCCGTGCGCGCCAGGGTGTCGGGGTCGAAGGTGTGCAGGTCGACCACTGCCTCCAGCGCCGCCGCCCGCGAGGACTCGTCCAGCTCCTTCTGCGGCCGGGCCCAGCGGTCACGGACCACCGGCACTTGGGTCGCGCGGGTCGCGAGCCACCAGGTCGCCCGCGACAGCCGCCGCGCGACCAGGTCGCCGTACCGCGTAGGCTCCCCGCAGATCACGAACCGGCCACCGGGCTTGAGCACCCGCAGCATCTCCCGGAACGCCTGCTCCACATCCGGGATGTGGTGGATGACCGCGTGCCCGATCACCAGGTCGAAGGTCTCGTCGGGGTACGGCAGGTGCTCCGCGTCGGCCACCCGGCCCTCGACCTCGTAGCCGAGCCGGCGGGCGTTCTCCTTCGTCGCCTCGACCATCCCGGGCGACAGGTCGGTCACCTGGGCCTCGTCGAGGATCCCGGCCTGCTTGAGGTTGAGGGTGAAGAAACCCGTGCCGCACCCCACCTCCAGCGAGCGGGCATACGGCCAGCCCCACCCGCCGGCGACCGCGACGAACCGGTCCCGCGCGTAGGCGATGCAGCGGTCGTCGAAGGAGATGGACCACTTGTCGTCGTACGTCTGGGCTTCCCAGTCGTGGTAGAGGACGTTCGCGAGCCTCGGGTCCTCCCAGGCGGCCTCGACCTCCTCCGCGCTCGCGGTGGGGTTCGGTACCGGGGCGGGGGTAGCGCCGATGGACGGCTCGCTGTCGTTTCGCGGCATCAGGTTCCTTCGAAGAGCTCTCGTCGTCGCCAGGGGATTCGGGTGGCCGGCGGCCGGCGTTCAGCGTCCCTTGAACTCCGGTCTCGCCTTCTGTACGAACGCCGCCATCCCGATGGTTCGGTCCTCGGTCGCGAACAGCCCCGCGAAGCTCTGGCGTTCGATCTCCAGGCCCGTACCCAGATCGACGTCCAGGCCACGGTCTACCGCGGCCTTGGCGGCCCGCAGCGCCACCGCGGGACCACCCACGAAGTGCGCCGCCCACGCGCGGGCGGCGTCGTAGACCTCCGTGCCCGGCCCGTCCGGGTCGACCACCACCACCTCGTCGACCAGTCCGATGGCGAGCGCCTCCGCGGCGTCCACCATACGGCCGGTGAAGATGAGGTCCTTCGCCTTGGCCGGACCGACCAGGCGGGGCAGTCGCTGGGTCCCACCGGCGCCGGGGATGACACCGAGCTTGATCTCGGGCTGGCCGAGCCGGGCGGTCGCAGCCGCCACCCGGCGGTCGGCGGTGAGGGCGAGTTCGCAGCCGCCGCCGAGGGCGTACCCGGTGATCGCGGCGACGACCGGCTTGGGGATCCGGGCGACCGCGTCGAACGCGGCAGTGAGGCCGCGGGAGCGGACCTCCATGTCGGCGTACGACATGTCGGCCATCTCCTTGATGTCGGCGCCCGCCGCGAACACCTTCTCCCCGCCGTACAACACGACCGCGGCGATGTCGGCCCGTCCGGCGGCCTCGCCGGACGCGGCCCGGATCTCCTCCTGCATCGAGCTGTCGAGCGCGTTCATCGGCGGCCGGTCCAACCGGATGGTGCCGATGCCGTCCTCGACCTCGAGTCGCACCCAGGTGCCCACGGGGTATCCCTCCCTTGACTGGTGACCGAGCCGGTTGACCTGACCGATAGCGGCACCGCGAGCTTAGGCGGTGCGTGACGACGCACCTGGTACGGCGCGCGCCAGACCGCGTGCCGACCAGCACGGGCGCCTGCCTTATCACGCCACGCAGCGTGCCCGACCGGCGCCGCAGCGCTGATCCAACAGGCTTCACAGGTGGGCCCCGATCCTGCCAGGATCCGACACGGGCGCGATGACGCGCCGAGGAGGGAGTACGGCGATGCCTGACGTCCGAGCGGTGGTGTCCCGAGCCAAGGACACACCCGTGAGCCTGGAAACCATCCACGTGCCAGACCCCGGACCCGGCGAGGCGCTCGTCAAGGTCCAGGCCTGCGGGGTCTGCCACACCGACCTGCACTACAAGCAGGGCGGTATCGGCGACGACTACCCCTACCTGCTGGGGCACGAGGCGGCCGGTGTCGTCGAGGCGATCGGTGCCGGCGTCACCGAGGTCGAGCCGGGCGACTTCGTGATCCTCAACTGGCGCGCGGTGTGCGGGCAGTGCCGGGCCTGCCGGCGCGGGCGGCCGTGGTACTGCTTCGCGACCCACAACGCAACGCAGAAGATGACGCTCGCCGACGGTACGCCGCTCTCCCCCGCCCTCGGCATCGGCGCCTTCGCCGAGAAGACCCTGGTCGCGGCCGGACAGTGCACGAAGGTCGACGCCGGCACTCCGGCGACAGTGGCCGGGCTCCTCGGGTGTGGCGTGATGGCCGGGCTCGGCGCGGCGCTCAACACCGGGTCCGTCCAGCGCGGGGATTCGGTCGCGGTCTTCGGCTGTGGCGGCGTCGGTGACGCGGCCATCGCCGGCGCCAGCCTCGGTGGTGCGACCACCGTGATCGCCGTCGATGTCGACGACCGCAAGCTCGAGTGGGCCCGGCAGTTCGGGGCCACCCACACCATCAACTCCCGCCAGGAGGATCCAGTCGACCGCATCCGCGAGCTCACCGGCGGCGACGGCGTCGACGTCGCCATCGAGGCGATCGGCCTGCCCCAGACGTACAAGCAGGCGTTCTACGCGCGCGACCTCGCGGGCACCGTCGTGCTCGTCGGGGTGCCCACGCCGGAGATGACCCTCGAGCTACCGTTCATCGACCTGTTCAGCCGGGGCGGCGCCCTCAAGTCGTCGTGGTACGGCGACTGCCTGCCCTCCCGCGACTTCCCGGTGCTCATCGACCTCTACCGCCAGGGACGCCTCCCGCTCCAGGCGTTCGTCAGCGAGGAGATCGGCATCGACGGCGTAGAGGCGGCGTTCGAGAAGATGCATGCTGGTGAGGTCCTGCGTTCAGTGGTGGTGATGGCATGAGTCCTCGGATCGAACGCGTCGTCACGTCGGGGACCTTCAGTCTCGACGGCGGCACCTGGGAGGTCGACAACAACGTCTGGCTGGTCGGCGACGACCATGAGGTGGTCGTGATCGACGCCGCGCACGATGCCGGGCCTATCCTCGCCGCGATCGGCGACCGGGAGGTCCAGGCGATCGTGTGTACGCACGGACACAACGACCACATCAGCGCTGCCGTCGACCTGCGGGACGCGACGAAGGCGCCGGTCTGGCTCCACGGTGGCGACCGGATGCTGTGGGACGCGGTCTATCCCGAGACCGAACCCGACTCCACGCTCACCGACGGGCAGACCTTCCCGGTCGCCGGCATCGAGCTGCAGGCGCTGCACACGCCCGGACACTCACCCGGCGGTGTGTGCCTGCACGCCGCCGCTCTGGGTGCGATCTTCACCGGCGACACGCTCTTCGCCGGTGGTCCGGGCGCGACCGGCCGCTCGTACTCCAGCTTCGACACGATCATCGCGTCGATCCGCGACCGGCTCTTCACCCTGCCGCTGGAAACCGTGGTCTACACCGGACACGGCGACACCACGACGATTGGTTCGGAGATGCCGCACCTGCAGGAGTGGGTCGCCCGCGGCTTCTAGGTGGGGCGTGGGGCCGCCGGGTCGCTAGGTCGCTAGAACAGCGGGGCGCCGTTGACCGGGAGCAGCACGGCGTAGAGCGAGGTGGTGGCGGCGATGAAGAGGCGGTTGCGCTTGGGACCACCGAACACCACGTTGGCCACGGTCTCGGGGACGAGGACCTTGCCGAGGAGCGTGCCGTCAGGGTCGTAGCAGTGCACGCCGTCGCCGGCGCTGGTCCAGATCCGGCCGGCGGTGTCGAGCCGGAAGCCGTCGAACAACCCCGCCGTACAGGTGGCGAAGACGTCACCGCCCGCGAGCGTGCCGTCGTCGGTGACGTCGAAGACCCGGAGGTGGCGAGGGCCGTCCGCGACGTGCGTGGCTCCTGTGTCGGCGATGTAGAGGCGGCGTTCGTCGACCGAGAACGCCAGGCCGTTGGGGCGGACGAAATCGTCCGCGACCACCCGGATCTCACCCGTTCCCGGATCCACGCGGTAGACCAGGCAGGAACCGATCTCACTCTCGGCCTGGTGACCCTCGTAGTCGCTGTCGATGCCGTAACTCGGATCGGTGAACCAGATCGAGCCGTCCGACTTCACCACCACGTCGTTGGGGCTGTTGAGACGCTTGCCCTGGTAGTTGTCGGCGATCACGGTGATCGAGCCGTCGTGTTCGGTACGCGTGACGCGGCGGTTGCCGTGCTCGCAACTGACAAGGCGGCCTTGACGGTCGAGCGTGTGCCCGTTGGTGTAGCCGGCTGGCTGCCGGAAGACGCCCACGGCACCGGTCGTCTCGTCCCAGCGCAGCATCCGGTCGTTCGGGATGTCGCTCCACGCGACGAACCGGCCGGCCGGCACATAGACCGGTCCCTCGGCCCACCGGCACCCTTCGTACAACTTCTCCAGTCGGGCGCTCGTCTTGACGCACGGGGTGAAACGCGCGTCGAGTACCTCGAAGGTGGCGGCGTCACCGGACATCCCAAACCTCCCGCACGGCTCGTGGTGGCAGCCGCGACGTGGCTACCGGTCTGGACGGTAGTGGTCGTGGTACGCCGGAGGCGACCGATGCCCGCACCCGTGCCGACCTTGGCCGCGAAGCTGTTCACGTCACGGCGAGCCCTCGAAGTCGGCCGGCGGGTGCGGCCCGGCGTACGGCGCTACCGGAAGGTCCTGTCCGGCCAGGAACGCTCGGACGATCGCGAGGAACCTCGCCGGCTGCTCCTGGTAGCCGTTGTGGCCCGTCCGGGGAAGGTAGACCAGCCGGGAGTCGGGCAGCGTCAGATAGGCGCGAGCCGACGACCAGGACAGGTAGTCGCAGGACCCCTTGATGACCAGGCCCGGCGTGGCGAGCCCGGCCAGTTGCTTCGTCAGGTCCGGCGGCGGCGTCGTTCTCGGCGACTGCGGCACCTGGATGGCGTAGTAGCCCAGCCCGTGCAGGGCGGGCGCTGGCGGGTGCCCCTCGCAGTGCACGCCCGAGCGGGAGAGGTTGTAGGTCAGGTCGAACCGCGGATCCAGCTCCGCGTCGCCGGCGAAGGCGTACGCCGCGCGCGGACTGACCTGGGTGAGGGCGTACGCCAGGAGCAGGCGCGGCCGGGCGACCGCCGCGTACAGCCGGCGCTTCTCCTCCGGTGTGAGCCGGCTGGTCATGGACTCGTCGCTGCGGTCCGCCGGATCAAGCGCGCCCGGCGAGGAGAAGACCGCCTTGGCCACGCGTTCGGGATGGGCCACCAGGTAACCCGCCGCGACCGTCGCGCCGTAGGAGTGTCCGATCAGGATGACCCGCGGCGCGCCGATCCGCGTACGGATGACCTCCAGATCGGCGACGTCACGGCCCACGGAGTAGCCGGACGGGTCGGCCAGGCGCGAGGATCGCCCCGAGCCCACCTGGTCGTAGACGTAGACGTCGTAACCGTCGGCGGCCAGCCGGCCGAAGATCTCGGTGTCGCCGGCCAGGTCGGGTACCCCGGGCCCGCCGTGCAGGAAGATCACCGGCGTGTCCCGACGGGTGCCGCGCGCCTCGCGGTGGGTGTAGGCGAGCCGGTCGCCGTTCGGCAGTTGCCAGTACCCCACGCCGGCCACCGTGGCCGGCGGGATCCGCGGATCCGTGACCGGCACGACGACCGAGGCCGCGAAGAGCGCCAGCCCGACGGCGAGCGCGCCGCCGCCCCAGGTCCAGAACCGCCTCCGGCGGGTCGGGTCCAGGCTCCGGGCCAGCAGCCACACCCCGCCGGCCGCCACGGCGACCAGCACGAGCAGGCCACCCGACAGGAACAGCCAGGGCCGCGCTGACACGCCGGCGAGGGCTAGGGTCACCCCGCCGCCCGCCGCCACGCAGACCAGGAAGAGCACGACCAGTGCGATGGACATCCAGACCGCCCGCCACGCCGACCCGCCTCGCCGTACCACCGCCGTACCTCCTGCCGCGTGTATCCCGATCGGCGGGAAGGATTGCAGTTCAAGTGGACTTGATGTCAAGCGTCACCGCCGGGTGGCGGCAGTGCGTCTTCGCGAGGAACGGCGGGGCCGGGTTGGCGGCACCTATACTTTCGGTGCGCCGTGACCTGGTTCGCCGGGCACGGACGGGTCGCGAGAGCGGCCAAAACACCACAACCCATCATCCGAAAGCCGTCTGGTATCTCCCATGCGGGAACTAGAACGGAACCGAGACGCCCCGGCATCCACCGAGGCGTCGTCCGAGCTTGGCCGGCTCGCCGTGATCGGCAACGGTCGCGTCGGCGGTTCTCTCGCCCATGCCGCCCGCGCCGCCGGGCTCGAGGTCCGCGTCGGCGGTCGAGGCCAGGTCCTCGAAGCCGTGCGAGGCTCCGACATCGTGCTGATCTGTGTCCCTGACCGGGCCATCGCCGACGTCAGCCGCGAGATCGCCCAGGCCATCGACGTCACCACCTACGTCGGTCACGTCAGCGGTGCGTCCGGCCTCGACGTCCTGCGTCCCGCCATGGAGCGCGGCGCGCCGACGTTCTCGCTCCATCCGCTCCAGACCATCCCCGAACCCACCACCACCCTCCTCGGCGTACCCGCGGCGGTGGCCGGCTCCACGCCGGCGGCGACCCGCATCGCCACCACGCTGGCGGAGCGACTCGGCCTGCGACCGTTCGAGGTGCCCGACGACCAGCGGGCCGCCTACCACGCGGCTGCCGTACTCGCCTCCAACTTCCTGATCGCCCTGGAGGAGACCGCCGCTGACCTGCTCACCCGGGCAGGCGTCGAGGATGCCCGCGCGGTCCTCACCCCGCTGGTCCTGCGTACCGCCGCCAACTGGTCCGACACCGGACGCGCGGCATTGACCGGCCCGATCGCGCGGGGCGACGAGACCACGGTCGCCCGCCATCGGGCGGCGCTGCGGGCGATGGCGCCGGAGTTCGAGCCGCTGTACGACGCGCTCGCCGAACGCACCCGGGCGCTCGCCACGCTCAACCGCTCTCAACCCCACGTCGAAGGAGGAACGCAGGTGAGTACGCCACGAATCGTCCGTACCCGTGAAGAGCTGCGCGCCGCGCTCGCCCCGGCCCGCGGGGAGGGCCGGACCATCGGGCTGGTGCCGACGATGGGCTTCCTACACGAAGGCCACCTCTCCCTCATTCAGGCGGCCCGGGAGCGCTGCGACGTCGTGGTCATGAGCCTGTTCGTCAACCCGACGCAGTTCGGGCCGCGGGAGGATCTCGCCGCGTATCCGCGCGACGAGGCCAGCGACGTGACGCTGGCGGGCGAGGCCGGCGCCGATCTGGTGTACGCCCCGGACACCGGCCACGTGTACCCACCCGACTTCGCGACCGTGGTGGAGGTCGGCGGCGGGCTCACCGACGTCCTGTGCGGCGATCCCGCACGTCGCGGGTCCGCGCACTTCCGCGGCGTCACGACGGTCGTGGCGAAGCTTCTCA
This sequence comes from Actinopolymorpha alba DSM 45243, assembly GCF_000373925.1. Taxonomy (GTDB): domain Bacteria; phylum Actinomycetota; class Actinomycetes; order Propionibacteriales; family Actinopolymorphaceae; genus Actinopolymorpha; species Actinopolymorpha alba. The sequence continues at coordinate 20,527 of NZ_KB892741.1, read as the reverse complement.
ACGCGGTCGGGCCGGATGTCGCGTTCTTCGGGCAGAAGGATGCCCAGCAGGCGATCATCGTCCGCCGGATGGCGCGCGACCTGGAGTTCCCGGTCGAGATCGTGGTGCTGCCGACCGTACGCGAGCCCGACGGTCTGGCGATGAGTTCCCGGAACGTCTATCTCCAGCCGGACGAACGCGTGCGGGCCCGTGGGCTGAACCGCGCGTTGGCGGCTGTGTCGGACGCGGCTCGGTCCGGCGAAACCTCGACCGCCCGCGCACTCGCACTTGGGGAGAAGGTCCTCGCGGACGCGGGGATCGTGCCGGAGTACCTCGAGGCTCGCGATGCCGAGACCCTCGCCGAGGTCGAGCGGTTCGATGACCGTCGTGTACTCGTTGCCGTCGCCGCCCGCATCGGGTCGGCACGGTTGATCGACAACGTCCTCATCGACCTCTCCCACGGTGAGGATCCGGCGTAGCCAGGTGCGCGGAGGCGCCGTCGCTGCGGCGGCGCGGTTAGGAGGAAAGACCGATGAGTACGCGACCGCCACAGAACACACCTGCGATCCTCGAGCGGGGTGCGCCGGGTGGGCAGGGTCCGGCGGGTGGGCAGGGTCCGGCGGGTGGGCAGGGTCCGGCGGGTGGGCAGGGTCCGGCGCGGGAGCGGCGGGCCGTGACGATTCCGCGCCTGGCTGAGATGAAGGCGGCCGGCGAGCCCATCGCGATGGTGACCGCCTACGACTATCCGTCCGCCCAGGTGGTGGAGGAGGCCGGCGCCGACATCGTGCTGGTGGGCGATTCAGCCGCGATGACTGTGCTCGGTTACACCTCCACGATCCCGGTGGGGATGACCGAGATGCTCGTCCTCGCCGCGGCCGTGCGCCGTGGTCTCCGTACGGCGTTGCTGGTCGGCGACCTGCCGTTTGGGTCGTACGAGAGTTCGGACGAACGCGCCGTGGAGAACGCCCAACGTTTTCTCAAGGAAGCCGGCTGCGACGCGGTCAAACTGGAACGCGGCGGCACGTCTGTCGACCGGGCCCGCGCCATTGTCCGTGCGGGTATTCCCGTGATGGGACACGTGGGCCTCACGCCGCAGTCCGCGACGAGTCTCGGGGGGTACAAAGCGCAGGGACGTACCGCTGGCGGTGCGGCACAGATCGCCGCGGATGCCCTTGCGCTACAGGAGGCGGGCTGTTTCGCGATCGTTTTCGAGGCGATTCCCGCGGCGGTGACCGAGGCGCTGATGCCGTTCATGGACGTACCAATATTCGGAATCGGCGCCGGGCCGGCAACCGATGGTCAGGTGCTGGTGTTCCACGATCTGCTCGGAATCTTCGGTGGGCACACCGCGAAGTTCGTCAAACGCTATGCGGACGTACGCGGAGACATGATCCGTGGCGTGTCTGACTACGTTACTGAAGTGCGAGGTCGGCAGTTCCCGGGCGCTGAGCACGGGTATGGGATCGCCCAGGAGGAGCTCGCGGAGTTCCGTCGTTTCCTCGACCGCAAGGCTGCCTTGCCTACGACGAGAGCGTCACGATTGAACGTACGCCACGGACGGCGCCCATAGGCTGCGTTCTCTGAGGTAGAGAACGTGCCTGCAAGGAGAGGCTGAGACCCGGTTGGGCGTTGACACGCAAGAACTCCCTTGTAAATAAGGGTTCTTGCCGTCCTCGTCGGTTGCGACGACGATCTTGACGGGGTAAGATCGAACGTATGAGCGACGGCGATGGTGTGCGGATCTCACCGCTCCCGCCCGGGTTTGCTGACATGCTTCCCGGTCCGGAGTTGGCGGCGGCATTCGCTGCTGTTGACCAGTCGGCGTGTAACGGTTACGAGTTGGGCGAGCTGGTTCGTGCCGCTCGGAAGCTCGCTCGCTGGACTGAGTACCTGAGTCTTGGTGCTGTGAATGCGTTGGCGCACTGTCCGCCGTGTTTCAAAGACGATGAGGCGGAACGCTCGTCCCAGCCCGAACCACGCGCGGCTGAACTGTTGTCGCCGATGTTGGGGTGGACCAACTACCGTGCCGATCAGTTCATGCTCATCGCTTTGGCGCTTACCGACCTGCCGAATACCCGGCAGGCGTTGGAACGCGGCGAGTTGGAGTTCGCTGAGGTGCGGACGATCGTCGACCGGCTCACCCTCCTACCCCCGGGTGACCGCGCTTTGGTGGATGCGGCGATCTTCCCCGAGGTGTTGAAACTGCGGGGCGGGCTGCTACGGCTCTATGTCGAAGCCGAAATCATCAAGATCAACCCCGAAGCAGCCAAAGAACGCCACAAGAAGGCCCGCGAAGACCGCGGTGTTGCTGTCTACCCCGACGTGGACAACGTCTCCACCGTGCGCCTGCACGGCATCCCTCATGACCGGGCAGCGCAAGCCTGGGCGCTTCTGGATGCGATCGCCCGCACCATGAAATCTGGCGGAGACGAACGCACCCTGCCACAACTACGCGCCGACATCGCCGTCTCCATCCTCTCCGGCGAAGCCGACGTCATCATCTGCAACGGCGAGGAAGAAGCCCGCGAAGGCACCGGCAGTCGTGAACAGACCAGCGCCGATGCTGAGAGTGCAGGCGAGGACTGCGACTGTGACTGCGAGAACGGTGCCGGGGAGAACAGCGACGACGCCGGCCCTCGTCAAGAATCCTTTGACGACCTCCTCGAGGAGCAGAACAACGCCGACAGCCCCGCTCAAGGCGAAGCTGAGGGTGCGCGCGAGGACTCTGCCTCCGAGTCGGATGGGTGCCGGCACACTGGGTGCGACCACGACCACCACCTTGCGGGNTGCCCGTGTGAGGACTGCAAACCCGCCACCTACACCCATCCGCTGGACCGGCCCGCACGTCAGGCCCGCAATAACGGAGCAACTGGTGAGGGCGACGCGGCCATGGGAGGCGGCGAACCCGGACGCGGTCCGGGTGGCGACGCTGACCGGGAACCAATCCCAGAGCAGGAGATCCCGGCCGCGTTCCGGTCCTGGAAAGCAGCGATCAAGGCGAAACTCCAACTGAACGTGCCGATCACGACCCTGTTCGAGCTGGCGGAACGGCCAGCCGAGCTGGGCGGGTTCGGACCCGTGCTCACCGAAGTAGCGCGACGGCTGATCGCGAACCACCTCGACAACCCCGACGCGATGTTCACCATCGGCATCACCCACCCGGTCACCGGACAGCTGCTGAGCCTGCACCCAATGGCGCAACGATTCCTCCGCGGACTCCCGGCAGAGTTTGTGCAGTCGTTGAACCAGCGCTGCACCTGGATGCTCTGCAGGCGCCCAGCCATCAGCTGCGACCTCGACCACACCAAACCCTACTCCGAGGGCGGCGAAACCTCCGTAGCGAACATGGCACCACTATGCCGCCGACATCACCGGGTGAAGACCGAGGGCGACTGGAAGGTCGAGCAAACCAGCCCAGGCCACCTCACCTACACCGACCCGCACGGCAGGCAGTACGAAGTGACGCCGCCACGCCTCACCGATCCCGTAGAACCAGACGATCCCGATCCCCCACCGTTCTAACCAACGCACGGGGAAGCGGGACAAGCAAACAACCCGGCAGGCTCGAAAACCCTTACAGAGAAGGGGTATCGAGCCTGCCGATTTCTGTCATCCGAGTTACGCGCCTCGAAGGGGAATCGCGCGAGCGAGGGCGGCCCGTGACGCGAACGCACCCGCGGATCTAGCCAGACTGCGAGGCTGACTCCTGGATGGGAATCTTGCGGGGTTCGTGACGCATCTCCCTCACGGGGCGGGGCGCCATGGTCATCCGGGGTTGCCAGGTCATCCGGGCGCGAGGCTCGGGTAGTCGTTGATCTCGATGTCGACCTCGGGCGGCTCGTGCAGGCTCTGGGGTACCGCACATTCCGCCATCGCCACCCGGAGCTCCGGCGCGTGCCTCGCGGGCAGCTCCCGTGGCACGGTCACCCGGAGATGGATGGATTCCACCCGCCCACCCCGATCGGTCCCGGTCATCCGGAACGACGCATGCACCTTCAGCTCATCCTGGTCAATCCCGCGCTGCCGGAGAAACTCCCCCGCACCAAGCGCGACCGAGGAGGCAACCGACGCGACGAACAGCTCGACCGGTGTCGGCGCGGTGTCCGTACCCCCGGACCCAAGTGGTTGGTCGACACTCAGCCCGTGCCCCCGCACCGTGATGGCGTACGCCGCCCCGGCGAGAGGTCGCACCTCGACGCCTGGCTGATGACCGCCGATCACTCCTGAACCGCCCGTACGACGGCCACCGAGCAGTACGCGTGATGGAGCAGGCTCTGGCTCACCGAGCCGAGCGCCATTCCGCGCAGCCCACCACGGCCTCGGGAGCCGACGACCAGCAGTTCGGCACCGCGGGAGAGTTCGGTGAGCAGGACGGCCGCCCGCCCCTCCAGGACGTTCGTCGTCACCGCGACGTCGGGGTATTTGTCGCGGAAGCCGGCGATGCTCTCCGACATCCACATCAGATGCTCGTTGCGCCTGGCGGCGAAGAGTTCCGCGTCCCACTGGGCGGCGTCCGGATGGTCGACCTGCCAACAGTGCACCGCGACCAGGGGCAGCTCCCGATTGCTGGCCTCCTCGAACGCGAACGCCACCGCCCGGCTCGAAAGCTCCGAACCGTCGACGCCCACGAGCACGCGCGGCCCGAGCGGCGAGTGCTCCCTCGATGGGCGCGCCACGAGCACCGGGCACCGCGCCTCGACGGCCACGGCCGAGCTCACCGAACCGAGGACCACCGACGCGATGGCCGACCGCGCACGCGACCCGACCACGATGAGCTCCGCTCCGGTGGCCTGGTCGAGAATCCCCGGGGCCGGACGTTCGTTGACCACGATCCCCGAGACGGAGCCCTCCCCCACCTGCTCGCGGGCAACGTCCAACGCGGCCTCGAGGATCCCGCTCTCCTCGGGGAGCCGCTCCCCGCCCAGGATCAGCGATTCGGCGTACACCAGACGCAGCGGGCGGGCACGAAACCTCGCCTCCCCGATCGCCACCTCCAGAGCGAACCTGCTCTCCGCGGTCGCGTTGACTCCCACCACGATGGGCCTGCCAGCCGGATCAGTCATCTGGGCCCTCCCGAAGCGACAGCCACCACAGCCTGGGCATCGCCGTATGACCGTCCATCGCCCGCCCCCGATCCGCCCCGTGTTCGCGCGGCGACTCAGCGACAGGTTCCTCCAGTGCGCGGTCCCGTCGTAGGGACCACGGTCCCGCGGCGCCAGACGCGTTCGGCCCCCATCAGAGCGGGTCGGAAGTCCACCACCCGCGGCGGTCGGACAAACCGCGAGCCCACCCACCAGGCTTCAGCCGGCTGTCTGTCGCCGAGCAGGCCGCCGCCGGCCCGGCGTACGGCTTGGATCATCAGGCATTAAGCCCCTGCCGGTCGGCGCACGGGTCGGGCGATAGTGGGCGTTGGGGCCGCGCGTACGGAGGTTGGTTCTTTCCTGGAAGCACCATGAGACCGACGATTTCACTCGGCCGCATCGCTGGGATCCGCATTGGCGTGCACTGGTCGGTGTTCGCGATGATGGTGCTCGTCACCGAGATCGTCGCGCTCTCGATTCTGCCGCCCGCAGCACCGCGGCTTCCCGTACTCGTCTACTGGCTGGCCGGCCTGGTGGCGGCGGTGACGTTCCTCGCCTCGCTGTTGGCGCACGAACTCGCACACGCCCTCGTCGCCCGCCACTACGGCATGCCGGCCGACCGGATCACGCTGTGGCTGCTCGGCGGCCTTACGGAACTCGGGTCCAACCCGCCGACACCGCGCGCGGCGTTCCTGGTCGCTGGCGCCGGCCCCGCTACGAGCATCTTCCTTGGCGGCATCTTCGGTCTGCTCGCCGGAGCGTCGAGCCTGCTGCCACTTCCTCCGGTCGCGGTCGCGGCCCTCACCTGGCTCGCGCTCGTGAACGCCATCCTGGGGGTCTTCAACCTGCTCCCCGGCGCGCCGTTGGACGGCGGCCGGATCCTCCAGGCGGCCCTCTGGAAGCGGTCTGGTGACCGGTCGCAGGCCACCGTGTCGGCCGCGAAGGCCGGCCGGATCGTCGGCCTGGTCCTCATCTCACTCGGCATCCTCGAGGTCCTGACGACCAGGCTCTTGAGCGGAATCTGGCTTGCTCTGATCGGCTGGTTCCTCACCATGTCGGCCGCGACCGAGGAGACCTCCGCCTCGTTGCACGAACGGCTGCAAGGCGTCCGTATGCGCGACGTGATGTCGCCGACACCAGTGACCGCCCCGTCGTGGTGGACCGCCGACACGTTCGTGGACCGGATCGCCCAGCAGGATCGGCATCGGATCTTTCCGGTGGTCGACATGGAGGGCCGACCGGTGAGCGTCGTGAGCCTCGCCGACCTGACCCATCTGCGCCCCGACCTCCGCGCCACCACCAAGATCATCGACGCGGTCCGCCCCACCCGTAACCTGGCCATCGCGGCACCGGAAGACCTGCTCACGGAACTCCCCCCGACGGCGTGGCCGCGGGCAGACAAGAGCCTCCTCCTGGTGGTGCAGGCGCATCATCTGGTGGGCGTCGTCACGGCCCGGGACATCACCCGCGCCATGGAACTGGCGAGCCTCGACCATCCACCGCACGCCGCTGATCGTTCCGCGCCGACAAGTTCCTCCTGAGCTCCGGGTCCCTAGCTGCCGGGTCCTCAGCTGGAAAATCGTGGGTGTACGCCAGAACCGTAGTAGTGTCCGGGTCTGGACAATCTTCATTGTGCAATCCGCCCATCCGTCCATGCGCGCAACACCCAGATAAAATGCCCAGCACCGAAGAACCCACCAAAACTCCCATTCCGTCAACAGCTCCGCTCACCGCCCAGGAAAAACTTCGAACCCTGATGGACGCGGTGATGGAGGTGGGTGCTGACCTCAATATCGAGCAGGTCATCAAACGCATGGTGCGATCGGCCAGCCAACTGGCGTCCGCGCACGACGGTGTAATTTTCCTGGCGACCGAAGACCACCGCATCACGAATTTCGTTCGCTTTTCCAGACATATTCGTGAAGCTGGCGTCCACGCCTGGCAGGCCCCTGAAATGCTCCGGGACCTGACCCCATCCACCCAGCCGGTGAGTATTCACCCCGGCACGCATCCAGCCGCGAGGTTGTTCTCCGTGCGCGTCGGGTCCGTCCTGGAAGTGGAGATCCCGCTGCGCGACGATCCCCATGGCCGCCTCTACCTCGCCCGATCAGAGGGTGCGGCGGAATTCACCGGGAACGACGTGGAAACGGTCCGCGCGCTCGCGACGGCGGCGGGGGTCGCCATCGAGAATGCCCGGCTCTTCGCGAGGGAACGCCGGCGCCACCAGTGGCTCGAGGCCACGGCCGAGATGATCCGGCTCCTTCTCGGTGAAGTCGACTCCGACCATGCGCTGCACCTGATCACCCGACGCCTTCGCGAGGTGTCCGGCGCCGACTACAGCGGCATCGTCCTGCTCGACCAGGCGGATCCGAGCATGGCCGTCCTCAAGGCCAGCCAGGGATTTGGCCCGCACCAGGACGACACGCGCACGCCGACGCAGGGTCTGGCCGCCCAGGTGGTCACGACCGGTCGTGGGATCGTGAGCCGTGACCTGGCGCACGAGCCGGGATACAACCCGCCGGCGAGCTGGCGCAACGCGTTGTCCGAGTTGGGTCTGGGAATGCTGATGCCTCTCAACGTTCCCGAGGGGAGTCTCGGCGTGCTCTTCGCCGGCTGGCGGCGTGGCTCCCCCGACGAGCCCTTCGCCGCCGCCGAGGCTCCGCTGGTGGAGATGTTCGCCAGTCATGCGGCGCTCGCCCTGCAGCAGGTCCAGGCGCAGGAGGACCGGTCCCGCCTGCTCGTCCTCGAAGACCGCGACCGGATCGCGCGCGATCTTCACGACGTCGTGATCCATCGGTTGTTCACCATTGGAACCACCCTGCAGAGCGCGGTCGGTCTGAGCACCCGCCCTGAGGTGAGACGCCGGGTGAGCCAGGCCATCGAGGACCTCGACGCGACCAGCCGCGACGTACGCTCGGCGATCTTCGAACTCGGCGAACCACCGAACGAGCCCGCATCTATACGAGCCCAACTCCTCAAGGACGTCGACCTCGCCCGCGAAACCATCGGGTTCACCCCGAGGCTCGTCGTAGGCGGCGCCTTCGATCGGGGCCTGCCGTCACACATACGGGGCGAGTTGGGCAGGGCCGTTCGAGAGGCGCTCGCCCACGCGGCCAGTCACGCACCGCCGAGCCAGGTCGAGGTGGTCCTTCGCGTGAACGACGGGACGCTCGTCCTGCTGGTGACCGACGACGGTGCGGCCGCGGGGGATGACGCTATGGGCCGTGAAGGTACGGGCAATGAAGCCACCGTGGGTGAGGCTCAGGCCGGTGAGGCTCAGGCCGGTGAGGCTCAGGCCGGTGAGGCTCAGGCCGGTGAGGCTGAGGCCGGCGATGACGACGACCACCTCCGCGGCCTCGCCTATCTCCAGGCCCGCGCCAAGCACCTCGGAGGCTCCTGCACCACCCGCCCGTCGGAGACCGGTGGAATGATCCTGGAATGGCGCGTACCTCTCGTCCAGACCACCTGACCGGCGGTTGTACAAAGGACGTGCCGAGGTAAACAATAGGCATCGGTGTGCAACCTGATGGTCCTCCCGCTCGCGCAGGTCCGGCTTGACGGGTGAATGACGATGCGCCTGGTATCACCTGGATATTCGCCCACGAGGTTGCGCGGGTTCCTTACCGAACGGTCGTATCCGTGGCAGAAGACGCTGAACTCTCTCGCGCCCTAGGACGTATCGTCGAGTCCGCGGCACACCTGGCGCGGGCGCGTTATGGCATCTTGTTGCTGGTTAAGCCAGATCACCACATCACGGATTTCGTTTCGTTCGGGATACCTGACGAACAACGCCAACTCATTGGCCATCTACCCCGGTTCGAGGGGTTTTTGGACTTTCTCCTGCGAAGTCCTGGTCCCGTGCGCGTCACGAACGTCTCCGAACATCCGGCCTCGGCCGGCATTCCACCCCACCATCCGATCATCAACACTCTGTTGGGCGTCCGCGTCGACCTGCACGACACCACAATTGGCCTCCTCTATCTCGCGAACAAACAGGGCGCGCCGGAATTCACCGCACAGGACGAGGAAGCGGTCGCCAACCTGGCCATCGCGGCCGGGCTGGCCATCGAGAACGCCCGGCTCGCCGAGAGCGAACGCCGCCGCCAGCGCTGGCTCGAAGCCACGGCCGAAATGACTCACCTGCTCCTGGGCAAGGTCAACCGCGACGAGGCTCTTCGCGTCGTGACCCGCCGCGTGCTGGAGGTGTCAGGGGCCGACAGCAGCGGGATCTTCCTCGTCGACCCCGCCGACCCCGAAGGCATGGTCACCTTCGACGCCGTCGAGGGGTACGGCAGCGAGGAGCTGACCGGCGTCCATGTGCCGCGAGGCGGGTTCCTCACAGAGGTTCTCGACACAGGTCGTCCTGTCATCAGCCCCGACTTCACCCGCGACGAGCGCTTCGACCAGAGCTCAGAATGGGCGGAGCTGCTCTCGGTGCTGGGGCTTGGCATCTTCGTACCCCTCGTCGCCCAGGGCGAGATGCTGGGGGCGCTCGCCGTCAGCTGGCGCCGTGGTTCGCCCCACGAACGCACCGCCACGCAGGAAGCCGGCCTGGTGGAGGCGTTCGCCGGCCAGGCGGCGCTCGCCCTCCAGCAGGTCCAGGCCGACGAGGTCGACGAACGCCGGCGCCACTGGATCGAGGCCGCCGCGGAGATAACCCGCCTGCTGCTCGGCGAGGTCGACCGCAACCAGGCGATGCGCCTGGTGACCCGGCGAATGCTCGAGGTTTCCTGCGCCGACTACGGCGGGATCATCGTGCGTGACCTCGCGGATCCGGGCAGCCACGTCCTCGTCCATCTCGAAGGTCGCGACGAACGCTTCCCCTCCGACGTCCGCATTCCGCGCCAGGGTCTGGCAGCGCGGGTACTCGAGACGGGCCAGGCGTTCCAGAGCGACGACTTCGTCCACGAGGAGGGTTACCAGCCGATTCCGGCATGGGAGGACGCACTCGCCGCCACCGGCCTCGGCATGCTGACCCCCCTCACCGCGTCCGGCGAGGTGCTGGGTGTGCTCTTCACCGCCTGGAACCGCGAGTCACCGTGCGCGCGGGTCGCCCGGCGGGAGACCGAGCTTGTCCGTAGCTTCGCCGACCAGGCTGCGCTCGTCCTCCAGCAGATCCAGGCACAGGAAGATCGCGACCGCCGGCAGCGCTGGCTCGAGGCCACCACGGAGATGACCCGAGTCCTGCTCGGCGACGTCGACCGCGACGAGGCGTTGCGGGTGGTGACCCGGCGGCTGCGTGAGGTCTCCGGCGCCGACTACGGCGGAGTCATCATGATCGATCCAGCCGACCCCTACCGCTCGCTGTTCGTGATCATCGACGGGCTCGGGCTCGAGATCGCCCAGGGGACCCGGGTGTCTCAGAGAGGGCTGACCGCACGGGTCATCCGGTCAGCGCAGGCCTTCATCACCGATGACCTCGCGCACGAGCCGGACTACTCGCCGCATCCTGGGTTGGAGAAGGCACTCTCCGGCGTCGGCCTGTGCATGCTCACCCCGCTCGTCGCCTCCGGGGAGGTCCTCGGCGTACTCGTCGCCGGCTGGTTGAAGGGCTCGCCCCATGCGGGTGCGGCAAAGCGGGAGCACGCTCTGGTGCAGAGCTTCGCCGACCAGGCGGCCCTCATCCTCCAGCGCGTGGAGGCCCAGCGAGACCGTGGACGCCTCCTCGTTCTGGAGGACCGCGACCGGATCGCCGGCGCGCTGCACCACGTCATCATCCAGCGCCTCTTCGACATCGGCACCCGGCTCGAAACGGCCGCCGGCCTCGCCGACAATCCGCAGGTCCAGCAACGGGTGACCGAGGCGATCGGCGCCCTCGACGAGACAACCCAGCAGGTTCGTTCCACGATCTTCGAGCTCGCTCCAGACGACGTACGCACCATCGAGTCCCGGTTGCTCGACGAGATCGACTCCGCTCGGGCCCTCCTCGGGTTCACGCCGCGGCTCGTCGTACGCGGTCCGCTCGAGCGCAGCGTCCCACCGCGGATCCGCCGGGAGTTGGTGCCCGTGGTGCGGGAGGCCCTCGCCAACGCCGCGACCCATGCGTCCCCGCACACCGTGGAGGTCACCCTCCTCGCTTCCACGAGTCGACTCGTTCTCACCGTGAGCGATGACGGAACGGAGCCCGGCGACCTGCCGGCCGGTGACCAGATCGCCGACATGAAGGAGCGGGCCGAGCGGCTCGGTGGCAGGTGCGCGATCCGGCCCCGGGAGGCTGGCGGCACGGTTCTCGAGTGGCAGGTACCCGTAGGGTGAGGCACGTCGAGCCTGACGACCGCCGGGACGAGCGCGGACGGCGACGGCGGCCCGTTGCCGGGTCGGTCGCATGGGAACGCCTGTCACTACTGACGGATGCCGTGACCGCGCTGGGAGCCGACCTGGACCTCTCGCATGTCCTCGAGCGCGTCGTCCAGTCCGCCTGCACACTCGTCGACGCTCGGCAAGGTGCGCTGCTCCTGCTCTCCCCCGACCGTCGCAGAAGTTCGCCCGATCGCTGGGTGGCGGAGTTCGTGGCCTACGGGCGTACCGAGGCGGACCGCCGTGCGTTCGCGGACCAGGCGCGGTTCGCGCCCCTCATCAGCCTGTTTCTCACGAATCCCGCGCCGCTCCGGATCGGCGATGCGGGCGTTCATCCGGTGACCCGAGGCCTTGTCAGGAACTCCGGAACGACGACCAGTGTGCTCGCCGTTCCGATCCTGTACCGCGACGAGTTGGTCGGGCAGCTGTGCCTCGCCAAGGACGGCGATGCGGCGTTCAGCGAGGACGACGAGCAGAGCGTCACCTCGCTGGCCGCGGCCGGTGCCATCGCCATCCAGAACGCTCGACTCCTCGCCCAGGAACGCCGCCGGCAGCAGTGGCTCGAGGCGGCGACCGGCGTGACCAGGTCCCTGCTCGGCGAGCTGGACCTGGACCGGGCACTGCGGGTGGTCACCCGCCAGCTGCGCGAGGTCTCGGGGGCCGACTACGCCACGATCACGTTGATCGACCGCGCCGCTCCTGCGGGAGGCACCGTCCTGACCACCGTCGACGGCCTTGGCCTGGAACACCTCTCCGGCAGCCGGGTACCGCTTCAAGGACTGGTCGCCACGATCGCGCGGACCGGCAAGAGCGTGGTCAGCGACGACCTGACGCGGCTGGAGGGGTACGGCCCGCCGCCAGAATGGCGGGAGACCCTTGCCGGTGTCGGGCTCGGAATGCTCATGCCACTGGCCGCACACGGTGAGGTCTTCGGGATTCTCTTCGCCGCGTGGCTCCGCGGCTCTCCGCACGAGCGGACCGCGGTCCACGAAGCCGACCTCGTCGAGACCTTCGCGGGACAGGCGGCGCTCGCCCTCAAACGCGGCCAGGCCCGACAGGACCGTGACCGCCTGCTGATCCTGGAGGACCGCGACCGGATCGCGCGCAACCTGCACGACGTGGTGATCCAACGCCTCTTCGGCATCGGCCTGTGCCTCCAGAGCACGGTCGGGTTGGGGAACCGACCGGAGGTGCAAAGGCGCGTCACCACCGCGATCGACGAGCTGTCGGAGACCACCCGGCAGGTCCACTCCGCGATCGACGACCTGCACAGTGGCACCGCCGGGTGTACGCCATTCGAGACAGCTGCCGTACTTCAGTAAAACCGTGGAAACCCGAGGTGTTATAGCACCCCGGAATCTCCACGATCACGGATGACAAGCCGCTAGCGTTTGCCAGCGGACACCGGCAGGGCCGCGACCAGGCCGTCGGCGAGGACTTGTGCGGTCGCGGCGGCGTCGAAGGTCTCGCCGGTGAGCGGGCCGAAATTGGCTTCGTGGATGAGGAGTCCGGCGAAGGCCCGCGCGACGGCTTCCCGGCGTTCGTCCGCGATCTCGGCACTGCCGGGCGTCGCCGCGAGTGCGGCGTCGACGGCCTCGCGGACGTGGCGGGTGGCCTCGCGATAGAGCCCGCCGACGAATCCTCGGACCTCGGGATGGGTCTCGGCCTCGCGGAAGATGAGGCGACGCATGCGGAGCGACACGTGGTTGCCGGCTCGGAACCGCTCGGCCAGCCGGATGAGCGTTCCGGCCACATCGTCGGCAACGACGTCGAGCTCGGCGTTCCGGAACATCTCCGCGTCGGTGCGTTCGGCGACCAGAGCGGTCAGAAGGTCGGTTTTGGTGGGGAAATAGTGGAAGACGAGCCCTTTCGGAACTCCGGCCAGCTTGGCGATGCGCGAGGTAGAGGTGGCGTCGAAACCATGCTCGGCGATGAGTTCCTCGGCGGCGTCGAGGATGCGCTTCCTGGACTCACCAGGGTCTCGGGAGCGCGCGGCTCGGCGGCCGCGGGCCGTCCGCCCCGCGCCGGAGTGCCGGCTGGACGGTGCGGACGGCTCGGAACGAATCCTCACGGATGAAAGGATCTCACGTGACGGTGGCCTTGCGATGCGAGTGGACGTAGTGCTGGACCGTCCAGAGGCCCGTCACGGCGGCGACCACACCGACGATCCATGAGGTCCACGCCGCACCGGCGTGGCTGGCGAATCCCATCACCCATGGCGAGACGAACGCGAGTACGCCGAGGATGGCGTGGATCCATTCGCTGGCGATCGCTCCAGGCCTCGCCAGGGACCATAGACCAGTGGCGGCCAGCAGCGCGCCGAGGACGATCATCGTCCAGGTCACGCGGGCCATACCGGTACCGAACCACAGCGGCGTCAGGAGCAGGACGACACCCGCGACCACAGCAACCCAGTCCTGCCATCGGACCCACTTCTTGGTGTCCATGAATGACCTCCCTGCGAACCGTGCCCGGAATGTGAGCACACCTCATCATCACCTTGATTGACCGGCCGGTCAATAGTGACCGCGGGCGCGAGTTGGGTGGGTTGGGGCCGGCACGAAAGGATGGCCCCGTGACGACGAAGGATGGTCCCGAGACGACGCCGCCCGCCGACTGGTGGCCTGACGGCTGCCCGCCGCGGGGAGCGACGTACGACGGGACGGGCGTGACCTTCGCCCTGTGGGCTCCGATGGCCGAGCGGGTGGAGCTGTGCTTGTTCGACGAGGAGGTCGAACGGCGCATCCCGCTCCCCGAGCAGCAGTTCGGCACCTGGCACGGCCGGGTGCCCGGCCTACACCCCGGGCAGCGGTACGGCTACCGCGTGCACGGCCCCTGGGACCCCCAGACCGGCCACCGGTTCAACTCCGCGAAGCTGCTCGCCGACCCCTACGCCCGGGCGATCACCGGTGACGTGTCCGACCACAGCGCCATCTTCGGTCACTCCAGCGCGAGCGACGACGACACGATCCGCGACGATCAGGATTCCGCGCCGTACACTCCCCGGTCGGTCGTCGTCGACGGCGCGTTCGACTGGGGGGACGACCGGCGTCCGCGCGTCCCGTGGAGCGACACGGTCATCTACGAACTCCACGCCCGCGGCTTCACGATGCGCCACCCGAAGGTGCCGCCGCACCTTCGTGGCACGTACGCCGGGCTCGCCCACCCCGCCGCGTTGGAGTACCTGGTCGACCTCGGGGTGACGACCGTCGAACTCCTCCCCGTCCATCACTTCATCAGCGAGCCCATGCTGCGAGGCCGCGGGCTGGTCAACTACTGGGGTTACAACACGCTGGGTTTCTTCGCGCCCCACGCGGGTTATTCGTCCGCCGGAACGGCCGGCGAACAGGTCGCGGAGTTCAAGCAGCTGGTGAAGGCGATGCACGAGGCCGGCCTCGAGGTCGTGCTCGATGTCGTCTACAACCACACGTGCGAGCAGAACGAACGCGGACCGACGCTGTCGTTCCGGGGCATCCACAACGTCGCCTACTACCGCCTCGACGGCAGCGGCCGGCACTACCGGGACCTGAGCGGCACGGGCAACACCCTCAACCTCCGCCATCCCGACGTCGTACGCCTGGTGCTCGACTCCCTTCGCTACTGGGTCGAGGAGATGCACGTCGACGGTTTCCGGTTCGACCTGGCGCCCGTGCTCGCCCGCGGCGACGGAGACGTCGACATGGCCGGCCCCTTCCTCGCCGCGGTCGGGCAGGACCCCGTGCTGTCGCGGACCAAGCTCATCGCCGAGCCATGGGACCTCGGATCCGGTGGTTACCAGGTCGGGGGGTTCCCGGCGCCGTGGTCGGAGTGGAACGACCGGTTCCGGGACGCGGTCAGGGAGTTCTGGGCGGGTTCACCTGACGGAGTACGCGACCTCGCCTCCCGGCTCTCTGGTTCGAGCGACCTCTACCGCCGGAGCGGGCGCCGGCCGTTCGCCTCGATCAACTACGTGACCTCCCACGACGGCTTCACCGCTCGTGACCTCGTGACGTACGACACCAAACACAACGAGGCGAACGGCGAGAACAACCAGGACGGCCAGAACGACAACCGCTCCTGGAACTCCGGTGTCGAAGGCGAAACCGACGATCCGGCCATCGTCGACCTACGCCTGCGGCAGATGCGCAACCTCCTCAGCACACTGCTGCTGTCCACGGGTGTGCCGATGCTGCTCGCTGGCGACGAACGCGGCCGGACCCAACGCGGCAACAACAACGCCTACTGCCAGGACAACGAGATCTCGTGGGTCGACTGGTCGGAGGACGAGCCGTGGACGGGGGTTCGTGAGGTCGTCAAGACACTCTTGCGGATCCGCCGGGACCACCCGGTGCTCCGTCGTACACAGTTCTTCTCGGGGCGGCTCGACCCGGCAGGTAAGCGTCGCGACGTCGGGTGGTTCGCCCCGTGGGGTGAGGAGATGGATGACACGGCGTGGCACGACTCATCGCTGCGTACGCTCGGCATGTTCCTTGCCGGCGACCACACCGGGCGGCGCGCGCCCTCCGGCGAGTCCGTGCGGGATGACTCCTTCCTGCTGTGGTTGAACGCCAGCGCCGAGCCTGTCAACGTCACCTTGCCGGGGTCACCCTGGGCAGCGGGCTACTCCGTCGTCCTTGACACCAGCGGGTCCCTCACGCCCGGCAATCATGGTGCGGGTGAGCGGCTCGAGCTGCCGGACCACTGCGCCGTGCTCCTGCGCGCCGAGGAGGAGGACGGGTCCAGGTAAGAGGTCGCGCACCCAGGGGTGCGACCTCTGGGTCAGCCGGCCGGGACCGTCACCTCGACCCGCGCGCCCGCACCGAACACCTCACCGGCCAGCGCCGCGGACCCGAGACCGTCAAGGACGAGTTGGCGGGCCCGTAGCTCCCCGCCCAGGACCTCCAGCGTCACCGACGTACCTTCGGCCGAGGGCTGCTGGGCGAGTGTCCCCCAGGCGTACCCGTTGGACCAGAACCACCGGACCGGCGCCGCCGACGACGCGAACCTCAGCGTGCCGTGCACCCCGTCGTACACGAAGCCGGTCAGCGCGGGCACGCCGCCCCAACTCGCCATCGCGCGGACGTAGTGGTGCCCGCACTCCCCTTCGTTGAAGGGATTACGCCGGCGACCGTCATACCGCGCGCGGACGCCCTCGTACACGCTGACACCCTCGTCGTACAGGCCCTCGTAGAACATCCCGACCGCCGCGGTGTACTCCAGCCCGGTCCAGACCTCCGCGTAGTAAGGGAACGGCCGCTCCGGACGGTTGCCCCGAGGGTAGGACGCCACCAGCAGGCCTGACTCGTCACCGAGCACGTAACTGCGCATCGGGTTGAAGTGACCGGCCGCGGACAGCGCTGGTTCCGGCCCCCAACTGCGTTGATCCCCACCCCCATTGCCGAGGCGGTTGAACCTCAGGATGCTCCGCAAGGTCGTCTTGACGTGCTCTGCGTCCAGCAGGTAACCGAGCCCGGCGAGGTGAGCGAGTTCCTGCCCGACCAACTGGTCGGCGAGACAGCCGTCACCGATCTGCAACTCTGGGTTGACAAGATCGCGAGCGCCGATGCCCGGCAGCCGCAGCCCCGGCGCGATGGCCTCCTCCGATCCGGGCGGCCGGACCTCGTGCCGGTAGTAGTCGCCGTTGAACAGATGCTCGTCGATCCACGCGCTGCCCCGCCGGAAGAGATCCCCGCAGGTCTTGGCGAACTCGTCCTCCCCGAGGTACGCCGCCATCTCCTCACAGGCTCGCAGCGCCGCGAGGTACCACGCGCCGATCTCCGGGTTGGGCCCGAAGTACTCGACGTCCATGGTGTTGTGCTGGGACCCTTCCATGACGCCGTCGCGGTCCGCGTCCCACCCACCCGGGATCCAGGCGAACTCGCAGGCCCGCCGGGCCTTCGGCCACAGCGCCCGCAGCAGCTCGTCGTCACCGGAGTGCCGCCACTCGCGGTAGAGCCTGACCAGGCATCCCATCTGGCCGTCCGCGGCCGCGACGCCATCCGCACGTGCCCGGTCGAGGGGCTGCTGGACGCGGAAGCTCATGTGCCCGTCGTCACCGGTGGCGTACCGGAACTCCGTCTCCCGCATCGATCGGGCCAGCGTGCCGAAGAGGTACGGCGTGACCTGCTCGTAGTTCCAGACGTGCGTGCAGTTGCCGTGACACGAACCGCTGCGGTCGTTGCATCCTTCCCAGCCCCAGAACCTGCCGTCCGGCGTACGAAAACACGTCTGGGACCGCAGGGTGCTGACGTTGAAGAGTGCGGCTTCCTTGACGGCGTCGGGCAGATCGCTGCCGACGAAGGCATTCACGAACGCGACCGTCTGTCGCTCGAGGTCCGCGAGGTCCCGAGCGGTGTCAAGGACAACCTGCCAGGCGTCGGGATACGTCGTGGCGTAGTAGTTGCCGATCGTGTGCTCGCGGTTCCAGCTCAGGCGGTTGGGGAAATGCCAGCCGAGCAGGAACGTGAAGGCGTGCGCCTCACCGGGGGCGAGCCGGCGGGTGGCGGCGACGGACGCCATCGGCGCCGCGGCACTCCCCTCCCGCTCGTCCACCCGGCCGTCGACCACGAAGTCGTCCCAGAAGTCCAGCAACTGCCCGCCCCAGCTGTGCTCCGCCCACGACGTGCGCCGGGTCACCTCGGGCTCCCCCACCACCGCGAGCGCCAGCGAACCCCACTGCTCGGCGTCACCCGCCACGCCGTCGGAGTGGAGGAATACCCCAGCGCACGGGCCAGCGTCGCGCACCGTGTTGCGGTTGCCGGCCGGCTTGCCTTCCGAGCCGTCGGTGCCGACGAAGTTCTGCACGTTCCCCACGACCGACACCTCGTGCGCCTGATCGCTGGTGTTGGTCACGACGTACCTCAGCACCGCGACCGGGATCCCGCTCGCGTCAACGTCGGCTGGCACCAGCGGATTGAACGCCTGGAGCCGTACCTCCACCGGCACGTCGGGGTCATCAAGGACTACTTGCCCGAGCGGGTAGGCGGCCAGGAACGTCGACCGGCGGAACCGCGGCAGGCCGTGATTGGGTACGGCCGAGCCGTGCGCCCCCTCGTACAGGACCGGATCGATTGGCCCTTCGAGCGCTCGCGCGACCACGCCCGAGCCGGCGTCGCCACTGCCCACTTCCTGGCCGCCATCCCCGATTGGGGCGGTCCGGATGGCGAAGAAGCTCGCGGCGGGCGCCCATCCCTTGGCAGGCCGGTTGACCACCTCCCAGTCCCGGAGATCTCCCCGCCCACCGAGGCTGACAGTCCCGGTGCCGATGCCGCCGAGCGGGAGGGCGACGCGCAGGGCGTGCGCGGTGTCGTACGTACGAAGCACTGGCCAGTCAGGGACATCGAGCGCCATGGTCACTCCCAGCGTGCGGCCGAAGTTCGGTCCTCAACGTGGCAGACGTTATAGTCCCAGGCCGATACGTGCGAGAACGTCGACCGCGCGTGGTCGACCACCATAGGCCGGCCTCGGGGCGGGCCGAGGCGAGAGAGTTGGCACGTCAGACCCCGCACTACCGAAAGGCGCTGCCATGCTGCGGTACCACCTGATCCACCCCGAGATCCTGGCCGCCCTGGCCTCTGCCGGCCACGGGTCCCGGGTGTTGATCGCCGACGGGCACTACCCGTTCATCACCGCCGCGGGCCCCAACGCCACCCACGTCTTCCTCAACCTCACCCCCGGCCGGCTCACCGTTACCGAGGTGCTGGAGGCCATCGTGGACGCCGCGCCGATCGAGGCCGCCTCGGTCATGCAGCCGCCGCCGGAGCTGCCGACACCGGAGATCTTCGCGGAGTTCGAGCGTCTGCTGCCGGCCGGGACACCGATCGAACGCCTTGACCGGTTCGGGTTCTACGACGCCGCCAAGACTGACGACGTGGCACTGGTCATCGCGACCGGCGAACAACGGACGTACGCCAACATCCTGATCACCCTCGGCGTCGCGGCCTGAGCGCCTGGTGCTAGGGCACCACGATCTCGCCGCGGGCGACCGGCACGACCTGGCCGGCCACTGTGGTGCGTTCAGCCTTCCCGCCCGAAGCCGTCACCGTACAGTCCAGGCGCGACGGGCGGCCCATCTCGGCTCCCTGTGCGATGGAGTACGCCGCCTCGCCGTCGTCGGGCAGCAGACCGGCGGCGACGAGCCAGACGCCGAGCGCGAGCGCGGCCGATCCGGTCGCCGGGTCCTCCATGATGCCGAGGCCGGGAGCGAACAACCGGCCATGTGCGTGGCGCCGCTCCGCGTCCCAGGAGAAGACGTACACCTTCGCCACGTCGTGCGTACGCGCGGCCGCCAGGTCGAGCCGCGCCGAGGCGACCGCGTCGTCTGACACCGCGAGGAACACGTGGTCGAGCCCCACGCCGGCAACCCGCGGCGGGGGGCCGAGGAGGTCCTCGCTCGTGAGGCCAGCGGTGGCGAGCAGCGGGCTCGGGTCGACCTCCGCGCCGAGGGAGGGTGAGCCGCCGGTGAGGGTCGCGCGGTCACCAGTAACCGTGATCGGCAAGAGCCCGCCCCCGCAGTCCTGGATCACCTCGCCGGCGGGAATGCGTCCGAGCCTGGCCAGCGTCACCGCCGTGCCGACGCTCGGGTGGCCGGCGAACGGCAGCTCCGCTCCCGGTGTGAAGATCCGGACCCGATAGTCGGCGCCGGATCCCGGTGGCAGGACGAACGTCGTCTCCGAGAGGTTGAACTCGCGGGCCATCGCCTGCATCTGCTCGGTCGAGAGGTCCTCGGCATCGAGCACGACGGCAAGCGGGTTGCCCGTGTAGGGGCGGTCGGCGAAGACGTCAACGATCTCGTAAGGGCAGGTTGCCGTCACAGATCAGGCCGACTTCTCGCGGCGCTCGCTGCTGCGCTGCTTGCGTCCGGTCTGCTCGCGGGGCACCAGGGTGGGGTTGACGTTGTCGAGGACGACTTCGCGGGTGACGATGACGCGGGCCACGTCGTCGCGGCTGGGCACCTCATACATCACGTTGAGCAGGACCTCTTCGATGATCGCCCTGGTCGCCCGGGCACCAGTCCCCCGCAACAACGCCTGCTCAGCGATCGCGGCAACCGCGTCATCGGTGAACTCCAGCTCCACCCCATCGATCTCGAACAACTTCTGATACTGCTTGATCAACGCGTTCCGCGGCTCGGTCAGGATCCGCATCAACGCCGACCGATCCAACGGCTGCACCGTCGCCGCCACCGGCAA
>NZ_KB892740.1 GCF_000373925.1 Actinopolymorpha alba DSM 45243 | reverse complement strand
CCCGCAAGAGTGGTTCTGATGACACCCGCACCCAGTCCCAGCGCAACGCCGACGTCCTGATTCAGCTGCTGGTCCAGGCCGTCACCGCCGAACTGCTGATCATCGTGAACGCCGAAACCCTCACCGACGACCCTGCAGATGTAAGCGTCGAAGACGACGCCGAGGACGGCCCTGCCGATGACGGTGACGCCGCGGTCGATGACGGTGATGCCGCTGATGAGCCTGGCCGTCAGGGCGACGTTGATGACAGTGATTCCGTCGATGACCGGCACGTAGATGATGACGCGGTGCCCGCGCCCATCCCGATGGGTGACTGGGACCCTATGAATGCCGCGGGCGGGGACAGTGCTGAGCCGTGCCCCACGTGCGGCCGGCGTACCAACAAAGACGTTCCTGGACTTCTCCTGCCGACCGGACACCCTTTACCCGCGCCGCACGTCCGCCGACTCGCTTCAAAGTCCCGGCTGTACCGGATGATCCTCAAGGCGCCGAGCAAGATCCTCGACCTCGGCTCCGCCGTACGCCTCGCACCCGGCTGGATGCGCCGCGCCATCCTCGCGACCTACGACACCTGCGCCTACAACAACTGCCCCATCCCAGCAAAGTACTGCGAAATCGACCACATACACCCCTGGGTGCAACACCAGCAAACCAAACTCGACGACCTCGCACCGGCCTGCGACCACCACAACCGCGACCGCGCCAAGAACCCCCACAGGTACGAAACCCACCGTGGACTCGACGGGCGATGGCGGATCACGACGACCCGGCGCCGACACCTCGTAGTCGACTCGCGTCAGCCGCTGGAGGCGGTGAGTTCGGCGGGGACGGCGATCACGTCGACCATCGCGCCGTTCCGCAGCACGGTGAGTTCGATCGGCTGACCGATGGCGTCCGCGAACATCAGCCGCTGCAGATCCTGGGCTCCGCGCATCGGCATGCCTTTGACGGCGAGCAGAAGGTCACCGGGACGCATGCCGGCGACCGCAGCCGGGCTACCTTCCACCACCTCGACCACTCGGAGCGCACGCGGATGCCCAAGCCGATCGACCAGCCGGGACGGCACCGGTGCGGGTGTACTCACCAGGCCCAGGTAGGCACGGCGTACCCGCCCCCGCTGCACCAACTCCCCCACGATTCGCTGCGTGGTGGAGTTGAGGGGGACGGCCAGCCCGACACCCACACCGGCGACCGCGGTGTTGATCCCGACCACCAGCCCATCGGCGGTCGCCAGCGCCCCACCGGAGTTGCCGGGGTTGAGAGCGGCGTCGGTCTGGATGACGTCCTCGATCAGGCGAACGGTCCGGCCGTCCCGGGCCGGCATCGACCGGCCGAGGGCGCTGACCACCCCGGCCGTCACCGAGCCAGCGAGCCCGAGCGGGTTGCCGACCGCGACAACGAGCTGGCCGACTCGCAACGCGTCGGCGTCACCGAGCCGCGCGGGCCCGGGAACCTCCCGGCGTACCCGTATCACCGCGAGGTCAGACAGCGGATCAGCGCCGATCACGTCGAAGGGCGCCTCGGTCCCGTCAGCGAACGCGGCAGTCCCGGTCTCGGCCGAGCCAACCACGTGGCCGTTCGTGAGGAGGTAGCCGTCCTCGGTGAACACCACCGCCGACCCCGCGCTCTCGCCATGCCCACCCCACGGCGTCGCTCGCGGCACGGTGAGGCTGGCCACCCGCGGGATGAGTTCGTCAGCGATCCGAGTCACGATCTCCGAGTACGCGTCGAGCATGCGGCACCTCCGAGCAGCTCGGATTACGCGCTTACACCAATGCAGCCTACGTGGTCCCGGCAGCGTTGCCGCCCTCTTCGACGTACGCCAGCAGCGAACCCGCCAGCGCACGGACCGCCCCGCGCAGCTCCTCCGGCCGGCGGATCTCGAACGGCCACCCGAGGCCGGCCAGCATCTGCGCGACCCCTTCGAGCCGCTCCGCCCGAAGTGAGACGAGTACTCCCCCTTCGACCTCGGCCAGGCTGCCCATCCACGGCGAGATACGCCGGCGTACGTCGGCGAGCGGCGCCTTGAGCACCACCTCAACCTCATGCGCCCACGGCACACGCGCCAGCGACCCGCTCACCTGCGCGACCGCATCGAACTCCTCGGGTGGCGCGAACTCCTCCGCGAGCGTGGAGACCTCGCCGATCCGGTCGACGCGGAAGGTCCGTACCTCACCCCGCCGGTGATCGTGCCCGCTGACGTACCACCGGCCGCGGTGGACGACCAGGCCATAGGGGTCGAGGTCGCGCTCGGAGGGATCACCTCGCCACGACTCGTACGCGATGCGGACCCGACGGTGCCGCTGGATGGCGGCCGCGAGGCTCAGCACGACCGCGGTCTGCGGGGCCCGACCCTCCCGCGTGGGCAGCGTCAGGCCGAGCGTGTCAGGCACCGCGGCGACCCGCTCCCGCAGAGCGGGCGGCAGCACCCGGGAGATCTTCGCGAGGGCACTCTCGGTCGCCGCACCCGCTGACGCGGTCGCCAACCCGACAGCACGTGCGGCCATGAGCCCGAGGACCACAGCGGTCGCCTCGTCGTCGGTGAACATGAGCGGCGGCAGTTTGTAGCCGGGGCGGAGCCGGTAGCCGCCGTACCGCCCCCGCTCCGCCTCCACGGGAATGCCGAGCTCGGCCAGGCGCGTGGCGTACCGGCGAACAGTGCGCGGATCGACTCCCAGCCGCGCGGCCAGGTCCGCACCACCAAGCCGGTGGTGGGCCTGGAGGAGTTCGAGCAGGGCGAGGATCCGGGTCGTCGGATGCCGCCCCTCTACATCAGGCATGACTCCAAGAATGCCCCGGAATGCGGGCGGAAACGGTCCGGATTTAGGTCTAACGTCCATGGCCATGGGGCGCGGGGAGGCCGCGCCACACTCCAGCATCGACGTACGACCGAAAGGAATCCGAGGATGGCTACACATGTCCTCATCGCCGGCAACTGGCTCGGCGGCTGGGCCTGGGCGGACGTGACCACCCGCCTCCGGGCGGCCGGCCATGACGTCCACCCCGTCACGCTCACCGGGCTCGGCGATCGGGCCCACCTGGCGTCGCCGCAGGTCAACCTTGACACCCACATCGCGGATGTCGTGCACACGATCACGTACGCCGACCTGCACGACGTCATCCTCGTCGGGCACAGCTACGGAGGCTTCCCCGTCACGGGCGCCGCCGACCGCATTCCCGAACGCGTCTCCCGAGTGGTCTATGTCGAGAGCGGTCCGCTCCCCGACGGCACCTCCCAGCTGGACATGCTTGGACCGGACGCACGGGACGCCGTACTCACCCGGATGAAGGAGCGCGAGGACGGCTGGCTCGAATCCGTACCGACCCTCGAAGACCTCACGGCCACCGGCGACGGAAGCGCCAACGGTCTCGGTCCGGCCGAGTGGGCGCGGTTCACCGCACACGCGGTGCCCCAGCCACTCGGCGCCAACGCGCAACCGCTCCGGCTTACCAACGACATACGCCGCGACGCCATCCCGCACACGCTGGTGACCTGCATGTTCCCGCTCGAGCAGGTGAAAGCGATGGTCGCGGCGGGTCATCCGTTCTTCGCCGGGTTCGGCGGCAAGGAGTGGACGTACGCCGAACTGCCGACGGGACACTGGCCGATGTTCTCCGAGCCGGCCGGGCTCGCCGCGATCCTCGACGAACTCGCCAGCCGCCCGGCCGGAGGTGTCGGAGGCTCCGCCTAGAGTCGAGACCCATGACCGATCGTTTCCAGGTGGTGCCAGCCGCCTACGTCGTCCCCCGCCGAGGTGTCCACGGTGAAGAGGTGCTCCTCCAGTTGCGCCGGGGCACCGGCTACATGGACGGCCACTGGGCGGTCGGCGCCGCCGGTCACGTGGAGGCCGGTGAATCAGTCCTGGAAGCGGCCTGCCGGGAGGCGTTCGAGGAACTCGGTGTGGTGATCAAGCCCACCGACCTCACTCCGCTGACCGCGATGCATCGCACCCAGAGAAACCAGAATCCGATCGACGAGCGGGTCGATTTCTTCTTCGACTGCCGGCGGTGGGACGGCACACCTCGGCTTGTCGAGCGCGCCAAGGCCGCGGACCTTCGGTGGTTCCCGCTCGACGCGCTACCCGATCCGGTGGTGCCCCACGAGCGCTACGTGCTCGAGCGTCTGCGCTACGGGACGCCCGAACCCGTCGTCACCTTCGGCTTCTGACGGTCTCACCGGGGCGCGAGGCGCTCGGCTGACGCCGCCCAGGTGAGTGCGTGTTCCTCGCGGGGAATCCGGATCAGCAGCAGCACCGCCAGGTTGACCAGCGTGAACGCCGTTGCTGTGATCCACGCACTGTGCACCAGCGGCAGCGCGAGGCCCTCGACGACGACCGCGAGGTAGTTGGGATGCCGTAGGTATCGGTAGGAACCCCGCGCCACCGGCGCACGCCCGGGCACGACGATGATGCGGTGGTTCCAGCGCCGGCCAAGGGTGGCGACGCACCACCAGCGCAGCGCTCCGGCGGCCACCACCAACCCGAACATCGGCCAGCCGAGCAACGGGATGAAGGGCCGGTCCGCCAGAACGGGTTCGCCCAGGCAACCGGCCAGGAGCCCGACGTGCAACACCACCAGCAGCGGAAAGTGTCGGCCCCCGAACTCCACCCCACCCTGGCGCAAGGTCCAGGCGGCATTGCGTCGGGAGACCGCGACTTCGACCAGCCGCTGGATGACGACCGCGCCGACGAGCACGGCGTAGAGGGCGTACCCACTCACGGTCGGATCACCATTCGAGGAGCACGAGTTCGGAGCAGAAACCGGGACCCAACGCGAGGAGTACGCCGGGCGTACCCGGCTCGGTGCGGCCCCGCGCCAGAGTGTCCCGGAGAACGAAGAGCACCGACGCGGACGACAGGTTCCCGATCGTGGCGAGCGAATGCCAGGTCACGTCGAGCGCATCGGCGGGCAGGCCGAGCGTCTCCGCCACCGCGTCGAGCACCTTCGGCCCGCCAGGATGGCAGACCCAGGTCGTGATGTCCTCCAGCTTCAGGTCGTGGTCGGCCAGGAAGGCGCGTACGTCCCCGCCGAGATACGCGCGTACGACGTCCGGGACCTCCGCGCCCAGCACGATCCGGAACCCCGAGTCGCTCACGTTCCACGCCATCACCCGCTCGCTGTCGGGGTAGAGCTGGCTTCGGGTCGCGACCACGCGCGGCCCGCGCGCGGGCGTCACGGGCGTACGGCGTTCACCCGTCATCACCACCGCCGCCGCGCCGTCACTGAACAACGCACTCGCGACCAGGTTCGCCACCGACACGTCCGCGCGCTGCAGCGTCAGCGAGCACAGCTCGACCGAGAGAAGGACCGCCACCTGCTCGGGCCAACCAGTCAGGTAGTCGTGCACCCGGGCCAGGCCGGCCGCGCCACCGGCGCAGCCGAGCCCGAACAGCGGGAGCCGTTTGACGTCCGGCCGCAGCCCCAGGCGCTGGACGAGCCGCGCGTCGATCGAGGGTGCGGCGACTCCTGTCGTACTCGTGAACGCCAACAGGTCCACCTCGTCCGCGGAAATCCCCGCGTCGGCCAGCGCCCCCGTGATCGCCTCACCGCCCAGGTCGAGAGCGCTGGCGATGAAGGCGTCGTTCGCAGCACCGAATCCGTGGAGCCGCGGGTAGTCGTCCAGCGGTAGGGCGAGGTGGCGGGCCTGGACCGTCGAACTGGTGTGGAACCGCTCGAGGGCCTGCCGACGGGTGCCATGAAGGTCGCTTAACCGGGCGAAGGCGTCAGTGAGCTCGCGCTGGGCGTACCGGTATGGGGCGGGCACCCCGTGCACGGAGGCGATGCGCGTCACCAATGCATCGTAGACGCGGACTCCCCACCTACCGGAGGAATCCGGCGATACTGAACGTCTGTACAGAGGGCTGAACAGCGGTTTAGTCTGCTGTACATGCGTTCAACGCATCCGTCGCGCAACCGGTCGGTCGACGACCTCACCGCCCGCGCCCGGATCCGGGACGCGGCCCTCCTGCAGTTCGCCGAACACGGGATCAGGGGCGCGACGATCCGGGGTATCGCAGCCGAGGCGGGTGTCTCCGCGGCGCTGGTCCAGCACCACTTCGGCTCCAAGGAACGCCTCCGCGAGGCCTGCGACGCCTACGTCCTGGAGTTCGTCCAGCGGCACGCCAAGGAGGGCATCGACGAAAAGGGGCTCGGCGATCCGGCGTTCCTCGCCGCGATCTACCAGAGCGCGCCACCCGTGGTCCGGTACCTCGCGCGCGTCATGGTCGACGACCCGGAATCGGCGACCGAACTCTTCGACCACATGGTGGATCTCACCGAGGAGTACCTCACCAAGCTCGCGGACGACGGGCACGCCCAGCATTCGGATCCGCGCGCTCTCGCGGCGGTGTTCGTGGCGATGAGGCTCGGCGTCCTCGCCTTCCACGCACACGTGTCCCGCGCCCTCGGCAGCGACAGCCTGACACCGGAAACGGTGCCACGGCTCGTCCAGGCGTTCCTGGAGATCGTCGACCCGCGGTTGTTCGGCGAGGACCTGTCCAGCCTGGTCCGTCGTGGATTCGAGAGATATCTGCAGAGCCTTCCCGCCAACGAAACGGAGCAGGGATCCGGCACGACGACGTGACACAAGGGGGAACACACGATGCCAGACAAGCTGTCCACTGCGACCACACTGCCCACCGCCCGGGCGAGCGGTTGTCCGTTCGACCCGCCACCGGAGTTGGGAGAGCTACGGCAGCACGGTCCTATCAGCAGGCTCGCCTTCCCCGACGGTCATCTGGGGTGGGTGGTCACCAGTCAGGCGGCGGCCCGGACCGTCCTCGCCGACCGGCGGTTCAGCTCCCGTATCGAACTCATCCACCAGCCCATCCCGGTCCCCGGGGTCGAGAAGATACCCCGCAAGACCCGGCCAGGCAGCTTCATCCGAATGGATCCGCCCGAGCACACGAGGTACCGCCATCTACTGACGGGGCAGTTCACGGTCCGGCGGATGAAGGCCCTGGAGCCCCGCATCGAGCAGATCACCACCGAACACCTCGACGCGATGGAGGAGCACGGCCCACCCGTCGATCTGGTACCAGCGTTCTCGCTGCCGATCCCGTCCCTGGTGATCTGTGAACTCCTCGGCGTTCCGTACTCCTACCGCGAGAAGTTCCAGAAGGACACCTCGACACTGCTCCGCCTCACGTCGCCCCCTGATGAGCGGGTGGCGGCGATGGAGGCGGTCAACGACCTCCTCCGCGACCTGGTCCTCAGCAAGCGGACGAACCCGGACGACGCGCTGATCAGCGGGCTGATCCGGGACACCGAGCTGAACGACGACGAGCTTGTCGGCATCTCGACGCTGCTGCTCCTCGCCGGCCATGAGACCACCGCGAACATGCTGGCGCTCGGGACCTTCGCGCTGCTCCAGCGCCCGGACCAGCTGGCCGCGCTCCGCAAGGATCCCGACCTGATCGAGGGTGCCGTCGAGGAACTGCTGAGGTATCTCTCCATCGTTCAGTTCGGCACCGTGCGTGCGGCCCTGGAGGACGTCGAGGTGGACGGCCAGTTGGTGAAGGCCGGCGAGACGGTCGTCATCTCGATACCGCTCGCCAACCGCGATCCCGACCGCTTCGACCACCCGGAGGCGCTCGACGTCACCAGGTCGGCGGCTGGGCATGTGGCGTTCGGGCACGGCATCCACCAATGCCTCGGCCAGCAACTGGCCCGGATCGAGATGCGGATCGGCTACCGCGAACTGTTCCGGCGCTTCCCGACCCTGCGCCTCGCCGTCGCTCCCGACGAGGTGCCACTGCGTACCGACATGGCAATCTACGGAGTCCACCATCTGCCGGTCGCGTGGTAGGACCGCGTGCCGGGGAGAGTCGTCGGTGTGGTACGACGAAATGGTCCGCGTGGTAGGTAGGCCGAAGCTGGTAGAGGAACGAATCATGAGAATCGAGATCCACCGGGAACGCTGCATCGGCGCCGGCATGTGCGTCCTCACCGCACCCGACCTCTTCGACCAGAGTGAGGACGACGGCTGCGTGGTGCTGCTCAACCCCGAACCCGCGCCCGACCGCCACGAGGCGGCCAAGCAAGCCGAATCCCTCTGCCCGTCCGGCACCATCGAAGTGGTCCCGGACGAGGACTAGCGAGCCCGCATGGGGCCGGGAATGATCACGTTTACGTGATCATTCCCCACGATGCGCGGTGAATTGAGCTTGCATCGTGGGGATTTGCCGAGCAAACGTGATCATTCCCGGTCCGCCGCCATGTTGTCAGCGGGGGCTGACCGTGGCTCCGGCGATCGCGGTGCCGTAGCGATCACCCACCGCTGCGGGTAGCGCGTCGAGTTCGGCGAGCGCGTCGGCGGGCAGGTCGACGTCTCCGGCCGCGGCGTTCTCCTCGAGGTACCGCAACCGCTTCGTGCCCGGGATGGGTACGACGTACTCCCCCTGCGCGACCACCCACGCGAGGGCGACCTGGCCCGGCGTCACGCCCAACCGCTCGGCCAGAGCCGTCACCTTCTCCACCAGGGCCTGGTTGGCCTCGAACGCCGCTCCCTGGAACCTCGGCAGCTTGCGTCGCATGTCACCCTCGGCCAGCTGCTCGGCGGAGGTGATCCGGCCGGTGAGGAACCCCCGCCCCAGAGGCGAGAACGGCAGGAACGCGATGCCGTGCTCCTCGGTGTAGGGCACGACGTCGGCGAGCCGGTCCCGCGTCCACAACGACAGCTCCGACTGGACGCTCGCCACCGGATGGATGGCGTGGGCTTCCCTGATCTCGTCGACCGTCGCCTCCGAAAGCCCGATCGCCCGGACCTTGCCGGCCGCCACGAGGTCGGCCAGCGCGCCCCAGCTCTCCGCCAGCGGTACGGCCGGGTCGACCCGGTGTAGCTGGTAGAGATCGACGTAATCCACTCCGAGGCGGGCCAGGCTGCCGTCGATGGCGCCCCGGATGTACTCCGGCCGCGCGTTACGGTGCAGCGTGCGCTCGCCGTCGGGCATCAGTCCGACCTTGGTGGCGAGGACCACCTCATCGCGACGTCCCCGAAGGGCCCGGCCGACCAGCTGTTCGTTGGAGAACGGACCGTAGGCGTCGGCGGTGTCGATCAGCGTCACGCCGAGGTCGATCGCGCGGCGGATCACCTTGATCGACTCGGTGTCGTCCCGCCCGGCCTCGTCGTACGCCCAGGACATTCCCATGCATCCCAGGCCGATCCGCCCGACCTCCGCGCCGCCCCTGCCGAGAGTGGTGGTCCGCATGATGCGAGGTCCTTTCGTCGCTGATCATCGATGACAAGCCCGACCGGCGTTACGGCCGCCGGGCAGCGCCCACCTGGCCAGAACGCCATCATCACAGGGGGTGTTCCGGGCCCTTGACATGACGCCGCAGGTATCTTGACACTGCCCGTCAACCTGTGTGGATCCGGTGATTGGCGAGGGAGGCGACGATGGCAGCAACGCCGACGGTCAGCGCACGGACCACCGCCGACGCCGAAGAGCTCGCCGAGCATCTCACCCGCGTGCTCGAGAGCCGGCTCTTCGACCCGCTGGAGATCCTGCTCGACAACAGCTCACAACTGGAGCAGCTACGCAGGAAGGCCCGCCGGCAGGCCGACACGTGGGCCGCCGAACTCCTCGGCCCCGACGACCTGCTGGCCACTCAGACGCTCATCCGCCTGGTCAGCACGCTCTTCCCGAGCGACACGGCATTCGACCCGCCGGCCGAGTGGTGGCAGACCCCGCTCGGCCAGGTCACCGCGCGGCGGGTGGGCCATCCGACCGCGGCCGCCGTGACATACGCCGTCGCCGGAGCGATGCTCGGCATGACCCGCCAGGGGGTCCACGACCTGATCAGGCGGGGCAAACTGGCGAAACATCCCGATGGCGGTGTCACCGTCGCGTCAGTCCGGGAACGCCTGCGCCAGCGCTGAACTCGCGTCGAGCAAGCAGCCGACCCCATGCAACGAGGCTCAGCTGACGGCGACTTCGAGGCTGTTGCCGTGTGCGTCGGCCTCGCCGGCCGCCCACGCGTCGACCCACTCGCTCACCAGGTGGAGAAGGAGCAGGTGCATCTCCTGGGTGCGGGCCGTCGTCAGCGAGGGCACGAGGAGCGCGAGGTCGGCGTACCGCACCGCCTCGCCACCGTCGCCGGCCGCGAACAGCACCGTGGTCGCACCGACGTCGCGAGCCGCCGAGAGGCCGCGGACAACGTTGGGTGAGCGCCCGCTCGTCGTGAAGCCGGCCACGACGTCACTGGGCCGGGCCCACGCCGTGGCCTGGCGGGCGAAGACGTCGTCGAAGGAGTAGCCGTTGCCGATGCAGGTCACCACGGACGGATCGACGCTGAACGCCGCGGCGGGGAGTGGTGGCCGCTCCCGCCGGTAACGCCCGACGAGTTCGGCGGCAAGGTGCTGCGCATCCGCCGCGCTGCCGCCGTTGCCGAAGGTGTAGAGCCGGCCGCCTCGGTCGAACGTCGTACACAGGAGTTCGCCGAGGTCGGCCACCAACGGCAGAAGCGACTCCACCGACCGGGCCGTCTCGACATGGTCGGCCAGCTGCCGGGCCAGCAGATCACGCATCGCACATCGTCCCCACGCCTACCTCACGCTCTCTTGCGGTCGGGCCCGCGACAGGCGCCCACGATCCTGCTGGCGGCTGCCGTAACAAGCCCAACCCGCCAACGGTGTTGCGGATCGACGGCACCACCCGGCCCGGTGAGGTTACCGCGATCATCGCGGTGTTCATGGAGCTTTGCTGATGCTGGTGGTCACCTCCGGCTCGCTGGCTGTGATCGCGGGGTCGGCCGGTTGGTGGATTTCCAACAGATCAGTCTCGACCACGGGCAACTCCGGGTCGACAGGAATGACGAGCGTCTTGATCTCGTGCGGAGCGGGGTTGAGGGACCTCTGAGCTCACGAGGCCACGGCCGCGGGGCGCCGGCGACGGCTCAGGCGAGCCGTCGAGGCGCGCACGATCAGAGGACAGTCCAGCCGCGCGGTGCGGGGGCGTCCGGGCTTGGTCATGCGGTTCAGTAACAGCTGCGCCGCCCGGGCACCAAGCTCGATCGAGGGCTGCGCCACCGTCGTGATGCCTGGCTCCACCATGCTCATCCACGGAGAATCGTCGAACGCCACGAACGACAGGTCGTCAGGAATCCGCAACCCGAGCTTGGTCGCCTGCCGCCACACCGCCTCGGCGAGCAGGTTGTTGGTCGCGAAGACCGCCGTCGGACGGCGGCGCGCCGACAGCAGCTCCACGATGAGCTTCTCGATCTGGTCGGGTTCATACCCGCAGCACAGGACCGCGTCATCGCTGACCGGCCGGCTGGCGTTCTCGAATGCCTTCAGGTATCCCTTGAGGCGTCCTGCTCCGGTGGTCCATTCGGTCTCGTTGGTGACCATCGTGACCCGCCGGTGGCCGAGGCCGATCAGGTGCTCGGTGAGCTCGCGCGCCGCGGTCACGTTGTCGACCAACACGGCGTCGCATTCGCCCCGGGAGAACTGCTGGTCCATCTCGATGACCGGCACGCCCTGCTTCAGGATGAGCTGGCTCGGTGCGGCCGAAACCGGCGTCAGCAGGACACCCGCGACCCGCATCGCGACGAAGGTGCGCGCCGCGGCCATTTCCTCGAGATCGCTGCGAGCGTCGTCGACGAGCACGATCGTGTAGCCCTGTCCGCGCAGCACACTTGCCGCACCTGCCGCGACCTCGGCATAGAACGGGTTACGGAGATCGGACACCATGACCCCGACCGTGGGCGTGTGCCGCGCCTTGAGGCTGCGGGCATTCGCGTCGGGAACATATCCGAGCTCCTCGGCAGCCGCGAGCACCCGATCCCTGACCGCTGGCGCCGCATACCCGCGGCCGGTCAGAGCCCGCGACGCCGTTGACCGTGAGACCCCGGCCCGCGCCGCGACATCGGAGAGCGTTGTACGGACAGGAAAAAGATCAGTCGAACCCCCATTGGCACGCTGATTCGCGTGAACCACTTCACCTCCCAGAAAAGGAACCGCGCCCTCGCGGCCCTGAAGAAACTCGCGGGGACGCCACAGCCGCCGCGAACCGATTCAACGGAAGGTAGCCAGCGCCCCTGTCGAGCGTCAACGTTTTCCTTGGGAGTCGGGCAACTTTCAGCTCATATCCTCTTCCGCTGTTTTCAGATGAGCCGTACCATCTCCTGCCCGAAATATGCCGGGCGTGACCCCCCAGTGCTGGCGGAACGCCGTCGTGAAATGACGTACGTCGGGATAGCCAGATGACCGCGCGATCTCCGCGATGGAGACCTGCTTTCCCGACGGGCCGTGTTCGAGCAGCCGCTGGGCGGCGATCTCAAGCCGATGCCGGACGAGATAGGCGTGGATCGTCGTACCCGTGAACCCGCGAAACAGCCGGTTCGCGTGCCGTTCGCTCAGATGAACCTGCGCCGCGAGGTCGCGCACCGCCACCGGACGGTCGTAGTTGTCCTGCAGATAGCGCACCATGGTCCGGGCCAGCTGTTCGTCGCCGAGCGGCGAACCGTCGGGGTGCGGAGCGAGCGCGGGATCGTCGACCACTGCCCGCGCGGTGTCGATGACAAGCGTGCGCGCGAGGCCTCGGAGCACGTCGTCGTAGGCCGGACCCGGCCGCGCCGCCTCGCCGGTGAGGAGTTCGAGAAGGGCGGGTACGCGGCCGGCGGAGGTCGAGCAGACCGGCGCGGCGGGGTCGGCGAAGGCCTCGAGGAGTTCGCGGCCGTGTGCGCGGATCGCCCGCCCCGCCGAGTCTCCCTGGCCCGTGCCACGCGCCGCGGGCACCAGGGTGTAGGACCAGAAATGAATGCTCAGCGGATCGTCATCACTGGAAACGATCTCGTGGACGTCGCCGGGACGCGCGATGAAGAGCGTCCCGGCCTCGACGAGGTGGTCCTGACCACCCGTCCTAAACGTCCCGTGCCCTGAGTAGGCGTAGCACACCTCGAAGAACGAATGGGCGTGCAGGTAATTACGCCAGGGCCGCGGCTCGAAGAATCCCCAGTAAAGGAACTCCACCCGATGGGCGGCCACGTCCACGCTGAGGCGGGCGCCATCTCCCCACGTCAGCTGAGCGAGGCGTTGGAGGTCCCGACGCTCGCCGCCAACCGGTGCGGGAGGAGCGCCCGACCGGCTCACCCGGCCGATCCTCCGCGTACGGTCGGATCGATTCCGCGCAGGATCATTCCCTGCCCGAGCGACTGGTGCGTGTCCACCGTGGGCGGGTCGGCGGGATCGCGGTACTGCACCAGCAGGGTGGTGCGGGCGTCAGACGTGGTGTTGACTCCCGAGCCATGCACGGTGAGGTAGGTGAAGAAGAGGACGTCGCCGGCCTCCGCCTCACACGGCACTGATTTCTCCAGCGGCCATTCCGAGAACGGCAGGTGCCAGCCGCCGTCCTCCGCGTGGGCCAGCGGACCGTTCAGGTGGCTACCCGGCACCACCCGCACGCAGCCCTTGGCGAGCGGCGCGTCGTCGAAGTGGAGGATCGCGGCGCCCATCGAGTGCTTCGCGTGCGGGAAGAACGGGTGGTCCTGGTGCAACGGGAAGGGCGAGCCCTTCTCCGGCGGCTTCACGAACAGCTTGGTGTGGTGCAACTGCACGTTGGGGGTGCCCATCACCGCGGCGGCCACGTCGGTGAACCGTGGGTCCACGATCAGGCGGGCGAAGGCCCCCGAATAGAACTGCACGTCATGGCAGTGCTTCAGCTCGGTCTGGCGGCCCATGGTGAGTTCGCGGGCGCTGCCCCAGGTGGGGTCGGCGTCGCGGTTGAGGCGTTCGATGAGGGCATGAGACTCCTCGCGGTAGGCCTTCGCCTCCGCCTTGTCGAGCAGTCCTTTGACGAGTACGTAGCCTTCCTCGGCGTACGCCTTGGCATAGGACGCGAGCAACGAGTCGTCGACCATCGTTCCTCCCATTTCGGGGTTGATCTCGTGGTGGTGCCGACGCTTTGACGCTAGGCGCGCACCGGCCCTGGAACGCAGGGGCTTGACGGACATCCTTGTTGAGGAAACGGACATGGACGAGGGGTCGCGCCGGTCTCGGACAGACTGGGAATCCTTAAGTTGACCCGCTTGTGGGCGCTCTGCTTCGGTTCCCGTGGAAACGATCCCACCCGAAGGAGCCCGATGCCCGAATCCGCGCCCGCACCTGCGCCTGCGTCCGCATCCCAGAGTTCGACGCTCGCCCGGCTGGCCCGGCCCGACGGCACCTTCGTCATGGTGGCCATGGACCAACGCGAGTCGCTGCGCGGCATGCTCGCGGACACGTCCGGGCGTACGCCGGACACGGTCGAGGATGACGAGCTGCGGGCGTTCAAGCTGGACGTCGCTCGCGCGCTCGGCCCGGAGGCGTCCGGGTTTCTCGTCGACCCGGCGTACGGTTCGACCATCCTTACCAATCCCTACCTGCTCGCTCGCCCGCCGCACGCCGTATCCCGGGGCGAGTCGGTCGGGGCGCCTGGCCGGATCGTCGCCGCCGACCGCCTGTCGCCACGACCAGGCGAGATCGTGGGGGACGCGGCGTTCGACACCGGGCTCG
Source organism: Actinopolymorpha alba DSM 45243 (assembly GCF_000373925.1). Classification (GTDB taxonomy): domain Bacteria; phylum Actinomycetota; class Actinomycetes; order Propionibacteriales; family Actinopolymorphaceae; genus Actinopolymorpha; species Actinopolymorpha alba. The sequence goes on along the minus strand of NZ_KB892740.1, from coordinate 115,805 downwards.
ATCTGGTGGGGTACGCCGGCCGGGGCGTCGCGGCGGCGAAGCTCCTCATCGCGTGGCGGGACGACGACCGCGTCGACGAGCGGCTCGCGGACGCGGCGCGGTTCGTCACCGCGTGCCGGGACGCCGGGCTGCTCAGCATCGTCGAAGGTGTCGTCCGGCCGGCCCAGTCCGGTGGCGGCGGGTCGTTCGATCGAGAGGCGACGCTTCTGCGGTGCGCCCGGGAGTTGGGTGCGCTTGAGCCAGACCTCTACAAGGCGGAGGTGCCCTACTTCGGGCGCGGGGACGCCGGGCGGATCACCGAGGCGGCGGCCCGGCTCACCGCCTCGATCCCGTGCCCGTGGGTGGTGCTCTCCTCCCACGTCGAGCGGGCCGACTTTCCTACCGCGGTCGAAGCCTGCTGCCAGGGCGGCGCGTCCGGACTGCTCGCCGGCCGGGCGCTGTGGACGAACGCCCTAGGCACGGCCGACCGCGGGCGCACGCTGCGGGACGAGTCGGTCCCCTACCTGCGCGAACTCTCGGCACTCGTGTCCACCAGCGCGCGTCCCTGGACGGAGGTCGGCTCATGAGCGAGCGAATCGTTCAGCACAGCGCCGTGAGCGAGCGCAGCGAGCGCAGCGAGCGAATCCTCAAGCACAGCGCCACGCCCGGAGCGGAGCGAGGACGCTCATGAGCCGACTTGTGTTCGTGGGATCGGTGAACGCCGACACGATCGCCGTCGTACCCCACCTCCCCGCCCCTGACGAGCGTTTCCTCGCCCGCGCCGTCGTCCACGCGGGTGGCGGCAACTCCGCGACCGCCGCGGTGGCCGCCGCCCGGCTCGGTGGTGACGTGGCCTTCATCGGACCCGTGGCCGACGACGAGACCGGCGAGCGCATCCGGGCCGACCTGACCCGTGAAGGCGTCGACCTCTCCGGCGTCGTACCCGTGCCGGCCGGCTCCGGCGGGGCGAGCGTGGTCCTGGTCGACCAGTCGACGGGTACCCGCGCCATCTGCACCCGGCCGATCCCGGCGTTCGACCTCCCCGTTGGCCGCGCCCGGGAGCTGATCGCGGGCGCGGCCTGGGTGCACGCCGACCACATCGGGTGGCCGTTGGTCCACGCCCTCGTGGCCGCGCACCGGGGCCCGCAACTCTCGGTTGACGCGGGCAATCCGATCGACGGCTTCACACCAGCGGGCGTCGATCTCTACGGGCCGACGATCCCGTCGCTGCGCCGGGCGTACGGCGAGCTGCCCGCCCCCGATCTGCTCGCCCGGGCGCTCGCCGACGGTGCCCGCCGCGTGGTCGCGACCGACGGGCCAGACGGAGCGTTCGTCGCCGAGCATGCGGGAACGCACGTGCGGGTGCCGGCGTTCACCGTCGACGTGGTGAGCACGCTCGGTGCCGGGGACGTCTTCCACGGGGCCCTTGTGCTCGCCGTCGACCGAGGGCTCGGGTTGCCCGACGCGGCGAGGTACGCCAATGCGGCGGCTGCGCTCTCCTGCCGCGCCATCGACGGGCGGTCAGGTATCCCGACCGACGATGAGGTCCGCGCTCTGCTCGAGAGTCCGCTGCCCTGAGCCGCGGCGGGGACCCTTTGCGGCCTTACGCGGTCGTCTCGGCAAGCAATTCGGGTGGGATTACCGGCCGCGGACCGATGGTGCGGCTGCGCTGGAAGCTTCCGAAGGCGCCGTACGGATAATCGGCGGCCGCCGGCTCGCTCACGCTGTCGAGGCGAGCCGTCTCCTCGGGGTCGAGATGGAGTTCGGCGGCGCGGAGGTTCTGGTCAAGCTGGTCGAGCGTCCGCGCGCCCACGATCACCGCGGAGACGCCGGGCCGGTCGGCCACCCACGCCAGCGCGACCTCGGCCGGTGTGACCCCGCGTTCCGCGGCGACCTCGCGCAGCGTGCCGAGGATCGTCCAGGTTCGTTCGTCACCGCTGTAGGAACGGAAGTAGCTGCCGAACCCCGACGCCGCCTCAGCGGCGAAGCGGGTCCCCTGCGCGGGAGCGACCGATTGTTCGTACTTCCCCGTCAACAGGCCGCCCGCGAGCGGTGACCACGGCAGCAGCCCGAGCCCCGCGTCCGTGGCGGACGGCGTGATCTCCCACTCGACCTGGCGAGCCAGCAGGTTGTACTGCAGCTGCAGGGTCACCGGACGTTCCAGCTCTGACCCGGCGGCCCGCTCGACGGTCTTCTGCAGCTGCCACCCGGTGAAGTTCGAGAGACCGTAATAGCGGATCTTGCCCTGGCGTACCGCGGCGTCCAGGAACGCCAGAGTCTCCTCCAGCGGTGTCAGCGGATCCCAGGCGTGCGCCTGGTAGAGGTCGATGGTCTCGACTCCGAGGCGGCGCAACGATGCGTCCAACGCACGCGAGAGATGCTGGCGCGACAGGCCACCGGCGGCGGGGTCGTTGGCGGCCCACGACGGATACCGGCCTTTGGTGGCGATCGTGAGGCGGGTCGTCACGTCAGCTGGTCGGCTGGCGAGCCAGCGACCCACGACCTGCTCGGACCGGCCGTCGCCGTAGACGTCCGCGGTGTCGACCAGCGTGCCGCCAGCGGCGACGAACCCGTCGAGCAGGGCGAAGGCCGTCTCCTCGTCGGGGTCGTCACCAAACCCCATGGCACCCAGGCCGAATCTCGACACCACGGCGCCGCTTCGCCCCAGCAGTTCGTACTCCACGACTGACCTCCCTCAATGGCGCGCGCAGTCGGCGCCGCGACGTTCGTCCTTGACGAGGAGTGTCAAGCTACTTGACGCGATGTGTCAAGTAGTAGCTTGAGCGGGCGAGTCCGGATGGCGGGAACCCCGCAGCTCCGTCCAGGCTGGTGACCAACCCCGGTCGTCAGACGTGCAGACGTCGGAGGTGCTCACCTAACGTCGTTGGTCACGTCAGGGCAAAGCCGCGGCAAAGGCAGTGTTGTCTTCCGAGCGGAGGCTTTCCATGGCCATCGACACCCGGCCCGCCGCCGATCCGTACCACCTCACGGCCGACGGGATCAAGGAACCGCCGAAGGGCTGGGGAGCGAGCCTGCGGTACCTCGGACCCGGCCTGATCGTCAGCGCCTCGATCGTCGGATCAGGTGAGCTGATCGCCACCACGACGCTCGGAGCCCAAGCAGGCTTCGCACTTTTGTGGATGGTCATCGTCTCCACCACCGTCAAGGTGGCCGTGCAGATCGAGCTTGCCCGCTGGACGATCTCCACCGGACAGCCCGCACTCACCGGCTACAACCGGATCCCGCCGCGCTTCGGCCGAGTCGGGTGGGTCAACCTGCTGTGGATCCTGCTGGCGCTGTCGAAAGTCCTGCAACTTGGCGGCATCATCGGCGGCGTCGCGGTCGCGTGCAGCGTGCTCCTGCCGTTCGGCGAACCATTGGGCGCGACGTCTCTGGCCATCTGGACCGCCATCATCGTGGTGGGCAGCATCGCGATGCTGTACTCCAGCCGCTACAGCCTGATCGAACGCGGCGCCTTCGTCATGGTGGTGATCTTCTCCGTCCTCACGGTGGCGATCGCGTTCGGGCTGCCGTTCACGCCGTTCGCCTATGAGGGCGGGGATCTGCTCGAAGGGCTCGCCCTGGGGATTCCGGTCGGCGCCTTGGGCGCGGCGGTCGCGATGTTCGGGATCACCGGAGTCGGCGCCGACGAAATCACCTTCTACACCTACTGGTGCGTGGAGAAAGGCTATGCCCGCTGGGTCGGACCGCCGGACGGCAGCGACGCGTGGGTACGCCGGGCCAACGGCTGGATCCGGGTGATGTACAAGGACGCCTTAGTTTCCTGGGTGATCTACACCTTCTCGACGCTGGCGTTCTTCATCATGGGCGCGGCCGTGCTGCATCCGCAGGGGCTCAAGCCTCAGGGCAATGAGATGTTGACAACGCTCTCGCGGATGTACACCGACACCCTCGGCGAATGGGCCACCGTGACGTTCCTGATCGGCGCGATCGCCGTGCTCGGATCCACGCTGTGGGCGGCCATCCCAAGCTGGTCACGGATGTACGTCAATGTGCTCGCGACCTTCGGCGTCCTTGACTGGTCTGACCCGCAGGCTCGGGAGCGGCGGATCAAGCGGTTCATCGTCGGCCTGCCGCTGATCTGGGGTGCGGCGTACCTGCTGATCAGCTCTCCTGTCGTGATGGTGCAGATCGGTGGGGTGATGACGGGGATCTTCCTGCTCGCGGTGGCAGTCGCGGTGTGGTATTTGCGGCGGACCGAGGTGGATTCGCGGTTGTACGGGGGTAGGGCGTTCAACGTGCTGCTGGTGATCAGCACCATTGCCATCGGCCTGCTTGGCGCGTACACGTTCGTGAACGTCTTCGGCTTCGCCATCGGCTGAAGCTAGCGCGTGAAGGCAATGATCACGTAAACGTGATCATTGCCTGCCTCACGTGGTGTCGGTGCCATGCAAGGCAGGCACGAGCCACGTATACGTGATCATTTGGATCCTTACGACCTGGCTGTATCGGATAGTGAGAAGGTCAGGCTTCTGTCTCACATTGTGTACACCCTTTGGCGGACCTCACGCGGCAAGTCCTCACCTCACTAGGCATATTTGCCTTGCCTGGTGGGAACATGCCCTGCCTCGTACCGCAGAAGACGTACACAATGTGAGACGCCGCCCGCAGCACGCCCGACCTGGCGCAGGTGGGTCGACAAAAGCCCGCGACACCAAGCGCACAGACCAGCTCAGATGCTGCCGCCGGGCTTGCGGACCAGGAGGTAAGCCTGCCTGGTCTTCTCGGGTGGGATGCGTTCGCGGAGCACGCGGGTGTGCAGGGCAAACCCGGCCTGCGTCGCCAGGTCGGCGATGCGGTCGGGTGACAGCCGATAGGCGTCGAGGGAGAGCGAGTGGCCGTACGCCTGCTCCAGGTGCACCACCTCGTCGCCGGCCTGGAACGCAAGCTGCAGGTAACCGCCAGGCCGGAGCACCCGGTGGAACTCGGCAAAGATCACCGGCAGTCGCTCCGGCGGGGTGTGGATGATGGAGTACCACGCGACGACGCCGCCAAGCTGGCCGTCGGCCAGGTCCAGCGCAATCATCGAGCCTTCGTCGAACCGCAGCGCTGGATATGTTTCGCGCGCGACCGCGATCATCCCCGGCGACAGGTCGATCCCGAAGACTTCCAGCCCGAGCGAGTGCAGGTGTGCCGCCACCCGGCCGGGTCCACAACCGATGTCGGCGACCGGACCGGCACCGTCGGCCAGCACGAGTTCGGCGAAGGTGCCAAGCTGTGCGCGGTCGACTGGCTTGGCGGCGAGTTCGTCGCGCAGCAGTTTGGCGTAGTCGACGGCCACGGTGTCATAGGCCAGGCGGGCCGCGGTCACGTACGAAGGCTCGGTCATGCCGACGAACCGTACTTCCCGGCTCCGGCACCACCGGGCTATGCTGCCGCCCATGCGTACGCGCCCTCAGCTTCAGTGGTGGCGCCGCCTCTAGGCGGCCGCCCTCTCGCGTACCCCACGCTTCGACAATGCGACCGCCCTCACCGGCGGTCGCTTTCTGTCGTACGACGGCACGAATCCTCCGGTGCGGGCTTGACCCAAGGAAGGCTCACCGAGATGGACAGCACGGCACGCTATCTGACCGCCGGCGGCATCAGCATCCTCCGCACGACCACGTCGACGGACGAGACGGAACTCCAGGCCATGGCCGCTGACATCGACGGCCGGCGGGGCGGGATCCTGAGTTCCGGCGTCGACTATCCGGGCCGCTACAGCCGCTGGCATCTGGCGTACCTCAACCCACCCATCGAGATCGTCGCCCGCGGCCGGCGAGTCGAGGCGGTCGCGCTCAACGCCCGTGGTCGGGTCCTTCTTCCCACGATCAGCGCGGTGATGACGAAAACTGGCGAAATCATCGCGAGCGGTCCGGAGCGTACGGAGGTGTTCGTCCCCCCATCCGAGGAGACCTTCGCGGAGGAGGATCGAAGCCGGCAGCCGACGGTCTTCACCACGCTGCGGGCGATCGTCGGGTTGTTCGCCAGCGCTGAGGATCCGCACCTCGGGTTGTACGGCGCCTATGGCTACGACCTGGCTTTTCAGTTCGAGCCGCTGCGCCCGCACCACGATCGCACGACCGATCCGTTACGGGATTTCGTCCTTCACCTCCCTGACGAGATTCTGGTCCTCGACCGCAAGCGGGAGACGTGTCTGCGGCACTCGTACGACTTCGAGATCCCCGACCACGAACCGGCCACGGCGGCCACGACACGTACCACCGGATTGGCGCGCACCACCGCACCCACCCCGGCCCCCACCGCCCGACCGCTCCCACCCGCGCCGACACCGGGCCAGTACGCGCAGGTGGTCAGGGAAGCCCGGGAATACTTCCGTCGCGGCGATCTCTTCGAGGTCACACCCAGCCACCTCGTCTCCGGACCGTGCGACTCACCGGCCGCGTTCTACGAACGCCTGCGTACCAGCAACCCCGCGCCGTACGAATTCGTCTTCAACCTTGGCGCGGGCGAATACCTGGTCGGCGCGTCGCCGGAAATGTACGTGCGGGTCACCGGCGACCGAGTGGAGACCTGCCCCATCGCCGGCACGATCCGGCGGGGCGCTGATCCGCTGGAGGACGCGCGGCAGATCCAGACGCTGCTGAACTCCTCCAAGGACGAGTCCGAGCTCACCATGTGCACCGACGTCGACCGCAACGACAAGTCGCGGGTATGCGTACCAGGCTCTGTGCGGGTGATCGGGCGGCGTCAAATCGAGCTTTACAGTCGCCTCATCCACACGGTCGACCACATCGAGGGCAAGCTGTTGCCGGGCCGGGACGCGTTCGACGCTTTCCTCACCCACATGTGGGCGGTGACGGTGACGGGTGCGCCGAAGCAGTGGGCGATGCGGTTCATCGAGGAGCACGAAGACGCGCCGCGGCGGTGGTACGGCGGAGCGGTGGGCTTCGTCGGTTTCGACGGCTCGATGAACACCGGGCTGAGCTTGCGGACGGCGCAGGTCGAAGACGGCATCGCGGCCGTACGCGTCGGCGCCACCTTGTTGTACGACTCCGACCCGGAGGAGGAGGAACGCGAAACCCTGCTCAAGGCGCAAGCTCTCCTTGACGCACTGTCCACCCCGTCCACGCCGTCCGTCGAGTCGGGAACAGCCGGCCACGGGCGGGCGTACGCCGCCGCTTCCCTCTCGGCAGAATCCCTTCCTGGCAACGGCCTTCGGGTCCTGCTGGTCGACCACCAGGATTCGTTCGTCCACACGCTCGGGGACTACTTCCGGCAGCAGGGTGCGGCGGTGACGACGCTGCGGTTCGGGTTCGCCGAACGCCTCCTCGACGAGCTGGCGCCCGATCTCGTCGTCCTCTCACCCGGGCCAGGGCGGCCGTCCGACTTCGACTGCGCGGGGCTTTTGCGGGCGGTGGAGGCGCGGTCGCTGCCGATGTTCGGGGTGTGCCTCGGCCTGCAGGCGATGGTGGAGTACGACGGCGGCCAGCTCGAGGTCCTGCCTTATCCCGCTCATGGCCGGCCGGGCGAGGTCCGCGTCCTGAACGGGAGCGGTCTGCTGGCCGGGCTCGGGGAGGAGTTCGTGGCCGGGCGCTACCACTCGCTCTACGCCACGCCCGACCAGGTGTCCGGCTTCGAGGTGACCGGCGTGCTGCTTGATCCGAGTGGCGCGGAGGTCGCGATGACGATCGAGGATCCGGTACGCCGGCGGTGGGCGGTGCAGTTCCACCCCGAGTCGATCCTCAGCGCGGGCGGCCGAGCCGGCCACCGGGTCGTGGCGAACGCGCTCGCGTTGAGTCGTACGAAGGCCCCGGTCTCGCTGCGCTGACGGCCCAACGGTCCCGCCGAGTTGATCAACGGTCCCCGAATCGGGCAGCCCCCGCCTGAGCTGTCCGAATACGGGACCGTTGATCAACAACTCCCGGCGGCCGGGCTGACTCAGCGCATCGGTCGTGATCGCGTCAACGAGACGCTAGAACCTCGACCGGACTTGAGGTCAAGTTTGCGAGGGCGTGCGCGGCCGGGGACGCGCTAACCGAGCCAGTCGTACGGCGTACCGATGTCCAGCTCGCGGGCACGTTGGTACGCCACCCACGACACCGCGAGGTCCTGCCACGGCAGCCCCACCGGCGCGTACACCGTGATGTCGTGCGGGCTGACCCGTCCCGCGAGCCGGCCGGCGATCAGGTCGGCCATCGTGCCGGTGGCGTGCTCAGGCCCGAGGCCGGCGTTGCCCAGAGCACCGGCGGCGGCCGCGAGATGCACGTCGTCCACGATCACCCGCGACGACCGGAGGAGGTCCGCTGCCAACTCCACCTTGCCTGGCTCGTCCGCACCAAGGGAGGTGAGGTGGCGGCCGGCGGGCACCTCGCTCCGCGACAGCAGCGGCGTACGTGACCAGGTGGCGAGGACGACGATCCCGCACTCGGCCGCCACCGCGGCCGGCTCCGCACGCACCTCCGCACGCACCTCCGCGTGGAGGTCAGCTGGCAGCCCGGGCGCCCCGAAGGTCCGGGCGCGTTCGCCGTCCAGGTCACACACCACCAACCGGCGGATCGTCCGCAGCCGCGCCAGCCCGCGCACGACGAGACTCGCCTGGGCACCGGCGCCGATCACGCCCACCTGGTCGGCGTCCGGCCTGGCCAGCAGGTCGGTGCCGAGCGCGGCGGCCAGGCCGGTACGCCAGGCGGTCACCGTCGCGGAGTCGAGGACGGCGAGCAGCTCACCGGACCCGAGATCGTGCAGGCAGACCACGCCGCGCAGTGCCGGCTTCGCCGCGGGAAACTTCGCGTTGACCTTCACCGTGTAGGCGGGTACGCCGTCGACCAGGCCCGGGATCAACGTGGTCGCGGTACCCGGACCCGGCAGGTTGGTACGCACCCGTTGCGGCGATATGGCGGGTTGGTTCGCCGCGAATCCTCGCCGCAGAGCGTCCAGGCAGACCTCCACGTCGAGCACCCACGCAAGGTCAGAGCGGTTGAGGAGAAGCGTCACCGCAGAAGTGGACCATGCCGTCACCGGGCCGCGAAGCCGGCACCGCCACCCGCCTCGAGCACCCCGGCCCGCCGCATGCAAGGCTCGGAGCCGTGCAGAGCGCCACCAAGGCCGAGGCCGCCCAGACCCAGCCGCTGCGGGACGAACTCGCGAAGGTCGTCCGGGGAGCCGTGCGGTTCGACTCGGCGAGCCGCGCGATGTATGCCGCGGACGCCTCCAACTACCGCCACCCGCCGATCGGTGTCGTCCAACCCCGCGACGTCGAGGACGTACTCGCCACACTTGACGTCTGCCATCGGCTCGGCGTACCCATCCTGCCGCGCGGCGCCGGCACCAGCATCGGCGGCCAGGCCATCAACACCGCGGTCGTGCTCGACTTCAGCCGGCACCTCAACAACGTCCTCGCCATCGATCCCGAGAGCCGGCGCGCTCGGGTCCAACCCGGCGTCGTCCTGGACGATCTGCGGAAGGCGGCCGGTGCGCACGGGCTGACGTTTGGTCCGGATCCGTCGACCCACAACCGCTGCACCCTCGGCGGGATGATCGGCAACAACGCCTGCGGCTCACACTCGGTGGCCTGGGGCAAGACCGTCGACAACGTCGCCTCGCTGGACGTGGTGCTCACCGACGGTACGCGGCTCACCGCCGGACCCACGCCCGAGGACGAGCTGGCACGACTTTGCGACGATCCCGGACGGATCGGCCGGCTGTACCGCGACCTGCGGGCACTCCGCGACCGCTACGCCTCCCTGGTGGAAACGACCTTCCCGGACCTGACTCGCCGCGTCTCCGGCTACAACCTCGACCAACTGCTCCCGGCGCAGGGGTTCGACCTGGCGAAGGCACTGGTCGGCACCGAAGGCACCTGCGCCACGTTGCTCGAAGCCGAGGTCCAGCTGGTCGAAGCGCCAGCGGCCCGGGCGCTTGCGGTGTTGGGATTCCCTGACCAGTTCATCGCCGCCGACAACGTCGTACCCCTGCTCGACCTGCACCCGCTCACCATCGAGAGCGTGGACGCGGAGATCGTCAGCATCGTGCGTTCCCGCAACCCCGCCAACCCGGTGCTCGAGTCGCTCCCGCCGGGCGGCGCGTGGCTGTACGTCGAAACCGGCGGTGACACGCTCGCCGAGGCCGAACAAGGCGCGCAGACCGTGGCCCGGGTGATGCGGTCGCACGGCGCCACCAGCCTGGTGGTCAGCGACCCCGCCCACATGAAGGCGCTGTGGCGGGTCCGCGAGGAGGGTGCCGGGAGTACGACGAGACTGCCGGACGGCAGCGAGGCCTACCCCGGTTGGGAGGACGCGGCGGTCCCGCCGCAGCGGCTCGGTGCGTACCTCCGCGGTTTCGACGGGCTGCTGAAGGAGCACGGCCGGAAGGGCATCTACTACGGGCACTTCGGCGACGGCTGCATCCACGTGCGGATCGACTTCGACCTGCTGTCAGAGAAGGGGGTCCAGGGATTCCGGCGGTTCATGGAGGACGCCGCGGATCTCGTCACCTCACACGGCGGGTCATTGTCCGGCGAGCACGGTGACGGGCAGGCCCGGTCGGAGCTGCTCGACCGGATGTACCCGCCGGAGATCCTCACCGCGTTCCGGGAGTTCAAGGCCGCCTGGGATCCCGGCGACCTGATGAACCCCCGGCGCATCGTCGAACCCGCCAAGCTCGACGAGGACCTGCGCGTTTTCGTCGCGCCGCCGACGATCCAGGCCGGCACGACGCTCGCGTTCGCCCACGACAAGGACGGCTTCTTCGGCGCGACCCGGCGTTGCATGGGCGTCGGGAAGTGCGTCTCCGCAGAGGGCGGCGTGATGTGTCCGAGCTATCGCGCGACCCGTGAGGAGATGCACTCCACGCGGGGGCGGGCGCGGTTGCTGTTCGAGATGGCGAACGGCGAGGTCATCAAGGATGGCTGGCGTTCGCCGGAGGTGCGGGAGGCGCTCGACCTCTGCCTGTCCTGCAAGGGCTGCAAGACCGACTGTCCAGTCAACGTTGACATGGCCAGCTACAAGGCGGAGTTCCTGAGCAAGCACTACGCGGGACGCGTCCGGCCGGCTTCGCATTACTCGATGGGGTTCTTGCCGCTGTGGCTGCGGTTGGCCGCGCCGTTCGCTCGGCTGATCAACGCCGCGACCCGGGTCCGGCCGCTCGCCGCCCTCGCGAAGAAGCTCGGCGGGATCGCACCGGAGCGCGACATCCCGGCGTTCGCTCCGCGGACGTTCGTACGCTGGTTCCGGCGACGTCCCGCGCCCGCGAAGGTCCTGCCCGCCGACGCTCCGCGGGTGCTGCTCTGGCCCGACTCCTTCACCAACGCCTTCGACCCGGACCTCGGGATGGATGCGGTGGCAGTCCTCGAATCCCTCGGCTACCGGGTCGAGATCCCCGACCGTCCGGTGTGCTGCGGGCTGACCTGGGTGTCGACCGGCCAACTCGGTGTCGCCAAGCGGGTCCTCCGTAGAACTCTGAAGACGCTCAAGCCCTGGCTGGACGCGGGTGTACCCGTCGTCGGGCTGGAGCCGAGCTGCACGGCGTTGTTCCGCGGCGAGCTGACCGAACTCCTTCCCGACGACGCAGACGCGGCGACTCTGAAGCGCCAGACGAAGACGTTCGCCGAACTCCTCGCCGAGCGCGCCGGCGACCTCGACGTACGCCGGCCCGGCCAGCGCGCACTCGTCCAGGTGCACTGCCACCAGCACGCCGACCTCGGCTTCACCGCCGACCGTCGGGTGCTGGCCGCCCTCGGCGTCGAGGCGGAGGTACTCGACTCCGGGTGCTGCGGCCTCGCCGGAAACTTCGGCTTCGAGAAGGGGCACTACGACGTCTCCATGGCGTGCGCGGAACGGGTACTGCTCCCCGCCGTCCGGGCGGCCGACGACGGAACGGTGCTGCTGGCCGACGGGTTCAGTTGCCGTACGCAGGTACGCCAGGCAGGTGAACGCGAGCCGGCCCACCTGGCACAGATCGCCGCGCGGGCCCTCGGCGTCGACGCGGACAGCAGGGAAAGTCGGCCCCCGGCCTCGTGACGGCACCGCGGCCTCTCAGCCTCCTGACAAATCGCGTGGACATCTGCGGGCCGCTTTACCTAGCGTCGGGCGGCATGGTCCACGTCCTGCGTTCGATCCCCCAGCCCGCTGCGATTGGCGACCTCGTACGGAGGGCGTACGGCCTCGACGTACGCGAGTGCCGGCTGCTGCGGTCGTTCGTCAACGACGTCTATGACCTCACCGGCGCGGACGGGCGCTTCGTGCTGAAGGTCTACCACGCCGGCGGCTGGTCGACCGACGAGGTTGCCTGGGAGTTCGACCTCGTCTCCCACCTCGCTGCCTCGGGGATCAGTGTCGCCCGGGTGGTCCCGCTGACCAGCGGCTCTCTCGTCGGTGAATTCGACGCTCCCGAGGGGATCCGCCCCTTCGGTCTGACCGAGTACGTCGACGGAGACAAACCTCGGCCGCCGTTGAACGACGAGCTCTACCACGCGTACGGTGCCCTGCTGGCACGGCTTCACCGCGCGACGGAGGACTTTCGGACGACCCATTCTCGCCGGGCCTTCGGGCTCGAGCTCACCCTCGACGAACCCCTCGCCCAGGTCCTTCCGGAACTCGCCAACCAGCCCGAGGACCAGGCTCTGGTCAAGGAACTCGGCGGACTCGCCCGCCAGCGGATGACCGAACTCGCCGCACTCGGCCTCGACTGGGGTATCCGGCACGGTGACGTGACGCTGGACAACGTACACCTGACTGGCGAGGGCCTGACGATCCACGACTTCGACCTCGCCGCCGTGGGATGGCGCGCGGGCGACCTCACCTCCTGCCTGTCCACGGCGTTCGCCGATGCCTTCGCCGCGGGCTACCGGAGCGTCCGGACGATCGGGTCCGCCGACCTCTCGGCGCTGCCGTGGCTTCGGGTGATCGAGTCCATCGGCAACCTGCGCTTCCACCTTGTCGACAAGCCGGCCTGGCGCGGGACCGAAAGCCTTTCGGAGGGCTGGGCCGAGCAGATCCTCACCGACTTCCGTTCCTCCGCCCGTGACCTTCTGGAGTGCGGCTGAGCGCCCCTTCCGGCGGGTCCTGTCAGGGATCTCCCTGGGGTCGATTGGGTGGCCTGCCGGAGTGACGGTGCTGTACGCCCGGGCGCAGGGTGGACGGTGACAGAACACTTTCCAGTGGAAGGATCATCGTGTCCAGGGCCGTCCCCGCAAGTGTCCAGTGGTCATTCCGACTGTGGATCGCGGCGATCAGCGCGGGCATTGTCGAAACTGTCCTGGTCCTGGTCGACTCGTGGACCAGTCGTTCCTACGGCGACGGGCTGGGCACCAGGGCCGGGCTCTGGCTGATCGTCTTCGCCGCGACGCTGATCCTCGCCGGCGCGATGCGACGCGGCAGTCAGGTGGCCCGGCTCGTGCTCACGCTCATCATCGGCGGCATCGGCACCCTCGCGCTGGTGATCGAGCCGATTTCGTGGCTGGTCGAAGGAACCCCCCAGGGCGCTTTCGAGAACGCCGGGGTGCTCTCGATTCTCTTCGCCCTGAGCCGGGGTGTGCACGTCGCCGCGGTTGTCGGTGCGGTGGCCCTGATGTTCGTGCCGGGGGCGCGGGATCACTTCCGGGCAGTGGTGGGGGCCCACAGCGCACAGGACCAACGACTTGTCCGACAGTTCCCCGCGCACGCGGGTGTCGTTCCTTCGGACAAGTCCGAGACTCCCTGAGGGTCCCTCACAAACCCAGCGGCCACGAGCTAGCGCTTGGGACCGATCCGGCCCAGATCGGGAACGTCGATCCGCACGGGCCACGGCTGACGGGTGGTGAAGATGTCGGTCGCTGGAGAGTGCTCGAGATAGGTGTCTCCTACCAACTCGTACGCGACGAGAGCGAGGGTTCCCCTGGTCTCGATCCGCCAGTACACGGGGATGCCAGCGGCCGCGTACTCCTCCGGCTTGTCGTTACGGTCAGGGCCCTCCGAGCCAGGAGAAACGATTTCGACGATGATCGCGATTTCGGACGGAGGCGTGGGGTTTACATCGAAGCTGGCCTCACGGACGACCGCCATGCCTGGCCGCCTGGTGTGATCATCCGCGAAGATCACATCAAAGTCAGACGTGCATACCCAGCCCTCAGGCAGCTGCGACTCGACCTGATCGATCAGTCGGTGAATGAGAAGCTGATGCCGCTTGCTACGGGCGGGGTTCAGGACGAGGGCACCGTTGACAAGCTCGGCTCGGAACTCGGCCGGGATCTGCTCCAGATCAGCGACCGTCCAGCGTGATCTGTACTCGAGATGCAGAACGGTCACAGGTCCTCCGGGGTGGCGTCGCCAGCTCCCCGGGCTCCAGCCACCCTCGGGCTGAGGGCCGGCTGGGTCAGCGGGATGCGTTCGACGGCCCTGGGGGCGTGCGGCGGGTGGGCGACAAGCTCGGCGAGCGCCACCTCGATCGCCCGGTCGAGCTGCGGGTCGTCTCCGCTGGCGTAGTCCTGCGGCGCGATGTCGACCTCGATGTCAGGGTCAGTGCCGTAGTTTTCGACCCGCCAGCCCACGTCGTCGAACGCGAACGAGAACTCCGGCTGGGTGGTGACCGTGCCGTCGGCGAGGGCGTGCCGCGGCCAGATACCGATCACGCCGCCCCAGGTTCGCTTGCCGATCAGCGGGCCCAGCTTCAGCATCTTGAACGCGTGACAGAAGATGTCGCCGTCGGAGCCGGCCTGCTCGTTGGTGAGGGCGATCAACGGGCCGCGCGGCGACTCCTGAGGGTACGGCTCGGGTTGCGTCCACCGGGAGAAGTCGTATCCCAGCCGCCGCCGCGCCAGCTTCTCCAGCAGCAGGGCCGAGACGTTGCCGCCGCCGTTGAAGCGAACGTCGATGATCAGCGACTCGTGGTCGAACTCGCGGAGGAATCCCCGGTGGAACTCCGCGAACCCCCGCGTACCCATGTCGGGGATATGGAGGTAGCCCACCCGGCCGCCAGTGCGGTCGGCGACGTACGCGCGGTTGGCCTCCACCCAGTCGCGGTAGCGTCCGGCCATCTCCGCACCAACTGCCCGCGCGCTCACCGTGCGCGGGTCGCCGTCGCCGCGGACGACCGTCAGCTGCACCTCCTCGTCGGCCTGGTTGACCAGCGGCTCACCCGGCGGAAGGTGCGAGCCGTCGGATGCGGTCCCGATCGGCTGGCCGTTGATCGCGAGAACGACGTCGCCCACCGCGATATCGACACCGGGACGGTTCAGAGGCGAGGTGGCCTCGGGGTCCCAGCGGTCGCCGCCCACGATCCGGCCGATCCGGTAGCGACCGCTCTCGGCATCGAAAGCCCAGTCGACACCCAGGAACCCCTGCCGGTAGTGGGGTCCCTGGCGATACGCCCCGCCTATCTCGTAGGCGTGTGACGTGCCGAGCTCGCCCTGCAGCTCCCAGATGAGGTCAGACAGCTCCGACCTGGTGGACACCCGATCCACGAGCGGGAGATAGCGCGCGTAGATCTGGTCCCACGCGACACCCGACATGTCCTCGACCCAGAAGTGATCGCGCTGCAGCCGCCACGTCTCGCGGAACATCTGACGCCATTCGGCGCCCGGCCGGACCGAGACCTTCACCCTGCCGAGATCGATCCAACCGGTCGCGCGGCGGGGGTCGTCACCGTCGTCCGACGCCTTCTCGCCCGCCTTGAGCACCCGCAGCCGCTCGCCCGCCTGATAGAGGAGGGTCTGGCCGCGGCGGTCGAGCCAGAAGTCGGAGATGCCGTCGATCAGGCGTTCCTTCCGCTGGGTCTCGAAGTCGTAGACGTCAAGGACGGCCCTGGCCGGGTGGACTTCGTACGCCGCGTCGTCAAGGCTCCCTTGCACCGGCCAGCCGGAGAACAACGCCTTGCCCTGAACGCCGACGATCCGCTGGTAGCGGCCTTCGGAAACGGGGAACGCCAGGATCCGGTCGGTGATCCCGTCGATGTCGATCTCGACCGGCGTGGGCCGCTCCGGCTCGCCCTCGGGCTTGTGCTCCTCTTCGGTCTTGCGTTCCTCTTCCGCCTTGTTTTCCTCCTCGCCCTTCTTCTGGGCGGCGGCGGCCTCACTCACCAGCGGACGGGGCTCCGGAACGAACGGCGAACCCAGGTCGCGCCGCAGCGTCACGACGTATGGTCGGGAGCCGAGCGGGAAGCCGGCCCCGAACTGCAGCGCGTCGTGGACCGGGTTGAAGTCGCGCTGGCCGAGGAAGTAGAGGTACTTGCCCTCCGGGTCGAAGCTCGGCGAGTAGTCACGCAGGACCGGGCGGGACACCGGCCAGGTCTCGCCCGTCTCGACCCGGCAGATCGTGATCCCCCGGGTCTGTGCGGTGTCGGGCCGCGCGTAGGCCAGCCAACGACCATCGGGCGCCCAGATCACCTCGCCGATCGCGGCGTACGCACTGTGGTCGAGGCGGCGGACCGCGGGCTCCTCGGCGCCGAGGTCGACCAGGAGGAGTTCGTGCCGGTGGTTGGTCAGCGCTATCTCGTCGGAGTGCGGCGAGACGGCCAACTCGACCACCCGCCCGACGTCGAGGTCGTCGAGCCACCGCGGCGACGCGGTGCCGTCCGCGGTCAGGACGACGAGGCGTTCCTCCTCCCGATCGTCACTCGCCGCCGCGACCAACCGCTCGTGGTCGCCGAGCCAGGTCAGGAGGCGGTAGCGCACACCGTCGGGTTCGCCGTGCTGGCGGACGGCGCCCTCCCAGTGAGCGAACGAGAACGCCTTGCCGCGTGCGGTGATCGCCAGGTCGCTCCCGTCAGGACCAAGGGTGGCGGAGTCGAGGTAGTCGCCCGCAGAGACGAACTGCCGGTTGCGCTGGGTGCGCGAGCTACCGACCCAGACCGGGATCTGCCTGGGCTCGTCCTCAGCCGGATCAAGGAGGTAGATGTCGCCCGCGCAGTGATAGACGAGTCGGGTGCCGTCGGTGGCGAGGTTGCGCGCGTAGTAGTCCTCGTGGTCGGAGTGCCGGCGTAGGTCGTCGCCTTCCGGCGTACAGGAGTAGACGTTGCCGACGCCCTCGTGATCGGACAGGAAGAAGATCCGCTCCCCCACCCAGCAGGGACTCGCGAGGTTGCCGTCGAGGGCGACCAGCCGGCGGAACTCCCCCGCGCCCGTCGGGTCGACCCACAGATCGCCGGCGGTGCCGCCGCGGTAGCGCTTCCACCTCGCCGGATCGCTGGTGTTGCGCCCGAGAACGACCCCACCGCCGGGGCCGTAGGAGATCGACTGCGCCTGGCCGACCGGCAGCTCCTCGGACGGACCGCCGTGCACGCTCACGCGGCGCAACCGGAAGTCGCCCCGGATGGGCCGGCCGGCGGTGGTGGCGTACGCGATCGTGTCGTTGTCAATCCATCCGGCGACCGTGCTGATCGCCGCCTCGAACGTCAGCCGCCGGGCCGTGCCGCCGGTCGCCGGCATCACGTAGATCTCGCCCGGGCCCTCCTCCTCGCCGACGAACGCGATCGAACTCCCGTCCGGTGAAAGCCGCGGCCGGCGCGCCTCGGCGACGCCGGCGGTCAGCCGCCAGGCGCGGCCACCGTCGACCGAGGTGCTCCACAGGTCGTCATCGGTGACAAACACCACGCTGTCACCACAGATGGTCGGAAATCGCAGGTAGCTCGGCTCGTCGGGCGCGACCATACGTTGGGTTCCCCTCCCTGTAACGCGCGTGGGGTGAGCCTAGTCCGATCCCACGACATCCAGCGCTCCCGACCAGACCTGTCGCGGACCGGTCAGGAACCGGCATGATCGGCCCGGTGAACGCCACCTGGTTGCTCCGCTTCGACACCACCGGCGACGGCCCGCGCATCGCCGTGAAGGACTGCATCGACGTCGCTGGTACGCCGACGACCGTCGGATGCCGAGCTATCGCGGAGGACGCCGAACCCGCCACCCAGGACGCGCCCGTCGTCGTCCACGCCCGCCGTCAAGGTGCCCGCATCGTCGGCAAGACCAACCTCGTCGAACTCTGCCGGCACGCCGACGGCATCAATCCGTGGACGGGCACTCCCGCCAACCCGCTGGACCCGACCCGTATCCCCGGTGGTTCCTCCAGCGGATCGGCCGTCGCCGTCGCCGTCGACGAGGCGGACGTGGGATACGGCACCGACACGGGCGGGTCGGTACGCGTGCCCGCCGCCTGCTGCGGGATCGTCGGTCTCAAGACGACCGCGGGCCGGATTCCTACCCATGGCGTCTTTGAGTTCTCCCGCACTCTCGACACGGTGGGCCCGCTCGCCCGCGACGTGGCCGGCGCGGTCGTAGGGATGCGGATGCTCGAGCCGGGCTTCACCCCGGCCGGGCGGGATGGCGTTCCACTGACGGCTGCGCGGATACGGCTGCCGGGCGTCGACCCCAGCATCGACGCCGCGGTCGACCGGGCGCTCGCGGCCGCCGGCTTCGTCAGCACGGACGTCGAGTTGCCAGACTGGTCCACCTGGCTCCAAGCCGCCTACGACCTCGCGGGGGCCGAGGGGCACTGGGCGCACCGCCACCTCCTCGACCGCGCCGACCGGCTCGAGGAGCGGAACGCCACCGACATCAGGAACGACAGCGGGATCCCGGCCGCCCGCGTGGTCGCCTGCCGACGGATCGGCCGGGCCGCCACCGCTCGGCTCGACGGGATCCTCGCCGCGCACAGCGTGCTGGCCCTGCCGACAATGGCGGTGGAGCCGCCGCGACTCGGCGAACGCGCCGGGAAGACCTACCTCACCGTGCCGTTCAACCTCACCGGCCTTCCCGCGCTGGCGCTGCCCGTACCCCGCGCCGACGGAGCGCTGCCCGCCTCACTACAGCTGGTCGGCGCGGCGTACGCCGAAGAGGAGCTGCTCGCGCTGGGCGCCCAGGTCGAAGCAGCCCTCGTCTCCGAGCCCTAGCCCAAGGGGATACTGCTACTCCTCCTTCGCCAGCAGCCAATCCGTAACCAGGTCACCGACCACCCGAGCGCCCCGATCGCTCAGGTGGATGTTGTCGGTGAGCACCAGGAGGCTGTGCTGTGCGGCGATCTCGTCCCAACTCTGGCGGAGTAGATAGCGCCGGAACGCGTTACCCACCAGGACGCTGAACCGTAGCTGGTAAGGCTCGCCCGGCTGCGTGCGTTCGGCTCGGAGTATTTCGGTCAGGCGCTCGTTGAGCGGGAGGTACGCCGCACCGTGCTTCTTCGCGATGTCGGCGAGGACCTTGTTGTGGCGCACAACCGCTTGGTTGAGGGCGCTGTCGGAATCCTCGCCAAGCGGCGGGACCGACAACACGGCAAGCCGGGCCTTCGTTTCGGCCCGCAGCCGGCCGAGAACCCGATCCAGGCCCGCGCGGAACACCGCTGGCGTCTTTTCGTCCGGGTCGAGTATGCGCAGGTCGTTGGCGCCGATAAGGAGAACAACCTGGTCAGGCTTGGCGTCGACGATGTCGTCCAGGCGCCCGAGCAGGTCCGCCACGGTGTTCCCGTTGGCTCCCGCATTGACGAACTCGTATCCCTTGCTGTCCAGGTCGTTCTTGAGCATTGCCACAAAGTCGGCGCTCAGCGTTCCATGGGTCAGGCTGTCGCCCGCCACCACGACCACCTGCGCGGCGGGATCCCGGTGGTTCTGGTCCAAGAACTCCCGCAGAGAACTGTCTGGAGGGCGCAGCAGCGCCTGATAGGCAACGGTGCCAGAGATAGCCAGCCCCACCGCCACAGCCGCGACAATCGACCACACGACAGTCCTGCGCCGCATCACACTCGCCTTTCGCCCGCGCTGATCACTACGATGCGACCGCGGGTGCTTCGAGCTGGCGGCGCAGGCTGGGGTGGTCGACGAGCGGCCACAGCTCTGTCAACTGGCCATTGACGACCCGGAAGATCACGATGGCGTGCAGGTCGATGGACCGCCCGGTCGCCGGGATCCCGAAGTAGTCACCGGTGTGCGTGGCTTCCATCGTCCAACGCACGGCTACCCGGTCGCCTTCGGCAACCAGATCATCGATCGTGAAGCGTAGGTCAGCGAACCCGGACCGCAGCATCCGGCCGGTCGCCTTCAAGGCCTCGGGACCGGTGGCCTGGTTGGGCAGACCGCCGTGCACCACGAAGTCGGGCGCGACGATCTCGTCAGCGACCTCGGGCTTGTCATGGTTGAGTACCTCGTCGTAGAAGCGCCGGACAACGCTCCTGTTACTGATCGTCATGTGAGTCTCTTTCCGTTTCAGTCATCGATGACGGGTCTCGAGACGTTCTCCGCTCAGTAGGCGATCCCGACTGTCGTGCCGATGGTCTGGGGATCCTTCAACGAGCGCAGCATTTCCGCGGCCAGGTCGGCCCGGGAGATGAAGTAGCCGCCAGGTAGGTTGCGGCCCAGGGCCGTGCGATATCGGCCGGATGCCGGCTTGTCGTTGAGGGCGGGCGGCCGCACGATCGTCCAGTCCAGGCCGCTGCGCCGCGCTTCGTCCTCCATCCGCGCCATGTCGGCGTACGCGTCCTTCAACAGCGCGCGCAGGATCTTCTTGGCAGTGAGGCGGTAGAGCAGCCGGTCGCCCGGATCGTGGACCGGGACCGGCGCGGCGCTGATGCCGACGAACCGGCGGATGCCGGCGGACGTCATCGCGGCCAGGATGTTGGCGACGCCAGGACCGCAGACCGGTGGGTCCTTCCGAGAACGCGGCCCGAGCGCCGACAACACGGCGTCCGCCCCCTTCACCGCGGCCTCGACCGACGCGGAGTCGAGGACGTCACCGCGCACGACCCGCAAGTGTTCGTTGACGAGTGGGAAGTTCTCGGGCTTCCGGGCGACCGCTGTCACCTCGTGGCCGTCCGCCAGGGCGCGTTCGACCAACTGCCGGCCGGTGCCGCCCGTCGCGCCGAAGATCGTGAGGCGCACCCTTGACCTCCTCGGGTTGGTGAGTGCTTACTCACCACTAGGGTGAGTGAACACTCACCACCCTGTCAAGGCATCCTGGTCACAGGAGTCGCGCGACTATTGAGCATCCGGAGGAAGGGGACGGGACCGCCCGAACCATGACCACACCAAGACACCCCCAGCCCCAGAGCCCCTCTCGACCGCCGACCAGAGACCGGATCGTGGCCGCGGCGGCCGAGGTGATGGCGACCCGCGGGCTCGCCCACACGACGACCAAGGAGATCGCCCGCGCCGCCGGCTATTCCGAAGCCACGCTCTACAAGCATTTCCGCGACAAGGAAGAACTCTTCTTCTGTGTCATGCGTGAACGCCTGCCGTCGGGCTTCATCGAGACCCTCGCCGACCTTCCGGCACGCGCGGGACACGGCAGCGTCCGCGCCACTCTGGAGGACATCGCGCGGAAGGCGGTGCCGTTCTACGAGCAGAGCATTCCCATGATGGCGTCGGTGTTCTCCGAGCCGGTGTTGCTCGCGCGGCACCGGGACGGGCTTCGCGCCGCTGGCCTGGGCCCGCACCTCGCCAACACCGCGCTGGCGGGATACCTCCGGGCGGAGCAGCGGCTGGGGCGGATCTCCAGGTCCGTACGCCCGGAAGCCGGCGCGGCGCTCCTGCTCGGCGCTTGCTTCCAGCACGCCTTCCTGGCCCAATTCGTCGGCGAGCACGCGGTGGAGCAGTCGGTTGAGCGGTTTGCCAGAGACCTGGTCCGGAGCCTGCTCAGCGGCGCCGCGCCGGGTTGACCGCCAGCGAGCGCGGGCCGTGAGCCAGGATCTACTCAGACGCCGCGCAGCGGACGGTAAAGGTCAGCCTGGAAGCGGTACGCGTCGCCGCGATACACCGTCGTACTCGTCAACACCGGCACCTCGGCGCTGTCGTAGGTGACCTCCTGCCCGACCAGCACCGGGGATCCCTCCGCGACCTGGAGCAGGCGGGCGGACCGCCGGTCGGCCGCCCGCGCCTGGACGGCGTACGAACTCCGTGCGACCACCACGCCGCACACGGCTTCCAGGGCTTCGTACAGGGAACGGTCCTCCAGGTCGGCGTCGACCAGGCCCCCGACCCGCGCCGCGACCAGCACCGTGGTGTCGACGCAGACCGGTACCGCGTCCATGCCGCGTACCCGGTGGATCTCGAGCACCGTCGAGGACGGAGCGATCCGCAGCCGGTCCGCCTCGTCGAACGTCGCCGGCCGGGTGGACCGCGCCAGGATGTGCGACGAGGGACGCAGACCACGCGCCCGCGCCATCTCACTGAAACTCTGCAGCACACTCGGCGGCTCGCCTACGACCCGCCGGGGAACGAACCACCCGCGCTGAGACGACCGCTCCAGCTGCCCTTCGTCGGCGAGCCGGCCGAGCGCCTGGCGCAGCGTCGTACGGCTCACACCCAGGTGGGCCGCGAGGTCACGCTCACCCGGAAGCCGGGTGCCGTTGCCGTAAACGCCGCGCCGCAGCGCGTCCGCGAGCTGGGAGTACGCCAGCTGGGCGGCCGTGCCGGAGCCCGTCTCCGTTCCCGTCCTCACGCCGGTGACGCTAGCAAGCGAGTGGCTCATTTGACGTGCTCCCCGGTCTGAAGTCCGGGGATTCCGGTGCGGCTACGCCGCTTGTGGTGCGGTCGTGCCTCGCGGCTTTCCGCTGCTTCCTGCTTCATCACCGACCGCCACCTTGGGTGTAGGTGGTCTTACGTCGGTTCCACAGGCGTTTTCCCTCTCCGCACGCCCTGCGGCGAGGATGTTGAGTGCTGCGTTGTAGTCCCGGTCGTGCAGGACGCCGCAGGCGGGGCAGGTCCACTCGCGGATCTGCAACGGCATGGATTCCATGAGGTGTCCGCACTGGCTGCACGTCTTCGAGGACGGCAGCCACCGAGACACCTTCTGTACCGACCGGCCGTAGTGGTTGGCCTTCTCGGTGATAAGCCGGAGGAACTGTGCCCACCCGGCATCGTGAATGGCGCGGGCCAGTCGCCGATTGGCGACCATCCCGGTGATGTTGAGGTCCTCGACATGGATCACTTGGTTCTCGCGAACCAGATCGAGGGCCCGCTTGTGGTGATAGTCCCGACGTGCGCGGGCGACCTTGGCGTGCTGGACGGCGACCTTGCGCCGGGTCTTGTCCCGGTTCGCCGACCCCTTCACCCGGCGCGACTTCTCCCGCTCCAGCCGCGCGAGTTTGCGCTGCTTCCGCCTCAGATGCTTCGGGTTCACGATGTCGATGCGTCCACCATTCGTGTCCGCCGTGGTCGCCAGCCGGGTGAGACCGACATCCACACCACTCTCCTGATCCAATGCTGAGAGTGGCTCCGCAGACCGTTCTACGACGAACGAGGCGTAGTAGTGGCCGTCGGGCTCCCGGATGATCGTGACCGACGACGCAGCGCACGGCAGGTCCCTGGACCAGCGCACCCGCACCTCGCCGACCTTCGCCAGGAACAAGGTTCCGTTCGGGTGGAGACTGAACCCGTTGCGGGTGAGTCGGAACGACTGCCGGTTGTCCTTGCGGGACTTCAACCGCGGCCGACCCACCAGGCCGCCCTTGCGACGCTTCGCCATGGAGTCGAACCAGTTGCGGTAGGCACGGTGGGAATCCTGCACGGACTGCACCAGCGCCACCGACGGCACCTGCGCCAGCCACTCCCGCTCCGCAGTCCGCTTCGCCAGGGTGATCACCCGACGCTGCACCTCGGTGTTCGAGACCTTCTCCCCGGCCTTGTGGGCGTCGTCGCGGCAGCGGATGGCGTCGTTGAACACCGTCCGGGCGCACCCGAAGATCCGAGCCAACATCGCCCGCTGCTGGGCTGTCGGCTCGATCCGGTACCTGTACCTGGCCAGCGCCACATGACCACGCTAGACGGAGACACCGACAACCGTGCGGAACAACAACGCCGACTACCACTCCACTCGGCACAGTGTGTAGCTGTTGTACGCCCACCTCGTGTTCGTGACCAAGTACCGCAGGCGCGTGCTCGACAACGCGATGCTGCGCGACTGCGAGACCACCATCCGTGAGGTGTGCGACGTACTGGGGGCAGAGTTGGTGGAGTTCAACGGCGAAGCCGACCACGTGCACCTCCTCATCCGGTACCCACCCGCCCTCGCGATCAGCGCGCTCGTGCGCCGGTTGAAGGCGCGTCCGCCCGCAGAATGCGCGGGGACTACACAGGGCGCTGCAACAGAGCACGGACGCTTCTGGACTCCCTCCTACTTCGCCATCTCCGCTGGAGGGGCACCCCTGTCGATCATCAAGCAGTACATCGAAACCAAACACGATCGCTCTAACGAGCGGGTCCGGCTAACCCCGGGACTGAAGTCCGGGGCCTGCGCCGAAAGGAGTGGTTCATGTCAGAAGAAAGTCGGGCGGTGGTGCGGTGTCGACGAGCCGATCGAGCACGCCCGGGGTGAGGGGTACGCCGCCCTCGGCAAGCGCGTCGAGGGCGGCACCCGAGACCGGCGAGAGCCGGGCCAGTCGCGGCGACGCCTCCGGAAAGCGCGCGGCGAGCGCGGCGACCAGGGCCGCCGCCACCGGCGACTTCTCGGCACATAGGACCGAGCCGGCGAGCACGACGGGTACGCCGTCGACGCCGGGGCGGAAGCCGACCCGCTGGGCGGTGACCCGGGCATAGTCCGCGAGGTGTTCACCGTGCGCGTGCACGATGGCGAGGGCGACCTCATCACCGTCGAGGGCGGCGCCTGCGACCTGGCGCGCGGCGGAGGCCTGCTGGTAGCCGGCCCCGCCTTCCCGGCGGGTCAAGGCGTGCAGCATCGCCTCAACGTCGCCCTGCCCGAAGAAGGTGAGCAGCCGGGCGGTGAGACTGGTGGGTGGAGCGAGGCCGAGTTCGGCGCGATAGACGGCACGCAGCGCGGCGGAGACCAGGCCCCCGGCACCGTGCGCGTCCTGGATCCAGAAGCTCATGCTCCACTCGGCGCCCTCCGGTCCGCGTCCCGCCACCGCCGAGCCGGTGCCGTCCACGACCGCGACACCGATCCCGCTGGGTTCACCGCACCGGATGGCGGCGAACCCGTCGTTGGCGATCGAGATCCGGCCGAGGTCGGGGAGGTGGGGGTGGGCCCTGCGGGCGAAGCCCGTGGGGGCCGGATCCACCTGGTGGGGGTGGGCCCTGCGGGCGAGCGCCTTCACCCAGAACGCGTGATCCTCCGGCCAGTCCACGCCGGCGAGCCGGAAGGCCGCGCTGACCACCTCGGCGCCCGGTGCGCCCGCCATCGTCAAGGCAGACTTGACAGCGCCGAGGACCGCCTCGACGGCCGCCTCCGCAGACGCGGCGCCGTAGATGTCACCGTTGCCGGTGCGGGCGTACCCCACCACCTGCCCCGCCCGGTCGCAGACGAGCGCCACCGTCTTGCTGTTGCCGGCGTCGACCCCGAGATAGAGCTCGCTCATCTACGGGAGAAGCCGGCTCGGCAGGTAGGCCGCGTGGGCGTAGGCCAGCTCGGTGTACAGCTCCTCGGCCACCGGCAAAGAGGGCACCAGCGGATGGGCCGCGAGCGCCCGGATGCCGTCGTGCTTGTCGCCTTCCCAGGCGGCCTTCGCGGCGAGGACCTGATGCTCGGCGAGTGCCTGGACGAGTCCGCGGACCGCGTGCGGCAGGGGCTGCTGCGGTAGGGCGGTGAAGCCGGTCGCGTCCACCCGGGTCGGCACTTCGACCACGACGTCGTCGTCGAAGCCGGGCAGGGCGCCACCGGTGTTCGGCAGGTTGACGGGGAGGACTTCGCCGGTGTCGTTGTAGAACGCGTTCATGGCGTCGATGGCGAGTTCGAGTTCGTGGATGCCCCCACGGGAGCGGGCCGGGTCGAGCTCCGGTGCCTCCGACGCCGCCTGCTCGGTGTAGTGCTGCCAGTACCCCGGGACCTCCGCCATGATGTCCTCGGCGCGGGTGCGCGGGCTGGCCTGCAGCCGGCGCAGGACCTCGTCGCGGAAGTAGTAGTTGAGGAAGTAGTACGACGGCACCGACTCCATCGTGACCGCGAGCCGCAGGAGGCGCCGGGTTTCCTCGCTCATGGACGGGTCGCCACGGCGTGCCTCGTAGGCGTCCCGCAGCAACGGAATCAGATCCTTGCCGTCATAGGTGTGTGCGGTCGTCCAGCAGTTGTGGTTGATGCCGACCATGGTCGTGTCGAGCAGGTCCGGGTCGAGTCCGGCACCTTCGGCGACGATCCGCGGGAAGATGATCGGCCCCTCGCACAGCGAGACGATCGGGATGTCGGTGTAGGTCGTCATCGCCTGCGCCACGATGTTGACCGGGTTGGTGTAGTTGAAGATCCTCGCCCCGGGCGCGACGGCGGCGAGGTCCTCGGCCACGTCCCGCATGACGGCGATCGAACGTAACGCCATGAAGAAGCCGCCCGGCCCCTGGGTCTCCTGGCCGATCACGCCGTGCTTCAGCGGAATGCGTTCGTCGAGGGCACGGGCCTCGAAACCGCCGGGCCGGAAACTGGAGAGCACCGCGTCACAGTCGCGTAGGCCCTCCCGACGGTCGGTGGTCGCGGTGACGACCAGGTCCAGTCCGGCCCGGGCAGCCAACTTGTCGGCGAGCTTCTTGATCAGGGCCAGGCGGTCGGCGTCCAGGTCGATCAGCACGACCTCCGAGCCGTCGAACTCCGCGCCGTGATGAACGAACGACGCCATCGTGCCGGCGGCGCGCGTCGAGCCGCCACCCAGGTAGGCCAGCTTGATCCGGGCCATCGATCTCCTCCTCAGGACCTGGTGATGTCGGGTGATTCGCTTCCGCCCGGTGCGGCCGCCGCGTCGACGAACAACTCCGGCTGCGCACACTCGGTGAACACTGTCGCGGGCCAGTCCCGGTCGTAACCCTCCGCGCCGGCGAGCCGGGCGGCCGCCGTCCGCTTGTCGGCGCCGTGGACGATCATGACCGCGCGTTTGGAGTGCCGGCGGATCGTGTCGACGCCGACCGTCACGCCGTGCCTTGGCACCCGGTCGACCGTCTCGAGGTGCGGGAACGTCGCGAGGTTGTCCCGCCGGGTGCTCTCCACCAGCGGCACCACCCTGGTCGTCGAGTCCGCCGGAGTGCCCGGCGGGTTGAAGGCGACGTGCCCGTCGGAGGCGCCTGACGCGAGGATGAAGAGGTCGACGCCGCCAACCGCCGCGAGCGCGCGGTCGTACGCCTGTGGATCAGCCGGGTCGGGCACCCACAGGTGTTCGGTGGCGATGCCCCGGCCTGGCCCCGCGGCCGCGGAGAGCGGCGCCGCGATGATCTCCCGGCCGAACCCTCGGCAGCTGTGCTGGAGGTGGTCCGCGATCGGCGCGAATGTCCCCGACGCCTCGTCGAGGTCGACGTACTCGTCCATCATCGCGATCACGAGCCCGGACAGGTCGAGCCGGCGGTGGATGACGAGGCTGGCGAGGCCGGCATACGTCGTCATCGCGCTACGCCCGCCAGGGCAGCCGAGGACGTACCGGCGCCCCTCGCTCGTCGCAGCCTCGATGCCGTCCGCGATCCGGGTCGCCAGGGCGTGACCGAGCGCGAACTGGTCCGGGAACACCGTCGGTCGTACGCGCACCAACCCACCTCCACGGCAATAGGGACCACCTGGACCGTTGGGACCATATCTGGTCCAACTGGTTTGCTACAAGCGACCCGTCCGGACGGGGACGGAGCGGAGGTTCAGGTTCTTTTCAGGTTCGTCTCGGGTTGCGTACAGACTCGGTTGGCACGGTCGGACGCGATGAGCTCTGCCCCCGCGACACCGCCAGCCCTGACCGCCTCAAGACCGCACATCACGCACACCACACCGGCAACGACCGGGCCGCCCGTACTCACCCGGGACGAGCGCGGGGGCGAGGAGCAGCGGAGAAACACCGCGCGCCCGCCGCACGCCCCAGGTCGTACGCCGAGCCTCGACGGCCTCCGCGCGGTGGCCGCGTCGACCGTGGTGATCTACCACCTGTATCCGGACGCCATCCCGGGCGGCTCGGTCGGGGTGGACGTGTTCTTCGGGATCAGCGGGTTCGTGATCACCCAACTCCTGCTCGCGGAGTTCAGCCAGACTGGCTCCGTGGCGTTCGGGCGCTTCTATGCCCGACGATTCCTGCGGCTCATGCCGGCGCTGCTGGTCCTGTGCGGGGTCATCGCCGTCCTCGCGCTCGCGACTCCCGTCGACGCCTTCGAAGGACAATGGCTCGCCGCGTTACTCGCCGCGACGTACGTCGTCAACATCGTCCGTGCCGCCCAACCCGGTCAGTACTCCGACGTCACAGGGTCTCTGCCGCACACCTGGTCGCTCGCGATCGAGGAGCAGTTCTATCTCGGATGGCCGCTGCTGCTGCGCGCCCTGCTCACCCGGCTGCGGTCCGGCACGGTCCTCGGCGTCGTCGCGGGACTGTGCGTGCTGCCGACGGTGATCCGGGTGATTCTGTGGGACGAGAACGCCGCCCATCGGATCTACAACGGTCTCGACACCCGGGCGGACCAGCTGCTGCTCGGCTGCGCCCTGGCCCTCCTGCTGTGGCATCTGCGGGACGCTCCGACGCTGCTCGACCGGATACGTCTCTGGTCACGGTGGCTGGCCTGGCCGGCCGCCGGCATCCTCGCCCTGGTGGTGTGGAAGATGCCGGTCACCGGCTGGCGGGACGGCTGGACCCAGGCGTGGTACACGATCGGGTTCGCGGGCGTGGGCGTGCTCACCGTGACGGTACTGGCCGCGCTCGTGCTGGACCACCGGCATCCCCTTGCCCAGTTGCTCGCCCTGAAGCCGCTGGCGTGGGTGGGCCAGCGGCTCAGTTATGGGGCCTACCTGTGGCACTACCCGATCCTGGCGTTCGTGGGTGGGCTCGGGCTCGTGCCGCAGATACGCGACATGCTGGTCGTGGGAGGGACGCTGATCCTTGCGTTCCTGTCGTACCGCTTCGTGGAGCGGCCGTTCCTGCGCCGGAAGGCGCGGCACTCCACCGTCTCGACCTGACGGCCAGTTGGTGCTTCTCACTGCCCCGGGGTCGCGGACATGTCCATGTAGATGAACGACCACTGGTGGCCGTCGAGGTCACGGAACCCCCGCATGTACATGAACCCCTGATCCTGGGCTTCGCCCAGGGCCTGCCCGCCGGCCGCGACCACCTTGTTGACCAGGGCGTCGACCTCCTCGCGGCTCTCGGCTGACAGGCCCACGATCACCTCCGCGCTCTTCGACGTGTCGGTGAGGTCCTTCCCGGTGAACTCCTTGAAGGACGGCTCCACGTGCAGCATCGCGTAGGCGTCCTCGCTGATGATCAGGCAGGCGGTCTGTGGGCTCGTGAACTGCTGGTTGAACGAGAACCCAAGTGCGTTGAAGAACTCGATCGTCTTCGCCAGGTCTTTCACGGGCAGGTTGACGAAGGTCTTTCTGGACATCGTGACCCTCTTTTCGTCGGTCGGAGCCTTCTCCTCCTACCGACCGGGGATCACGCCGAAACTCATCGTTCGGCGAGACGCTTGATCCCCGCCAGCCGGGCCTCCCACTTCGCCGCGAGCCCAGCCATCCACCGGGCAGTGGCGTCGAGCCGGTCCGGGCGTACGGCGTACAGAACCTCGCGGCCCTGCCGGCGGCCTTGAACCAGGCCGGACCGGTCGAGGACCGCGAGGTGTTTGACGACGGCCTGACGCGACACGGGGAGCTCAGCCGCGAGCGTGGTCGCGGTCGCCTCACCATGCGCCGCGATGACGTCGAGGATGCGCCGCCGGGTGGGGTCTGCCAGGGCGACGATCACCTCGTCGACCTCGGCGGCCCTGCCGGACTCGTCAGCCCTGTCGGTCATCACGCCTCCGTCCTCGTGCGGGGGGTCAGTGTGTCAGCTGTTCGGCGTACGCCTGAAGTTCGTTGAGCTCCAGGAACCAGCCCTCGGTGTTGCCGGCAACCCGGCTGGCCTGGTCTTCCTCCGAGACGGGTAGATCGCGGAATCCGCTCTCGACCACCCGGAGGCGGGTTCCGTCACCTTCGGGGCTCAGGCCGAACTCCACCAGCGTGGAGTTGTCCGCGGTCGGCTCCGGGCCACCACTGGTCCACCGCCAGGAGAAGAAGTGCGGCGGGTCAACCTTCTCGATGACCGCTGGCGCCCGGCCGTACTCCTTCCAGGTCATGATCATCTTGCCGCCAGGGCGAAGCTCGTCAAGCTCCGCGCCCGCGTCGCCGAACCACCCCGCAATGTGCTCCGCCTCCGTGATCACCGCCCACACTCGCTCGACGGGTGCCGCGATGACGATCTCTCGCTCGATCTTTTCCGGGATCATGGTGCGATTCCTCTCGTTGACGTGCTACCTCATGGTTGCACATCACTCCGTCGATGCGCAACTATTGAGTTGCGCGTACGTCGCGATCGCTGATGGATCACGGCCAGGGCGGCTACGGTGGAAGTTGTGCGGCTGCTTCTGAACGTGATCTGGCTCGTCTTCGGCGGCTTCTGGCTCGCGGTCGGCTACGCCGTCGCCGGACTGGTGCTCTGCATCCTGATCATCACCATCCCGTTCGGCGTGGCGGCGTTCCGGATGGCGAACTTCGCGCTGTGGCCGTTCGGGCGCAGGCTGGTGAACAAGCCGGGCAGCGGAGCCGGCTCCTTGCTGGGCAACATCCTGTGGGTGATCCTCGCCGGCTGGTGGCTCGCCCTCGCGCACATCCTGACCGGGATCGCGCAGTGCCTCACCATCATCGGAATCCCGCTCGGGCTGGCCAATTTCAAGCTGGTTCCGGTGTCGCTCTTCCCGCTCGGCAAGGAGATCGTGGACGCCGACGATCCGATGGCGTTCGCGCGCCGCTGACCGGCTGGAGGCTTGATCGGCGAGGAGGCCGGCCGGGCTGGCGCCCTTCCCGCTCAGGTCTGGCGGTGCGCTGCCTGGTGTCGATAGACAGGGAGCATGCGACCAAAGCCCACGGAGGTGTTGCATTTCTCCGAAGACCCGACGATCACCAGGTTCGTTCCCCGCGTCGCCCCCTCCTCCCAGCGATCTGGGGCGTACGTCTGGGCGGTCGACGACCCCCGGGCGCCTGACTACTGGTTTCCCCGGCAATGCCCCCGCGCGATGGCCTGGGCCAGCGCCCGGACCTCGGCTGACGACCGTGACCGCATCATCGGCGTGGGGTGCGGCGAACGTGTCCATGCGATTGAGTACGACTGGCTCGAGGGATTGCAGACGGTGGAGCTTTATGCCTATCGCTTCTCGGCCGCGGATTTCCGCCCGATCGGCGAGCCACTTCCGCATGCGGTCGTCTCGACGGTGCCTGTTGAGCCCCTTGGCCCGCCCGAGCGAGTCGGTAACCTGCTCCAACTCCATCAGAAGGCCGGCATACAGTTGCGGATACTCGACAATCTCTGGGAATTCTGGGACGCCGTCATCACCAGCACCCTCGAATTCAGCGGCATTCGCCTCCGCAACGCGAAACCCCGCGCGTAATAGCTGAGGCGATTTGATCGACATCAACCAACGCCTGAACCGGACCTAGCGTCAGGTCGGAATTCGAGCGGTGCGAATGCTCGCCAATGATGCTGCGCCTACACCTGTGATGGCCGAGACAACGCCGCAGAACAGGATGGCAACCTGTGGACCGAGGTGGTCCGCCGCCCTGCCGAGGAGGTTCAGCGTGACCGGCAACGGCAGGGTTTGGACGAGGACGAGCACTGCCTGGACCCGGGCCACATGGCTGGCCGGCGCGGATGCGAGAACGAGCGGGCCCAGATGCGTACCAAAGGTCCCTACTGATACACCGGCGACGAATGCCGCCCCGGCCACCACCCAGAAGTCTGGTGCGACAGCCATTCCACAGGTCGCAATGCCTGCGCAGGCAAGCCCAAGCGCGGACACGACACCCGGTCTCGGCAGACATCCGCGAAGCATCACCACAACCGCGACCACGCCGGCTCCGCTTGCCTGCAGCCCCACAATCTGACCAGCTGAGACGGCAGACCAGCCGTGTGCGCGTACCAGTAGTGGCGTGAGGACCGACGTCACCGGCAGCAACACAGCGGCCGCGGCGAGGGTAAGCATCAGGAGGGAGCGCAGGAGCGGGTCACGGGCGCAGATACGCAGACCGTCCAGAGCCTGACGTATGAACCTCGGCGCTTCGTGCGAATCGCTCGACGGTCCGCGCAGCCGGCGACGTAAAGCCCACAACGTAAGAAGTATCAGCGTGAACGAGGCAGCATTCAGCCCGGCAGCAGCGGCCAGCCCCCAGGTGGCGGCGACCGCACCGCCGGCAGCGGGCCCCACAGCGTTGGCGATCTGTCCCACGCTCTGACGGGCTGCCATCGCCCGACCGAGTGACGGCCCTGGAACTAACAGGCGCGGCATCACCCCCGATGCCGGCGTATAGAACGCGTCAGCCACGCCGACAAGACCGGCGATCACGATCAGGAGCCAGGGCGGCGTCCCGGCAACCCAGACAGCAATGGCGAGTCCGGCCGTGGCGAGGAGCATCACCGCATCGGAGGTGATCATGACCCGGAGTGGGCCCAGGTGGTCGGCCATCGAGCCACCTACCAGAATGAGCACCAACCGTGGCACGGTGAAGGCGGTGAGAACCAACCCTGCCAACGAGCCGCTCGTCGCACCAGCCGTCCAACTGAGTGCCAGCGCCTGGATTTGTGCACCGAGGAGGGAGAAGGCGAGCGCACCGAGCCACCACCAGTAGGTGCGCGGGATGGCTCCCCTTTGATCCTGCTCCGTCGTCAGCCGCTGACTCATGCGATCCGAGTCGGCATGAGCATGGAGAAAGTACGTGGCTCGTCGCTGAAGCGGATCGCGAGCGGAGCGATCGGCGTGGAGAAGTCGAGCTGTAGTTGCTCGCCGGGCCCCGCCTCCACGGCTTGAAGCAGGAACTCGTAGTTGACAACGATGGGCGCCTGGTCCGGGGTAGCCGGCTCGGTGCTCACAAAACCTTCCGGACTGGAATACAAAGTGACGACCCTGGCCTCGGTGTTCTCGGGACCTACGCCTCGAAGGTACGAAGCTGATTCCAGCAGGTCGCGCAGCGAGTCACGATCCATCGTGGCGCTGTGGGCCGGGCTGTCGAGAGAGTTCAGGACTACGTGGTAGTTCGGGAACTCGGCATCAGCGAGGAGCACCGCGAGTGACTCTTCGCCATCCTCAAGGCGCAGCTGATGATCTCCGATCGTGACGTCAAGGTCAGTGACATTGCCGAGGAACGCCAGAACTCCAGCCAGGTCTGACTGGGCCACGGCACATCGAGCCTGAGCGTTCGTTCCACGTGCGAGGGGAACCACCGAGGTCGCGAGCCGGTACCTGTCGGTTGCCACCAACCTGGCCTCATCACCAGACACGTCAATCAGGACGGCTGACAAGCCAGACTCTGGCGCTGCCGGGAGGGCGAACATGACAGACCGAAGGGCGCGCGCCAGGCGCCTGGCATCTGTCATGAAGCGTGCGGCAGAGAAGCCCTCCGGATCCGTGAGGTCGTTCGTCAGCAGAGCAAGCTCGGTACGCGCGGCCTCGAACCCCTCCTCCAACCGCTGAAGGTGCTCGTCGAGCACGGCCTGGATGAGCACCCTGTCATCGATGTCGCAGACGATCGTTCGGATCGAAGCGACGGGTAGGCCTACCCGTCGCAGGCGGGCAACGAGGCGGCCGGTGGCTACCTGGGTACGGCCGTACCGGCGATGGGACGTAGCCGGGTCCACGTGCTCGGGCACAAGCACTCCGACCGAGTCGTAGAAACGCAGGGTGCTGACCGCAAGCCCGGTGGCCCGGGCGAACTCACCGATCGACATCAACGCTGACACGGCTAGAAGTCTGGGACCTCGACCTTGTCGAGGGTCAACTCGACCCGTCGCGTGCCCAGGCGTAGATCAGCGGCGCGATCGGCAGGCCACCGGTCTCTGACCGCACGGACGGCATGGGTACCCAGTCGAGACCGACCATCCGCGGGCATCCGCAGTCGAGGTCGTCGTCAACGCCGAGCACGGGCTCGCCGCCGTCGACATCCACCCAGTAGTAGGCAGTGGTCGTTGACGGATAGGGCAGGTCACGAAGATAGCGAGCCGCGCGGACAGTCAGGCCCACTTCTTCCCTGACCTCCCGGATGAGTGCAGCCTCGACATCCTCGTGCTGCTCGATGCCACCACCCGGCAAGGTCCAGTACTCCGGTCCGTCGTGCCGCCCGGACGGGCCAACTCCGCGTTGACGCACCATGAGAACGCTCTGGTCGCGGACGATAACCGCTCCCACCCTGCGCCGGTCGCTCACGCCCTCACGTCTACTATCCACGACACCGCGTTAACCCTGCGCCATGTCGACGAAACGCTGGTAGTGGCCCTGGAATGCGACCGTGATCTCAGCGGTCGGGCCATTACGGTGCTTGGCCACAATGAAGTCAGCTTCACCCGGGCGCGACGATTCCCGTTCGTACGCATCCTCACGGTGTAAAAGGATGACCATGTCTGCATCTTGTTCAATTGAACCGCTCTCGCGAAGGTCGGAAAGCATTGGGCGTTTGTCGGTGCGCTGCTCCGGACCACGGTTGAGCTGCGACAGCGCGACGACCGGAACTCCGAGTTCCTTGGCCAACAACTTGAGGTTTCGGGAGAATTCCGAGACCTCAACCTGACGGCTTTCGACGCGCTTACCTGACGTCATCAGCTGGAGGTAGTCGAGAATAATCAGCCGGAGATCGTGACGCTGGCGAAGACGCCGGCATTTCGCGCGAATCTCCATCAACGTCATGTTTGGTGAGTCGTCGATATAGAGTGGCGCGCCCGACACCTCCCCCATCTTGCGGGCGAGCCGAGCCCAGTCGTCATCACTCATCGAGCCCTGACGCATGTGCTGCAGCGGCACCCGCGATTCGGCGGAGAGAAGCCGCATCGTGATTTCGGTACGGCCCATTTCCAGCGAGAAGATGACCGACGCGAGGCTATTCTGAATAGAAGCCGCACGGGCGAAGTTCAGAGCAAGGATGGAATTGTGGGTCGGGATCATTGCCCGGCTGGCAAGGTACAGGTGATCTTCATTGTCCACCTGCACACATCGCACGGGAACGCTTGGCACGGGGCGCACATCGACGATGTAACGGGAACTCGATCGCGTGGTGCTACTTGCCCTACGCTGCCTGTGCAAGGTGTTCTTGCGCTTCAGACGGAACACGTCATCACAGGTGCTGAAGGTGAGGATGTAGGCCGTTGACGACGCCTCGTTTCGACCGTTGACGCGCTTCGTCGTCATCGAGCACCTGTATCCGAGACTGACCACCAACTCGTAGGTATCCAAAGCCAACTGCTCGTTGACCACGCTGAACTGGACTTGTCCACCACCGGTCACGGTGCCGTCGGTGTCAAGAAGTCCGGCCAGTAGCGCGCGACGCTGTGCCTCAGACGAACGTAGGTATTCGACCGGTATGTGCTTGTTCCTCAGCAATCCGAGGGTCCGCAGACTAGCTTTCACCGACCCGTGGTGCTTGCTGCACATCCGGCACCGGACCATACCGGATAGGGGCCCACCGCAGTCCGGGCAGCTCACTAGAGCAGACCGAGCCATATTTCTTGAGCGTGCTGCGCAGCCCCAACCGCAGGTCTTTGCCTGGGTGTACTTGGGCCGGAAGGAGTGGCCGCACACGACGCAGAGACGCTCGGCAACAGGCGGC
This sequence comes from Actinopolymorpha alba DSM 45243, assembly GCF_000373925.1. GTDB lineage: Bacteria > Actinomycetota > Actinomycetes > Propionibacteriales > Actinopolymorphaceae > Actinopolymorpha > Actinopolymorpha alba. The sequence goes on along the minus strand of NZ_KB892740.1, from coordinate 80,407 downwards.
GAAGCAGGAAGGCTGATCGTGTACAGGCGGGGGCCGTTCGGCGTGACCCGTAACCCTTCCTGCTCGATATACGCCACGATCTCAGGATCGTCGGTGGTGAACTGCGCGTTATACGAACTCCCGTCACCGAGCCATGCCCCAAGCATGTAGGGGGGCAGCATGAGTTCTTGCTCCACCAAGGTCAGCGAAGCTGCATTGGCCACCGCATGGTTCAGCCGTCCATTGGCGCAGCGTAGCGATGCGTAGATTTCCTGAGTTGTGACTATCTCCTTGTGCACTGCCGTGGTGGCAGCATTCTTAGGTCGAGTCACCCGCTCGAAGAGCGCCTGCGGCAGGTCCTGTCGGGGGTAGACCTGGGTCTGCCGCAGGAAACTCCGGTTTGCGCCAACAACGATGCTTCGGGGAACCGTCTGCCACCTCAGGCCCGCGCAGACCGTATGGAGGACGTGCTCGAACCCGTCGCCGACCAAGCCCACAGCTTCTCGATGCGAGATGAGGTTGTCCGTCCCTCCAACCGTAGCTTTCTGCGCGTCCTTCACGCGTTTCACTGAAAGGGCTGGCCAGTGCAGCGTGCGCTTGGTCTCTGCTGCCTGCCTGCGGCTCGCTCGCGTTGTGGTTCTCCACTGGTGCTCGGCGTCTGCGATGATCACCGTGCCATCAGAGAACTCAACCTCATAACACGGTCGCCCGAGCATGATGTCAGTGGCCGCGATCACCCTCGTGGGCTTGCCATCCGGGCCCATCAGTTCGTCGCCGACCGCTACCTCTCCCATCGTCGTCCAACCGGTCGGTGTGGGGAGAGGCGTATCCAGGGCGAGCGCCTTGCCAACCCCAGGTCTCGCAGCCACCACGATCAGCTGGCCGGGGTGCAGGCCGTTGGTGAGCGAGTCGAGGTCGGTGAAGCCGGTGGGGACGCCGACCATCTGCCCGCCGCGCGAGCCGATCGCCTCGATCTCGTCGAGCGCGGACTCCATGATCTCGCCGAGCACCGCATAGTCTTCGCTGCTGCGCTTCTCGGTGACGCCGTAGATCTCGGCCTGTGCCCGGTCGACCACGTCGTCGACCTCTCCGTCACCGGCGTAGCCGAGCTGGGTGATCTTGGTGCCCGCCTCGACCAGGCGCCGCAGGATCGCCTTCTCCCGCACAATCGCGGCGTAGTAGCCGGCGTTGGCGGCGGAGGGCACGGACGCGATCAGGGTGTGGATGTATGGTGCACCGCCGATCCGGGCGAGCTCACCCCTGCGCTGCAACTCCGCCGCGACCGTGACCGCATCCGCGGGCTCACCCCGGCCGTAGAGGTCGAGGATCGCCTCATAGACGGTTTCGTGAGCGGGCCGGTAGAAGTCGGGGCCTCGGATCTCTTCGACCACGTCCGCGATCGAGTCCTTCGAGAGGAGCATGCTGCCGAGGACACACTGCTCGGCGGTGAGATCCTGCGGTGGCATCCGATCGGTAACGCCTTCGACCGCACGCGGGCCGGCAAACTCACTCACACTCACTGCCGCAGACCCTCCGTGGTTCCACCCGTCACGAACATCCAATGGACGTTCTAGCGCCGACCACCGACACCTCGCTTCGGCGCGGCCCGATGGAAGGTACGAGGCTACGCGCAGGAGCCGCTGGCAGAGAACTTCGTCGTCCACAACATCTGTGGGTGACTGCCGGAGAACCTGGGGATTCCGTGTGCACAGGCTGGGGATTTCTTTGTGGATGAAGCTTGTGGGTGGGGACAATCTGGCGCCTGACCTGCACATTCGACGTCCCCACACTGTGGACACAAATCTGTGGGGTGCAATTTCTCGCCTGCTGGTCACCGGCTACGTATCCACAGCTGGGGACAAGGCAGGATAGGGCCGGACGCCCCCGGGCCGCCCGTGCTCCGCCCCGCTCCCCTCCGCGACAACCCCGCTCCCCAGGAGCCGCACCTGTGTCATCACGATGGCGACCCCGCCTCCGCAGCCCGCATGACGGCGAGATCCTCCGCCTCGCGGTCCCGGCGTTCGGCGCCCTCGTCGCCGAGCCGCTCTACCTCCTCGCCGACTCCGCCATCGTCGGCCACCTGGGCACACCCCAACTCGCCGGTCTCGCCCTGGCCGGCACCGCCCTCCAGACCCTGGTCGGGCTGTGCGTCTTCCTCGCGTACGCCACCACCGGCGCCGTCGCCCGGCAGGTCGGGGCGGGCGATCGGCGGACCGCGCTTGCGCTCGGTATCGACGGACTCTGGCTCGCCCTCGGCCTCGGTCTCGTCCTCGCGGTCATCGGGCTGGTCGTCGCACCGACTGTGATCTCGGCGTTCGACCCCTCGCCCGCCGTCCACGAGTACGCCGTCACCTACCTGCGCATCGCGGTCCTCGGTATGCCGGCACTCCTGCTCACCTTCGCCGGAACCGGCGTGCTGCGTGGCCTCCAGGACACCAGGACGCCGCTGTGGGTGGCCGGCGCGTCGTACCTCGCGAACGTCGGGCTCAACCTGCTCTTCGTCTACGGGTTCGGGTGGGGCATCGCCGGCTCGGCCTGGGGAACCGTCCTCGCACAGACGGGCGGCGCGATCGCCCTCGTCATCGTGGTGGTCCGCGGCGCACGGCGCAACGGCGCGTCCCTGCGCCCGGACCCGCGAGGCATCCGGGCGTCCGCGCACGCGGGTGCCCCGCTGATCGTCAGGACGCTCACCCTCCGGGTCGCGATCGTGGCCACCGTCTACGTGGCCACGTCGTTCGGGGATTCATCGCTGGCCGCGCACCAGGTTGCCTTCACGATCTGGAACGCCCTCGCGATCGCCCTCGACGCGATCGCCATCGCGGGCCAGGCCATCGTGGGGAGGTATCTCGGCGGCTCAGACGTCACGGGAACCCGCGCGGCCACCCGGCGGATGGTCGAGTGGGGATTCGCGGCGGGAGCGGTCTTCGCCGTCGTTATGGTGGCGACCCAGCCGCTCTACATCCCGTTCTTCACCAGCGACCAGGAGGTGCGAGCCCTCCTCGGGCAGGTGGTGCTGGTCTTCGCGGTGTTCGAGCCCGTCGCCGGCGTCGTGTTCGTCCTCGACGGCGTCCTCATCGGTGCCGGCGACGGCCGCTACCTGGCGTACGCCGGCCTGTGGACGCTCGTCGCGTTCCTCCCGCTGTGCGGGCTGGTGTTCGTCACGAACGCGGGACTGGTCGCACTCTGGTGGGCGTTCGGTGGGTTCATGGTCGCGCGCCTGGTCACCCTCGTCGTACGAGAACGCGGCCACGCCTGGTTGGTCACCGGCGCCTCCGTGGGACGCTCCGCCTCCTGAAGTCCCCCCCCCCCCGGAATGATCACGTATACGTGGTCATTCCGGGTCCCACCGCCACGTTGGTCCAGGCGTACGGTCCAATGCCGTGCCTGCCGGTGTTACCTGAAACCGCGTCGGGTCATGATGTCGTCGATGGTCCGACCCAGCTTTCCGATCCGCTCGGTGTAGGCAACCGGATAGATGCCCGGCGGATCCGCCGGTTTGTACGCGTCACCGAACCGCAGTCCGAGGTTGGTGAAGACCACCACGATGTAGTGGCGCTTCGGCGCCCATGGCAGGGAGTGAACGATCCCAGCGTCGCCGCCAGCTTGGTTCGTCAGCCCGGTCTTGTGGGCGAACGTCACCTCCGCCCGGCGGTTACAGGGCCGCACATCCTGGCCATACACGCGTCCATCGACGGTGACGGTGCCGTCGTCAGGGTTGATCCAGCGGCTGGACACGCGCTGCGGAATTCCCGGTGCGGGGTAGGAGCGTCCACACCAGTTCGTGGTGGACAGCGCGTGATTGAGACCCTGCTCGGCGAGTTTGCCGTAGAAGAACGCCCGCGACGACGAGCTCAGGAGCCCAGCCGTGACGGGCTCGCCCGCCGGGGTTTTCCACAGCTTTCCGGGTGCCCCCGACACGATCAGCAGAAGTCGCGCGGTGTCCAGGGCCGTCATCGACATGCCGACCCAGGTGCCGCCGGTCGTCGGGTTGGTGCCGCGGACCTGCAGCGTGCCCAGCCCGAGTTCACCGAAAGTCGCGTTGAGTTCGTCGACAACATCCAGATCGTGCATCATCTTGATCAACGCGCAGGTCGATCGGTTGTCTGAGTAGGTGATCATCCGGTCGAACCACACCCGGATGGATTCCGTGCCCGCGGCGCCGCAACTGGTGTTGGCCGGCGCATAGGTGTAGTTGTCGTCGAGCCGCACCGTGCCACGATCGACCAGGCGGAGCACGCCGAAACCCACCATCAGCTTGAGAACCGAAGCGGGATAAGGCGACATGACCTCCAAAGGAGCCTGCTCCCGCCCGGGCAGGACGTCCTCCGAACCTGCCGAACCAGCGTCCCATTCCTCGGTGTTCCAGCGCCGCCAGCGGACGTCGGTGGTGCTGAGGTTCTCGTCGACCGGCACCACCGCGCCATCCGGATAGTCCTTGCTCAGCACGACGTTCGCCACCGCCGTCGGACGCCCCCGCTCGTCCAACTCGATCACCGCGGCGTCCACGTTGGGGGTACGCGCGATGGGTACGGCGGAACTCTCCGGCGCCTGGAACACCTTCTGCTCGAGCCCTGACCGCTCACCCGCGGGCTCTGTCGACACCGCCGGCGGGTCGTAGTCGACCACCTCGGAGAACCTCTGCTCGACCACCGCGGCCCGCAACTCGGCGGCCAGCCGGCCGCCTCGCCGCTCTTCCTCGGTTGCTTGGGCCGGTAAAGCCGCCAGGCCGACAAGAACCGGAACCATCGCGAGTCCGGCCGCAACACGCCGGCCGGTGCCAGGACTTCTCACTGTGCGAACCCCCATGACATGAGCTGGTGACGTGGGCATGCCCTCCCGGAAACGGAGCGCCTACGTGATCAACGGGAATGCGAGTCGACCGGGTTGCCGCCTGCGCACAATTTCTTTCCCGCGCTCAGCACGCCTTGACCCAGGCGCATTCGACGTCGGATGGGCCGTACGCCGTCCGAGGAACGGCGGGAATGCCCCGCACCGTCTTCGTCGCCTTCCGGCTGAACTCCGCGAGCCGGATCGCGATCTGGTCCTCGACCTGCTTGGCGTTCACGTTCAGGTAGTAGTTCTGGAGCACCGAGAAGACGAGAGGCTCACCGTCGGCGGAGGTGACGTACCCGGACAGGCCACTCACGGCCGTGAGCGATCCCGTCTTGGCGTGGACGTTGCCGGCCGCCGCGGTGTCGGGCATCCGGCTGCGCAGCGTCCCGCCCACGAACCGGTCGGATTCACCGGCGATCGGCAGCGCGGCGTACCACGTCGGGAACCACGCCTTGCCGCGCGCGCCGATGAGCAGGTTGGTGATCTGCTGCGGCGCCACGAAGTCCTGGCGGGACAGGCCAGAACCGTCCACCAGCCGGAGCGAGTTGGTGTTGACGCCCAGCCCGGCGAGCGCCGACGACATCGCCGTGAGGCCCGCCGACCAGGTGCCCTTACCCGAGGCTTTCCGGCCCATCTCCTTGACCAGGACCTCGGCGTGCCCGTTGTTCGACAGCTTCAGGAAGGGCACGAGAAGCTGGGCGAGCGTCATCGACTCGTGCGTTGCCAGGGACCGCGCGCCGGCCGGGGTCGCGGCGTACGACGTGCCACCGAGCACGCGCACGCCGTGCTTCTTGAGGGCGCGGCGGAACACGTCGGCCGCATAGCCGGTCGGCTCCGACACGGTCGCCCAGGTGCGCTTCGCGCTGGCTGTCACCGGGATGGTGCCGGACACGACGATGGTGTTGGTGCCGTGCTCGCGTTCGACCGAGATGTCCGTCGATCCGGACGCGGCGGTGGTCGCCTGGTTGACGATGCGGACGTAGCCGGTGTCCGGCACGACCGTCGTCCGCGCAGGGTCGCCCGCCTTGGCACCAGGCCGGGTTTCGACGATCACCGTGCCCGCGTCGTAGTCCTGGTCGGGCGAAACTGTCAGCGCGGAGATCTGCCCCGAGTAGTAATAGGGCTCGTCGTCCCATCCCCAGGAGTTCCCGAGCCGGGTCGCGTCGTACCACGTGTCGTCGGCGACGAGCTTCCCGGTCACGGTCTGGATTCCGGATGCGGCAACCTTGGCGGCGAGGTCGTCGTAGTCCTTCGCGAGCATGGTCGGGTCGCCCTGGCCGCGCAGGTAGAGATCACCGCGGAGCGACGAGCCCGTCTGGGCGGCGGCCGTGAGCACGCTGGTCGTGAGGCGGTGGTCGGGGCCGAGCACCTCCAGCGCCGCGGCCGAGCTGAAGAGCTTCGCGTTGGACGCGGGAAGCAGGCGTTCGCTGGCCTCGCGTTCGTACAACACCTCGCCGCTGGCCGTGCGGACCTGCACGGACGCATGGCCCTCCGGGACTCCGGGCTGGTTGAGGATCGCGTCGAGGTCGCGGCGTAACCCGTCGATCGGGTCCGCGGCGGTCGCAGACGCGGGCGCGGCGGCGAGGTCGCGCTTCGTCGGCTCGGCCCGAAGGACTGAGGGAACCACCGACGGAGCGACTGAGACACCGAGCAGGCTCAGGGTCGAGACCCCGGCAACAACGAGGTGGCGCGTGGACAGGCGCATAGACAGCGTCTCCTTCGGGGGTACGAGGACGCATGGGTTTCCTCGTAGGTATCACACCCGAAGGGGACCGCGTCAGATGTCCACAGGCATTACCGCCGACCTGTTGAAAAATCTCTGTTTCGGCCGGTCAGCAGCATTGGAGGGCCTGTGGGCAAACCTGTGCACAGCCTGCCCGACGACCCCGCGGGGTCTGGCAGGACCACACTCGTACGACGAGACATCAAGGGAGCATGCGAGCAGTCCGGCGGAGGAGTGTGGTCCTGCCAGACCCCGTCTCGGCGTACGAGAGGCAGCGGGGCGGCCCGAGTGAGAGCCGCCCCCCTGTGTCGTCGTGGTGAGTGCGACCTCTTAGGTCGACACGACCTCGATCGCGAGCGTCGCGCTCAGCTCCGGGTGCAGACGAATCGACACCTGGTGGGAGCCGAGGGTCTTGATCGGCGTACCGATCTCGATCCGGCGCTTGTCGATGTCGGGGCCACCGGAGCTCTTGACCGCCGACACGATGTCGCTGACGGTCACCGAGCCGAACAGCCGGCCGCTCTCGCCGGACCGCGCCGGCAGCTTGACCTTGAGCGACTCGAGCTGACCCTTGACCTCCTTGGCGTACCCGAGGTCACGGATCTCCCGGACGTCGCGCGCCTTGCGGATCGAGGCGACCTGCTTCTCGCCGCCCTTGGTCCAGCGGATGGCGAGGCCGCGCGGGACGAGGTAGTTACGGCCGTAGCCGTCCTTGACCTCGACAATGTCACCGGGGGTGCCGAGGCCCGAGACCTCCTGCGTGAGGATGAGCTTCATCTGTGCGACCTCCTCGTCAGCGCGCGGTGCTGGTGTAGGGCAGCAGAGCAACCTCGCGGGCGTTCTTGATCGCGACCGCGACGTCCCGCTGGTGCTGGGTGCAGTTACCGGTCACTCGGCGCGCGCGGATCTTGCCGCGGTCGGAGATGAACTTCCGCAGCAGGGTCGTGTCTTTGTAGTCGACGAAGGAGATCTTCTCCTTGCAGAAGACACAGACCTTCTTCTTGGGCTTACGGATTGGTGCTTTGGCCATCGTGGTGCTCCTCCAAGAGAGCCCCGCGTGATGCGGGAATGGTCAGATGTACGGACGGGCAGTGGTGTCTCGGCCGGTCAGAACGGCGGTTCGTCCTGCGAGCCGCCGCCGGACTGCTGGCCACCACCACCGCCCCATGGGTCACGACCGCCGGCGGGCGCGCCCTGCGGAGCGCCGCCACCCTGGGCGGGCGTCTGCCACGGATCGTCGCCGCCGAAGCTGCCACCCTGGGACCGGGTGGCCCGGGTGACCTTGGCGGTCGCACTGCGAAGGCTCGGGCCAACTTCTTCGACCTCGACCTCGAAGACGGTGCGTCGCTCACCCTCGCGGGTTTCGTACGACCGTGACTTCAGCCGTCCCTGGACGACAACGCGCATCCCACGCTGCAGCGACTCGGCGACGTTCTCAGCCGCCTGGCGCCACACGTTGCACGTGAGGAAAAGCGTCTCGCCGTCCTTCCACTCACCGCTCTGCCGGTCATAGGTGCGCGGCGTCGACGCGAGTCGGAAGTTGGCTACCGCGGCACCGGACGGGGTGAACCGCAGCTCGGGGTCGTCGACAAGGTTGCCGACAAGGGTGATGACTGTTTCGCCTGCCATGAACGCCTCCCGTGGGGTCAGCGGGCGTCGGGGCGCATGATTTTAGTCCGCAGCACCGACTCGTTCAGAGTGAGCTGGCGGTCGAGCTCCAGAACCGTGGCGGGGTCGCAGGAGAGATCGACGACGGCATAGATGCCTTCGGACTTCTTGTTGATGTCGTACGCCAGCCGGCGCCGACCCCACACGTCGACCTTCTCGACGGCGCCGCCACTTTGGCGGACAAGCGTGAGGTATTGGTCGAGGGACGGGCCAACGGTGCGTTCCTCGAGGTCGGCGTCAAGGATGACCATGACTTCATAACGACGCATGCGGAACTCCACCTCCTCTGGACTTGGGCGGCCACGGTCTCTCCGTGGCAGGAGGGCTTGCGTCAGGATCCGGGTCGTGGCGCGCCATTGGGCACGTGCGATCCACGGGACCAGCGGCCAAGGCTACCAGGGAGTGCTGCGAGCACTGCCGGCGGAGCGATGCGCGCCACGAGGCCGGACGCGCGTCAGGTCGACTGGGCCCTCAGAGCGGCCCGGACGAGGTCGATCGCCGCAGCGGTGTCAAGCCCGGCCTCCCTCGCGGCTGCCGCGAACTTGGCGGCGAGCGCGGCCAGGGCGACGTCGGCGGTGTGCTCACCGGAGGTCACGGTCGTGCCGACCCGCCGCCGGGTCTGGACCAGCCCGGCAGCCTCGAGCTCCTTGTAGGCGCGCGCCACTGTATTGGCCGCGAGACCGAGGTCCGCGGCGAGGGCCCTCACTGTGGGCAGGCGGTCGCCGGGGAGCAGCCGCCCGGTCGCGATGAGCCCGGCGAGCTGCGCCCGCACCTGCTCGAAGGGCGGCTCCGCCGCGTCGAGGTCGACGACGATCCGCGGCTCGTCCATCACGAGGCGACGTCGACCGGTCGGGTCGGCTCCGCCGAATGGGGTACTGCCGGCGCGCTCCAGAGCAGGACCACGAGGGCAGCCACGACAGCGACACAACCGAGCCCGACCAGGCCGATCCCAGCGATCTGCAGCCAGTCGAAGCCGGCTCGCGCGGTGCTCGCGCCGTTGACGCGGAGCGAGTGCGCGACACCGCCGACCGCGGTGCCCATGGTCAACGCCAGTCCGGCCGTCGTCACGAGCACCCCGGCGCCCGACCAGCGCAGGACCCTGACCTGCGAGCCCGCGCGGACGGCCCGGTCGACCTCGACACCCACGTCGTCGAGGGCCGGGCGGGCATCGACCTCGCGCATGGCCCACCACGTTGCGGCCGCGAGCACCGCCAGAGCGAGCACCACCGGGACCGCATAGACCCGCCCGGGATAGGGGCTCGCCGCGGCACCGAGGTCGCCGACGGTGCGGGCGAACGACCGTCCGTCGGGTGCGCTCGTCGGCACCCCGATCGCGAGCAGGCTTGCGGCGCAGAGGAGCCCGACGGCGTACCACCGCTTGAGGGCGCGAGCGCCCGTGCCCTCACGACTGCCGAGGACGGCCACGCGCTGTCGCCGGATCGGTCTCGGCGCGAACCGTTCACCGACCCCGGCGGCGAGGGCACCGACCGCGCCGGCACCGGCCGGTGCCATGGCCAGTCGCACGTCGCCGGCCACGCCAGGCCAGGGCACGGCGAGCGCGCAGAGCACGACGAGCGACCCGACCGCGCTGGTGACCCAGGCACGCCGACGCGCCCGCGCTGCGGCAGGGTCGAGGCTCCTCACTCCGGTGAGGCGCACGGCACTCACCGCAACGACGACGACCAGCGCGACGACGATCCCGACGCGAACTCCACCCATGGCGACCCCACCTGCGGCCCGGACGCGACGGCCGGATACCGACGCATTGTCTCAATGAATTAATCCATTGAGACAAATGCTTGTCAAGAGGCAGTCGCCTGCCTCCACTCCTTCGTTCAGCCCCACCCCGGGCTGTCCCGCTTGTCGGTGGTGCCTCATAAGGTCGGACCATGACCAGGTTGCTGCTCGGTGCCCACGTCGACCAGACGAATCCGATCATCGAGGCGCAGGCGCGGGATGCCGACCTCGTGCAGTTCTTTCTGGGCGATCCGCAGGGCTGGAAGGGCCCGGTGGTCGCCTACGAAGACGGCGCCGCCGGCCTGGCCGCGGCCGCGTGTGACGCCGGCGTTGACCTTTACGTGCACGCGCCGTACGTCATCAACGTCGCGACCACCAACAACCGCATCCGCATCCCGTCCCGCAAGCTGCTGCAGCAGACCGTCAACATGGCCGCCAAGATCGGGGCCCGAGGCGTGATCGTGCACGGCGGGCACGTACTCAAGGACGACGATCCCGAGGTGGGGTTCGACAACTGGCGCAAGTGCATCGACCAGCTCGAGATGCCCTGCCCCGTCCTCATCGAGAACACCGCTGGTGGCGACAACGCGATGGCCCGCCGGCTCGAGCGGCTCGAACGCCTCTGGGCGGCGTTGGGGAAGGCCAACGGCGGCGACACGGTGGGGTTCTGCCTCGACACCTGCCACTTCCACGCCGGTGGTGAGGAGCTGGCGACGGTGGTCGAGCGGGTCAAGGCGATCACCGGCCGGATTGATCTCGTACACGCCAACGACTCTCAGGACGGCTTCGACTCCGGGCGTGACCGGCACGCCAACCTCGGCGCCGGCAAGATCGCCGAGGATGACCTGGTCGCGGTGGTCAAGGCGGCCGGGGCCCCGGTCGTCGTCGAGACGCCGGGCCTGGTCGAAGGACAGGGCGCTGACATCGCCTGGCTGCGGGCCCGCCTCGGCACCGCGTGACCCTGACCGCCGTACGACCCTGACCGCCGTACGACCCTGACCGCCGCGGGCCACCACGCCGTGGCGGGACACTCCGTATCCACCTGCGCGCCGCGTAACGAGTCAGTGGCGGAAGCCCTCGAGCCGCCCGGGCCGGCCGCGAGCCGGGCCCAGGCCCGGTAGCCTCGCGTGCGTGGTCCTGCGCGTTCGTACCCTCACTCCCGAGGAGCATCTGGCGTTCCTCGACACCCGGGAGTCCGCCAGCTTCCTCCAGACCCCCGCATGGGGGGTGGTCAAGAGGGAATGGCGGGCCGAGTCGGTCGGCTGGGTCGATGATGCCGACGGCGGCGAGAAGGTGATCGGCGCCGGGCTGGTGTTGTACCGCCGGCTGCCCAAGATGCGCCGTGCCCTCGCCTATCTGCCTGAGGGGCCGGTGATCGACTGGTCCGACCCTGACCTCGGGCGCTGGCTCGGACCCCTCACTGAGCACGTCAGCAAGCAGGGCGGGTTCGGGATCCGGATGGGTGCGCCGGTGGTGACCCGCCGCTGGTCCGCCGCGACCGTCAAGGCGGCCCTCGCGTCCGGGACCTACCGCACGCTCGGAGAGGTTCCGCCCGACCACACCGACCAGGCGGGCACGGCGGTGATGGAGCGGCTGCGCGCCCTGGGCTGGCGGCCACCGGCCGAGACCACCAACGGGTTCGCCGCCGGCCAGCCACGGCACGTCTTCCAGCTCCCCCTCGACGGCGACGAGGACGCCCTGCTCGCCGGGATGAACCAACTGTGGCGCCGCAACATCAAGAAGGCCGCGAAGGCCGGCGTCGTGGTGACCCGCGGGACCGCCGATGATCTCCCCGCCTTCCACGAGTTGTACGTCCACACCGCGCAGCGCGACCACTTCACGCCGCGACCGCTGTCGTACTTCACGTCGATGTTCCGCGCGCTGTCGGCCGAGGACCCCGACCGGATCCAGCTCTACCTCGCCCACCACGAGGGCGACCTCGTCGCGGCGACAACGGCCGTGCGGGTGGGCAGCCACGTGTGGTACTCAAACGGCGCCTCGTCGACCGCCAAGCGGGACGTCCGTGGGTCCAACGCCATCCAGTGGCAGATGATGCGGGACGCCCTGGCCGGGGGTGCCCGGGTGTACGACCTTCGCGGCATCACCGACACGCTCGACGAATCCGACCCACACATCGGGCTGCTGCAGTTCAAGGTCGGCACCGGCGGTGAGGCAGTGGAGTACGTCGGCGAGTGGGACCTGCCGATCTCCCGGCTCCTCTACTCCGCGTTCGACTTGTACATGCGTCGTCGAGGGTAGGACACACCCATGGCACTCACCCTGCACGTCGACACCGAGCGCTGGCGTACCCAACTCGCCGCGGCCGCCGCGTCGTACCCTCGCGTCGTGACGGTAGTGAAGGGCAGCGGCTACGGCTTTGGTCATGCGCTGCTCGCCGCCGAGGCCGCGCGACTCGGGGCCGACACCCTGGCCGTGGGCACGTACGACGAGCTCGCACTGGTGTCTGACGCGTTCCCCGGTGACCTCCTCGTGCTGGTGCCGTTCCGGACGTTCGACGTCGCGCGAAACGCCGCCCTCGGAGTCGCGCCACCGGGCGAGGACCCACGGCTGATCCACACGGTGAGCCGGCTGGCCGACCTGCAGACACTGGCGGACGGGCCGGGCAAGCCGCGGATCGTCGTCGAGCTGTTCACGTCGATGCGGCGGCACGGGTTCCCACCCGAGGACCTCCCGATGATCACCAAGCAGCTCGATGGTGTGCGGTGTGAGGGGTGGGCACTCCATCTGCCGCTCACCACCACTGGCGCTCACGGCGCGGAGGTGGAGGCGTGGATCCGCCTGCTCGAGGAGGCCGGCGCTCCGCTCGACCGGTTGTTCGTTTCCCACCTCACCCCCGCTGAGCTGGCGGCCCTGAGCTCCGGCCATCCCACCATCGACATCCGACCCCGCATCGGCACCAAGCTGTGGCTGTCTGACCGGGAGGCCTATCAGGCGCGGGCGCATGTGCTCGACGTCCATTCGGTACGCCGGGGCGACCGGTTCGGTTACCGGCAGCGGCGAGTGCCTGGTGACGGTTACCTGCTCGTCGTGAGTGGCGGCACCGCACACGGTGTGGCCCTGGAGGCGCCGAGCCACGTCACCGACCTGCGAACACGGGCGAAGGTCCTGGCTGCGAGCGGGCTCGAAGCCACCGGCCGGGCACTGTCGCCGTTCACCGTGGCGGGGCAGCGGCGGTGGTTCGCCGAACCCCCGCACATGCAGGTCAGTGTGGTGTTCCTGCCCGCGTCGGTGGCTCCGCCCGAGGTCGGCACCGAGCTGCGGGTCAACGTCGGCATGGGGCTTACGAGGTTCGACCAGGTCGTCTTCGACTGACCCGCAACCTTCGGACGAACTCCCGGACACACCGATGTGACCGGGGCCTGGTGATGTAACCGCCCGAGCCTGAGCCGACTTGGCGGAGGTGTCTCGGCTTCTTCGCCGAAACTCCTCCGCCAAGTCGCCGCAACTCGCGAGCGATCTCGCATAGTGGGCGCGTCTCGAACCTGCTCAAGCTGTCCGGTAAGTGAGACCTGAGGCTGCCCCTTCAAAGGATCATGGCTCGCCGCTCCGGCGACGTTTCGGCGATCCGGAACCGCGAAGGCTGGACAAGTTCTTCTTGAATCGGCCGTCAGCTCCCGGGCCAAAGGGTTTTGAGGAAGGCTCATGGGTGAGCCGTGCGAAACGCACGGATGATTCGTGACACCACGCGGATGGGGCTTGGGGGTCAGCGGCCCGAGGCTCAGTGGCATGACTCTTCCGCTGATCGCAGAACCTTCCGCGGCGCCGCGCTGGCGCCATTTCTTCCGCCACGCCGTCGAGATGATCGTGGCGATGGTCGTGGGCATGGTGCTGCTCGCACCGATCTGGAACGCCGTCCTGACCTGGCTCGGGCTCGACCAGGCGCTGGAGCGGCCCGACCTCGCGGGGTTGGTCGCGGCGACCGACATGACCGTGGCGATGACGGTGTGGATGCTCTACCGCGGGCACGGCCGGGCCCGGATCGTGGAGATGGGCGCGGCGATGTTCGTGCCGTACCTCCTGCTGATCGTGCCGTACTGGCTCGGCATCTTCCCGGGCGAGCACATCCTGATGGGCGGCCACGCCCTGATGATGCCGGCGATGGCGGTCGCGATGCTCGCGCATCGTGGGAAGTACGCGCGCCACCACCACAGGCCTCACGCCGTCCATCCGGTCATCGGCGTACTCGGGCACCGGGCTCCCACCTGGATCGCGCTGGCCATAACCCTCGACAACTGGCACTCCCCATTCGTGCCGCCGCCATGGGCTCTGCTGGTGCTGCCGGCCGGGTACCTGTTCTTCGGCGCCGTACGAGGTCGGCTGCGGGATTCGCGGATGCTGGCGCTGCAACTTGCCGGGCTCGCGCTCTACCTCGTGCTGGCGGTGATCGCGGCGAACGCCGATCCCTCGACGGCCGCGTTGGTGATCGCCGCCGGGTGGGGCTTCCACTCGGTGTGGGACTTCGCGCACCACCGGGCCGACGCGGTGGTTCCTCGCTGGTGGTCGGAGTGGTGTGCCGTCTTCGACCTGGTCATCGCCGTCACCATCGTGCTGTTCTGGTGATGGTCGTGGCCGTGCCACGGCGCCTTAGCATCGGCGGGTGACGGTGGACCTCGACACGACCGACGATCCGCGGGTGCGTGGCGCGCGACGGGCCATCCTCGCGTCGGTCGGGGTGCTCTGGGGTGGCTGCCTGATTGTGCCGACGGTCGCGCTGATTGACGAGCCACATGCGGTACACCAGTGGCTCGGCGTGGTCGGCGTCCTGATCCTCGCGGTCTCGTACGCGTCCATCCTCCACACCGTAGCGACGCCATCGGTCCCCGAGCGGAACCGCCGCCTGCTCGCGGGCGGGTTCGCCCTGGCATCCGTACTCTCGATCGTCCTGGTGGCACCCGTCGGCCCGGATGATTGGTACACCTGGGCCTGGATCGGAGGTGCGACCGCGGGGTTCGCCCCGCTCCTACTGGCGGGGTACGCCCGCTGGGTCGGGGCCGGCGGGGCCGTACTGGTGGCAGTCCTCGTGGGCGCAGTGACTGGCGGGTCGCCCCTGGTGCACGGTCTGATCGCCGCCTCCGTGGGCGGCTCCATCGTCGGCATGATCATGCTGCCCCTCCGGCTCTGGAACCTGCTCCTGCAGGCCAGAGCCGGGCGGGAGGCCCTGGCCCGGCTCGCGGTCACGGAGGAACGCCTCAGGTTCGCCCGCGATGTCCACGACCTCCTCGGTCATCGGCTGGCCGTGATCGCGCTCAAGGCCGAACTCGCCGCACGGCTCAGCGGCGTCGATCCCGAACGCTCCGCGCGGGAGGCCGCCGAGGTGCAGAGCTTGTCTGTCGCCGCGCTGGCGGAGGTACGCGAGGCCGTGCACGGCTACCGGGCAGTCGACCTGGGTGACCAACTCCTCGCGGTGGAGGGTGTGCTGCGGGATGCGGGGATTCGCTGCACGGTCCGGCGCGCCGCGGTGGACCTGCCGGCCGAGTCGGCCACGCAGCTCGCTCTGGCCCTGCGGGAAGGCTGTACCAACGTCCTGCGACACAGCACAGCCGGATGGTGCACGATCGAGCTCAGCCAGGACACCACTAGGGAGGTACGCATGACCATCGCGAACGATGGCGCGCGGGCAGCCGCCTCCGACGACCGGAGTTCCGGGTTGCGCGGGGCCGCGGAACGGCTGGCCGGGGTGGGCGGAACACTGCATACCCACCTGGCCGGCGATGTGTTCACGCTCGAGATCACGGTGCCGGCATCGTGATCAGGGTCCTGCTCGCGGACGACGAGGAACTCATCCGCGACGCACTGGCCGCTCTCCTCGACCTCGAGGAGGACCTGGAAGTTGTCGCTCGTACGGCGGACGGCGTGGGCGCGGTCGAGGCTGCCCGCGCCCACCGGCCAGACGTCGCGGTCGTCGACCTGCAGATGCCCGGACTCGACGGGCTGGAGGTCACCGCCGAGCTTGCGCGCGCACTCCCGTCGTGCGCGGTGGTGATCCTCACCGGCCGCGGCCGGCCACCGCACCTGCAGCAGGCTCTCACCGCGGGGGCGAAGGGCTTCCTGCCCAAGGGCTCACCGGGTGGCACGCTTGCCGACGTGATCCGCCGGGTGTACGGCGGCAGCAGGTACGTCGACCCGGCACTCGCCGCCGATGCTCTGACCGCGCCGCCCTGCCCGCTGACCCCGCGTGAGCTGGAGGTGCTGAGGCTCGCGGAGTTCGACACGCCGGTCGCGGTGATCGCCCGGCGTACCAACCTGTCCCCCGGGACCGTGCGCAACCACCTGTCGGCGGTGGTGGCCAAGCTCGGCGTCGCCAGCCGCGCCGAGGCGTTCCGCGTCGCCCGTGACAACGACTGGCTCTGAGCCCTTCGTGATGGTCGACGGACCCGCTTGGGCGTTCACTTTCCGAGGTGTTCATTTTTAGTGAACGTCGCTGTGCAGTGGACGCTATGTCAGATCGAGAGTTGCTGGATGCGGCCATGGCCCACCTCGCCGACGCTGGACTGAACCCACGGCTCGATCTTTTGGAAGCGTCCGACCTGGCTGGAGACGCACCGGTCCGTCTCCAGCCAAGTCGGGCAAAGAACACATCGTCACCATTTTGGTCAAGAGCTACACCACTGAGGCAATCGCCACCGCGGCGCAACTTGCCCGGTCTCAGCTACCAGCGCAGCCAACACTTCCTTGAATGTCAGTCAGCCCATGCGCCCCGGTCAAGGGACGAGGCTGGTCCGGTGAACACGGTGAAGGCGTGGCGGATCCACTGTCGGTGCGCTAGTGTCCCGGGCATGTTCGGGACCGAGTGGCGATATCGGCGCTAACCGCGCCGGTTTCAGTGCTGCCCGCTGTCGGGCGGCTCCGCTGCTCTCCTCCGAAGGATTTTCCCGAACATGTCTGCCATCCAGCTGTCCGACGACGCTGCTGCCCACCTCTTCGCCGACCTCGCACGCACCACGGACCAGGTCGTCGGTGCCTCCGAACTCTCCGCCCTGCTGGCCGGCGGCCGCCCACTCCGAGTGAAGTACGGCGTCGACTGCACCGCGCCGTTCCTCCATCTCGGGCACGCGGTCAACCTGTGGCTGATGCGGCGCCTGCAGGACGCCGGCCACAAGGTCGTCTTCCTGCTGGGCGACGTCACGACCCAGGTCGGAGATCCGACCGGCCGGTCCGAGAGCCGCCCGGTACTCCCACCCGAGGAGATCGAGCGCAACGCGGCCGCGTTCGTCGAGCAGGTGGGACTGGTGCTTCGCACCGATCCCGCGGTGTTCGAGGTACGCCGGAACTCCGAGTGGTACGCCGGCCTCACCACGACCGGGATGCTCGAACTCCTCTCCCACGTCACCCACGCGCAACTGCTCGCCCGGGACATGTTCCGCCGCCGGATCGCGGCCGGGCGCGAGATCGCGATGCACGAGCTGTGCTACCCCGTCCTGCAGGGCTACGACTCCTACGCCGTACGCTCCGACCTCACCATCGTCGGCAGCGACCAGCTGTTCAACGAGATGCTCGGCCGGCACTACCAGCAGCGCCTCGGCGCGCCGCCGCAGGTGGTGATCACCACCAAGATCACGCCCGGGACCGACGGCCGCGAGAAGCAGTCCAAGAGCCTCGGCAACTACGTCGCGCTCACGGATCCGCCGCGGGAGAAGTTCGGCAAGCTGACGCGGCTCCCGGACACGCTCACGCCGGAGTACCTCGAGGTCTACACGACGCTCCCGGACGCGATGGTCGAGGACGCCCGGCAGGCCTTGGAGCGCGGCGGCCGTGCGGTCCGGGACGCCAAGCTCGGTCTCGCCCACGCGGTCGTCGCCCGCTACCACGGCGCCGAGCGGGCGGATGAGGAGCGCGAGTGGTTCCTGGCGACGTTCTCCGAGCGGCGCGAGCCCACGGACGTGCCCGACCTCGTCCTCACCACGCCCCGGGTGACCGTGCTCGACCTCGTCTGCCGGGCCCGGCCGTCAGCCAGCCGGAGTGCGGCCCGCCGCCTCGTGCTGGAGAACGCCGTCCGGCTCGGTGAGCGGGTCCTGTCTGACCCGGACGGCGTTCTCGAGCCTGTTGACGGGGAGCTGCTCCGCGTCGGGCGCCGGGGTTTCTTCCGGCTACGGACGGCCGGGGCCGAGACGCAGGTGCCGGAGACGTAGGAGGACCGGGTTCGGGGCTCAGCCAGACCATCGTCCGGTGAGGTACGCCGCCGCCCACACTCCGAATAACGGCACGGCGAGCACGAGGTAGATCCGCCATACCCAGGTCCAGCGCACCGCCAGCGCGGCGAGTCCCATCCACAGCGGAAACCAGAGGAGAGTCGCCCGGGGTACGGAGAAGAACCAGTACGACGTCGAAAACGCGATCACCTGGATGCCCACCCAGGTGGCCTCGCCCCAGCGTTGCAACGCGAGCAGGGTCACGGTGACCACCAGGCCGACGAGCATCGCGACCAGTTCGGCGCGGAACATCCACTCCCAGTTCGCCCGTACGGCCTCGCTCACGTCTCCGAAGGTGGTCTGGCCGGTCGCGGCGTCCACCGTGTTGAGCAGCGATTCGACGGGGAACGTCGCGCCGCGGTACCACTCCTGCGACTGCGCGTGGTACCACCGCATCCAGTCGCCGGTGTTGACGCGAAGGTATGCCATGTAGCCGAGAAGCGGCACGAGCGGGAGCGCGAGCCAGGCACCCTGCACCCAGTCACGACGCTTGCGGGACGTCAGGAACTCCACAACCAGCGCGGCGATCAGGAACACACCCGAAACCCGGACCGTCGACGCGCCCGCGGCGAGCAGCCCAGCGACCCACCAGTGTCCGCGGCGGGCAGCCAGCCAGGCCGGGATCGCGAACCCGAGGAACAACGACTCGGTGTACGGCGCCGCGAGAAAGATCGCCGGCGGTGCGAGCATCCACATGGCGGCGGCCCGGCGGCCGGCACCCTGGCCCCACTCGGCGTCCGCGAGCCGTCCCAGGGCGATCGCGGCGATCGCACCGGCGACGAACGACACGCAGAGTCCGGCCACCGCCGTCGGCAGGCCGATCGCGTGGCCCACGGACAGCAACGCTGGAAAGCCCGGGAAGAACGCCTCGACCGGGGTGTCCCAGCCCTTGGCGAAGTAGCCGTGGGTGGCGATCCGGTCGAAGTGCCAGAAGTCCCACTGCTGCCAACGGTCGAGGAAGCCCGGAACCTTACTCTCAGTGAGGAAGAGCCACGGACCGGCGAGTGCCACCAGGAGGATCCCGATCCTGGTGAACGTCCACCACGCGAGGACCTCGAGGTCATTCCGGCTCAGCCGTGCCCAGGACGGCAGTCGGGACCACAGCCCGGTCGGGGGTACTGGAGTGGCTGAGCCTGCGCGGGCGGTGCTGGGATCGGTGTCGGGGAAGGCGGCGCCGCGGGTTTGCATGGCCGTACCGGCGCCACCACCCTCGCCCGGGATGCCCTGGCCAGGGGTTGGTGTCGGTGTCGGCAGCGCGAGATCAGCCGCAAGCGGCGCGAGGCCAGGCGGCATCGGGGGCTCCGGCGCTGCCTGCGCACCGGAGGCAGCGGTATTCGGCGGATCCGTGATGGTGAGGTCCCGCCAGCTCTGCGTGTCGTCCCACCGCCGGTTATCGTCAGCCGACTGGGGCCCCTGCCGCCAGTCGGCGTTCGCGTCGGCCTCGTCGTACCCCAGCGAACCCGGACCCGACCACCCGGTGCTGGTCCTCGTCACGGGATCGTCGGCGGCCTCGCGATGGGATGTGGTCCAGGTACCCCGATCAGCCGCCTCCACGTCGTTCGCGCCGTACCAGCCGGTGTCGGTGACGGGTCCGGTCGTGGGCGTCCGGGAACCCAGTGCATCGCTGGACCAGGTCTGCTCAGCTGACCACTCGGGTGGAACGGCATGCCGGCCGGTGCTTTCGCGGGGCGACGCGGGATTTCCCCAGGCCGGCCCGCCCGGCTGTGACGGGTCGACGCCGCGGGTCGGATCGGTGAAGGCCGCCGTCTCGTCTCGGAGCGGGGACGCGTGCGGCCACCGTGCATCGGCTTCCCACGAGGAGGGTTCCTCCCGCGCGGGCTGGCGCCCGGTGGACGGGCGCCCCGTGGTCGGGTCGGATGCCGGACGGCTGCCCCACGCGGCTCCGGTGTCCCAGCTGGGTTGCTGGCCCCGGGCGGTGGTCTGATCCCCCGAGTCCGGCCAGCCTGTCGAAGGTTGAGCGGGCGACGTGCCCGGGTCCGCCGGCGTTCTGTCCGGCGGGACGGGGGCTCCCGGCCAAACCGCTGTGTGGTCGGACAACCCCGGGTCGACGTATCCGCGCCGGCCAGCGGGCGGCGGCTCGACTGCTGGGCGCGGATCGGGCGACGGGGGTACGTCGCCCCAGCTGGGAAGGTCCCCTCTGCGCCGGGCGCGGACGCTTGGCAGCTGGTCCTCGCCCCACGTCTGAGGAGGATCTCGCCGATCGGGCTCCTCAGGAGGTGGTTCCGTACCCCATCTGCGTCTCTTGCTCATGCCCGTCCTCGCTTCGCTGCGGGCGCGCATGAGGCACCAATGGCGCTGTGTCTGATGATTCGCGCGCTGCGCTCGCTCATGCCCGTCCTCGCTTCGCTGCGGGCGCGCATGAGGCACCAATGGCGCTGTGTTTGATGATTCGCGCGCTGCGCTTGCTCATGGCGTCACGCCCTCCTGCAGGGGTGGCCGACCCGGCCGACGGGCACCGAGGAGTCGCCGGCACCAACGGGCGTCAGCCGCCTGGTCGAACGGACCGCCGGTCGGATCGTCGACGAGTCCGCGCTCGCGGACCACGTCTGCCGACGGAACGAGGATGTCGCGAACGACGACCGCGCACAGGTAGAGCGTGGCCGCGATCCGGATACCAACCGCCGCCCAGTAGAGGCGGTCAGGCGCGTCGTTGGCCGGCGCCAGGATGCCGGCCAGGTGGAGCCAGATTGCCACCCAGTAGATCAACTCGCCGACCTGCCACACCGCCCAGTCCCGCCACCGAGGGCGGGCGAGGGCCACGAACGGCAGGAGCCACAGGACGTACTGCGGCGAGTACACCTTGTTGACCAGCAGGAACGCGGCAACGGTCAGGAACACGAGCGACGCGAGCCGGGGTCGCCTGGGTGCCAGGATGGCCAGGCTTGCGATCCCGAGGCAGGCCAGTGCGAAGAGGCCGAGCGACACCGCGTTGACCCCGGGCACCGGATGCTCCGCGAGCTTGAGGACGTACCAGATCGAGCCGAAGTCGCCGTCGCGGCCGGTGTTGAACGACCAGAACACCTTCCAGCTGTCCTGCGCCAGGACGATCAACGGCAGGTTGACCGCGAGCCAGGCGGCGCTGGCGGAGAGCATCGTGACCCCCCACAGGCGCAGCTTCCCCGACCGCAGTGCCAGCACGAGCAGGGGTCCGAGCAGCAACAGCGGATAGAACTTCGCCGCCGCTCCGAGACCGATCAGGACACCGGTGGCGAATGGCCGGGACCGTGACCAGGTCAGAAGGGCGCAGGCGGTGAGCGCGACCGCCACGAGATCCCAGTTGATCGTGCCGGCAAGGGCGAGGGTCGGCGCCGCCGCGAAGAACATCGCGTCGTACGGGCGATGCGGGGCGATCCGGCTCAGCGACCACACGGCGAGCAGGGCGAACAGGAACAGCACGACGACGGTGAGGTCGAAGAAGAGCACACTCTCGGCGACGGCCGCGCCATTGCCGAACGCCTGCGTGACCCAGGCGGTGATCTGCATGACGAGGCCGGTCAGGACGGGGTACTCGAGCGCGGGGTAGTTGCCGCTGTCGAGGTAGGCGATGCTGCCCTGAGCGAAGCCGCGCTCGCGGTAGAGGTACGCCACGTCGCTGTAGCAGAGCCGGCTGAAGGCGTACCCGGTCTCGCGGGGCCAACCTTCGATGTGGCACGGCGCCTTCTGGATCACGCCGATGACGAACATCGCGGTGGTGACCAGGATGACGACCGCGAGCGGTGACCAACGGGAAGCGCTGAGGCGGGCGTAGTAGCCGATGGGACCGCCGAGCCACGTGGTCATTACGCGGGCCAGTGAATCGTCCCGCGACGGGCTCCTGGTCACCACGCCTCCGTGCCTTCTGGTTCGCACCGCCGCACCCAGACGTGGTTCGGCCCCACGCCTCCGGGTGTCACGGCCGCTTCTCGTCGTACAAGCTGTCCGCCCACGGACGGCTCCAGCCAGTGGCATGGATCCGTCCGCGCCGTTCCGGGCCCCATCGTGCCCTATCCGGGCCGTTCTGTCGGCACCTGCCGGGGGTCCCCTCCCCGATCCCGGCGGAAATGGAACCTACGGACATGCGGGGGGAGGACCTCGCTCAGCCCGGGGGCGGTGGCGCCGTGGGCAGGTCGGTCGACCGTGGGAACGGCTTCGTCCTGGTCGGAGATGGCTGCGGCTTCGGATCCTTGGTGCGGGTCGGCCCGGGCCTCGGTCCCGGCGTTGGTGGCAACGGCGTGTAGGTGGGCTTCGGCCGCGGCCGCTGCGGAGTGAACGTCGGCTCGGGCGTCGTCGGCAGGGGGGCCGGCGTCGTGGGACCAAGGGTCGGTGTCGGCGTGGTGGTACGAGTCGGCGCCGGGTTGACGTCGGTACCAATCTTGGCCGGCGGTGGGAACTGCTGGACCGGCTGACCGTCGAGCGCCTCAGCCATGAACGCGGTCCAGATCCTGGCGGGGTAGCCACCGCCGAAGAAGGTGTTCATGCCGCCCACGTCGTCCAGCGACTCCTTCACGCCGTCGCCGTTAGCGTCCTTGTAGAACGCGACCGAGGCCGACATCTGCGGGGTGTATCCGACGAACCACGCGGTCTGGTCCTCGTGCGTACCCGTCTTGCCCGCGGCGGGCCGACCGATCTTCTTGGCCTCCTTCTCCCCGCTGCCGCCCTGGATGACGTCCTGGAGGGCGTAGTTGACGTCCCGCATGACGTCGCTGTCGAACTCCCGCTTCATCGCCGGCTTGGCCTCGTAGGTGACCTCCCCACTTCGGGTCATCACCTTGTCGACGACGTGCCAGGAGGAACGCTGGCCGCCGATCGCGAACGTCGCGTAGGAGTTCGCCATGTCCATCGGGGAGACGGACGCGAAACCGAGGGAGACCTTCGCGTGCTTTTCGAGGCCGGGTGAGTTCGCTGGGACGCCGGCACGCACGGCGGCGTCGACGACGTCATCGGGCTTGATGGCGCTGACGGTGAGGTCGACGTACGCGGTGT
This sequence comes from Actinopolymorpha alba DSM 45243, assembly GCF_000373925.1. Classification (GTDB taxonomy): domain Bacteria; phylum Actinomycetota; class Actinomycetes; order Propionibacteriales; family Actinopolymorphaceae; genus Actinopolymorpha; species Actinopolymorpha alba. The sequence continues at coordinate 57,274 of NZ_KB892740.1, read as the reverse complement.
TGATCGAGTCGCGCGTGGCGCGCATCAGGTCGACATAGCGCCCGTAGTCGCGGTTGAACTCGTTCTTGACCTTGTCCCCGTTGGGAAGTTCGTACGGGGTGTTACCCCAGAACCGGCTCTTGAGGGAGATGCCGTCCTCCAGCGCCGCGGTGAGCGCGAACGGCTTGAACGTCGAACCCGGCTGGAGCTTGGCCTGCGTCGCGTCGTTGAACTGGCGCTCGAGGTAGTCGGGTCCGCCGTACATCGCCACGACTTCGCCGGTGCCGGGCCGGATCGCGGCGCCACCAGCGTGGACGCCCTTGGCGTTCTTGGTCGGGAAGTTCTCCTTGAACGCCTTCTCCATGGCCCGCTGGGCCTTCGGGTCGTACGTCGTGGTGACCTGCAGGCCACCGGCTTCGATCTGCTGCTCGGTGTATCCGAGGCGCAGGAGCTCCTTGCGCACCTGCACGAGGAGGAAACCACCGGGCCCGCGGTAGACCTGCTTGCTGTTGACAGGCTTGAGCTTGGGCAGCGGCACCTGCTCGGCCGCGGCCCGGTCAAAACTCCCGAGGTCCGCCATGCCGCGCAGCACGTAGCGGTAGCGGCCTTCGAGCCGTTTCTCGTTCTGCGGGTCAGAGGCTGGGTCGTAGTTGGACGGGGCACGGAGGACCGCTGCCAGCACCGCCGCCTGCTCGGGCGTGAGGTCTTGGACATGCGTGCCGAAGTAGGACTGGGCCGCCACCTCGATGCCGTGCGCGCCGCGCCCGAAGTAGCTGGTGTTGAGGTAGTGCTGGAGGATCTCCTGCTTGGAGAGCTGGCGCTGGACCTTCAGCGAGATGAAGAGCTCCTTGAGCTTGCGGCTCCAGGTCTGGTCCTGCGTGAGGTAGTAGTTCTTGACGTACTGCTGGGTGATCGTGGACCCACCCTGCGTCGACTGACCGCGCGCTTGGTTCCAGACCGCGCGGAGGATGCCGGACGGCGAGACACCCTTGTCAGTCCAGAACGTGCGGTTCTCCGCCGCGAGCACCGCGTCCTGCACCGGCTTCGGCACCTGGTCGAGCGGCACCGAGATGCGGTTCTGGGCGTGGAAGGACCCCAGGACGCTCTTGCCGTCGCTGTAATACAACGTCGTGGTGTTGGCGTCCACCAGCGTGTTGGGGTCGGGGATCGGGGTTTTGGCGTAGCCGATGACGAACGCCGCGACCCCGCCGAGCAGCACCACCACCAGGGTGATCAGCAGGCCGAAGAGGAATCGTCGACCACGACGGCGTCGGCGGACCCGCGTCGCTCGCCGACCCGGGGGACCGTGGCGCGACGCGGGGGTGTCATCGAGGACATCGACGGAACCCCTGGCGTACTGCCGGGTCGGTCGGGCGTACGAGCCGTCAGTGGGTCGGCGCTTGCTTTGCGCGGCGGCGTACACAGAACCGTCGTCGCGCAGGTGGGTCCGTGTCACAGTGTCGTCCCAGGGGGTCGGCCGGCAGCGACCGGCGCTGCCGACGGGTACGGCAAAGTGTCCGGTCTATGAGTATTCGTCCTCCACCGTTCGCTGTCGACGTGGGGGTCGTCGCGGCGTGCCATCACCGAGGACGTACGACGTGGTGAGGTGGTTCCACCCGCAGCTTTGACAGACCTCGACGACGTAGACACGGAACTCTCCGTGCTCGCGCGCCATCGCCTCCAGCTCTGGGGTCTGACGAATCCGGCCGGAGTACTGTCCGAGCTCGTCACCGAAGACATAGGTGACGTGCGTCAGCCTCTCCTTGCGACAGACCGGGCAGTCCCGGTCGGTCTGTTCCCCGTGAAACTTCGCCGCCCGCAAGAGATACGGGTCAGCATCACAGACGTCCTCCATCACGGTCGCATGGCCGCCGTACAGCGCGCGCAGCGTCGCCTTGCGCTGCAAGCTGTAGTCGACGACCGACCGTTGGGACCACATGGCAACGAGGGTACGACGTCTAGCCAACAGGCAGAAGGTCACTCCCGTCACTAGGGATCAGAACCCTCAGCCCAAAGCCGTTCTGGGTCGGGGGCGCCCCTGTACGGCTCTATTGGACAAGGGTGCCCCCGACCCAGAACGGAACCCAGCGCGAGGACCTGGCGGCCTGCTCGGGGGTCTTGCGTCCCGCACGCTTCGCGACCTATCGTCCTCACATATCGCTTCGATGTATCGGTTCGATATATCGAAGCGATAGAGACCCGGCCAACCAACCCGCCTCGGGGCCGCCGACAGGGGCCCGAGGTCGGCAGGGCGATTTGTGGGCAGGTGAGGCATGGCACGCAGGAGCGGTGTCCTTGAACTGGCCGTGCTCGGCCTGCTTCACGAGGCACCCATGCACGGCTACGAACTCCGCAAACGGCTCAACTCCGCCTTCGGGTGGGGGCGTGCCCTGTCATACGGCTCGCTGTACCCGTGCCTGAAGACGATGCTGGCCGAGGGCTGGATCTCTGACGACGCGCCGGCCGCGGGCACGCCGCCGCTCCGGCGAGCCAAGATCGTCTACCGGCTCTCACCCGAAGGCAGGCGGCGGTTCGCCGAACTCCTCGACGAGGGCGGCCCCTCCGCCTGGGAGGACGACAACTTCGGCGTCCACTTCGCGTTCTTCGCCCGCACAGACGCGGCCGTCCGCCTGCGGATCCTCGAGGGGAGGCGCCGCCGGCTCGAGGAGCGACTCGACCGCGTACGCACCCAACTCCAGCGCACGCAGGAACGACTGGACGCCTACGCCCTCGAACTCCAACGGCACGGCCTCGAATCGGTCGAGCGGGAAGTCGACTGGCTCAGCGGTCTGATCGCATCAGAACGGCACGGCGATGTGAAACCACCCGCCGGTGGGGGCAAACGGACCACCAAGGGTGCACGGCGAACCCTCGCCGGTCCGGGTGAAGAACCACGCGCGACCAGCAGATCGAAGTTCAGGAAGCCGAATCCCACCTGATCACGTCCGAGCGCGAGTCGGATCCAGAAAAGGCTGGACCGGCATCGCGCCGGCTTCACCAAAGGAGATGTCCGAATGGGTTCCCAAACGGTACGGGTCGCCATCGTCGGAGTCGGAAACTGCGCGACCTCATTGATTCAGGGCGTGCACTATTACCGGGACGCCGACCCCACCCAGAAGGTGCCCGGCCTCATGCACGTTCAGTTCGGCCCGTATCACGTACGCGACGTAGAATTCGTCGCCGCCTTCGACGTCGACGCCAAGAAGGTCGGACAGGATCTCGCCGACGCGACCGTCGCCAGCGAGAACAACACCATCAAGATCTGCGACGTCCCGCCCACGAACGTCATCGTTCAGCGTGGGCACACCTTTGACGGACTCGGGAAGTACTACCGCGAGACCATCACCGAATCCGACGCGGAACCAGTCAATGTCGTCCAGATCCTGAAGGACACAAATGCGGACGTGCTCGTCTCCTACCTGCCGGTGGGGTCGGAGGAAGCCGACAAGTTCTACGCGCAATGCGCCCTTGACGCAGGGGTCGCGTTCGTGAACGCCCTTCCGGTGTTCATCGCGACGGATCCGGAATGGGCGAAGAAGTTCGAGGACGCGGGCCTGCCCATCGTGGGAGACGACATCAAGAGTCAGGTCGGCGCCACGATCACCCACCGGGTGTTGTCGAAGCTGTTCGAGGACCGCGGGGTCGTCGTCGAGCGGACGTACCAACTCAACTTCGGCGGCAACATGGATTTCATGAACATGCTCGAGCGTGACCGCCTGGAATCCAAGAAGATCTCCAAGACCCAGTCGGTCACCTCGCAGATTCCGCATGAACTCGAGAAGCGGAACGTCCATGTCGGCCCGAGCGATCACGTGCCGTGGTTGGACGACAGGAAATGGGCGTACGTCCGGCTCGAGGGCCGCGCCTTTGGTGACGTGCCGCTCAGCCTCGAATACAAGCTGGAGGTCTGGGACTCTCCCAACTCGGCCGGCATCATCATCGACGCGATCCGGGCCGCCAAGATCGCGAAGGACCGCGGGATCGGTGGGCCCATTCTGTCCGCCTCGTCGTACTTCATGAAGAGTCCGCCGATTCAGTACTCCGACGACCAGGCGCGCGACCTTGTAGAGAAGTTCATCAGCGGAGAGGTCGAGCGCTGAGCGTGTGACGCCGGTTTGTTGGCTCGGGGCACCTTTGATCAAAAGATCCGCACAAGGGTGCGCCCGAGTCAACTCCGCCGGATAGCCCGCCACTGCCAGTAGCGGACCAGACCAGCGACTAGCCTGCAGAAGTGCAGTTCCTGATCGATGTCCGTACGCTCCTTGTGGGCTACCGCTATTTCCGGCGGTTGTTCTCCGTCCGCCTGGTGTCGCAGTTCTCAGACGGCATCTTTCAGGTCGCGCTCGCGTCGTACGTCCTGTTTTCTCCTGAACGTCAGCCGACCGCCGGCGGGATCGCGGCGGGATTCGCCATCCTGCTACTCCCCTTCTCGCTTCTGGGGCCGTTCTGCGGCGTCCTCCTCGACCGCTGGTCGCGCCGCCAGGTGCTCCTGGGGTCGAACCTCATCCGGGCGGCACTCGTCCTGGCAGTCGTGTTCTTCGTCGCCCGCGGCAATGACGGTCCGGGCTTCTTCGCCCTCATCCTGGCCTGCCTGTCTGTCAACCGATTCTTGCTGGCCGCGCTGTCGGCGGCCCTTCCGCACGTGGTGCCCACCGAACGGCTCGTGATGGCGAACGCCGTGTCGCCGACCTGCGGGACCCTGGCGTACCTCATTGGGCTCGTTGCCGGGTCAAGCGTCGCGGCGCTCAGCCAAGGCGCCGCCACCAATGCCGAGACGTTCGTCCTCCTGGTCGCCGCCCTGGGATACCTGGGTGGGGCGCTTCTCGCCCTCCGGATCCCGCGGACACTCCTCGGACCCGATCTGGCCAGTGCCAAACAGGCGGTGCGGGAAGCCGTCCACCACGTCTTCCGCGGCCTGGTCGACGGCGGCCGGCACGTGCTCTCGCGCCGGCCGGCGACACTCGGGCTCGCCGCGATCGGAGTCCAGAGGTTCTTCTACAGCGTCCAACTTGTCGCGACCATCCTGTTGTACCGCAACTACTTCGAGCCCACCGATCCCTCCGCCGCACTCGCCGGGATCGCGACGACGGTGCTCGCCTCCGGGCTGGGTTTCGGCGCCGCGGCGCTGCTGACGCCGATCGCCGTACGCCGGATGCGTAAGGAGACCTGGATCGTCCTGTTGTTCATGGCGGCGGCGTTCGCGCTGCTGGTGCCGGGCGCGTTCTACACGGAGCCGAGCATGCTCGTCGCGGCCTTCGTGCTCGGGCTCGCGGCGCAGGGCATCAAGATCTGCGTCGACACCCTCGTCCAGGAGAACGTCGACGACGTCTATCGGGGACGGGTCTTCTCCTTCTATGACGTGATCTTCAACGTCGTCTTCGTGGGGGCGGCCGCCTTCGCCGCCGTGACCCTCCCACCGACCGGCCGGTCGTACGCCATCCTCGCGCTTTCCTCGGCCACCTACATTGGTGCGGCGGCGGTGTACGCCCGGCTCACTGGGATCTGGCCCCGCCCACAACCCCGGGCCTATCCCGAGAGCTCCCGGCTGCCGTAACCGTTTCCAACCCATATGTCGGTGACTGCCGGCCACCGAGAAGCCTCGGCCGGCGAGGTTTGCCGTAGCGAAAAGCTTGGGCATTTGCCACGTGATGTCCGGCAGCAGGCGAGCGATCTTCGAGCTCGACCGAGATCAACACGCAGAAAGCTGAGCCCTGTTACTGGTGGGACTCGGGTAGTTCCTTCCACCAGCGCAGGAGTTCGGCGCGTACGGCGTCCTTGTCCAACGGTCCCTGATCGAGGCGCACTTCGAGCAGGTGCTTCCAGGCGCGCCCGACCACCGGTCCGGGACCGATAGCGAGGATCTCCATGATCTCGTTGCCGTCGAGGTCGGGCCGGATCTTGCCCAGCTCCTCCTCCTCGGCCAGCCGGGCGATGCGTTCCTCGAGGTGGTCGTAGGTGCGCTGGAGGGCCTCGGCCTTGCGGCGGTTGCGGGTCGTGCAGTCGGCCCGGGTCAGCACGTGGAGCCGATCGAGCAGCGGGCCGGCGTCGCGGACGTACCGGCGTACGGCCGAATCGGTCCACTCCCCACCGCCGTAACCGTGGAACCGCAGGTGCAACTCGACCAGCCGGGAGACCGCATCTACCTGGTCGCTGCCGAACCGCAGGGCGCGCATCCGCTTCGCGGTGAGCTTGGCACCGACCGCCTCGTGGTGGTGGAAGGTCACCCGGCCGCCGCCCTCGAACCGCCGCGTCCTGGGCTTGCCGATGTCGTGGATGAGCGCGGCGAACCGGGTGATGAAGTCGGGCCCACCGTCACCGATCCGATTTTCGAGCGCGATCGCCTGCTCCAGGACCGTCAGACTGTGTTCGTAGACGTCCTTGTGCCGGTGGTGCTCGTCAACCTCGAGACGCAACGCCGGCAGCTCAGGGAGGATGTGGTCGGCCAGCCCGGTGGAGACGACCAACTCGAGCCCGGCTCGGGGGTGGTCGCCGAGGATCAGCTTGACCAGCTCGTCGCGTACCCGCTCGGCGGACACGATCGTGATGCGGTCGGCCATCGCCCGGATCGCGTCGACGACCTCGGGTGCGACGGCGAAGCCGAGCTGACTCGCGAACCGCGCCGCCCGCATCATCCGCAGCGGGTCATCGGTGAACGACTCCTCCGGCGTGGCCGGTGTGCGCAGGACACCCGCGGCCAGGTCGGTCAGGCCACCGAACGGGTCGACGAACTCCCGACCGGGCAGTGCGACCGCGAGCGCGTTGACGGTGAAGTCGCGCCGGCCGAGGTCACCTTCGAGGGTGTCGCCGTACGTCACCCGCGGTTTGCGGCTGTCGGGGTCGTACGCCTCGGCCCGGAAGGTCGTGATCTCGATCCGCCAGTCGCCCTTGCGCGCCCCGATCGTCCCGAATTCACGTCCGATGTCCCAGGTGGCGTCCGCCCAGCCGACGAGGAGCCGCTCGACCTGCTCGGGTCGTGCACTGGTGGTGAAGTCGAGGTCGGTGCCGAGCCGGCCGAGGAGGGCGTCCCGCACGGAACCACCCACCAACGCGATCTGCTGATCCGCACGCTGGAAGCGCGCGCCCAACTCATCGACCACGGGGGCGATCCGCAGGAGCTCGCGAACGCCACGACGCTGTGCTTCGCTCAGGCGGTCCTTCGACACGGGACGCAAGCGTACGTCGTGCCTCCCCCAGGCGGCGACCAGGCGCCCCGCGGCCGCCCGTGAAGCACTGACATGATCGACCGCAAGCACCCCGCGCTCCGGCTTCGGCACTGGGCACGCAGGTTGGCCCATTAGCATCGAGGCGTGTCAAAGGTCCGACGTCGAGCGAGACTGGTGTGCGCCGTGGTGACGGTGCTCGTCAGTCTCGGTGGCTTCCTCACCGTCGCAGCCGGACCCGCCGCCGCCCAGGAGCCCCGGGTCCGGGTGATGCTCGACTCGATCACGCCGTTCGCGAGCAAGCCGGCAGACCATGTCCGTATCACCGGGCGGGTCGTCAACACGGGTGACGCACCCCTGTCGACGGTGAACGCGATGTTCTGGTTCGACCGTTCGCCGCTCACCACCCGCGCCGAACTCTCCGCCGCCGCTGCCGAGCAACCCGGCGAGCGCCTCGGCATCCGCATCGACGAGCCGTGGAACCTCGTCGACCAGGTCACCGAGACGCTCAAACCCCGAGCCTCGGCGAAGTTCGCGGTGGACGTCCCGCTCAGCGAACTGGAGATCACGCGGGCGGGCGTCTACGTCGTGGGAGTCGACATCCGGGGCACGCTGCCCAACTCCAGCACCCGGGAGACCTGGCGCGCGCGGTCCTTCCTGCCGTACCTCCCGAAGAGCACCAAGATGACGCCGGTCGAGGTGGCGTTCGTGCTTCCGATCACCGAGCGGCCCAGCCTGATCGGCGGCGACGAGTTCGCCGGTGGTGCGGGTACCGCCGCGCAGGCCGGTGTCCCACCGACTCGGGATCCGGGCGAACCAGCCCCCAACCTCGCGGACTTCGCGCCAGGCGGTCGCCTGAGCCGCCTCATCGAACTCGGCGCGGCCTACGACCTCACCTTCGCGATCGATCCGGAACTCCTCGCCGAGGCGCAGCAACTCAGCAACGGCTACACCACCGCCGCCGGGAACAAGGTGGGTGCCAGCGCCACCACCGACGTGCTCCGCTGGCTCAACCGCGCCCGCGGCGTCCTGGCCGCCGGCGACGCCTACGTTCTGCCGTACGCCGATCCCGACCTTCCGGCCCTCGAGCGGTACCGTCTCACCGACCGCTACCCCGAGGCCGTCAAGGCGGCGGGTCAGTGGGCCAAGGACTACCAGGCCGCGGGCACGCTGGTCTGGCCCGGCACCGGGTTCGCTGACGCCGGCACGCTCGAGACGATCGCCTCGACCGGCGCGCGGACCGTGCTCCTCACCCAGAACGCACTACCGAAGCTGCCACGGGACGGCTCGAGCCCGGTCGCCTCGCTCGCCACCCCCGAAGGCGCGCTCACCGCACTCGTCTCAGACCCGACCCTGACGGCGGGCGGCCCGTCCGGGCAGTCCTCCGCGGCGAACGTCCAGCAGCGCTTCCTCAGCGAGACCGCCCTCCTCGCGATGGCGGGCGGGGGTTCACCCAAGACCCTCCGCCGGGTGGTCGCGGCGTTCCCCCGCACCTGGGACCCGGGCGCCGGGGGCGCCACGTTGTTCAGGACGCTGGAATCGACGTCGTGGCTGCGCCGTATCTCCACCGGCGCGCTGCTCTCCCAGGCGCCGACCGCGTACGGCGGTCCGCTCGCACCGTCGAACGCCGACCGGCGCGCCCAGCTCAGCCCCAGCGTCATCAACCGGCTGCGGCAGCTGTCCTCAACCACCGACAGCATGCTTGACCTCCTCGCCAGGCCCGAGGAGTCGCGTCCCTCGCTCGACCGCGGCTTCCTCCGCGGCACCTCGATGGCCTGGCGCGGTCACCCGGAACAGGCGATCGATCTCATCGACGCGATGGACGCCAACCTCCGCTCCAACATCAGCGAGGTTTCGGTCGTGCCGCCGCGCCTCGTCACGCTGTCCAGCCAGAGCGGCCGCTTCCCCGTCACGATCTGGAACCGCGGTAACCAGGCGGTCAGGGTGCAGTTGCAGGTACGCCCGCGGGACCCGAACGTCCTCACCGTCGCGCCGATCGAGACGGTCCGCGTCGACCCGAAGCGGCGGGCGACGGTCAGCGTGACCGCCGAGACGTCCAGCGGTGGCGCCGTCCAGATGGAGGTCCGCCTGACGACACCGTCAGGGACGCCGTTCGGTCCGGTCCAGTCGTTCCCTGTCCGCGTCACCGGGTACGGCCAGGTCGGCTGGGTGGTCATCTACGTGGGTCTTGGCCTCCTGTTCCTCGCGGCGGGGGCGCGGATCGTGCCCCGCGTCAGGTCGGCGCTGGTCGCCCGGCGGTCCGCGCGGCGCGACCAGGCAGACGAGCCGGATGAGCCGGCGCCCGCCGAGGAATCCACTGGCGGCACGGCACCCGACGGTACGACCGAACCCGAATCTGAGCCTGAACCGCAGCCCGAATCTGAGCCTGAACCCCAGCCCGCCACCGAGCCTTCGGTGCGGTTCGACGAGACAGAGGATCCGCAGGTCGTGCACAACAGCCAGGCAGCGCAGATCGAGCACCAGGATCCGGCCGGCGTTCCCGACGGCCGGCCGGCCGGTGCGACAGAAGCCGCTGGGCCGTCCAACGAGAGCGACCCGGACCTCGACATGACGAAGGCCGACCGGTGAGCGGCGAGACGGCCGCGGCGCCGCAGAGTACGTCGAGTCGCGACTCCAGCCTGCTGCGGGCCAGCGTTGTCATGGCCCTCGGCACGATCGTGTCCCGGGTCACCGGCTTCGCCCGCACCCTGGTCCTCGCCTGGGCGCTCGGGATGGCGTTGTTCGCCGACACGTTCAACCTCGCCAACACGATCCCGAACTCGCTCTACATCCTGATCGCCGGCGGCGCCCTGAACGCAGTCTTCGTCCCGCAGCTTGTCCGGGCGATGAAGAACGACCCGGACGGCGGGGAGGCGTTCGGGCAACGGCTGCTCACGCTGACCGCGCTGGTGCTCGCGATCATGAGTGCGGTCGCCGTCGTGTGTGCGCCGCTTCTGATTGGCGCGTACGCGAGCGACACGCTGCTGACGTCTGCGAACGAGCCGTACTTCGCCCTCGCGGTGGCGTTCGCGTGGTACTGCCTGCCGCAGATCTTCTTCTACGGTCTCTACCTCATCGTCGGCCAGATCCTCAACGCCCGCGGGCGTTTCGGTCCGATGATGTGGGCGCCGATCCTCAACAACCTCATCGCGATCGCCGTCTTCGTGGCGTTCATCGTCGTGTCGGACGCGGACTCCCCCGCGAACATCACGGGTGGCGAGATCGCGCTCCTGGGCCTCGGCTCGACCGCGGGGATCGCCGTCCAGGCGCTCTGCCTCCTGCCTGTGCTTCGCCGGGCAGGGTTCCGGCTCCGCCCACGCTGGGACTTCCGCGGGGGCGGCGTCGGCAAGTCGGGCAAGCTGGCGCTGTGGACGATCGGGTACGTCCTGGTCAACCAGGTGTGGTTTCTCGTCGCGAGTCGACTCACCACCGGTGCGGGAGCCGAGGCGCTCGGGACGTTCGGTGATGATCGCGGTTATGGTCTGACGCCGTACCTCAACGCCTACAACATCTTCATCCTCCCGCATGCGGTCATCACCGTCTCCATCGTGGCCGCCCTGCTCCCACGGATGAGTGGGTTCGCCGCGGAGGGCAGGCACGCCGACGTCCGTGCCAGCCTGTCCGAAGGGCTCCGGTTGACCGCGGTCGCGATGATCCCGGCTGCCGCCGCGTTCCTCGCGCTCGGCCCCGACATGACGGTCGCGCTCTTCATGCACGGTCAGGTGGGCTTCCAGAGCGCGCAGTTCATGGGGTACGTGTTGATGGGGTTCGCGCTCGGCCTGATCGGCTTCTCCAGCCACCACATCGTGTTGCGCGGCTTCTACGCCTACGAGGACACCCGGACGCCCGTCTTCATCCAGCTCGTCGTGGTGGTGGCCAGCATCGTCTGCGCCGTCATCGCCGATCAGATCCTGCCGGTGCAGTGGAAGACGGTCGGAATCGCGGCGGCCTACAGCGTCAGCTACTGGATCGGTTTCGTGGTCAGCCTCCACGTTCTGCGCCGCCGGATCGGTGGCGCCGACGGGCGCCGGATCGCGAGCACGTACATTCGTGCGGGTGCGGCCGCCTTGCTCGCGGGCTTGGCGGCGTTCGGTACGGCCCGACTGGTCACGGGGGGCTTGGGTTCCGGTCTGGTGGTGGCGGTGACGGCGGTGGCCGCCGGCGGGGTTGTCCTCGCCGGGGGGTACCTTCTGCTGGCCCGGTGGTTCCGGGTGCGGGAGGTCACCGAACTCCTCGGGCTTCTACGTGCCCGCCTTGGACGGGCGGCCTCGTAAACCGGACGGATGCCGGGATGCTAGTCGCCGCTCCCAGCAACGTCGGCCGCCGGGCATTAGCATGTAGCAGCAAGCCAACCACCACGGGACGGCCACCGTCCCTCGGCGAGCAGGAGGGCCGTGCATCCCACTGATGTCGACCCAGGCGTGACGCTCGCCGGCCGTTACCGGGTCGCGGAGCTCCTCGCGGAGACCCCCGGCGACGGCGGAGTGGCACAGACCTGGCGCGCGGTCGACGAGGTGCTCTCACGTTCTGTGGTCGTGCATGTCCTCGCCGCCGACGACCCCCGGTCCGAAGGTTTGCTGGAGGCATCGCGGCGTGCGGCCACCGCTGCCGATGTGCGCTTCATCCGTGTGCTCGACGCGATGCGTGATGACGGCGTCGCCTATGTCGTACGCGAGTGGGTGCCAGGTCGCAGCCTCGGCACGGTGCTGGCCGACGGACCTCTCCCACCGCAGCAGGCTGGTCTGGTCGTGCGCGAGGTCGCCGAGGCGCTGGCGAGGGCACACGAGCAGGACCTCGCCCACCAACGGCTCGACCCCGACAGCATCGTCGTCACTGATGCCGGGTCGATCAAGATCGTCGGGCTCGCCACCCAGGCGGCCCTCACGACGAGTGGTGGTTCGGGCGAGGGTGATCCCATCCGTGCCGACGCGGTCGGTCTCGGCCGCCTGTTGTACGCCGCCCTCACGGCTCGCTGGCCGACCGGCCCGAGGTCGGGCCTCGACGCGGCACCCCGTGCGGCCGACGGCACTCTTCTGTCACCCCGGCAGTGCCGCGCGGGTGTACCCCGATCGCTCGACGAGATCACCGAGCGCATCCTTTCTGACCGGCCACGCAACGGCGCGTCTCTCACCACGCCACGCGAGATCGCGACTGCCCTGACCGAGGTCGTGGGCGTCACCCCGATCGAGGGTGTGCTGCCACCCTCCAACCGCCCCGCGGACCTCGGTGCGCCCGCCTCGCGCGCCAACGCCGCATACGCCGGTGAAGCCACCCAGGTCGGCGGCCGGCCGGTTGATCCAGGTCTCTCCCACCACAACGGCTCCGGTCCCACCCGTCCACGGATGGAGGCGGCCCGGGCCAGCGGGCCGGGCGCCCCAGGTCAGGCCGCCGCTGCCAACGCACAGACGGCGGCGTTCCGACCCCGTGCCGCCTACGCACCGGCCCGCCCGTCGAATCCCGCGTATGCCCCATCTCAGCGAAGCGCACCCCGGTGGTGGCGGATCGCCGGCGTGTTCATCGGACTCGTTCTGCTGGCTGGTGCCGGCCTGCTCGCCTGGCAGCTGATGAGCCAGGCGTTCAACTCGGGGGGGCCGTCCGAGACAACCTCTCCGAAGAACACCCCCAGCCCATCCGCGTCCAGCGCGGCAGCCCGGGGCACCCCGGTGGCGATCGCGGGCGCGCGCGACTACGACCCTCCGCCGGAGGGCAACGGCGAAGAGCATCCCAACGAGGTCCAGCTCGCCTACGACGGCAAGCCGGGCACCGCCTGGCGCACAATGTCCTACCGCGGCGACCCTCGCCTGGGCCGGCTCAAGGACGGTGTCGGGATCTGGTTCGATCTCGGTAGCGTCCAGGAGGTCTCGAGCGTCGAGCTCACGCTCGTCGGCACGGGCACTGACCTTGAGTTGCGAGCCGCTCCTGAGGAGGCGTCCAGTGCGCCCGCGGCCGCCGACGACTGGCAGAAGGTCGCCGAGTCGGAGGGCGCCGGCACCCAGGTCACCCTCAACCTCGAGAAGCCTTCCCGCACCCGCTACCTGCTGGTGTGGCTGACCAAGCTTCCGCCTGACGGCGGGGAGTTCCGAGGCGGCGTTGCGGAGATCGTCGTACGCCGATGACAGTCAGCACGCCGAGCAGCCTTGGCGAGGGCAGTTCTGCCCCGACCGACAAAGACCTCATAGCTCGTCACGTCGCGGGTGACCCCGACGCGTTCGCGGAGCTCTTTCGCCGCCATCGCGACCGGCTCTGGGCCGTGGCACTGCGCACGCTCTCCGACCCCGAAGAGGCGGCCGACGCCCTCCAGGACGCGTTGGTCTCGGCGTTCCGCAATGCCGCGCAGTTCCGTGGCGAGTCCGCCGTCACCACCTGGCTGCACCGGGTCGTGGTCAACGCCTGCCTCGATCGGGTACGCCGCCGGACCGTCCGCGCGGCCGAGCCTCTGCCCGAGGACGACCGCGCGGCCGAACTCGCCGCCGTGCGGCCACCAGACCCCGCCGAGGCGCAGGAACTCCGCATCGACATCATGACGGCACTCGACACCCTGAACGCCGACCAGCGGGCGGCGATCGTCCTCGTCGACATGGAGGGCTACTCCGTCGAGGAGGCGGCCCAGATTCTCGACTGCGCGCCGGGAACGATCAAGAGCCGATGCGCGCGCGGGCGGGCAAAACTCGCACCGCTGCTCGTCCATCTGCGGTCAGCTGCCACGAAATCGGCAGGAGACGGCGACTCGGGCGGGAACCACTCTGTGTCACCGAGCGTCCAAGGCGTGCCGAGGGCAGACCCCGGCCATGATCCACCACGTTCCCCGGCTTCGACCAGCAGGGGTCGACAGACCCGAGATCGACAGGGAGGTGAGGCACCATGACGACGAGCCCGCACATCCCCAACGATCTTCTGTCTGATTATGTCGAGGGTCTTCTCCCCGACCACTCACGTGCCGCGGTCGAGGCGCATCTGGCTGGCTGCGCCGAATGCTCGCTGGCCTTGGATGCCTTACGCGACCTCCAGGTCCTCCTCCGGCAGGCTGGCGTTGACGCACCGACGATGCCAACCGCGGTCGGCGAGCGTCTCGACGCTGTCATCGCCGCGGAGTCCCGAGCCCGCGCCGACGAGACCGGTGTCGCGTCGCTCAGCGCGGCCCGGCACCGTCGTCGTACGACAGGGCGGTTCACCCGGGCCCTGGTCGCGGCGGCCAGCGTCGCGGTTCTCGCGGTCGGGGGCGGGGTCGCCATCTCGATGCTCCGAGCCGGCGGCACCACACCTGTGGCGGAGCCGACCCACAGCACATCGACGGTCACGCCGCGCTCCAGCGGTCCGACGTCCTTTGAGCTCAAGGCCAGCTCCCAAGCTCCGCAGCTGAGCGCGGCCGGCTTCTCTGACCAGGTGGGCCAGCTCGTCCAGCAAGGCTCGCCCTCCGCCGGTCCCACCGCTTCGGGCAAGAGCTTCCAACCCCCCGGTGGCCAAGGGGTGTCGATGCCGCCTGCGCGCTGCATCGCGGACGTCCTTCGCGAGGCCGGTGTGAGCGCGAGCCTCGACGCGATGCCGGCGAAGTTCGACGGCCGGCAGGTGATGCTGGTGATCGCCGCCGGCAAGGGCCCGAGTGCCGTACGGGCCTACGCCATCGCTGGCTGCCCGGGCCCAAACCCACAGATTCTGCACAGCGGCACCATCACGGTCCGCTGATCGACGACACAGGCGTCGACACCCACGATCGGCCCGCTCGGGTGAGGGTGGAATGCGGGGCACCTAGGATCGGTTACCCCAGTGGCATCATCACCGGCCCCAAAGAGCGAGGAGCGTCCGTGTCCGACGTCCGCAATGTGATTGTCATCGGATCCGGCCCAGCTGGCTACACGGCCGCGTTGTACGCGGCGCGAGCGCGGTTGTATCCCCTTGTCTTCGAGGGTTCGGTCGAAGCCGGCGGGGCACTCATGAACACCACGGAGGTCGAAAACTACCCCGGCTTTCCCGACGCCATCATGGGCCCAGACCTCATGGACGCGTTCCGCAAGCAGGCGGAACGTTTCGACGCCACCCTGGTGCCCGACGACATCGTGAGCGTGGACCTGACCGGTGACATCAAGGTCGTCCGCGACTCCGCTGGCACCGAGCACCGGGCGCGGGCAATCATCCTGGCGATGGGCTCCAGCTACCGCAAGCTCGGCATCCCCGGCGAAGACAAGCTTTCCGGGCACGGTGTCTCGTGGTGCGCCACCTGCGACGGCTTCTTCTTCCGCGACCAGGACATCGCCGTGGTGGGCGGAGGCGACTCGGCCGTGGAGGAAGCGACGTTCCTCACGAAGTTCGCCCGATCGGTCACCCTGATCCACCGGCGCGACAAGCTGCGGGCCAGCAAGATCATGCAGGACCGCGCGTTCGCCAACGACAAGATCCGGTTCGTCTGGGACTCCACCGTCACCGAGGTCCTGGGCACAGACAAGGTCGAAGGCCTGAAGCTCAGGAACGTCGAGACCGGCGAGGAGTCCGTCCTTCCCGTCACCGGGTTCTTCGAGGCGATCGGTCACGATCCGCGCAGCGTGCTCGTCCGCGGTCAGGTCGACGTCGACGAGGCCGGCTATGTCCTGGTCGACCAGCCGTCGACGCGCACGAACCTGCCCGGCGTGTTCGCGGCCGGCGACCTCGTGGACAGCACGTACCGCCAGGCGATCACGGCGGCCGGCACCGGCTGCGCCGCCGCGCTGGACGCGGAGCGGTACCTCGCGGCCCTGGAGGACGTTCCGGCGGTGACCACCGCCCAGATCGTTCAATCCTGACGTCCCACATTGGAGAGGAGAAAGTCCGTGGGCGCAATCCAGCCTGTGACCGACGCCGAGTTCACGGCGAAGGTCCTGCAGAGCGACAAGCCAGTGGTGGTCGACTTCTGGGCGGAGTGGTGCGGCCCGTGCCGCCAGGTCGCTCCGGTGCTCGAGGAGCTTGCCGTCGAGTACGCCGACCAGATCACCTTCGTCAAGCTGAACGTGGACGAAAACCCGCAGACCCCGCTGCAGTACCGCGTCACCGGCATTCCGACGATCAACGTCTATGTGGGCGGCGAGGTCGTGAAGTCGCTGGTCGGCGCCCGGCCGAAGGCGGCGATCAAGGCCGAGATCGCAGCGTTGGTCCCGGCCTGACTCCGGCGCGGTCGGACCCAGCTGATCTGCGACGTCTGATCGAGGGGCCCCGGCGAGGGAGTCACCCGGTCTCGTCCGTGCGAACCACGGTGGGACCTTTGGGTGATCCTCCTTCGTCCGGGGCCCTCGTCGTCGCTGGTCCAGGATTCGTTCAGCATCTGGTGGGATGTTCGCGCCCGCCAGCGGCTGGCCTCCAGCCGGCATGGATAGCATGGCGGCAGGCGCGATCTGGGTCCGCCAGAGAGCTCACGCACACTGACGTCGGAGGCGCTCATGGCCGAGCACCGATACGGACTGGGCGACCACGGTCCCGCGGTTGCCGAGATCCGCACGAAGCTCGTCCAACTCGGTTTGCTGCCCGCGGTCGCGAGTCAGGTCGATCCTCTGGACGCCGTCTTCGACCAGGCGGTCGACCAGGCGGTTCGTCACTTCCAGCAGGAGCGCGGGCTGACCGCGCACGGCGTCGTCGACGCCGAGACCTACCGCGTGCTCGACGAGGCACGCTGGCGCCTTGGCGACCGGCTGCTCTCCTACGTCGCCGGCCACCTCACCATCGGTGATGACGTATCCACGCTGCAGCGGCGCCTCCTCGAACTCGGGTTCGAGGTCGACCGGGTCGATGGTGTCTATGGCCCGGCGACCGAACACGCTGTGAGAGAGTTCCAACGCAGCGTTGGCGCCCCGGCCGACGGCACCTGCGGGCCGGCGACGTTCAAGGCACTGGCCCGCCTCTCGCCGATCGTGACGGGTGGTCGGGCCGATGCGCTGAGGGATTCCGAGCGCATCCGTCGCGCCGGCCCCGGCCTCCCCGGCAAGATCGTCGTGATCGACCCTGGGCACGGCGGGGTGGACCACGGTTGCTCGTCCCACGGCCTCGTCGAGTCTGAGATCGCCTTCGATCTCGCGTCGCGGATCGAGGGCCGGCTGGCGGCGACGGGCGTGCGGGTCTTCCTCACTCGGGGCCGCGAAAACAGCCCCGACGAGGCCAGCCGCGCGGAGTTCGCCAACGAGACCAACGCCGACCTCGTCGTTTCGGTGCACGTCGACGAGCACTTGAACCCACAGGCCAGCGGTGTCGCGACGTACTACTACGGCACGCAGGGTAGCGACGACATGCGCTCAACCCTGGGTGAGCGTTTCGCGGGGCTGGTCCAGCGCGAGATCGTCGCCCGGACCGACCTGCGCGACTGCCATTCGCATGCCAAGACCTGGGACCTGCTGCGCTACACGAAGATGCCGGCGGTCCGGGTCGAGCTCGGCTACGTCACGAACTCCGGAGACGCCGTCCGGCTCGCCGATCCAGGGTTCCGGGACGTCGTCGCCGAAGCCATCGTGGTCGCCGTCCAGCGCGTCTACCTCCCACCCGACCTGGACGCGCCGACCGGCGTTCTCCAGTTGGGAGAGCTCATTCGCTGACCGGCTCCGGTCTGTGAGCCTGTTCGCCGCAGGTCCTGCGGTATCAATTCCTTCTGTTCTCGCGAAGATTTCGCTTCCACCTCACCTTCTGCACCCCACGCTGGCCGTGCCGATGCTCGAAGGTGCTGCGGATAAGAGGTCGCGCGGGTAGGGGTCGCTCGCGACATCCCTATCCGCGCGATCTCTAGGTTCCGCGAACCGAAGGGATTCCATTCATGCGCAGATGGCGCGCTGTGGCCGCGGCCACAGTCCTTGCCGGCACGGTTGTGGGCGCCGTTCCCGCCCATGCGTCGGCGCAGGCAGCCGACCGGCCGAGCCGGTCCTTCGACCTCCAGGCCCATCGAGGCGGTCTCGGGCTGGTGGTCGAGAGCACCATCCCCGGGTTCGAGAACGCGCTGCGACTGGGTGTCAGCACCCTCGAACTCGACGTCCAGATCACTGAGGACGGGCAGGCAGTCGTCACTCATGACCGCCGGATCAGCGACCGCAAGTGCCGCGACACCGCTCCGGCGACCCCTGGCGACCCGGAGTTCCCCTACGTCGGCAAGTACATCAACACCCTGAGCCTGGCCCAGGTCAGGACGTTGGACTGCGGCTCGCTGACGCTGTCCGAGTTCCCGGGACAGAAGGCCCACCCGGGAGAGAAGATGCCGCTGCTCCGGGAGGTGTTCGACCTCGTCCATCGCTACCGCGCGTACGGCGTGAAGCTCAATGTCGAGACGAAGGTCGAGGCCGGCGCGCCCCATGAGACCGCGCCGCGCGAGCAGTTCGTCCAGGTGGTGGTGCGGGAGATCAGGAACGCCCGGATGCTGCGGCAGGTGACGATCCAGAGCTTCGACTGGGGCGCGCTTATGCGGATGCGCCAGGTTGAGCCGCGGCTGCCGATCGTCGCGCTGACGAACCGCGACTTCCTGCAGACCGGGCAGCCGGGGGCTTCGCCGTGGCTCGGAGGCATCGATATCGACGACTTCGGCGGCGATCCACTGCTGGCCATCAAGTCGTTTGGTGCGGATGCGTTCTCGCCGGTGCACGGATTTCCGCAGAACGGCAAGATCACCGATCCCGGTTACCAGCCGTACGTCACCAAGGAGATGGTGCGGGAGGCACACTCCCTCGGCATCAAGGTGATCCCGTGGACCGTCGATGACGAGGCGACCATGAACAAGCTGATCGACGACGGTATCGACGGCCTGATCACCGATTATCCCGATCGACTGCGTTCCGTCCTGGCCGACCGGGGATTCAAGCTTCCGAAGAGGTACGACCGACCGCTCGGGTCCTGACCGCAGGACCCGACAAGGCCTGGGTGGGGCGTCCTTCAAGGGAAGCCTCGCCCAGGCTGCGGTCCTTCGTGGTCCTACGCGGTCAGACCGGCCGGAAGGCGCCTTCTGGCGTCATCGAGCCGAGCAGTTTCTCCAACGCCGCCTCGACATCTTCCTTCCAGGTAAGGGCGTTACGGAGTTCGAGGCGAAGCCGCGGGTATCGGTGGTGCGGGCGTACCGTCTTGAACCCCACCGACAGCAGGAAATCAGCGGGAACGACGCACGCCGGCTGCTGCCATTTCGCGTCCCCGAATGCCTCGAGCGCCCTGATCCCCCGTTTGACGAGGTCTTTGGCCACACCCTGAACGAGCATCCGGCCAAGACCCGCGGCGGCGAAATCGGGCAGGACCTGCGCCGTCATGAGTAATGCCGCGTCAGCGCTCACCGGAGAGGTCGGAAAGGCGACCGAGCGCGGCACGTAAGCCGGCGGGGCGTACAAGATATAGCCAGCCGGCACACGATCGACATAACAGATCTTTCCGCACGAACCCCATTCGAGAAGCGCCGCGGAGATCCAGGCCTCCTTCTCCAAGGCTGGGTCGCCGGCCTCCTCTGCCCGCTGGCGGGCCACCGGGTCAAGCTCCCAGAAGACACAGCGCCGACAGGTATTCGGCAGATCGTCAAGATTGTCCAGCGTGACGTTCGCGAGCCGTCGGGGCGTTGTCATGTCGGGTTGCTTTCCCGTTTTGTCTTGCATCTATCGCCGTGGCGGACGTTTTGTCCGCCCGAAGCGGGTCCGCGTTGAGACGACCTCCGGCTGCGCGGCGGTGTGATCATCCGACGGAGTCGGCGGGGAATAGCCGCCGGCATAAGCCGCCGCCACCCGCTTGGGCCGGCTGGACTGCGGCCGAAGAAGGCCACCGGCGAATCCGGCGAGGACGCCCGCACCGATCCCTAGCAGAATCCAGGAGACGAATCGCATGACAACCCTTCCGGAGAGCGCCCCCGCTCCCCAAGGAAGCGCCTTATAGGGCATCGTAGTAGCGGGTGTGTGGCGTCGTCACAGAGGCCGCACGCTTCGATGAGGAGAGGAGCACGGAGCGCTATGGAGGACGTCCCGGAGTATCGGCCCGTACACCGCGAGACTCGGTTTGACGCCGATCTCGCACGGTACGCAGCACGTGCAAAAGGGATGGTTGCCTCCGAAATCCGAGCATTGTTCTCCGTCGCCAACCGCCCCGAGGTCGTGTCGCTCGCCGGCGGAGCCCCCAACATCTCTGGGCTTCCGCTCGACGTCGTCGGTTCGCTTCTCAACGAACTCGTCGGCGAGCGCGGGACGGTCGCGATGCAGTACGGCTCGGCGCAGGGAGATCCGGCTCTTCGCGAGCAGATCACCGACGTCATGAGCCTGGTCGGCATCGACGCGAGCCCTGACGACGTGGTGGTGACCGTCGGGAGCCAGCAGGCACTGGATCTGGTGACCCGGATCTTCTGCGATCCGGGCGACGTGGTGATCTGCGAGGCGCCGAGCTACGTCGGCGCGCTCGGTGTGTTCGCGTCGTACCAATGCGACGTCGTGCACGTGGCGATGGACGACCATGGGCTCATCCCAGAGCACCTCGACAGTGCGTTGGCCAGCGTCGCCGCGAGCGGGCGCCGGGCGAAGTTCCTCTACACGATCCCGAGCCATCACAACCCGATGGGCGTGTCCCTCAGCCTCGAACGCCGGGCGCAGGTCCTCGAGATCTGCCGGCGCCACGACGTGCTCGTCATCGAGGACGACCCCTACGGTCTGCTTGGGTTCGACGGGGAGCCCTACCGCGCCCTGCGCGCGGATGATCCGGCCCGCGTGGTCTATCTCGGGTCGTTCTCCAAGACCTTCGCGCCCGGTTTCCGGGTGGGGTGGGCGCTGGCACCGCACGCGATCCGCGACAAGCTCGTGCTCGCCCAGGAGTCCGCGACGCTCTGCCCGCCGACGTTCAGCCAGCACGCGGTGGGCACCTACCTCGCCAACCACGACTGGCGCGGCCAGATCAAAGCCTTCCGGGAGATGTATCGCGAGCGCCGCGACGCGATGCTCGCCTCCCTTGCCGACCTCATGCCGGCCACCACCACGTGGACCAAACCCAATGGCGGCTTCTACGTCTGGGTCACCCTGCCGGAGGGTATCGACGCCAAGGCGATGTCACCGCGAGCCATCACCGCACGAGTTGCCTACGTTCCCGGTACGGCGTTCTACGCCGACGGGTTCGGAAGCCAGAGCATGCGGCTCTCCTACTGCTTCCCCTCACCGGAACGCATCCGGGAGGGGATCCGCCGGCTCGCCGCCGTCGTCGAACAAGAGATGGATCTGCGGGACACCTTCGGGCCGCTACACCTGGGTCGAGGACGGGGCGTGGAGTCCCCAGGTCCTGACCTCAGGTAGCCCGGTGACTGTGCCGGTGGTAGTGAAGGGACAACATATGAGCGATCTGGGACGCGTGTTGGTGCTTGCGGGCGGACTGTCCCACGAGCGAGACGTGTCACTGCGTTCGGGTCGCCGGGTCAGCGAGGCACTCCGCGCGGTCGGGGTGGACGTCGAGGAGCGCGACGCTGATGCCGGGCTCATCCCGGCACTGCAGGACGATCCGCCGTCAGCAGTGTTCCCGCTCCTCCATGGCTCGGCCGGCGAGGACGGCGCACTGCGTGAGGTGCTTGACCTACTGGACGTTCCGTACGTCGGTGCGTCGCCGGTCGCGTGCCGGCTCGCGTTCGACAAGCCGGTGGCCAAGACGATCGTGGCGGCCGCCGGACTACGGACGCCGAAGTCCGTGGTCCTCCCGCACGAGACCTTCCGGGAGCTCGGCGCCCAGACGGTCCTGGGCCGCATCGTCGAACGCCTCGGGCTGCCCCTGGTGGTGAAGCCAACCCGGGGTGGGTCGGCGTTGGGGTGCAACGTCGTCCGCACGGTGCCCGAGCTCCCCGCCGCGATGGTCAACTGCTTCGCCTACGGCGAGGTGTCGCTGCTCGAGCAGCACGTTTCCGGCACCGAGGTCAGCGTCGCCGTGGTGGATGTCGGCGACGGGCCGCGCGCGCTGCCGGCGGTGGAGATCGTGCCGGACAGTGGGTTCTACGACTATGCGGCGCGCTACAACGCGGGGGCGACGGAGTTCGTGGCTCCTGCCCGCCTCAGTGATGCGGCCGCGGCCGTGTGTGCCGACGTCGCATTGGCGGCCCACCAGGCGCTGGGTCTGCGTGATCTGTCGCGGACGGACCTGATCGTCGATCGTGACGGAGTCCCGTGGTTCCTTGAGGTCAACGTCGCGCCAGGCATGACCGAGACGTCGCTCGTCCCGCTCGCCGTCGAGTCGGCCGGCCTGGACCTGGGCATCGTGTGCCGCGATCTCCTGCACGGCGCGGCCCACCGGGCCGAGGCCGAGCGCGCCGAACGCGGCGGCCGCTGAGCGCGGGTTCTCGCGTACGTAAATGAAGGGAGCCCCTGCTCCGACCGGAAGTTCGGGTCGGAGCAGGGGCTCCCTTCATCTGCTGGCGTCGGGTGGTTGGACGCGACCTCTAAGACGTGGCTTCGGGACGGGGCGGATCCATCAGGGTGATGATCCGCTCGAGGTCCTCCAGCGAGGCGAACTCCACGACGATCTTTCCCTTGGACTTGCCGAGGTCCACCTTGACCCTGGTGTCGTACCGGTCGGCGAGCCGGTGTTCGAGGTCGGCCAACCGAGGGGCGACGGGCTTGGTTCTACGTGAAACCTTCGTCCGGCGTTCCTTGCCGGAGCTCAGCGTCACGATCTCCTCGAGCGCCCTGACCGACAACCCTTCGGCGACCACGCGGTGGGCGAGGTGTTCCTGGGTCTCCTCACCCTCAGCCGCCAGGATCGCCCGAGCGTGGCCCGCCGACAGGACACCGGCCGCGACCCGCCGCTGAACGCTCGGCGGGAGCTTCAGGAGTCGAAGCGTGTTGGTGATCTGGGGACGGGACCGCCCGATCCGCTGGGCGAGTTCGTCGTGGGTGCACCCGAAGTCCTCGAGGAGCTGTCCATAGGCGGCGGCCTCTTCGAGGGGATTGAGCTGGGCGCGGTGGAGGTTCTCGAGCAACGCGTCACGCAGCATGACGTCGTCGCCGGTGTCACGAACGATCGCGGGGATCGCGGACAGCCCGGCCTCCTGGGATGCTCGCCAGCGGCGTTCTCCCATGACGAGTTCGTACTTCTCCGGGCCGGTACGCCGGACGACCACCGGCTGGAGAAGGCCGATCTCCTTGATGGAGTGGACGAGCTCCGCCAGTGCTTCCTCGTCAAAGACCTGACGCGGCTGGCGCGGGTTCGGCGTGATCGCGGTGACTGGTATCTCCGCGAAGTGCGCTCCCTGGACAGGTGCCGGCGACTCGACGCTCGGGCTGAGGGCGACAGTGGCGCTGTCGGTTAACTCGGGCTCGCGGCTGACCGGCGGCGCGGGCGTCTCCACAGAAGACGGAGCTGAAGGAATCAGCGCACCAAGCCCCCGGCCCAGTCCACGTCGAACGGTCATCGGCACTTCCTATCGATTGGTAGAACTCGACGCTTGTACAGCAACGCCGGAGCCGGCCCGTGACATCTCGGTCTCCCGCTAATGCCTCGCTCGCTGGTCAACTCGTCCACGCCAGACAGACCTTAGTACGTCAACGGCCGCGGGCGAGGTGCGCCGATGCGTCGGCCTCGGCGGCCGGCCGGCTCTGGTTCACGGTCGCATCGCGCAGCGCGATCTCCCGGGCGGCCTCGAGATACGAGAGCGCTCCGGGCGATCCGGGGTCCCAGGTCATGACCGTCTGCCCGAAGCTCGGCGCCTCCGAGATGCGGACCGAGCGAGGGACTGCCGTACGAAGGACCGTGCGGCCGAGGCTCTCCCGAGCGTTCTCCGCCACCTGCGCGGAGAGGCGGGTCCTGGCGTCGTACATCGTGAGGAGCACAGTGGTGACTTCGAGACTGCGGTTGAGTTCGCGTACCAGGTCGACGATGCGGAAGAGTGTCTCGACGCCCTCGAGCGCGTAGTACTCGCACTGGATCGGGACGAGCACCTCCCGCCCGGCCACAAGCGCGTTCATCGTGAGCAAACCGAGCGACGGCGGGCAGTCGATGAGGACGTAGTCGAATCGCTCCCCCGCCGTCTCCTGCTCGTTGAGGAACACGTCGAGCGCGCGCTTGAGCCGCGCCTCCCGCGCGACCACGCTCGCCAACTCGAGCTCGGCACCGGAGAGATCAATGGTGGCTGGAACGGCAAAGAGCGTGGGGAATCGGGGGACCGGATAGACGAAGTCGGCGAGCGGCTCGCCGTCGACAAGAACGTCGTAGACGTTCGGGAGTCCTTCGGAATGCTCGATGCCCAGAGCGGTGGAGGCGTTGCCCTGGGGGTCGAGGTCGACCACGAGGACCCGAGCTCCCGAGCCGGCGAGAGCGGCGGCGAGGTTGACCGCCGTGGTCGTCTTGCCGACGCCGCCCTTCTGATTGGCGACGACGAAGACTCTGGTCTGTGCCGGCTTGGGGAGGGTGGGGGTGAACGCCACCGGGGCATCAGCGTCCGGCGCCGACGTGCGGGTCGCCGGCGGGTCGGCCGTTTCACGTGAAACGGGCTCCGCGATCTCTTCGCTCACCGGGGCCGCCTCTTCGGGCCCAGCATCAGGCTCATTGGAAGGCCAGCCGAGACCCGTAGGTCGATGGTGCACCTGCCGTCGCTCACCTGAATCCACAGCTGCATCACCAGGTGTGGAAAGCGACTCGGTGGGCCATCCAAGACCAACCGCCACGTGCGCCTCCGTCACAGTCATACTCCCCTCACCGGACGAGGGCACCTGGCCCTACGCCCGCCCTTTCAAAGCTCCGTCAACTTCGCGCGACCAATCGCACCACGGTTGTGGGGGTCTCCAGAAGACCTTCTCCGAGCCGCTCGATAGTCCAGCTCGCGACCCCGTGTGCCGCGAGCTCAGGCTCGACCTCCGCGAGTTCCAAGGCCGCGCGTTCCCCCTTCATCGCCAAGACTGAACCACCGGGGCGGCAGAGGCCAAGCGTGACACGAACCAATCGCGGCAGCGGCGCCACCGCGCGGGCCGTGACCGTGTCATAGAGATCGCTGTGGTCCTCGGCCCTCGCACGTACGACGCGGGTGTTAGTCAACCCCAGGGCGTCGACCGCTTCGGAAAGAAAGGTGGCTCGACGAAGAAGTGGCTCGATGAGCGTGACGGTCAGGTCCGGCCGAGCCAGTGCCAGGACGAGACCCGGGAGCCCTGCGCCGGAGCCGACGTCGCACACGTCGGCTCCGTGCGGGATCAGAGAGCCCAGAGCTCCGCAGTTCAGAAGATGTCGGTCCCATAGCCGCCCGACCTCGCGCGGGCCGAGCAGTCCGCGTTGGACGCCCGGGCCGGCAAGGAGATCGGCGTACCGTTCGACGGCCTCAAGCCGCTCACCGAAGAGCGTCTGCGCGACCGCCGGCGCCGCTGGGGCACTGATGAGCGGGTTCGTTCCACGTGAAACGTGGTTCGTCGACTCACGCCGGCTGGACGACAACCCTGCGTTCGGGCTCTTCGCCCTCCGACTCACTTGTCAGTCCCTTCGCCGCCACCGTGTCGTGGATGATCTTGCGCTCGAACGGCGTCATGGGCTCCATTCGAACCGGTTCACCCGTCGCCGCTACGTCCTGTGCGACCTTCTCCGCCAGAGCAACGAGCTCACTCCGGCGCTCAGCGCGGTAGCCGGCAACGTCCAGCATCAGCCGGCTACGCTCTCCCGTCTCGCGATAGACGGCGAGCCTGGTCAACTCTTGGAGAGCCTCCAGTACCTCGCCGTTCCGTCCGACCAGATTCTTGAGGTCACCACCGACAATGGCCACCATCGCCCGGTCACCCTCGACGTCGAGGTCGATGTCACCGTCGATGTCCGCGATGTCGAGAAGCTCCTCGAGATAGTCCGCGGCAACGTCACCTTCGCCCTCGAGGCGGGTGATCTGGTCCTCCTGGGACTCGGTGCGGCTCGGCCGGCCGGAGCCCGCCTCCGCGCCGGAGTCGTTTCGACCGTCGTCGACGTTGTCGTCGTCAACGAACGAGGTTGCGCCCTCAGTCACGACCTACTCCTTCATGTCTGCGCCATGGGCCGGCGCCTCACAAACCATCGGAACGCACCACGCCGTGGTCACGTTCAACGACTCTTACGCTTACTCCGGGGCAACCGCTGCGGCTGGACCCGCCTGACGGCTGGCGCCGCGGCTTCCGCCTCGCTGCCATCGACGGCGGCCGCCGCCGCGCCATTCTGGGCTCCCTTCGAGCCTGGCAGGAGAACCCCCACGCCTTTGCGCTCGGCCTTGCGAGACTTCCGATGCTGGAACGCCTCGTAGGCGGGGGTACCCGGCGCGGGGTTCCGGCGAATCACCCAGAACTGCTGACCCATCGTCCACAGGTTGGTGGTGAACCAGTAGATGAGCACACCAACCGGGAAGTTCACGCCACCTACGGCGAAGACGAGCGGCAGGACATACAGGAGGATCTTCTGCTGCTGGGCGTACTGACCGGTGAGCGCCTCTGGCGGCATGTTCTTGCGCATCAGCTGCCGCTGCGTCGTGAACGTCGTCGCCGTCATCAGAAGGATGAGGACAACGGTCACGATCTGCACGTTCAGGCTGTTGGCGCCGATGAACTTGTCTGAGATCTGCGCGCCGAAGATCGTCGCGTGGCGCAGCGAGTCGACGAGGTCCTTGTTGAGACCACTCCCTCGAACCACACCGTTGGCCGCACCATCCAGGACGCGGAAGAGCGCGATGAAGATCGGCGACTGCAGCAGGATCGGCATGCAGGAGGAGAACGGGTTGGTACCGCTCTCCTTGTAGAGCTTCATGAGCTCCTGGCCCATCCGCTCCCGGTCATGGCCGTACTTCTTCTGGAGCTCACGAACCTTCGGTTGGAGCAACGCCATGTTGCGGCTCGCCCGGATCTGGCGGACGAAGAGCGGGATCAGGAGGATCCGGATCACCACGACCAGACCGACGATCGACAGCGCCCACGTCCAGCCGGAGTCGGGCCCGAGGAGTGGCGAGAAGATCGTGTGGAATGACCGCATGATCCACGACACGACGAAGTAGAGCGGGGAAAGGATCGTGTCGTACCAAGTCACGATTCACGCACCTCGGATGTGGGTTGGCGCGCCCACGCCGGCGCGCGGTCGGGCCGGCGGTACAGGGTCGTATCCGCCGGGCGTCCAGGGATGGCAACGTGCCAGCCGGCGAATCGCCAGCCAGCTGCCGCGAAGAGCCCCATGAGTTTCGATCGCCTGCAGGGCGTACGCCGAACAGGACGGGTGATAGCGGCACACCTGGCCGTACAAGGGACTCACGAACATCCGGTAGCCCTTGAGTAGTACTACAAGAACGGTCTTCACCGCGCACTCTCCGACGCGAGAAACCGCGGCCGCGCAACCACTACGCCTAGCGCCGCGTCGAGGTCACGTGCCAACTCTTCGTTAGACGCCCTCGCTGCCGACGGTAACGCGCGTACGACGAGTAAGGTTCCGGCGGGCAGGAGACCAAGTCGATCCTGCGCCAGATGCCGGAGCCTTCGGCGTACCAAATTGCGGACCACGGCCTGACCAACCGCTCGGCTCACCACGAATCCGACCCTCGGTAGCTCCCCGTCGGGGAGAACCACCAGGTGGGCGACCAACGTCGACCGCGCCGCTCGGCGGCCACGGCGAACAGCCGTAGCGAAGTCAGCCGAGCGGCGCATCCGATGACGAGTCGGCACCACGACATCGAGTTCGACCTGGGCGGGACCTCAGCCGTCTCAGACGGCGAGGCGCTGGCGCCCCTTGCGCCGTCGAGCAGCGAGGATGGCGCGGCCAGCACGGGTCCGCATCCGCAGCCGGAACCCGTGCGTCTTGTGGCGTCGCCGGTTGTTGGGCTGGAATGTGCGCTTCACAGGGAGTCTCCCGGGTCATTGAGGAAGATCGCGGGT
Source organism: Actinopolymorpha alba DSM 45243 (assembly GCF_000373925.1). Taxonomy (GTDB): domain Bacteria; phylum Actinomycetota; class Actinomycetes; order Propionibacteriales; family Actinopolymorphaceae; genus Actinopolymorpha; species Actinopolymorpha alba. The sequence continues at coordinate 29,361 of NZ_KB892740.1, read as the reverse complement.
GCCGGCTGCTCGACGACACCGTCCACCCGCGGCGCAGCGCACGCCTCCAGCGTGACATTGCGACTGTCCGTGAGCATACGGCGATCGCCGAGAGAACGGCATCGTGACCGATCCACGGTACGGGCCGGCCGGTCGCTCGGTCAAACCGGGTCTCTCTCGCCGGCGCGAGGGCAACCGCCAAGTCTTGAAGTCGGCCGTCTTGATGTCGACTCGACACGCCGGAGCCGCCCTGAGAATCAGCCCAAAGCTGGCGCCTTGAGCGTGAACAACCCTTGATGTGCCCGTTGTGAGGTTGCTACGTTCCTCGACCCCCTAAGGTCTTCCACAGCGATTGTGCACAGGCTGTGGAAGGATCTGTGGATGTCATCCGGCCACCGGAGTCGCTCACCAAGAGCCACGGCAGTGCTTCACCCGCGTCGCCGTGACGCTCGCAAGCGCACGGGGCATCGAACCGCCTGACGGAGACGGGAGTGGCGCAGTGGCCGCAGAGCCTGACGCGTTGAGTGCCACCTGGCGACACGTCCGTGATGACCTCGACCAGGAGCTAGGACCTACCCACCGGGTGTGGCTGGCACAGAGCCGGCCGGTCACGTTACACGGCAACACCGCCATCGTCGCTGTCCGCGACGACTTCACACGGACCCAACTCGAGACGAAACTGCGCCCCCGCCTGGAGGAGGCGCTGACGTCAGCGCTCGGCCAGCCGGTCAGGCTCGCGATCACCGTTGAGCCTTCCCTGTCTCTGGACGACGTCGACGATGTCGATGAGCCCCGGTCCGCGGACGCCGACGAAAGCACCGCCGCCGGCCCTGGGTCGATGCCACCGGGCGCGACCCCGCTGCCCGACCACGACGAGCCGCAGCGTTCCGGGCTCGCCGTCAGCCCGAGCAATCCCGACGCGTTCGCACTGTCGTCAGCACCACCTGGTCAACCGGTACGCGCCGACAGCGAGCCCCCGCGGCTCAATCCGAAGTACATGTTCGACACGTTCGTCATCGGCTCGTCGAACCGCTTCGCGCACGCCGCGGCCGTGGCGGTGTCGGAGGCCCCGGGCAAGGCGTACAACCCGTTGCTGATCTACGGCGACTCCGGACTCGGCAAAACCCACCTGCTCCACGCCATCGGGCACTACGTACGCAATCTCTACGCGAACGCCCGGATCCGGTACGTCTCCAGCGAAGAGTTCACCAACGACTTCATCAACTCGATCCGGGACGACAAGGCACCCACGTTCCAGCGCCGCTACCGCGACGTCGACGTCCTGCTCGTCGACGACATCCAGTTCCTGGAGAACAAAGAGCGGACGCAGGAGGAGTTCTTCCACACGTTCAACGCGCTCCACAACGCCAACAAGCAGATCGTGATCTCCTCCGACCGGCCGCCGAAGCGACTGGAAACCCTGGAGGACCGGCTGCGCAACAGGTTCGAGTGGGGCCTGATCACCGACATCCAGCCGCCGGATCTCGAGACCAGGATCGCGATCCTGCGCAAGAAGGCCGCCCAGGAACGCCTCACCGCGCCGCCGGAGGTGCTGGAGTTCATCGCCAGCAAGATCCAGACGAACATCCGGGAGCTCGAGGGCGCGCTGATCCGGGTCACGGCGTTCGCCAGTCTCAACCGTCAGGCGGTCGACCTCGCGCTCGCCGAGATCGTGCTCAAGGACCTCATCCCCACCGGCGGGGAACCCGAGATCACCGCCGGCCAGATCATGGCGCAGACGTCGTCCTACTTCGGGCTGTCCATGGACGACCTGTGCGGGTCGAGCCGTAGCCGGGTGCTCGTCACCGCACGGCAGATCGCGATGTATCTCTGCCGGGAGCTGACGGACCTCTCGCTCCCCAAGATCGGGCAGCAGTTCGGCGGCCGCGATCACACGACGGTCATGCACGCCGACCGCAAGATCCGCCAACTCATGGCCGAACGCCGCAGTGTCTACAACCAGGTCACTGAGCTGACGAACCGCATCAAGCAACAGGCCCGCTCGTCCTGACCCAGTCGCCGGCTTCTCCCGATGTGTAGCGAGCCATCGCGGTCGAATGTTCCTTTTCATCACGTTTGATCGCAGCTGCGGCTTACTCCTCACACCCTGGGGACAACTCTGTGGATCGACGGGGAAGCAGACGGGGAAGGAGTGTGGATCGCGTGGGATGGCCGGCAACGCTCCACAGGGGACCCCGGTTATCCCAAGCTCGACCCACAACCGTCGTGGATGACAGAAAGAGTTCTGACCTGCAGAAATCCTTCTTATCCACAGTGTCCACCGAACCTACGACGATGCTGAGTCTCCTCACGTGAATTACAAAAACTCCACAATCCACAACGGCGCGATCTGGGGACCGCACCGTCCCTGCCCCCGAACCCGACGGTCCGCCCCGGCGCGACACGTCCCGATCGCCCCGGTGTACGGTCGTGCTCTCTCACCGTGGGCTGCCCTATGTCGAGGAGGCGATGAGCGGTGAAGTTCCGTGTCGACCGTGATGTCCTCGCCGATGCTGTGGCGTGGGTGGCACGCAGCCTCCCGTCCCGCCCCTCGTTGCCCGTCCTCGCCGGCATGCTGATCGATGCCAGAGACGGTGAGCTCCTGCTGTCCGGCTTCGACTACGAGACTTCGGCACGCGTCCAGGTCCCGGCCGAGGTCACCAGCGAAGGCTCGGCCCTCGTGTCCGGACGCCTCCTCGCCGACATCAGCCGGAGCCTTCCGGCCCAACCCGTCGACCTGACCGCCGACGGCGGCAAGGTCGTGGTGACCTGCCGCAGCGCGAGGTTCACGGTCCAGACGTTGCCCGTCGAGGACTACCCCGAGCTTCCGGAGATGCCGACCGCGTCGGGCATCGTCAAGGGCGATGTGTTCGCCAACGCCGTCTCGCAGGTGGCCGTGGCGGCAGGACGCGACGACATGCTGCCGGTCCTCACCGGCGTACGAATCGAGATCGAGGGCTCGGCCGTCACGCTCGCGGCCACCGACCGCTACCGACTCGCCGTCCGGGAGTTCTCCTGGACGCCCGAGAAGCCCGATCTGTCCGCCACCGCGCTCGTGCCTGCTCGCGTTCTCGCCGACACCGCCAAGGCGTTCGCGTCCGGTTCCGATGTCACGATCGCGCTTGCCGTGCCCGGCTCTGGCACCGGCGAGGGTCTTGTCGGTTTCGCGGGCATCAGCGGTGGCACGATGCGCCGCACCACCACCCGGCTCCTTGACGGTGAGTTCCCGAAATACCGCACGCTCTTCCCGCCTGAGCAGCAGACGGTCGCGCGGGTCGAGACGGCCCCGCTGGTGGAGTCGCTCAAGCGGGTCGCCCTCGTCGCCGAACGCAACACGCCCATCCGGCTGACGCTCGGCGACGGTCAGGCCACGCTCGAGGCCGGCAGCAGCGACGAGGCCCAGGCATCGGAGTCGATCGAGGCCGCCATCGAGGGCGAGTCGTTGACGATCGGCTTCAACCCGCAGTACCTCCTCGACGGGCTCGGGGCGCTGGAAGCGCCGGTGGCGCAGTTCTCGTTCACCCAACCCACCCGCCCAGCGGTCCTCACCGGACTGGCCGCGGCCGACGCCGAGCCCAACACCGACTACCGCTACCTGCTCATGCCGGTGCGCCTGCAGAACTAACCCCCGCGGGACTCACGCCCATGCCCCAGGGTGGTTGCCTGGAAGGTGAGCACCGGACCTGTCGTGGAGTGGAGGGACTGGTCGTCATGGAGATCGGGCTCGTTGGCCTGGGCAAGATGGGCGCCAACATGCGCGAACGCCTTCGCGCGAAGGGGCACACGGTCGTCGGCTACGACACCAACCCCGAGGTTTCCGACGCGGCCAGCCTCTCCGAACTCACCCAACGGCTGGCGAGCCCCCGCGTGGTGTGGGTGATGGTGCCGGCCGGACCGCCGACCAAGTCCGTGATCAGGCAGCTGTCCGACCTGCTCGGCGAGGGGGACGTCGTCGTCGACGGCGGCAACTCCCGCTGGACCGACGACCTCCACAACGCAGAGCTGCTCGCCACAAAGGGCATCGGCTTCGTCGACTGCGGCGTGTCCGGTGGCGTGTGGGGTCGTACCAACGGCTACGCCCTCATGTGCGGTGGCCGTGCCGAACACGTCGCGAAGGTCCAACCGGCGTTCGACGCGCTGAAGCCCGAGGGCGAGTTCGGGTTCGTCCACGCCGGCAAGGTGGGTGCCGGCCACTTCGCCAAGATGGTCCACAACGGCATCGAGTACGGCCTCATGCAGGCGTACGCCGAGGGCTACGAGCTGCTCGAGGCCACCGACATCGTCGACAACGTCACCGACGTGTTCCGGTCCTGGCGGGAGGGCACCGTCATCCGGTCGTGGCTGCTCGACCTTCTGGTCGCCGCACTCGAAGAGGACGACGGTCTCGCCACGATCAAGGGGTACGCCGAAGACTCCGGCGAAGGACGCTGGACGGTCGAAGCGGCGATCGAGAACGCCGTACCCATGCCCGCCATCTCCGCTGCCCTCTTCGCGCGGTTCGCGTCCCGCCAGGACGACTCCCCCGCGATGAAGGCGATCGCGGCGATGCGCAACCAGTTCGGCGGCCACGCGGTCCACCCGGACGCGACTGCGGTCCGTCCGGACACCGAAGCTCCCTGAGCGCCTCGGCGGTCAGCTCCCGTGTACATCGCTCACCTGTCGCTCACCGACTTCCGTAACTACGCCGGCGTCGAGCTTCCCCTCGAGCCAGGCGTCACGGTCTTCGTGGGGCAGAACGGCCAGGGCAAGACCAATCTGGTCGAGGCGGTCGGCTATCTCGCGACGCTCGGATCCCATCGCGTCCCGAACGACGGGCCACTCGTGCGGTCCGGCGCGACCAGGTCGATCGTCAGGGGCGACGTGGTGCGGGACGGGCGGCACGCCCTGATCGAGATCGAGATCACCCCGGGGCGTTCCAACCGGGCGCGGCTCAACCGCGCGCCGGTGTCGCGAACCCGTGACGTGCTCGGCGTCCTCCGTACCGTCCTCTTCGCTCCCGAGGACCTGGCCCTGGTCAAGGGAGATCCCGACACCCGCCGCCGGTTCCTCGACGAACTCCTCGTCGCCCGTACCCCCCGGCTGGCCGGCGTACGCCAGGACTACGAGCGGGTCCTCCGCCAGCGCAACACCCTCCTCAAGACGGCCGCTCAGGCGTCCGCGGGCGCGCTCCGGACGCTGGACGCCTGGGACGCGCACCTCGCTCGGCTGGGTGGCGAGCTTCTGGCCGCTCGCCTGGCGACGGTCGAGGTGCTCCAACCCCTGGTCGCGAAGGCGTATGCGCACGTCTCCCCCGCCCAGGAGGAGGCCCGGATCGACTATCGCAGTGGCGTCGAGCTCGGCGACGCGACCACCGCGGCGGCGCTTGCCGACAAGCTCACCGACGCGCTCGCCGAGCGGCGAAGCGATGAACTCCGCCGGGGCGTCTCCCTGGTCGGCCCGCATCGCGACGACCTCCTGCTGAGCCTCGGAGAGTTCCCCGCCAAGGGGTACGCCAGCCACGGTGAGTCCTGGTCGATGGCGCTTGCCGTGCGGCTCGCGGCGTACGACCTGTTGTGCGGCGACGGCGGCGAACCCGTCCTGATCCTCGACGACGTCTTCGCCGAGCTGGACAGTGCTCGACGGAGTCGCCTCGCGACGCTCGTGGCCGGTGCGGAACAGGTGCTGGTGACGGCCGCCGTTCCCGAGGACGTGCCACCCCAGCTGACCGGCGTTCGTCACGTCGTCGCCGAAGGTGAGGTACGCCGTGTCGGATGACGGGCGTCAGCGACCGGCCCCGCCGACTGAGTCGCCTGAGCCTGGCGCGAATGGCGACATGTCGGAGTCGTCCTGGAACCCCACCGGGCTCGACCTGGCCCGCGCGGTGGCTGCCTCCCTCGGTGCGGCGGCCGCCACCGGAGCCCGCGGGGCGACCGGCAAACACGCCGGCCGGACGTCGAGTGGCCGGAAAACTCGGCGGACGAGGACTGGACGCGACCGCTCGACCCGGTCGGGAGCGCGGCCTGACGATCGGGACCCACAGGCGCTTGACTCCACCATCGACCGGCTCGTCAACGAGCGCGGCTGGACCAGCAGCGTTGCCGTCGCCGGCGCGATCGCCCGATGGGACCACATCGTCGGACCGGACGTGGCGGCGCACTGCCGCGCCGTGCGCTACGTCGACCAGGAGCTGACGGTGCAGGCGGACTCCACCGCGTGGGCCACACAGGTCCGGCTCCTCGCCCCCAGCCTGGTGAAGCGGCTGAACGAAGAACTCGGCGACGGCACCGTCAGCCGGGTGGTCGTGCTCGGCCCGGCTGCTCCGAGTTGGCGGAAGGGACCACGTACCACCCGGGACGGCGTCGGTCCGCGCGACACGTACGGCTGACGGGGTGACCCGACGCCGCTGAGACGGCGTCCAGACGGTGTCTGAGGGCCATCGCTCATCGCCGACAGAAGCGCCGCAGATCGCTTTACGGCCGCGCGGACATGAAGGGGGGTACCTGTCCTACCGCTGCGCGGGTCAGAGTGGCTTCAGGGGCCTGCCACGCGGGCCTCTGGGTGTCCGGGCAGGTACACTAGGAGGACTTAGGGCCGCTCCGCCGTCTGGGGCGCCACGTTCCGTCGGGCACCGGACGTCCACACGGAGCGGCCCTTTCGTGTCTTTTGGCGGGAGGTCAATCGCACGTGACGACTGCTGAGGTGCCGCAGTACGACGCTAGCGCGATCACTGTTCTCGAGGGTCTGGACGCCGTTCGCAAGCGGCCGGGCATGTATATCGGCTCGACCGGTGAACGCGGACTCCACCAGCTCGTGACGGAGATCGTCGACAACGCTGTGGACGAAGCCATGGCCGGCCACGCCGACCGGGTGGAGGTCACGCTCCTCGCCGACGGCGGGGTGCGAGTCGTCGACAACGGCCGCGGCTTCCCGACCGGTATTCACCCCACCGAGGGACGCTCCGCCGTCGAGGTCGTTCTTACCGTCCTCCACGCGGGCGGGAAGTTCGGCGGCGGCGGTTACAAGGTGTCCGGTGGTCTGCACGGCGTCGGCGTCTCCGTGGTCAACGCACTGTCCAGCCTGCTCGAGGTCGAGATCAAGAACGCCGGCTACCGCTGGACACAGAGCTATCACCTGGGGGTGCCTGACCACCCGCTGCAAAGGCACGAGCCCACGGACGAGACTGGTTCGACGGTGACGTTCTGGGCCAGCCCCGACATCTTCGAGACGACGGTCTATTCGTTCGAGCAGATCTCGACTCGCCTGCGCGAGATGGCGTTCCTCAACAAGGGCCTGACGATGGCGCTGCGGGACGAACGCATCGAACTCAGCGACACCGGCGAAGTCCGCGAGGTCCTCTACTGCTACCACGGTGGCCTGATCGACTACGTCAACCACCTCAACGGCGCCAAGGATCCCGTCCACCGCAGCGTGGTCTCCTTCGACGCCGAGGACGAGGGCGCGGGCATGAGCCTGGACGTGGCAATGCAGTGGAACACCTCGTTCACCGAGTCGGTCCACACGTTCGCCAACACGATCAACACCCACGAGGGCGGCACCCACGAAGAAGGCTTCCGTTCGGCCCTCACCAGCCTCGTCAACAAGTTCGGCGGGGACTGGGGAATGATCAAGAAGCCCGAAGACCGCCTTTCTGGCGAGGACGTTCGCGAGGGTCTGACCGCGATCATCTCGGTCAAGCTCACCGAGCCGCAGTTCGAGGGACAGACCAAGACCAAGCTCGGCAACACCGAAGCCAAGACCTTTGTCCAGAAGACGGTGTACGACCGGCTCGCCGAGTGGTTCGAGAAGAATCCCAGCGAGGGCAAGGACATTGTCCGTAAGGGCATCGCGGCGGCCACGGCTCGGGTCGCGGCCCGCAAGGCGCGCGACCTCGCCCGCAACCGCAAAGGTCTGCTCGGCGGTGGCGGCCTCCCCGGCAAGCTCGCCGACTGCCAGTCCACCAACCCAGACGAGTGCGAGGTCTTCATCGTCGAGGGTGACTCCGCGGGTGGCTCGGCCAAGGGTGGCCGCGATCCGCGGATCCAGGCGATCCTGCCGATTCGCGGCAAGATCCTGAACGTCGAGAAGGCACGGATCGACCGGGTCCTTCAAAACAACGAGGTTCAGGCGATCATCGCCGCGCTCGGCACCGGCATCCACGAAGATTTCGACATCGCCAAGCTGCGTTACCACAAGATCGTGCTGATGGCCGACGCCGACGTCGACGGCCAGCACATCACGACCCTCCTTCTGACCCTGCTGTTCCGGTTCATGAAGCCGCTGATCGAGGCCGGCTACGTCTACCTCGCGCAGCCGCCGTTGTTCAAGCTCCGGTGGTCCAACTCCCCGCACGAGCTGGCGTACAACGACCGCGAACGCGACGGGCTCCTCGCCGCCGGACAGGAAGCCGGCAAGCGGCTGCCGAAGGAAAACCCCATCCAGCGTTACAAGGGTCTCGGTGAGATGAATGCCGACGAGCTCTGGGAAACCACGATGGACCCCGATGGGCGGATCCTCGGGCAAGTCACCCTTGACGATGCCGCGCAGGCCGACGAGATCTTCTCCATCCTCATGGGCGAAGACGTCGAACAGCGCCGATCGTTCATCCAGCGCAACGCCAAGGACGTCGGCTTCCTCGACATCTGATCGTGCCCGGCTACTTCTGTATTTCTGTTAAGGAACAGGGCTTGTGACCGAAGACACCACCGCCACGCCGCCTCCGCCGTCGCAGCGCATCAACCCGGTCGAACTCCAGGCCGAGATGCAGCGCAGCTACCTCGACTACGCGATGAGTGTCATCGTCGGTCGTGCGCTGCCCGATGTCCGTGACGGTCTGAAGCCTGTGCACGTGCGCATTCTGTACGCGATGTACGACGGCGGTTACCGACCCGATCGTGGCTTCTCCAAGTGTTCCCGCGTCGTCGGTGACGTCATGGGTCAATACCACCCGCATGGCGACAGTGCGATCTACGACACCCTGGTCGGGTTGGCCCAGCCGTGGACGAAGCGTTACCCGCTCGTCCAGGGACAGGGCAACTTCGGTTCGCCCGGTAACGACCCGGCTGCCGCGATGCGGTACACCGAGTGCCGGATGGCACCGCTTGCCATGGAGATGGTGCGCGACATCGACGAGGAGACCGTCGACTTTCGGCCCAACTACGACGGCAAAACCCTTGAGCCCAAGGTGTTGCCGAGCCGGTTCCCCAACCTGCTGGTCAATGGCTCGGCCGGTATCGCGGTCGGCATGGCGACCAACATCCCGCCGCACAACATGCGCGAGGTCGCGGATGCCGCGCTCTGGGCCCTCGAGCACCCCGACGCCACTCGCGAGGAGCTGCTCGACGCCGCGATGGAGCGGGTCAAGGGGCCCGACTTCCCGACCGCGGCGCTGATTGTCGGACACCGTGGCATCGAGGACACCCACCGCACCGGCCGTGGTTCGATCACCATGCGCGCGGTCGTCGACATCGAAGAGGACGCCAAGGGCCGCACCTGCCTGGTCATCACCGAGCTGCCCTACCAGGTCAACCCCGACAACCTCGCCCTGCGGATCGCTGAGCTCGCCGACTCGGGCAAGGTGGCTGGCATCGCCGACGTACGCGACGACTCCTCCTCGCGCACCGGCCAGCGGCTGGTTGTCGTGCTCAAGCGGGACGCGGTCGCGAAGGTCGTCCTCAACAACCTCTACAAGCACACCCAGCTGCAGGACAATTTTGGGGCCAACATGCTGGCCCTGGTCGACGGCGTGCCCCGCACGCTCTCCCTCGACCTGTTCATCACCCACTGGATCGACCACCAGATCGACGTCATCCAGCGGCGCACCAGGTTCCGGCTCCGCAAGGCCGAAGAAGAAGCCCACATCTATCGCGGCCTGGTCAAGGCGCTCGACGCCCTCGACGAGGTCATTGCCCTGATCCGGCGGAGCCAGTCGGTTGACGAGGCTCTCACCGGGCTGATCGAGCTGCTCGAGATCGACGAGATCCAGGCGCGGGCGATTCTCGACATGCAGCTGCGTCGACTCGCCGCCCTCGAACGCCAGAAGATCATCGAACACCTGCAAGAGCTCGAATCGCGGATCGCCGACCTGCAGGACATCCTGGCCTCCCCTGAGCGGCAGCGGGCGATCGTCGCCGAGGAGCTGACCGCGATCGTCGACAAGTACGGCGACGACCGGCGTACCCAGATCATCCCGGCCGACGGTGACCTCACCGCCGCCGACCTGATCCCCGACGAGGACGTCGTCGTCACCATCACGATGGGCGGCTACGCCAAGCGGACCAAGACCGACCTCTACCGCAGCCAGCGCCGGGGCGGCAAGGGCGTTCGCGGTGCGTCGCTTCGTGGCGACGACGTGGTCAACCACCTGTTCGTCACGCGTACCCACCACTGGATCCTGTTCTTCACCAACCGTGGTCGGGTCTACCGCGCCAAGGCCTACGAGCTACCCGAGGCGGCGCGGGACGCCAAGGGTGGCCACGTCGCGGGGCTGCTGTCGTTCCAGCCGGACGAAAAGATCGCGCAGGTGCTGGCGATCGCCGACTACGAGCAGGCGCCCTACCTCGTGCTCGCGACCCAGAAGGGCCTGGTCAAGAAGACCGCGCTGCGGGAGTACGACTCCAACCGCGCGGCCGGGATCATCGCCCTCAACTTCCGCGACCCCGAGGACGAGCTCATCGGCGCGGAACTGGTCAGCGATGACGATGACCTCCTGCTTGTGTCGCGCAAAGCGCAGGCCGTCCGGTTCCCTGCCGACCAGTCGCAGCTGCGGCCGATGGGGCGGGTCACCTCGGGTGTGACCGGCATGCGCTTCCGGGAGGACGACGAGCTCCTGTCCCTCGCGGTGATCCGGGCTGGCCAGGAGGAGGGTCAGTTCGTTTTCACGGTCACCGACGGCGGGTATGCGAAGCGTACGACGGTCTCGGAGTACCGACGCCAGGGCCGCGGTGGACTCGGAATCAAGGCGATGCGGATCTCGGACGCGCGCGGCTCTCTGGTCGGCGCGGTCGTCGTAAGCAACGGAGACGAGGTCTTGAGCGTCAAGGCTAGTGGACAGGTCACCCGCAGTCCCGTAGCCGACGTCCCGGTCAAGGGCCGTGACACCATGGGCGTCAAGTTCGCTGGCGTCCGCGAAGGCGATGCAGTCGTTGCGATCGCGCTGAGCACCGAGGACGATGCTGGAGACGAGGCGAAACCAGAGACGGACGGGGACCTGCCCACGGATGATGGGCGTACCGATGGTCCGGATGAGCAGGCCCGGGCCGACAGCCAGGAGGACAGCACGTGACACGGAACGGCGGGCCTGAAGAATCCGCTACCCAGGTCATCTCCACGTCGGGGGGCACCGGCAATCCGGCCGGGCCCGCACGACCGAGTGGAGGGCAGTCCGAGGCGACCCAGGCAGCGCCGGCGACGGCGACGCCCGCGAAGGCAGCGCCACGGTTGGAGGCGTCACAGCCACCCCCGCGGCCGGTGCCACCTCGAGCGGATGTCCGCCGTCCCGATCCGCAGCGACCGGATCCCAACCGCGCACGGGAGGGCAACGGCTTCCGCCCGCGCGAGGTCGCTCCCACTCCGCCCACCCGTCCGGAGACCCCGGGCGGGCGGGTACGCCGAGCGCGGCTCCGCGCTGTCCGGGTCGACCCGTGGTCAGTTATGAAGACCGCCTTCCTGCTGTCGATCGCCTTCGCGATCGTCACGGTGGTGGCCGTCACGATTGTCTGGTACGTGCTCCAGGCCGCCGGGGTCTATGACTCGATCAGCCGCACGGTGACCGACGTCCTCGGTAGCGCCTCCGACACCCGGTTCAACCTCGAGGACTACGTCGGGCTTCAGCGGGTCCTCGGATTCACCGCCCTGATCTGCGTCGTCGACGTGGTGCTGATCACCGCGATCGCGACACTCTGCGCGTTCCTCTACAACCTCTCCGCAAGCCTGCTCGGAGGCCTCGAGGTCACTCTTGCCGAGGATGACTGACCGAAGTCACCGCCCTGCGATCAGCGACGATTCCAGGGTCGCGGCGGCGTGTGGACCCTCCGCTGCCAGCCCGGTTTGGGCGGGACGCTAGGGTTGGGGTAACGTTCATCGGCGCCCGGGCCTATAGCTCAGCACGGTTAGAGCGCTTCCCTGATAAGGAAGAGGTCACTGGTTCAAGTCCAGTTAGGCCCACCCACCGGAGCGGCACAGCGAAGGTGAGCGTGGTGGTCGGCGCGAGGCCGTCCGCACCCACGCTCACCAGGCGCTGGCCGCGTTTTCAGTTCAGGTTTCCGGTGCCGCTCCTAGGAGGCTCCTCATGGCCAAGAAGGCTCTCCTCGCAGCCCTCGTCATCCTTGGCGGCTGGCTTGCCTACCGGCGGCTCCAGTCAGAGAAGGCGGGGCAGGACCTCTGGGCGGAAGCAACCGACCCGGTGCCACCTTCCGGAGTGTTGCACTAAGCGGCGCCGGGACGCATCGGCGTCATCCTGGGGGCGTAGCTCAACTGGCAGAGCACTGCCTTTGCAAGGCAGGGGTTAGGGGTTCGAGTCCCCTCGTCTCCACCGAGAATTCAATTTTGTGGTCTGACCTGCGCTTTTGTACGCAGAGTAGTAGATATCGTCGGTACAGCCCGGTAGACCTAGGCCGCTGGCGGATCCTGCCCGGCAGCGGCCTTCGGCACGGCCGTGCTGTCCGCGGTGGCCACCCCGGGTGTGGCCGCACCGGCCAGCAGCGCGACCGCCAGCGCCGCGACCTCCACTCGCCGGAAGGCCCGCGGCATCCGGCGAGCGGGGTCAGGCGCGGCGGACGATGATGTCACCACCGTGGCTGCGGGCGCGCACCTTGACGGTCCGGTCGGACTGTTCGGAGGCGTCGAGAGCCTCCAGGTGGTTGCGCACCCGGCCGGCCGAGGTGTGCGCGTCCAGCCGGGCGGCGGTGCCCTGGGGGATGCCGACCTCCAGCTCGCCGTTGGGGGTGTACAGGTCGACCGGGCCGCTGCCAAGCTCGCCGACGCGAATGTCGCCGCTGGCGGTCTTGACGTCGACCGCGGCAAGCGCCACGTCGACGGTGATGCCGCCGTTGGCCGACTTCACCCGCAGGTCGCCGCCGACCTCGCCGACCCAGGTTTCGCCGCCGATGTTCTTGACCACCGCGCCGCCGTCGACCTGGCGGATCCGGATGTCCCCGTTCCCGCTCACGTTCGCCTGGTCGGTCACGCGGTCCACGTTCACCTTGCCGCTGGTGGTCTTCAGCTGCACGCCGGTGGCCTGCTCGACCCGGATGTTCCCGGTGGGGGTCTTCAGCTGGCACGAGCCGACCACGCCCTCGACGAGGTAGTCGCCCTTCGCGGTGTCACCCTGCACGTCCGACCCGAAAGGCAGCTCCACCAGCACCTCGACCCTGCCGTACTTGTTGTTGAACGCGGTACGCAGCTTCGGGTGCTTGACCATCAGCTTTCCGTTGGCGAACTCGACCTTGGCCTGTTCGGCGGCCTTGACGTCCAGCTCCCAGGACGGGTCGACCGGGCGGACCTCGACCACGGTGTCGGCGCGGTCGCTGGCTTTGAACTGGATGCTTCCGAAGACGATGTCGACCGTCGCCGAGATCGGCTCAGGGGTGTCGAAGGTTGTCATGACGGTGCTCTCCTGAAGGTCTTTCTGGCGTCTCCGCTGGTGAGGACGCGTGGTCGATGTCGATGTCGTGACCAACCACCCGTTCGATGAGCTGATCACGACAACCACGATCGCCCGCCGGCCTGACACCGGTCAGTCATCGTGCTGACATGGCCGTGTCAGTGGTCGTGTCAGGCGCGTGTCAGGTGGGTGACAGGCCGGCCGATGACAGTGGTCGCATGACAAGTTCAGCGATTGCGGTCTCAGGACTGCGAAAGGCCTACAAGGACAAGATCGTGCTCGACTGCATCGATCTGGATGTTCGCGCGGGCACGGTTTTCTCCCTGCTCGGCCCGAACGGGGCCGGCAAGACCACGACGGTGAACGTGCTGACCACGTTGTTGAAGGCCGATGGTGGGACGGTGCGCGTTGCCGGGCATGACGTCGCGACCGAGGCCAAGGCGGTGCGCGCGGCGATCGGTGTCACCGGTCAGTTCGCGGCGGTGGACGAGCTGCTGACGGGGCAGGAGAACCTGCAGCTGATGGTGGATCTGAACCGAGGCGCCTCCAACAACGGCAGGCGGATCGTCACCGATCTGCTGGAGCGCTTCGATCTGGTGGAGTCGGCGCGGAAGTCCGCGTCGACCTACTCCGGAGGCATGCGCCGGAAGCTCGACCTGGCGATGACGCTGGTCGGCAACCCGCGGATCATCTTCCTGGACGAGCCGACGACGGGTCTGGACCCGCGCAGCCGTCGCACGATGTGGTCGATCATCCGCGATTTGGTGGCCGACGGTGTGACCATCTTCCTCACCACCCAGTACCTCGACGAAGCCGACCAGCTCGCCGACCAGCTCGCGGTACTCGATCAGGGCCGCCTGGTCGCCCAGGGCACTCCCGACGAGCTCAAACGCCAGATGCCCGGGACGCACGTCAGGCTCCGGTTCACCACCGTCGCCGAACTCGACGCGGCCGCGCGGATCTTCCCCGACTCGACGCGGGACGACGAGGCACTGGCCCTGCGGGTTCCCAGCGATGGCGGCACGAAGTCGTTGCGGGCTCTGCTGGACAGGCTCGACGAGTACTCGCTCCACGCCGAAGGCTTCACCGTGCACACGCCGGACCTCGATGACGTTTTCCTCGCCCTCACGGGCCACACCACGGAGGTGGTCGCGAAATGAAGTCCCATTCGATCGTGATGTTGCGCCGCAACTTCAAACACATCGCCCGGAATCCGATCACGGTGTTCAACGCGGTCCTGATGCCGGTCGTGGTCATGTTGATGTTCGTGTACATGCTCGGAGACGCTTTCAACGTCGGTGTCGACTACGTCGACTACGCGACGCCGGGACTCATGCTGTTGGCGGTCTGTTACGGGCTGGGGTCCGTAGCGACGACGGTGAACTCCGACATGACCAAGGGCATCATCAACCGGTTCAAGGTCATGGACGTCTCTCGCAGCGCCGTCTTGAACGGTCACGTCATTGCCAGTCTGCTGACCAATCTGATCGCCATCGCGGCGATCATCGGAGTGGCCTTCCTACTGGGATTCAGTCCGTCGGCGAGTTTCCTCGACTGGCTCGGCGTGGTCGGCCTCGTCGTGCTGCTCGGTCTCGCGGCCGGCTGGCTCACGATCGCCTTGGGATTGGCGGCGAAATCCCCGGAATCGGCGGGCATGGCCTCCGTGCCGCTGGTCATGCTTCCGTTCTTCAGCAGCGCGATCGTGCCGGCGGAGAAGATGGGTCCGGGCCTCCGGCAGTTCGCGGAGTACCAGCCCTTCACGCCGATCATCGAAACCCTGCGCGGGCTGCTCAACGGCGCGCCGGACACCAGCGACCTGATCACCGCGCTCGCCTGGTGCGTCGGGATCGCTCTCGTCGGGTACCTGTGGGCGTCCTCTACATTCAAGAAGCGAGCGTGACCGCGACCAGCTCGCGCCAGCTCGCCTGCGCCCCCTCCTGCGTCGCCTCGGTGAACCGCGTGTCACCGAGGCGATGCCGCGTGGCCCGCTCGATCCGGGCCGCATCCAGTTGGGAACGATCCGGCAGGTCGCGCACGCTGGTGCTCGCCGCGAGCAGCCGCGCGGCCTGCTCGTACTGGTCGCGGCGCAGCGCCAGGTCCGCGACCCCGATGAGCACCTGCGCGATCGTGATCGCGTGCCCCGCCTCGGCCGCCGCCTCGCAGGCCGCCGCGCGGTGCTCGCGGGCCTCGTCGAGATCGCTGGCGAGGTAGCCCAGAAGGTCGTGTGTCGTTGCGCGGATGTTCGGCCGCTCCGCTTCGTCGCCCAGCACGGTCCTGAGGACGTCGAGTTGCTGGTACGCCTCCTCGGCGTCGCCGCCCCAGCGGGCGAGTTCCGCCTTCGAGAGAGCCAGCACGGCCAGCGTGCCCGGCCAGGCGACCCCTTCCGCACGCCGTTGGGCCTCGCCGATGGCGGCCGCACTGGACTCCTTGTCGCCCAGCAGCCAGTACAGCTGAGCCTGTCGCGCCCGCATCCGGATGACATCGTCGACGGCATTGATCTCGGTGACGGCCGCGATCGCCTCTTCGTAGTGCTCGCACGCGCGAGCGAGCTCACCGTGCATGGCGATGAGCTCGGCCAGCTCGGTGAGCGCGAAGGAGATCCCGAAGCGTTCACCGATCGCCTCGAACTCGGTGAGCGCCGTCTCGAGATACTCGTCGGCGTCCCGCCCGCCTTGACCGAAGATGACCCGCATCTTGCCGAGTTGCAGCCGGGCCAGGGCGCGTACCCAGGGATCCTCGTCGTCCAACGCCGGTTCGAACGCGGTCAAGGCCCCGTCTGGTCCGTGCAATAGGTGTTCCATCGCGACGACGAGTCCCAGCCCCGGATGGCCGCCCTCGAGGTGACGGCTGACCTGGTACGCCTTGTGGATCCACTCCGCCGCCTGCTGTTCGTCGCCGGGCCCGGAGGTCACGAACAGCACGATGAGGGCGTACACCGTGGCCCGGACCTCATCGGTCACCTCGCCGGGCATTTCCGTGGCCGCGGTGATCAGCTCCAAGCCTTCGGTCTTGTGCCCGGCGAGCCACCAGTACCACCCGGCGCCCGCCGCGAGCCGCATCGCCGCCGGCGCATCGCCGGCCGCGAGCGCGCCGCGCATCGCCGCGCCGAGGTTGTCGTGCTCGGCCCCGAGCGTGGCAAGCCATTCCACTTGGTCGGCACGGCGAAGCTGCGGCTCCGCGGTTTCGGCGAGTTCGGTGAAGTACGCGAGATGCGCACGGCGCGCGAGATCCGATTCCCCCGCCTCCGCGAGACGCTGCTGGGCGTACTCCTTGATCGTGCCGAGCATCCGGTAGCGCGGCGCCCGGTCGCCCTCGGTGACCACCAGCGACTTCTCGGTCAGCGCGGTCAGTAACTCGAGCACCTCACCCGCCTCGACCGGCGTGTTCTTCCCGCTCCCCTGCCCTTCGGGCCCATCCCCTGTGGGCCCGCCCCCCGTGTCTGCGCAGACCCACTCGGCCGCTTCCATGCTCGCACCACCGGAGAACACCGAGAGCCTGCACAGCACCATCCGCTCGCCGTCGGTGAGGAGTTCCCAGCTCCAGTCGATCACCGCACGCAGCGTCCGGTGCCGCGGCAGCGCGGTGCGGCTGCCACCGGTCAGCAGGCGGAACCGATCGTCGAGCCGGTCGGCAAGCTGATCGAGGGTCATCGTGCGCAGCCTGGCCGCGGCGAGTTCGATTGCCAGTGGCATCCCGTCCACCGCCCGGCACAGGCGCGCCATCGCCGACAACGTGGTGGCGTCGGCCGCGAGGTCCTTGCGCACCGCGCCGGCTCGGTCCTGCAGCAGCCGGATGGCCGGAGCGGACTCGATCTCGGCGGGGCCGGCCTCCTCTGCTGGTAGGACCAACGGCGCGACCGGCCACAGTGCCTCACCGGTGATGCCGAGGGGTTCCCTGCTCGTCGCGAGGATCCGCAGCCGCCGGCACTCTCCGAGCACGCGATGGGCGAAGGTCGCCGCGGACTCGATCACGTGCTCGCAGTTGTCCAGAATCAGCAACATCGCCCGCTCGCGGACCGCGGCGATGACCCGATCCGTCGGCTCCGCGTCCGGTGCCTCGCCGAGCAGCGGATCCCGCAGCCTGAGCGCGTCGAGCGTTGCTTGTGCCACGTCACCATCAGCGCCGATGGCCGCGAGTTCGACCACCCAGACCCCGTCCGGCAGGTCGCCGAGCAGGGTGCGCGCGGTTTCCGTGGCCAGCCGGGTCTTCCCCGAGCCGCCCGGTCCGATCAGGGTGGTGAGCCGGTGTTCGGCGATGAGGTCGCGGACCGCGGCGACATCAGCGTCCTTGCCGACGTAGCTGGTCAGCTCGGCACGCAAGTTGGTCTTGCGGTTTTCCTCCCGCCGTCCCAACTCGCCCCGCAGCAGCGCGACGTGCAGTGCGGACAGCTCCGATGAGGGGTCGACGCCCAGCTCGTCGGCCAGGGTTTCCCTGGTGCGCTCGTACGCGAGCAGCGCCTCGGTGTCGCGACCGGTCGCGACGAGGGCGCGCATCAACGCGGCGACAAGGCGTTCTCGCACCGGGTGCGCGGCCACCAAGTCGGTCAGTTCCGTGACCAGCTCCGCACCGTGGCCGAGGCTGATCTCCGCATCGAACCGGTCCTCCATGGCTGTCAGGCGTAGCCCTTCGAGCCGGGTGACCGCCGCGTCAAACGCTGCGCTATCGGGCAAACCGACGTCCTGCATGGCCGCGCCGCGCCACAACGCGAGGCCCTCGCGCAGCCGCCGTACTCCCTGTGGATCCTCGTCATTTCGGGCGTGGGCGACGAGGCGTTCGAACCGCACGGCGTCGACAGCGTCGGGTTCCACCCTCAACCGGTAGCCGTCCGTCTGCCCTTCGACCAACCCTTCCGGCAGTGCCTTCCGCAGCCGGGAAACCAAGCGTTGCAAGGCATTCGCTGCGTCGGAGGGCGGGTGTTCACCCCAAATCCAGTCGACGAGCGTCGCCTTCGGGACTGCGCGACCTGGTTCGAGCGCGAGGGCGATCAACAGTGCGCGCAGCCGGGCGCCCGGCACGTCGGCTAGGACGCCGTCGTCCGTACGAACCTCGAATGGTCCAAGCATCCCGATCTGCACCCGGCTGATTTTGCCATGGGCGATGGGCAGGACTCCGACTGCTGACGCGGCGCAGAAGGTTGCTGAAGCAATGGCCCCGTGGGCGTGTCTTGTGGATCATGGCGGCCAGGCCTGCCGCGGCCACCGCAGGTCAGTCGGTGTCAGAGCCGTGTCAGTCGTATGTCAGGTCCGTCGGCGACT
The DNA here is from genome assembly GCF_000373925.1 of Actinopolymorpha alba DSM 45243. Classification (GTDB taxonomy): domain Bacteria; phylum Actinomycetota; class Actinomycetes; order Propionibacteriales; family Actinopolymorphaceae; genus Actinopolymorpha; species Actinopolymorpha alba. The sequence goes on along the minus strand of NZ_KB892740.1, from coordinate 10,548 downwards.
GTGGATGCAACAACCCGCCACGAAGGAGATCCGATGAGTCAAACGGTTCCCATCCCGCAGGGCCTTTCCATGGAGCGCGACGCGGGTCCCTTCGACCCGCCCCGCGAGATCACCCGGCTGCGCGAGGCCCGTCCGGTCAGTCGCATGGTCTTCCCCGACGGTCACGAGGGCTGGCTCGTCACCGGCTACGAAGCGGTCCGCCAGCTCGTGGCCGACACCCGGTTCAGCTCCCGCCAGGACCTCGGCATCATCCACGTGCCGTACGAGACGCCCGGTATGCCCGTGCAGACCGAGCCGTCCCCGCAGACGCCGGGCTTGTTCGTCGCTATGGACCCGCCGGACCAGACCCGGCTGCGGCGCAAGCTCATCGGCGCCTTCACCGTCAGGCGCATGAAAATGCTCGAAGAACAGATCATCGCCATCGCCGAGCGGCAACTGGACGAGCTGGCGCGCCTGACCCCGCCGGTCGACCTGGTCAAGGAGTTCGCGCTGCCGGTGCCCTCGCTGGTGATCTGCGAGCTGCTCGGCGTCCCCTACGCGGACCGGGAGACCTTCCAGGTCAACTCCGCCAAGTTCCTGGTCAGGGACCAGTCGCTCGAGGAGAAGATCGCCGCGTACGGCGCAATGACCACCTACCTCGCCGAACTGGTCACACGCAAGCGCGCCGAACCCGGCGAAGACATCCTGTCCGACCTGGCCCGCGATGACGACCTCACCATCGAGGAGCTCGTCGGCATCGCCTTCCTGCTGCTGCTCGCGGGCCACGAGACCACCGCCAACATGCTGGCGCTGGGCACGTTCGCGCTCCTGGAGCACCCCGAGCAGCTGGCCGAGTTGCGCGCCAACCCGGATCTGCTGCCCGGTGCCGTCGAGGAACTCATGCGCTACCTGTCCGTTGCGGACATCTTCTTTCGCTACGCCACGGAGGACATCGAACTCGGCGGCGAGACGATCGGAAAGGGATCGACCGTCGTCATCTCGTTGCTGGCCGCCAACCGCGACCCCCGGCGCTTCGAGAACCCCGACGCCCTGGACGTCCACCGCCAGGCCCGTGGTCACTTGTCCTTTGGCCACGGCGTCCACCAGTGTCTCGGCCAGCAGCTGGCCCGCATCGAGATGCGCGCCGGTTTCGACGGACTGCTGCGTCGCCTCCCGACTCTCGAACTCGCCATCCCCGCCGGTGAGGTGAAACTCAGGACCGACATGAACATCTACGGCGTCCACGAACTGCCGGTCACCTGGACCGAAACGGCCCGGTAAACCGTCGGCCGAGCGCGTCACCTGTGTGGGAACGCGAGATCAACTGACACTCGCCTGGCCATCTTCCTTGATCGTTCAAGTAGCTGGCTATGCTCCGGCCATGAGTGAAACTGCTCCACAGCCTTCCCCGTCGGCGGTGCGCACCGAGGCTGAGTCCCTGCTGTCAGTCCTCGAGCGCAACCGGCGGACCTTCGCCTGGAAGACGTCGGGGCTCGACGAGAAGGGTCTGCGCGCGACCACGGCCGCCAGTTCGATGACACTCGGTGGTCTGGTCAAGCATGTGGCCCTGGTCGAGGCAGACTGGCTGGCCGTCAAGCTCGCCGGTCAGGAGTACGGCGCTCCGTGGGGCGCAGTCGATTTCGACGCCGACCCCGACTGGGAATGGCGTACGGGAAAGCTGGACTCGCCGGAAAATGTCTACGCGCTGTGGCGAGAAGCTGTCGAGCGGTCGCGCAAGGTAGTGGCCGAGGTTATCGAGGAGCGCGGGCTCGACGGACCGGCGTCCTTTTCCTGGCCGGGCGGCCGCACGCCCACTGTCCGCGCCATGCTCCTGGACATGATTGAGGAGTACGCACGACACACGGGTCACGCGGACATCCTGCGTGAGGCAGTGGATGGTCGCGTGGGTGAGGGCGCGCCAGAGGACTTCACCTTCTAGAACGATGCGTGCATGCTCCCCCACTGGACTTGTGAGGTCGGGTCGTACGGCCCGGGTTCAACCCGGTCAGCTGGGCGATATTCCTCGTCGAGGCGGAGCCTGTCGGGGTGAGAAAGGCGGTGTGGGACTTCTGCTCACAAGCGCCGCCGGCGATCGGTTGACTGGTCGCTGGCACCGCCGATCGGAGGAGCCATGACCAGCGCAACCACTCCTACCTCCGCCCAGCGCGAACCAGAACTACTCGGACAGACCGTCGTCGTGATCGGCGGCAGTGCGGGCATCGGGCTTGAAACAGCTCGACGTGCGCGGGCTGAGGGTGCCGATGTCATTCTCACTGGCCGCAATCCCGACCGGCTCGAGCAAGCGGCGCTGGAAGTCGACGCGCAACGCACCGCGGCCTTCGACGCCAGCGACGCGGCTTCCGTAGCGAGGTTCTTCCACGACCTTCCAACCCCGATCGACCATGTCATGGTCACGGCGGGTGGCCCGCGATACGGGCCGCTGCTCGAGATGGACTCAGAACAGGTGCGCCAGGCAATCAGCGAACACGTGGTGTTGGCGCTCGAGGTCGCGCGCAACGCCGCCGCCAAGATGAGGCCTGGGGGCACATTGCTGCTCATGGGCGGGACCGGCGCCCGGCGCGTCACTCGCGGCCTCGGGATCGCCTCGGCCGCCACCGCCGCACTTCCTGCGTTCGCGGCAGCCCTCGCGCTTGAGCTCGCGCCGGTTCGCGTCAATCTCATCGCCGCCGGCTTCGTCGACACCCCGTTGTCGGTCTCGCTACTCGGCGATCGACTGGAGGAACGCCGGAACGAACTGCGGGCGACGCTCCCGATCGGCCGCGTCGTCGGCCCTACCGACGTCGCCGCACTCGCCGTGCACATCATGAGCAACACTGCGCTCACCGGCGCGACGTACGACATCGACGGTGGGCAGCAGTTCGTCTTCTCATGAATACCCGGCAGGGACAACCAACAGGCTCCGGCCGTTGTCTGTGCTGATGCTACGACCGCAGGAGACTCACTTGCGGCTCAGGAACTCCCGGATGTGCTGTGACCAGATGTCGGGCTTCTCGAAGTGGCACATGTGGGCGGCGTTCTCGATGATCGCCAGGTCGCTGTTGGGCACCGACGCGTGGAGGCGGTGGGCCAGCTGTAGGGGGAAGCCCATGTCCTTATCGCCGTGCAGGATGAGGATCGGTTTGCCCGATGCTCGCAGGATCTCCTCGGGGTCACCTGAGAACCATGGATGCATTCGCCCGGCGAGATAGGCCTCGTAGCTCCAGTCGCCCTCGTCCAGGCCGTCCAGCAGGTTGAGATACGCGGGCGCCAGCTCCAGATCCCAGACGAAGATCGTCGAGTTTCGTAGCGCCCAATTCTGGGCTTCCTCAGCGGCGCGGCGCCGTTGGTACTCCTCCCAGTTCTCAAGGTACGGCTCGTTGTCAGCGCTGCTGTACGCCGAGGTGGAGGCGAGTATGACTCGGCGTACCTGGTCGGGATGCTTGTCCACGAACTGTACGGCGGCGCGCCCTCCGGTCGAAAAGCCGAGCAGGTCCACTTGCCCCAGCTCAAGGATGTCGATCAGCCGGTGGGCGTCTTCGATGACGGACTCCGGTTGCAGAGCATCTTCTGGCAGGTTTCGGCTGCTCCGTCCGCAACCGCGGAAGTCGAACAGAACCACGTGATGGTCACGGGCCAAGGGTTCGAACCCGGGCAGCAGGTAGCTGTGGCCGATGTCTGGGCCGCCGTGCAGCACTACCAACGAGGGCTTGTCTTCCCGCCGCTGACCAAGCCGGCGGACGAACAGCGTCACTTCTCCTACATCGATCAGCTCACCGTTATCCATGCGCGCAGGCTGCCAGAAGGTACCGACAGAGGGACATGGTCGGTCGCACCCGGCTCGAATGGAGGGCTATTCAAAACCCTCGTATAGACAGACCGTGGAATGTTGCGGGGAGCCGGAACCGACTTGGCGGAGGTGCCTCGGCTTCTTTGCCGAAACTCCTCCGCCAAGTCAGTCGCAAGCCGCCAGGTACGTGGGGGCCAGATGAGGAGTTCTCAGGCGAGTTCCTCTGCCTGGCGCTCGTCCCTTCTGGTGAAGGTCAGATAGATGACGAGCCCGAGGATCGTGACGAGGAAGAGCGAGCTGGTCCCGACCGTACCCAGACCAAGACCGCCGTCCTGGCGCGATTGGGAGAGGTAGTCGCCGAGCGAGGCGCCGAGCGGCCGGGTCAGGATGTACGCCATCCAGAAGGCCGGAACGGGCTTGAGACTAAGGCGGAAGTGCGCGAGGGCGACTAGCGCGATTGCCGCGCCGAACATCAGTGCCGAGATCCAGTAGCCCAAGTTGAGCCGCTCGGCCACCAGGTCACCCGCCGCCGTACCCAGGGCGAAGGTGAACAGGATCGCCAACCAGTAGAAGGCTTCTCGCCGGGACGTGTAGATGGTGTGGATGGACAGCGTCCGCTCACTTGCGTACCACACCGCGAACGTCGCCGCGAGCGCGACGGTGAAAACGATGGTGGTCGTTTCCAGCGCGACCTCGAAGTTGTCCGTCAGATTGTCAGTGATCAGCGTGCCCACGATGCTGATCAAAACAACCACGAGCCAGTAGAGGCCGGGTGCGTACTTCCTCGACCTGAACTGGAAGACCAGCGCCACGATCAGGAGCACGCTCATCACGTAGCTCGTGTTGGTTAGACCGAGATGGAGGTTTTCGTTCAGGTAGTCCGCCGCGGTCTCACCCACGGTCGTACACAGGACCTTGATGATCCAGAAGTAGATCGTGATCTCTGGAACCTTGTTCAGCATCTGCCGGGCTCCTGGCCGTGGGACACCCAGATGCGTGTTGCTCGTCATGGGTGCGAGCGTCGTTCAGGGAACCTGAAAACAACCTGAGCAGCGCGGCGGGACCACTCCAGGCACGGCAGTTGGTGGGGTGATCCAAGACCTGCTGGGGATAATGACGCAGATGACGACTGCCGCCACGGTCCTTGTCGTCGAGGACAATCATGAGCTCAGGGACATTCTGGTCCGTGGGCTCCGCGAGGCGGACTTCAGTGTCATCTCGGCCAGTAATGGTGCGGGCGCCCTGCGTACTCACGTTCCCGACGTCGACGCGATCATCATCGACATCGGTCTGCCTGACTCCGACGGCCGCGACCTGTGCCAGGCGTTCCGAGCCCGCGGTGTCACTGTGCCGGTGGTCTTCCTCACCGCGCGTGACGGGATCACTGACCGGCTCTCCGGGTTCTCCGCGGGCGGCGACGACTACCTCGTCAAGCCATTCCACTTCGCCGAACTGGTCGCCCGCCTCCACGCCGCGCTACGCCGCACCGAGCGCGAACCATCCGCGATCGCCGACGACCTGCGGCTGGATCCGGTGAGCCATGAGATGGGTGTACGGGAACGGATCGTCGCCTTGACCCCGACGGAGTTCAGGCTGCTGGCCCGGCTCGTCTCGGCGCGCGGTTCGGTCGTACGCCGGCACCAACTACTGGCGGTCGGGTGGCCGGACGGCGCGATCGTCGCCGACAACACACTCGACCAGTACATCGCCAGGCTGCGCCGAAAGCTGCGCGACGTCGGAGCGACGGTTTGCCTGGAGACCTCCCGCGGACTCGGATACCGCCTCACATGACCCGCCCCTCGACCCTGCGTGGCCGGCTGGCTCTGGTTGGTCTGCTCACCGTCACCATGTGGGTGGCCATCCTGACGGTTGCGTTCAACTACGGACTCGGGCACCAGCTCCGGAGCCAGGCAGACGACCTGCTCCGAACAAGAGCCGAAGCCGCGCAGGCCACGATCGACATCCGCTCAGACGGGACGCTCGGGGTTCGTGAAGCTCCCAACGACACGGCCCTCGACACCGGGATCTGGATCTTCGAGGGTCCCCGCCTGCTCGAACCAGATGCCAGCAGGACAACGACACCGCAACGCTTGGTGGAGAGCCTCGCGAATCGCGGTGAGCGTTTCCAGGACAGCCAAGGGCCGGGCGCGACGCGGATGTATGCGCTGCCCTTGCGCCTCGGGCACCGTCAGGTCGGCACAGTCGTCGCGGCCGTCGACCTCGATCCTTACCAGCGGACGGCCCGCATTGCTCTTATCGGCTCCGCCGCCCTTGCCGGGCTCCTGCTGGCGGGCGTGTACGTCGTAGCGCGCCTGACGGTCAAACGCACGCTTGCCCCGGTATACCGGATGGCCCATCAAGCCGCCGAGTGGAGCGCCCAGGACGTCACCCAGCGCTTCGGCACCGCCGGCCGGCCGGCCGAGCTCGAGGACCTCGCACGCAGTCTCGACGGCCTCCTCGATCGGCTCTCAGCCGTACTCCGACACGAGCAGCAACTCTCCGCCGAGCTGTCCCACGAACTCCGTACACCGCTCGCGCGCATCACCGCCGAGACCGAGCTCCTCCTGTGCAGACCGCGCTCTCGGGACGAACTCCAGTCGGCCCACGTATCCATCCGCGACAGCGCCGAACGCATGGGCCAGATCATCGAGACCCTGCTGGTCTCCGCGCGCGCGGAGGCGGTCACCCCGCCGGGCAGCTGCATCGTGGCCGAGGTCCTTGCCGCCATGGTCGAGCAACGACAGGTCGGCGGCGTGCCCTCGATCGAGCTTTCCGGGGTCGACAGCGGGCCGCTGGAGTGCGGCGTCAGTGCTGACATCCTCGAGCGCGTACTCAGTCCAGTCCTCGACAACGCGGTACGCCATGCTCACCGCGAGGTTCACCTGTCCGTGCGACGAGCGGAATCCGCCGTGGAGATTCTGATCGAAGATGACGGGCCTGGCCTCGCCGACCAGGTGGCGGAGGCCGCGTTCACCCCCGGCTGGCGCCACGATCCCGACGACGGGCACGACGGTGCCGGACTCGGGCTTCCGCTCGCCAGAAGGCTCGCCCGCAGTGCGGGTGGAGACGTTCATCATGTGTCGACGGCCAGCGGCGCGACCTTCGCCATCCTCTTACCAGCCGCAAGTTCCGAAATGCGTCTTGCGTGACGGCAGGTCTGCCGCCCGGCCGATGACCAGCCGGTTGAGGAGCGGGCAAGAGCTGATCAAAGCTGTCGCCAACTACCAGGCATTGTGGCAGCCTCACCTTCGTGGATTCGCATACGGCGGTTAATCAGAGGGTGTGGGACGAACTGACACCACTGCATGCCAGTTCCAGCCATTACGACGTCAAGGCATTCCTCCAGGGCGAGAGCAAGCTCGGGGACCTGGAGATTGAAGAGGTGGGCGAGGTCGCCGGCAAGCGGCTGCTTCACCTCATGTGTCACTTCGGGATGGATACGTTGTCGTGGGCGCAGAGAGGTGCCCAGGTCACCGGGGTCGACTTCTCCTCCGAAGCTATCGGTATCGCACGCCAGCTAGCCGAGCAGGTGCAGACTAAGGCTCAGTTCGTCTGCTGTGACGTACTCCAAGCCGCCGACTACCTTGATGAAACCTTCGACATCGTGTTCAAGTCCAAGGGCGTCATGATGTGGATCCAGGACCTGTCGGCGTGGGCGGACACCTGCGCTCGGCTCCTCAAGCCAGGCGGTGTCTTCTACCTCCTCGACTACCACCCGCTTGCGAACTCAGTTACCCAAACCGAGGACGGACTGAAGCTTCACCGCAGTTACTTCTACAGCCCAGAACCAACTGTTGTCGTAGCGGATGGATCGTACGCCGTTCCCGATGCTGTGCTGGAGAACAAGGAGTCGCGGGAGTGGACACACACTCTCGGAGATATCGTCACCGCCTTGATTCAGGCCGGCATTGAGATCGATTTTCTCCACGAGTTTCCGGCCGCGGAGGCGTACCTCATGCCTATTCCGCAACTCGACACCGGGTCGGCGCGATACGACCTACCTGCGATGTTCTCCGTCCGTGGAGTCCGCAGGTAGTTGGCGACCACAACTCCCCAACGGCCTTCGGCCGTTGTCAAATCCACCCTTTCAGGAGTGGCAGCCAGTCCGGGTTCGTGCATTGTTCTTCCACCTCGGCGACGGTCAGCCAGCCAGCGGCCGTGCACTCTGACCCAGGCTCGGGTTTGGTCGGCGGATCGTCGTTATCGCTGCGAGCGACGAAGAACACCAGGTAGCTGAGCGGATACGGGTAGCGGTAGCCAGGCGGCCGCTCAGCGAGACTGAATCGCGTCCAGCCAATGACGGACAAGTCTTCCTCGGTCAAAGCGAACCCGGTCTCTTCCCTGAGTTCGCGGAGCGCGGCCGCTTGTGGTGTTTCGCCGGGATCGAGATGGCCACCGGGAACATCCCATCCCCGACCAGGCCGGTCGACGTAGGCGAGAAGGACGCGCCCAGAACGACCGATCGTGAGCACGAACGCGCAGGTGATCTGATCAGTCGGCGGAAGTACGGCCGATCGCACCAGGTCGATCCGGTGCGGCACCTTCAACGCTGGCTGGGTCGTCGACCACAAGACTTCCTCAACCTTGATGAGCCCTTCACCACATCTGACGTGATCTGACGACGAAGCCTACTGTTATGGCGCCGGCCGGGCCGAGGTGTACGAGTCGGGATCGACGGGGAGAAAAGGCATGAATCAGCGGGGGAAGTTTCATGTCGGCGAACCAACCATCGAAACCAGACCGGATTCCACGAGTCGTCGGAATCCTCGGGCAGCCCAGCGAAGACCAACGCCGCCGGGTAGAGCGCAGCTGTGCCTCGGGACTGGCGCGGCTGCTCGAAGCACCCGGACTCACGGTCTGGAGCTCCGCGCCGCTCGCGTCCTGGCAGGGCTCGCAGCGGAACGGACTCGCCTGGTGGCCGTTACGCCCAGGTCAGCATCCGACGACCTGGCAGGAGGCATCAGATACGTGCGAGGCCCTTGGCGTAGAAGTCTCCGCCGCCGGGGCAACAGTCCATGCGGCGTCGCTGGGAATGCAGCCCCTCTATGCCCGGCGGTTCGGGGACGCGATCGTTTTCGCTCCGACGATTCATAACCTGTGTGGGTTGTCTGACGGGCATCTTCACGCCGACTGGATGGCGTGGGCGTCGATAGTCACGCTCAAGAGCCCGATCGGATGGCGTACGCCGTTCGAGGAGATCGAACGCATGCCGGCGGGCGCAGCCTGGCATTGGGACCGCGCGCGCAATCACCTGACCAGGTCTCGACGTCTCCCTTCGGTGCTCGACGCGCGGCGGCCACCCGCTTCACCCGACGAGCTCGTCCACTTGGTACGACGGGCCATCCAGACCTCCATCGCCGCGGCCCGGCCGACTCGCTGGCGAAAGCGATTCCGTGCCTGGACGATCACCTTGAGCGGGGGTTGGGATTCCCGCCTGGTCGCTGGCTGCGCGGCGCCCGTCATCGGCCCTCGGAGACTTACCGCGTTCACCGCCAGCCCGGACGACGGACTTGATCTCGACGTCATGCTCAGCATCCCGGTGGCGCGGCACCTCGGGATCAGGCAGGAGATCGAGGACCCGAAGCCGGACGACTGGCCGGCGTACACCGGCGACGGGTTCCGGCGGGTCGAGTACCAAACGCCCTACCACGGTTGGCTCGAACCCATGGCCGGCCGGCTCAGGGCGGCCAGAGGATCCATCCTCGACGGGCTCGGTGGTGACCTGCTCCTGAAGAGCCGCATCGTGGACGAGTCAGTCCTTGCCAGCCGGACCTTCGACCAGTTGGGTGGGGTTCTCTGGTCGAAGCTGGCCAAACCACCGGCGAGTGGGCGGCCGTGGGTGGGTGAAGAAGTGGTCGCCGAGCTCAGCGCGATGACCCGGCCTGACTTCGATACAGAGCGGGAACGTTTCGCCGGCCACCCCGCCGAGGCCACCCTCACCGTGCTGTTCACGAGGACCTCCCGTTGCGTTTCGCTGTCGCCGTTCGGGCTGTTCGCGCCGGAGGCCGATGTCTGCGTTCCCTTTCTGGACAACGAGGTCATGGCGGCCGCGCTGTCGGTGCCCCTCGAGGCGAAGACGAGCGGCGACTTCTACCGGCAGTGCCTCCACGCCGCGGACCCGCGGTTGGCCGAACTCCCGTCCACGAACGACCCGCACCCCGCCCGCCCGGCGTACTCACGATCGCGATCGGCCGGCGCCGCCGCCATATCCTGGGCCAGGCATTCGCTGCTCGGCCTCGCGGAACGCCAAGGACTCGACCCGGCGAGCGTCCCCGACCCCCGTGCCCTGAGCGGGACGTGGGGCGGGCGGATGTGGTTGCACACCTTGCTGGTGTTCAATGCTTGGCTGGAACGTTACGAAGGCCAGCTTGAAAGCGTGCGCGCTCCCTGGTGGTGAGCGCTGTCCGCCGAGGATGGATGCGCTCGAGGAGCCCACTGACCTTCGCCCCCCTAGACGACTGATTCCTAACTCAGTGGTCGTAGGCGATGAGGGATCGGGTGATGGGGGTGCCGGTGTTGTGGTTGTGCCAGATTGCGGTTGCGAGGGCGAGGAGGCGTTGGGCGATGCGGGCGTAGAGGCTTTCGGGGGTGCGGGCGCCGTGTAGTTCGAGGGAGAGCTGGCCTTTGCCGGTGTCGAAGACCGATTCGATGAGCTGGCGGATGCCGGCGAGGTTGCCGAAACGGCGTTTTTCGTTTCTGCGGTCTGGGCGGACGAAGGCCACATCGTCGAGCGCGGCTTGGGCGCTGAACTCCTTGCCGGCAAAGCCTTTGTCACCGATCAG
>NZ_KB892739.1 GCF_000373925.1 Actinopolymorpha alba DSM 45243 | reverse complement strand
CAAACGCCTTAAAGAGTTGACGAAACCCGCCGTGCTCATCCTCGACGACTTCGCCATGCGCGAGCTCACCCCACCACAGGCCGATGACCTCTACGAACTCATCAGCGAACGCACCGCCAGCAGCAGCTCGATGATCCTTACCAGCAACAGGAAACCGAGCGACTGGTACCCGCTGTTCCCCCAACCCCGTCGTGGCCGAGTCACTGCTCGACCGACTCATCAACAACAGCCACCAGATCTTCATGAACGGAGCAAGCTACCGACCCAACAACAGACCCGGGCGTGTCGTCCCCACGTCCACCAGCAACACCTGACAGCATCAACCAACGCCAGGACCTGGGGAATAACTTGATCGCAGCCCAGGGGAATTACGTGATCGTTGACACTCAGCCGGTGCCGACAGCTGTGATCTCAGCATCGCTGCTCCCGACCGTGACCGTAACTGTGCCGCCTCTTCCGCCATTGCCGAGGCGGCTTCCCGCCGACGTCGCTGCCTACGCTGCGGCAGCTGCCAACGCTGATGCCAGATGTCCCGCACGGGGTGGAGCTACCGCCAGTTGATTCTGATGCGCTTAGGGTCGAAGAGTGACGAGGGGCGCGACGCCGGCAGGATCGTGATCCGCTCAATGAAGGCGCCGACATACTGCCGCTTGCGGGCTAACGGCGTGATCTCTTCGTCATCCCAGTTGGCCCGCACCGCGGCCGGGTCGTCGAGTTGAATCCCAAGCTGGGCAGTCTCCCGCGCGATCTCCACCTGCGTCGCCTGGATCCGCTCGCGGATGAGTCGAGAAGCATCGCGGAAGTCGACGGCCTCGGCGTCATCATCATCGGCGTACGCCAGCTTGAGCTTGTCGAGCTTGATTTGCTGTCGGTCGACGACCGCCTGCAACTCGCGGATCTTCGCAAGCCGTGGGTCCTCGACATCATCTGGCCCGAGTTCTGCATCCGCGATCTGTTCGATGTGCCGTAGCAGCAGTTCCACCACATGGGCCTCGGTGGGGATGCGTTTGATCACCACGCCGTTGCAGCCGCCGCTGACCTTCGGCGGGCAGATGTAGTTGGGTCGGCCGTTGTTGCCTTTGTGGCCGCGCATGTAGTGCTCGCACCGGCTGCAGATGGCGATGCCGGACAGCAGGAGGCGAGGCGGTCGGGTGAATGGTGTCTTCGCGGCGAGCGTCTCCCTCAGCCGGGTGTGCGTCTCCAAGTCGATGATGGCTGGCCAGGCGGCAGGTCCCACGATCTTTCGATGCCGTTCGACCTGGCCTGCGATGCGACCTGAGCGCAGCATCCAGGTCAGTGTCTGGAGAGTCCAGGCGTTGTTGGCGGTCGTGCGGAGTCCACGGTCGTTCCACTCGTGGACGATGGCGCTCCTGGATTCGCCGGTGAGGACACGTTTGGCGGCCTCGCGGATCAGTTCGGCCTCATCCTCGACGATGCTCATCCGGTCCTTGGTGTAGCCGAAAGGTCGGCTGCCCCCGCCGACGTGGGGGAGGCCCGCGGCGACGAGCTCGTCGACCTTGCGGAGGATTCGGCGCTGCTGCTGCTCGGTCTCGTGGCGGGCCACTGAGCCCTTGATGCGGGCCGTGAGTCGGCCCTGCGGGGTTCCGAGGTCGATCTCGCCGCCGACGGATGCAAGGGCGACCTGGTGGAGTTCGGCTAGGGCGATGAACTCTTCGAGCTCGGCCGGCTTGCGGACTAGGCGGTCAATGTCCCAGACGATCACGCCGTCGATCCGCCCGGTACGGATGTCCTCGAGCATCCGGTTGTACTCAGGGCGCGGTTTGCTCTTGGATGCGGAGACATCGTTGTCGGGGTAGACGTCGACGATCGTCCACCCGCGTCGTTCGGCGAGTGCCCTGCAGTCGGTTTCCTGGCGGGCGACGCCGAGGGCGCGGCCTTCACGGTCGTCGGAGATGCGCAGGTACAGGGCGGCGGATTTGGCTTCGATTTGTCCAGTTCCGACCATGGCGTCTTATGTTAAGCCACCTCACCACGGCTCCCGGTATCAGCATCCTGAGTTCCTGACCGCCGTTGGCGCCAGGATCGCGCTCGTCAGTGCGGGAGAGGACAACGACTACGGCCACCCGGCGCCCGCGACGATCAGCCTGCTCTCGTCGTCTGGTGCGGTTATCGGCCGGACCGACCAGGCAGGACCGCTGCGGTGGTGATCGACCGGCAGGGGCTCGGGCTGGTCGCCCGGTCCCGCGAATCCGCGTCGCCGGGCAGGTCGTCGTCCCGGCTTGTCCGTGGGACGTGGGATGCTGAGCCCGATGGCAACGAAGGCTCGTTCCGCACCCTCCGAGGGCGAAGCGCTCGGCGGAGTCACCCTCGTGCTGGGTCCCGAGGACCTCCTCGTCGACCGGGCGGTGGCTGCCGCGGTCGCCTCCGTCCGCGCCTCTGACCCCGATGCTGACCTCACGGAGTTGGAGGCTGCGAGCCTGGCTCCGGGAGCGCTGGCGGAGCTCACCAGCCCGTCCCTGTTCGCGTCCGCGAGAGCAGTGGTGGTGCGTGGTCTGGACACCCTTCCCGCTGAGGCGGCTGACGCAGTCCTCAGCTATGCCAAAGACCCTCAGCCCGACGTCGCCCTCGTTCTCACCCACCGTGGGGGACAGAAGGGCCGCGGACTCCTCGACAAGTTACGCAAGGCTCGCGTGCGCGTCGTCGCCTGCGAGGCGCTCAAGAGCTACGAGTTGCCAACGTTCGTCATCCGTGAGGCACGCGGCGCGGGTGGGCGGATCAGCGAGGAGGCCGCTCAGCTCCTGATCGAATCGGTGGGCAGCGACCTGCGGGCCCTCGCCGGAGCCGCATCGCAGTTGATCTCCGACGCGGGTGGGGTCATCACCGAGGAGGCGATCCGCGCCTACTTCGCCGGCCGTGCCGAGGTGACGAGCTTCGCGGTCGCCGACGCGGCGGTCACCGGGCGCACCGCACACGCGTTGGAGCAGTTGCGCTGGGCGCTGCGATCCGGCGTCGCACCCGTGTTGGTGACATCGGCGCTCGCCTCGGGGCTTCGTGGGCTCGCGAAGCTGGCGGGCGCTCCCCGCGGGCTCCGCGACGGCGACCTGGCGCGGGAGATCGGCGTACCCCCGTGGAAGGTCAAGACACTGCGCGGTCAGCTCCGCGGATGGAGCCAGGAGGGGCTCGCGACCGCTATCCAGGCGGTGGCGCGCGCCGACGCCGACGTCAAGGGCGGCGCCGATGACGCCGACTATGCCTTGGAACGCGCTGTGCTGGCGGTGAGCCGGGCCCGGTCAGAGGGCTGAGCTGGCACAAAGACTGAAGCAGCACAGAAGACTGAAGCAGCACCAGGAGGCAGCACCAGGGCTGAGACAGCACAAAGAGCTGCCCGGCCCGAAGGCCGAACAGCCCTGTGTCTTTGGAGCCTGTATCTCTGGAGGGGCGCGCTCGGCCTGAGGCCTTAGAGCGCGGAAGCCTTCCGGAAGATCGCGGACTTCCTGTTGGCCGCTTGGTTCTTGTGGATCACGCCCTTGGACGTCGCCTTGTCGAGCAAGCGGCCGGCCACGCGTGCGAGGTCCTGCGCCTTGGCGGCATCGCCAGCCTCGGCGGCCTCGCGGAAGTTGCGAATCGCCGTCCGCACGGACGACCGCACCGACTTGTTGCGGAGTCGGTGCTTTTCGTTCTGCTTGATCCGCTTGATCTGGGACTTGATGTTCGCCACGGAGCTAAGGCCTCGATCGCACGTCGTACGGGAATGGGAGTGTTTGCGTGCCTCGGAACTCTCAGCACGCGAAGAGAGAGCCTACCAGCCACCGGGACGAAGACCTAAATCCGCTACCGCCCGACCGGTGAACCAGCATCAACGGTGCCATACGGGACAGCCTCGCCGCACGGGGAGCTCTCCTGGCGTTCCGCGTGGTGCGGTCACTCGCGCGGGGGCACGAGCAGCGCCCACAGAAGCAGGCACGGCAACGGCAGCAGGAAGGCATGCCGCACCCGGGGAGTTGACCACGATGCGCTGGCTCGCCAGGGTGTCGGCGGTCCACCAGTCGCCGGGGTCACGGAGCACCCGCACGCTGGGGCCCACTGCCGCCCACCGCCGGTGGAGCTCCCGCGTGCTCGCGACCGTCCTCACCGCCGCCGGCGTCCCCTGTGGGCAGTCGAGTGTGTACACGTAATGGAAGGTCCGCCGCCCGGCGATGTCGCGATCGGTCACTGTGCAGGTGACGGTCTCGCCGACCTTCCCCAGTGCGTACGCGGGCACCAGTTCACGGATCGCGGGGGTCGCGAGCATGCCGGCGACCACCACGAACAACGCGAGGATGGTTCGACGGCCCCGGGTGAGGACGTACACCGCGTACCAGAGCGGAAAGGCGCACGGGATCGCCAGCACTCCCACCAGCGTGCCGAGCCACGACGGGATCAGCGTCGCGGCCACCGAGCCCACGCACAGGCCTGCACTACTCCCGGCGAGCACCCACCAGCCGACCCGCGGCGGCGGCAGTGACAGGCGGGCCGCGCTCACCCCACCCAGCCCCGCCGGACGGCGAGCCAGGACAGTGTGGCCTGCGCGCACCAGGCCTGGTGGGTACGCAGGTGCGGCGATCCGGACACCGCGGGCTGGAGGGACGCGCCGGTGAAGTAGCCGCTGAGACCGGCGAGCACGGCGTCCACCGCGTCAGGGTCGGCCCCGGCGCCGAGCGGGTGTACGGCGAACAACGCGTCCGCGTCGTACCCGTCTCCCCGCGCGGAGATCAGCAACGTCAGCAGGTCGAACCACGGGGCGCCGCGGCTCGGCCAGTTCCAGTCGCAGACCCAGACCCGTCCGTCGTCGCCGATGATCAGGTTGTCGTCACGGAGGTCGCAGTGCACCACGGCGTCCCCTCGCAGGCCGTCGAGCGCGCCGGACTCCAGCGCGGCGAGTTCGGCCACCTGACGGTCCGGATCAGGGAGTTCTGATCGGAGTTGGTCCCAGTAGCCGAAGTCCTCGCCCATCCAGTCCCGGATCTCGGGTACGACGAGGCCAGCCGGTGCCGGTGTCAGCGCCTGCGCCATGTCGGTCAGAGCGGTGAGGACGTCGGTGAGTTCACGCGGCTGCCATGGCCGCATGGGCGGACGGCCGGGTACGTCGTCGAAGCAGAGGACGACCCAACCGTCCTCCTCCAGCGTCCAGCGCAGGGCGGGCGCGGGAACGCCGGCCGGCAGCGATGGCACGGTGCGGGCCTCGACGCGGTAGGAGTCGGCGACCGACGGGCTGGCGGTCTCGGATGCGGCCTTGACGAACGCGCGCTGGCCCCTGCCGTAGACCAGGCGGGACGCGAACCCGGGCGTGAATCCGGAGCCTTGACTCGCGACGGCCACGACCTTGCCGCCCAGGCGTTCCTCGATCCGTGTCTGGATCGCCTCGGGGAGGTCGGGCCACAGGGGGCGTTGTGCGGTGGCGCCGTACGGAAGGTCCGGTGCGTGCGGAGCGGTCACCTGGCGATCCTGGCAGGCCGCCGCGGGTCGGTGTGGCGCCGGGTCAGGTGGGCCCGGCCCGATGCCTCAGCCAAACACCCAGCCAAGCACCCAGCCCAACGCCCCGGCTTCGGGCCGTCGTCGGCGACGGGCCGGGCACTCACCTGGTGGTGACGCTGAGCAGGCAGCTCGCCGCACAGGAGGCGGGGTCGCAGTAGTAGTCGGGCGGTCCCGTGGAGTCCACCTCGGGAAGCTGCTCGAGCGCGGCGACATCGAGCATGAGTTGGTTCATGGCAGTTCACCGGTCGGCTGCTGGCTGGCGGGATCGTCCGGCGGGACGAGCATGCGCACATTGCCCGGGGCGACCTCGGCGATCCCCGCCGGATGGTCAGGACCTGAGAACGGCACCCGCAGCCCGCGAGAGGTCCAGGATGCGGTCCCTCCGAGCGTCCCCGCCGGTAAGGGAAGGTTGACAGAGCTGTCGGTGTGGCGCCGGTAGAGCAGCAGTCCGGAACGCGCACCGTGGTCCAGGCGTACGGCGATCTGTTCTCCGGCTGGGTCGATCGCGAGCGGCCACGGGTTGTGCCGGGCCTGGAGGTCAGAAGGCCACTGCGGCTCGTCACCCTCCGCCTTGGCCCAACCGATCCGGCCGGACTTGTCCGCCACGACGAACAGCGTGGTTTCGGCCCCGCCACCAGCCGTGGTGTCGGTGAGCAGCAGCCGCAGGGACGGATTGGCCGGCCAGAGGGGTGCGAGGGAGCCGGTGTTCAGATCGATCGCGACGCAGCTGAGCCGGCCCTGGTGGGCGCGGTTGACGGCGAGGCGACCGGCGTTCCGGTCCAACCAGGTACCCCCGACCACCAGGCCAGGGATGGTGAGGAGGGGCTCGAGGGCGCCGCTCCGCACCCGCAGGAGCCAGAGGGTCGACGACGGGTCCGGCTGCGTGGTGATGACGAGCGCCAGAACGTCGTCGGCGGGATGGGGCAGGAGTTGGAGTCCGAGCGCCGGCACGGCGACCACCACGTGGGTCGCGTCGTTCGGCCGACCCAGCACGATCTCGTGCCGGTCGATCCTGGGGCGATGGAGGAGGACGGCCCCGTCGTCGAGTGGCAGCAGGCGGGTCTGTGAACCGCTGGGCGTCAGCCCGGGTACTGCCTCGGGTCGCGCCAGCGCATCGGCGGCACCGTCGTCCGCGCCGTCACTGTCAGGGGCTGGGGAGCGCAGCGACCAGCGTTCGACGTACCACGTCGACGGGTCGGTTGAGGTGACACATGCGGCGTAGTCGCCGCTCGGGGAGAACCGGAAGCTGGTACGTGTCAGCATGCCCGCGACCGTCCGAGGGTTTCGGTGAGGCAGGCGTCGACCATCCAGGGGCGTGGACCGCCGTAGGTGAACCGCTGCAGGAACGCGATGACGCCGGCCACCCCGGCCTGGTAGTCGGCGACGACCGCCTGCCCGCTCTCGTCGGGGATGAGTAGCCGGCCGTCCCGCCGGCAGTGGCGTACCGCCATCGCTTCGACGAGGTCGCCGGCCCAGCCGCGGTAGCTGTCCTCCGCGAGGAGTTCGGCGGCGTCGAGGAGGTACTGTCCGTCGCCGGCGAGCCCGTGGCAGGTGGCGGGAGCCGCCTGCCAGCGGGCCCGGTGCACCGCGACCGCGGCGGCCGCGGCATAGGCACCGAACGCCGGCACGTCGGTGACGGCGTACAGGCGGAGCAGGAACGTGCCTACACCGGACGCCCCGCTGCACCAGTGCGGCAACCGGCTGTGTGGTTCCGGCCCCACGCGGGCTCCGCCCGCCTGGGCCCACCCCCGCCTCTGTGGTTCCGCTCCTGCCCGGGCTTCGCCCGCCTGGCCCCACACCCGCGGCTGGTCGTCGGGGCCGACCGGCCACCAGGCCGCGCCGTGCGCGTCAGTGGTGGCGGTCCGGCACAGGGTGTGCCCGGCCTCGACGGCGAGGTCGAGGTAGGCCTGGGTACCCGTGGCCCGGCCGGCTGCCAGCAGGAAGTAGCCGATGCCGGCGACCCCGTGCGCGAAACCGTAATGGCGGGCGCCGGCCAGCCGGGACGGTGTGTCGGCGGGTATCGGCCACAGCGGCCCGAGGTCAGTCTTGTCAGCGGCCGCGACGACGGCGTCGGCGTACCCCTTCACCCGTTCGGCAAGCCGCGGGTCGCCGGTGTGGCGGGCCAGGTGGAGGTGCGCCAGGCCGGCGCCGGCGAGCCCGTGGGTGACGTCGGGGTTGGGCCACGCCACCGGAAGTGACAAGGCCAGGTTGACAGCTCGCGACACCAAATCGGGGTCCTGGAGGGCGCGGCCCGCGTCGGCGAGGGCCCAGGCCGTACCCGACCGGCCGAAATACAGGCCGGGTACTGCGCGGACCGGGTCGCGGGCGGGCTGGTGGGCGGCGAGCCACCCGGCCGCCCGCTGGATGGCGGCCCTCAGCGGGGTGGGATCGGTCACGTGGGGGAGAGCCTCGAGCAGGACCGCGAGGATTCCGGCCGCACCGTGCTGGACGTTGCCGGGATCGGTACGCCGGCCGAACGCGTGGGTGGGCCAGAGCCGCTCGGCGCTTCCCTCGTCCGGAGTCATGGTCGCGAGGAGGTAGTCGAGCCCGTCGGTCCACAGGCGCTCGGCCGAAGGTGGCGGGATCGGCGGGGCGAGGGCCGCGGCGGGAAGGGGCCGGCGGTCGGGGAGCGGCGTTGCACGGACTGCCGACCCGGCCCGCTGGCTGGCCACTTCGGCGAGCTCGGCGAGGTACTTCTCGACGCGGGTGAGGCTCCAGCGACGGTCCGGCGACATGGCCAGCAGTCCGAGGATGGGCGGCGTGAGAAGCCGGGCCGCCAGGTTGTCCCGCGCCACCACAAGCAGCCAGGAGGCGAGGCGGTCGGAGAGCGGCCGGTCCGCCGGTTGGTCGTCCGCGAGCACCGGATCGTTGGCAGTGGCCAGCAGGAACAACAACCCGCCGAGGCTCCACAGATCCTCGGTGAACGCCGCGGTCACCGGCTGGCGGGGGTGCTGGCTCTCCGGCGCCCGGTAGCCCGGCGTCCCGATGACGGGCGCTGGAACGCCCGCGGGCGCAGCCGCCTCGAGGTCGACGAGGGCGAGCCCGCCATTCGGTGCGACCAGGACGTTGCCGGGGCTGAGGTCGCGGAGGACGACACCGACGGAGTGCACGCCGGCCACGACCGCGACCAGGTGCCGCGCCATCGTCAGGATCTGACCGGTCGGGATCGTCGACGCGCCTCCGGTCGACGTCCGCACCCACCGGCGGAACGGCTGGCCGGCCAGGCGTTCCTCGGCGAGGAACGCGTCACCGTCCTGCTGGAAGAACTCCACCACCGCGGGTACCGGCACCTGCCCGGCCAGGCGGTGCAGCATCGCGGCCTCGTGGCGTAACCGGTCGCGAACGTCCGTCCCTCCCACGTCGGCCTCGACATAGGCACGGGCATGCTTCACGACCACCTCGATAGCCCGTTCGCGATCCGTGGCGAGGTAGATGCCGCCCTTGGGCGAGTGGCGGATCGCCTGGTGTACGACGAACCGCCCGCCGAGGAGCACCGCGTTCGACGTACGTGCCGTGGTGGCGATCGGGTGCTGGCCGCCGCCCGCCTGGCCTGGTGCGCCGGGCTGGCTCGCCGGACTCCGCGTACCCTCCGGGTCGGCGCCGAACGGCGACGGAGCCCAGGTGGGCGGGGTGAACCACGCCTCGCGCCGGTCCTCGAGGTGGCTGCCGTCGGGCGCGGTCAGCACGTACCGGCGGACTCCGTCGTCGTCGAGCCGATGCTCGCCGCCGAACCCGCCGTACCGGTAGTGGACGACGCTGCCGGGGCGGTACTGGCGGTCGGTGAGGATGCGTGGGCCGGTCAGCCCCTGCGTCGCGGCGTGGAGGTCGGCCGCGAGCCGCGGTGCCTGCGGATCGTCGTTCGGATAGACCGTGAGGAACTTGCCCGACTCGCCGCGCTCGCAGTCGCGGCTGGTCAGGCGACGGACCGCCTCGATGGTGGGCGCGAACTTGAACGCCACGCCGTACGCCCGAAGCACCGGAATCGCGCGGGCGAGCACCTGCGGCGCCGTCAGCGGTGTGGCCGACAGGTGCAGCTTCCAGCCCTGCGTCCGCTCAGGGCGGTCAGGTGGGCGGACGACGCACCAGCGGGGGCCGACCCGGAACTCCCACGTCCCTTCGGGAAGGAGCGCTCGCGCCTGCTCCGCCAGGTCGGGGTTCGCGCCAGCGGGTCTGTGCGAACTCCCGGCGTCATGCGCCTGGTCGGACGTGGCGGTTGGGTCGGACGTGGCTGGTTGGGCGGGTGAAACCTTCGTGCCGGCCGCTCGGCCGCCGGCCGCACGGACTGACGAGGACAGGTGTCCGCCCACAATTGACCCCCCTGCCAATGGTGCGGCTCACAATCAGTACGCATATCACTACCAACGGCGCAATGCGCTCTGCAAGACACGGCACGTGTCAACACGGCAACGGAACGGCCACATTCGCCTGAGTGCCTCATGCCGCTCGCTCTTGTGCCGGTCAGCGTTCGGCTGCCGGGCGGGGTGGTGGCGGCGCGTGGGATGATGAACGACGTTCCCCCGACCAGACCGAATGGATCATCCGTGCCCGTCGCTCCCGCATCCGCGCCGCAGCCCGGCCACACCGATCCGGCGCTGATCCGGAATTTCTGCGTCATTGCCCACATCGACCACGGCAAGTCGACGCTGGCCGACCGCATGCTCCAGCTCACCGGCGTCGTCGAGGAGCGGGCGATGCGGGCGCAGTACCTCGACCGGATGGACATCGAGCGCGAGCGCGGCATCACGATCAAGAGCCAGGCGGTCCGGTTGCCCTGGCAGGCCACCGCCGGCGCCGGCACGGGCGAGACGTACATCCTCAACCTCATCGACACCCCCGGCCACGTTGACTTCACCTACGAGGTGTCCCGGTCGCTGGCCGCCTGCGAGGGTGCGGTGCTGCTGGTCGACGCGGCGCAGGGCATCGAGGCGCAGACGCTCGCGAACCTCTACCTCGCCCTCGACGCCGACCTGCACATCATCCCGGTGCTCAACAAGATCGACCTGCCCTCGGCGCAGCCGGACAAGTACGCCGCCGAACTCGCCCACATCATCGGCTGCGACGTGAGCGACGTGCTCCGGGTCTCGGCCAAGACCGGTGAAGGGGTCGAGCATCTCCTCAACGAGATCGTCGCGCAGGTTCCGGCACCGCAGGGGGAGGCCGACGCCCCGGCGCGGGCGCTGATCTTCGACTCGGTCTACGACACCTACCGCGGCGTCGTGACCTACATCCGGGTCGTCGACGGCGCCATCGGCAACCGCCAGCGGGTGCTGATGATGTCGACCAAGGCGTCCCACGAGACCCTCGAGGTGGGCGTCATCTCACCGGAACCCACCCGGTCGGAGTCGATCAGCGTCGGCGAGGTCGGCTACATCATGACCGGGGTGAAGGAAGTCCGGCAGTCCCGCGTCGGTGACACAGTGACCCTCGCCGGCAACCGCGCGGAGACGCCACTCGCCGGCTACCGCCACCCCAACCCGATGGTTTACGCCGGGCTCTATCCGGTCGACGGCGACGACTATCCCGACCTGCGCGACGCGCTCGACAAACTGCAGCTCAACGACGCGGCGTTGCTGTACGAACCAGAAACCTCCGGTGCGCTCGGATTCGGCTTCCGCTGCGGGTTCCTCGGGTTGCTCCACATGGAGATCGTGCGCGAGCGCCTGGAACGCGAGTTCAACCTCGACCTCATCTCCACCGCACCGAATGTCGTCTACCGCGTCGTCATGGAAGACGGCGGTGAGGTTGTGGTGACCAACCCGAGCGAGTTCCCCGGCGGGACGGGCGCGCCGGTGCAGCAGTCGGGGATGCCCAAGGGCAAGATCGCGGAGGTGCACGAGCCCGTCGTACGCGCGACGATCCTGACGCCCGCCGACTTCATCGGCGCGGTGATGGAGCTGTGCCAGTCGCGGCGGGGCCAGCTGCAGGGTATGGACTACCTCTCCACCGACCGGGTCGAGATGCGTTACACACTGCCGCTCGCCGAGATCGTGTTCGACTTCTTCGACGCGCTGAAGAGCCGCACGCGTGGATACGCCTCGCTCGACTACGAACCCACCGGCGAGCAGGCGGCCGACCTGGTGAAGGTCGACATCCTGCTGCACGGTGACACGGTGGACGCGTTCAGCGCGATCGTGCACAAGGACAAGGCCTATTCGTACGGCGTCTCGATGGCGCAGAAGCTCAAGGAGCTCATCCCGCGCCAGCAGTTCGAGGTGCCCATCCAGGCGGCGATCGGGTCCCGGATCATCGCGCGGGAAAGCATCCGTGCCATCCGCAAGGACGTCCTCGCCAAGTGCTACGGCGGCGACATCACCCGTAAGCGCAAGCTTCTGGAAAAGCAGAAGGAAGGCAAGAAGCGGATGAAGATGGTCGGCCGGGTCGAGGTGCCGCAGGAAGCCTTCGTCGCCGCTCTGTCGACCACGGACTCTGGTCCCGGCCAGGGCGCCGGCAAGAAGTAGCCAGCGGATGCGGCGGTCACCACGCACGAACATGATCGGCGGCTGGGGCTGATCCGCCGCGCTGAGGGGCGCGGCCGCCGTAGGCTGGTGGCTGGCCGTTCCGTCGTGCCCGTCTGGCCCGCTGCGAAGGTTGTGGTCCCGGCCCGAGCACGGCGGAGTGTGTCGTTTCATGACGGTGAGGTCAATCCGTGCCGTACCCTTCGTCGCCATATACGAAGCAGCTCCTCGACGTGGAGGCTTGCGATGTCCAGTGACCTGATCTGGGGAACCAATCCTGGCCAGCCAGACCAGTCCAAGGTCGACACCAGGGCGTCCACCGTGGCGCAGATGGTCCTCGACCGGGTGGCGGCCACGCCTGATGCCGAGGCGTTCCGCCATCCCGTGGGCGACAAGAGCGACATCTGGGCATCCGTCACCTGGCGGGAGGCGGGCGAGCGTGTCCGCCTAATGGCGGCCGGCCTCATCGCGCTCGGCATCGCCCCAGAGCAGCGGGTCGCGATCGCGGCGAGCACGAGGTACGAATGGGTGCTCGGCGACCTCGCGATCATGTGTGCCGGTGCGGCGACGACGACGATCTACCCCACCACCACGTCAGCGGAAGTCGCGTACATCCTCGGCGACTCCCACAGCCGGATCGTGTTCGCCGAGAACGACGAGCAGGTCAAGAAGGTCCGCGAGCACCGGTCCGAACTCCCCGACCTCACGACGATCGTGACGTTCGACGGCGCCTCCGGCGAAGGGGACGACCTGCTCACTCTCGCGGATCTGGAGGACCGCGGCCGCAAGCATCTCGAGGCACACCCCACCGCGATCGAGGACGCGATCGCCGCGATCGGCCCCGAGAGCCTCGCGACCCTCATCTACACCTCCGGCACCACCGGCAAGCCCAAGGGCGTCCGGCTGGCCCACGACTGCTGGACCTACACGGGTGCAGCGATCGACGCGGTCAAGATCCTGAGCCAAGACGACCTGCAGTACCTCTGGCTGCCGCTGGCCCACTCGTTCGGCAAGGTGTTGTTGACAGCCCAGCTCCAGATCGGTTTCGCCACGGCTGTGGACGGTCGGGCCGACAAGATCGTCGAAAACCTGGCCGTCGTCCAGCCGACGTTCATGGGAGCGGCGCCCCGGATCTTCGAGAAGGCGCACGGCCGGATCGTGTCGACCGTCGAGCACGAGGGTGGTCTGAAGGCGCGGCTGTTCCGCTGGGCGTTCGGCGTCGGTCGTCAGGTCTCGGAGCTGCGCCAACAGGGCAAGGAGGCCACCGGCGCGCTCGCGCTGCGGTACAAGCTGGCCGACACGCTCGTCTTCAGCAAGATCCGGGCCCGCTTCGGCGGCCGGCTGCGGTTCTTCGTCTCGGGGGCCGCGGCGTTGAGCCCCGAACTCGCGGAGTGGTTCCACTGCGCCGGGATCCTCATCGTGGAGGGGTACGGCCTCACCGAGACGAGTGCGGCGACCTGTGTCAACCTGCCTGGACGCTTCCGCTTCGGCACGGTAGGTCCGGCGTTCCCCGGCACCCAGTTGCGGATCGCGCACGACGGTGAGGTGCTCGTGAAGGGGCCGGGTGTCATGCGCGGTTACCAGGGCCTCCCCGAGCTGACCGAGGAAGTCCTCGAACCTGACGGATGGTTCCACACCGGTGACATCGGCCAGATCGATGACGACTGCCTTCGCATCACCGACCGCAAGAAGGACCTCTTCAAGATGTCGGGCGGCAAGTACGTCGCACCGCAGCTGATCGAGACAATGTTCAAGGCGATCTGCCCCTACGCCAGCCAGATCCTGGTCCACGGCGAGGGCCGCAACTTCGCCTCGGCCCTGGTGACCCTTGATGTCGACGCGATCGTCGGGTGGGCGCGCGAGGTCGGGCTCGGTGGCCGACCGTACGACGAGATCGTCACCTCCGACGCGGCCCGCCAGATGGTGCAGGGCTACATCGACGAGCTGAACTCCAAGCTCAACCGCTGGGAGACGATCAAGAAGTTCACCGTCCTCGACCACGACCTGTCCGTCGACGACGGCGAGATGACCCCGAGCATGAAGGTCAGGCGCAAGGTCGTCGAGACCAGGTACGCCGATCTGCTGGACAGCTTCTACACCACCTGAGCCGGCAGGTCGGACGCTCCGCCGGCGTCCTTGCTGGCAGGCCGCCGCAGCACCCCGCCGGTGCGAGTCGGACCCGGCGGGGCCGGTTTGGCGGCGCTCCGCAGAATGGGAGCGTGCCTTCCACCCTTCCTGACGGCGACCCCGCGCCGCGCGACGGTGCCCTCCCGCCGTCAGCGCTGGCTGAGCTGGCCGGTCGTGGCTTCGGGATCTACGTACATGTCCCGTTCTGTGTGACCCGGTGCGGTTACTGCGACTTCAACACCTACACCGCGGAGGAACTCGGGCCGGCCCCCGGTGCGTCCCGTAGCTCCTACGCCGACGCGGCCATCGCCGAGGTACGCCTGGCCGGCGACGTACTCGGCGAGGCACGCGTCCCCGCATCGACTGTGTTCGTTGGTGGCGGGACCCCCACGCTGCTCCCTCCGGAGGACCTCGGCCGGATCCTGCGGGCGGTGGAGTCGGAGTTCGGGCTGGTCGAGGGCGCCGAGGTGACGACCGAGGCCAACCCCGAGTCGGTGGACCGGGACTATCTCGAACGCTTACGCGCCCAGGGCTTCACCCGGGTGTCGTTCGGTATGCAGAGCGCCCGACCGCACGTGCTCGCGACCCTCGACCGGCAGCACACGCCTGGCCGCCCGGAGCAGTGCGTCCAGGAGGCGCGCGCGGCGGGGTTCGCGCACGTCAACCTCGACCTGATCTACGGAACGCCGGGGGAGTCCGCCGCCGACTGGCAAGCCAGCCTTGACGCGGCGGTCGCGGCCGGACCCGACCACCTCTCGGCGTACGCGTTGATCGTCGAGGAAGGCACCCGCCTGGCCGCGCAGATCCGTCGCGGAATGCTGGCCGCACCGGACGACGACGTACTCGCCGATCGCTACCTGCAGGCCGACGAGACACTCACCCGCGCGGGATACGAGTGGTACGAGGTGTCGAACTGGTCGAGGCAGCCGGGCGACCGCTGTGCGCACAACCTCCTCTACTGGACGGGCGCCAACTGGTGGGGGATCGGACCCGGAGCGCACAGCCACGTGGGCGGCGTTCGCTGGTGGAACGCCAAGCACCCGGCGGCGTACGCCGACCGGCTCGCGGCCGGCGCGAGCCCCGCCCACGGGCGGGAGACCCTCGACACCGAGACCCGCCGGGTCGAGCAGATCATGCTGGAGCTGCGCCTCGTGGACGGTCTCGACACGGGTGCCCTCGATCCCGCCGGGGTGGCGGCTGCCGGCGTCGCCGCACGCGACGGGCTCCTCCAACCCGCTGCCCTCGCCGCGGGTCATGCGGTCCTCACCACCCGCGGACGGCTGCTCGCTGACGCGCTGGTGCGCCGGCTGCTCGGCTGGGACGTTTCCGACGAGGCGGAAGCGACGCTCTCGGCAAGCTGAGCCTGCTGCCAAGACTTGCCCGGTTGTCAGAGGTTTGTCGGTCTCTTAGCCGAGAAACCTCTGACAAGTCGACGTCAGCGGACGATGCGGAGGCTCACGGGGTAGCGGTACCACTCGTCGCGGCGGGCGGCGACGCTGGCCTGGATCACCAACACGACGTAGATGATGCCGATGAACGGCAACAGCACCAGCCCGATCATCACGAACGCCAGGAGCGAGGCGACCAGGGTGGCGCCCAGGGCGGTGAGCTGGAAGTTCAACGACTCGACCGCGTGGTGGCGTACATAACGCGACCGGTAACCCTTGACCAGCAGGACGAGGAGCGGGCAGAGGAAGCCGAGCACCACCAGGGCCGCGATGAAGCTGCCGAGGTGGGCGGCCATCGCCCAGGTGCGCTCCTGCTCCAAAGGAATCGTGGACGGGCGCTCGGGTGCCGGGCCAGGGACCCTGGGGGTTGGGGACGATCGTTCCGGCGGAGGGTCGGGGACCCTGGGACTCGCGGACGGGCGTTCCGGCGACGGAGGACCGGCGGGGACCTTCGGAGGTCTGGCCGGGCCTTCGAACCTTGGACCGAGGACCTTCGGGGGTGCGGCCGGGCCTTCGGGCACTGTGCCCGGAATTCTCGGGCTCGGGGAGTCGCCGTCTCCCTGACTCGGGGGTCGCGCCTTCGCCGGGCTCGGACCAGCGGAACGGCGTTCTTCCGGGGTCGGCTCCGTCATGCGGGGTATATACCCGGGTCCGTCGCCGGCTCATGCCAGCGCTCAGACCCCGCCCCTATCCGGGCTCGGGCCTACGCGCCGTCCTCGTCCGGCGCCGTGACGAAGTCGATGAGCTGCTCGACCCGACCGAGGAGTTCGGGGGACAGGTCGCGGTAGTCGCGGACCACGCCGAGGATCCGGCGCCACGCCTGGGCGATGTCGGCCTGGTCGGCGTGCGGCCAGCCGAGCGCGGCGCAGATGCCGTGCTTCCAGGACATCGTCCGCGGGATCGTCGGCCAGGCGTCCAGTCCGAGGCGTTCTGGCTGGACCGCCTCCCAGATGTCCACGAACGGGTGACCGACCACGAGCACGTGCGCGCCGTACGGACCGCGCGCGACCTCGGAGGCGATCCGGCTCTCCTTGCTCCCCGCGACGAGATGGTCGACCAGGACGCCGAGCCGGCGGCGCGGGTCTGGTCTGAACTCCGCGACCACCGCGCTCAGGTCGTCCACGCCGGCGAGGTACTCGACTGCGACCCCCTCGATCCGCAGGTCGTCACCCCAGACCTTCTCGATCAGTTCGGCGTCGTGGCGTCCCTCGACGTAGATGCGGCTGGCGCGGGCGACCCGGGCGCGGGCGTCACGGACCGCGATCGAGCCGGACGCCGTACGCTGCGGACCCTTCGGAGCCTGGACCGCCGGCCGACGGACGGCGACCGGCTTGCCCTCGAGCAGCAGGCCCGGGCCGTACGAATAGCTGCGCCGAGCGCCGAAGCGGTCCTCCAGGACCACCAGGTCGCGTTCGATCGCGACGACCGCCCCGCAGAACCCGTTGGTGGCGTCCTCGAGCACCATGTCGGGCTCGACCTCGACGTCGACCGTCCGGCCGCGTTTGGGGACCCGCCAGTCAGTGGCGAGCACGTCCTGCGAGTAGCGATCACGTGGTCCAGCCATGTCCGGCGAGGCTACCGGCTTGACCACCGGCACGCCGATCGCGCCACGCCCGAGGCGACAACGGCGTGGCGGGTCCCGTCGCGTCAGGGGCGCACGACGGTCAGGGCGGTAGGAGCGGCAGCGAACGCCGACCCGCGCCCGTCGACCCCAGATGCTCGTAGCCCCGGCGTACGGCATGGGCCAGTGACTCGCGCGGATACGGCCACTCACCGGCGTCGAGCGCCTTGTCGACCGGAACACCTTCGGCCGCGAGGTGGCGTACCGTCTCGGCCACGTTGCTGACCTCGATCCGCTGCGCCTGCGCGAAGGCCCGGTCGACGACGGCTCCGTGGCCCGGCACGACCGCGGTGCGTTCGGTGAGGAGGCCCGTCAGGAGGTCGAGGGTCGCCGGCCATTCCAGCGGGAACGAGTCCTCGCCGTACATCGGTGGGCCGGACTCCTCGATGAGGTCGCCCACGTAGACGACGTCCGCGTCGGGAACCCGCGCCGCCACGTCGCCGGCGGTGTGCCCCCGTCCCGGGTGGACGAGTTCGACCTGCCGGTCACCCAGGTCGACCACCGCGACGGAGGAGAACGTCCGTGACGGGGGCACGACGACGAGTTCGCCCATCTCCCGCGCCCACTCCGGGGAGCGTTCAGCGAGCGACGCCCGTACAGCCTCGGCTTCGGTCGCGAGCATCTCGGGCACCGTCTCGTGCCCGTAGATGGCGGCCTCGGTAAACCGCGCGTTCCCGAAACAGTGGTCGAAATGCCAATGCGTGTCGACCACCCAGCGCACCGGCGCACTCGAGAGCGCGACCAGGTCGGCGCGCAGCTCGTCTGCCTCGCCGAGGCTGCCCCGCGTGTCGACGACGAGGAGCCCGTCGGCGCCGACCACGACACCCACCGTCACGTCGAAGGAGGGGTATCTCCGGGCAAAGCAGCCCGGGCCTACTTCGGTCCATCCGGTCGCACGCGTGTTCACGCCCGACAGCATGGCACGCGTGCACCGCGCACAATCCGGGTCGCTCCACGTAGACTGGCACTCGGTTCGATTGAGTGCCAGGTCTCCGATCTAGGAAGGTACCCGTCGGCGGTCGTCCCACGAGGGAGGTCCGGCGGCGGGGTGCCGTCCGTGAGCAGGGCAACGGAAGGTGGCGGCAGCGTTGCCGCCGTTAACGCGGGATGTGGTGGCAGGGACGCGAGGAGGTGGGGGCCATGCTCGACGAACGCAAGTTGGCGGTGCTTCGCGCCATCGTCGAAGACTATGTGCACACCCAGGAGCCGGTCGGGTCCAAGGCGCTGGTCGATCGGCACAACCTCGGCGTCTCCCCGGCGACGGTCCGCAACGACATGGCCGCGCTGGAGGAGGACGGCTACATCGCCCAGCCGCACACGAGCGCGGGTCGGATCCCGACAGACAAGGGCTACCGGCTCTTCGTCGACCGGCTGACCACGATCAAGCCGCTGTCCACGGCCGAACGCCGGGCGATCTCCACCTTCCTCGAAGGCGCCGTCGACCTCGACGACGTGGTCAACCGCACCGTCCGGCTACTCGCGCAGCTCACCCGCCAGGTCGCCGTGGTGCAGTACCCCAGCCTCTCCCGGTCGACCGTCCGTCACGTCGAGTTGGTGACGCTCTCGTCCACCCGCCTCCTCCTCGTCCTGATCACCAGCACCGGTCGGGTCGAGCAGCGAGTCGTCGACGTCGGTGGGTCCGTCGCCGACGAGGTACTCGGTGACATCCGGGCCCGGCTCAACGCCGCCGTCGTCGGAATGAAGCTGTCCGACCTCCAGGACGTCGTGTCGGACCTTCCGGAGAGGTTCACCGAGGACGACCGGCCCTACGTCGCCTCGATCGTGTCGACGTTCCTCGAAACCGTCGTCGAACGCCCCGACGAACGCATCGCCGTCAGCGGCACCGCCAACCTGATCCCGCTCGGCCAGGAGTTCCACTACTCCATCCGCCCGGTCCTGGAGGCCCTCGAGGAGCAGGTCGTGCTGCTCAGGTTGCTAGGGGAGGCGACCGGCCCGTCCAGGCTCACTGTCCGGATCGGCCACGAGAATCCATACGCCGAACTCTCCACGGCTTCCGTTGTCGCGACAGGCTATGGTCCTGGGGACGAGACAGTCGCGAATCTCGCGGTTGTCGGACCCACCCGCATGGACTACCCGGGCACGATGAGCGCGGTTCGTGCCGTCGCCCGGTATGTCAGCCAGATCCTCGCCGGAGAATGACCCAGGGAATGAGTCAGTGCACGAGGCCACCCAGAGCATGAGCCAGGACTATTACGAACTCCTCGGCGTTCGCCGCGACGCCTCTCCCGAGGAGATCAAGAAGGCATACCGTCGGCTGGCGCGAACCCTCCATCCTGACGTCAACCCCGACCCCGAGACGCATGAGCGTTTCAAGGAGGTCACCCGCGCCTACGAGGTCCTCTCCGACCCCAAGAAGCGTGAGGTCTACGACCTCGGCGGCGACCCGCTGGCGGCGGCCGGGCAGGGCGCGGGATTCGGGACGGGCTTCTCGTTCACCGACATCATGGACGCGTTCTTCGGTTCGGCCGGATCGCGTGGGCCAAGGCCGCGCACCCGTCGCGGTCAGGACGCCCTGCTCCGGCTGACCGTCGACCTGGCCGAGGCGGTCTTCGGTGCCGTCAAGGAGATCAACGTCGACACGGCGGTGGTCTGCCCCAGCTGTTCGGGCGGCGGCGCCGCGCCGGGGACATCGCCGACGACCTGCAGCGTCTGCGAAGGACGCGGCGAGGTGAGCTCGGTCCAGCGGTCCTTCCTGGGACAGGTCATGACCACGCGTCCGTGCCCGCGCTGCCAGGGCTACGGCACGATCATTCCCAGCCCGTGCCCGGAGTGCGCGGGTGAGGGGCGGGTCCTGTCGCGGCGTACTCTCGCTGTCCGCATCCCCGCCGGGGTCGACGACGGCACCCGGATCCAGCTGTCCGGCCAGGGCGAGGTCGGGCCGGGCGGTGGCCCCGCGGGTGATCTGTATGTCGAGATCCAGGTTGCCCCGCACGAGGTGTGGACCCGGCGCGGTCCCGACCTGCACTGCTCGGTGACCCTGCCCATGACGGCCGCCGCGCTCGGCACCACCATCTCGCTGGAGACGCTCGACAAGGACACCGTCGAGGTGGAGGTCCGAGCGGGCACCCAGTCGGGTCACCAGGCCGTGGTCGCCGGTCGCGGCGTACCCCATCTGTCCTCGTCCCACCGCGGAGACCTGATCGTCCACATCGTCGTCGAGACGCCCACCAAGCTGGACGGTGCGCAACGCGATCTGCTCACCGAGCTGGCTCGCCTCCGCGGGGAGGAGAAGGCGAGCGGTCAGTTCTCGACGGAGCGCAGGGGCGTCTTCTCCCGGATCCGGGACGCGTTCAACGACCGCTGACCGGCGGGTTCAACGACCGTTGACCAGCGGGTTTCGACAACCGCTGACCGGCGATCGAAGGAGGGGTGGCATGGCGACGGAGCCCGGTTGTCTGTTCTGCCGGATCGTGGCGGGGGAGATCCCGGCCACGATCGTCCGCGAGACCGATCGGACGCTGGCGTTCCGCGACATCAGTCCGCAGGCGCCGGTCCATGTCCTGGTTATCCCTAAAGTCCACCTCGCCGACGTGGGCTCGGTAGCGGTGGAGGGTCCGGGACTGCTGAGCGCCCTACTCGAGGAGTGCGTGGTGGTTGCCGTCGAGGAGGGGGTCGCCGATTCGGGCTACCGAGTGGTCTTCAACAGCGGCCCTCAAGGCGGCCAGGCGGTCCACCACTGCCACGCGCACGTGCTGGGCGGCCGCCAACTTGCCGACCAACTCGGCTGAGCGGGGACGGCACGCTGGACTCCACGGCAAATATCAGTCCCGGTCCGGCGCGGAGCGGGCTACCATGAACGACGTTTCACCGTCCTGAGTACACGGAGGAAGGCCGGACAGGCCGCCCATGGTCAACAGCAACCCATCACAGGCCAAGATCGTTGTTCCCACGAGCATCTCGATGGTGAGCTTGTTGGGGCCACGCGATGAATTCCTCCGGGTCGCGGAGAAGGAGTTCGCCGCGGAGATCCATGTCCGCGGTAACGAAATCACCGTCACCGCCGCACCGGAGGAGCGGATCCTCGTCGAGCAGTTGTTTGACGAGTTGATCGCGGTTGTCCGGTCTGGTCATGGTTTGACCTCGGATGCGGTGGAGCGCAGCGTTGCCATGCTGCGTTCCCGGGAGTC
The DNA here is from genome assembly GCF_000373925.1 of Actinopolymorpha alba DSM 45243. Lineage (GTDB taxonomy): Bacteria > Actinomycetota > Actinomycetes > Propionibacteriales > Actinopolymorphaceae > Actinopolymorpha > Actinopolymorpha alba. The sequence continues at coordinate 115,471 of NZ_KB892739.1, read as the reverse complement.
GGAGCGTCCAGCCGACGTCCTGACGCTCAACATCCTGTCCAGCCGTGGCAAGACGATCCGCCCCAAGACCGTTGGGCAGAAGCGTTATGTCGACGCGATCGACAAGCACACGGTCATCTTCTCGGTCGGCCCCGCGGGCACAGGTAAGACCTACCTCGCCATGGCGAAGGCCGTGCAGGCGCTGCAGGCCAAGCGGGTCAACCGGATCATCCTCACCCGTCCCGCCGTCGAGGCCGGCGAGCGTCTTGGGTTCCTCCCGGGCACTCTGTCGGAAAAGATCGATCCGTACCTCCGGCCCCTCTACGACGCCCTGCACGACATGATCGACCCCGACTCGATCCCGCGGCTGCTCACGGCCGGCACGATCGAGGTGGCGCCGTTGGCCTACATGCGTGGCCGCACCCTCAACGACGCGTTCATCATCCTTGACGAGGCCCAGAACACCTCGCCGGAGCAGATGAAGATGTTCCTCACCCGGCTCGGATTCGGGTCCAAGATGGTCGTCACGGGCGACATCACCCAGATCGACCTGCCCAACGGCACCCACTCCGGCCTCAAGATCGTCAGGGAGATCCTCACCGGGCTCGATGACGTCCACTTCTCTTCGCTCACCGCCCAGGACGTGGTGCGGCACAAGCTGGTGGGACGCATTGTCTCGGCGTACGACGAGTACGAAGCCCGGCAGTCCGACGCGGGTCCCCGCCCGGCTGAGGCTCGGCGTCGCCCTCCCGGACCCCGCCGCCCCTGATGCCGGAGGATGTCGTGATCACACCTTCCCCTTGTTTGATCGTGGGGTTGGGGAGACCCTGAGTGCAGACATCGCCGATCGGGCCCGACAGAATTCGCTCATGAGCATCGATATCGCCAACGAGTCCGGCATGGAGGTGGACGAGCGCGAGCTGGTACGGCTGGCTCGCTTCGTCCTCGACCGGATGCGGGTGCATCCACAGGCGGAGCTGTCCATGGTCCTGGTTGACGAGGACACGATGGCCGAGCACCACCTGCGGTGGATGGACGAGCCCGGCCCGACCGACGTGTTGGCGTTCCCGATGGACGAACTCCGCCCCGGCCGCGATGGCGAGGAGCCTCCCACCGGTCTCCTCGGCGACGTCGTGCTCTGCCCCCAGGTCGCCGAACGCCAGGCCAAGGAGGCCGGGCACGGCGCCGAGGACGAGCTGCACCTCCTGGCTGTTCACGGGATCCTCCACCTCCTGGGTTACGACCACGCCGAGCCCGAGGAGCACCAGGAGATGTTCGGGTTGCAGGCGCGGCTGCTCGGTGAGTGGCAGCCGCAGCGTGAGGGTGGTCGTTGATGGGCGGTGATACGGCGCTCCTCATCCTCGCGGCGATCCTGGTGTTCATCGCCGGAATCCTCGCCTCCGCCGAGGCGGCGTTCTCGGCGTTCTCCAAGGCGCGGGCTGACGCCCTGGTGGCGGCCGGTCGGCGCGGAGCCGAACGCGTCCGGATGCTGGTGGAGGACCGTGCTCCCTACCTCAACACGGCGTTGTTCCTGCGGCTGGCGTGTGAGCTGACCGCGACGGTGCTCGTGGCAGAGGTGCTCTTCGGGGTGATCGGCCCGACGTGGGCGGCCGTCCTCACCACCGCGGGCGTGATGATCGTCGTGTCGTACGTCGTGGTCGGCGTCGCGCCCCGCACGGTTGGCCGGCAACACCCCAACCGGGTCGCGTTGATGACGTCGGGCCTCGTGATCGGTCTGACCCGGGTGCTCGGTCCGCTGCCGAAGCTGCTGATCCTGCTCGGTAACGCCCTGACACCTGGCAAGGGCTTTCGGGAAGGTCCGTTCGCGACCGAGGCGGAGCTGCGCGAGCTGGTCGACATCGCCGAAGCCAGCCGGGTGATCGAGTCTGGCGAACGCGAGATGATCCACTCGGTCTTCGAGCTGGGCGACACGATCGTCCGCGAGGTCATGGTGCCGCGTACCGACATTGTGGTCATCGAACGCCACAAGACCCTGCGCCAGCTCATGTCGTTGGCGCTGCGGAGCGGCTTCTCCCGCATCCCGGTGATCGGTGAGAACCTCGACGACATCGTGGGCGTCGCCTACCTCAAGGACGTCACGCAGCGGGTTTACGACAACCGCGAGGCCGAGACCACGGAGCGGGTCGAGCAGGTGATGCGTCCGCCGGCGTTCGTTCCCGACTCCAAGCCGATCGACTCGCTGCTCCGCGAGATGCAGCTGCAACGCACCCACCTCGCGATCGTGCTCGACGAGTATGGCGGGACCGCCGGCCTGGTGACGATCGAGGACATCCTGGAGGAGATCGTCGGCGAGATCACCGACGAGTACGACGTCGCGCCGCAGGCGGTGGAGCGGCTTGGCAGCGGAGCGGTCCGGGTGAGTTCCCGACTCCCGATCCACGAGTTGGGTGAGCTCTTTGATCTGGAGCTCGACGACGAGGATGTCGACAGCGTGGGTGGCCTGATGGCGAAGCACCTCGACAAGGTGCCGATCCCGGGTGCCGAGGTCACCATCGACGGGCTACGCCTGCTGGCCGAAGGTCCTGTCGGCCGGCGTAACCGGATCCCGACCATCCTCGTCAACCGTATCGGCGAGCCCGAGGAAGTCGCGGATCGCGACGTTGACGATCGGGTCTCCTGAGCGATCATCGGGTCTGGCTGGGCGATCGGGTCTGAGTGGCCGATCGGGTCTGAGTGGCCGAGAGGTCGTCAGGGCGCGGGTGAGCCGGTGGGGCGAAGGGCTGTCAGGGCGAGGTTGTTGCCGTCCGGGTCGCGAAAGAACGCCATCCACAGCTCGCCCTCGTCGTTACGGTGAACGACGTGCGGCTCGTCGAGGAAGCTGACTCCGCGCCCGGCGAGCCGAGCGTACTCCGCATCGAGGTCATCGACCGAGAAGTAGAGCATCACCCTGGTCGTGAATTCTGGCGACTCGGGAGTCCCCAGATAGAGGCGGACCTCCCCGGTCTGAAAGAACGCCATGGGTTGGTTGGGCACCTGGAAAAGGAACGGAATCTCCAGCACGTCCCGATAGAACGCCACCGCGCGGTCGATGTCAGTGACACTGATGTGAACCTGCGCGAGCGGGCCTAGTGCCATGGCACCTCCTATACTTGAACAGGGTGAAAGGATAACCATGGTTAACCACCTTCGCCAGGGTGACTTGCCGGGGCGACTGCCCGGAGTTCCTGATGATGAGCTTCACCAGACCGCCAATGTTCTGCACTCGGCGTCGCTCCGCCTGCTCCGTCGCGCCCGCACGGTCGACGGCACGATGGACCTTGATGGTCCGCGGGCATCTTTGTTGGCGGTCCTCGTTTTTGGCGGTCCTCGGTCGGTGAGCCAACTCGCCGCGATCGAACAGGTCTCCGCACCCGCCATTACGAAGCTTGTGAACTCTCTGGAAGAGCAGGGGATGGTCGAACGCGCCATCGCCACGCACGATCGCCGGGTGGTCCTGGTCAGCGCCACCCGGGCCGGCCGGAAGGTGCTCGAACGCGGGCGGGCCGCGCGGGTGCGTGCTGTCGCCGATCTCCTGGAGGGGCTGCCGGCACGGGACCTTCGTACGATCCGCCGCTCCGCTGAGAAGATTGGTCAGCTTCTGGCCCGCTCAGACGACCACGCCTGAGGGCGGCTCGGACCGCTGGGCGATCGCGGTGCTCCAGGTGCGGTGATCGCTGAGCTGCCCTGCTGCGGTCCCGGCCGCTCGGTGTGAGCCTGGCTGGTCCTGGGGCTGGCTCGGCCGGGCCGGCTCGACCTGTGCTCCATACGCATGCCGGCAGGCTCGAAAACCTTTCCTTTCAAGGGTTGTCGAGCCTGCTGTCTTGTTTGCTTGTTCCGCTTCCCCGCGTCGGTTAGAACGGTGGGGGATCGGGATCGTCTGGTTCTACCGGGTCGGTGAGGCGTGGTGGGGTGACCTTGTACTCCCGTCCGTGCGGATCGGTATATCGAAGGTGGCCCGGACTGGTCTGCTCGACCTTCCAGTCGCCTTCAGTTTTGACTCGGTGGTGGTGGCGGCACAGTGGCGCCACGTTGTTCACCGACGTTTCGCCACCCTCGGAGTACGGCTTTGTATGGTCGAGGTCGCAAGAAATGGCTGGGCGTCGGCATAGCATCCAGGTGCAGCGCTGGTTCAACGACTGAACGAACTCCGCCGGGAGACCGCGTAGGAAGCGTTTCGACAGCGGATGCAAACTCAACAACTGCCCCGTCACCGGATGGGTGATACCGATGGCCAACATCGCATCGGGATTATCGAGATGGTTCGCGATCAACCGCCGCGCTACTTCGGTGAGCACGGGCCCGAACCCGCCAAGCTCCGCTGGCCGCTCCGCCAGCTCGAACAGGGTCGTGATCGGCACGTTCAGCTGAAGTTTCGCCTTGATCGCCGCTCTCCAGGACCGGAACGCGGCCGGTATCTCCTGCTCGGGGATTGGTTTCCGATCAGGACCGCTTTCACCAGCAGCTTTGCCGGCCGCACGGTCGTCGCGGGGCTGCGGCCTGGGCCTGTCAAGCGGGTGGGTGTAGGTGGCGGGTTTGCAGTCCTCACACGGGCAGCCCGCAAGGTGGTGGTCGTGGTCGCACCCGGTGTGCCGGCACCCATCCTGGTCGGCAGCTGAGTAGCCGCGCGCCTCGTCATCATCCTCGGCACTGGCGTTCGCTTCACCCTCATCCGCAGCGGCGGCGTCAACATCGTCCTGACAGGCGTCGCCGGAGCAGGCATCCTCTTCGCCACATTCAGGCGCGCTGTCGCAGATGATGACGTCGGCTTCGCCGGAGAGGATGGAGATGGCGATGTCGGCGCGTAGTTGGGGGAGGGTGCGTTCGTCTCCGCCGGTTTTCATGGTGCGGGCGATCGCATCCAGATATGCCCAGGCTTGGGCTGCCTTGTCGTGGGGGATGCCGTGGAGGCGGAGGGTGGAGACGTTGTCCACGTCGGGGTAGACGGCCACACCGCGGTCTTCGCGGGCCTTCTTGTGACGCTCTTTCGCCGCCTCGGGGTTGATCTTGATGATTTCGGCTTCGATGTAAAGCCGTAGCAGCCCGCCGCGCAGTTTCAGCACCTCGGGGAAGATCGCCTCATCCACCAAGGTGCGGTCAGCTGGGGTTAGGAGGGTGAGCCGGTCGACGATCGTCCGCACCTCGGAGTATTCGAGTTCCCCGCGTTCCAACGCCTGCCGGGTGTTCGGCAGGTCAGACAGGGCGAGAGCGATCAGCATGAACTGATCGGCGCGGTAGTTGGTCCACCCCAACATCGGCGACAACAGTTCAGCCGCACGCGGCTCCGGCACAGACGAGCGTTCCGCCTCATCGTCTTTGAAGCAGGGTGGGCAGTGCGCCAGGATCTGTGTGTCGCCAAGGCTTAACGCCTCAGCCCAGCGGGCAACCTTGCGCCCCGCGCGGACCAGCTCCCCCACCTCGAACCCGTTACAGGCAGACCGATCGACGCCAGCGAGCGCGGCCACCAACTTCGGGCCGGGAAGCATGTCGCCAAACCCGGGCGGGAGGGGTGAGATCCGCACACCATCGCCGTCGCTCATGTGTTCGATCTTACATTGCCAAGATCGCTCCCGCAATCAGTGGCGACCGCAAGAACCCTTGTTTACAAGGAGCTCCGTGGCTGAGTGTCGGTTGTGAATGGTAGGAGTGGGTGAACCATTGCTGCGTCAGAGCGAGGTCGATGCCGGTGAGCGTGAGGGCAGTCGCACCGGCATCACGGCCACCGTCGAAACGGGTGCTGTGGGATTCCACGGTCACGCAATCGCTGTCCGGCCCCCGTCGAGTACAGCCGACGCAAGCCGGAGTCGTGGTGGTTGGGCGGTTTGATCTCTTCGCGGCGTCGAGGCAACGGGTGGCGGCTCAGGCTGACAGGCCGCCGTCCACCATCAGGGTCGCGCCCGTGACGTAGGACGCTTCGTCGCTGCCAAGGAAGAGGATGGCGTAGCCGATCTCCTTCGGATCGGCCTGGCGGCGCAGCAGCGTGGGCGTTCCGGTGCTGAGGGCCTCTCGCGCTTCCTCCAGCGTTTCGCCGGTCGAAGCGGCCCGGCGGCGTACATGGAACGTCGTGAGAGTCGGGCCCGGGCAGACGGCGTTGACCCGAATCCCAAGCCCCGCATGGTCATGCGCCATCGACCGGGTGAGCGCGAGCAGGGCCGCCTTGGTCGCGTCGTACTGCGCCATACCCGGGCGGCCGGCGAGGGCGTTCGCGGAGGAAACGTTGATGATGCTTCCACCGCCGGTTTCGCTCATCGCGGGTACGGCGAACTTCGAGCAGTAGCCGACCTGGAGCAGGTTGCCGCGGATCACGTAGTCCCACGACGCTGGATCGGCTTCGGTCACCGGTCCCCACACCCGCACGCCGGCGACGTTGGCCAAGATGTCCAGGCGCCCGAACTTTCGTACCGTCTCGTCAACCGCACGTTGCGCCTGCGTCTCGTCGTCGAGATGAGCTCCAATCGCGAGGGCCCGCTCGCCACTGGGGTCGATCTCGGCGGCGGCGCGTTCGGCTTCGCCCGCGTCAACATCGACCAGTACGACGCTCGCGCCTTCGGCCCAGAGGAGTTCGGCGCTTGCCTGGCCGATACCCCCTCCGCCACCGGTGATCAGCGCGACCTTGCCGGTTACCCGTCCTGCCATCGTGAACTCCAAGGAATCCGTTCGGTTCGGTCAAAACTGTTATGAACGCGGTCAGGACCGTTATCGGACACCGTCACGCGGCCAAGGTGTCCAGTGTGGAACGAAGCGCCTTGAGGCCGGTGGCGAAGACATCCTGTCCGAATGTGGTCAGGAGTTCTGGCTCCACCGCGGCGTCGGCGTCAAAGTCTGCCCACCATTCGGCGAAGGTATGCCCGGTTTCGGTGATTGGGGTGAAGCGAATGGTGGATTCGTACCGCCGCACAGCGAACGGGCTCTCAACAAAGCAATAGGTGTAGCACCGGGCCGGGTCATCAAGGCGCAGGAGGCGTTCGCGTACGACGCCCCCATCGGTCATGGTCAACGAGCGTACGCATCCCACGGCGTCGGCGACACTGCCATCCTCGATGTGGCTGGAAACGATCGCCGGGTGCCAGGCGGGAAGGTTGTCGAAATCCCGGGCGAACGTCCAAACCTTCTCGACCTCGACCGGTATCACGGCACTCGCATACGCTCTGGCCATCGGAGTGAGCTCCTCTTCGCGCGGTCCACCTGGAGTTTCCTGATAATGACCACAGTTCCCACTCCAGCACCAGAGTTATCGAGGTGTGCTGGCTGAATGCGGTCGCGTATGCACCGAGATCGCGGGGTTCGCTGTGAGAATGCTGGAGTTTCCTGGCAAACGCAGCCGGGATTCTCAGGTGAGGTGACCGCGGAGAAGGGGGACCGCCATGCCGACCGTCGTCCTGTTGGGAACCCTCGACACAAAGGGTCAGGAGTACGCCTTCGTCCGGGACCGCCTGCGTACGGCCGATGTTGAGGTCGTCGTGGTCGATGTCGGCGTCCTCGGCGAGCCGGCGTTCCCTCCCGACGTGAGCCGGGCCGAGGTGGCCACGGCCGCTGGGGTGGACCACCAATCGTTGGTGGACGCAGCGGATCGGGGGCGAGCCGTCGCCGCGATGGCCGAAGGAGCAATCGCGGTGGTTGGCGAGTTGCGGGCACGGGGCCGGCTGGACGCCGCCCTCGCCTTCGGCGGGACGGGTGGTACGTCGATCGCGGCGGCCGCGTTCCGCCAGCTGCCATTGGGCATTCCGAAGGTCATCGTGTCGACGGCGGCGTCGGGGGACACCTACCCCTACGTGGGGGAGACCGACCTGGTGCTGGTGCCGAGCGTGGTGGACATCGCCGGTGTCAATCGCATCTCCGCGCCGATCCTTGCCAACGCGGCGGCCGCGGTGGCGGGCATGGTGACCGCACCGGCCCTTCCCCAGATGGCGGAACGCCCGCTCGTCGCGGCGAGCATGTTCGGGGTGACCACGCCGTGCGTGACGGCCGGTCGGGCGACCCTGGAGGAGTTGGGGTACGAACCCCTCGTCTTCCACATGACCGGTGTCGGCGGGCGCACCCTCGAGTCGCTGGCGGCGCAAGGTCTCCTTGCGGGGATCTTCGACATGACGACGACGGAGCTGGCGGACGAACTCGTGGGTGGGGTCTTCTCCGCTGGGCCTGACCGTTTGGTGTCGGCCGGCCTCCCCGGCGTACCCCGCGTCGTGTCGGTCGGCGCCTTGGACATGGTCAACTTCGGCCCGAAGGACACCGTGCCGGAGCGGTTTCGCGATCGGAACCTGTACGTCCACAACCCCACCGTCACGTTGATGCGGACCACACCGGAAGAGTGTCGAGAGCTGGGCGCCCGGCTCGCACAGCGGGTGTCGCTCGGCACGGCGCCGACCGCGGTGTTCCTTCCCCTACGTGGAGTCTCGGCGATCGCGACCGAAGGCGGGCCCTTCTACGACCCTGCCGCGGACGCCGCGTTGTTCGAGGCGATCCGTGCCGGGCTGGGCGACGGCGGCAAAGCAGGCCAGGTCGAACTCGTCGAGCTGGACACCGATATCAATGACCCGGAGTTCGCCAGGGCCGCCGCCCGACGGCTGCACGATCTGATCAACGAGAGGGAACGCGATGCCACGCTTCACGCGGACTGAGTTGCTGGAACGCCTACGGGCGAAGGTGTCCCGCCGCGAACCCATCATCGGGGGAGGTGCCGGCACCGGGCTTTCCGCGAAGTGCCAGGAGGCCGGTGGTGTCGATCTGCTCGTGATCTACAACTCGGGCCGTTACCGCATGGCGGGGCGGGGCTCGCTCGCCGGGTTGTTGGCGTACGGCAATGCCAACGAGATTGTCGTGGACATGGCGAAGGAGGTGCTGACGGTCGTCCAGCACACGCCGGTGTTCGCCGGGGTCAACGGCACCGACCCGTTCTACTCCCCGGACGTGTTCCTGCCCGAGTTGGTCAGGATCGGCTTCTCCGGCGTTCAGAACTTCCCCACCGTAGGGCTGATCGACGGTGTCTTCCGCGCGAATCTCGAAGAGACCGGCATGAGTTTCGCCCTCGAGGTCGACATGATCCGCAAGGCCCGCGAGGTGGGGCTCTTCACCTCGCCCTACGTGTTCTCCGCCGACGACGCCGCCGCGATGACCGAGGCCGGTGCCGACCTGGTGGTCTGCCATCTGGGTTTGACGACCGGCGGAAGCATCGGCGCGGAGACCGCCCGCACCCTCGACGACTGCGTCACGTTGATCGACGAGTGGGCGGCGGCCGCTCGTGCCGTGCGCGAAGACGTGATCGTGCTCTGCCACGGTGGCCCGATCGCCGAGCCCGCCGACGCGGCGTACATCCTCACCCACGCCCGCGACGTCCACGGCTTCTACGGCGCGTCCTCGATGGAACGCCTGCCGGTGGAGGAGGCGCTGACCGCGCGGACCCGGGAGTTCAGCCAGATCACGCACTAGGGATCAGTGTCCTGGCGTCGCGCGGAAGCCGTCAGGAACATCGACGTCCGCGCGGCGGCCACCATCGCAAGGGCGACGGCTCCAGGAACGACCAGATAGATGGACGCAGTTAACATCACGCAAGCCCACACACCCAAGCCGGCCAGCACGTGCACTGCGAGAGCCGGCGCCGGATTCCGGGCCACGACGTGGGCGGATGCAATCCACAGCGGCCAGCCACTGGCACTCGTGCCGAGGCTCCGGGGCAATGCCACCACCGCCGTCAGCGCAGCGACCACTGTTACCGCACCGCTCAGGCTCATCGGCACCAGCGCCCAAGGCGAGCCCGTCTGGCGAAACATCTCGAGCGCGACGAGGAACAACGCGAGCGGAACCGCCAGCACCAGTCCAGCGGCGACTCCTCGGCGCCACTGCCCTCTGAGCGCCACAACCGCGTCGTGTATCCCGACGTCGGCCCCATCCCACAGCTGGTTGGCGATGTCGGCGAGAGCGGCGAACGTCGGGCCCACCAACACGGCCGCCAACAACACACTCACCGGGTTGATCCCTGGGCTCAGCACCATCACCAACGCGGTCGCGACACACGACAGCACACTGCCGGCAAGCAGGGCAGGCAGGCCACCCCACGCCGAACGGAAGTAGTGCCGTAGATCGATGCCTTCCGTGCTCATCCACGAATCCCGGCTGTAGCGATGCTTTCCACGAACGCACGCTGGAAGAGCAGAAACAAGATCAACACAGGTAGTACGACGAGCGTGATCGCGGCGAACACAACCACTGCCGGGCTGCCGCCCTGACCGCCTTGCAGGGTTACCAGACCCAGCGGCAGCGTCATGTTCTCCGGGCTCGAGATGAAGATCAATGGCCCGAAGTAGTTGTTCCATGAAGCCTCGAAGGTCAGGATCGCCAGGGCCGAGAGCGCCGGACCGGATAGTGGCACCAGTATGCGGAACAAGATCCACAGATGGCCGGCACCGTCGATCGTTGCTGCGTCGTCAAGCTCCCGCGGGATCGAGTTGAAGTACTGACGTAGGAAGAAGATCGCGAAGACGTTGATCAACGCTGGCAGCCAGAGCGCGGTTAGGGTATCGACCACGTCAAGGTTCCGGAACAACACGAACACTGGAATGATCGTCAGCTGCACCGGCACCATGAGTGCGCTGAGCATGCCCACGAAGATCACCCGGTTACCGCGGAACGACAGTCGCGAGAACGCGTAGGCGGCCAACACGCTCACGAACAGCGAACCCACCGTGCTGACTGTGGCGACGACCAGGGAGTTCAGCGCCATCTGGCCGAAGGGGATCAGGCCGGGGACGTCCTTGAAGTTCTGCAATGAGAGGGGATTCGGGATCCAGGTCGGGGGCAGCGAGAAGGCGTCCGCCGGATCGCTCAGGCTGGATGAGATCAGCCAGACCAGTGGCGCGACCATAATGATCGCGACTATCAGGAGAACAAGGTCGAGCAGCAGCGATCCGGTGCTGAGACGCCTCTTCATTTTCATTGCTCATGTACCCATCGCCGGGAGAAACAGAACTGCAAGATCGTCACACCCATGATGACGGCGAAGACGACGATCGCGATCGCCGACGCGTAGCCGACCTGGAATGACTGGAAACCGTTCTGGTAGAGATACATGACGATGCTCATGGTGGAGTTGTCCGGCCCGCCACCAGTGATGATCTGCATCGGTTCGAAGATCTGAAACGCCCCGATGAACGTGATCACAGTGGCAAAGAACACCGTAGGTGACATCATCGGCAACGTCACGTGCCAGAACACTTGCCAGGTGTTGGCGCCGTCAGTCCTGGCCGCCTCTACCAGTGTGGACGGAACGGTCTGTAGGCCGGCCAGCAGGATGACGAAAGTGAAGCCGATCGTGTGCCAGAAGTCGATCCCGACGATGGCCGGCAGCGACCACGACGGGTCCGAGAACCACGACGGAGCCGTTATCCCGATCTTGCTCAGGTAGTACGCCACCAGACCGAACGTCGGGTCAAGGATGTACTTCCAGAGCAGGGCGACCGCGGCCCAGGAAATCAGGAACGGGAAGAACACCGCTGTTCGCAGGAAGTACGACAGTGCACGAGTCATCACCCGATTCGCTGCCAGCGCGAGCAGCAGTCCACCCACAATGTGGGTGACGACAGAGGCGAATGCGAAGACGAACGTCGTCCCGAAGGCCTTGCCGAACAACGGATCGTTGACGAGGCGGGCGAAGTTGTCGAGACCGACGAACTGTGAAGGGGTAAGCAGATCCCATGCGACGAAGCTGAGTCCGATGGCGAACACCATCGGCCCGGCGATGAAGGCGACGAACAACACTACGGCTGGGCTGATGAACGCGTACCCATACAGCGCCTGGCGCTTATGGTGCACCGATGTGGGCTTGGCTGGTTGCTGCTCGCCTGCCGCGAGCACCTGAGGTGCCGAAGCCGCGGTCACAGCAGTGTGCCCAGCTTGGCGTTCGCCTCCTGGAGCGTCTGAGTCGGGTCTCCGTTGCCCGACAGCACCTTGAGCCACGCCTCCTCGATCACCTTTTGCGTTTCGGAACCGCGGTCCGGGGCGGGAATGGGTGTGGCGTAGCTTGCCGCATCCGACAACCGCTCACTGTGCTCCGGCGCGTTGTCGAGGAAGTCCGGACTGTCGGCCACTGACCTGCGAGCCGGCACGATGGTGCCACCGATCCTGGCGAAGTAGGTCGCGGCATCCTTGGACATGAGGAACGTGATGAATGTCCAGGCCGCAGCCTTGTTCTTCGACACCTTCGTGATGGGCCACGCGTCCCATCCGATCGGCGAGCCGTTGCCCTTGTTGGTCGGCCACGGAACGACGACCGTCTTATCGACCAACTTCAGTCGCCGGAGGTCTATGACCGGCCAGCGCCCACCAGCCAGGGTGGCGAGCTTGCCTTTGCTCATCTGAGTTGGCGCGTCGAACTGACCGCCCGGCTTGGGTGCCAGACCGTCATCGATCAGGCCCTTGACAAAGGTTGCCGCCTCGATCGCCTCGGGGCTGGCGAAGGCTGCCTGCGTCCAACCCTCGTTGAGTGTTGAGGCACCGTTCGTCGTCAACCATGGCATGACGTCGGTGAAATACCCCGAGCCGGCAGGTATCAGGAACGCGCCGGTCTTCGCCTTGATCTGCTCGCCCGCGGCGCGGAACTGGTCCCAGGTCCAGGCGCCATCTGCGGGGATCTCCACGCCCGCCCGATCGAATATCTCCTTGCTGACGTAGAGACAAACCGTGTTGAAGCCACCTGGGATGTAGTACGTCTTTCCGTCGTGTGAGGCGTACTCGGTGTTCCATTTCACCAGGTTGGGGTCAATGTCGTTGAAGTAGTCGTCGACGAGATCCTGGTCCTTCTCGAGGTAGCTTTCCAGCGGCTCGAGCAGGTTCTTGGACGCGAAGATGCGCTGGCCTTCGGTGGCGATCTGGATGATGTCCGGCACCTGGCCGCCGGCGATTCGAGTCGAGACTGTGTTCGCGAAGGTTGCCCAGTTGTTGGAAGGGATGCCCTGCGGCTCGAGCTTGATGTTTGGGTGCTTCTTGTTGAATTCCGCGAACAGCTGCTTGAACTGTGCCTGCTGCTCGGCATCTCCCATGTAGACGAACTTCAAGACACCCTTCTCGGTGCCGCCGCCGCGAGTGCTGGTGCCGCCGCACGCCGTCAGTGCACCAGCTGCGGGCATTGAAGCGGCTGCCCCAATCGCCGCCCGGAGTACTGCCCTTCTCGAAAGGCTCTGCTGAGAATCCATGCTTTGCCCTTCCCGATGCTTACCTGTGGGCCCCGCCAAGGGTCGCTCCAGAACTCCTTCAGGCTGGGTACTGACCGCTTACGGTCGAGGCCAGAAATCGATTGCCAGCAAGCATGGTCAGGTATCAGAAATGTGTCAATGGTCTCCTCTGATGCGGTACGTGGCGAGGCCAAAGGTGCGAGCTCATAGGATCGCCGCGTGACCAGCCAGGAGCTTGATCCCGAAGACGCCAAGATCGTGACGTTGGCGCGGGCCACCCGAGCCCGCGCGGGTACCGCCGAGGGCGCGGCCGTCCGTGACACCACCGGACGCACCTACACCGCCGCGACGGTCACCCTGCCGTCACTCCAGCTGTCCGCGCTCCAACTGGCCGTCGCGATGGCGGTGTCCAGCGGCGCCGAGGGTCTAGAGGCGGCCGCCGTCGTGACGGATGCCGAGGAGGTGGCGGACGGTGACCGGGCTGCCGTGGTCGACGTCGCGGGGGGTGCGATTCCGGTGTTCGTGGCCGGCGCCGACGGCGAGGTGCGGGCCGTCGTCACGGCCGGCTGAGGAACGCCGCCAGCACCACGCGCGCACCAGATCAACGCCGACGGTGGGGCGTAGGGGAGAATCGGCCGGGTGAGTGAGCCTACGCGCGAGAACGCGCCGGGGGAGTTCCGGAGCGGCTTCGCCTCGCTGGTCGGACGTCCCAACACGGGCAAGTCGACGTTGACGAACGCACTGGTTGGGCGGAAAGTCGCGATCGCCTCGTCCCGTCCCCAAACGACCCGGCACACGGTGCGGGGAATCGTCCACCGGCCCGATGCGCAGCTGGTCCTGGTCGACACCCCGGGGCTGCACAAACCCCGGACCCTCCTCGGCGAACGCCTCAACGATCTCGTGCTCACCACCCTCGGTGAGGTCGACGCGGTGGGCGTATGCCTACCGGCCAACGAACGCGTCGGACCCGGTGACCGCTACCTGGTCAACCAGATCGCGAAGGTACGCCGCCGGCCGACGTTCGCGATCGTGACGAAGGCCGACCTGGTCGACCCCGCGCGGATGGCGGAGCAACTCCTGGCCGTCCAGAAGCTGGGCGAGGAGACCGGCGTCACCTGGGACGAGATCGTCCCCGTGTCGGCGACCGGAGGCACCCAGATCGACCTGCTGACCGACCTGCTGGTGGCGAAGCTGCCCGAAGGTCCGCCCCTCTATCCCGAGGGTGAGCTGACCGACGAGCCGGAGGAGGTGCTCGTCGCCGAACTGATCCGCGAGGCCGCGCTCGAGGGCGTACGCGACGAGCTTCCGCACTCCATCGCGGTCGTGGTCGAGGAGATGGGCCTACGCGAGGGGCGGCCCGAAGACCGGCCGCTGCTGGACATCTACGCCAACCTCTACATCGAACGCCCGAGCCAGAAGGCGATCGTCATCGGCGCCAAGGGACGCCGGCTGGTCGAGGTCGGCACGGCGGCGCGCAAGCAGATCGAGGCGCTGTTGGGTACGCCGGTCTACCTCGACCTGCACGTCAAGGTCGCGAAGGACTGGCAGCGCGACCCCAAGCAGCTGCGCCGGCTGGGGTTCTGACAGTCCTTCGCGACTTCTGGCCTTCGCGACTTCTGGCCTTCGCGACTTCTGGCCTTCGCGGCTCGCGGCCGTCCTGGCCTCAGACCGGGCGCTGCCATCCAAGGTGGCGGGCGGCGATCTGGTAGCCGAGCGCTTCGTTGATACCGATCATGTGGGCGTTCGACTCGGCGTTCCAGGTGTCGAGCCAACGCACGCTCGGCTCCGCCTCGGCGAGCCAGGCCATCATCTCCGCCTTGAGGAGCAGCCCGAGCCGGTGCCCGCGGTGCTCACGGAGGACGGCGGTGTCGTACTGCCAGGCCCAGGCGGGGATGTCGGTGGCAGCGCCGACGATGGTGTGACCGGCCAGCGGACCATCGGTGCCCTGGCGGACGACGAGGCGGTAGAGCTGGCGGGCCGAGGCGGCCTGGGCGGCCTCAAAGCCCCGGATCCGCGCGCGGTCGAAGATCTCGTCCTCGACGTCGAGGTCGTCGGTCGGAGCGTCGTTGATCGCCCCCGTCAGGGTGGCCACCTCGTCCACGAGCTCGTCAGGGATTGCCCCGACAAAGCGCAGCAGGGTGTAGTCACGAGCGGCCTCGCGAGCCTCCGCCAGCAGCTTCGCCACCCGGTCGTGGTCGATACCGGCGAGGTCCTGCCGGCGCTGGACCTCCACGCTGGCCTTCGTGTAGCCCATCGCCTCGGCGAACGCGGACGGTGCGGGGGCGTCGAGGGAACCGCTGGTGACGAGCCGCCGGCCGGCGGCTCGGACCCGGGCGAGGCCGTCCTCGAAGAGTGCCCGGCCAAGCCCCTGGCGGCGATGGTCGGGATGGACCACGACGCCGAGGCTGGCCTTGTGAGTGTTGTCCCGCTGGGGAAAGTGCACGCCGAGAGCGCCGATCACCTGCCCGCCGTCCCGGAGCAGCCAGCGCTCGCCGGGTTCGCCGTCCCAGCCGTGGCGCAGCGAGCCGGTGTACGACGGAAGGCTCATTGGCGGGTCGTGCGGCTCGTCGACCGCGCGGGCGGCTTCGTCCAACGCCATGGCGTCGCGGACGGCGGATTCGTTGAAGGCGTCGAGGCGCTCGAGGTTCATGAAACCCAAGCGTGGTGCCCGTGGCCGATGCCGGGCAACGGGATTTCAGCGGAGCCTTCATCCGCGCTGGTGATCTTTGGGGACAAGCCGGCACGAACCGCACCGCCCGCCCCGCTTGCGAACCATGGTAGGAGTCGGGTTAAGCTGGCCGGCGTTATGCGGTGCGAGCTTCTCCTCCTTCGCTGCCGCGGCGGGGCCCTCTAAGAGGCCGGGCTCCTCGCCGCGGAGGTTGTCGATGCCCCGGCCGGGCCGAGCCGCATCCAACCCCACGCGAAGATCGAGGAACCCCTCTCCGATGCCGAATCATCAGTGTCCAAGCCGCATGCCCTTTCACCGCTACACCGCGTTCCCTCCGGTCGAGTTGCCCGACCGCACCTGGCCGGACGCCCGGATCACCCAGGCCCCGCGCTGGCTCTCCACCGACCTGCGGGACGGCAACCAGGCGCTGATCGATCCGATGAGCCCGACCCGCAAGCACCGGATGTTCGACCTGCTGCTCCGCATGGGCTACAAGGAGATCGAGGTTGGCTTCCCGTCGGCGAGCCAGACCGACTTCGATTTCGTCCGCCAGATCATCGAAGAGGACCTCATCCCCGACGACGTGACGATCTCCGTGCTGACGCAGGCGCGTGAGGATCTGATCGAGCGGACCGCGCAGTCGCTGGTCGGTGCGAAGCGGGCCAGCATCCACATGTACAACGCGACGGCGCCGCTGTTTCGCAAGGTCGTCTTCGGCGTCGACCGCGAGGAATGCAAGGCGATTGGCGTCCGCGGCACCGAGTGGGTGATGAAGTACGCCGGACAACTGCTCGGGGACACGGAGTTCGGCTACGAGTACAGCCCCGAGATCTTCGTCGACACCGAACTCGAGTTCGCCCTGGAGGTCTCCGAGGCGGTCATGAACGTCTGGCAGCCCGAGCCAGGCCGCGAGATCATCCTCAACTACCCCTGCACGGTGGAGCGGTCGACGCCGAACGTCTATGCCGACCAGATCGAGTGGATGAGCCGCCACCTGTCGCGTCGAGAGCACGTCTGCCTGTCGGTGCACACCCACAACGACCGGGGCACCGCGGTGGCGGACGCCGAGCTGGCGGTGATGGCGGGCGCCGACCGGATCGAGGGCTGCCTCTTCGGCAACGGCGAGCGCACCGGCAACGTCTGCCTGGTGACGCTGGGGCTGAACCTCTTCTCCCAGGGCATCGACCCGCAGATCGACTTCTCCGACATCGACGAGATCCGCCGGACGGTGGAGTACTGCAACCAGCTGCCGGTCCATCCGCGGCACCCGTACGCCGGTGATCTGGTTTACACCGCGTTCTCCGGCTCGCATCAGGACGCGATCAAGAAGGGCCTGGAGGCGCTGGACCGCGCCGCCGCCGAGGCGGGCGTGCCGGTCGAGGAGATCGCGTGGGAGGCGCCGTACCTCGCGATCGACCCGAAGGATGTCGGGCGTTCGTACGAAGCAGTGATCCGGGTCAACTCCCAGTCGGGCAAGGGCGGCGTGGCGTACGTCATGAAGGCCGAGCACCACCTGGACCTCCCGCGCCGCCTGCAGATCGAGTTCAGCCGGCTCGTGCAGAGCCACACCGACGAAGAGGGCGGCGAGGTGCCGTCGAGTGAGATCTGGGGGATCTTCGAGGCGGAGTACCTCTCAGGCGGGGACGCTCTCGCGCTCGACGCCGTGCACACCTCGACGACCGAGGGACAGCGGGACGCCCTCACGGTCACGGTGCACGTCATGGGGGAGCGGCACACCCTGTCGGGCAACGGCAACGGCCCGATCGCGGCGTTCGTCGACGCGATCCGGCACGTCGGTATTGACGTCCGTGTACGCGACTACGCCGAGCACGCGCTCAGCGCCGGAGGTGACGCGACCGCGGCCGCGTACGTCGAGTGCGAGATCGGCTCCAAGGTCTACTGGGGTGTCGGCATCGACTCCAACATCGTCAGTGCCTCGCTCAAGGCCGTCGTCTCCGCCGTCAACCGCGCGCGCAGGTAGGGACGGGGCGGCGCCGGGTCCTGTGGGTCGGGGGCACCCTTGTGCAAGAGAGCCGTACAAAGGGTTCCCCGACCCACAACGAGTTCGGCGGCGGCGCGCCCGTCAGCCGGGCGGGGTGAGGCTGGTCCACCGCGCGAGGGCGTCCGCGACCGGGCCGGTAGCCCGCTCGCGCGCCTGCGCGTACGCCTTCTCCATGACGTCGGCCACCAGCACCCGCTGCCGGCTCCGCGACGACTCGATGGCGGCGTGCACCATCGCGAGGCTCATGACGTTGTCGCTGGCCGCACCCATCGGCGTGCTGCCGGTGCGCAGGGAGTGGACGAACTCCCGCAACGAGCCGGCGATCCCTTGGTGCGGAGGTGGGGGTGGGCCCAGACGGGCGGAGCCCGTGTGGGGCCGGAACCACTCAGACACCAGGTTGTGATCGCCTTCTGGCCCGGTCTCCCGACCTTCGACGACCTCGAAGGTCGGGAGGCTGTCGCCGTCCCAGAGCGCCGTGCCGTGCTCGCCGCTGGCCCGCCAGGTGGCGTTCCACGACGTTTCGAGCCCTTCGCTGCACCAGCTTCCGGTGTAGACGTACCGCACCCCGTCGCTCATCTCGAAGATCGCCGTGGTGGCAGCATCACCGGCGTACCAACTCCAGGCGGGGTTGTACTCCTCGCAGTAGACCGCCACCGGCTCGGCGTCCACGAGGAACCGCGCGCTGTCGAACGCGTGGATCGCCATGTCGAGCACGAGCGGGTGGTCCATCGCGTCCCGGAAACCGCCGAAGTGCGGTGCCTTGAAGAACTCCGCGGCGAGGATGCCGAGCCGGCCGAGCCGCTGGATCTGCCGGCGGAACTCGAACTGCTGGGAGTTGTACCGACGGCTCTGGCTGACCATGAAGAGCCGGTCGTACGCCTGGGAGGCCGCCACCAGCTCCAGCGCCTCGGCCAGCGTCGCCGCCAGCGGCTTCTCACCGATCACCGGAAGCCCACGCCGCAAGGCTTCCAGCGTCACGGCGTGGTGTGCCTCGGGGATCGTCACGTCGACCACGAAGTCGGCGGCCACCTCGTCGGCTAGCTGCTCCAGGGTTTCGGCGACCGGGACGGTGGACAGGCCGGCGTCGTCAAGGGCGGCTTTCGCGGTCGCGACGTTGAGGTCGGCGACGCCGACCAACTCGACCTCGTCGTAGGCCTGGATCGTACGCAGCCAACCGCGCCCCATGCCGCCGGCGCCGACCTGCAGCGCCCGCAAGGGACGGTTGACGGGTTCTGACTCGGTCACGGACTCTCCTTCGCGGACTCCTCAAACCAGCCCAGCGGACTCTGACGCAGCGCTGGAACGTCGCGGGCGGCCTGCGCCGGCGCGGTCCAGACGACCGCGTTGGCGATCACCCGCCGGACGTCAGGGTGATGGTAGACGGGGTAGCCCTGGTCGCCTGGACTGAAGTAGAAGATCCGGCCATTGCCTCGATGGAAGACACACCCGCTGCGGAAGACCTCGCCGCCGCTGAACGAGCTGACGAACACCAGTTCGTCGGGGTCGGGGATGTCGAACACCTCGCCGTACATCTCCTGCTCGGGAATGACGATGGGGTTCGGTACGCCCTCGGCGACTGGATGGCGGGGCTTCAGCGTCCATACCAGCTCCCGGTCGTCGGCGCCCCGCCAGCGCAGGGAGCAGGTGGTGCCGAGCAGCGTGCGGAAGATCTTGGAGAAGTGGCCGGAGTGCAGGACGACGAGGCCCATCCCGCCGAGCACATGCTGTTGGACCCGAGAGACGACCTCGTCCGAGACCCTCTCGTGGGCCGCGTGGCCCCACCAGGTGAGGACGTCGGTCTTGGCGAGAACCTCCTCGGTGAGACCGTGCTCGGGTTCGTCGAGCGTGGCGGTACGGACCTGGACCTGGTCGCCCCGGAACTCCTTGATTCCTTGGGCGATCGCCCCGTGGATCCCGTCGGGATACCGCGCGCGGACGGCTTCTTCGCGTTGCTCGTGGACGTTTTCGTTCCATACCGTGACCCGGATCGGGTGCGAGGGCATGACGGGTCCTTTCTAGTCTTTGACGGCACCACCGGTGACACCGGCGCCGTCGACCAGCGCGGCCTCGGTGAGCTCACGGGGAAGAGGGAGACGGTGCTGACGGAAACTCCGGCGCGGTGGGCGACGTCAGTGATCGTCGGCATGCCACCTCCGTCAAGGCCGGGTTGACAGGCTCCATGGCCGTGCTCCGAGGATCGTCGAAACGCCTCGGCCTGAGGTGTCGAACCGTTTCGACGACACATGACCGTAACGATGCGTGCGGGCGAGTGTCCATAAGGTCGTGGGCCGGCGGCCGGAGCTGGACAGGCGAGCCGTCCGGGGCTAGCTCCGTCTCCGCGGTGGCGCGATGCTCTGACCTTTTGTCAAGCGAGCCGGAATCAACCGGTGCTCATCGGAGGGATCGCCTTCGATGGCGGCCAACGCCAGCTCGACGGCGTTCCGTGTCATCTCCTCCACGGGAAGCTCGGACCGGGCCAGGGGGAGCTCGCTCGAAAGGTCCGGGGTCGCCGCGATGACGACGACGGACAGGTCCTCGGGGATGGAGTACCCCTCCCCGCGCAGGATGCTGGGCAGCGCGGGAACGTCGTAGTGGATGATGACCGCCGTGGGCGCCGGATCGCTGGCGAGCAGGGCGCGGGTACGCCGGACCATGGTGCGATGGGAACGCGAGGACCGGATCACGTGGAGGTGAACCCCGGCCGCCTTCGCCTCCACCCGCGCACCAGCCACGGCCCTGGGCGCGTAGTTGAGGCCGAGCTGGAACTCCCCGTCGGATGATCCGACGAACGCGATCTGCCGGTGTCCCGCGCGGGCCAGCTCCCGCACGGCGAGGGCCGCGGCACCGGCGAAGTCAAAGTCGCACCACGGCAGCCCCATCGCGTTGCGGGGTTTGCCGATGAGTGCCGCCGGAAACCGCAGCTCACGCAGGGCGGGCACGCGGGGGTCGTCCGTATGCAGCGACATCACCATCGCGCCGTCGGCGAGCCGGCTACCGGCCACCCGGCGCAGGTTGTCGACGACGTTGTCCTCGCCGGTGAGGAGAAGCAGGTCGTAGTCGTGCGCCCGCGCGGCGCTGCTCAGGTGGTGGACGAACCGCCACCCGATCGATTGGTACCTGCCCGCGTCCCGGGGTTCGGAGAGCGCGAGCACGCGGGTCCGCGCACCCCGGAGTGATCGCGCGCCCGCGTGCGGCCGGTAGTCGAGGTCCCGGATCGCCTTCTCGACTGCCTCCCGGGTGGCCGGAGAGATGCTTCGGCGGTTGGTGAGGACGTACGACACCGTGCTCGGAGCCACACCCGCGCGCCGGGCCACGTCAGCGATGGTGGCCACCCAGCTGTCCCTTCTGGGATTGTCGGTTCACATCGACGCGACGGGACGCTAGGCGGCGGGAGTGAGCCTGTCAAGGATGGCCTCGGGCGGGTTGCGCACGAACCCGCACGGCGCGACCGTCCACGCCCGACGCCCACTGGGGCCGCCGGCCAGTCACGGACATCGAGACTGCCAAGGAGGGATCTTCGCCTTGACAGGTTCTCGCGCTGAACGATTACTGTTTCGGCCACGTTTCGGATGTCGAATCGAATCGACGATCCCAAGCTGTCTAGGCACATCCTGAGTGGAGGGTCGCAAGATGGCAGCTCCCGACGTATTCAGCCGGCGTCGGCTCCTCTATGGCGCGGCCCTGGTGGCCGGCGGTGTGGCGCTCAGCGCGTGCACGTCCACCGAAGACCAGGGCACGCGACCCAAGGCGAATTCGAGTACGAAGAAAGGTCCAGCCAAGAAGGGCTCGGCGACCAAGCCGCTGGCTCCTCCCGCGGAGTTCAAGGAGGCGCCAGCACTCGCGGCATTGGTCAAGGAGGGCAAACTCCCGCCCGTGGGGGAGCGACTCCCAGCGAATCCGTACGTCGTTCCCCACAACTGGCTCAGCACCGGAAAGTACGGCGGCTCGTTCCGGTTGGTCGCGAGTGGGACCGACGATGGTGCGATCAAGGAATACATGTACGGCCATTCCGTGCTGCGCTGGCTCAACGACGGGCTCACGCTCGGCCCCGGGCTCGCGGAGAGTTGGGAGAGTAACTCTGACGCCTCGGAATGGACCTTCCATTTCCGGAAGGGACTGAAGTGGTCAGACGGTGAACCCTGGACCACGCAGGACGTTATGTTCTGGTGGGAGGACATGGTCCTCAACGAGGAGTTCTCCGAAGGTATCCCCGACGAGGCCCGCTCGGGCACGGGCACGATCGCTGAGTTTTCCGCACCCGACGACACGACGCTCGTCATGACGTTCGACGCACCCGCGCCGATGGTGCCGGAAATGATCGCCAACTGGGTCAACCGCGGAATCGCGGCGACCTGGATGGAGCCCAAGCACTACCTGCGGAAGTTCCATCCGAAATACAATAAGAGCGTTCCGAAGGACTGGACCGCGACGTTCGACCAGAAGCGCAACGCGATCCTCAACCCCGATTCGCCGACGATGGCCGGATGGCGACTCACGACGTACAAGGAGGGGAGTTCCAGCACCTTCGAGCGCAACCCCTACTACTGGGTCGTCGATCCCAAGGGCAACCAATTGCCCTACGTCGACTCGTTGACGTTCCGTGCGGTCGACAACATCGAGACCCGGAAGCTGCAGATCCAGAACGGCCAGTTCGACTTTGTGCACGGCGCGTTCGCCGGGCTGAACCTCGGGGACGTGTCGGGCATCAAGAGCACCGAGTCGAAGCACCGGATGCAGGTGATTCTCTGGGACAGCGGTTCGGGTACGGGTTCGATCTTCTTCTTCAACCAGGACTACGACGAACCCAAGCTGCGGCGGCTCATCCGCATGCCGAAGTTCCGGCAGGCGCTCTCCCTGGCCTACAACCGCGCCGACGTACGAAAGTCGATCTATTTCGACTCCGGCGAGCTGACCACGGGGGCGTATGGGCCCAAGACGCGGGAGTTCCACCGCGGCGACGGGCCCCAGACCTACAAGCGGTGGCGTGACTCCTGGGTCGCCTACGACCCGGAGAAGGCGAAGTCGATGCTCGACGAGATCGACGTGAGCGACAAGAACGGCGACGGTTGGCGCGAGCTGCCTGACGGCAGTCCACTCGTCATCCGGCTCGACTATCCCGCCGACGTCAACCCGAGCGGCGAACACATGCAGAAGAACAACCTGCTGAAGAAGAACTGGGACGCCATCGGTATCAAGACCGAACTCAACCCGGTCGCGCCGACCTCCTCATCCGCCCAGTGGGCACAGGGCAGGCTCATGAGCAACACGGCATGGGAGTGCAGCACGCTGACGTTCGGTGCCGACATGCTGTGGTTGATGCCCATGGAGCCGTCGCGTTGGGCGCCACTGCAGGGGCAGTACTACTCGTTGCGGGGTACGCCCGAGGAGAAGAAGCAGAAGGACGTCGATCCGTACAAGCGGACGCCGCCCCGGATGGAACCCGAGCCGGATGGCCCGATTGATCGCCTGTGGAAGCTCGCGGACCGGGCGCGGGTCGAGACCGATGCGCTCGCCCGCGACCGGATGTACTGGGACATGGTGAAGATCCACGTCGAGGAAGGGCCGTTCTTCATGGGAGCGGTGGCCAACTTCCCGCGGATCGAGCTTGTCAAGGACGGGTTGCGCAACGTACCCACCCGCGACGAGACCGCGCTCGGTGGGCTCGTCAACGACTGGCACCACCCGATGCCAGCCGCGTATGACCCTGAGGCGTGGTACTGGAACGACCCCGAAAGCCACTCCTCGTAGCTTCGTAGCTTCGTCGTGTCGGGACACCCTTGGTCGGAAGGACCGCACAAGGGTGCCCCGACGCGGAAGGAGATCTGCTTGATCGGGGTCGGGCCGCGTTGTTCTGGTCAGCGGCGTTACCGCCGCCCACCGACCCGCTGGTGTCCTCGGCGGTTGCCCACCGGGTGAGACCCCGCTGAGTCCGCTCGCGGATGAAGGCGAGCCGACCCGGGCGCATGCTGGCCACGAGATCGTCCCGCTGCGCTGGACCCGCCGGACCCGCCTCGCCTCCAGGCGTAGCGAAACCAAGGTCGACTGCGGCGAGCGCCCCCGCGAACTCCGGGTCGTCGTGCTCCAGGAACCGGATCGACACGGCCCTGCGGCGGATCACACCGGACCAGGCTGTCAAGGACGAGTAGCGGCCGCTTCTCCACGACCAGGCCGGCATCCGTCGCGGCACCGGCGAGCCCAGGTGAAACCTCGTCTATCCACTCGAACGAGACGGGTACGTCAAGCTCTTCTTGACGCACCCGGACGGCCATGACATCCGTCGCTGTGGAGGTACCCGCATGTCCCTGCCGCGGCCGCGCGTAATAGGGCCAGGCGCCTGTGGACACGAACAGCGTGAACGGTCCGATGTCTTCCACCTTCGCGTTCGCGCGGGGAACATGGTCGTAATAGCGCTCGAGACGAGCGAGCGTCGCGACGTCCAGGTCTGTCACAGCCGTATCTTCGTTGCCGGTCAGGACAAGCGTCCAGCCGCTTTGGTGCCGCGACGGCACACATCTCCACGAGGGCCGTCGTGGGCCCCGCCCTCAGGCGGTGGGCGATCCGCTGCCCGACTGCGTACCGAGGAAGAACTGCACGCTTCCCTGGGCGTCCACCTCGGCGTCGAGGACCATCTCGTCGAGCATGCTGGACGCACTGGGCTCAAGGAAGACCCGCGCACCCTGCTCCTCGACCACCTCGTCGCCCGCGGTGGGCTCGGGGGCCACGGCCAGGCTGAGGCTCTGCTGGTCCTCAGGTTGCGCGGTGATGCGCAGACCAGCACTTCCGGGAAGGTCTGGGCTGTTCGTCAGGGATTGGATGACGAGGGCAGCGTTGTTCGTGAGCGCAAGCAAGATTGGCTCCTCAGGTTTGTGGGATTGTCATGGCGGGCGACCCACGAGAGATACGGTGCGCGTCCACGCGCGACCGGTGGGCCCGAGCCGGCTGGCAGGTTGTGAATCACTCCCTGATGCACTTGGCTGCCGATCAATCCACCCTTGCCCCTTATCCCTGAGCAGTCAAACCCCCGGGCGCGTCATGATGGAACAGTGACGACAAACGATCAGCCGTCATCGCCGGAGTCGGCTCAGTTACCCCCGCGATGGGGAATTCCTGACGCAATTGGGTCACTTCTCGGCTTTGTCGTCTTGTCCTTCGGCGTGTCCATCCTCCTCGTCGCGCTGGGCGTGGAGCCGGTCACAGCCGGCATCATTGCCACGCCCGTCGGCTGGCTGGCCCTGGGTGGATGGCCGCTGCTCGTGTCCAAGCGGCGGGGCAACGGCCCACGCGCGGATCTGGCGCTGGTTCTGCGTGCGATCGACCTCGCCATCGGCGTGGTCGGGGGCGTCATCGTCCTGGCCGCATCGGTGGTGTTCGTCCTCATCTACGTCCAGGTCACCGGGCGGGAGCCGACGTCCGCACTCGGCGCGGCGGCCGCGACCGCGCACGCGCACTGGCAGGTGATCGCGCTGGCCGTCATCGCCCTGGCCGCGCCGTTCGTCGAGGAACTCCACTTTCGCGGCATGTGGTGGTCCGCCCTACGCCGCAAGGGTCTTGGCCCCTGGCCGACCCTGTTCGTGACCGCGATCCTGTTCTCCGTCGCGCACCTCGAACCCACCCGCGCGGCGCTGCTGTTCGCGGCCGGCCTCGCGGCGGGTTTCGTCCGGATGGTGACCGATCGGCTCGGCCCGGCGATCATCACCCACCTGGTCGTCAACGCGATCGCGGTCATCGGCCTGCTCAGCCTGCTCTGAGACCGGGGCGTAGGCGAGAATGGCCGCGTGCCCCTGTACGTCGACGAGGCCATCGTCCTGCGCACCCACAAGCTCGGTGAGGCCGACCGGATCATCACGTTGCTGACCCGGCACCACGGTCGGGTGCGCGCCGTCGCCAAGGGTGTGCGCCGGACCACCTCGCGGTTCGGCGCCCGCCTCGAACCCTGCTCCTACGTCGAGGTCCAGCTGGCGGTCGGGCGTTCGCTGGACGTCATCACGCAGGCGGTGACGCGGCGACCGTACGCCGAGGCGATGTATTCCGACTACAGCCGGTACACCACCGCGGCGGCCATGCTCGAGACGGCCGAACGCCTCACGGCCGAGGAGCGGGAACCCGCGACCCAGCAGTTCCTGCTGCTCGTCGGGGCGCTGCGCTCCCTCGCCGAGGGAGCCCATGATCCGGGCCTCATTCTCGACTCCTACCTGCTGAGGTCGCTCGCGGTCGGTGGCTACGCGCCGTCGTTCGACGCCTGCGCCCGGTGCGGTACGTCTGGGCCGCACCGCGCCTTCGCGCCGGCGGCCGGTGGCATGATCTGCGCCGACTGCCGCCCGGCCGGTGTCGCGATGCCGGCGCCTGAGACGGTGACGCTGCTCGGTGCCCTGCTGACGGGGGAGTGGGCGGTCGCCGACGTGAGCGGGGCCCGTCACCGGCGGGAGGCGAGCGGCCTGGTCTCGGCGTACCTCCAGTGGCACCTCNAANGCGGCCTGCGTNCNCNCCCNNNNGTGGAGCGGGCCGGCGGGCGAGTGAGTGGAGTGGCTGGTGAGGAACGAGCCGTCCGCGGAGCGAACGAGGATGGAGCGAACGAATGATCACGTATACGTGGTCATTCAGTCCGGGCACGACGGATCGGAGCGGCAATGGAGATGCTGCGGCTATGAGAGCGGAACTGCTATGAGAGTGGTGCGGGTATGAGTCCCCGGATGCGACGCCGGAGTACGCCTGAAGCCAGCCGGTCACGGGAGGTCCGCCCGCCCGATCCGCACCCCTCCGGCGCCCGGCCACCAGACATTCCGCCGGAGCTGGTGCCGCGGCACGTGGCCCTCGTCATGGACGGGAACGGCAGGTGGGCGAAGGCCCGCGGCCTTCCGCGTACGAAGGGGCACGAGGCGGGGGAGGGCGCGCTGCTCGACGTCATCAAGGGCGCGATCGAGATCGGCGTGAAGACCTTGTCGACGTACGCGTTCTCGACGGAGAACTGGTCCCGCTCGCCCGATGAGGTCCGCTTCCTCATGGGTTTCAACCGCGAGGTCATCCATCGCCGGCGGGACGAGCTCGACGCCATGGGCGTGCGGATGCGCTGGGCGGGCCGCCGGCCGCGCCTGTGGAGGAGCGTGATCGCCGAGCTTGAGGAGGCGGAGCGTCGTACGGTCAACAACGACGTGATCACCCTGCAGTTCTGCGTCAACTACGGCGGGCGGTCCGAGATCGCCGATGCCGCCCGGGCGCTCGCCCAGGATGTCGCCGCGGGCAAGGTGCGCCCCGACAAGGTGGACGAGCGGATGCTCCGGCGCTATCTGTACGAGCCGGACCTGCCCGACGTCGACCTCTTCGTCCGGCCCTCAGGAGAGCAGCGCATCTCGAACTTCCTCCTCTGGCAGTCGGCGTACGCGGAGCTGGTCTTCATGGACACGCTGTTCCCCGACTTCGACCGGCGCCACCTGTGGCAGGCGATCGAGATCTACGCCAAGCGGGACCGGAGGTTCGGCGGCGCCAAGCCGAACGACGTGGGCTGAGAGGTCGCGCGGCTAGGGATGTCGCGGGCTGCGCGGCGTACCTTCAGACGCGAGGCACTGGTTGATTTGTCCTACCGAGGAGGCGACAGCCGGCTCTGCCGGCCGGCCTCCCCGCGCTCATAGCGTCGACCTTCAGACGGCCGATCCGAGAACGCCGTCACAGCCGGAAGGGAAACGCTGATGTCGACGACTGTGAAACCGGTTCGGGTGGCTGGGACGCGCTGGCGCACCGCCGCCGTCACCGCGCTGGGTGCGATGGTGGCCGCGCTCGTGGTCTGGGTGGTGGCCGATCCGCTGGCGGGAGTGAACCTGGAGGTGCGGACGGGCGCGGCCATGCAGCACGTCGGCCCCGCGGTGGTGGCTGGGACAAGCCTGCTGGTAAGCGTGCTCGGGCTCGGCCTGCTGGCCCTGCCGGAACGTTTCGTACGCCGTGGGCGGAGGCTCTGGGTTGTGCTCGCGCTGGTCGTACTCACGGTCTCCCTGACCGGGCCGTTGGGCGGCGCCACGGCCGGTGCGAAGGTCGCGCTCGCGGGCATGCACCTCGTGGTGGGCGCGATACTGATCGGCGCGGTATCGGTGCGCCGACCGCCGCGAGAAGGTGATGGTCGAGGCTGCGCGCGGCCCTACCTGAGTGCGCGGTGGTGATGGTGACGACCTTCGGCCGGCCGGGATATCTCCGCCGCGCTCTGGAGGCGGGGGCGCGAGGGTTCCTGGTCAAGGACGGGCCGGTCGAGGAACTCGCCAAAGCGATCCGGCGGGTCCTGGCCGGTGAGACGGTGGTTGACCCGGCGCTGGCAGCGGCCGCCTTGAGTGCGGGACCGAATCCGCTCACCACCCGCGAGCGGGATGTACTCACCGCGGCCGGCGACGGCTCGACGGTGGCCGACATCTCCGCACGGCTCCATCTGTCGGAGAGCACGGTACGCAACTACCTGTCGGGCGCCATCAGCAAGACGGGTACCCGCAACCGGATGGAGGTGGTCCGCGTCGCCCGGCGACGGCTGGCTCTGACCTGGGGGATCCGCCCGTGAGCCCCGGTGGCGGTTGGTTTCGCTTCGTCAGCGGCTGGCGCAGTCGGCGCAGGTGCCGAACACCTCGACGGTGTGCGTGACGTCGACGAAGCCGGCCTCGCTGGCGACCCGCTCCGCCCACCGTTCGACCGCGGGTCCCTGCACCTCGACGGTGTGTCCGCAGGAACGACAGACGATGTGGTGGTGGTGCCGCGAGCTCGCGCAGCGGCGGTAGACGGTCTCGCCTTCGTCGGTGCGGATCGCGTCGACCTCGCCGGCGTCAGCCAGGGATGCGAGCGTGCGGTAGACCGTGGTGAGACCGACGGCCTCGCCGCGCGAACGCAGCAGCGCGTGGATGTCCTGGGCGCTACGAAAGTCGTCGACACCTTCGAGAACGTCGGAGACCGCCGTCCGCTGGCGGGTCGACCGCAGCTTCTGTCCGGTGTTCACGTGGGACACCTCCTCGGTCGATGTCGGCCTTCACCGCGACACACTAGATACATTCTCACCGACGCAGTCCGGGGCTGGTCGCCCCTCACCCCCATGCGGCGCGGGGATGGGCGGGTCTCAGCCGCCATGCTCGTCGTAGTGGGCGCCATGAGGAGCATGCCGGTGCCCGTCATGGACGTAGTCGACGTGGTCCTCGTGCCGGATCGCGGGATGGCCGCAGGTCGGGCCATGCGCGTGGAGATGGTCCTCGGCCTCGTGGTGGGGCTGTCGCAACGCGGCCCGCAGGGCGGTGCCGACGACGGCGACCACGAAGACCGCGATCGCGGCGAGCACGATCGTCCCGCCCGACGGCGTGTCGGCGTAGTAGGACGTAAGGACCCCTCCGACGCTCACGACGACGCCCACCGCCATCGCCACCACGGCCGTCCCCGTGAAGCTCCGGCTGAGGCGTTGCGCCGCCGCGACCGGCACGATCATGAGCGCGCTGACCAGCAGGAGGCCGACCACCCGCATCGACACGACGACGGTCACCGCCACCATGATCGCGAGGGCGAGGTTGAGGGGGAGTACGGGCAGGCCGGCGGCGTTGGCGTACTCCTCGTCGGCACCGACGGTGAAGAACAGCCGGGAGAGGCCGAACATCGTGAGGAGTACGACCACCGCGAGGACACCGAACACCACGAGGTCGGTCGGTGTGGTCGACGTGATCGACCCGAACAGGTAGGCGTTCAGGTTGGCCGGAGTGCTCCCCGACGACTTGGCCATCAGCACGACCCCGCCCGCGATGCCGCCGTAGAACAACACCGCCAGGGCGACGTCACTGCTGGTCCGGCCCTTGGCCCGCATGAGTTCGATCGCGACCGCGCCGGCGACGGCGCAGGCGAGGGCGGTCCAGATGGGTGCGGTGCCGGTGACGAGGCCGATGCCGACACCGGTGAGCGCGACGTGTCCCATGCCGTCCCCGATGAGGGCGAGCCGGCGCTGGACGAGGTAAACACCGACGGCCGGGGCGGCGAGGCCGATCAGGAGCGCGGCCAGGAGGGCCCGCTGCATGAAGTCGTACTGCAGGATCTCCATGACCTCACCCGATGATTCCGAGAGTGCCGGTGCCGTCGGAGGAGCCAGACGGCGGGGAGTGCGGGTCTGGGTCAGGCCCGCCGAAGAGGGCGAGCACCGACTCCGTGGGAGTTCCGTCGTACGCCACCCGGCCGTGGTCGAGGACGATGGTACGGCGGATCAGCGAGGCGACCGGGCCGAGCTCGTGCGTCACGAGGAGAAGCGTGACGCCCTGGGCCACCAACGCGGAGAGCGTCTTGGTGAGGATCTCCTGGTTGGCCAGGTCCACCCCGGCGAACGGCTCGTCCATGACCAGCAGGTCGGGCTCGCCGGCGAGGGCACGGGCGATCAGGGCGCGGCGTTGCTGCCCGCCCGACAGCGCGGAGATCGGTGCGCGGGCCTTCTCGGTCAGTCCGACGGTCTCGATCGCCTCGGCCACGCTCGCGCGGTCGGCCGCACCCAACCAGGGACGCAGGCCGCCGCGGCGGCGTACCAACCGGCCGGACGCGACCACCTCGGTGACGGTGGCGGGTACCCCACCACCGACGGTGTGCCGCTGCGGGACGTACCCGATCCGGGCCCGGTCGCGGAAGCGTCCCGCCGGGATGCCGAAGAGCTCCAGTGACCCGGCGGTGAGGGGTACGAGGCCGAGGATGGCGCGGATCAGGGTCGACTTACCCGAGCCGTTCGGCCCAAGGAGGGCCACGACGTCGCCGGGCACGATGTCGAGCTCGACCCCGGCGAGGACCCGCTGACCCGCGTAGGCGACCGAGCCGTTACGGATCCGGACGGCCGGCGGTGCGGTGGCGGTGGACAGCTCGGAGGTCACGAGCAGGCTTGGCCTTTCTGGAGGGTCGCGAGATTGGCTCGCATGATGCTCAGGTAGTCGCTGCCGGCGGACTTGTCGGACAGGCCCTCGATCGGGTCGAGGACCGCGACCTTCACGCCGGTCTCCTTCGCGAGCGTGTTGGCGATCGTCGGGCTCACCAGCGTCTCGTAATAGATGGTATTGACCCGGTGTTCGCGGACGAACGTCGCGATCCGGCCGAGTTGCGCGGGCGAGGGTTCCTGCTCGGGGGAGAGGCCGGCGATGCCCACCTCGTGGAAGTCGTAGCGGGCCGCGAGATAACCGAACGCCTCATGGTTGGTGACGAGTTCGCGGTTCTGGCAGGTGGCGAGGCCCGTCCTGAACTCCTTGTCGAGACCCTCGAGTTGGGTACGCAGTTTGGTCGCGTTCGCTTTGTACGTCTCGGCATGCTCGGGATCGATACTGGCGAGCCGTTGGGCGATGGCGTCACCGACCTTGGCCAGGCGCAGCGGATCGAGCCAGAAGTGCGGGTTCGTCTGTTCGCCCGACGTCTGCGACTCCGGGTGCTCGTGTCCGTGCTCGTCCCCGTGACCGGCGGCTGTCAGGCTGAGGTTGGCAGACCCGGACACCTCGAGGCTGTGGTCAGCGCCGGCCTGCGCGACGGCGTCGTCGACGGCCGGTTGGAAGCCCTTGAGATAGATGACAAGGCTGGCTTGCTCCACCTCCGCGACGTTCTTGGGGGTGAGTTCGAGGTCGTGGGGCTCGCCGCCGGGTTTGGTGAGGTTGGTGACCGTCGCGCGGTCTCCGGCGACCTTCTCGGCCGCGAACCGCAGGGGATAGAAGGCGGCTACCACGTCGAGCTTGCCGGACTGGGCGGCCGAACGCTCGGCGGAGCCGCCGGAACCACAGGAGGCCAGGAGCACCGCTCCCGCGCAGATTCCGGTGACGGCGAGCAGGGTGGAGCGGCGAAGGGGCAGGAACATGAGAATCATTGTCAACTTCGCCGCAACGGGCTGTCAATGGGAGCCCAGGTGGTATGGCGGTACGTGGTGAGGCGGCTACTCAAAGACCCGAAGAAGCAGGGCGGCGACGCCGAGTCCGACCGCGACCAGCCTGACCACCCGGCGGCTGCGGTCACCCTGTGGCCAGGCGAGGTAGCTCAGCCACGCCATGATCGCGACGACCACACCAAGGCAGATCGGGCCGTATGGCCGCGGAGCCAGCAGGCCCGCGACAAGGAACGCCGCCAGCCCTCCGGTCACGAGCCACCTGGGCAGGGCGTGCAGGCGTACCAGCAGCGGGTAGCTCACGCGTTCGACCGAACGCCGGAACCCGGTGGCCGGCGGTTGCGCGGCGCTGGATCCGGGCGTGCGGGCGGCGCGGGACTGCTTTGCCCTCGGACGGTTTGGCACAGCCCTCCTCGGTGAGAATGATGTGGCCTGCCGGGCGTGCGCCCCAGCCACCTCTGATCCTCTCCCACGGCGTCTTCGTAGGTAAGAGCAGGTCGACACCGATCCCGGTACCCTGTTCGTTCCCGTCTCTCGCCGACACCCAGCCGGATGGAGCGAGCCGTGCCCGCTGACCGCATCGACAGACTCGTCAACCTCTGCAAACGTCGTGGTTTCGTCTACCCCTGTG
The DNA here is from genome assembly GCF_000373925.1 of Actinopolymorpha alba DSM 45243. Taxonomy (GTDB): domain Bacteria; phylum Actinomycetota; class Actinomycetes; order Propionibacteriales; family Actinopolymorphaceae; genus Actinopolymorpha; species Actinopolymorpha alba. The sequence continues at coordinate 83,197 of NZ_KB892739.1, read as the reverse complement.
GGGAGATCTACGGCGGCACCCGCTCTGCCTGGGACTACGGCCCGCTCGGTGTCGAGCTGAAGGAAAACCTGAAGCGGCAGTGGTGGCGGGCGATGGTGCGGACCCGCGAGGACGTTGTCGGCCTTGACTCCTCGGTCATCCTTCCCCGTGCGGTGTGGGAGGCGTCGGGGCACGTGGAGGCGTTCGTCGACCCGCTCACCGAGTGCCAGAGCTGCCATCGACGGTTCCGTGCCGACCACCTGGAGGAGGCGTTCGTCGCGCGCCACGGTCGCGCGCCGGCGGCCGATCTCGGTGACCTCTCCTGCCCTAACTGCGGGACGAAGGGTTCTTTCACTGAGCCGCGGATGTTCAACGGCCTGCTCAAGACCCACCTTGGTCCGGTCGAGAGCGCCGACGGCCTGCACTACCTTCGGCCGGAGACCGCGCAGGGCATCTTCGTCAACTTCGCCAACGTCATGGCGTCTGCCCGCCGCAAGCCGCCGTTCGGGATCGCGCAGGTGGGCAAGAGCTTCCGCAACGAGATCACGCCCGGCAACTTCATCTTCCGCACCCGGGAGTTCGAGCAGATGGAGATGGAGTTCTTCGTCGCGCCAGGCACGGATGAGGAGTGGCACGACTACTGGCTCCAGCAGCGCTGGAGCTGGTATCTCGATCTCGGGATCACCGAGTCCAACCTGCGGTTCTACGAACACCCGAAAGAGAAGCTCTCCCACTACTCCAAGCGCACCGTCGACATCGAGTACCGCTTCGAGTTCGGCGGCAAGGAGTTCGACGAGCTCGAGGGCATCGCCAACCGCACCGACTTCGACCTGACGACGCACGGCAGGAACGCCGGCGTGGACCTCTCCTACTACGACCAGGAGAAGGGCGAGCGCTGGATGCCGTACGTCATCGAGCCCGCCGCCGGGGTGGGTCGTTCGATGGTGGCGTTCCTGCTCGACGCCTACACCGAGGATGAGGCGCCCAACGCCAAGGGCACGCTCGAGAAGCGCACTGTGCTGCGACTCGACCGACGGCTCGCGCCGGTGAAAGCCGCCGTTCTGCCGCTGTCCCGTAACGCTGAGTTGTCGCCCAAGGCCCGAGACCTGGCCGCGCGGCTGCGGAATTCATGGAATGTGGAGTTCGACGATGCGGGCGCGATCGGGCGAAGGTACCGTCGTCAGGACGAAATTGGCACACCATACTGTGTGACGGTTGACTTCGAGACGCTGGAGGACGGCTGCGTGACAGTGCGTGAGCGCGACACGATGGCGCAGGAGCGCGTTGCCCTTGACCGGGTCGAGGGATACCTCGCCGAACGCCTTATCGGCTGCTGATCTCCTGGACTCCCTGCCATGTCGCAACGATCAAAGATGCTCGGACGAAGCAAAACCCTCCGCCTGCTCGGCGCCGGTCTGGCCGCGCTGTGCGCACTCGTGACGGCGTCCTGTGGCCGGTTGGATCCGACCGCGGGCGTCGGTCCGTCGGTGCACCCGCCCACGCCACAGCCCAGCGCCTCCCGTCACAAGGGCGATATCTCTCCGCGCCGGGTCGCGCATCCCACCTCCAGCCAGACGGCGACGACTCGGACGCCGACGGCAACTCCCACGCCGACGGTCACGTTGACGCCGTTGCCGCAGCCGGCCGAGACCTACGCGGCGCCCAAGATGCCGGCGCCACCGAAGGACTCCGAGCCTGAGCTGGTCCGGATCCGCTACGCCCTCAAGAAGATCGTCTGGAGCGCCGTGGGCGAGGTCAACGAGGACAAAACCTCGTCCAGTTGCACGCGGTCCAACAACGACCTGGTCCGGATCGGCGACTACGACTTCACCTGTGACGTGAAGTTCAAGGGCGTACGCACCCGGTTCAAGGTCACCGCCGAGGTGAAGACGTCGAAGGTCGACTGGCGCTGGTCGGCCGCGGAGCTCCCGGTCTCCGAAAGCAAGGCCGTCTACGAAGTCACCCGCCAGGCGTTCAAGCCGGCCCGGGCGACCTGCGACCTCGTGGATCTCGAGCTGGTCAAGGTCGGCACGCAGACCGGGATCACCTGCTGGGTGACCGACATCTACAACGAACGCCTGGCCTACCGCGGCAAGCTCCTGACCGACGGCGCGATCGCGTTCCGCCCCGACTCCTGAGCCGGTACCCGATCCTGATATGACCGTTGTCGTGGCCCTGCCCCGCCCGTCCGCGAGCCTCCAGCTCGGCAGCCTGACCGTGGACCCTCCGGTCGTCCTGGCGCCGATGGCGGGCGTGACGAACGCGGCGTTTAGGACCTTGTGCCGGGAGCAAGGAGCGGCTCGGGGAGCGAGTGAGCGGAGTGGCCCGCGAGGTACGAGCGGTCTGGGGAGCGAACGAGGAGCCGAACGCGACCATGAGCAGGGAGCGGCTCGGGGAGCGAGTGAGCGGAGTGGCCCGCGAGGTACGAGCGGTCTGGGGAGCGAACGAGGAGCCGAACGCGACCCTAAGCAGGGGTCGGGGTTGTACGTCTGCGAGATGATCACCTCGCGCGGCCTGGTCGAGAAGGACGAGACGACCCAGCGGATGCTCGTCTTCGATCCGGGCGAGGCGGTGCGTTCGGTGCAGTTGTACGGCGTGGATCCGGTGTACGTCGGTGAGGCGACCCGCATTCTCTGCGGCGAGTACGGCGTGGCTCACGTGGACCTCAACTTCGGCTGCCCCGTCCCGAAGGTGACCCGGCGCGGCGGTGGGGCCGTCCTGCCGTGGAAGCGCGCACTGCTCGACGCGATCCTGCGTTCGGCGGTCAGCGCGGCGGAGCCCTACGGCGTACCCGTCACCATGAAGACCCGCAAGGGGATCGACGACGACCATCTGACCTTCCTCGAGGCCGGGCGGATCGCGGAGGACGCCGGGTGCGCCGCGATCGCGCTCCATGCCCGAACGGCCGCCCAGCACTACAGCGGCGTCGCTGACTGGCCCGCCATCGCCGAACTCGCTGCCCACGTCGGCATTCCCGTCCTCGGCAACGGCGACATCTGGGAGGCCGCGGACGCCGTCCGGATGGTGCGCGAGACCGGGTGCGCCGGCGTCGTCGTCGGGCGGGGCTGTCTTGGCCGGCCGTGGTTGTTCCGGGATCTGGCCGCGGCGTTCGGCGAGGTCGCGGACCCGCCGCCCCTGCCCACACTCGGCGAGGTGGCGGCGATGATGCGGCGGCACGTCGAACTCCTCGCGGGTTACATCGGGGAGGACCGCGGCTGCCGGGAGTTCCGCAAGCATGTCGCGTGGTATCTCAAGGGGTTCGCGGTGGGTTCCCGTACCCGCGCCGCGCTCGCTCTGGTGTCGACCCTCGCTGAGCTCGACGAGCTCCTTGCCGAGCTGGACGCCGGCCAGCCGTTCCCGGTGGGCGAGCTCGGCCAGCCGCGCGGGCGGCAGGGAAGCCCGCGGCACGTGACGATGCCGGCGGGCTGGCTGGATGACCGTGACGGTCTGGGGCAGGACCTCGCGGCGGCGGAGCTTGGGGTCTCAGGCGGCTGACTCTGCCGTCCGTGGCGGCAGCCACTCTCGAATCCAACCAAGATCATTTCGGGGAAGTGGCCCACGTTTCGCGTGACGCGTGGGCCACTTCCCCGAAATGATCATGAACTGGCCGCAAGTCGTCCGGTGCGTGAGATATCTCCGGGCGCACCACCCGCACGTGTGAACCGAGCCGCGGACCGCTGCGGCGGCCGGGAGTGGCCATCTGTCGAAGCGTCGAAAAATCCGGGCATATGCCGCAGAAGATGATCTTCTGCCGGCAGGTTCTGGCGAGGACGTCTATTGGTCATCTTCACGTCGCCAATGACTTACAGAATCGCCATGTCCACGGTGGGAAACCGCCCGATGCTGGGCTCTCCTGAGCCCACCATCCGGAGGTGCCCACGTGCCCCAGATTTCCTCTCCCGACGGCCTTGGACGGCGTACGTTCCTCGTCGGCGGCCTAGCGGCCGGATCGCTCCTCGCGATGCCGCACGCGGCAGACGCGGCGGCCCCGACCGTGTTCCGCACGGACCCGTTCACGCTCGGGGTCGCGTCTGGTGACCCGAGTCCGGACGGCTTCGTCATCTGGACCCGGCTGGCCACCAACCCGCTCGCCGAGGATGGTCTCGGCGGCATGCCCAGCACGTCCGCGCAGGTGAACTGGCAGGTCGCGAAGGACGAACGTTTCGACGAGGTCGTCCGGGCCGGTTCGGTCACGGCCGTACCGGACTCCGCGCACAGCATCCACGTGGAGCTCGCCGGCCTCGCACCGGGACGGGAGTACTGGTACCGCTTCCGGGTCGGCAAGTACCTCTCCCCGGCCGGCCGCGCCGTCACCGCCCCGGCGTACTCCAGCCTGGTGTCCTCGCTGGCCATGGCCTTCGTGTCCTGCTCGCAGTTCGAGCACGGACTCTTCACCGCGTACCGGCGACTTGCCGAGGACGAGCCGGACCTGGTGCTGCACCTTGGCGACTATCAGTACGAATACAAGGCTGGCGGCTATGTCGCACCCGGCGGCAACGTCCGCCACCACGACGGCCCGGAGACGGTGACCCTGGCCAACTACCGGCAGCGGCACGCGCAGTACAAAGCTGACCCCGACCTGCAGGCCGCGCACGCCGCCGCTCCATGGCTCGTCGTCTGGGACGACCACGAGGTCGACAACAACTGGGCCGACGAGATGCCGGAGAAGGCGGCCGAGGCTCCGACGTTCCTCGCTCGCCGGGCCGCGGCGTTCCAGGCCTACTACGAGAACATGCCGCTGCGCCGCACCTCCATCCCGCGGGGCATCGACATGCAGCTCTACCGCCGGATCCGGTGGGGCCAGCTCGCGACGTTCCACATGCTCGACACCCGGCAGTACCGCGACGACCAGGGCTGTGGGGACGGCTACCGGGACTGCCCGGCGGCGGTCGACCCGGCGCGGTCGATCACCGGCCGGCCGCAGGAGGAATGGCTGGTCGACGGGTTCCACCGCTCGGAGGCCCGCTGGGATGTGATTGGCCAGCAGGTGTTCTTCGCCCAGCGTGACAACAACGCCGGGCCCGCGAAGGTCACCAGCCAGGACGCCTGGGACGGGTACGTCGCGTCGCGCCAGCGGATCACGCAAGGCTGGGTTGACGCGGGCGTGCGTAACCCGGTCGTGCTCACCGGCGACGTGCACGCGCACTGGGCCAGCGAACTCAAGCTCGACTACGACGACCCGACCTCGCGCAGTGTCGGGACCGAGCTTGTCTGCAGCTCGATCTCGACCGGCGGGAACGGCGCGGACTCCAACCCGACGACCCATCCGTTCCTGACGATCAACCCGCACCTGAAGTTCTACAACAACCTGCGGGGCTACGTCCGGACGACGATCACGCCGGGGGAGATGCGGGCCGACTTCCGTTGCCTGCCGTACGTCAAGGAGGCCGGCGCGGAGGTGTTCACCCGGCGTTCGTACGTGATCGAGGACGGGGTGCCGGCGCTGAACCAGGTGTACGACCGACCGCCGGCGGCGGCACTGGCGCGCAGGGCCGAGACCGACCCGGAGAAGATCATCGCCGAGACCGTGGCGTGGGAGACCGAACGCCCGTAGGGATCGAACGTTCCTGAGGACTGTACGCCTCCGAGGGCGAGCCGGACGGTACCGTCGTTGGTGTGGGCCATGGAAACGCTCGCACCGACGACGGGCTGTTCGGACCCGGCTCGGTCACCTGGCGGGTGCACGCCGAGCACATCATGTGGGTGGCCGGCATCCGCGCGCTCTATCTGCAGTCCCTGCATCCGCGGGTCATGCGCGGGACATTCCAGAACTCCGTGCTCTTCGATCGCAAGAAGGCCTGGGCGAGGTTCCTGCGGACCGCCGACTTCGTGGCCGTGCGGACCTACGGCACGACGGCAGAGGTCGAACGCGCGGCCAGCCGGGTACGCGCGATCCATGCGTCTCTCACCGGTTACGACCCTGACACCGACACGGTGTTCCGGCTCGACGAACCCGAACACCTTCTCTGGGTGCACTGCGGCGAGATCGACTCCTACGTCAACATCTCCTTGCGCTCGGGCCTTCTGAATGCCCAGGAGGCGGATGAGTACGTCGCGGAGAGCCGGCGGGCCGCGGAGGTAATCGGCATTCATTATGCGGACGCGCCGGCAACCTGTGCGGAGCTCGCGGACTATTTCGCGATGATGCGGCCGAAACTGTACGCCTGCATCGAAGCCCGGCGCGGGTTGCTGAATTCCTTCAATCCGCCCCTGCCCGTGCGGTTGGCCCCGCTTCGCCTGGCCGTGCCGTCGATCAACGTCCTGGCGTTCGCTTCGCTGCCCCGCTGGGCGCGGCGGATGTACGGCGTACTCACGGTTCCGACCACAGACCTTGCCGTCAGCCTCAGCCTGCGTACGCTCCGGCAGGCGACCATGGTGTTGCCGCGTCCGGCGATTCCCGCTCAAGCCTGACAACCCATCCGTCGGTCCCGGTCGGGTCACGGCGTCGGCGGTCGGGAAGTCGACAGCCACCACCGGCCTGGGCATTACTGTCGAAGCAGGGTAGTGCGGTGGGGGCGGGCCCGGACGGGCGAAGCCCGTGAGGGGCTGGATCCACACTGTCGCGCGGGCAGCGAAGGGGGTTGCCGTGCCGATGTTCAGCTATGACTTTTCCCAAGGCAACAAGGACATGCGCGACCTTCTCGGCGGTAAGGGTGCCAACCTCGCCGAGATGACGAACCTGGGACTCCCCGTGCCGCCCGGCTTCACGATCACCACGAAAGCCTGCCAGGTCTATCTCGAGACCGGAAAGGAACCTCCGGGGCTCACCGACGAGGTCACGGCCCACCTGGCCACGATCGAGCGGGCGCGCGGCAAGACGCTCGGCGATCCAGCCGATCCGCTGCTGGTGTCCGTCCGGTCGGGCGCGAAGTTCTCCATGCCGGGGATGATGGACACGGTGCTCAACATCGGGCTCACCGACGATTCCGTGCATGGCCTCGCCGCGCAGGCGAATGACGAAAGGTTCGCCTGGGATTCCTACCGCCGGCTTCTCCAGATGTTCGGGAAAACCGTTCTCGGTATTGACGGTGAACGGTTCGAGTCCGCGCTGGAGGACGCCAAACAGGCCCGGAACGCCGAACACGATGTCGACCTCGACGCCGAAGACCTCCGCGATCTCGTGGCTGCGTACAAACGCATTGTCCAGGAGGAGACCGGGAAGGAGTTCCCGCAGGATCCCCGCGAGCAACTCGACGCCGCGATTCGCGCCGTCTTCGAAAGCTGGAACGCACCCCGCGCGGTCACCTATCGCCGCCAGGAACGAATTCCGGGCGATCTTGGTACGGCGGTCAACGTGGTCGCGATGGTTTTCGGAAACCTGGGTGCGGGTTCGGGTACCGGCGTGGCGTTCACCCGGGATCCGGCCTCCGGCGCACGAGGAATCTATGGCGACTACCTTTCCAACGCCCAGGGGGAGGACGTGGTCGCGGGAATTCGCAACACTGTGCCGTTGACCGAACTCGCGCGCCTGGACCAGACGAGCTACCACCAACTCCTCGACATCATGGCCACGCTGGAAGGCCACTACCGCGATCTGTGCGACATCGAGTTCACCATCGAACGCGGGAAGCTGTGGATGCTGCAGACCCGGGTCGGCAAGCGCACGGCGGCCGCGGCGTTCCGGATCGCCACGCAGCTGGTCGACGAAGGGCTGATCGACGAGGACGAGGCGCTGCGCCGGGTGGATGGGCACCAGCTGGCGCAGCTGATGTTCCCGCGCTTTGATGACCGCGGCCGCCGGCGCCGGATCAGTCGGGGCATGAACGCCTCACCCGGCGCTGCCGTGGGGCGTGCCGTCTTCGACAACGCGACCGCGGTGGAGTGGGCCCGGTCGGGCGAGTCGGTGATCCTGGTCCGCCGGGAGACCAACCCTGATGACCTGGAAGGCATGATCGCCGCGCGCGGGATCCTGACCAGCCGGGGCGGCAAGACCTCGCACGCGGCGGTGGTCGCGCGCGGCATGGGCAAGACCTGCGTGTGCGGCGCGGAGGAGCTGGACGTCGACACGGTGGGCCGGAGGTTCACCGGACCTGGTGGGGTGGAGGTCCACGAGGGTGACGTGATCTCCATCGACGGCACGTCCGGCGAGGTGTTCCTCGGCGAGGTACCCGTCGTCGACTCACCGGTCGTGAGGTACTTCGAAGGCGACCTCGACCCGCGGGCGGCCGACGCTGACGAACTCGTCCGCGCCGTTGACCGGATCATGCGCCTGGCCGACGCGCGCCGCCGGCTCGACGTCCGGGCGAACGCCGACAGCCCCGCCGACGCGACCCGGGCCCGGTCGATGGGCGCCCACGGGATCGGCCTGTGTCGTACCGAGCACATGTTCCTCGGCGAGCGGCGTACCCACGTCGAGCGGTTGATCCTCGCCGAGGGCGACGAGGAGCGGGAGAAGGCACTCGCCGCCCTGCTGCCGCCGCAGCGGGACGACTTCATCGGGATCTTCGCGGCGATGGACGGGATGCCCGTCACGGTACGGCTGCTCGACCCGCCGCTGCACGAGTTCCTGCCCGACCTGACCGAGCTGTCGGTGCGGGTCGCTGTTGCCCGGGAGCGCGGCGAGGTGGACCCCGACGACGTTCGCCTTCTACGGGCCGTACGCCGGCTGCACGAGGAGAACCCCATGCTGGGCCTGCGTGGGGTACGGCTCGGCCTGCTCGTACCCGGACTCTTCACCATGCAGGTCAGGGCGATCGCGGAGGCGGCGGTGGCCCGGATCGAGGCCGGCGGCGATCCCCGGGTCGAGGTCATGATCCCGCTGGTCGGGGCCGTGCAGGAGCTGGAGCTCATCCGCGACGAGGCGCGGGCCGCGATCGACGACGTACAGGAACGCGCCGGGGTCGCTCTGTCGATCCCGGTCGGGACGATGATCGAGCTTCCGCGCGCCGCGTTGACCGCGGGCCGGATCGCGCGAGCCGCGGAGTTCTTCTCGTTCGGCACCAACGACCTCACCCAGACGGCCTGGGGCTTCTCCCGTGACGACGTGGAGGGTGCGTTCTTCTCGGCGTACCTCGAGAAGGGCATCTTCGGTGTTTCGCCGTTCGAGTCGCTCGACGCGGAGGGCGTCGGCCGCCTGGTGCGGATCGCGTGCGAGGAGGGCCGGGCAGCCCGACCAGACCTCAAGGTCGGTGTGTGCGGTGAGCATGGCGGCGACCCGGCGTCGGTGCACTTCTTCCACGAGGTTGGACTCGACTACGTCTCCTGCTCGCCGTTCCGGGTACCGGTCGCGCGGGTGGAGGCGGGCCGGGCCGCGGTCCTCGCCAGCGCCGACGCGGGGGACGAGAGCCGCTGAACGCAGGCCGCACGGCGTAGCGGCCGGTGTGCGCGCGCCCTGACCGGCAGGTGAGGCGCGGCGGCCTGGCAGGAGTGGGGTCGGGGCATCCAGACCGCCGCGCGTCACCCTTCGAGGATTCGGCACCGCAGGGCTTGGCGGAAGGGAGCCTGCCGGGGAGACCAGCCGGGATGACTGTGGGAGATTTTTCTCCCTTTCTGGATGTTCCGTCCGAATCTCCTTTAGTGAATTATGGGTTCTATCCGTTTTAGACGGGGGTGTGGCGGATTGCTACCGAACAGTAGGTTACGGACCGCCCGCGAACGAATGGCGTCGCGGGAATCGCCGGGCGATTTTGTGTCCAGGCAGGAGCTCGCCGACCTGGTCAACGCTTATTTGTTCCGACATACGAGACGGGAGTTTGGGCTTGACGCCAACTACGTCGGAAAGCTCGAAAGGGGAGTGATTCGCTGGCCGCACAGGGTCTATCGAGATGCCTTTCGGGCCGTCCTCGGGTGTGCCACTGATCGCGATCTTGGATTCGTCAATCCGCGCCGGGTCGCGGCTACGGTGACCGACGTGAATCGCCAGGAATTTCTACGGGCCGCCCTTCTCGGGGCGGGGAGTCTCGTCACCCCGGCGGCCTTCCAACTTCTTACGTCCACCGAGCCGACACCAGTGCCGGATCGGGTAGGTACACACGAGATCGCGCATGTCCGTGCGGTCGCACGGTTGTTCAGCGGCTGGGACCACACCTACGGCGGTGGGTTCGTCCGCGAGGCGGTCCTCGCGCAGCTGCGGTGGTCCGCGCAGCTTCTCGACGCCCATGCCGCCCAAGACGTACGTGTCGAACTCCACGAGGCGGTCGGCCACCTCGGCAACGTCACGGCCTTCATGGCCTTTGACGCGTACGCCTTCGCCGATGCCGAACGCATCTTCAAGTTCGCGCTGGCCTGCGCCGAGGGGGCAGGCAACTGGCACTTGCGGGCCAAGGTGCTTTCGTCCATGGCCCGGCAGGCGATCTGGCGTGGGCAGTGCGACATCGGGCTCGCCTTCATCGAACTGGCCCTGATCCGCACCGACCGGATTACCGCCACCGAACACGCGATGTTGCTCACCGCGCGGGCCAGGGCGCTCGCCAAGCTCGGGCGTACCCAGGAGGCTCTCCGGGTGGTGGGCGCGGCCGACGAGGCCTTCAGCCGCAGTAACCCCGCCGAGGATCCACCGTGGATGGCCTACTACGACAGCGCTCAGCACGCCGGTGACACCGGGCACGCGTTGTTCGACCTGAGCGTGCGGGGCTACCCCACGGAGGCCGGCCGGCGGTTGGCCGCTGCGGTCGAGGGCCACTCGGCGCCGTTCGCTCGCTCACGGGCCATTTCCCAGACCAAGCTCGCCTCGCTCACCATGGCGACCGACGACCCGCGGGAGGCGGCGGCGATCGGACACCAGGCGCTTGACTCCGCCGGGCACCTGCGTTCCCGCCGGGCCGCCGACGACCTGCGCGAGCTGCGCCGTTATGCCACGACGCACCGCGACCTCCCGGAGGTGGCCGACCTTCACCGCCGCATCACCGACCTCGTTGGATAAGGGTCGTCAGCGCGGCGGCAAGGTGACGAACGTCCCCGGGCACCGCCCCTCGACAGCGCTCAACGCCGCCTCGAAGAACGCCCCCGAGGCAGGCTCGAGGTCGTGGACGACACCGGGAATCTCGTGGAAGCAGGCCCCTCCGTCGAGGAGATACGTGTCGGGGGAGTCGAGGCTGCTGCGCATCGTGGTGTACGCGACGTCGCCCGGGGTGTCGTCCCCGGCGTTGAGGTCCGCGAGGAACCCGCTGCTCGGGCACATCTGCTTCCCCAGATCGTCGAGGAGCAGGAGGCAGGCTGGCGCGAAGCCGTACTGCGGCGTACCAAACGCCACGTAGCTTCGGACGTGGGCGGTGCCGCCGAGCCGCTTGAGGTAGTAACGCGTCGAGAGCCCACCCATGCTGTGACTGACGAGGCTGACCTTGCTGGCCCCGGTCGTCGTACGTAGGTGGTCGACGAGCCGGGCGATGGCGTGGGCGTTCTCGATGTTGTTGGCTCCGGGTAGGTCCAGGGTGTACGCCGGATAGCCGGCATCCTCGAACGACCGCTTCATCACCGCCATGTTGATGCTGGTGGCGAGGAAACCGTGGACGAGGATCACCGGTTCGCGCGCGGTCCCGCTTCCGGTGGTAGTGGGAGCGGTGGTGGCGGTGGCGGTGGGTGCCGCGCTGAGGGTGAGAACCAGCGCGAGCCCCATGGTCGCGACTGTGAGCAGCCTGCGTCGCATCATGATGATCTTCCTTCCCCCGATCTTGAGATCTGACGCTACGGGGATGCTGCGTACGCGACCTCGGCCCCCGGGTTGATCTTGTGTCCTCCCTCCGGCGTATCTTTCGGATGATCTGGTGCGGCTACTCCCGGCGGAGCAAGTCCGGCTTGACGCCCCGTCCGATCGCGGGAACGCTGGCCGCGGCAACGAGCAGGGCGGCGGTCATCGCGGCCGCGACGACTGCAAGGACCGATTGCCAGGGTGCGTCATCTCGCAGCGAGCCGAAGGCGAGGTAGCCGCTTCCGGCGAGCATCCCGAGCCCGCCCGCGAGCGGGATCCCGAGCCCGAGTGGGATCAGCGCCTGGAGGAGTTGGCTGCGGCGGGCGAGTTTCGCGGGAGCGCCCAGCACGTGGAGGCTCGCGACCTGGCGGCGGCGCTCAACCGCCCGGTCGATCGCGGTGATCCCGAACGACGTGAGACCCACCAGCACGATCACAGCTGTGACCGCCCAGAGGATGCTCAGGTATCCGCCGACCTGTTCGAGCGTGGCGTAGTCGGCCATATCGTAGGCGAACGTCGTTGGGGCGAGCCGCTCGATCGCGCCGATCACGGCGTCATGTGCCTTCTTCCCCGGCTCGGCGTACACCACCCACGTACGATGCGCCGGGTCGGCCAGAGCCGCGGCCCCGGGAAAATCGCGTGGTACGAAGAGGCCGAGGACGCGAGCGTCGCTCCACGTCACGTCGGTCGACGACGTGATGCGCGCCGACGGGGCAGGGATCTCCACCGCCTGAGAGGTCACCTCCCGCGCGATCGTCAGCGGCGTCCCCGGCGCGATGCGGCTAGGGCTGGTGTCCCTGTCGTCCGGGTGGGAGATCCAGGCCACCCTGTCGTCGCGGCATCCCTTCACAGGAAGGAGTTGCGCGAGCTCGGCGCAGGTTCCGACGTACACCGTGCCGCACAGAGACCGTGGACCGTCGCAGCGGGTGGTCACGATGTTCGCAGGAACGACCTTGCGGACGAAGGGCTCCTCGCCCAGCGGGCGCAGGTCGGTGCCGGCCTGCGGGCTGCTCGGATCCGCGTGCAGGGAGATCACCTGTGGACCGGTGTACGCGGCGCGATAAGCCTCAAGGTACTGCGGTGTGCGCTCCCACGCGGTGATGACGCAGCGAGCACCGGTGACGAGAAAGAGGGTGAGAAGGAGCCCGGCGACGATCCGGGTGGTGGCGGAGGGTTCGACCTGCAGCCGGCGGGCGGCGACAAGGACCGCTTGACGCTGGGCCACCCGAGCGAGCAGGTCGGCGGCAGTACGCACCAGGACGGGCACGGCGAGCGGGAGCCCCACGCCCGCGAGGATCGCGCCGACGAGGAACGGCCAGAACTCAGACCAGCCGAGGGACGCCTCAGGATCCTGCGGAAGCGTGAACATCCAGGCCATCCCGGCCGCACCCGCGAGGACGGGCAGGAGCCGCAGCAGGCTGGGCCGCCGGGCGCCCGCACCCCGACGGACCGCCAGCGGGCGGGCGGTCACCGCACGGGTCGGTGCGAGGGCGACGACAACGGCGAGCAGAGGTACGCCGACGACGACCGCGCCGAGCTGCCACCAGGGCGGTAGGAAGTCGGCCACCTGCCACTGCCGGTCAGCGATGGTCACCCGCTCAACCAGCGGTCGTAGCCCGAAGCAGAGCGCACAGCCGAGCGCGGCTCCGACGAGGGCGAGCGCGCTCGCTTCGGTGGCCGCCACCGTTCGGGTCCTGGTGGGGGACAGGCCGAGGAGCCGGAGCGCGGCCAGCCGGCGGTCGCGTACGGAGGCGGACAGGCGAGTGATCGAGGCGAGCAGGGTGAGCACCGGCATCCCCAGGACCGCCAGCACAGTCGCGAGCAGGATCTGGTGGTCGCGGTCGAGTTCGCCGCCGGTCCGGCGGCTCTCGGCGTGGACGACCGCGAGGGCGGTCACGAACACCAAAGTGCCAAGGGCTGCCGCGCCGACCGTGAGGCCGGCGCGGAGGCGTTCGGTGCGACCGGTGCCGGCGGCCAGTCGTAGTCCCAGGTGGATCGCCGGCGTCACGCGATCACCTCCGCAGTCGTGCGGCCATCCCTGATGACGATCTCGCGGTCGGCGTGCGCGGCGACCCGATGGTCGTGGGTGACGATGATGATGCTGCTGCCGTGGTCACGGGCGAGTTGGACGAGAGTGGTGAGGACGATCTCGCCGGTCACGCTGTCGAGGGCTCCGGTGGGTTCGTCGGCGAAGACGACGCCCGGCCGGTGGACGAGCGCGCGGGCGACGGCGGCGCGCTGCGCCTGACCGCCCGAAACCTCCGCTGCGCGCCGGCTGGCGACCTCGACCAACTCCAGCCGGTCGAGAAGGTCGTCGGCGCGCTGGAAGTCCGCGCGCGGGGCACGGAGGAGGCGCAGGGGAAGAAGGATGTTCTCGCGCAGCGTGAGCTCGGGAACCAGATCGCCGAACTGGAAGACGAACCCGAATCGCTCCAGCCGGATCGCACTCCGGCGGCGTTCCGGCAACGTGTCGAGCCGGCGACCTTCCCACCACACCTCGCCGTGATCGGGCCGGAGAACGCCGGCAAGGCAGTGCAGCAAGGTCGACTTGCCTGAGCCCGAGGGGCCCATCAGGGCAACGATCTCGCCCCGTTCGACCGCCACGGAGGCGCCGTCGAGCGCGGGAGTGCTGCCGAACGCGAGCCGCAGGTCGTCGGCGCGCAGCAGCGCGCGCGGATCCTCGGTCATGGCCGATTCCCCTTGTTCTTGGCGCGATCCCGGTGCTCGAGCCGCTCGCTGGCTTCCTCGATCCAGCGCAGGTCGGCGTCGAGATGAGCGATCTCGTAGTCGACGGCGAGGCGGTCGATGTCGTCGGCGCGGGTGCGGGCCTTGGTGAGTTCCCGCATCCGGGCCAGGTGCACGCCGCGCTGGGCGTCAAGGACCTCCCGCGGCGGTCGACCAGAAAGCAACGCCAAGGTGGTCTTGACGAAGAGCGTGCTCTGGGCGAACGCCGTGGCCGGCTCCGGTGTGCGGATCCAGGTGTCGAGTTCTGCCACGCCCTCGGTGGTGATCGCGTAGCGGCGGCGTTCGGGGCCTTCGCCGGTCTCGACGCCGACCACCTCCGCGTATCCGTCGCGTTCGAGCCGACCGAGGGTGGCGTAGACCTGGCCGAAGGCCAGCGTCTTGGTGCGGGCGAACAGTTCGTCGTAGCGGTGTTTGAGCGTGTAGCCGTACGACGGCTCGTTCTCGAGCAACCCGAGCAAGGTACGGGAGATCGACATGGCGAGGACTATACGCCGGGTGAATAGTCGTCTGGTGTGAATTGACGAAAAAGCGGCGGCCGGACCACTGGGGTCCGGCCGCCGTGGTGAACAGCCTCAGATCAGGGCAGATTCGGTGTCAGGAGGATCGGCGTCAGGGCCGGGGAACGGTGAGCCCGCGGCCGCGGGTCAATGCGAATCCGGTCCGGTCGATGGTGTTCTCCAGGCCGGAGAATCCCTGAGTTGGTTCGAAGACGTCATGGGTGAAGGAGTTGTCGATGTCGTCCTCGGTGCCGCCGATCCGGTCGGGTCCAAGGCCGAACAGGTCGTAGATATGCCCGGTGTCCATCAGGTTGGTGACGCCGCTCAGGTCACTGGTGTGCCAGTTACCGAGGTAGTGCCCGGCCTCGTGGGACACGATGTTGCCGATCGCCTGACCGATGAACGCGATCCGGTCGCTCTTGTCAGTCATGTACGCGTTGAGTGACACGGGGTTGTCGGCCGGTGCGCTGAGGTTGTCGAGGAGAGCGAGTGCGGTCTCTTCCCGATTGAAGTTACCGGGGTCGATGGACTGCGCGATGCCGACGACAGGGATGATTCCCGCTTCTTCGGTGGTGCCGCCGACGATGACCCTGCTGGTGCCCGGCTGCCCGAACGTGTCAGGGTCGTCCTTGGAGTTGGTGATCCGGACGTCGACCCGCGGGTTCGAGCTCCGCTCGGCAATGTCGTCCACGAGGTTCTTACGTACGGTTTCAGTGATCGCGTCGATCACCGCGGGTTCGTCGGCGCGGCTGAGCCCCCAGTTGCCGAGGAACGCCCGGAGCGGGCTGAGGGTGCGGACGCCGGGCTTGGTGGCGGCGCCGGCGAAGATGTTGTTGTTGAACCGTGCGCCGTCGAAGTCAAGGAAGATGGTTTGGGACCTGGCCGTTCGTTCGCCACCGGGCCGATACACCTCGACGGTGGCGTCGTAGCGGCCCGCGCCGTCGCCCACCGCGACGTAGTGGGTGCCGGCGACCGCCGCCACATGGTCCACCGTCGCATTGCCGCCGCCGGGAAGTGGCGAACTTGCCGGGAAGAGGGCGCTCACGTCGAGGGTCGAACCCTGGACCAGTACGCCGTCCGGGTCGAAGACGCTGAGTTGCCGGGCAGCACCGGTCACGGTGCCGCCGAGGACGTCACCCGGCGCCAGGTCGACCGCGTAGATGTCGAGGTCGGCCTTCTGAACCGTGATCGTGATGTCGTAACCGCCTTCGGTGCCCACTCCCACACCGCTTCCGGAATCGAACGGATCGAGCGAGTAGGGCCACGGCGTCATGCTGCCCACGGAGAGGTAGTAGGTCCCGGTCTTGTCAACGGGGTACGACAGATGCGCCGGGCCGCCCGTACCGATCATGTCCTGCGCGGCGGTGATGAGCGTGCCGCGTTCGTCGTAGAGGCCCACCGCGGGGAGCAGCGCACTGCCCGAGGGATCAACGTCGATGGTGAGTGTCTTTCCGGCGACCGCGTCTACGCGGTAGAAGTCGAAGTCGCCGCTCTTGTCTCCGGCGGAGCCGTGTGGGCCGTCGCCGATCGTGCCGCTGGTGCGCACACTCGGAAGGTCAGCGGAAATCCCGGTCACCCGCGCCAGCGGGATCGCGCCATCATCCTCAGCACTTGGCGGGATGCTCGTGGTCTCCACGTGTTCCGGCGAGAGTGTGCCGAGGATCCGGGCACGCGGGTTGTCGCGCCGGCCCGTCCCGAACCCGTCGACCTGCTGCGCCGTCGTCAAGGTGTCGTTGCCGCCACGGGTGTCCGTGGGTTCGTCGTCCTCGACAAGGATCGGTTGACGGGCGTTGGCGGCCTTGCGTTGGCGTTCCATGAGGTCGGCCCGCTTGCCACTTTCGGCCTGGAGGATACGACGCCAACCGATGTAGTCGGCCTTGGACGGGTCAGGCAGCATCGCCAGATACGGATTCGCGCTCCGCGGTTGCTCGCCCGGCTTGGCGGCGGGAGCGGTTTGGAGCCCGAGTTCGGCGGCTCTGCGCTGCTCGGCGGGCCGCGGGTCGGTGCGCTCCGCACCGACAGCCGCTGTTGTTGGGATCAGCAGCATGGCGGCGCAGACCGCCGCACCGGTAATGACCTTGCGTCGCATCAAGTTCCCTTCCGAATGACTCCGGCGTGGGACGAGTGCGGGCGGCACCAGGTCGGTGCCGCCCGCACACGCTTCCCCGTCAGGTTTCGAGGCTAGGGGAGGATGTCGCCGTTCTTGTCGTCCCAGCGGTTGATCTTGTGTCGTACGACCGGATGAGTTGGACGTCTACTTGTGGCGGCCGTCCTGGTCGAAGGGAACGTTGATGCAGGCCAGTCGAGGGCCTGCTGTGCCTGCCTCGCCGTGTTCCCTACTGGTGTGGTGCTCGTGGATGACCACCGAGCCCGCGGTCTTCTTGCTGATGGGCCAGCGAACCGAACTCGCGGCGACGTCCGTGCCCTGCCCGTCGGTGGTGAGGTCGAGCCAGATTTCGTTGCTCGGGTTGGCGTACTTCGGGTCCGTTGACGGCTGGACCGGGTCTTCGCGCCACTGCACGTGCGGACCAGCCGCCGCCGGGTCGGCACCGCACGCGTTCACGTGCACGTGCGCGCCGTACTCGCGGTTGGGCGCAAGCCCCTTGACGGCCAGGATCGTGGTCGTTCCGAGCGGTGTCACCACGGCGACGACCGCGGCGCGGGCGCCGACGGGTGCGAGCGTGCTGTCGTACGTCAACGCGTCGGCTCCAGAATCCGCCGGTTGGAACGCGCCGCTGGCGAGGACGGGCCATCCGAGCAGGTCGGGGTTGACGGCCGGTCGCGCCGGGGCTGGCGCGAAGGCCAGGGTGGTTGCGCAGAGTGCTAGGAGGAGTACGAAACGTCTCATGTGCTCTGCCTAGCATGTGGTGGCACCCAGGTGGCGCAGGCTCGGCACGAGTCGTTAGAAGGGCGTGCCGGCTTCTTCTCTCGTGAGGCCTGCGTTCCATTGGCCCGTCCGGTTGGTGAGGTGGTCGGCGACGGTGCGGCGACCGGGTCCCTGTTGGTCGGGGCTTGCTTGTTGTGGGATTCGGCCGCCTGGTAGGGGTTCGGGGTCCACGTCGTAGGTGTGTCCGAGTGGGCTTTGTGCTCGCATGGTTCCTGGCTCTTGGCGGGTCCACCACCAGCCGCCTTCGTGTTTGGCGCGGTGGTGGCGCTTGCACAGCATCGTCAGGTTGCAGGCGCAGGTGGTTCCGCCGTTCCGGTGCTCGAACGTGTGGTCCGCCTCGCACTTCTCCGCCACGCGCTCGCAGCCGGGGTGGCGGCAGGTGCGGTCCCTCGCCTGCACAAATTCCCGCTGCTTCTTTGTAGGGCGGTAGGCGCTGCGGTTGTGGTAGACGACCTCCCCGTCGGCGGTGACGGTCCAGCAGTACTCGAAGCCTGCTTCGGCGGCTTTGATGATGTCGGCAATCACTTCGGGTGAGACGGGTCCGAAGTCCTTCAGGTCACCGGGCTCGTACCCGGCATCGCCAGCATCCTCGTCAGCCTGACCGCCGGCAGTGCCCTCATCCGTCTGGCCGGCCTGCGCGGCGGCTTTGAGCCAGGTGTCGAGTGGGGCGACGAGTTCGACCTTGACGGCCATGCCATTGGTGTCCAGATGCCGACCACATAGCAGGTCGAGGAAGACGTCGACTTCGATTTCGTCGAGGTAGCGGTCATCCCCGCCGGCCTTGAGATGCTCACTNATCTCCTTGATGAATGCCTTCGCTTGGGCGACTTTCTCCAGCGGTAGGTCGTGGCCGAAGATGCTGGCGACCCCGTTCACGCCGGCGCTGAACTTGATGCGGCGTTCGCGTTTGGCTGCCTTCCGGCGTTCCTCGGCACCCACCGGATCCAGCGCCACCACCTTCGCCTTCAGGCGGCGCTCAATCTGCTGACGAGTTAACCCCGGCGCTTTCGACAGGAGCCACTCCTCGGCCTGACGGGCAAGCTCGCCTGACAGGCAGCTGGTTTCGGAAGCGATCTCCCGCGCCTTGTTCACATCAATCAGACCCGCCTCCAACGCCGCCCGCGTACCAGGCAACCGGGCGGTCAGGTCAAGCGCCAAACACAGCTCACGATCAGCCGAACCCGGCGCCAACGTCAACGCCGCCCCGACCTCAACCGAAGCGAACTCGCTACAGGTATCAAGAAGCTCCGGCGGCGCGTCCTCACCACCCATCGGTGACCGCGCCACGTAGGACATCGCCTCATACATGCGGCATGACGCCCACGACACCTGACGCTGCCACGCCCGCATCACCACGACCCGCGCATAGCCATTCACAGCGTTCAAATCGATCGCCGCCAGCGTGGCGGCAAGCTCAGGACCGGGCGCGGCCTCAGCCAACGCCGACACATCAACAACCCCGTGATCGAACATGTGTGCGAGCCTATCACTCAAATGATCACCCCGCAGGGCCCCAGAAGCCCTTGTGGATAAGCTGATTCGTCTCTTGCTTGGTTAGGGGCGCCGCCCTGCCCGAGCCGAGGTCGCGGCAACGTCCGAGGTGGTGGGACGGGCGCGCCCGCCCGATGCGGGCCAGGCCACATAGAGCGCGAGCGGTACGAAGTAGAGGAGCCAGACCACGACCTCAATGAGCACGGGCTTGGCCCGCAGGCCGAGTACGCCGGTCAGCAGCGACTCGCGGACAGAGCCGGGGCGTACGAGCCAGCTGAGGTCGAGCACGCGAGCCTGGCCGAAGTCGAGCCAGCCCGCCTCGTGGGCGGCATGAGCGGCGCTCATCAGGAGTCCGGCTGCCACCAGCACCAGTACCAGGCCGGTGGCACGGAAGAACCTCGAGAGGTTGAGGTGTACCCCGCCGCGGTAGATGCCGTAGCCCAGAGCGAGGGCGACGAGCAGACCAAGGATCGCACCCACGCCCGCCAGCGCGGGGTCCTGGGCCTGCCGGAACACCGCGAGCAGGAAGACCACGGTCTCGACGCCTTCGCGAAGGACGGCGAGGACCGCCATCGCGACCAGGGCGAAGGCGGAGCCCTTGGCCAGCGCTCCGGACGCCACTCCCTCCAGATCCCGCCTGAGGTCGCGCGCGTGCCGGCGCATCCAGATGACCATGTAGGTCACCATGCCGACGGCGACCAGGCTGATGATCGCCTCCAGGCCGTCCTGGGCCGGCTTGTCGAGTTCGGCCGAGAGGATCACGAGGCCGCTGGCGATCGCGGTGCACGCCAGTACGGCGACGAACACGCCGAGCCAGACGTACCGCAATGCGTCGCCGCGCCCGCGCTGGCGTAGGAATGCCGCGACGATCCCGACGATCAGCGCCGCTTCCAGTGCCTCGCGGAGGCCGATGACGAACGTCGCGAGCACCGCGCTCCGCCTCCTCCCGGACGGCCCGGCGAGGGGGAGATCATTTGGTTAGGCTTGCCTATCTAACCCCGGCCTCACTGTACTCCGGAGGAGGCGGCGCGCCGGCCGTCTCGCGGAGACGGCCGTACGTGACGGGCCGGGCCAGCGCGGCTAAGGTCATCGGCGATGACGGTACGTGGAAATACCCATCGGGAGGACACCGGCTACACCCCGCCCGACGTCGAGCGCTGGGTCGCCGAGCCCCCGAAGAGTGCCGGTCGCACGCCGTTCGCCCGCGACCGCGCGCGGGTCCTGCATTCAGCGGCACTGCGGCGGCTCGCGGCGAAGACGCAGGTCATCGGGCCCGGCACCGACGACTTCGTCCGTACCCGCCTCACCCACACCCTCGAGGTGGCGCAGGTCGGTCGCGAACTCGGTCAGGCCCTCGGCTGTGATCCCGACGTCGTCGACACGGCCTGTCTCGCGCACGACCTCGGGCATCCGCCGTTCGGTCACAACGGCGAGGCCGCACTCGATGAGGTGTCGAGGCAGATCGGCGGGTTCGAGGGGAATGCCCAGACCCTGCGGCTGCTCACCCGGCTGGAGGCCAAGAGCTTCGTGCCCACGGCGGCCGCGGACCTCGGTGCCCGCGAGCCTGGTCGTAGCGCCGGTCTCAACCTGACCCGCGCCACTCTGGACGCGGCGACGAAGTATCCCTGGCGGCGCGCCGACCGGCCGGCCGAGGCGGGGCAGAAGTTCGGCGTGTACGACGACGACCAGGAGGTGTTCGCCTGGCTCCGCGCGGGGGTCGCACCCGACCGCCGGTGCGTGGAGGCGCAGGTCATGGACTTCGCCGACGACGTGGCGTACTCCGTCCATGATGTCGAGGACGGCGTGGTGTCGGGCCGCCTCCCGCTGGTCCGCCTCGCCGACGCGGCCGAACGCCGGACCGTCTGGGAGGTCGTCCGCGACTGGTATGTCCCGGGCAGCGAGGATGCCGAACTGGACGCGGCCTATGACCGGTTGCGGAACTTCGGGTACTGGCCGGAGTCTGACTACGACGGCCATCGGCGTTCCCTTGCCGTGCTGAAGGACCTGACGAGCCAGCTCATCGGCCGGTTCTGTACGGCGGCGGAGCAGGCGACGCACGCCGCGTACGGCGGTGGAAGGTTGACCCGTTACCGCGCCGACCTCGTGGTCCCGCGGGAGACCAGGCTGGAGATCGCTGTCCTCAAGGGAATCGCGGCGAGGTACGTCATGCGGTCCACCGAACGCCTCGCCCTCCTCGAGCGGCAGCGGGAGATCATCCAGGGGCTGGTCGCGACCCTCCGCCTGTGCGCGCCGCGCGGCCTGGATCCGGCATTCCGCGCCGACTTCGCGGTGGCGGGCGACGACGCGGCGCGGCTACGTGTGATCGTCGACCAGGTGGCGTCGCTCACCGACGCCTCGGCTGTCGCGTTGCATGGTTCGCTCACGGGGTAGGTTGCCCAGAAACCGATCATCTGGAGGTGTGCAGTGCCCACCGCTCCCACGTTCGTGATCGTTGGCGCCAGTCTTGCCGGGGCCCGAGCCGCCGAAGCCCTGCGTGCCGAGGGATTCGACGGCCGGATCGTGTTGGTCGGTGAGGAGAGCGAACGGCCGTACGAACGTCCGCCGCTGTCCAAGGGGGTGCTGCTCGGCAACGACGAGCCGTCCGTGGCGTACGTCCATCCCCAGGAGTGGTACGCCGAGCATGCGGTCGAGCTGCGGCTCGGTGTGCGTGCGCAGCGGCTCGATGCGGGCGGGCACGAGGTGGAGCTGGCCGACGGCGACGTGCTCCCTTACGACAAGCTGCTCTTGACAACGGGTTCGTCCGTACGCCGGCTCCGCGTTCCTGGTGGCGACCTCGATGGTGTGCTGTATCTGCGGACGATGGCGGATTCGCTTCGCCTGAAGGAGTCTTTTGCGGCGGGCGCCCGGGTGGTCGTGGTGGGCGCCGGGTGGATCGGCCTGGAGGCGGCGGCCGCTGCCCGCACGCACGGCGCCGACGTGGTGGTGGTCGAGCCGCACCCGACGCCGCTGCATGCCGTGCTCGGGCCGGAGATGGGCAACGTCTTCGCGGACCTGCACCGTGACCACGGCGTGGAGTTCCGGTTCGGCCAGGGCGTCGCGGAATTCCGTGGTGCTGAAGGATCGGTGCGCGCCGTCGTGACCGAGGACGGCACTGAGCTCCCCGCGGACGTCGTGGTCGTCGGGATCGGGATCCAGCCCAACACCGAGCTCGCGGAGGCCGCCGGGCTCGCGGTTGACAACGGCGTCTTGACAGACTCCTCCCTCCAGACCTCCAACCCCGACGTGTTCGCCGCCGGTGACGTGGCCCGGTGGCAGTCGCCGCTGTACGGCCGCCAGATCCGGGTGGAGCACTGGGCGAACGCGCAGGACGGTGGTACGGCCGCCGGGCGTTCCCTGCTGGGTGGAGGCGGTGCCTATGACGCGGTGCCGTTCTTCTTCACCGATCAGTACGACCTGGGCATGGAGTTCGGCGGGGACCTGGGGTCGGGGTATGACGACGTGGTGGTTCGCGGAGAGGCGAAGGCGCGGGAGTTCGTGGCGTTCTGGCTTCGTCAAGGCCGCGTTGTCGCGGGCATGAACGTCAACGTGTGGGACGTCCAGGACGACGTCCAGGCACTCATCCGATCCGGCCGCCCGGTCGATGCCAGGAAGCTGGCCGACGGATCCACCGGCCTGGATTCTGTGTATGCCGGCTGAGAAGCCGCGGGACTTCGTTTTTCACTTTCCAACTCGGTAAGCCCGCTCCCCTTCTTATGCGGCAGTCCTCGCGGTGAGCGGTGTGGAGGCCGGTCGGTCGTGACGCCGACCGGCCTCTGACTCGTTGTGATCCGGCACCTCCCGTCCGGTGAACTTTCGGCTCAACTCTTGACCCGCGATCAGCTGACCCTTCATGATTCCTGGATTACGGGATGCGGGGATCCAGAACGCTCTGACCTGCGAAAACGAGGAAACATGGTTGTAACTCGAAGGTTGAGGCGCACGATCGCGGCGCTCGGAACGCTCACCGTCATCGGCGCGCTCGCCGCCTGCGGAGGTGCGGACGGGGCAACTGGTGGATCCACCTCCAAGGCAGAGGTCGCGCCACCCACGCAGCTGGTCGAGAGCGGCACCCTGACCTACGGCACGGCCGCATCCTTCCCGCCATTCGAGTTCAAGGGCAGCTCCGGCCAGCCCGACGGTTTCGACATCGAGATGATCCAGAAACTCGGTGCGTCCATGGGGTTGAACTCCAAGCCGCTCGACATCGACTTCGACGGCCTCATCCCCGCCCTGCAGGGTAGGCGCATCGACGTCATCAACTCGGCGATGTACATCAAGCCCGAGCGGGAGAAGGTCGTCGACTTCGTTCCCTACATGGTGATCGGTGAGTCGCTGCTGGTTCCCAAGGGCAACCCGAAGAAGATCGCGAAGGTGCCCGATGACCTGTCCGGCAAGACGGTGGCCGTGACCCGCGGCGCCATCGGCGAGCAGTACATGAACGAGTTCAACAAGCAGCTCAAGGCGGCCGGCAAGCCGGCGATGAACATCCTGGCGCTGCCGACGAACCAGGACGCGCTGCTGGCGGTCAAGTCGGGCCGGGCTGACACGTTCGACACCTCGACGCCGGGAGCGGCGTACACCATCACCCAGGAGAAGGGTTCGCTTGAGGTCGCGGCGACGTTCGACCTCGGCACCAAGATCGGCATCGCGGTGCGAAAAGGCGACACCGAGACGGCCAAGGCGGTCAAGGCGGCGCTCGACAAGTTCGTCGCGAGCGGGGAGTACGGCAAGTTGCTGGAGAAGTATCACCTGCCGCCCGAGGTCAACTACTTCAAGAAGGGCTGACCGCTCCACAGTGGAGCCGAGCACGTCACGCGTCTGACGACGGGAGTCTTCTGTGTCGTTCCTCGACTACGTGTTCTCCGCGACCTTCTTCCAGTCAGCGGGAATCACCCTTGCCCTGACCGTGGTCTCCATGGTTCTGGGTATCGTCGGCGGCCTGCTGCTCGGACTGGTCAAGACCAGTTCGGTCGCGCCGGCACGATGGCTGGCCAACGGTTACATCTGGCTGTTTCGAGGAACGCCGGTCCTGCTCCAGCTGATCTTCGTCTTCAACGTGTTACCGGGTTGGGGCCTGCGGTTCTCGCCGTTCACCTGTGCGGTGATCGCGTTGAGCATGAACGAAGCGGCCTACATGGCGGAGATCATCCGGGCGGGCTTGCTGTCGGTCGACCGCGGACAGCGCACCGCCGCGCACATGTTGGGTTTGTCCGAACGCCAGATCCTGCGCTGGGTGGTGCTGCCGCAGGCGGCGCGGGTGATCCTGCCGCCGACCGGTAACCAGTTCATCGGCATGCTCAAGACCTCGGCGCTGGCCTCCGTGGTGGCGGTCCAGGACCTACTGCTGTCGGCCCAGCGGATCGCCGCGGCGAACTTCGACTATGTCAACACGTTGGTCGCCGCGGCGATCCACTATCTCGTACTCACCACGCTGTTCACCCTTGCTGTCAACGCGGTCGAACGCCGACTTGATGTGACGAGACGTGCCTCGGCTCGCCGCAAGGGGCCCTTGACACCGCCCGTGATGCCCGCGACGACGGGAGGCAACTGATGACGATGACCACCTCGCCAACGCTGCTGCGGGCTGACGGGATCACCCGCAGCTACCACGGAGCGGCCGTGGTCAAGGACGTGACGCTTGGCATCCGCGAGGGTGAGTCCGTGGTGATCCTTGGGCCCTCGGGTGCGGGGAAGTCCACGATGCTGCGCTGTCTCGCCGGCCTGGAGCCGGTGCAGACGGGTGAGATCTCCTTCCGTGGCACGCGGTTCGCTGCCGCGGGGGAGCAGCCCAAACCTCTGCGCGGCGAGATCGGCATGGTGTTCCAGCAGTTCAACCTCTTCCCCCACATGACGGCGCTGGAGAACGTCACGCTCGCACCCAGACGGGTACGCGGTATCCCCGCCGCACAGGCCGAGGCCGAGGCGCGTGACCTACTCGTGAAGGTCGGCCTGGCCGAGAAGGTTGACCACTACCCGTTCGAGCTCTCCGGTGGCCAGCAGCAGCGGGTGGCGATCGCGCGAGCGTTGGCGATGCGACCGGCGGTGATGTTGTTCGACGAACCCACGAGCGCACTGGACCCGGAGTTCACCAGGGAGGTTCTCGAAGTGATGCGGGCGCTGGCCGCCGAGGGCATGACGATCGTGGTGGTGACACACGAGATGGGCTTCGCGCGGCGCTCGGCCGACCGGGTGGTGTTCATGGACGCGGGCCAGATCATCGAGGAGGGGCCGACGGAGGAGACGTTCGACCGGCCTCGTCACGCGCGTACGCAACACTTCCTCGCGCAGATCCTCGCGCACTGACCCGTGCCACGCCTGACCGAGACGTCCTGAAACGGAGCTCCCATGCCGCTACCTCCTTCCGCGCCCGCGCAGCTACCCATGTCGTGGCGCAAGCAGGACTGGGCCTACCTGCGTCTTCGGGAATG
The DNA here is from genome assembly GCF_000373925.1 of Actinopolymorpha alba DSM 45243. Taxonomy (GTDB): domain Bacteria; phylum Actinomycetota; class Actinomycetes; order Propionibacteriales; family Actinopolymorphaceae; genus Actinopolymorpha; species Actinopolymorpha alba. Next base: position 57,544 of record NZ_KB892739.1, on the reverse strand, counting down.
GATCCTCGCTGGCCGGCTGGCGCCCCAGCAGACCCTCGACCAGGAGGGCCTGGCCACTGAACTCGGGATCAGTCGGGTCCCGCTGCGGCAGGCGTTGGTACGGCTCGCGGCCGAAGGGCTGGTGGTCGATCGGCCGCACCAACGGTGGATGATCACGCCGGTCTCCCTCGCCGACGCCCGGGATGTGTACGCCGGGCGCGAGGCGATGGAGGTGCTGCTCGGGGGTGCCGCGGTCGAAGCCGTGACAGACAAGGATCTCGACGAGCTCGTCGAGATCGTCGAGGAGCAGCGGTGGGTGACCGAACGCGGGGACCTCGCAAGGTTCGCCCTTCTCGACCGGCAGTTCCACAGCGCGATCTACGGACTCGCCCAGATGCCGCATTCACTTGAGGTCCTTGAACGCCTGCGGACCCTCAGCGACCGCTACATCGCGATGTACCTCTCGGATCTTGACCGGGCCACGACGTCCCTTCGCGAGCACGCGGCGATGATCGACGCCCTTCGCGCCCGCGACGCCGACCGGATGCGCGCGGTGACCCGCGACCACGTTCGTGGCGGGATCACAGCCCTCAACCGCCTGCTTCCAGAACTCCAAGGCCGGACCGAAGACCAGAAACGACCAGATCCATCCGCATGACCGCAGTACATCGAGAGGTGAGAACGATAGAAACGCACGTGCCCGCGTCGATCGACCGGCTGGCGCTACCCGAACTCCGTGAGGTGTTGGGAATGTCGCTGCGGGAGGCCGAACGCGAACTGGAGAACGCGCCTGGGCGCACGCCGCTGCTGGACGTGACCTATGCCGACACGCACCGGTTCCCCGCACCTGACTGGGCGCTCCCGAGCTTCACAGCGGCAGCGGGCGGCGGCGGGATGACGTACACGCCCTATCGCGGTGACCGCGCGGTGCGTGAGACCGTCGCGGCCAACGTCGAGCGGGAGTTCGGGCTGCCGAGCACCGGAGACGCCGACGTCATCCTGACGCCCGGCACCCAGGGTGCGTTGTTCATCGCGCTGGCCGCGATCCTCTCACCGGGCGATGTTGTCGTCCTTCCCGATCCCGACTACCTCTCGACCGAGCGGATGCTGCGGTATTTCGGGGCCGAGGTCCTGCGGGTTCCCATGGTGGTTCCGGACGAGGGACGCCCCACCCTGGACTGGTCGGCGTTCGAGAAAGCGTGCGAACGCAAGCCGCGGTTGATGGTCTTCAGCCATCCCAACAACCCGACCGGCGCGATCTACGACCAGGAGACCATCGAGCGGATCGCGCGGGCCGCGCAGGATCACGACATTCTCGTGCTAGCCGACCAGTTGTACTGCCGTCTGGTCTACGACGGCGAGGAGTTCCACCATCTCGCGGCGGTGCCCGGGATGGCCGGACGCACGGTCACGCTGCTGGGCCCGTCCAAGACCGAGTCTCTTTCGGGTTATCGCCTCGGCGTCGCGGTCGGGCCGAGGGAGATTGTCGACCGGATGGAGGACGTCCAGTCCGTGACGGCTCTGCGGGCACCCGCGTACGCCCAGCATCTGTTGACGCACTGGTTGGCCGACGATGGGGAGTTCCTGCGGAATCGCCTGAAGGAGTACCAATCCCTGCGCGACATGACGGTCGAGGCGATCAACGCCTCGCGGGTGATGCGGGTCCGTCCCGCGTGGGGGACGGCGTACGTCTTCCCCGAGGTCCTTGTCGACACCAGCGATCAGCGGATCGCGCTGGCGTTGAAGAAGGACGCGGGCATTGTCGTCAACCCGGGCTACCAGTTCGGGCCGTCGGGCCTTGGGCATATGCGGCTGTGCTTCGCGCAGGACGAGTCTGTCTGGGCGCCGGCTCTCGACCGGCTGCTCGAGGTCGTGGGGCATTTTGAAATCCGCTGAGGTGGCACGGTCGAGCGAGGTGGCGGCCTTCAGCGTCCACCGGATCGCCCTCCCGTTGCGGGTTTCACTGCGTCATGCCCGGGTTGACGCCCACCACCTGGATGAGGTGTTCGTCAACGTGCGCTTGCGCGACGGTGGGAGCGGATGGGCCGAGATCCGGGGCAACGGCGCGTACGCGACCGGCGAGACAGCCGATGACGTCCTCGCCGCGTACGCCGAACTCGCAGCGGAGCTTGGCCCACCGGCGATCCTGCCCAGGCTGCTGAAGCGTTCAAGGCTTGCCGCGATGGGCTTCGATCTCGCCTGCCGCGACGCCGCCGCCCGGCAGGCCGGTGTCTCCTTCGCCCAGCATCTTGGCCACCGTGGTCAGGTCCCGATCGTCGACGCGATGCCCACCCACGCGCAGATTGGCTTTGGTACGCCGGAGGAAGCCGCGGCCAGGGCGGCTGCCGCGGTAGCCGAGGGGTTCGCCCGGATCAAGGTGCGGGTCGGTCACCCGCAAGCGGGCGTTGACGCCGACCGGCTGGCGGCGGTACGCGCGGCCGCCGGCCCGCGGACGGTGTTGCTCGCGGACGCCAACGGGGCCTGGGATGTCGAGCGGGCGCTGGCCGCCCTGCCCTGGTTGGTATCGGCCGACGTCGCCTGGATCGAACAGCCGACACCGGCCGGTGACGACGACGCGATGGCGCGGGTACGCGCGGCGGGGAAGGTCCCGGTGTACGCGGACGAGAGCGCGGGGGACGCCAGCTCGGTACGGCGCCTGGCCGCGGCCGGCGCGGTCAACGGCGTACACCTCAAGCTGGAGAAGTGCGGGACGGTCGACGAGCTATTCCGGGCAGTCGAGGTGGCGCGCGAGCTCGGTCTTGGCGTGGCGCTCGGCCAGATGGACTGCGGCCGGCTCGGCTGTGCGGCGACCACGCAGCTGGCGGTCGCCCTCGACGTCGAGATGGCGGAGCTGTGGGGATGCGCCAACGTCGCCGAGGACGTCGCCGGGCCGTTGGAGCTGCGCGCCGGTGCCGTCGTGGTGCCACGGGGGGTTGGCCTCGGTGTCAACGTGAACCTGACAGACGAAACCCTCGTGAGGATGCGATGACTTCTGCCCAGATCCCCGATGTGGTGGGGCTCCTCTGTGATCTGGTGGCACTCGACACGACCAATCCAGCCGGCAACGAGGCCGGTGCCGCCGGACTTCTGGCGGACGTCCTGCGCCAGGGCGGCTTCGATGTCGAGCTCGACGAGGTGGCGCCAGGGCGCCCGAACCTCATTGCCCGGGCGGAGTTTGGCTCCGGCGGGCCGACCGTGATGCTGAACTCGCACCTGGACGTCGTTCCGGCCGGGCCGGGTTGGACGTCGCCGCCGTTCGAACCCACGCAACGGGACGGTCGGCTCTACGGGCGGGGTGCGGCCGACGCCAAGGGGAGTCTGGCGGCGATGGCAGTCGCCGCCCTCGGACTGCTCGAGGAAGCGGCCGGGCTCTCCGGCACTCTCGTCTACACGGCTGTGGTCGATGAGGAGGTCGGGAGCACCGGCGCGCGGCGGCTGCTGACCGACCACCGGCCGGACGCGGCGATCGTCGGGGAGCCCACCGGTGGCCGGCTTTTCACCGCACACAAGGGATCGGTGCGTCCGGTCATCGAGGTGACGGGTGTCGCCGCGCACGCTGCGACACCGCACAACGGCGTGAACGCGATCGTGCACGCCGCCCAGCTTGTGGAGCTGATCACCGACTACGCCGGTGTGCTCGCCGGGCGGAGCCACCCCCTGGTCGGAGCGCCGACGGTCACGCCGGTCCTGGTCGAGGGTGGAGAGGCGCCAAACGCGGTGCCTGAACGCTGCCGCCTCACGCTCGACCGGCGGCTGGTGCCGGGCGAAACGGACCGGGACGCTCTCGTGGAGGTCGAGCAGATCCTCGAGCGGTTCAACGCCGAGCACGCGCCGGCGCAGGCCCGGATCTCCGCATGTGCTCCCAGCACCGGCGGGCCGTCGGAGACCCCGGCGGACCATCCGTTCGTGGTGGCCTGTCAACTCGGCCTTGCGGGCGCGGGCCTGTCACCAGAGCTTGGCGGGCTGGTCGTCAACTGCGACATGACACATTTTCGTGCGGCGGGGATTCCCTGCCTGGTGGTCGGTCCCGGCGAACTCGAGGTCATGCACGCGGTCGACGAGTCGGTGGCACTCGACGACCTTCGATGCGGAGTACGTGGATATGAGGCGATCCTGCGCGAACTCCTGCGCCACGAGGGGGCATGGTGGAGGTGACGCCCCCGCCATCGATCCTCCTGGCGGTCGGGCAGGCGCCGAGCGTGCCAGGCGACGTCGCCGTGAACGCCGAGAAGGCGGCGGAGCTGGTGATCGGGGCTGGCCGGGCCGGCGCCCGCCTCCTGGTCCTGCCGGAACTCTTCCTGTGCGGGTACGACCTGGCGGGACTCGCGGCCCAACCCGACAGGTATGCCGTCGACCTCAGCGGGCCTCTGCTCGCGGCTTTGGGACAGGCCTGCCGGCAGGCGGGGACCGCTCTCCTGGTCGGCGCAGCCGTACGCCGGAATGGCGGGTTGTCCAACGCGGCGGTGGTGTTCGACGGCGCGGGTATGCGGATCGCGACCTATCACAAGGCGCACCTGTGGGAAGGGGAACGGGACGTCTTCGTGCCCGGGGGCGGGTTGCTCCGGCTCGAGATCGGCGGGATCGTTCTCGGCGTCGGGATCTGTTATGACGAAGGGTTTCCGGAGTTCGTCCGCGCGTACGCGACCGCCGATCCTCCAGTGGACGTGATGGTGTTCGCCTCGGCGTTCTGTCACGGCGACCAGGAGAGCCGTTACGACATCTACCACCCGGCGCGCGCCGTCGAGAACGGCGTCTATGTGGCGGTCGCGAACGCCGTCGGCGAGATCGACGGGCTGGACTTCTTCGGGCGCAGCGCTGTCTATGACCCACGCGGCTCCCTACTGGCCGAGGTCGCGCCCGAGCAGGGGATCGCCGTCGTCGCCATCGAATCCGCGCGCGTCCACACCGTCCGCCGTGACCTTACCTACCTGCGGGATCGGCGTACCGATCTGAAACACCAGCGAGTCGAGAGGTTGTCCCCATGAGTCCAGCGTTCCCGGCCGAGGAGTTCGGGTCCCGGGTTGACCGACTGCAAGCGGTCCTGCGTCAAGAAGGTGTTGACGTTGCCGTTGTGCACACCCCGGAGAACGTCTGCTATCTGAGTGGCCATGCGACGCCCGGCTATTACACCTACCAGTGCCTGGTGGTCCCGGCAACGGGAGAGCCGGCGGTCCTCACCCGGGAAACCGAAACGGTCAACGCCCGGGCCACGACCCATCTGCAGCAGATCCACGGCTACCCGGATGCCCTAGACCCGCTCGGGGCGACGGTCGATCTGGTGCGGGAGTTGGTTCCAGACGCCCGGATCGTGGGCCTGGAGGAGAACTCCTGGTTCCTTCCTCCGGTCGCGCACGCGCGGTTGGCGGCGCAGCTCGGCGGCGTCAAGCACGACAAGCCGTTCGCGCTCGACGGGGTGCTGGCGGAGCTGCGAGTCCTCAAGTCTGACACGGAGATCGCGAAGATCCGTGCGGCGGCCACGGTGACGAACGCCGGGATGCTGGCAGCGGTGGAGGCGGTTCAGGTCGGTGCCCGGGAACGGGACATCGCGGCGGCAGCTTTCGCCGGACTTGTGTCGTACGGGTCGGAGTACTTCGGTATGGAACCCTTCGTCGCGTCCGGTCCACGGTCAGGGACCATCCACGCCAGCTGGACCGATCGCGTGGTCGCGCGAGACGAGCCGGTCCTCCTGGAAATGGCCGCCAGCCGGGATCGGTACCACGCGCCGCTCATGCACACCGTGTGGCACGGCCGTCTGACGGGTGACCTGGCTCGGATGGCGGAGGCCTGCGCGGCCGCCAGGCAGGCGACGGTTGAGATGGTGCGTCCGGGCGCCACGCCGGCGCAGGCGCACGAGACCTGCCGCCGGGTCATCGGCGACCACGGGATGCTTCACACCTACCGAAAGCGCAGCGGATATTCGGTAGGAATCGCGTTCGCGCCCGACTGGGGTGAGGGTCACCTGCTGTCGTTGAAGGAGACCGAACACCGGGAGTTCCAGCCCCGCATGGTTGTCCATGTCGTGCCGACCCTTCGGCTGGAAGGTGTCGGTGGGATCGGATTCTCCGCCACGGTCCTCGTCACCGAGCAGGGCAATGAGATCTTGACAACGTGCCCGGTGGGACCTGTGCTGGGTTCGTGAGCGTTCTCGATGTCCCGATCGTGCTGGTCGGGTACGGCCCTGTCGGTCAGGCGTACGTCCGGCTGGTGCGTGGCCGTTCGGATGCCCTTGAGCAGCGGTACGCCTACCGCCTCCGCATCGCGGCTGTGACGGGCCGCAGCACGCAATGCCAGCTTGCGGGCCCAAACGTTCCGCCGCGGTCGGAGTGGGGCCCGCGGGTCCCACTGGCGCGGCTCATCGTGGCGACCGGCGCGCGGGTCGTCGTTCAGGCGTACCCATCCGATCCCGGGTTCGCCGCCGTGGCGGCAGAGGAGGCGCTCACGGCCTGGCGGCTCGGCGCGCACGTGGTCACGGCGACCAAGTGTCACGTCCTCGCGCATTGGCGCCGGCTCCGCCGCGCCAGCGCGGACGCGGGGCTCGGCTTCGGGGTCTCGGCCACCACTGGCGCCGCCCTGCCCGCCGCCGACGTCGCGCGACATGCCTTGCTGGGCTACGACATCCGCGCCGTACGTGCCTGCCTGAACGGCACGAGCACCTACGTGGTGGACCGGATGGGCGACGGCGCGAGCCTCGCCGAGGCGGTCGCGGACGCCCGTCAACGCGGCATTGCGGAGGCCGATACCGCCGCGGACCTGTCAGGAGCGGACGCCGCTGGGAAGGTACGCATCCTCGCCGGCCTGCTGTGGGACTGGGACGTCTCGACGCTCGACACCGACCTCGCCCCGATCACCGCGGCGACCGCCGAGGAAGCGGTCGCCGCACGCCGTGCCGGCACCCGGCTGCGGGCCGTCGCCGTCGCGTCCGTCGACCGGCCCGGTCTGGTGAGCGTCCAGCTGGAGCGGCTGGGGGAGACCGATCCGCTCGCCGCGATCGCCGGCCCGGAGAAGGCGGTGTCGTACGACTGCGGCGAGATCGGTGTGGTGACCGTGAGCGGTGGTGCGTCCAGCCCGCTCGGCGCCGCGACCGCCCTGCTGAAGGACACGCTGACCTGCGCGACGGACCCAGCTGTAGCGTGAGCGCCCCCGCCGCGCGCGACCCAAGCGGATCAGAGGACGGTCAGATCGGTGGCGGCGAAGTGGCACGCCACCGGGTGGCCGTTACCCCGATCGGTCAGGGCCGCCTGGTTGAGCAGGTCGGGGTTCGACTGCGGTTCGATGATGTTGACCAAGCCGTTCTGCAGAGCCTGGACCTGCTCGTCCTGGGCGATGAACCGGATGACCACGGTCTGCACGGCGGGCGGGTCGCCCCAGTACTTCTCGTTGGCGGTCAACGTGATCGACTGGCCGGCGTCCCACTTGCTCAGCTTGTAGGGCTCGGAGGAGGGGATCAGTGACGCGTCAGGCAGACTGCCCGGCTCCATGATCCAGCCCTCGTTGTAGAAGTCCGCTGCCTCCTCCTTGGTGAGGTGATTGCCAACCGGAAGGAAATTGATTTGGCAAAGATGATCACTGTGAATTTCGTTCTGGCAAACCGTTCACCGACAGCTGTTATCGACCTGAGACCGTCAGGCGGTCATTCGTCATCACGTTGAAACCGGGACGGCCGGTTCGGGTCTTCGGGTGAAGCTTTGGTCTCGGCGGCCTGGGACCCGACCGCCGCCGGCCGCCGCCAGCCGCCGGTGCCGTCGGTCGTAGACTCGCCGGCATGGCTGGCCGGATCCGCGACGACGACATCGCGCTGGTCCGCGAACGCACGCGGATCGACGAGGTGATCTCGCAGTACGTCACGTTGCGGCCGGCCGGCGCGGGGTCACTCAAGGGTCTCTGCCCGTTCCACGACGAGAAGTCGCCGTCCTTCAACGTCCGCCCCCAGATTGGTTACGCCCACTGCTTCGGCTGCGGCGTCGGCGGCGACGCGATCTGGTTCATCCAGGAGATCGAGGGGCTGTCGTTCGTCGAGGCGATGGAACGCCTGGCCGCCCGGGCGGGTATCCAGCTCCGCTACGCCGACGGCGCCGCGCCCGACCGCCGGCAGCCGGGCACTCGCGCCCGCCTGATCGAGGCCCACAAGGCGGCCGCGGAGTTCTACGCCGAGCAGCTCCACACCTCACCCGACGCCGGGCAGGGACGGTCGTTCCTCGCCGAGCGCGGCTTCGACCGGGAGGCGGCCGAGCAGTTCGGCGTGGGGTTCGCGCCGCGCGGGCCGCTCGCGCTGCTCAGTCACCTGCGCGCTCGGGGATTCTCCGACGAGGAGCTGAACACCGCCGGTCTGGTCGCCAGCGGCGCCCGCGGACACTATGACCGCTTCCGTGGCCGGCTCGTGTGGCCGATCCGCGAGCTGTCCGGTGATGTGGTGGGCTTCGGTGCGCGGCGGTTGTTTGAGGACGACCGGATCGAGGCGAAGTACCTCAACACGCCAGAGACCCCGATCTACCACAAGAGCCAGCTGTTGTACGGCGTCGACCTGGCCCGCCGCGAGATCGCCCGGCGCTCGCAGGCGGTGGTCGTCGAGGGGTACACCGACGTGATGGCCTGCCACCTGGCGGGAGTGCCGACAGCCGTGGCGACCTGCGGTACGGCGTTCGGTGAAGACCATGCGCGGGTCCTCCGCCGGCTGCTCCTCGACCACGAGCAGTTCCGCGGCGAGGTGATCTTCACCTTCGACGGCGACGAGGCGGGGCAGCGCGCGGCGATGCGGGCGTTCGAGGGCGACCAGCAGTTCGTCTCCCAGACCTACGTCGCGGTGGAGCAGTCCGGCCTCGACCCGTGTGACCTGCGCCTGAAGCACGGAGACGCCGCGGTGCGCGATCTCGTCGCCCGCCGGGTCCCCCTCTACCGCTTCGTTCTCGGCAACATCCTCACCCGCTACGACCTCGACCGGGCTGACGGGCGGGTCGACGCGTTGCGGGCGACCGCGCCGCTGGTGGGCTCGGTCCGCGACAAGGCGAAGGTTGGTGCGTACGCCCGCGAGCTCGCCGGCATGCTCGGCATGGAGATCGAGGAGGTCCGCGCGGAGGTACGCCGGGCCATGAACGCGTCCGCCAATGGCGGTGCGGGTCAACCCGGACGCGGGTCCGCACCGGTCCGCGCCGCGGAGGTTTCGCAGCCCGCCCGGGTCCCGGCGACGCCGCTGCCCGATCCGGCCGACCCGCGCCTTTGGGTGGAGCGGGAGTTGTTCAAGCTCGTCATCCAGTCGCCGACCCTCGTCGGGCCGGAGTTCGACGCTCTCGACGACGACGACTTCACCCATCCGGCGTACGCCGCGCTCCGCCAGTCAGTGGCGGCGGCCGGCGGCGCGGGCACCTCGGCCGGGGGAGACGCGTGGGTCTCCGCGGTGGGTGACCGGACGCCCGACGACGGCCTTCGCAGCCTGGTCACGGCGCTGGCCGTCGAGCCGCTCCGGGCGGCCGGAGGGCCGGATGCCCGCTATGCCGACTCGCTGCTCGCGCGGGTGCGGGAGCTCTCGGTGTCGCGCCTGATCGCCGATGTGAAGTCCCGCCTGCAGCGCACGAATCCCGTCGACCAGACCGACGCCTACAACAAGATGTTTGGCGAGCTGGTCGCGCTCGAACAGCATCGCCGCGCCCTGCGCGAGCGCGCGGTGGGCGGTCTGGCCTAAGCCTCCCGACGACACTAGGTTTTCCTTATGCCCAAGGTCGCCGGGATCGATTCGTCCACGCAGTCCTGCAAGGTCGTCGTCTGTGACGCTGACTCCGGCGAGGTGCTCGCCGAGCGGTCAGCGCCGCACCCCGATGGCACCGAGTGCCCGCCCGAGGCGTGGTGGTCGGCGTTCCAGGAAGCTGGCGACGGACTGCTCGACGAGGCGGCGGCGATCGGCGTCGCCGGGCAGCAGCACGGCATGGTGACGGTCGATGAGGCCGGCGAGGTCGTACGTCCGGCGCTGCTGTGGAACGACACCCGATCGGCCGGCGCCGCGGCCCGGCTGACCGAGCGGCTCGGCGGCCCGAAGGCGTGGGCGGAGGCGGTCGGCAGCGTCCCCGTCGCGAGCATGACCGTGACGAAGCTGGCCTGGCTGGCCGAACACGAGCCCTCCAATGCCGACCGGGTGGCCCAGGTCATGCTCCCGCACGACTACCTCACCTGGATGTTGTGTGGTCGGCCGGAGCGAGCCGTCACCGACCGTGGCGACGCCTCCGGCACGTCGTACTGGTCGCCGGCCACCGGCGACTACCGCACCGACCTGCTGGAGTTGGCGTTCGGACGTACGCCGGTCCTGCCACGGGTGCTCGGCCCTTCCGAGCCGGCGGGTGCGGTGGCTCCTGGCAGCGTCGCGCCGGCGGGAGCGCTGGTCTCGGCCGGCACCGGCGACAACATGGGCGCGGCTCTCGGGCTTGGTGTCCAGGCCGGCGACGTGGTGGTCTCGCTCGGCACCAGCGGCACGGTGTTCGCGGCTCATGACAAGCCGACGGCCGACCCGACCGGGATTGTCGCGGGCTTCGCCGACGCGACCGGTCGCTTCCTTCCGCTGGTGTGCACGCTCAACGCCGCGCGCGTTCTCACCGCGACCGCCGCGATGCTGGGCGTCGACGTGGCCGGGTTCAACGAGCTGGCACTGACCGCGCGGCCCGGTGCCGGCGGGCTCGTCCTCCTGCCGTACCTCGACGGCGAACGCACGCCCAACCTGCCCGATGCGGCCGGCTCCCTGCACAACCTCCGCCGGGACGCGATGACCCCCGCCAACCTCGCCCGGGCGGCGGTCGAAGGGATGCTGTGTGGACTCGCCGACGGGCTCGACGCGCTGCGCGACCACGGCGTGGTGGTACGCCGGGTGCTGTTGATCGGAGGTGCGGCCCGGTCGCCGGTGGTGCAGGCCGTCGCGCCGACGGTGTTCGGCGTACCCGTCACGGTCCCGGCACCCGCCGAGTACGTCGCTTTGGGTGCGGCCCGGCAGGCCGCCTGGGCGCTGGCGGGCGGTGCCGAACCACCACGGTGGGACCAGGGTGCGGCGGTCGTACGCGACGACGTCGACACCGAGGCGGGTGAGCGGATCCGCTCGGCGTACGCCGAGGCGCGCGGGTCCCTACACGGCTGAGGCGGCGGGCGAGCGCAGCGCGGGCTCGCGTCATTGGTGTTACCCAACCGCTGTCCGCTCCCGACGGACTCCACGATTGGCCGAGTGGCCGAATGGGGAGGGTGCTCGTCGGGGGAGGCGAGATGGCGATGGAACCAACCGAGTCAAACGCACGCCGGCGGCTGGTCGTGACCCAGCGGCTACGGGAGCGACGGCGGGGCCTCGGCCTTACCCAGAAGCAGGTGGTCACCCGCCTGGCACGGCTGGGTGTCATGACCACCAACAAGGCACTGAGCAGCCTGGAGCACGGCGCCGGTATCGATGTCGCGAAGCTTCCGGAACTCGCCAGCGCGCTCGAGTGCACGGTCACCTATCTCCTCGGGCTGACCTCCGATCCGCGGCGGTGGGAGCCAGACGCCCCGGTCGTCGCCGCTCGGCCACGGCCGCGGCCTCGCGACCCGCTGGCTCCGCAACGTCCACGCGTGGTGACCGCGGGCCGGGACGGCTGGCGCCCACTGGCTCGCCCTCCGGCGTGAGGGGGACAAGGTCCCCTTGGCGCCACACGGCGGTGCGGCGACCAGGAGTTTTGAAGAGGGCTCAGGCGCGGCGGATCTCGAAGGCGAAGCAGCCGGGTCCGACGCACCGGGAGTGGACGAACGCGACCCCGGGCTCGCGCAGGAGGTCCGCCGCGATCGCCAACCGATCCTCGTCCGGTTGGGTGAGGACGCCGTCGAGGATCTCACCGTCCGGCGCGTACGCGCGCAGCACCTGAGGGGCTTCCCGCCAGGCCGACGGGAAGCCGCCGTCCTCGACGTAGCCTTCGCATTCCTCGGCGTGGACGAAGATCGGCCCGACCTCGTTGTAGGGCGCGGTCCGGTCGGTGAACGCCGCGTGGTGGACCGGCGCGTAGGAGATGAGGACGACCCGCTCGTCGGGCGTGGTACGTCGCAGGCAGCAGCGCACCGGTCGGCCGGGCGCGCCCGGGACCACAGTCCAGGGGATACCGAAGTCGTCGTACCCCTGCTCACGGAGGCGGCGCAGCGTCGCGGCGGGAACCGGCACGATGCGCAGGTCTGGGCGGGTGGTCCCGGGGGCGCCGGTCATGGAGCTGCTCGCGGTCATGGAGGTGCCGGTCGTCATGGAGCTGCCGGTCGTTAGGGAGGTGCTGGTGGTCGTGGAGGTGCTCGTGGTCATGCGCCCACGATGCTCGCCCGGCCGCCGGAACGCTGGCGGGAATCGGTCCTTGCCTTGACCGCCCGGACCGACCGCCCCTAATTTGTTCGGGACCTGAACGAATAGGTGCCTGGACAGATCAAGGACCATCAGCGTGCGGGCGACTCGGTGAGGGGTGCGACGACGCACCTGGCGGGCAGAGCGGATCAGGCCGCCGTCCGCCGCACGAACCTGGCTCTGGTGCTCCGCGCCCTTCGCGGCGGCCCGCGCACCAGGCCGCAACTCGCCGTCGACACCCGGCTGACCAAGGCCACCGTGTCGAGCCTCGTCGCCGAACTCGCCGAACGCGGGCTCGCCCGGACTCACCAGGCCACCTCGCAGGGAGTCGTCGGGCGACCAGGCCAGCGGGTCGAGCTGGTGGGAGAACGCGTCCTCGCCCTCGGCCTGGAGCTGAACGTCGACTATCTCGCGGCCGTCGGTCTCGACCTCGGAGGTGTCCAGCGGGCGACCGTGCGGACGTCGTTCGATGTGGCCGGCCGTGGCATCGACGAGGTGGTCGACCGCGCTGGCACCGTTCTCCGCGAGGTCGCGCGAAAAGCGCTCGCGTCTGACCAGACCGTCCTCGCCGGTGTCGGGGTGGCCGCGCCAGGCCTGGTTGACGTCGGGCGCGGTGTCGTACGGGTGGCGCCCAACCTGCACTGGAACGACGTACCCCTGCGCGACCTGATCTCGACCCGGCTGGCCCGCACGTTCGCGTTCGCCGGCCACCACCTCGAGCCCGCCGCGGTCGCGGTCGACAACGAGGCCAACCTCGCGACGTTCGCGGAGTTCAGCGCCGGCTCGGACGCAGACGACCGCGACCTCGTCTACCTCACCGGTGGCGTCGGAGTCGGTGGCGGCATCGTCGTGGACGGCCGGGTGGTCCGGGGGAGTGCGGGGTTCGCCGGTGAGGTCGGGCACCTCGCGATCGACCCCGAGGGCGAGGTCTGCGGCTGCGGGCGGCGCGGTTGCTGGGAGACCCTGTGCGGCCTCGGGGCTCTCCTCCACCTGGCGGGAGCGCCCGACGATCCCATTCATGACCACGAACGTGACCTCGACGAACGCCTCGACCTGCTCCGGGACCGCGCCCGGGCCGGTGACAAGCGCACCTTGCGGGCGTTCGACCAGATCGGCCGCGCGCTGGGGTTCGGAGCCTCGATGCTCATCAACCTCGCGAATCCCCGGCTGCTCGTCCTCGGTGGCTACTTCGCCCGCCTGGGGGAGTTCCTCCTGCCCGCGGTCGAGGCGGAGCTCGCCGCCCGCGTCGTCGCACCCGAACTCGGCGGCGCGCGGGTGGAGCTGTCCCGGCTCGGCCTGTGGGCCGCCGCGACCGGTGCCGCCTACGCCGCCCTGCAACCGCTCCTTGACGATCCCACCCGCGTCCCGGCGACCAGCGCCGCGACCGTCCCCGCGAGCAGCGTCTCGCGGGTAACGAAAACCCCACGGAAGGAGACCGGATGACCGACTACACACCGACCCGCGAGGACAAGTTCTCGTTCGGGTTGTGGACCGTTGGCTGGCAGGGCGTCGACGTGTTTGGTACGGCGGTCCGCGAGCCGCTCGAACCCGCGCACGCCGTGCACAAGCTGTCCGAGCTCGGCGCCTACGGCGTGACATTCCACGACAACGACCTCTTTCCGTTCGAGGCCACGGCGTTGGAGCGGACCGAGCACATCGCGGCATTCCGCAAGGCCCTGGACGACACCGGCCTGATCGTCCCGATGGCGACGACGAACCTCTTCGGGCACCCGATCTTCAAGGACGGTGCTTTCACCGCCAACGACCGCGCGGTCCGCAGGTTCGCGATCCGCAAGGTGATGGACAACCTCGACCTGGCCGCCGAACTCGGCGCGAAGACCTACGTCTGCTGGGGCGGCCGGGAAGGTGCGGAGTCCGGGGCGGCCAAGGACGTGCGGGCCGCGCTCGACCGGATGAAGGAGGCGTTCGACGTCCTCGCGTCGTACGTCCTCGACCAGGGGTACGACATCAGGTTCGCGGTGGAGCCGAAGCCGAACGAGCCGCGTGGTGACATCCTGCTGCCGACGATCGGGCACGCCCTGGCGTTCATCAACGAACTGGAGCACCCCGAACTCGTCGGCCTCAACCCCGAGGTGGGGCACGAGGAGATGGCCGGGGTCAACTTCGCGCACGGCATCGCCCAGGCGCTGTGGCACGGCAAACTCTTCCACGTGGACCTGAACGGTCAGACCGGACCGCGGTTCGACCAGGACCTGCGCTTTGGTGCGGGCAACCTGCGCGGGGCGTTCTGGGCAGTCGACACACTGGAGTCCGGCGGCTACGACGGGCCACGGCACTTCGACTTCAAGCCGCCGCGGACCGAGGACATGGCGGGCGTCTGGGAGTCGGCGCGCGGCTGCATGCGCAACTACCTCATCCTGCGGGCGAAGGCGAAGGCGTTCCGTGCCGACCCGGAGGTGCGGGAGGCGCTGGCGACCTCCAAGCTGGACGAGCTCGCACGGCCGACATTGGCCGCGGGCGAGACCTACGCGACCCTTCGCGAAGAGGATTGGGACGACGCGAGGATTGAGGCCCTGGCCAGTCGCGGGATGGCCTTCGAGCGGCTTGACCAGCTGGCCATGGACTATTTGCTTGGAGTGGCTCGATGAGAAGTCGAACACGACCATGAGCTGGGCGTTCGGTAGTGCTGGGGATCGACAGTGCTGGGCGTTCGTTAAAGGAGACGAGGAGTACGCATGACAAGCAAGCCAACGCTCGGCGTGGGCATGGTGGGGTACGCCTTCATGGGCCAGGCGCACTCGCAGGCCTGGCGTACCGTGAACTCCGCCTTCGACCTGCCGTACGCGGTCGACATGGCGGCGATCTGCGGGCGTAGCGAAGACAAGGTCCGGGCGGCCGCCGAGAAGTTCGGCTGGCGGTCGTACGAAACCGACTGGCGCACGCTGGTCGAGCGCGACGACATCGGGCTGGTCGACGTCTGCAGCCCGGGCGGCAACCACGCTGAGGTGGCGATCGCCGCCCTCGCCGCCGGCAAGCACGTGCTCTGTGAGAAGCCGCTCGCCAACACCGTCGAGGAAGCCCGCGAGATGGTGAAGGCGGCCGACGCCGCCGCCAGTAACGGCGTCCGGTCGATGGTGGGGTTCAACTACCGCCGGGTGCCGGCCGCCGCGTTCGCCCGCAAGCTCGTCCTTGGCGGCAAGCTTGGGGCGATCCGCCACATTCGTGCGGTCTACCTCCAAGACTGGATCGTTGACCCGGAATTCCCGTTGGTGTGGCGGCTGAAGAAGGACGAGGCCGGCTCGGGTGCGCTCGGTGACATCGCGTCGCACATTGTCGACCTCACGCAGTTCATCACCGGGCAAACCGTCACCGGGGTGAGCGGCCTGACCGAGACGTTCATCAAGGAACGCCCGCTGGTGGCGTCCACGGAAGGGCTGCGTGGCACGGGTTCGAGCGAGCGGGGGCAAGTCACCGTTGACGACGCGGCGCTCTTCCTCGCCCGGCTGTCGGGCGGTGCGGTGGCGACGTACGAAGCGAGCAGGTTCGCGACCGGGCGCAAGAACGGCCTGCGGATCGAGCTGAACGGCGAGAAGGGCTCCCTGGTCTTCGACCTCGAACGCCTCAACGAGCTCGAGCTCTTCCTCGCCGACGACGACACCACGACGCAGGGGTTCCGGCGGGTCCTGGTCACCGAGGCCGAGCACCCGTACATGTCGGCGTGGTGGCCGGCCGGGCACATCATCGGCTGGGAGCACAGCTTCACCCACGAGGCGTACGACCTGGTGACCGCGATCGGCGAGGGAACCAACCCGGCGCCGACGTTCGCCGACGGCCTGCAGGTGCAACTCGTGCTTGACGCGGTGGAGCGTAGTGCCGAGGCTGGCTCCGGCTGGGTGAGCATCGACGCCGTATGAGTGACCCAAATGATCACGTTTACGTGGTCATTACGCGCTTCGCATGGTATCGACGCCATGCGGCGCAGGCACAGGCACAGGCCACGTGAAGTACCCGCCAGCTTCGAGAAGGAGAAGAGCAGATGCCACGTCCCGTTACCTTGTTCACCGGTCAGTGGGCTGACCTGCCCTTTGAGGAGATGTGCCGGCTGGCCTCCGAATGGGGATATGACGGCCTCGAAATCGCCTGCTGGGGCGACCATCTGGATGTCTGGAAGGCGGCCGAGGACGACAAGTACGTCAAGGACAAGCTGGACACTCTGGAGAGGCACAACCTCAAGGTCTGGGCGATCTCCAACCACCTCAAGGGTCAGGCCGTCTGCGACGACCCGATCGACGAACGCCACAAGGACATCCTGCCGGCCCGGATCTGGGGCGACGGCGATCCCGAGGGCGTGCGCCAGCGAGCCGCCGAGGAAATGAAGATGACCGCGCGGGCGGCCGCCCGGCTGGGTGTCAACACCGTGGTCGGCTTCACCGGCTCGTCGATCTGGAAGTACGTCGCGATGTTCCCGCCGGCCTCCGAGGCCCTGGTCGACGCGGGCTACCAGGACTTCGCCGACCGGTGGAACCCCATCCTCGACGTGTACGACGAGGTGGGTGTGCGGTTTGCCCACGAGGTGCACCCGAGCGAGATCGCGTACGACTACTGGACGACGGTCCGCACGCTCGAGGCGATCGGTCACCGGCCGGCGTTCGGTCTGAACTGGGACCCGAGCCACTTCGTGTGGCAGGACCTCGACCCGGTGGGGTTCATCCTCGACTTCAAGGACCGGATCTACCACGTCGACTGTAAGGACGCCAAGCGCCGGGTCGGCAACGGCCGCAACGGTCGGTTGTCGTCCCACCTGCCCTGGGGCGACCTGCGCCGGGGTTGGGACTTCGTGTCGACCGGACGTGGTGACGTGCCGTGGGAGGACTGCTTCCGCGCGCTCAACGCGATCGGGTACGACGGCCCGATCTCGGTGGAGTGGGAGGACGCGGGCATGGACCGGTTGATGGGCGCGCCGGAAGCGCTCGCGACCGTGCGGGCCTTGTGCGAGATCGAGCCGTCGGCCGCGTCGTTCGACGCTGCCTTCAGCTCCGACAGCTGACCCCGCCTACTGATACCACGGACGCCGTGTGGTCGTGTGACCACACGGCGTCCGTTTTTTACGTCCGCGAAACGTCGATCGCCACAGTCGTC
Organism: Actinopolymorpha alba DSM 45243; assembly: GCF_000373925.1. GTDB lineage: Bacteria > Actinomycetota > Actinomycetes > Propionibacteriales > Actinopolymorphaceae > Actinopolymorpha > Actinopolymorpha alba. The sequence goes on along the minus strand of NZ_KB892739.1, from coordinate 40,146 downwards.
CGGGATCGGCCACGAAAGTTGCGGAGCAGGGATGCAACCGCTGCTGGCGACGCTGCGTTTTCTCTTTCTGTTAGCCATCCCGGCCAGAGGCGTCGAATGGCACGTTCAGTGACCCGGGTGGCACGGGGGGAGAGGTAGGCGGCGGATGTGGCGGTGGGTGGCGGCGGTTGCGCTTGTCCTTGGCCTGCTGTCCTCAGCGTGCTCGCCGCTGACGGCGGTCGAGTCTGATCAGCTCGACGGGCCGGGTGAGTTGAACAACTCGAGCCAGCTGAACAACCCGAGCCAGCCACCCGATCGGGCGGGGCCGCGGAAGGATCTGGTGTTCCCACCCTCCCGGGACGTGGACGCCGTCCTCCGCCAGCAGAACGACGGGTCCGCACCGCCCGGGAAACCGGTGCGACTCGGGCGGCCGGGGTTCTCGTTCAGCCGGGACGGCTACAAGTTCCGCGACCTCCCCATCAACCAGGCGCCCGTGGTGATGAACCGTGTCACTTCCCTGAAGGACACCGGCCCGCACGACGCGCAGGGAGTACGCGTCTACAGGCTTGGCGGCAAGGTCTATGACCATCCCAACTTCCAGGCCAACTACGGGCTGGAGAACATCGACGCCTACCGGCTCACCAAGAACACCGCCTACCTCGACCGCGCGAAGGCGCAGGCGCAGCGCCTCATCGACCGCCGGGTCGAGTCCCGCGGTGCCTGGTACTACCCGTACGGCTTCGACTTCCGGCTGAACGGCAACCCCGACGAGACGATGCGGGCGCCGTGGTACAGCGGGCTCGCGCAGGGCAAGGTACTCCTCTTCTTCTCCCGGCTGGCCGAGGCCACGGGCGAGGCGAAGTGGCGGCAGGCAGCCGACCGGACCTTCGCGAGCTTCCTGAATGCCCCCAGCACGACCGCACCCTGGGTGGTCAGTGTCGATTCCCGTGGCCTGCTCTGGCTCGTCGAGTATCCGCTTGGTACGCCGCGCGAGTCCGACCTCGTCTTCAACGGCCACATGTCCGCCATCTTCGGGCTGTGGCAGTACTACCGCCTCTCCAAGAACGACTCGGCACTGGCGCTCTTCGACGGCGCGGTCACCACGATGAACCGCCACCGGGTGACCGTGCGGGTCCCGCGCGGCCGGTCGATGTACGACCTGAAGCACGAGAGCGTCGCCGCGAACAAGTACCACAACCTGCACATCGAGCAGTTCGTCCAGCTGTGGCGGATGACCGGTGCGGCGGAGTTCGTCCGCTTCGCCGACATCCTGCGCGACGACAACCCCTCGCCGGTGTTCGACGAACCACGCACCATCGACTTCGAGCCCGGCGTCCAGGTCGGGTACAACTTCGACATCCCCACTGGCGACCTGCTCGGCCAGAAGCGGTTGACACTGCACGAGGCGACGACCGGCACGACCATCCGCCGGATGCGGATCAAGGGGAGAGGCGTCTATTACCGCGTCGCCACGGGGCCACTCACGGGTTTGTGGGTTCCGGAGAAGCCGGGGCGGGTCATGCTGCGCGGTCCGGTCGCGGAGGTGGGGTACCGCGCCAACCGGACGGGCGCGTTCCTGGGTCGCCAGACGTACATCGGTACGAAGTACGACGCGGACGGGAAGCTCGTGGACACCAGGACCGTGGTGGTGCCGTCCCAGCAACCCGCGCCGTTCGACCGGACCGCCTGGATTGACGGATCGGTCCACGCCCTCATCGCCGATGGACCGCTGGAGGGGTACTGGGTTCCGACATCCGGGATGAAGCTCGACTGAGGCGTCTGGCGGGTGATGTGCCGACGTTGGCCATAGCTCCACGAGTATTCGTAAATGCCCTACGTAACTGAGTGCGGACAGGCACACTGGATCATGCCGATCTTCCCCGTGGGAGGAGTTGCGCTGTGCCGGTTTTCGCACTCAAGACCGTGGCTCAAAGAGCCGACACCCCGACAGCTGACGAGGCAGCGCGGGGCATGCAACCTGATCCTCGCCCCGTTGACGCCGACGAGCCCGACACGATCCCCGTTCGTGTTCAACAATCAGAAACTGCGGCCGGCGCCATCGAGCAAGGATCAGAGGTAGAAGACCTCCCGCTTCTCGATGAGCCGACCGAACGCGCGCCCGATCTCGTCCGGCAGTACCTCCGCGAGATAGGACGCGTCCGGCTGCTCACCGCCGAGGAGGAAGTCGAGCTGGCGCGGGCGGTGGAGGCAGGACTCTTCGCCGAACGCCGCCTCGTCGAGGGTGGCACCGTGGTGGCGACGGACGCCGAGCTCAGGGCGCTCGTACGTCTCGGATGTGAGGCGAAGCGTCGCCTCATCGAGGCGAACCTGCGCTTGGTGGTGTCAGTCGCCAAGCGGTGTACAGGTCGCGGGCTGCCCCTCCTGGACCTCATCCAGGAAGGCAACCTGGGTCTTATCCGGGCGGTCGAGAAGTTCGACTACACCCGGGGTTACAAGTTCTCGACGTACGCCACCTGGTGGATCCGGCAGGCGATCTCCCGCGCGATCGCCGACCAGTCGCGCGCGATCCGCGTACCCGTCCACGTTGTCGACGCGATCAACCGGGTGCTCCGCGCGCAGCGGCAGCTCTTCCAACAGCTGGGTCGAGATCCTCTGATCGAGGAAGTCGCAGGGCTCGTCGGGCTTGGTCCCGAACGTGTGAGTGAGCTTCTTCGGTTGGCCCGAGAACCCGTCTCGCTGCATACTCCGATCGGTGAGATGGAAGCGTCTGAGCTTGGTGACCTGATTGAGGACCTGGACGCCGTCGCCCCGTTGGAGGCGGCGGCGTCGTCGTTGATGCGCGAGCACATCGACTCCGCGCTCGCGCAGTTGGGTGAGCGGGAACGCTACGTCGTCCAGATGCGCTACGGCCTCACCGACGGTCAGATCCACACCCTGGAGGAGGTCGGCCGGAGGTTCGGGGTCACCCGGGAACGCGTCCGGCAGATCGAGGCCAAGACGCTCGCCAAGCTGCGGGGTGGCGGTTGGGCGCCGGCACTCCGGGAGTACCTCGCCTGAGGTTCCGGCGTCAGCCTGGGCCCGGGTAGTCGTTCGCACCACGAGCTGGCCTCGTCCTCGGATCTTGGAGGCGGGGCCAGTACGGTGACCTGGTGCGCCGACGGCATAGCGTTCCCCGCGAGGTGACCGACTCCCTCGCGCTCGAACGCCACGAACGAATCCTCGCGGCCGGCTCCGACGTGTCTGGTCGCTGGGTGGTCGCGACCAACCTGGCGATCCACCTGCCAGGCGAGTCGGGTGCTCCCCATCATCGGGTTCCGTGGGAGCAGGTCGAGCACGCCGAGTGGGACCGCGACGCCGAACTCCTCCGCGTCACCGAGACCGCACCGCTCGGAGAGCCGCAGCCCACCTCGACCTTCCGCTTCGAGCAGCCCGACGTCTCCTTGTTGGGGCTCATCCGCGAGCGGATCACCGCCAGTGTGGTGTTCGAGCAGCGCGTCGCCCTGCGGGGGCGGCGCGGCATCCGCGTGATCGCTCGCCGTGCTCCTGGTGTGGGCACAGCACTTTTGTGGGCGGTCGCGTTCGACGAAGGTATCGATCCAGACGATCCGGAGATCCTGGCGGCGGCCGAACGCGCTCTTGCCGCGGTGCGCGCCGAGGTCGAGCCGTGAGTCGGGCGAGGAGCCGGCTCCGCGTCGCCGCGGTGGTGCTCGGCCTCGTCGCGGCCGGACTCGCCGGATGTGCCCCGAGCGCCGTCGGCGGCCTCGCGACTCCGAGTGCCGCACCGACCGCGACGCCGGCGCCGACCGATTCCGCTCCTCCGCCGTCCTCACCGAACCAACCCTCCGCGTGTCCGACCGATGGTGGCGGTGGCGGGGTCAGCTCCAAGGTGTCGTACGCCGACCCCTCCCAGGCGACGACAGAGACGACCGGGACGACGGCCGCGACCGCCACCCAGGCGCGGAACGCGCAGCGAGCCGGGCCGTGGAAGGACCGCCCGGTGGTGAAGCTCTGCTTCGACGTACCAGCCGACCGCCGAGTGGTCCAAGGGACCGAGCAGGTCGTCTTCACACCGGACCGGCGTACCTGCGAGGTGGTGTTCCGCACGTGGCCCAACAAGCCGGAGACGGCGAGCTTCGGCAACCGGCTCGACGTGACGTCGGCGGCCGTGGGTGGTGCCGTCGTGACACCGAAGGTCGAGGCGGCGGGCGCCCCGACGGGCACGCCCGGGACGCTGGTCCGCCTGCCTGTCAAGGGATGTATCGCGGCCGGCAAGAAGGCCACGATCGACCTCGCGTTCACGCTCACCCTGGGCGCCGACACCCCCGAACGCGTTGGCTACTCGACCGAGGACCGCACCGCGTGGCTCGCGACGGCGTACCCCCTGCTCGCCTGGGAACGCGGCCGCGGTTGGGTGACCGACCCGGCGGTCCGGTTGTTCGGGGAGACGGTCACCAGCGAGGAGTTCCGGCTGGCGCAGCTCGACGTGGTGGCGCCGCGGGCCGACCAGGTGCTCGGCACGGGTCGGTCGATGGGCACCGAACCCTCGTCGCGTTCGGGGAGTGTCGTCCACCGGTTCAGCGCTGACGCCGTCCGCGACGTCGCCGTGACGGTGGGGCGGATGGAGCTGGTCGAGCGCACCGTGGACGGCGTACGCCTGCACGTCGGCGCCCCGACCATCGGCACCAGTACACCGGTCGCCGAGTGGGCCGACTCCACCGAGGCGGCGATGAAGGAGCTCTCGACACACCTCGGACCGTTCCCGTACGCCGACCTCTGGGTCTCGATCGTGCCGGACATCACCAGCGGCATCGAGTTCCCGGGGGCGATCCAGTTCGGGGACGTCGACATGGCTGGCTTCCCGCAACTGGTGCCGCACGAGGTGGCGCACATGTGGTTCTACGGGTTAGTCGGCAACAACCAGGCCCGCGACCCCTGGCTCGACGAGTCCTTCGCGGAGTACGCCGAGGCGCTGACCAGCGGCGACCTCAGCGCGCGCATGACGTTCGTCGCTCCGACGCTGGTCCACAACAAGGTCGGTGAGTCGATGCGGTGGTACGACGCGCTCGGCAACCCCGATCTGTACGGCGCGGGCGTCTACCGGCAGGGCGGTGCGATGCTGCTTCGCGCGCGGCAGGCGGCCGGATCTGCCACCTTTGACCGGTTACTCCGGGACTACATCGATACCAACGCCCACCGGATCGTCACCGATCAGGACGTCGCCAAGGCGTTCGCCAGCGAGCCGGAAGTGCTGAGGGTGTTCCGCGAGTTCGGCGCACTGCCACGCTGATGGATCAGGGGACGGAGGCGTGCGCTGCCCCGGCGAGGGTGCTGCTAACCTATGCGGGGCCGGCAGTCGCCGGCACGGCGATCCCGCGTAGCTCAATTGGCAGAGCGTCCGGCTGTTAACCGGCAGGTTGCTGGTTCGAGTCCAGCCGCGGGAGCGCGTTTGGCCTGGGGTTCCAACCCGAAGGCCGGTGGGTCTGGAGGCCCCTCTCTGTAGCCAGGTTGTAGCTCAGAGAGGGGCCTTGCCTTTTGCAAACCGGGCATCTTGCGCACACCGGAATCCGACCGCCCTGGCGGTCGGGAATGGGGGTCCGCGAGATGGGTGGTGACCTGGTCAACGCGCGTAACATCGTCCTGTGGTTGACAGCCACAGGCTCCGCCGTGCTGCGGTGGTTTGCCTCAAGAACCTCGTTGTAGCGGTGGCCTACTGGGTAGCGGCGGACGCCGGGCTCCTCGACGAGTTGGTCCATCGACGGCAGCTCGCCCCGCTGTGGCCGGTGACCGGTGTCGCGATGGCTGCCCTGTTGCTGCTTGGCCCCTGGGTCTGGCCCGGCATCCTGGTGGGTGCCCTCGTGTCGAACCTCCTGATCGGGAGCCCTTTGCCCGTCGTGCTCGGGACCACGTTCGGCAACACGTTAGCTCCCGTCTGTGGATACCTGATGCTGCGCCGGGTGGGGTTCCACAACCAACTCGACCGGCTGCGCGATGCCTTCGCGCTGGTCTTCCTGGGTGCCTTCACCTCGACGCTGATCAGCGCCACCGTGGGCAGCGTCGCGATCGTGTTCTTCGGTCCGATTCCGGTGAACGGGTTCTGGTCGACGTGGATGCTGTGGTGGACGGGGGAGGCGCTCGGCGTCCTCATCGTCACCCCACTGCTCCTCGTCATCCGCAGTATCGGTTGGCCACGCGGCGTTCCTTGGCAGCGGTGGGTCGAGGCCGCGGCGCTCCTGGCTGGCACGTTCCTGGCGATTGGCATCGCGCTGCGGACCTTGGATATCCTTTTTGTGGCATTTCCGTTCCTGATCTGGGCGGGATTCCGCTTCCAACTCGCCGGCACCGCCCCCTGTGCGTTGATCGCCTCTGCCCTCGCTGTCGATGCCGCCGCGCACGGGTACGGTCCGTTCGCCAACGAGGGACTGCTGACCGACATGATCCTTCTCCAGATCTTCAACGGCTCCATCGCGCTGACGGCGCTCCTGCTCGCCGTGATCATCACCGAGCGGAACCGCGCCAACCAGGAGATCGAGCGCACCGTACGACAGCTCGTCGACGTCATCGACCGACTCGGGCGCAGGGGAGAGGCCGGCAACCCTGCCGACCGGTGGCAGCAGCACCGCGAGTAGCGGCCGCTGATCCCGGCTGCCTGGCGTTCCATCCATCGCCGACGCTCCGTGAGCGTCGGCCGTGTCTCAACATCCGCGGTCCACCGGATGGGACAGACGTGTACGCTCGCTGGGGAAAGCGCCCGGCTCAGGAATTTTGCCGGTGCGCGGCAACGTGCAGTGAGGTCGAGGGAGGGTGACGATGGGAATCCCAGACCTCAGTGCGTCGGTCTTCGCGATGAAGTACGCCATCCTGGTCGACGTCGGCTACCTCTACGCCGCGGCCGGTGAAGTGCTCTTCGGTGCGCGCGAACGCCGCGAGTACCGCGTCGCTGCCGACGAGTTGATCCAGGTCCTACAAAAACAGGCCGCCGAGCGGCTGCCGGGCGAGTTGCTCCGGGTGTATTGGTACGACGCCGCTCACGACCGCGTACCAACCGTCGACCAACGGGTGATCGCCGCCCTGCCGATGGTCAAGGTCCGGTTGGGAAACCTCAACAAGCAGGGCCAGCAGAAGGGCGTCGACGCCCAGATCCGCAGCGACCTCGACGCACTCGCCCGACACGGAGCGGTCACTGACGCGGTGCTGCTCGCCGGTGACGAGGACCTGGTGTCCGCGGTGGAGGCGGCGCAGGCGTACGGCGTACGCATCCATCTGTGGGGGGTCGAACCCTCCTACGGCAGCAACCAGGCCGAGCGCCTGGTCTGGGAGGCGGACACGGTCGAGGTGCTGTCCGCGGACCTCCTGCGGCCGTATGTGCGCGAGTCGCATCCGCTGTCCACCCAGGCGGCCCAACCCGCACCCACGCCCGCTCAGGTGTTCGCGGGGAAGACGCCCGCGCCGCGGCCGGTCCGGTCCACGCCCGGTGGCACCGTCCCGAAGCTCGGCCCCAACCGCAACACGGTCGAGGAAGTCGGCGAGCACGTCGCCCAGAAGTGGATCCTCACCCGCGGCCGCGACAACGTCCGCGATCTCCTCCCCGGGCCGATCCTCCCGACCGTCATCGACACCGAGCTCCTGATCGAGGCGGAGAAGGAACTCGGCCACTCGCTGCGCCCCTACCCGGAGGCTCGGGTCTGGTTGCGGGACGGATTCTGGGCGCGGGTCTACCGCGAGTTCGACATTACGGTCCGCCGGTCGAGCAAATAATTATCGGCCCGCTCGAGCTTTTTCTGAGCCGATTTCAGCTGGCTGGCGCCAGGCGGTGACGAACGGCTTGCAATGACAGTGCGAGCCTTACCATCTTTATTGGCGATGCTGTCGAATTCGGATTCTCGTGCGCTGGGTGGCCACCAGGCAGGGTGAATTGAGCGTGCTTCGTGGGGAGCCATCTTTGGCAGACCTCACGCGGCAAGTCCCCACCTCACTAGGCGAATTTGCCTTGCCTGGTGGGGACATGCCCCGCCTCGTACCCGAGAAGGTGTACACAATGTGAGACGCCACCCGCGGTACACCCCGACCTGGCGCAGATGCGTCGGCTTCTCCGTCGAGACACCACCACCAAGCCGGCTCTCGCTTCCGTCACGATGCTGCGAGCCCTCGGCGCGAGGGGTTTGCGGATATTCGGCTCGACCTACGGGGTCCAGGCTGGTAGGTCGGCGGCTGTGACCAGGCCGCGTACCCCCAGCATCATTCGACGGTCGTCATTGGTCTCGTCGACAATGACGCTGCAGCCGGCCCAGTGGCTTCCACATTCGTCGACCATGGACTTGACGGCTGCCGCCTGACTGCCGGTTTCGATCCAGTCGTCGACCATCAGTACGCGGTCTGATGGGGTCAGCGAGCCGCGCTGAAGTCGGAGCTCGTGGCAAACGCCGCGGTAATCCGGAGCGGTCTGTCGAGTGATCTTCTCGCCCGGTAAGAGACCAGCTTGCTTGCGTACTGGCACGAATCCGGCGCCGAGTTGGATCGCGGTTGCCACCCCGAGCGCGAAGCCCCGGGACTCGATACCGCAGACCGCGGTGATCCCGTCGTCCTTGAATGGTTCTACCAGGCCTTTGACCACTGCGGTGAGCGCGCTGGGATCACGGAAGATCTCCCAGACGTCTGCGTGCCCGTCGATCCACTGAAAGTGTTCAAGCGTCAGTCTGCGCGCGGAGGACATGGCGCGAGCTTTGCGATGGCCAGCTCAGTTGGGCAACTCAATTTCGATGCTGCGGGAGGTGCTCTTCGACCGCTTGCACCCCAGCCAGCTGACCGCGCTGATCGACATCGCCGATTCCCTGGAGCCGGGATGGGCCAGTCAGATTCTCGCCACGATGGACGACAACCCAGGAGTAACGCATGGCCAGCAGATCGAGGACGACGCATGCCCCAAGGATCGACACGCTGCAGCTGAACGATCTGGTCGAGGGTGACAGCTTGTCACTCGCAGCGAGCCAGACCGTCGAAGGGACCCGGTTCGCCGATGCCGATCTCTCCGGTCAGGATCTGACCGCCGCGTACCCAGCCGACCTCAGCAGTGGTCGCGTTGTAGAGCTCGGTCAAGATGAGCGCGAAAGCTGGGCTGAGGAATGCCAGCTGCAGCCCCCACAGCAGGGCAGCTGAGGGGACGAGGATCCGGCTCCTGTTCACTGGTGTTGTGGACCGGTTCAGCGGTTGATCCAACGTTGCATGTGGGCCGGGTAGCGGTCTGTTGAGAGGTCGACTTCGGCGGATGCCGCATTGAGTTGATCAAGATCGGTTGCGGAGAGTTCGACGTCGACGGCTGCGGTGTTTTCTTGGAGACGGTGGAGTTTGGTGGTGCCGGGGATCGGGACGTTCGTGGGGTGTTGGGCCAGGATCCAGGCCAGTGCGACCTGGGCAGGGGTGGCGTTGTTGCGTGCGCCGATTGCTGTCACCAGATCGACCAGGCTTTGGTGTGCAGTGCGCATCTGCTCGCTGTATCGGGGCAGATTGCTGCGGACATCGCTGTCGCTGAACGACGTGGCACCGCTGATCGTGCCGGTCAGGAATCCCTTTCCGAGAGGGCTGAACGGCACCAGTCCGATGCCGAGCTCGTGGAGGGTAGGAATGATCTCGGCTTCTGGTTCGCGCCACCATAGGGAGTACTCGCTCTGCAATGCGGTGACGGGTTGGACGACGTGGGCGCGGCGTATGATCTCGACGCCGGCTTCGGAGAGTCCGAAGTGGCCGACCTTACCGGCCTCGATCAACTCTTTGACGGTGCCGGCAACGTCCTCGATCGGCACCTGGGGGTCGACACGGTGCTGGTAGAGCAGGTCGATGCGTTCGATATCGAGTCGGCGCAGGGACTCCTCCACCGTTGTGCGGATGTGGTCGGGTCGGCTGTCGAGTCCGGTCGATCGGCCACCGTCGATGGAGAATCCGAACTTGGTGGCGATCACCACCTGGTCGCGGACCGGCGCCAGAGCCTTTCCGACGAGTTCCTCATTGGTGTAGGGGCCGTAGACCTCGGCGGTGTCGAAGAACGTGACGCCGAGGTCTACGGCGGAGCGGATAACCGCGACGGCGTCGTTCTCGGTGAGGCTATGGCCGTAGCCGTGGTTGAGGCCCATGCAGCCGAAGCCGATCGCCGACACCTCGAGGCCGCTGGTGCCGAGGCTTCTGTTGATCATGATCTACTCCTTCACCGCGCATCCGCTGTTGAGCGGTGCCGCGTGGCAGTCGTGTTGTCGTGCTGGTGGAGGCTGTTATCCGGGTTGGCTGGTAGGCCGCAGCAGGATCTCGTTCAGCGTCATCCGCCGCGGCCGGGTCACGGCGAAGGTGATCACGTCGGCGACATCCTCGGCGGTGATCGCCAGCTGCTCGTAGAGCTGTTCGGCTCCTTGTTTGGCTGCTGGGTCGGTGATGTGGTCGGTGAGTTCGGTGGCGACCGCGCCGGGTTCGATGACGGTGACGCGGATGTCGGGTTGGAGTTCTTGGCGGAGTGCTTCGGACCAGCCGTTCATGCCCCATTTCGTCGCGGCATAGGCGGCGTTGCCGGCACGTGCGGTGCGGCCGGCGACCGAGGAAATGTTGACCAGGTCGCCGCCGCCGGCGCGGAGTTGACCGAGGAAGACCTCGGTGGCGGTCATCGCGCCGAGCAGGTTGACCTCGACCATCCGGCGGGCTTCCTCGCGTTGGGTGCTGTCGAACGGGCCGAGCAGCATCACTCCGGCGTTGTTGATCAGCACGTCCGCGCGACCCAACTCGGCTGCGATTCGTTCAGCTGCGGCGAGCAGTGCCGGTCGATCGGTGACGTCGGCCGCGATCGGGAGCGCGGCGGGGCCCAGATCGGCGGCGAGTTCTTCCAAGCGGTTGATGCGTCGGGCCAGCAACGCGACCCGATAGTTGTGGTCGACCAAGGCTCGGGCCGTTGCCGCGCCGATGCCCGACGATGCTCCGGTGATCACCGCCACCGGCCAGTGTTGCTCAGCCATCTCGGCCTCTCCTTCCCCTTGTGGTCGGTCAGTCCTCGGTGATGAAAACGGTCTTGGCAACGTTCATCGCTGACATCGCGCGAGGCCAGCCGGCGTAGAACGCGAGGTGGATGATCACCTCCTTCAACTCGGTCTCGGTGAGCCCGTTCTGCTGAGCCAGCCGCAGATGATTGCGCAGTTGCTCGGTGTTGCCGCCAGCAATGAGTGCAGCGACGGTGATCAGGCTGCGGTCTCGCTTGGGTAGCTCGGCGCGTTCCCACACGTCGCCGAACAGCACGTCATCGGTCAGCGAGACCAGCTTCGGGGCAAAGCCGCCGATGGCGCGTTGCGCGGGTGTGAGATTGGCCTTCTCGGTCACGGCTGTCCTCCTTGCACGCGGATGGGTGTTGATGGTGGATGGTCAGTCGGTGAGCAAGCCGACCCGTCGGAGCCAGGCTTCGACCTGTGGTCGGCGCCGGGTGGCGTCCTCGCCGCGGACCGCGAGGCCGGTACTGATGCGTGCGGTCGGGCAGGAGGCGGCGTAGTCACGATCGACGCCGGCCAGCCCGCTGACGGCGTAGGTGACGAACGGGCAGATGGTCTTGCCAGTGAAGTCGTGGGCGTCGGTGAAGGTGGACATGATCATCGGCGCCCGCACATTCCAGATCGGGCTGCCCAACAACACCGTGTCGTAGTCAGTCATCGAGTTGAGCGGGTTCGCGATCTTGGGCCGCGCGTCGGCGTCTTGTTCCTCTACGTTGCGGGCAACGGTTGCGTCGTATCCCTGCGGGTACGGATCAGCGGGTTCGATGCGATGGACGTTGCAGTCGACCAGATCGCTGATCATCTCGGCCAGCATTTCGGTATTGCCGACCTTCAGGTTCCGCCGGCCGCCGTTGTAGTAGTTCTCGCCTGCCCGGGAGAAGTAGGCCAGCAGGACTCGCGGCCGCTCGGCTCTCGTTGGCGTAGCTGGATCGGTCACAGTGGTGCTTTCGTCACGCGGCTCGGTAGTTGTCGCTGGTCGACCCGTGGGGTTGTCGGCAGAGCATGCGGTTGTTCCGATGCACACGCCTGCGGCGAGGAATAGGCCTCGGGTGAGCAGGCCACGTCTTGGCGTCGGGGTGGGCATGGGTGCGTCCTCGTTCGGGAGATGGGTGTGGCGATGTCCGGCGACGCGGGCGGCAGAGGTGTGCAGACCTTGGCGGAGGTCGTGGGCTCAGTCCTCGGGAATCGCTCGGCCGAAGGTCTCCAAGGTGATTGCTTCGGGCTCGGGCCCGCCGCGACGGCCCGTGTCGAGGGCGTCAATCTCCGCCAGCTCCGTGGCGGTGAGCTCGAAGTCGAAGACGTCGATGTTCTCCGCGATCCGCTGCGGGTTGGTCGACTTCGGGATGGCCGAGCGGCCCCGCTGCAGGTGCCAGCGAAGCATCACCTGTGCCGGCGTCTTGCCGTGGGCATCGGCGATCCGGCCGATGTCTGGGTCCTGCAGGGTGCTGCTGTGCTGACCGTCGCGGTAGAAGGTGATGCCGCCGATCGGAGACCAGGCCTGGGTCAGGATGCCGTGCTCGGCGTTCATCGCCTGGACCTGCGGCTGGGTGAAGTAGGGATGAACTTCGATCTGATTGACCGCCGGCACCACCGTGGCGCGGTCCAGCAGTGCGGTCAGGTGGTCGACCATGAAGTTGCTCACCCCGATCGCGCGAACCTTGCCGTCGGCCAGCAGGGTCTCCAGGGCGCGGTAGGCTTCCAGCGTCTTGTCGAACTCCGACGGCAACGCCTGATGCAAGATCAACAAGTCGATCTGATCGACACCGAGTTTGCGGGCACTCTTCTCGAACCCGTGCAGTGTCTGGTCATAGCCGTAGTCGCTGATCCAGATCTTGGTCTCCACGAACACCTCGGACCGATCCAGACCCGCCGCGGCGACCGCCTCCCCGACCTGCCGCTCATTACCGTAGGCGGCCGCCGTGTCGATGTTCCGGTAACCATCTGCCAGGGCCGCCGACACCGCCGCACGTGTCTCATCAGGCGGGGTCTGGAAGACGCCGAATCCCAAGGCGGGCATGGTGACGCAGTTGTTCAAAGTCAGGGTAGACGCATCAGACATTGTTGATCTCGGTTCTCTCGTTGCTCAGAAGGGAAAGGGCGTGTGCCGAGGGTCTGGTAAGTCGGTGCCACTTGACGGTTTGGCCGGATCGGGATCGACCATCGTCGGACTATGGCTGGCAGCCCAGCTGGCCAGCAGCTGCAGTTGATCTTCGGCCGGTGAGCCGGGATCGGCGGTGTAGGCAATCAGGACAAGATCATCACCGGGCAGTTCGAGCGCGTTGCCGGTCAGTTCGATCGCGCCGACCACCCGGTTCTGCAGCCGCTTGCGAGTGGTGCGGTGCAAACGGACGTTCTGCCGGGCCCACCGGGCTACGAATTCGTCGCTGCGGGTCGACAGCTCCCCGATCAGGTCGCTCAACGCCCGATCCCGCGGGTCCCGGCCGGCCACGATCCGCAATGCACCGACCAGATCGTCGGCGATTGCTTCCCAATCCAGGAAGAAGCCGCGTGAATGCGGGTCAAGGAACAGATACCGGGCCAGATTCAGCGGCAGTCGGCTCTCGTCCAGTGCACCCCCGTACAGCGCCTGACACAACTCGTTCGCCGCCAGGATCTCCATCTTCGGTGTGCGCACGTAGGCCGGTAGCCCGGTCATCCCGGCAAGGATCGACATGACGGCTTGCCGCGGACCGGACGGCGCCGACTTCCGCCGCAGCCGACAAGACGGTTTCCGCTCAACATTTCGCGCAAGGTCGAACAGATGCTGCCGTTCCGCTTCATCCAGCTGCAACGCGCGAGACACCGCCTCCAGCACCGAATTCGATGCCCCGGCCAGCTGGCCTCGCTCAAGTCGCGCGTAATAGTCCACGCTGACCCCAGCCAGCGTCGCCACCTCTTCCCGACGCAGACCCGCGACGCGTCGCGTGTCGCCGGACCTCGCCAGCCCTGCCTGCTCCGGCGTCAACCGCGCCCGACGACTCGTCAGGAACTCCTGAATATCCCTACGCCGATCCACGCACTCGACGGTACGGGCCCATCGGCCGCCGTAACAGGACCCGTCAGTGCACCCCAGTCTGCCGGGGATCAGGAATAGAGCTCACGCGAAGAGGATCACGGGCCTGTGCCTCATCATGACGACGGCGTAGGTGCTGCAATGATTCCTCCAGTGCGGCGACCTCGCCGAGCCAGGTGGGGTCCCGGGCTTCCTGAAGACGTTCTCCGGTGTTGTTGATCATGTCGACGATCCGCGGCAGTTGCGCGGGATTGGCACGGAGGAACCGGCATCGGGCGCAGGCGTGCTCGTGGGGTGGGTGACGATCAAGGTCGAGGTTGGGAGGCGTCCTACTCTCGCTTTCCAAGGAGCAACGGGGGAGCAGCCGCACTGGCCAGATCCTGCACGCCCGCAGCAAATCCACCTGGACATCGAAGTGGACGATCTCGCTGCCGCGAAGGACCTTGTGGTCGGACTCGGCGCCGCCTGGCTTCGTGACGCGGGCACCGACTGTGCCGTCTATTCCGACCACGAGAGTCATCCGTTCTTGTACACGGTCAGATGACCGCATTGGTTGCACAGGGTTTGGGACATCGACGCGAGTTGCGTTGACCTGGCAGAAACCCGGCGCTCCATTCCCGAGTGAGGACCGGGTCGCCTTGACTGCCTCGAACTCGGGTGGGACGGCTCGTCATTCGACGCTTACGGAGGTGTTTTGGGAAGCAGCGGCCCTTTGGAGAGTAGGGATAGTGAGCAGCGTGGTGAGGATGATCAGTGTGCCGGCCATGAGGTAGGGGTGCCCGAAGGCGACATCGTCGACAGCGTCGCCGAGCCGCGCGCCCTTTACGGGCGCGTCGACGGTAGAAGACATGAGTGATCCGATTCTGAGAAGGATGATCGCAAGCTGCCATTCCCGCAGGAGGGAGGCCCACCGGCGGCGCGACCGATCTCGGTCGCCCCCTGACCATGCGGCTACGCGGGTGCGTTCGAAACGCTGGGCGTTGACTGCACACCAAGGCTCAGGCTCGAATCACGCAGAAGATCTTCTCGGGGGCGTGCACCGCCGCCAACTGGTTTACCACGGGCAGCGTGTCGGGCCGGAAACACCGTAAGATGCACAGTCCCCGCGACAGCCATCCAGCGACTTTGATGGTGTTAGCGGTACCCATGGGCCTGCAGTTTGTTGAGGTTGGCGTACTGCCCGTCTGCCGCTATGAGCTCCTTGTGAGTGCCCTGCTCGAGGATGCGACCGTGGTCGAGTACGACTACGAGGTCGGCGGCGGCGACGGTGGAGAAGCGGTGGGTGATGAGCAGGGTTATGCCGCCTTGCCGCCTGGCGTCGTGGGCGGCCGCTGAGTACCGCTGGAACAGGTTGTGTTCGGTGGCGGGGTCGAGCGCGGCGGTGGGTTCGTCGAGGATGAGCAGGAGTGGTTCACTCCGCATCATGCCGCGGGCAATGGCAAGTCTCTGCCACTGGCCACCTGACAGGTCGACCCCGTTCTGCCACTGTGATCCGAGGTGGGTGTCGAGACCATCGGGAAGGGCGGCAAGTACGTCCTCGGCCGCGGCGGCGCGGAGGGCGTGGTGAATCCTGTCCCCGTCGCTGATGTGCGCCAGGTCGCCGGCGCCAATGGCATCACCGGCAGGGAGTTCGAAGCGGGCATGGTCTTGGAATGCGCCGCTGACGCGTGTGCGCCAGGCGGTCAGATCATGGTCGGCCAGGTCGACCCCGTCCAGCAGAACCGCGCCGGCTGTGGGTCGATACAGGCCGGTGAGCAGCTTGACCAAGGTTGACTTGCCCGCCCCGTTTTCGCCAACCAGAGCAATGATCGCGCCGGCGGGTAGGTCGAGACACACATCGTCGAGGGCGGGGCGGGCGGCATCGGGGTAGCTGTAGGTGAGGTGGTCCAGGCGGATCCCCTTGGTCAGGGCCGCCGGTGGCATCGCCGTTCCGCTGTGGGCGCGGGCTTGCTGCTGGTGGTAGTCGAGGAGCCAGAGGTAGCGGTTCGCAGTGCGGATCATGTCCGCCAGAGCGTGGATCGAGTTTTGCACGATGCTGCTTGTCGCTTGGAGCCGACCGATGAGCATCAAAGATAGGACCAGGTCGGGGAGCAGCACGGTGCCGCCGATCGCGTCGCGCACCATCCAGGCCGAGACGGCTATCGCGACGCCAAAGAACAGTACGTTTCCGGCGATGTCAAGGACGGCTTGTCGGCGGGCCACGTCGACAAGCGGTGCTCGCCAGAGCGAGGTCGCAGCTCGGAGACGGCCGCGGATCGTGCCCTGGAGATCGAAGACGCGGAGCTCGGCGCCAGGCGCTGCGGACAGGCCGAGGCCGAGCAGGTGGCTGGCCAACCGGCCAGGTTCGGCGGACTTCGTTTCTGCCGAGGCCCGCCACGCCACTGCCCACCGGGTGGCGACCACGGCCGGCGCACCCGCCAACGCGACCAGCAGCAACCGCCAGTCGGCCGTGATGGCCAAGGCGATCGTCCCGACGACGAAGATGAGATTGCTGACGGCGTTCAACAACTGGTTGAGCGCCAGACCCAGGGCACCTTCGTTCTCCCGCATTACCTGCAACTCGTCGAGGTAGCGCGGGGACTCGAGGTGGTCCAGGGTCGGGATGGCGCCCGTGATGCGGCCGATCCGGGCTGCGAAGAAGGTGCCGACTCGTTCCTGCTGCCTGCCACGGGCGTCCATGCCGATGATGCCGAGCGCCAGTGACACACCAACTGACCCGACGAACGCGACAGCAGCCGAGAGGACGAGCCCCAGCTCATGCTCGGCGATACCGGTGACGAACCACGCCAGATACAGGGGTTGCAGCAGCTGCAGGACACGCCCGACCGGCTCACCCAGGCATGCCAGCGACTGCCACGGACTGACTTTCGCGGAGGTCGCTGCGAGGAGCCACAGTGACCGCATCATGCGCGTCATCGGGTCGCTCCTTCGCTCCCGGCAGCTGCGAAGCGTGATGCCTGCAGGGTGAACATCTCCGCGTACGCGCCGCCTGCGGCGAGCAGCTCGTCGTGGCTGCCGTCCTCGATGACGCGGGCGCCGGCTCCGTCGGGATTGTCGAGTACGAGGATCCGGTCGGCATGTCTGACACTCGACAAGCGGTGCGACACCAGGATCGTGGTGGCGCCCCGAGTCACCTGGAGGAAACGATCGAAGAGTGCCGCCTCGGTGCGTACGTCGAGGGCGGCGGTGGGCTCGTCCAGGACCAGCAGCCCCGCGTCGGCGGACAGGGCGGCGAATGCGCGGGCAAGGGCTACCCGTTGCCACTGCCCGCCGGACAGGTCGGTGCCCTTGGCGTACTCCGCGGACAGGATCGTGTCCCATCCGAAGCTGAGCTCGTCGAGCAGTTGTGCCCCGCCAGCATCGTGAAGAGCGTGTTCGAGGACGGCGTGATCGGCGACCGCCTCTGCGCCGAAGCCGACGTTGTCGCGCAGCGGGAGCTGGTAGCGAACGAAATCCTGGAAGATGGCGCTCACTCGGCGCCGAGCCGTGACATCGACGCCGGGGTCAGCGCCGTCGATCCGAACTGTTCCTGACTGCGGTCGATACAGGCCGCACAGGAGCTTGATCAGCGTCGATTTGCCGGCACCGTTCACGCCCACGAGCGCGACGGACTGGCCTGCCGGAATACGCAGGGTCAACCCCGCCAGGGTTGGATTGGCGCGGGACGCATAGCCGAACGTCACGTCCTGCAGGTCCACCGCCACAGGCTGCGGACGCACCGGCAGTGGTCGTGCTGGCGCCGGGATGGCACTGCCTCGACGGTCGGGAAGGGGTGACAAACCGCGTTGGACGCGCGTCGTAACCACCTCGGCGAGCACAGAGGTGGTTCGTGCGAACCCGTTACTCGGATACAGGCTGCCGAATGCTGCGAGCGCCAGGATCGACAGTGCGACAGTCACCAGCGAGCCAGTCGATACGCCGCCGATCCACGCATCGCGCGCGAGCAGACCGAACACGAGGGCATTCGCTGCCAGCACGATCACCGCTGACCATATGGTTCGCCGCAGGCTTTTGGTCCGACGGGCCCACACCACAGCCATTGTGGTGTGCCAGGTCGCGAGGTACCGATCGGCCAGCCAGTCGACCAACCCAAACAGGCGTACCTCTTTCGCGGTCGTGCCCGCGGTGAGTAGCGACCGCAAGTACGTCGCCCGGCGCCGGCCGCTGCCTGTCGCAGTCAACATCTCGTCAAAGACGTCGTTTATATATCGCGCCATCGTCCGCGCGTTGATCTGCCATGCCAAGACCACGATGAGTGGCGGCCACCAAGACCATTCCAGCAGTACGACGAACGCACCGACACCGCTGAGCCGCTCGGCCAGCACCAGCCAGCCGCCGTTGATACCGGTGACAAACAACCAATCCTGCGGTGCTCGCGCCAACGCATCGAGACGCCCCGCGATAACGGGGTCCTCCAGGTGACCGATGCCGTATGGGTCGGTGCCGAGTTGGATCGTCATGTCCGACACAGCGACCAGGTACTTCGCCGAGATCCCCTCAGCCACCGCGGCCACCGCTGACGATGACACGGGACCGATCACCAGTGCTGAGGCAGTCGCCGCCAGCCACCACCAAGCGGCACCTGCCGCCGCCGAGCCTGGACCCGAGGAGATCGCCGTCGCTAACGCCCCGACCAGCCGGCCCGTCGTCACCAACACCGCCGTACTCGCCAACGCTGACAGCATCGTCAGTACCGCACATAGCACAGTCGGCCCGGGAGCCACCCGCCACAACAGTCGGGCATGCAGGAGATACCTCCGAAGCACCGGAACCAGATCGAATCGCGCCATGCGCTCGACGCTGCCACACGCGACCCCGCGGGCGCCCGACAGAATTCATGGCCTCTTCCGGCCACGTTCAGCGCCGGATCGAGCGTGCTTGTTGTACGCGGATTGCACACCAGGCATCCGGGCTAGGCTGCCGCGCATGAAGGAGATCCGGCTGGCATTGACGGCTGAGGGACGGGCGATGAGTGAAGCGCTTCGTGATGTGTCGGAGCAGGAATTCGCTCGCCTCACCAACTGTCCGCCATGGACTCTGGCGGAGCTTGTCGTCCACACGGCCGACAGCGTGCGGTCTGGTGACTTTCCGAGAGCGCCGGAAGCTGCTACACCGCGAGAAGCGGCGGACTACTACCGCCGGCCTGAACGGTCCACGACGGAATATCGCCAACTTAATGTCGAGCGCACCCAAAGGCATGCCCGCATCCTCGTCGGGCATACGACCGCGCCCGAGTACTTCGACTCCATGGTGCATTCCATCGTGACGTGGGCGGATGAGGTCGAACTCGAACGGGTGGTGGAGATCAACCGGGTCGGGGCCATGAGACTCGGGGATTGGCTGCTCACGCGGGTGATCTCCTTGGCGGCGCATGGAATTGATGCCGCAATGACGCTGGGCCGCTCGCCGTGGACGACTGAACCCGCCTTGCGTGTGACGCGGCCAGTCCTCGTAGCGCTATTGGGTGGGGAACCGCCCGTCAGTCTCGATTGGGACGACCAGCAGTTCTTCGAGGTTGGTACCGGCCGACGATCGCTTACGGAGCACGAACGAAGTGAACTCGGGTCTCAGGCCGGTCGATTTCCGTTGCTGTCATAAAGAGCTGGCGGCTGGTGCACGCGGGTTTGCGCGGCGCCGGCTCCATCGATCCACTGGCTGTCGGCTGTAGCGTTAGACCGTGCCAGAAGAAGTCCTCACCGGCGGGAATCTCAATCCGGTAGTCCGCATTGGCGAGACGGTACGACGGGCGCGAGGTTGGCCAACGGCGTTGCAGAGCAAGACGCACAGTGGTGGGATGCTCCGGGACCCGGCGTATATCAACGAGCATCGCCGCGCCCCTAACCACGCCGACTTCACCTCGGCATTGATGGCGCCCGCGGTATCGACTCCAGCGTTCGATACCCACAAGACGCAGCCAAGGTCACGATCGACGGCTGTCGTATGAGTGAGAATCGGACCCCGCTTTCGGCTTGGAAATCGAAGGGGGTTCGGTCATCGCGTGATCCTTCGATCTGGATCAATGGCGACGACCCGGCCGTGATCGAGACGGATGGTGCGATCGGCGTTCTCGATCGTGCTCGGTCGGTGGGCGATGATCAGCAAGGTTCGCCCGGCAAGATGGTGGGTCATCGCGTTGTGGAGGGCGGCCTCGGTCAACGTGTCCAGGTGGGCCGTGGCCTCGTCCAGAATCACGATGTCCGGATCGGCCAGGAAGAGCCGGGCAAGGCTGAGTCGTTGACGTTCTCCGCCGGACAGCCGAAATCCGCGATCACCCACCACAGTGTCGAGCCCCTGCGGCAGCGTGTCGATCAGGCCGGCGAGTTGGGCGCGGTGCAGGGCCTCCAGGATCTGGTCGTCGGTCGCCTCGGGGCCTGCCACCGTGAGGTTGTCGCGGAGGCTGGTGTGGAGGACGAAGACGTCCTGAGTCACCATGCCAATGGCCCGATGCCGCGACGCCGGGGACAGATCAGCCAGATCGACGTCGTCGATCATGATCCGACCTCGGGTCGGCTGATGCACCGCGACGGCAAGCAGGGCTGTTGTGGTTTTGCCGGCTCCGCTGGGGCCGACCAGGGCCGTCGTACCACCCGGCACCAATGAGAACGTGAGGTCGGCCACCGCCCAGTCGTGTTCGCCCACCGTAGTGGTGTCCGCGGCGAGGTCAGGAAGGGTTGCCGTTCCGGGCGCTGGATGCCGGAACCACACACGCTCGAAGGCGAGCCGCGTCGCTGGCGCCCCCAGCCTCCGGTTACCTGCAGGCTGCTGCACCGGCAGGTCCAGCACCGCGAAGATCCTCTCCAGTTCGATGATGCCGCCGCTCAGGCCGAGCCCTTGGATGCTGATCTGCACAAGGGGGTCGTAGATCAGCTTCACCAGGGCGGCCATCGCGACAACCTGTCCTACTGATGCGCCCTGCAGCGTGCCAGCAGCGTAGGCGCCAGCCACGCCGAGAGCGGCGAGGGCGGAGGTGAAGAACTGGGATCCGTAGAAGCTGCCATTGCGCCGAACCAATGCCGTCCGGATCCTCGCGACCCGGGCGGCGAAGGCCGCGGACTCGGCCGGGTGTGAATGGAGCAGGTGACGGGTCACCGCGCCTTCGACGTTGAGTCGTTCGGTCAGAAAATGCTCGGCCTCGCTGGTGGCGGCGGTTTGTTCGCGCCCCGCCGCATAAATACGGTTCGTGAACAGGCGCAGCGGGATCATAAATAGCGGCACCATCGCCAACACCACTACAACCGCGATCACATTGATCCGGGCCAACGTGACCACAGCCAAAACCAACAGCACTCCCTGGCCGATCAGGGTGCCGAAGACCGACTGGATCAGGTTGCTGGCCGCTGAGGGGCTGCGCGTCAGTCGGGAGACCACGGCACCGGCCTTGGACTGCGCATGGAAGGCGTACGGCTGGGCGGTGATCTGCTCGAACAGCGCCAACCGCAGCGCCTCTGAGATTCTGCCACCTATATCGGCGCCCGCGGCGTTCGCGACGGCAGCCGCCCCGGCGGCGATCAGACCGAGTGCCAGGGCGACGCCGGTCCACGTCAGCGCGACCGCTGTGGCGCCGATTGCCAGTCCATCATCGACGGTGCGCTGAAAGGCCAGCGGGACCGCGACCGCGAGCAGCGCCGAAGCCAGCAACAACGCGATGTAGAGAGCAAGCCTCGACCGTTGCCCGGCGAGGAGGAAGGGACGCAGGCGAAGCAGGAGGGAAAGCTGCATGTGGGGCCTCCACTGTGAGTCTCAGCAGCGAGGCCCCGGCTGATTGTCAGGCCTGGGGGCGGCTCTCGGGCGACGCTGTCAGTCGATCGGACATGACCGTCACCCCCTTCCAAACCTGACGCCAGCACCGTAAGCGATGCCGGCAAAGCCTGGCAAACGGCTTTTTACGCAGGCCTCTTGGTCGGCACTCAGTTCGATACCGGGGTGCTGAGCAGGAGTGTTGGGTACGCCGTTCCGTCGGGCGTCGTTCGTTCGTCAGCCGCGACGACGGCGCCGCGGCGTAACGCGACGACGGCGGCCCGCGCGGGTGTCTGGTGGTTTCCAGGGACGGTTGCCAGTTGGTCGAGGAGTTCGGCCACCTGGCGTATCTCGCGTACGACGTCTCCGACCAGGACGTCGCTGGCGCCCACCGCGACGTCGAGCGGCGAACCAGCAGCCCAGCGGTGGACGGGTACGCCGAGCGCGGGCTCGGGGTGCGGCGTGGGGGACAGCCCTTCGGCGATCTCGTCGGCCTGGACTGCCCGGGTGATGGCACGAACGGTTTCCCATCGCCGGGCCAGTTCCGGTGTGGCGATACCGGTCGAGGGTGGCCCGCCAAGGCGGCTGCGCGCCGTGAACCACGACGCGGCCGACGCGAGTGAGGCGGGCTCCAGTCCGTCCAGAACTCCGGCCACCAGGCACTCCCCGAGCAGCAGTCCGGACGGATGGAACAGCCGCCGTACCGCCTGACCCGACGGTGTCAAGGTCCAGTTGACAAGGTGTCCGCGGCGGCGGAGGAGGCGGATCACCCGGTCGAGCTCTGTCCTCACACCGTCGGTCGTCTCCGCGACCAACGTCTCCAGACTCTCGACCGTCGCGGCCAGCCGGCTGCGTCGCGCCGCGAGCCGTCGTCCAGGTGCGGCTGGCTTCGCGTGGGGATGCGGAATGGGCGAGGTGGCGTGTTCGAGTCCAGCGAGTGGGAGGTCGAGTTGGGCCAGCGCGTCGGCGGCCCGTTTGGCGTGGCCACGTTGGGTCGGCTCCCAGTCCGGCAGGTCGAGGTGGGCGAGTACGGCCGGGCGGCCGCGCAGGCTCGACGGCGTGAGCTGGAGGCGCCGCCCGCTGGTGTGGATGGCCTCGACGCAGGTGGCGCCCCGCTTGGTACCCACGGCCAGGACGACGACCGGGCCGTACGACGTCCGTCCGGTGTCGACGACGACATCGCCCGGGCGGACACCGGCCAGCTCCATGGCCAGGTCGGCGGGTTCGGTCCGGTCGGCGGGTTCGGCGAGGTTGGCGGCTTCGGCTTGCTCGGTCCGGTCGGCGGATTCGGCGAGGTTGGCGGCTTCGGCTTGCTCGGTGAGGTCGGCGGGTTCGGCCAGGTCGGACAGCTCGAGCTGCTCGGTGAGGTCGTCAAGCTCGCCTTGACGAGTGGCGAGATCGGTACGCAGGACAGCCGCCTGATCCAGCGCGCAGCGATGCCGCAGCGATGACTCGACCGCGGCGCGCGCCTCGTCCGGCGTACCTATGCGGACGAGGTTGAGGGTCATTGCCGGCGTCACCCGGAATGCCGACCGGATGGCCGCGAGGTGCCCGCCGACGATCGCGGCGACCCGGTGGAAGGGGACATGCGGCGACCACGGAACCACCACCTGCCCCACGTCGTCGATGCCGCGGCGGCCGGCCCGGCCGGAGAGCTGGGCGAACTCGCCCGCATCCAGCAGTTCCCCACTGGCGCGAATGACACGGTCGATCACGACGGTGCGGGCGGGCAGGTTGACGCCGAGCGCGAGCGTCTCCGTCGCGAAGGCGACCTTCAGAAGTCCTTCGGCGAACGCCGCCTCGACGACCTCGCGCTGGACCGGCGCCAACCCGCCATGGTGGGCCGCGACGCCGGACTCGAGCGCGTGCTGCCAGCCGGGGGCGTCGATCGCGCGGAGTTCCCCACTCGACAAGCGGGCGAGCGATTCGCCGACCAGGGCCCGGATCCGTACCCGTTCCGCCTCGGTCGTGAGCTGGAGATCACTGGCCAGGCAGTCGGTGACCGCCTCGTCGCAACCTGACCTTGACAGGACGAACCAGATCGCGGGTACGAGGTTGTTTGCCCGCAGGTGTTCGATCAGGTCCTGCCGGGACGGTGGGACGGGCCGGTCCCGGTCGCGGGCCCGCAGACCCTCGCCTCGGGTGTCGCGGCGCGTACCGTCGAGGAGTTCGGCCGCGGTGTTGAGCCGTCCGTCGACGTACACCGGAAGCAGCATCGGCGCGGCTCGGCGCAGATTGCCAACAGCGTAGAGATGGTTGAGCTGCACCGGCCGCTGGTCCGCGACGACCAGCTCGGTCGGGCCGTGGACTTTTGTCAGCCAGTCGTGCACGAGCGCGACGTCCGGGATCGTGGCCGACAGGCACACGAGGGGCACGTCGGCAGGCGTGTTGATCACGACCTCTTCCCAGACCGCGCCGCGCTCGGTGTCCTGGAGGTAGTGAAATTCGTCGAGTACGACGACACCCAGTCGGGCCAGTGCCGGCGGTGGGGAAGCCGGGTGGACCCCCTCCGACATCGCTGTCGTTTCGAGTTCGTGCCGCGCCGCCCGCACTTCGTACAACATGGCCCGCAGCACCTCCGTCGTCACGACGAGCACCGCGGCACCAGGATTGACGGTCCGGTCTCCGGTGATGAGCCCGACGCGGTCTTGGCCGAGTCGGGCGGAGAGGTCGCGGTACTTCTGGTTGCTGAGTGCCTTCAGCGGTGTGGTGTAGACGGCGGTGGTTCCGGCGGCGAGGCTGCGTGCGACCGCGTAGTCGGCGACGAACGTCTTACCCGCGCCGGTTGGTGCCATGACGAGGACGGAGTGGCCGTCGTCGAGCCCATCCATGGCGTGGAGCTGGAACGGGTCGGGTCGAACGTCGAGCCCGTCGAGGAACGCACGACGGACGGAAGGATCGGAAGGATCGGGCAACCGATCGGACAAGGTGGCCTCCGAAGGGGCTGGTGGGCCACCGTCCTGGTCCGCGGGCTCAGCGGGTCGGTAGGGGCGATGGCGCGGGCATGACCGGCAGGTTCAACTCCGCACCTCCTTCCCCTGCTGCTCCGTTGTCGAGGACTCGGCCAGCCTGCCCATGACGGCCACGATCCGTCAAGCGGGTTCTGCCGGCCGCCGATGCCCGCGAGTCCTGTCGGCCTGGAGTTCTTCGAGCGGGCGCATCTTTCGTACTCCGCGACTGGCAGTGGCGATGACTGCGGTGGCGGCGCAGATGCCGGCGAACGCGGCGAAGGCCCAGTGCCCACCCCACAACTCGGTTTCCTTAGCCGCTTGTAGCTGGTCCAGGCGGTCCGGTGGTCTGCTGGGCAACAAGGTCGTACCTCCTCCATGATGGAGGCCATGAATGAGCAGCCCCTCGCTGGTGGCCACCTGACGGATGAGGTTGTACGCGTCGGCTCGACGGTCCGACGGACTCGGGGCCCGCACTCGACGTATGTAGCGTCGCTGCTGGGGTATCTGGAGTCCGTCGGGTATTCCTTTGCGCCTCGATACCTTGGCATTGACGAGGCTGGTCGGGACATCTTCACGTACATCCCCGGCAGCATTTCGGATCACCCACGCCAGCGTGCGTGTGGCGCAGCCAAGCTGGGTGCCAGAATGCTCCGTGATCTCCATGACATAACCGCGGGGCATCCTCTCGCCGACGGAGAGGAATGCATCACCCATGGCGATGCGGGCTCTACAAACACCCTGTTCCAAGACGGTTACCCGGTCGCATTCATCGACTGGGACTTTGCTGGCCCTGGGAATCGCATCGACGATGTTGCCTACATGGCGTGGAGTTGGTGCATCTATCCAGTAGATCAGATCCCGATCTCGCAGCAAGCCGACCAGGTTCGGGAAGTGCGCTATGGCTACGGCCATCCGTGGGTTGAGGAACTCGTACATGCCATGGTCGGTCAGCAGACAGCCTTGATCGCTGAGGAGTCGGTGCACCTCACCGATCTCGCACTACCAGCGGCCCGACGAGATCAAGCGCGGCACGCAATCGAATGGGCGACCGCCTGCCGAGAGATCGTCAACCGGCATACGTAGATCTTCCTATCCGCTCTGCGTGACCAGTAGACTGCGGTTGAGCCGTGACTGGCGACTTGAGATGGATGTAACCATCGGGGAGCGGCTCCATCAAAGGGATGTTGTGCCGTGCGCCTGGGCTTCTGGGATCGACCTGGGAGACACGGCTATGGTCCAACATCTTGATTCCGCGGTAGTACCCTCGGGTCGGCCTCGGCTTGTCGGGATCGTCAACATCACCACCGACTCGTTCTCGGATGGTGGCAGGTTCCTGGCCGCCGAGGACGCGATTGCGCATGCTTGGCGATTGCGTGCGGCGGGCGCCGACATCATTGAGCTTGGCCCGGCGGCGAGCAATCCAAGCGCCCAGAGGGTGACCGCTGATGAAGAGATACGGCGGCTGGCTGACGTCATCGACGAGCTGGTAGCCGCGGACATACCGGTGTCGGTTGACTCGTTCCTGCCTGAGACCCAACGCTTTGCCGCCGCGCGCGGCGCCTCGTACCTGAACGACATCCAAGGCTTCCCCGATGCCAGCCGCTACCGGGAGTTGGCCGACCTGGGATGTCGGCTGATCGTCATGCATTCCGTGCAACGCAGAGGGCCAGCCACCGAAGTGTTGACCGCTGCCGAAACGGTGTGGAAGGGCATCGAGGGGTTCTTCAGGGGGCGCTTGGCCGCACTACAAAGGGCCGGTGTCAGCCGTGAACGGCTGATCATCGATCCCGGACTCGGTTATTTTCTGGGCAGAACTCCAGAGCCCTCGCTGATGGCTCTGGCCCGGATCGGCGCGTTGAAGTCTCAGCTCGGACTGCCGGTCCTGGTCTCGCCGTCCCGAAAGTCGTTCCTACGCTCCCTCACTGGTCGTGATCTGGACAACATCGGCCCTGCGAGTCTCGCTGCAGAACTATATGCCGCGCGCCAGGGGGTCGACTTCATCCGCACTCACGACGTCGCCGCTATTCGGGATGCGCTCACCATCTGGGATGCTCTGGGCGCACGTCCTCCAGTCACGCGGCGATGACGCTGGTGGCCGTTGGGGGGAAACTCGCCGATCGCTACCTCGTTATCCGCGCTTGGCGAGGTGGCTGAGGTATTCCTTGCGATTGAGCGGATTGGCGTCGGTGCGAGCGCGACGGGGTGGGGTGCCGGTGACTGGGCGGTAGCCGGCGAACTCGGTGAGGACGATCCCTTCGCCCCTGGTGAGTCCAGGGATTTGGCGTTCGAGGTTGTGGACAGCTCGTGCCGGAATCCTGCCGTCGAGATGGCCCGACTCTCCTTGGATGGTGGTGTTTTCGGGTGTGGCGTCGAGTTCGATGAGTTTGGCCATGGTGACGCTGACCGTGTCTTTGGGGACCTCCAGTTCGAAGTGGTTGAGCGGCTCGCAGACCTGCGTGCCGGCCTGTAGGAGGGCCGCCATCAGGACGAGTGCCGTCATCGCGCGGAAGTCGCCACCCGTGCTGCCGATGCTGTCGTACGCTCCAAGAGTCAATGTCACCTTGCAGTCGGGCACGTCCCAGCCGAACAAGCCTTGGTGGAGAGTTTCGTACACTGTTTCCTCGATTGCAGTGTGGTAGACCCGCAAGAGCAGGCCGGGTTCGATGCCGACTTCGTAGGTGACCCCGGCGCCAGGTGGCGCTGGCTCAATGCGCAGGCCTACGGTCGCGGCGATGGGGACGTGCTCATGTAGGCCCATATGTTCGTACGCCTCGCCAGTGCCGATAACGCGCTCAACATGGATAGTCCGAGTTTCCTCGAATTCGACTTCAATGCCAAATTCTTCGACGATCTGGGCTTCGAGGACTTCTCTTTGCACCTCGCCGTAGAGGCAGACGGTTGTTTCCTGAGCGAGGTCGTTTCGTCGAATATTGATCAGCGGGTCTTGCTCCGCAAGTTTTTGTAACGCAGCATGGAGCGCGATCCGGTCGTCGGGATGCTTTGATTTGATTACTGTTTCTAACGTGGGTGGCGCAAAGGACGCCTCAGCACGTGCCTGCTTGGAGCGGCCGAGCTGATCGCCGATCTGGATGTCTGCGAGTCCCCAGATCTTGCCGATGTTTCCCATGGACACCTTGGCGGCTTGCATCGTACGGCCATCTTCGAATACATGGATGGCCGTAACCTTTCCCTCGTACTCGTTGACGTTTGCGTGTGCTGTTCGCCTTGAGAAGACGACGCGGTCGCGGACGCCGATCGCACCCGAATACAGCCTGACGTAGGCGACCTTCTCGCCGGCCCGACCGCGTTCGATCTTGAACACCGTGCCGCTCAAGTCTTCGGCACCGCTCAGCTCCTCGCCTGGTGGGGCGCTTGGTTCCAGGAGGTCGCGGATTCCTCGGACGAGATCGGGAACCCCAGCGCCCGTGATGGCTGAGCCGAAGTAGATCGGATGCACCAGACCTTGTTTGGTCTGAGCTGCCAGGTTTCGTTCCAGGAAGGCGCCGTCGAGGCCCCGTGAACTATAGAGGTACGCATCGAGCAGTGACTCGTCGTTCTCCCCAAGGACTTCCACGATCTGCTCGAGGTGTTGGTCGTCATCGAGCGTGCAGGGAGTTACGGTCGCGTTCTTCGCGCCAAGGCAGCTCACTCGGCTCATTGCGATCACCTGAGGTGTGAGCTTGGCTGCGATGTCGCCTAACAACCTGTCGTATTGGGCGCCCATCCGGTCGACCTTGTTCACGAAGAACACGGTCGGAATGCGTAACCTCTTCAAGGTACGCATGAGAACCCGGGTGTGAGCCTGGACCCCTTCGACCGCAGATATGACGAGCACCGCGGCATCGAGCGCGAGGAGGGCGCGCTCGACCTCCGCGATGAATTCGGAGTGCCCGGGCGTGTCGATCAGGTTGATCTTTGCCTCTTCGATCGTGAAGGACACCACGGCCGCCTTGATCGTGATGCCGCGTCGCCGTTCCAGATCGAGAGTGTCCGTCTGAGTCGTACCCCTGTCGACGCTGCCTAGTTTGCTGATGACGCCCGCGTCGAACAGCAGGCGTTCGGTCAGGCTGGTCTTGCCGGCGTCAACATGGGCGACGATTCCAAGGTTTAAAGGTGAACGGGGCGAAGACGCCATGAGGTTTCGTTGTCCCTCCGCGGACGCTCAGTGGCACTGACAGTTGGGGCAGTTCGTGAGTGCCACGCATGGCGACCTCCTCATCCGTTCAGAGGGACAACGATTCCTTAGCCGTACGCTGATTCCTTGCGCAGGCGGGCTTTGGCGCAAGGTTACACCAAACCGTGTAGGTTCAATGTACGATCTCGCATCGATGCATCACCAGAGGCGTCCGGCCAGCTTCACCAATTGGCTGGCCGATTCCGCCCATGTCGCCCTATCCTCGCTGGCATGGAACCCGCCGAGATCGCCCGATTTACCGAGGTCAATCGTCACGCGTGGGACACGATCGCTCTCGTACGCGGTGAAGGCCTTCACTCGGGAGAGCTGTTCGCGCAGGGTGAGGCAAACCTACCCGCCAACGAGCTGCCCATCTCGGATTGGCGCGGTCTCGACGTACTTCATCTGCAGTGCGCATCCGGCGAAGACACTCTCAGCCTTGCCCTCGCTGGAGCGCGGGTCACGGGTGTGGACATCGCGCCGGAAAACATCAGGCACGCTCGCCGTAAGGCCAAGCTCGCAGGCTTGGATGCCACCTTCGTCGCGGCGGACGTCTATCAGCTTCCTCCTGAGCTGCTGGCTGGTGGGTTTGATGTGGTCTTCCTGAGCTGCGGAGCCTTGGGTTGGCTACCAGACATCAAGCGATGGGCCGGCATCGTCACATCGTCGTTGAAGATGGGTGGGCGTCTGCTCGTCGACGAGATCCATCCGCTCTTCATCTGCCTCGAGTACGACGGCAGCCGGTACGTAGCCGTTGAGGACTACTTTCGGCGGGATCGGCCACAGTGGAACGCTGCCGGCCCGCCAGGCTTGGCCGGCACCGGACCGGACGACATCATGCCGGGAACCGTGGAGTTCCGCTGGCCCCTCGGCGATATCATCACGGCACTTGCGTGGGCAGGTATGCGCATCGAACTCCTGGACGAGTATCCGAACGACAGGCCAGAGCTCCCGGCCGAGCAGCAGGAGAGGCTCCGCAAGCTTCCCGGTGGTTTCGTACTGTTGGCAACGAAAGATCGGGACCGCACCTGACTTTCGGCGTGTTCGACGGTGCGCGCACCTGGTTGTACCGTCACCCGAACCCGCCGGAGGAGTTTCGGGAAAGTTCAGAGAAGGTGGGCGTCCTCGTCTTCGTCGGCCGACACTCTGCTGTGTTGGGGAGCTCTCTCGTGGAGCTCGGTGGTGTGACGACGGCGACGGTGACCGAAGCCGTTCGAGATAGCGGAATTCGATCTCACCTTCACCGGCATGGACACCGGCACCACCGAAATTGTCAGCCCCGGACCCGACAGCGTGTGGGAAGACCTGCTAGCTAGCGATGCCGCCACGCATCGCTGAAGCGAGCAGCTCCATGGTCAAGGGCTGGCCAGTCCTGTTTGGAACGCGATGACGACCAGCT
The DNA here is from genome assembly GCF_000373925.1 of Actinopolymorpha alba DSM 45243. Taxonomy (GTDB): domain Bacteria; phylum Actinomycetota; class Actinomycetes; order Propionibacteriales; family Actinopolymorphaceae; genus Actinopolymorpha; species Actinopolymorpha alba. The sequence continues at coordinate 9,920 of NZ_KB892739.1, read as the reverse complement.
GCGCGCGGTCACGTGCACCCAGTTTCACCATCGCATGGCTGACATGGGTGCGGGCGGTCGCCGGGCTGAGGAACAGCTCGGCGCCGATCTCGTCGTTGCTCATTCCGCGCCCCACCAGAGCCACCACCTCACGCTCGCGCTGGGTCAGCACGGCCAGTCGGTTCTCCCCGTCCTGGGCGGCTGTTCGTTGCGTGGTGAACTGGGCGATCAGGCGTCGGGTGATCCGCGGTGCGAGCAGGGCGTCTCCGGCGGCGACGACCCGGATGCCATGAAGGAGCTCGGCCGGTCCGGCGTCTTTGAGTAGGAAGCCGCTTGCGCCGGCTCGCAGCCCCTCGAAAACGTAGGCATCGGTGTCGTAGGTGGTCAGGATCAGGATTCGGACCTTCTGCAGGCCGTGCGTCTTGGCGATCTGGCTGGTCGCCTGGATCCCGTCCATTTCTGGCATGCGGATGTCCATGAGCACAACGTCGGGGCGGGTGGCGCGGGCTCGTTCGACGGCCTCGGCACCGTTGGTGGCTTCCCCGACCACCTCGATGTCGTCTTCGACGTCGAGCAGGACCTTGAACCCGGATCGCACAAGACCCTCATCGTCGGCGAGCAGAACCTTGATCGGAGCCTTGCCAGGCGACGATGCGGCTGCGGCGTTCATAGGTGCGCCGTTCCGGTCGGCGCCAGGGGCAACCTCGCCTTGACTTCGAACCCTCCGCCCGGCAGCGACCTGGCGGTGAGTTCTCCTCCCAGGAGCTGGCAGCGTTCGCGCATTCCAAGGATCCCGCGGCCTGGCTCAGCCGAGCGACCGGTGCCGTTGCTCGTCGGATGCTGGGCCCGTGGACGATAGTCCGAAGGCCCACCAGCTGGGGCGCCTCGGCGACCCTCATCGCTCACACGGACCTCCAAGACATCGATTCCATAGTCCAGCGCTACCGTCACCCGGGTCGGGCCGACGTGGCGGATCACGTTGGTGATCGACTCCTGCAGGACTCGGTACGCCGCGCTGCCAACCGCGCTCGGTAGTGGCACCGCTGGCGGCATTGCCTCGAGGTTGATGTCGAGTCCGGCATCGCGCGCCTTCGCGGTGAGTTCGTCGATCTGCCCCAGGCCCGGGTGCGGCACTCGCCCGTCGTTGGCGTCGCGAAGGACCCCGAGGATGGCCCGCATCTCCCGCAACGCCTGCGAGCTCGTCTGCTCGATGGCTATCAGCGCCTCGCGAGCCTGTTCGGGCCGCTTGTCGAGCACGTGTGCGGTGACACCGGCCTGGACATTGATGATCGCGATGGCGTGCGCGACGGTGTCGTGGACCTCGCGCGCGATCCGCAGCCGTTCGGCGTCAACCCGCGAGCGTGCTTCTTCCTCCCGAGTGTGTTCAGCGCGCTCAGCGCGCTCCTGTGCCTCGGCCGCGATGAATCGCCTGGACCGGACCGACTCGCCAAGGGCGGCGCTCATGACCGAGGCCCCGATCCGGAAGAACACCCATCCGATGGCGGCGCGTGGCTCGATGTCAGCCGCGAAGACCAGCCAAGCGACGGTCAGCACCCCGATACCGACGCCAGCTGTCACCAGCGACCGGCGCCCATCGCCGTAGGCGGTCAGCGTGTACAGGGCGACGAAGAGTCCGAGCCAGGTGGGTGCGTCCGGGAAGTCGAAGCCGTAGTAAACCAGGCTGGCGAGGGCGGTCGTGACGAACACTGGCACCGGCCACCGGCGGCGGACGGCAATGACCAGGCCACTCACGATCGGCAGGGCGTATCCCAGGTACCCGAGATCGGTGAGGGGCCGTGACACGGACTCTCCGGCTACGCGGTCGATGCCCTGAACCTGCATCACGGTGATGAAGAGCGCGAGCAACACGTCCTGCGCCATGACAGGCAGGCGGAACGACGGTGCTCGGCGTTGCATCCCGTCATCATAGGGTTCCCGCGCGGGGAACCGGCTCCAGCCAGACGCGCGACCATCTACGACGAGGAGCGCGATCAGAGCAGCTTCGCCTACGTAGATCTGCGTAGGCGACGCCATCCGCTGTCGGAGGCCACGGCCGCCTCGACGGCGCGACGATCGATCCCGTGAAAGGACGTACGGACGTCTCCGTAAGCACAGCCCGCGAACTGGATGCCGTTCGCTGAGCGGGCACACGTCGGTCCCAGAAATCTTCCCAGATACCAGGGTCATCAAGACAAACCGGATGCACCGTGTGACCACCGAATGTCCGTATTGACCAAGGCGAAGCCATATGTCCACAGCCCAGGCAACAAGCAGCAAAGCGACCTTCAGCCGCCTCCACAAGTCCATCCCCGCGAGGTCTTCATGACTACAGCAGTCCTCACGGCCCTCATCGCAGCCGGCTTGATCGCGGCGATGTTCATTCCCGGAATTGGGATACCGCTGATCGTCGTGCAAGTCGGATTTCTTGCGCTGCATGGCTCGCGGCGCTACGGGTGGCGCGCTATCACCGTCTTCATCGTGGCGGGCTTAGTGATCAGTAACCTTCTGGAGAACCTGAGCATCCAGACCGGTTTCCCGTTCGGGCACTACCACTACACCGGAGACGGCAAGATCTTCCAGGTGCCGTGGTACATCGGCCCCGCCTACCTGGCCATCGGCTACCTGGCATGGATCGTCGCCACGAGCCTGCTCGCCGACGTCCACCGCAACTCACCCTGGCTGACCACGATCGGTACCCCGATCGTCGGCGCGTCCGCCATGACCGCCTGGGACCTGGCAATGGACCCGAGCAGCGCGACGATCAACCAATGGTGGATCTGGGAAAACGGCGGAGGCTTCTTCGGCGTACCTCTCGTCAACTTCCTGGGCTGGACGTTCACCGTCTACCTGTACATGCAAGCCTTCGCCCTCTACCTGCGCAGCCGCGGCCCGGCGCCATCAGCAGCGCGGACACGAACCGTCAGTGACCTTCAAGCAGTCATTCTTTACGCGGCAACGACGCTGTCATTTTTCGCCGCGTACTTCAAAAGCGACCGCACCACGGTCACCGACGCCACCGGCCACACCTGGCAAACCAGCGACATCTACGAAACCTCCATCCTGCTCGCCGTCTACGGCATGCTCTTCCTCGCACTCCTCGCTTCGCTGCGGATCGCCCAGCGGCACTCCGAAAGATCAGGGACGTCAACGGTCGTGGCCGCCAGCCAAACCCAGGTTCCCTGAAGCCGCATCGTAGGTGCTGGGCTCCCTCTCAACCGCGCGACGAGCTACGACGACGAGCGCGATTCTGCACGAGTTGTCTACGCAGATCTGCGTAGGCACTGCCATCCACTGTCGGAGGCGGCGACGGCATCGTCGGCGGGACCATCGCTTACGTGAACCCGCCTACTGCGATTCAACCAACCTGAAGGAGTTCTCCCCATGCGTAAGGTCTTTGCGGTGATGGCGCGCCTGCTGATGCTGGCCATCGTCGTGCAGTTCTACTTTGCCGCGATGGGTGCGTTCGACAGCGCGCCCAACGACGAGGCATTCCAGCCGCACCGTGGGTTGGGGTACGGGATCGTCCTCATCGCGGTTCTGACGACCTTGGTCGCCGCGCTGGCGCGGATGCCCGGGCGGCTCATCGGGACAACCGGTCTGGTCGCCGGGTTGGGGGTTGTCCAGGGTGTGATCGCGCTGATCGCCAAGGCGTTCAATGACGCGGGCGACACCAGCACGACGGCCGGCAAGCTCGTCTTCGGTCTGCACGCGGTCAACGGCCTGATCATCATGGGGGTGGTCGGGAGGATCATCCGGCAGACGCGAGAGCTGTCGGGACCCGCGGCGCCCACTCGAGGAGCCGGCACGGGCGAGGACGCCAGGGCGGCCGGTTCCGCGGCGGGATCCGCTCAGCCGGCGTCATGACAACGAGTCAGTTGATTCTCCTGGACCATGCGGTCGCACTGCTGAGCGTCGCCGCATGGTTCGCGACCGGTGTCACCCTGGCCATCCGGCGCGCCCGGCTCGCGTTCGCTCTCCTGGCGGCGGCCGTGCTGATGATCCTTGGCCGGGTGGTCACGGTGGCGATGCTGGCCGGCCGGGGCTGGTGGTTCGTACAGGAGAAGGTTCTGCTGGGGCTGCCGCTGCTCGCGGTCACCGGATTGGCCGCCGTGCTGATCGCTGGCCCGCGGCTACTCGATACGAGGCGGACGCCGAGCAAACCGGTGCCGGCAAGTAACGTTGTCGCGTTACTTGCCGCCGCTTACGCGGCGCTGGCAGGCCTCGTGGTGACCTTCCTGGCCGGGTACCCCCTCACCTGGGGCACCGCGCTGATCGCCATCGCGCTGGTGGGCGCGGGCGCCCTGCTGACCGCGCGAGTGCTCGCGGCACCGGCCGAGAAGACCGCTGACAGCCACCCTGGGTTCTCGCGCCGCCGGTTCATCACCGTTGCAGGTGGCGCGGTCGTGGTGGGTGCAGGGGGCGCCGGTGTCGGACTGTCACTCATGCCTGCTGAATCCGTCACTGCTGGAGGCGGTCCGAGTCCTTTGTCCGGCTCCCGAGCCGCCGTGTCAGTGACCGATCTGCGCGGTGCCCGCAGACCGACTCCGGGGGGCACCAGGAGGCAGTACGAACTCACCGCCCAGACGGCCAGGGTCAGACTCCCGTCCGGTCGTGAGATCGATGCGTGGACCTATGGCGGGCAGGTGCCCGGTCCGGCGATCACCGCCACCGAAGGTGATCTGATCAAGGTCACCTTGCGCAACACCGACATCGAGGACGGAGTGACCCTGCATTGGCACGGCTATGACGTGGCTTGCGGTGACGATGGCGCACCGGGCGTAACGCAGGACGTCGTTGCCCCTGGGCAGGAGTTCGTCTACCAGTTCCGTGCCGACCAGGTGGGGACCTACTGGTACCACACCCACCAGGCTTCGCACCGCGGCGTGCGCAGAGGGCTGTACGGGACCCTCGTCGTGACACCACGCGACAGACGGCAGGGGGATGAAGCGGCTGATGCAGAGAAGCTGGATCTGACCCTGCCGGTGCACACGTTCGACGGCATCATGGTGATCGCGGATCAGGACGGGCGTACCGAACACACCGCGCCAGCCGGTACGCCGGTGCGACTGCGGTTGATCAACACCGATTCAGTTCCGCACTGGTTCGCGCTGGCTGGAACGCCGTTCCGGGTGGCGGCCGTCGATGGCCGGGATCTCAACCGGCCCGGCGAGGTCCGAGGCGTCAAGCTTCGCTTGCCTGCGGGCGGTAGGTACGACCTGGTCTTCGGTATGCCCGACACCGCCGTGGCCCTCGTGCTCGACAACGATCGCGAGGGCGGGGTGCGGCTGCGCCCGCAGGCCGACTCAGCCGGTGGAACGCCGGCCATCGAAGACACCTCGGGCTGGCCCGAACTCGACCTTCTGCACTACGGAACTCCCGTCGCCGCGCCGTTCGATGCCGATGCCCCTGACCGGCAGTTCACGATCGTCCTGGACCGTGGTGTGGCCATGGTCGACGGTGGGCTGGCGTACGCACAGACGGTCAACGGTCGGGGGCACCCGTCGATCCCGGACCAGCTCGTCACCGAAGGCGATCTCGTCCGGTTCACCGTGGTCAACCGGAGCCTGGAAACGCATCCCTGGCATCTACACGGCCATCCGGTGCTGATCCTGTCCAGAGACGGGACTCCGTCGTCCGGAAGTCCCTTGTGGGTGGACACATTCGATGTCCGCCCAGGAGAGGTGTGGGAGGTCGCATTCAAGGCCGCGAACCCCGGGATCTGGATGAACCATTGCCACAATCTGCCGCACGCACATCAGGGAATGATGCTGCGGCTCCGCTACGACGGTGTTACCACGCCATTCGGCCACTCGCACACTGCCCGCGGCGTCGATTCGGCCAGGAACCCAAGCCATGGCCACTGATTCATCGTGCCCTGCTCGACAGCCGGCCCCGTGCTCGGAGGATCCCACGTCGGATCTCGTTTCCTACGTGCACAAGCACAGCCGCACCGTCATCGACGCCGAACTGCGGCGGCTTGCCCGCCGAGCTCCCTCCTTGCGCCGGTCCGATCTGGACGTCATCGACGCGGCGCTGGAGGAACTCGCCGATTCCTTGATCCTGGTCCGGCTGCGCAACGCGCCGCGGGACACCGCACCGCTGCTAAGGCGTCTCTTCGACACCCAGTGGGTGGACTCGTAAAACGTTCCATCGGTCCGCCCCACCAGCCGTTACATCGAGAACACCCCAACCGCCGGACAGCTCATGGATCTACCAGGGGTTAAAGGAGGTTCACGACACCCATGGCCACAACGACTGACCTTGAACCCGGCGTGCAGACCGGCCGCCGCATCGGCGAAGTGGACGCCATCCGCAGCCTCGCGCTGTTCGGGATCCTCATCACCAACGTCGTCGCCGCTGTGACCGGGATCCGGAGCATGCAGGGAGGGACGTTCGACCTCACCTACACCTTCGACAGCCCGATCGACCAGGCGGTGTCCGTGATCGTGGACACCGCCTTCGTGAACAAGTTCTTCGTGCTGTTCTCGTTCCTGTTCGGCTACTCGTTCACCCTGCAGATCGACGCCGCCACCCGCGCCCAGGCCCCGGCCGTGCCGCGCCTGCTGCGCCGGTCGGCCGCGCTGTTCGCTATCGGCGCGGTGCACGCCGCACTGCTGTGGTTCAGCAACATCCTCACCCTGTACGCCGCTTTGAGCCTGCTACTGAGTGGAGATCGGTCGCCGTCATCGCGCCGGGCGGCGTTCCGGGACCACTTGTTCACATGGTCCCGGCCGCCCGCTGCCGCGGCGTGACGGTCTCACCGGCGACCACGACCCGTGTGCATGCCTTGCCGTGGCCGAGCGCGTATTTCAGCGTCGGATAGAGCTGCGCGCTCATGATCCCGAACGCGAGCGCGAGCAACGCCCGCGGGCCCCAGCGCTGCACGATCTCCTCGCGGTACACGTCGGCCTCGGGGTCGTGAGCGATCACCGCTCGCGCGTACCGGACGCCGAGTGCGACGTCGCGCGACATCGCAGCCTCGTCGCCGGCGACGACCGCCGCGATCGTGGGCGCCGGGACACCGGCCTGCAGCGCGAAATCGACGCCGAGCTGCGTGCACGGCCCGCAATCGGCGTGCATCGCCGAGGTGAGCCCCGCCGCGAAGTACACGTCGAGCGGGACGTCCTTGCGGTACGTGCCGATGCCGGTCGCGAACCCGAACTTGAGAAACGCCCTGAGGTCGGTGTCGAGCACTTCGTGCATGAACGATGAGTCATAGCCATGCTGACGCTCGAATGCGCGGAGCTTGCGGCGAATCATCCACTTGAGCATGGAGCCTCCTTTACCTATAAGACGAATGGGCCGGCTCGAATGTGACATGATCCGTCGATCAGCGCGCCGATCTCGTTCGGCGCCAGGAGCCTGGCCGTGTGTGATCGTGGAGATTCCGGGGTGCTATGACCCCCTGGAGTTTCCACGATCTTGTTGGGGCGCCGCGGATGTGAGGCCAGTTCGGGGCTTTTGGGCACAGCGTCATCACCAGGCAGGCTGGATTGAGTGTGCTTCGTGGGGAGCCGTAGCGCTGGAACCTCGCGTCGAAGGATGCGAGGTCCTGCGTCGGGTCGCCGTCGGAGGCTACTTGCTGACTCCTCAGCAGAAGAATCCACGAGGAGCCTCGGGGCGACTGAGGGGAATCGAATCTCGCAGGCGATGCGTTCGGGAGTCAGGTCGATTGCCGGCGTCGTCGTCGTTCAGTAATTATCTCGCGGGGGTCGTGTTGCGCTGGCAGGGTTGCCGGATGCCGAGTGTACGACTGGAACCGCTGCGTATAACGGACTGGATGGCGGTGCATTCCTGGGCAAAGCTTCCGGAGGCCTGCCGGTACCAGCCCTATGGGCCCGATACAGAGGAGCAGACGCAAGGGTTTGTGAAAGCGGCGGTGAACGCCTGGACTGACAGCCCGCAGAAGTGGTTCGTCTACGCCGCGCGTGTCGACGGCCAGATCCTTGGCCTCGGTCAGCTGAACGTCGAGGATAGGCACCGGCAGGGCGAGATCTCATACGTTGTGCATCCACTGGTTTGGGGACGCGGGATCGGGACAGAGATTGGGTCCGGTCTTCTGACGATCGGGTTCGAGGAGATGGATCTGCACCGCATCTATGGCACCTGCGATCCGCGAAACCTCGCCTCGGCCGGTGTCCTGAAGAAGTTGGGCATGACGTACGAAGGCCGGATGCGACACACGATGCTGATCCGCGACGGATGGCGGGACTCTGAGCTCTTCAGCATCCTTGAGGACGAGTGGTCGGCGCGACCATGATCGGCAGGTCGCCCCACACCGCAAACGCTTGTGGTAGAGCAGTAGCCATCCCTACAGCCGCAGAACGTGAGGAGACACCTTCATGCGATGGACTGCCACAACGCGGCTCTGTGCGCTTATCGGGATGGTTTCGGTAGCTGCCGGAATCTTGTCAGGGGCACCGACGTCCGCTGGGGCGGCTGCCGACGAACAGCAGTACCTGGTCGCAGGCACGGACCAGGCATCACAACGAATTCTTGTTCTCGACCCGTCGGTCGAGAACTGGAACGAAGCGAACAACAGCAAGGCGCTGAAGTGGGCATGGCAGCCGACCGCTGCTGACGGTTTCACGGAACCGACACCGGGCTGGAGGTTGGTGGACGAGGCCAAGCTGCGCTACAGCAGGAAGTACGACACTCGTCTCGTACTAGCGACCGCATCGTATGGATTCGTCGGCCTGATTCGATACCCATCGGGCAAGAGGCAATGGTCGGTGAACGCTGACGACGGCATAGCCCCTCTTGACAATCCCCACTCCGCCGAGCTACTCCCGGACGGGAACGTCGCCGTAGCCGCCAGCACTGGAGGTTGGCTACGCGTCTACACCGCGTCCCAGGGAGCCAACTCACAAACCTACGTGCAGTACAACCTTCCTGATGCCCACGGCGTGCAATGGGACCCTGAGACCCGCATGATCTGGGCCCTGGGCGGCCATCACATTGTTGCGCTCAAGTACGGTGGCACGCCCGCCCAGCCCACCCTCACCGAGGTTCGCTCGACCGAGCTCCCTTCTCTGTGGGGGCATGATCTCCAGCCGGTCTATGGGAACCCAGACAGGTTCTGGGTGACCACCGGCTCACGCGTCTACCAGTACAGCGTTTCTAAGGACGAATTCACCACCGACTATCCCGACTCTGACAAACTCGACCGTGTCGGCGTCAAGTCGGTGAGCACGAATCCTGGGACCGGTCAGATACTCCAGACAAGACCAAAAGCCGGCTGCGCAACCAGCTGGTGCACCGACACGGTGGAATTCTTCGGACCCGACACCACGCGGACCAGGCCTGGCACCCAGTTCTACAAAGCGCGGTGGTGGGTAGCCGAGTCCCGCTGAACGCCCTAGCAAGATCGGGTTGCGGCGCGTACCTTTCCATGCATCCACCCATCCGTGCCCGTGGGTGGGAATGCCGTCGACGAACGCCTGAACGACGTTCAGACCAACAGGGTCAGGATCGAATCCGTCGAGCACCGCATGCCGGACAGCCTCTGCGGAGGTTGTTGTCGCGTGGACGACTTCGACGAGGAGCCCGTCCGGCGCAGGCGTCCGGCGGACAGGAATCCCAGGAAATCTGACATCCGCGTCGCGTGGGGCTACGCTCTGCCCGTTCGAGGCGGACATCCTTGTAGGCGGACCGCGGAGTTCAGTAGGATCTAGCGAGGAACCTCGGGCCTTCAGGCCCGGGGTGGAGTCGCTTCTTAAAGCCGGGGTGACTTGCACGGACGCACGGGTCTGCGCTGTCTGCCTCGGTCGGGATGCTTCTGGTTCTCGGTGTACTCCTTCACCACGGCGAGCGGGGCGCCTGCGCAGGATGCGGCGATGTAGGACGGGGACCAGAAGTGTTCACCCCACAGGTATTTGCGGATGTGTCCGGGGGACTCCTGCCGGAGCCTGGGGGTGGAGACGCCTTTGAGGCTGCCGACG
>NZ_KB892738.1 GCF_000373925.1 Actinopolymorpha alba DSM 45243 | reverse complement strand
CAGGGATTCGTGCTTGCGACATGGGCCACGTGCAAGGTTGGCCCGGACATCCACGCCCGCGTCGACGGAACGCTGTATTCGATCCCGTGGCGCTGGATCGGCAAGAGTCTCGACGCCCGCGCCACTGCCACGATGGTGCAGTTCTTCCACCGCGGTGAGCTGGTCAAGACCCATGCCCGTAAGCAGCGCGGGAAGCAGACCGACTACGGCGACTACCCGCCGGAGAAGATCGCCTTCCACATGCGCACCCCGGCCTGGTGTCGCTCGCAGGCCGAGCAGATCGGCCCCGCCTGCGTCGCGGTGATCGCCGACCTACTCGCCGACAACGCCCTCTACCGGCTCCGCGCCGCGCAAGGCGTGCTCGGGCTCGCTGACAAGCATCAGCCCGAGCGGCTGGAAGCGGCCTGCGCCAAGGCCATCGTGGCCGGGGACCCCTCCTATCGCACCATCAAGGGCATCCTGGCCGCCGGCCTAGAAGACCTACCCGTCCACACCTGCCGCGGGGACGGCGGCGCCCCGGCCTTCCTGCACGGGCCCGAAGCCCTGTTCGCCGACGCCAGCCCCACCGACGGCGCTTCTGGCGGCACATCCGGCGGCATCTGCGGCGGTGTTTGTGACGACGTGGCCGACGTCATCCCCCTGCCCATCGCGGGTGCGGCGAACGTCGCCCCAACCAGCGAGCAGACCGGCTAGCCGGCTCGAGCCCAGCACGGGCACATCACCCGAATCGCCCTGGCCCGGTCCACCACGTCCACCCCGACCGTCGTGGAGCATGCCACCAACGTCGCGTCGACCTCATCGCCGCCACGATCTTCGACCACGAGAACAAGACAAGGAACATCACCGTGACTACGACCGCGACTACACCCACGACACAGCCCACCACCGGGCTGGCTGCCATACCTGGCGCCACCGTGATGATCGAGACCGGCGGCCTGACCGCCGCGTTACGGACGTTGAAGCTGTCTGGGATGCTCTCCACCCTGGACACCCGGCTGGGCCAGGC
>NZ_KB892737.1 GCF_000373925.1 Actinopolymorpha alba DSM 45243 | reverse complement strand
GTCAGCGTGTAATGGTTACGAGTTGGGTGAGCTGGTTCGTGCCGCGCGGAAGCTCGCTCGCTGGGCTGAGTACCTGAGTCTTGGTGCTGTGAATGGGTTGGCGCACTGCCCGCCATGTTTCAAAGACGATGAGGCGGAACGCTCGTCTCAGCCGGAGCCGCGGGCGGCTGAACTGTTGGCGCCGATGCTGGGGTGGACGAACTACCGCAGTGATCAGTTCATGCTCATCGCGTTAGCGTTGACAGACCTGCCGAACACCCGACAGGCGTTGGAACGCGGCGAACTCGAATTCTCTGAGGTTCGCACGATCGTCGACCGACTCACCCTCCTACCCCCAGCTGACCGTGCAGCGGTGGATGAGGCGATCTTCCCCGAGGTGTTGAAGCTGTGGGGCGGGCTGCTACGGCTCTATGTCGAAGCCGAAATCATCAAGATCAACCCCGAGGCCACGAAAGAGCGTCACAAGAAGGCGCGGGAAGACCGCGGTGTTGCTGTCTATCCCGACGTGGACAACGTCTCCACCCTCCGTCTCCACGGCATCCCCCACGACCAAGCAGCCCAAGCCTGGGCGTATTTGGATGCGATCGCCCGCACCATGAAATCCGGCGGAGACGAACGCACCCTGCCACAACTACGCGCCGACATCGCCGTCTCCCTCCTCTCCGGCGAAGGCGACGTGATCATCTGCGACAGCGCGCCTGAATGTGGCGAAGAGGAAGCCTGCTCCGGCGATTCCTGTCAGGACGATGTTGACGCCGCCGCTGCGGATGAGGGTGAAGCGAACGCCAGTGCCGAGGATGATGACGAGGCGTGCGGCTACTCAGCTGCCGAGTCGGATGGGTGCCGGCACATCGGGTGCGACCACGATCACCACCTTGCGGGCTGCCCGTGTGAGGACTGCAAACCCGCCACCTACACCCACCCCCTGGACCGGCCCGGACATCAGCCCCGCAGCAGCGGCGCCCGCGAGGAAATCCCGTCCGACGATGACCTTGCCGAGCAGGAGATCCCCGTCGCGTTCCGGTCCTGGAAAGCGGCGGTCAAGGCGAAACTCCAGCTGAACGTGCCGATCACGACCCTGTTCGAGCTGGCGGAGCGGCC
>NZ_KB892736.1 GCF_000373925.1 Actinopolymorpha alba DSM 45243 | reverse complement strand
TGCACATCGAAGCCGAAATCTTGAAGGTCAACCCCGAAGCAGCGAAAGAACGCCACAAGAAGGCCCGCGAAGACCGCGGCGTGGACGTCTACCCGTCGCTGGACGGCGTCTGCGACCTGCGGATCCGTGGGATCTCCCACGACGTGGCCGCCCAGATCTGGGGATACCTGGACGCCATCGCCCGCACCATGAAGTCATCCGGCGATGAGCGCACCTTGCCTCAGCTGCGCGCAGACATCGCCGCCTCCCTGCTGTCCGGCCAAGCCGACGTGATCATCTGCGACAGCCAGGAAGAAGCCCGCGAAGGCTCCAACAGTCATGAACAGACCAACGCCGATGCTGAGAGTGCCAGCGAGGACTGCGACTGCGAGAACGGCGACGGGGAAAACGGCGACGACCCCGGCCCTTGTCAAGGGTCCTTTGACGACCTGCTCGACGAGCAGGACCAGGCCAACAACCCTGCCCAAGCCGAGGACGCGCAGGACAACTCTGCCACCGAGTCGGATGGGTGCCGGCACACCGGCTGCGACCACGACCACCACCTCGACGGCTGCCCGTGTGAAGATTGCAAACCCGCCACCTACACCCACCCGCCAGACCGGCCCAGGCAACAGCCCCGCGACGACCGTGCGGCCGGCAAAGCTGCTGGTGAGAGCAGTCCTGATCGGGAACCAATCCCCGAGCAGGAGATCCCGGCCGCGTTCCGGTCCTGGAAAGCAGCGATCAAGGCGAAACTCCAACTGAACGTGCCGATCACCACACTGTTCGAGCTGGCGGAACGGCCAGCCGAGCTCGGCGGGTTCGGACCCGTACTCACCGAAGTAGCAAGGCGGCTGATCGCCAACCACCTCGACAACCCAGACGCCATGTTCACCATCGGCATCACCCACCCAGTCACCGGACAGCTGCTGAGCCTGCACCCGCTGTCGAAACGCTTCCTCCGCGGACTCCCGGCGGAGTTCGTTCAGTCGCTGAACCAACGCTGCACCTGGATGCTCTGCAGGCGCCCAGCGATCTCCTGCGACCTCGACCACACCAAACCCTACGCTCAAGGCGGCGAAACCTCCGTCGCGAACATGGCACCACTATGCCGACGCCACCACCGCGTCAAAACCGAAGGCCACTGGAAAGTCGAACAAACCAG
>NZ_KB892735.1 GCF_000373925.1 Actinopolymorpha alba DSM 45243 | reverse complement strand
GGTACTTTTCACCTTTCCCTCACGGTACTGGTTCACTATCGGTCACCAGAGAGTATTTAGGCTTAGCGGGTGGTCCCGCCAGATTCGCACAGGATTTCAGGAGTCCCGTGCTACTTGGGAAAACGTTCAGGAGCCACTACGTTACATCTACAGGGGTATCACCTACTACGCCAGACCTTTCCAGGTCTTTCGACTTCCGCAGTGGTTTCTTACTCCTTGCCGGATCAGCAGCTCCGGCCGAACGTTCCCACAACCCCGCGCAGGCAACACCTGCCAGCTATCACACCTACACGGTTTAGCCTCATCCGCTTTCGCTCGCCACTACTCACGGAATCACAATTGTTTTCTCTTCCTGCGGGTACTGAGATGTTTCACTTCCCCGCGTTCCCTCCGAACGCCCTATATATTCAGGCGACGGTGACTGGACATGACTCCAGCCGGGTTTCCCCATTCGGACACCCCCGGATCAAAGTTCGGTTGCCAACTCCCCGGGGCTTATCGCAGGCTCCTACGTCCTTCATCGGCTTCTGGTACCAAGGCATCCACCGAGTGCCCTTACTAACTTGTCTCGGCAAAACACAGAAAAACTTCAGATGCTCGCGTTCACTATGCAGTTCTCAAGATACAAACGGAAACCACACCCAAAACCGCCGCGCACCACCAACACCGGTGGCCGTACGACGCAGGCAGGCCCACACCACAAGAGCAACCAAACCCAGACGGGCCTGATCCCTCAGGACCCAACAGCGTGCCCAAGACCCCAACCAACCCCACCCCAGCCCTTCCACACCACCCAGCAGAACCAGGCAGCAGTACAAGACCAGAACGAAACCAGCCAGAACCCAATAGTCGACGCTCCACTAGTGAGCACCACCGCTCCGGAACCCACGTCCGGAAAACAGCGCCCTGGACACCACAACGGATGCCAGAAAATGCTCCTTAGAAAGGAGGTGATCCAGCCGCACCTTCCGGTACGGCTACCTTGTTACGACTTAGTCCTAATCGCCAGCCCCACCTTCGACGGCTCCCTCCACAAGGGTTGGGCCACCGGCTTCGGGTGTTGCCGACTTTCATGACTTGACGGGCGGTGTGTACAAGGCCCGGGAACGTATTCACCGCGGCGTTGCTGATCCGCGATTACTAGCGACTCCAACTTCACGGGGTCGAGTTGCAGACCCCGATCCGAACTGAGGCCGGCTTTTTGGGATTCGCTCCACCTCACGATTTCGCAGCCCATTGTACCGACCATTGTAGCATGTTTGCAGCCCTGGACATAAGGGGCATGATGACTTGACCTCATCCCCACCTTCCTCCGAGTTGAC
>NZ_KB892734.1 GCF_000373925.1 Actinopolymorpha alba DSM 45243 | reverse complement strand
CGACGCCAGCGAGCACGGCCACCAACTCCGGACCGGGAAGCATGTCGCCAAACCCGGGCGGGAGCGGAGAGATCCGCACACCATCGCCGTCGCTCATACGTTCGAGTCTAGACGATCTAGATCATGGTTCGCAACCGGCGATGGTTGTCGGAACGCCTTGTTTTCAAGATGTTTCGCGACCTGTAGAGCCGCCAGGTAGCAAGCTCTGGCCACGCGTTCAGCGAGGCGAGCCTGACCCGTGGCCAGGCGCTGAAGCGGGCCGTCAAAAGTCGGTTGCCGCCGATGGTGCGCGTCGTGGGATCATTGCCCGCGATGGCCGCTACGAAGATGCATGCTGACGAAGTCGAGACCGACGCCGCGCTGGTACGTCGCCTACTCGCGGGACAGTTCCCGCAGTGGGCGGATCTACCGATCGAGCTGGTCGCGTCGTACGGCACTGACCACGACATCTATCGGCTCGGTGAACACCTGTCCGTGCGCATGCCGCGCATCGGATGGGCCACCGACCAGGCGGTGAAGGAGCGGGAGTGGCTGCCGAAGCTGGCGCCGCACCTTCCTCTCGCGCTCCCGGTGCAGTTGGCGATGGGCAAGCCAGCCGAGGGTTATCCGTTCGACTGGTCGGTTTACGAATGGCTCGCCGGCGACAATGCCAACGGCACGATCGACGATCTGGAGCAGGCGGCCGTCGACCTCGCCGCGTTCATCGCCGCGTTGCGCCAGATCGACACGACCGGTGCGCATCCGCGGCTTCCGCATCGTCGTGGTGGACCCCTGATCGAGAACGACGAGGGCGTCCGGCGATCCGTTGCCGAGCTCGGCGACCGGATCGACGGCAAGGCTGCCCTCCGCTCCTGGCAAGAGTCCCTTGACGCGCAGGTGTGGGACGGCCCCGAGGTCTGGGTCCACGGTGACCTGTTGCCCGGCAACCTGCTGGTCGTCAACGGCCGGTTGGCGGCGGTCATCGACTTCGGCACTCTCAACGTGGGCGATCCGGCGTGTGACCTCCAGCCAGCGTGGAACGTCTTCACCGGCGAGAGTCGCAATCGGTTCCGGACCGAACTCGACGTCGACGAAGCGTCCTGGCTGCGTGGTCGCGGTTGGGCCCTCGCGCAGGCGGTGAATGCGCTGCCGTACTACTGGGACACCAATCCCGGCATCGTCCGGCAGGCCTCACACGCGCTCCAGCAGGTCCTCGCCGACTAACGCACTGGCGTCCTGCGCCGGCAACGAGCTTCCGGCACAGGCCGCTAGCGGGAGTTTCCGGTCTTTCTTGATCGTTTAGCTGGTTTTGCCTGGTGGGGCTGGGTTTGCGGGCTCGGCTGGTGTATTACCCAAGTCGTTG
>NZ_KB892733.1 GCF_000373925.1 Actinopolymorpha alba DSM 45243 | reverse complement strand
GGAGCCTGTTGCTTTTTGTGGTGGTGGCGGTTGGGGGCGTGTCGGCTGGCGGGGTGGGTGGGTCTTTGACAGGGTCGGTGGGTGGCTATGGGGTATCGGCCTGTGGATCGGGCTCAGGAGTTTTTGTTGCCGCCGTCGATGGTGGATTGGCTGCCGGAGGATCATCTGGTCTGGTTTGTGATCGCGGCGGTGGATCGGTTGGACACTGCGGCGTTTCATGCGTTGGCGAGGCTGGGTGGGGTCGGGCGTCGTGGTTTTGACCCGGACATGTTGTTGACGTTGTTTGTGTATGCGATGGCGCATGGGGTGCGCTCGTCGCGGCAGATCGAGCGGTTGTGCGGCACTGATGTGGCGTTCCGGATCATCTGCGCTGGTGATGTGCCTGATCACAGTGTGCTGGCCCGGTTTCGTCAAAGGCATGAGGCGGCGTTGGGGGATCTGCTTGGTCAGACGCTGTCGCTGTGCGCGGAGTTGGGCATGGTCCGGCTGGGCGTGGTGGCGTTGGACGGCACCAAGATCGCCGCGAACGCGGCCAAGGACGCCAACTACACCGAAGCGCATCTGCGGCGGCTGGCTGATGAGTACCTGTCCGATATGCAGGCCAGGGACGCTGCTGAGGATGAGGCGTTCGGTGAAGACGCCCGGGGCGATGAGGTGCCCGAGACGGTGCGCGACCGCACCGGCCGGGCGAAGCGGATCGATCAGGCGCTGGAGCAGATCCGCACCCGCCGAAAGGCCGCCGAACAAGCCGAGCGGGAAGCGGCGACCGCGGCCGCACGCTACGCCCAGGACCTGGCCGATACCGTGACGCCGCCCAAGGGCAGGCCACGGGCCGGGACCGATCCGGAAGCCGCGGCCAAGGCCCGGTGGGAACGTGCTCGTGCCCGCCGCCAGGCCGATATCGATGCCTGGCACGCCAAGGCCGCCGAGGCCGCCGAGCAAGGCCGCGAACTGCGGGTGCGTCGACCGGTGCCAGCAGACGAGCACTGCCGGGTCCGTAAGGCCCGCGCCGCTTACGAGGCTGCCATGGCCAAAGCCGCCGCCCAGCCCGAGCCCGGCCAGCCGGCGAACGGGCCGGATGCCGCAGCCACCACCGACACGGCGGCCAGCGGCGGGGCGAAAGTCGAACAGGATAAGGCGAATCTGACCGATCCACAGTCGCGGCTGATGAAGACCCGTAACGGGTGGATCCAGGGGTACAACTGTCAGGGCTCGGTCAGCGAGGACGAGTTCATCATCACCGCCGACGTCACCCAAGACGCCAATGACGTCCAGCAGTTCCAGCCCGTCATGGAAGATGTCGCCCAGGCCTCCCAGAAGATGGCCACCCACACCGGCCGGCGCGACCTTGACGTGGGGCACCTCCTCGCCGACGCCGGCTACGACTCCGACGACAACCTGACCGCCGAGGGCC
>NZ_KB892732.1 GCF_000373925.1 Actinopolymorpha alba DSM 45243 | reverse complement strand
AGCTTGTTGTTTAACCTTTTTGGTTGGTCGCTGTGGTGACTGGTGTGTCCGTTTTGGTGATCTTCCCGACGTGGCGTACGACGGCGCGTTGCTTGTTGGGTGAGTTGGGGGGACGGCCTGGGCCAGGGTGGGAGGGTTTCGGGACGCCGGCCGGAAGCACCATGGTCGGGCGGATGTTGCGAAATCCTCGACGGGTCTGGGCGGGGGTGAGCCGGCGGGGATCGCGGGTGCGTGGTTCCCAGGGGCGACGCACGTCGGCGACCAATCCGCGGGCCAGCCGGAGTTGGGTGTAGGCGGCGATGATCAGCCAGGTCCATCGGTCAGCCGCGCCGGGTGTGCGGATGCGGGGCTTGGTCCAGCCGAGGGTTTGCTTGAGGAACCGGAAGGTGTGCTCGAGATCGAAGCGGCGTAGGAATGTCTGCCACAACCGGTCTACATCGTCGGCCGTTGCGGCGGTGTCGGAGAACCACAGCCACAGCGGTTTCGGTGTGCCCTGCCCAGGCAGCCGGTCAACCTGCAACCGGATCACGGTGCCCTCGATGATCGGCACCTCGCCGTCGTGGTCGGCCCAGGTACCGCGGTGGGTCAGCTTGGGATGCAGCCGGTCCCACGAACGAGCCTGCGCGGTGCCGTATCTGGTGGTCTGGGTGGTCGTGCCGTGGGTGGGGTCGGGCCAGGTCTGGGAGTCTTTGAACTTGAACTCGGCTCCGTGACGCGCGCTGCGCCCGACGGTTCCCGCGGCCCGGGGCGGGGCCGGGAAGGCCATCACCCGATCCGATCGCGTCCGTACCAGCACGCGGACCGGCAGATCAGCCAACAGGAACGCCAGACGGGGGCCGTCGTATCCGCTGTCACCGACGATCCAGATCTGCGGATCGCCCTCGCGCCAGTGCCCGACCGCGATGAGCTCTTCCACGACCACGCGCAACTGAGCGGCGGCGACGGCGGTGTCCTCCTCACCTGGCCCCAGCCGCTGGGCGTGCAGGATCGCCGTCCACGAGGTACGGCCCGGCTCCAGCGCCGCCACGAACGAGTACGGCCACCCGGGGATCATCTGGGCCTGTCCCTTGCCGCGCGCGTAGGTGTGGCAGAACAACCGCTCGGGACTGGTGTTCGCATCAGGCCGCAGCCAGTTGCTGACATCGATGGCCAGCACGATCCGGCCGCCCTCGCAACGCGGTATCTGCTGGCGGGCAACAACATTCCGGAACCGGCCGATGTCGATCCGGCCCTGATTCACACTGTCATACAGGGCGCCGTGACCACGCCGGTGCTCCGCGGCCAAGGACAACTCCACCAGCGAGGTGACCGGCCCCTGCGAGCACAACACGGCGTCACTCAACTCGAACAACGCATCCGCACGCGCGGTCAGGCACTGGTAGAACTCCTGACGAAACCGGGATGACTCCCCGAGCGCACCGGCCGTGCCGGCATCGTGCACACTGATCATCGAAGCCCTTGGTGTGATCTTCCGTCTGTCG
>NZ_KB892731.1:33216-142200 GCF_000373925.1 Actinopolymorpha alba DSM 45243 | reverse complement strand
CCCCCAGCCGACCGCGCCACCGTGGATGAGGCGATCTTCCCTGAGGTGTTGAAACTCCGGGCCGGGCTGCTGCGGCTGCACATCGAAGCCGAAATCTTGAAGGTCAACCCCGAAGCAGCGAAAGAACGCCACAAGAAGGCCCGCGAAGACCGCGGCGTGGACGTCTACCCGGCACTGGACGGCGTCTGCGACCTTCGGATCCGTGGGATCTCCCACGACGTGGCCGCCCAGATCTGGGGATACCTGGACGCCATCGCCCGCACCATGAAATCCGGCGGCGACGAGCGCACCCTGCCTCAGCTGCGCGCTGATATCGCCGCTTCCCTCCTGTCCGGTGAAGCCGACGTGATCATCTGCAACGGACCTTCTGAAACCAGCGAGGAGCCCGGCAACCGCGAAGGCGCCGGCAGTCGTGAACAGACCAGCGCCGATGCTGAGGGTGCCAGCGAGGACTGCGACTGCGAGAACGGTGACGGCGAGAACGGCGAAGACGCCACCCCCCGTCAAGAATCCTTTGACGACCTGCTCGACGAGCAGAACAACGCCGACAGTCCTTCCGAAGCTGAGGGTGCGCAGGACGACTCCGCCACCGAACCGGATGGGTGCCGGCACACCGGGTGCGGCCACGACCTGCACCTTGAGGGTTGCCCGTGTGAAGATTGCAAGCCCGCCACCTACACCCACCCGCTAGACCGGCCCCGCCGGAAGCGCTGCGACGACAATGCGGCCGGCAGTTCGGCCGGCAGTTCGGCCGGCAAGGCGGCCGCTGGTGAGGGTGGAGCGGCCGCCGGTGCAGGTAGCTCCGCGAACGGACGGGGCGAGGACGCTGATCGGGAACCGATTCCCGAGCAGGAGATCCCGGCGGCGTTCCGGTCCTGGAGAGCGGGGATCAAGGCGAAACTGCAGCTGAATGTGCCGTTCCCGACGCTGATGGAGTGGGCGAAGCGGCCAGCGGAGCTTGGCGGGTTCGGTCCGATCTTCACCGACTTGCCAACCATCTGGATAATCCGGATGCGATGTTCGCGGTCGGGGTCACCCATCCGGTGACGGGCCAGTTGTTGAGTCTGCATCCGATGGCGCAACGTTTCCTCCGCGGTCTTCCGGCGGAGCTGGTTCAGTCGTTGAACCAGCGCTGCACCTGGATGCTGTGCCGACGCCCAGCCATCAGCTGCGACCTCGACCACACGAAGCCATACTCCGAGGGCGGTGAGACCTCCGTCGCGAACGTGGCACCACTATGCCGCCGCCACCACCGCGTCAAGACCGAGGGCGACTGGAAGGTCGAGCAGACCAGCCCAGGACACTTCACCTACACCGACCCGCACAGCCGGCAGTACACGGTGACCCCACCGCGCCTCACCGATCCTGTGGAACCAGACGATCCCGACCCGCCGCCCTTCTAACCAGCGCGGGGAAGCGGGACAAACAAAACCGGCTGGCTCGAGAACCCTTACAGAGAAGGGGTCTCGAGCCTGCCGGCATGCCCGACCAGTACTTGGCGTCAGGTCGGGGGCACGTCGGTGCGGGTGGCCTCGAACACCCGGATCTCCGCGGGTCCCTCGGCGGTCTCGGCGAGCAACCTGTCGAGCGCGGCCATGTGCGGACTCTCGAGGTGAGCCCGCAGGGATGCCATGTCAGCCCACTCCTCGACACAGGTGAACAGGCAGTCGTCCTCCAGGTCCGCCACGAACGCATAATGCAGGCACCCCTCGTCATTGGCGCGGGTGGCGTGCTGCATGGCGATCAGCGCCGCAACCGTGTCGGTGCGCCGCTCGGGACGGGAACGCAGGATCGCGTGTACGACGATCATGCGGACAACCCTACGGGCGACGCGCCCCGATGCCGAGTGTTCCAGGTCAGTGTGGCGGCTCCGCGGCGCGGAACGTGTCGAAGACCACCCGCGTGGTGTCGCTGTCCCAGCCGAGCAGGCCCATCGTCGAGATGCCGTTCAGGCTCTGGTTGTAGCCCGCCCGCTGCTTGTAGTCCTTGAGCAGCCAGAAGGCGTAACCAGCGACGAACGGCCGCGCGGTGACCTGCTCCCAGTGGGAGGTGAAGTTGGCCGCCTGCCATTCCTCGGTCCCGCCCTCAGTCGGCGAGCCGTGGTGGCCGAGGTATGACCAGGTGCCGTTCTCCGTGATGATGATCGGCTTGTCGGGATGGTTGCGGTGCACGGCATCGAGCGTTGGCCCGAGATCCTCGTTCTTGCCGTAGAAGTAGCCGAAGTACTCGTTGAAACCCACAACGTCGGCGAGGTCGAACGCCGGATCCCAGGAGCTGTACGACGCCCACGACACCGGTCGGCGAGACAGGTCGACGGACTTGACGGCGTCCTTCATGTCCGCGAGCCACGCACGGTAGACGGGTGCGCTGCCGGCGTCGATGGTGGATTCGTTCTGCAGACCCCAGAGGAACACCGACGGATGGTTGTGGTTGTTCCACGCGGTGGCAAGGGCGAGCGCGCGGGAGAGGCCGTAGGTTTCGGTCTGGAGCTTCTGTGAGATCGTTCCCACCCACATGGTGTCCCACTCGTCCATGAGCAGGACTCCATGCCGATCCGCCCAGTCGTAGACGTAGGGATGCCGGTTGTACACGCAGTTTCGCAGGAAGTTGGCTCCGAGCGACTTGGCGTGCCCCAGCTCGTGCTCGTATTCCTCGATCGTCATCGAGCGCCCGCTGAGGTCGGACTCCTCATGCCAGTTGTAGCCCTTGAGGAATACAGGCTCACCGTCAAGGAGGAGTTGCGTTCCCTTGACCTCGATGCTGCGTACGCCGTAGGTCGAGCCGAGAGTGTCCAGCTCCGGCGGCGGGTTCGAGCCTCGCAGGACGGCCCGGGCGGTGAGGACGTTGGGTCGCTCGACGCTCCATCGAGGCGCCCGCGGGATGGGCAGCCGGGCGGAGGCAACCGCGACGCCGCCGGCAAGGACCGCCACGGGCACACTGACGGGCGTCCCACGCGACTCACGCCCGGGGTCCAGGAGCACGCTGCCGTTGAAGTCTTCGCTGCTGTGGTTCTCCACCACAGCACGCGCGTCGAGTACGCCGTTGCGAGCGTCAAGGAGGAGTTTCGTCACCGTGACCAGCGGGACCGCTTCGAGCCAGACGGAGCGGATGAGGCCGGCGTACGGCCAGTAGTCGACGACACCCGGCGGAAGCGCGTAATCGTCGCTGACCCGCTCGCCCGTACCGTCGTAGTTCGTGAAGCTCGCGCGCCGATAGACCCTGACCGCGATGGTCACCGAACGCCCCGGTCGCACCGCCTCGGTCACCGGCAACGCGAACGCCGTGTGCCCGCCCTCGTGCTTGCCCACCCACTGACCGTCGACCCAGACATCCGCGCTGTACGACGCAGCCAGGAAGGCCAGCCGGATGTGCTTGCCGCGCCAGGAGGCAGGGATGTTGACGGAGGTGCGGAACCACGCGTACCCATCCTTCAACGCGCCGCCCTTGCCGAAGTCGGCGCCGTCGTAACCGCCCCACCCGTCGTTGTCCTTGAGGTCCCAGGAGGAAGGGACATCGATGGTGCCCCACGCGGAGTCGTCGAGGTCGGCTCGCTGCCAGCCGGCGTCGGAACCGGAGTTGTCTGGGTCGTAACGGAATCGCCAGCGGCGGTCGAGCGAGATGTAGCGGCGGAATGGCTCCCGGCGCGACCACCCCTCGAAGGACGGCATCACCACGCCATAGGCGAAGACCACATTGGTGCCGTCGATCTCGGTGACCTGGGTGCCGGAAGGCTCCCGGTCGCCGTGGGGATCACGGATGACCGGCGTCGCGGCGAGCGCGGGTGTAGCCAGTGCGGATGTCGCGAGGGTGGGAGCGGCCAGCACGGCCGCGCCGCCCGCGCCCAGCAGGAGAAGGTTCCGCCGGGTGATCGATGTCGGCGGCTGGACTCGTCCGAACCACATGGTCAGCTCCTTCGGGTGGTGGACACCGATGGGTGATGCTGATCCGGCGCAGCTGATCCGGCACGCGCGAACGCCGGTGGAGGCCGTCACGCCGACGTCAAGTTATAGTCATATAAATAATGAGTCCAGGATGCTGCCGATGGTGGCCGCGGAATCGAGGTAGGTGGTGATGGCGGCCTACGCTGGGCGCGGCGCGCACGGTCAGACGGTGGAGCATCTCGGGCGCCGGATCCTCACCGGTGCGCTTGAGGAAGGCGCCACCATCGACCCGGTGGCCCTCGAGTCCGAGCTCGACGTGAGTCGCACGGTCGTCCGCGAGGCGCTGCGGGTCCTCGCGGCGAAGGGTCTGGTGGGCGCCCGGCAGAAGCGCGGCACCTTCGTACTCCCGCGCGCTGAGTGGAACCTCCTCGACGGCGACATCCTGCGCTGGCAGTTCGAGGGGCGGACGGATCCGGCGTTCTTCGAAAGCCTTCATGAGGTACGCCTGATCACCGAGCCAGCCGGTGCGCGGCTGGCGGCGCAACGGCGGACCGACGACGACCTCGCCGCGCTCGAGGCGGCGCTCGCGGCGATGGCGGACGCCGGCAACGATCCGGGTGCCGCTGTCAAGGCGGACTTGGCGTTCCATCGCGCCTTGCTGGCGGCGACCCACAACGAACTCCTCCTCCGGATGGAGGCGGTGATCGAGGCCGGCCTGATGGTGCGCGACCGGCTCGTCCATGGTGGCGGTCGGCGGGTGGCCGATCCGGTCCCGAGCCATCGGACCGTGCTCGAGGCCGTACGCCGGGGCAGCGCCGCCAAGGCCGAACGCGCGATGCGGGCGTTGCTCGACCAGGCCGTGGAGGACCTCTCCCACCTCGCCCGGTGAACATGATCATGGAGGCGGGCGACCACTCCGTGACCTCCGGCTGGTCGTGACCTGCGACACAACACTAGGTTCGCGGGTAGCGCCGGACTGGGACCCGGGCGAGCCGGAGTGGGGGCTTGGGTGAGCCGGAGGAGGGGCACCAGCCGGAGCTGGCCAAGCCGGAGCCAAGCCAGCGGAAGAGGTGGCGTGATGTCCGCGAACCGTGAGCAAGCGGTGGTTGACGGCGTACCCAAGGAGCTGTTCATCGCCGGCGAGTGGCGCGCCGCGACCGGCGGTCACACCTACGAGGTCGAGGATCCGTCCACCGGCAAGGTCCTGTGCGCGGTCGCCGACGCCGCGCCCGACGACGGGCTTGCCGCGCTCGACGCCGCCGCGCAGGCGCAGGGAGAGTGGGGCCGGTCCGCGCCCCGCGAGCGCGGCGAGATCCTCCGGCGTACGTTCGAACTCCTCCTCGAGCGCCAGGACGACCTCGCCCTCCTGATGACGCTGGAGATGGGCAAGCCGCTGGCGGAGGCCAAGGGAGAGATCGCCTACGCCGCGGAGTTCTGCCGGTGGTTCAGCGAG
The DNA here is from genome assembly GCF_000373925.1 of Actinopolymorpha alba DSM 45243. Lineage (GTDB taxonomy): Bacteria > Actinomycetota > Actinomycetes > Propionibacteriales > Actinopolymorphaceae > Actinopolymorpha > Actinopolymorpha alba. The sequence goes on along the minus strand of NZ_KB892731.1, from coordinate 136,866 downwards.
GAGGCCGTGCGCATCGAGGGCAGCTACATGAGCTCGCCCGACGGCCGGAGCAGGTTCCTCGTCATGAAGCAGCCCGTGGGCCCGTCGTTGCTGGTCACGCCCTGGAACTTCCCGATGGCGATGGGCGCGCGCAAGATCGCGCCGGCGGTCGCCGCCGGTTGCACGATGGTCGCGAAGCCGGCCCCCCAGACACCGCTGTGCATGCTCGCCCTCGCCGAGATCCTTGCCGAGGCAGGGCTGCCGGCAGGCGTACTGAACGTCGTTCCCACCATGCAGGCCGGCCCTGTGATGGAGCCGTTGATCAAGGACCCGCGGTCCCGGAAGCTGTCGTTCACCGGGTCGACGGGAGTCGGGCGGATCCTGCTCGCCCAGGCCGCTGACCAGGTGCTTCGGGTATCGCTGGAGCTTGGCGGCAATGCGCCGTTTCTCGTCTTCGCCGACGCCGACCTCGAGGCGGCGGTCGACGGCGCGATGCTGGCTAAGATGCGCAACGCCGGTGAGGCGTGCACCGCCGCCAATCGCTTCTACGTGCACGAGGACGTGGCCGGCGAGTTCGCCGAACGCCTGGCGGCCCGGATGTCGGTGCTCCGCGTCGGTCGCGGCGTCGACGACGGTGTGACGGTCGGCCCGCTCATCGACGGCGGCGCGGTGGCGAAGGTCTCGAGTCTGGTCGAGGACGCGGTGGCCCTCGGTGCGCGGACCGTCGTGGGCGGTACGCCGATTGACCGGCCTGGCTACTTCTTCGCGCCGACGGTCCTCGTCGACGTACCCCCGGCGGCCCGGCTGGCGCGCGAGGAGATCTTCGGTCCTGTCGCGCCGATCACGACGTTCCGGGACGAGGACGAGGCGGTGGCGGCCGCGAACGCGACGGAGTTCGGCCTGGTGGCGTACGTCTTCACCCAGGATCTCGACCGGGCCCTGCGCGTCGCCGAACGCCTGGAGAGCGGCATGGTCGGCCTCAACTCCGGCCTGGTGTCCAACCCCGCGGCGCCGTTCGGCGGGGTCAAGCAGTCCGGCCTCGGGCGTGAGGGTGGTCGGGTCGGGATCGAGGAGTTCCTGGAGACGAAGTACGTCGGGATCCCCGTCCGCTGAGGTGGGGGTGGGCCCCGACGGGCGAAGCCCGTGCGAGGCCGGAAACCACATGGCCGCGATCCAACGAGAGGAGACCCCATGGAGGCCCCAGTGCGTACCCACCGGATCGCGGTCATCCCCGGTGACGGGATCGGTGTCGAGGTGACCGCGGAGGCGCTCCGGGTCGTCGACGCGGCGGCCAGCGCGTACGACTTCGCGGTGGAATGGACGGCGTTCGACTGGAGCTGCGAACGCTACACCGCGACTGGCCAGATGATGCCCGACGACGGGCTCGACCAGCTGCGTCCGCACGACGCGATCCTGCTCGGCGCTGTCGGCTACCCGGGCGTGCCTGACCACATCTCGCTGTGGGGGCTGCTGATCCCGATCCGCCGGGCGTTCGAGCAGTACGTCAACCTGCGGCCGGTGCGCCTCCTGCCGGGAGTCGCCTCCCCGCTGGCGGGCCGGGCGGCCGAGGACCTCGCGATGATCGTCGTCCGCGAGAACTCCGAGGGGGAGTACTCCCGGATCGGCGGCCGGCAGGGCGTCGGCGACGACGAGCTCGCGATCCAGTCGGCGGTCTTCACCCGGCGTGGGGTGGAGCGGGTCGTGCGGTACGCGTTCGAGCTGGCGAGGTCGCGTGGGCTGCCGGTCTGCTCGGCCACCAAGTCCAACGGGATCGTCTTCTCGATGCCGTTCTGGGACGAGATCTTCTCCGAGGTCGCGGTGGAGTACCCGGACGTACCCTCCGAGCTGTGCCACGCCGACGCGCTGGCCGCCCGGATGGTGCTGGCACCCGACCGGCTCGGCGTCATCGTCGCGTCCAACCTGTTCGGCGACCTGCTGAGTGACCTGTCGGCGGCGGTCGTCGGTGGGCTCGGGATCGCGCCGGCCGCCAACCTCAACCCCGAGCGGACGCACCCGTCGATGTTCGAGGCGGTGCACGGCTCGGCGCCCGACATCGCCGGCAAGGGCATCGCGAACCCCGTCGCCCAGATCCTCACCGCCGCGATGATGCTGGACCACCTGGGCGAGACCGCGGCGGCCGCCGGGATCGAGCGGGCAGTGGACGCGGCGCTCGCTGACCTGTCCGGGCGTACTCCCGATCTCGGCGGATCTGCGACCACGGTGCGCTGCACCGATGCGGTCATCGCCGCGCTGGCCTCGGCTCCGTGAGCGGCGGCCGGGCGAGGCGGTGACGTGGGACGGCAGGCTGCCGCCTGCTGGGTGAGGCTCCAAATGATCACGTATACGTGGTCATTGCATGCTTCACATGGCACCGACACCATGCGAGGCAGGTAATGACCACGTAAACGTGATCATTACGGGGGCTGGCCCGCACCGGGAAAACCAGGTCCCAGCGCGAGGCGCCAGTGGCCAGCCACTCACGGCCACATCGGTCCGCTATGAGAGACGGAGGTCCGCCTCCTGGACTGGTTGGATACAGTGGCCGAAGTCGTGGTGCCTTGACGTCGAGAGACGTTGACTGGGGTGGAGGGTTCCCGGTGTCAGATACCGCCGGTTCAGGCGACGCAGACACCACCACATCCGAAGGCACATCCGAAGGCAGTCCCGATGAGCCCACGCCGTCCGGATCACCTGCGCAGCTGACACGGAGCGTCCCGGCCTCGCCCAGCGATCCGGCGCAGCTCACCGACGTGTCAACCGAGCCCGACCGGACCGAACCCCGCAGCCGGCGCCGCTGGGACCTCCGCCGGATCGTCGTCGACACCCGTCCGCTCAGGATCCCGGCGTACCGGCGACTCTGGAGTTCGACGATCGTCACGGCGGTCGGCAGCCAGCTCACCGCCGTCGCCGTACCAAAGCAGATCTACGACCTCACCGGATCGTCGGCGTACGTCGGCCTCTCCGGGCTCGTCGCGCTGGTCCCGCTGGTGATCTTCGCGCTCTGGGGAGGCGCGATCGCGGATGCCGTCGACCGGCGCAAGCTGCTGCTGGTCACGAACTCCGGGATCGCGGTCACTTCCGTGCTGCTGTGGGCGCAGGCCGCGACCGGCCAGCGCTCGGTGTGGGTCCTGCTCGGGCTGCTGGCACTCCAGCAGGCGTGCGCCGGCGCCAACCAGCCGGCCCGCAGCGCGGCAATCCCGCGGCTGGTGCCGGCACCGTTGCTCCCCGCGGCGAACGCTCTCGGCTCGACGGTGTTCCAGCTCGGCTCGATCATCGGCCCGCTGCTTGCCGGCGCGCTGATCCCGCTGATCGGACTCTCGACCCTCTATCTCATCGATGCCGTCGCGCTGACGGCGACGATCTGGGCCGTCTGGCGACTCCCGCCGTTGCCGCCGCTGAACGGCGCGCCGCGGCGGGCGGGTCTTCGCCATGTGGTGGAGGGTTTCGGGTACCTCGCGACCCGCCGGGTCCTGCTGGTGTCGTTCCTCGCGGACGTCATCGCGATGGTGCTCGGCATGCCCCGGGCGTTGTTCCCGCAGATGGCGCAGCAGACCTTCGGAGATCCGCCTGGTGGGGGTGCCGCTCTGGGCGTCCTGTACGCCGCGATCCCGGTGGGTGCTGTGCTGGGTGGGTTGTTCTCCGGGGCGTTCTCCCGGATCCGCCGGCACGGCGTCGCGGTGGCGGGCTCGGTGTGCGTGTGGGGCTTGGCGATCATCGGGTTCGGATTGTCACCGTGGCTGTGGCTCGCGGCGGGGTTCCTCGCGGTGGCCGGGGTCGCGGACCTGGTGAGCATGGTCTTCCGCGGCACGATCATGCAGACGGCCGCCACGGACGAGATGCGTGGCCGGATGCAGGGCGTGTTCACGGTGGTAGTCGCGGGTGGGCCACGGTTGGCTGACCTGCTGCACGGAACGGCGGGCGCGGCGGTGGGTACGTCGCTCGCGGTGAGTGGTGGCGGCGTCCTCGTCGTCGTGGCGATGCTCGCCGCGGTGGTGGCGTTCCCCATCTTCGCCAGATATCGGAGCCCGGATCCACACGACCCTGTGCACTGACGAGCTGGAGGTGCTTGGTGAGCAACGCATCGCAACGCCATCCCGAACGTCGAGCCCGCGTCATCATCAATACCGATGCCAAGAACGAAGCCGATGATCAGTTCGCCATCGTGCACGCGCTGCTCACGCCGAGCTTCGATATTCGCGGAGTAATTCCGGCGCATTTCGGTGACCGGCGTTCCTCGCGCAGCATGGAGGAGAGCCGCGAGGAGGTTGATCTCCTGCTCGACCTGATGGGGTGGCAGGGGAAGGTGCTTGTCGCCGACGGCGCGCCGGCCGCGATGCCCGACGAGGTGACGCCGGTGCCCTCGCCGGGTGCGGAACTCATTGTCAACGAAGCCTTGCGCGATGACCCGAGGCCTTTGCACGTGGCGTTCTACGGCCCGCTGACTGATATGGCCTCAGCGCTCCTGATGGAGCCGCGGATCCAGGAACGCGACATCCGGGTCGTGTGGATCGGCGGTGGCCCGTGGCCGGCGGGAGGGCGGGAGTTCAATCTCTCCAACGATATTCCGGCGGCGAACGCCGTCTTCCGTTCCAGCCTTGAGGTGTGGCAGATCCCGTCGCCGGTCTACCGGCGGATGACCGTGTCGTACGCCGAACTCGAGGAGAAGGTCGCGCCCTGCGGCCGGCTCGGTCGTTATCTCGTGGATCAGCTCATCGAGTGGAACGCGCGGCGTCACGACGGCCCGATGGAATACCGCTCACTCGGCGATTCGCCGGCGGTCGGCGTCATGATGTATCCCGACTGCGGAAACTGGGAGATGCGGCCGGCACCGGAGTTCACGGCGGACATGCACTACGTCCATCCGGGTCGCAACCGCGAGATCCGGGTCTACGAATCAGTGGACGCGAGGTTCATCCTCGAGGACTTTTTCGCCAAGCTCCGCCGCTTCGCCCCGCCCGCCCCCTCCCCGTGATCATGATCTGGGTCATGAAGGAAAAGCGGAGCTATCGAGCCTTCCAGCTTCATGATCATGGCGACCCGGGAGTGCGAGGTCGGGTAGGAAACCGATTGTCACAATGGGTGATTAGTTGAGCCGTTTCAGTTAAACTGCGGCGACCTTGATCGCGTGATCGGCGAGGGGGCACCGTGCGCAGGCGGCGTTCAACCATCGGGGCAGTCGCGGTTCTCACGTCCTTGGCATCCGTCCTCCTCGCGCCGGGCGCCGGAGCGTCACCGGAGTTTGGAGCGGCGCGGGAAGTTGGTCCGGCACCCGCGCTCGGCGCGGCTCCGGATCGCCGAGCCGTCCCCAGCCGCACGGCGTTCACCGTCTCCACCGTCCGGGTCGACGTGCGGGTGGGGCCCGACCAGGCGACCCGCTGCCGCGTCGTGGCCGATCTCTACGTGCCAGTGAGCGCGACGCCACAGACGAGGCAACCCGCGATCCTCACGACCCATGGGTTCGGTGGCAGCAAGGAGGATCAGGCGGGTCTCGCGAAGGCGTTCGCGGAGCGAAACTACGTGGTGCTTGCCTATTCCGGCCTCGGGTTCGGCAGCTCGCAGTGCAAGGTGCGGCTTGACGATCCCGACTGGGACGGGCGCGCCGCGAGCCAGCTCGTCGACTACCTGGCAGGCGAACGCAAGGACGTCGATGGCGGCACGGTCGATGCCGTCGCGCTCGACGCGCCCGGCGATCCGCGGGTCGGGATGTTCGGCGGGTCCTATGGCGGGCAGGTGCAGTTCGCGGCCGCGTCAGTCGACGACCGGATCGACGCGCTGGTCCCCGCGATCACCTGGTACGACCTGGACTACGCGTTGGCACCGACCAACATCGATTCCAGCGGCGCGCCGACGGGTGACTCCGCCGGCACGACCACCGCCGGGACGCCCGCCATCGCCGATCCGAACACCCGCGAGCCGGGCGTTTTCAAGCGGATGTGGGCGGATCTGTTCGCGGCGGCCGGCGTCCTTCGTGGAGCGCAGTACGCGCTGGGCGATCCGCGCCGGCTCCTTGGTTGCCCCAACTTCGCCGACCAGATCTGCCCGGCCCTGATCGAGGCGAACCTCATCGGCTATCCCTCACCGGCCACGCGGGAGCTGTTGCGGCACGCCTCGGTGGCGTCGTACGTCTCGCGGGTGAAGGTTCCGACCCTGCTGCTCCAGGGGCAGGATGACACGCTCTTCAACCTGCAAGAGGCGATCGCGACCTATCGCGCACTCGACGCGCAGGGCACGCCGGTCCGGATGGTGTGGCAGTCGTGGGGGCACTCGGGATCGACTCCGGCCGCGGGTGAGATCGATCTCAGCGGGGATCGGGCACCGGAGACGACGTATGAAGGTCGGCGGGTGCTCGACTGGTTCGCCTACTGGCTGCGGGACGATCGCCGCGCTTCCCTGCTCGGGCCGAGGTTCTCCTATTTCCGGGACTGGATCGACTATGACGGCGCCGCGCCGGAGGGTGCGGAGCCGGCGTACGGCACCGCGAACGCTTATCCGGTGGGCACCACGCAACGGTTGTACCTCTCAGGCAACAAGACCTTGACACCGCGTCGGGCCGAGGTCGTGTCTGGTTCGCAGACCTGGTTGAACCTCCCGGGCGGCGTCCCGTCGTCGTACTCCGAACTGCCTCCGGAGATGGACCTGATCCCGCCGTACGACGGTGCCGGCACGTACGCGGCCTGGACGACGCCGGCGCTCACGTCGGACGTCGAAACCGTGGGTGTGCCGACTCTGGACGTGCGGTTGACTTCGCCCGCGGCGGCGCTCAGCCAGCGGACTGGGCCGGCGGGCCGGCTTGTCGTGTTCGCCAAGCTGTACGACGTGTCGCTGGAGGGCAAGCTGACCTTGCGCCACCGCCTGGTCTCGCCCGTACGCGTAGCCGATGTGACGAAGCCGGTGCGGATCGAGCTTCCCGGTGTGGTGCATCGCTGGCAGAAGGGCCACCGGATCCGGCTGGTGTTGGCCGCGAGCGACGCGGTGTACGCCAACAACCTGGGAGTCCTGCCGGTGACTGTCAAGACGACCTTGGCAAGCGTTCCGGTTCTGGAGCTTCCCGTGGTCGGTGCGGGTAGAGTCCCCGCTGGCTCGTGAGTCCAAGCCGCGGTTGACGCTTGAGCTGATCCGTTCGAGCGTATGGAAGGCTGGGCGGATGTCGAAGCGTCGCGTACTCCTCACCGGGGCGGCCGGGGGCGTAGCCCAGTTACTCCTTCCTGGCTTGGTCGATTCCTATGACCTGGTGCTGACCGACCGGAGGCCGGTGCCCGGCGGCGTGACCGGGGATCTGGCGGACCCGGCGTTCCTCGCGAAGGTCACCGAGGGCGTCGACGCGATCGTGCACCTGGCGGCGAACGCCAACCCGCAGGCCACCTGGGACGAGTTACGGATCCCGAACGTCGAGGTGGTCGCGTCGCTGCTCGCCACCGGCGTATCCCGGATCGTGCTCGCGAGTTCGGGCCACGCGATGGGGCAGTACGTCACGAACGCGCGGGTCCCGGTCGACCCGGACTGGCCCGTTGCGCCTTGCTGTGCATACGGCGCGACGAAGGGCTTCGCCGAGGCGCTCGGCCAGGCACATGCCTACCGGACGGCCACTTCCGTTGTTTCGTTGCGCCTTGGTGCGACATCCGCTGAGCCGCTGGCGACGAGTGCGTTGGGTGGGTGGCTAGGGCCGGCGGACCTGCGGCAGTTGGTGCTGTGCGCGTTGGAAGCGGACGTACGTTACGAGGTGTGTCCCGGCGTTTCGGCCAACACACGGAGCGAGTGGGACGTCCGGAACGCGATCGGCTACCAGCCGACGCTCGACTCGGAGATGTACGCGGACGGCGTGCCGGTCGATGAGAGCTGGGGCCTCTGTCGCTGACGCGGCCGCAAGCCGGGCCGCCAGCCGCGCCGGAGCCAACTCGCTAGTCCGCTCCACCTCAGGGTAGGAGCAGCACCTTCCGCAGGTCGGCAGGGCGTTCGCGCAATGTCGCCAGTGCGGACGCGACATCGTGAACGGCGTACTTGTAGCTCACCAGCGGCCGGAGATCGAGAAGTCCCGCGTTGAACATCGTGACGACGTGCTCCCACGCCGCCGCCGACGCACCGAAGATTCCACGTACCGTCAGGTGTTTGAGCACGATGTCAGTGAGGTCACCCTCCGCCGGGCCGCCCGGAATTCCTTCGAGGATGATGGTTCCGCCACGGCGGGCCGCTGCCAGGGCGACGCGGGCCGACGTCTGCCGGGAGCCCGCCTCGACCACCACGTCGGCGCCGCACGTCCACCCGGGCTCGGCCGCTTCCGCGTTGCTGACGTGACGCGTCGCACCCCACTCACGCCCGAGTTCGCGACCGCTCGGACTGTCACCGATGAGAACCAGCTCCGCCGGGCTGTACGCCGCGAGGATCTGTACCGCGACCAAGCTCAACGTGCCGGTCCCGACCACAGCGACCCGGGCGCCGACCGCCGGAGCGGCGAGGCGGATCCCTTCGACAACGCAGGCAGAGGGTTCGAGGAGCGCGGCCGCTTCGAGGTCCGCACCCGCACGCAGCCGGTGGATGAGCCGCGCCGGCACCGTGAGGTATCCGCTGAACGCACCCGGATGGGTGAAGCCGGTTTCGGCATACCCGGCCTCGCACAGGTTGGTCGCGCCCTCCCGGCATCGCGGGCAGCGACCGCAGTTGCGAAACCCCTGTGCCACAACGGGATCCCCGACCGCAAGCCCGTCGACACCGTCGCCGAGAGCGGCGATGGTGCCGGACCATTCGTGACCGGGTACGACGGGATAACGGACGTACTCCGCGGGCCGGGTGCCGGCGAAGAGTTCGACGTCGCTACCGCAGATCCCGGCCGCGCCGACCCGGACCAGGACCTCGCCTGGTCCGGGCGCCAGCACCGGTCGTTCCTCCACCGCAAAGTCGTCCGGCCCGTTGACGACGACGGACGTGGTGCTCTCTGGGATCGTGGCCATATCTTGATCGCTCCCAGTCTCGAATGAGGTGAGTGGGTGGGTGGCGGCTTGATCCGGTGGAGGATTGAGCTTTCAGCTCTGCGGCGAGGTTGCGAGACGGATGAGGTTCCACGACAGCGGAGGCAGCTCGAACCGCACCCGCCCATCCTCGAGCACCGGCGCCGGCATGGTTTGCGGCACCACCCGGTCGGGGTTGTCCCGCGTGTTGGTCGCGTCCCGGTCGGCATCGTGCAACGCCACATGCTCGACCACGCGTACGCCAGACAACGCCCGCACGTCCGTCTCCACCAGCAGAGGCTCCGTCAAGGAACGGTTGACAGCGAGGATGGCCGCGTCGCCGGTCTCGCTGTCCAGCGTGGCCGTGCAGTCCAGCTGGGGAACGGCGCCGTACTCAGGCGTCTCCACCAGCGGCCCGGTCGGCTCCACCCGGAGCGCGTCCCCGATGCCGTACTGAAAGGCGAGCCGCATGGGGTGGAAGATCGTCTGTCGCCAGGCGGGTCCGCCGTTCTCGGTCGTGATCGGCGCGATCACGTTGACCAGCTGCGCGAAGGAGGCCATCTTCACCCGGTCGGCGTGCCGCAGCAGGCTGTTGATCAACGACCCGACAACCACCGCGTCGGCGAGGGTGTACTGGTCCTGGAAGAGGTTCGGTGCCACCGCCCAGGGAGTGTCGTCGCCCGGCGTCTCGCTGCCGTACCACACGTTCCACTCGTCGTACGACAGGTTGATCGTCTTGGAACTCCGCAACTTGGCCTTGACGAAATCGGCCGTCGCGACCACCGCGTCGATCATCGCGTCCATGTCGACGCCCGACGCGAGGAAGCTCGCGAAGTCGCCGTCCTTGGGCTTGTAGTAGGAGTGCAGAGAGACGTAGTCGACGACGTTGTACGTGTGCTCGAGGACCTCCGCCTCCCAGGCGCCGAACGTCGCCATCCTGCGGTTGGAGCTTCCGCACGCGACTAGCTCGAGTTCGGGGTCGACGAGTCGCATCGCCTTGGCGGTCTGGTTGGCGAGAATGCCGTAGTCGCGCGCGGTCTTGTGCGCGATCTGCCACGGACCGTCCATCTCGTTGCCAAGACACCAGATCTTGATCCCGTGCGGCTCCTTGGCGCCGTTCTTCACCCGCAGGTCAGACCAGTAGCTCCCGCCCGGATGGTTGGAGTACTCCACCAGTGCGGCGGCCTCCTCGACCCCGCGGGTGCCGAGGTTGACGGCCATCATCGGCTCGGCCTGCGCGCGGCGGCACCAGGCGGCGAACTCGTCGACGCCCACCTTGTTGGTCTCGAGCGTCTTCCAGGCAAGGTCAAGCCGGCGTGGACGCTCGGCTCGCGGGCCGATGCCGTCCTCCCACCGATAACCAGAGACGAAGTTGCCACCCGGATATCGGACGGTGGTCACGCCGAGCTCGCGGGTGAGGGCGAGTACGTCGGTGCGGAACCCGTCGGCGTCGGCATCCGGGTGGCCCGGCTCGTATATCCCGCCATAGACGCAGCGGCCCAGGTGTTCGACGAAGGAGCCGCGAATTCTTGGATCGATCGCGGCGATGCGGAACGCGGGATCAAGGGTGAGACTGGCCTGCTTCACGGGCTTCCTTCCCCACAAGGTCCAGGTGATGGTGCTGTCAAGGCAGGCTGACGGCGCTGCCAGCCCGTCCGCGTGAGCGCCGGACCCAAGAGGCCACCCACATAGGGAAGTCGCGGGACGGTTGGGTGTGAACGAACGCCGAGAGCATTGACGCCAACGACACGCGATCGTAGCCGGACCGTCGATATTACGCACGTCGTTCGATATTTCGAACGCAGTAGCTACAGACGTAATACCAGGCGCAGGCTTCTTCAAGGGTGCGGGACATCTGGGCCTCGGCGGTAGCGGTGCTGGCGCCTTGGCCGGATACGGAAGTCGGCACGGACTTCCATTGGTAAGCCGTACGAGCGACTCCTGTCCGTAGCCGGTCATTATCTTTGTGTGACGTACGTCATAGGTGAGTCGCCGTCATCATCACCACCCCGCCGTGTCACCACTCATGACCGGATCACCTGAGCTGGCAGCACCGGCCCAGACCCCGCTGGTGCTGCCTTGAACCCCCCGCGTGGAGGGCGCGACTGATGGCGGGAGACCCGCACGGCATGACATCCACTGCTGGGCGCCGGGCCGATCGGAGCCTCAGCGGCCGGTTCACGGCGACCACCCGCTGGATGATGACCCTGGTCACCGGTGCCAACCGGGCCGCGGGTGAGCGGAAGGCCGGTGTGCCGCTCCACCGCGCGGATCCGGCGCGGGACGCGCGCGGCGCCGGACGTACTCCCGCTCAGTCGACAGACACGGCCGTGACCGCCCTGTGGTCGCCGGAGACGACCTGGACGTACACCCAGTAGCGGTCCAGCCTGACGGCGTTGGCCTCCGTCTCGACGGCGGCCAACGCCGTGCCCTCCTCGTCGGCCCTGCTCACGCAGGTAAAACCAGGGGGTACGACGGCGCCCACCGCGGAGCAACTCCAGGCGCTGTCCTCCGCCAGCGGAGGTCGAGCCGGAAGGGTGCCGACGGGCGCGGACATCCGCATGAGCGGTGGCGCCAGCAGAGTGAGCGAAACCTTGGCGCCCGGCTCCATCCCGACCGCCTCGACGACGACGTAACCGCGCCCGTCGGCACGTTCCCAGGCCGGTCCGGTCAGTTGCCGGGCCTGGACGTCGAACTCCCGCGGCTCTGGCCGGGGCGTCGGCGTGGGCGTGGGCTTTGGCGTCGGCGGCTTGGTGGGTACGGGCGTGGGCCGCGGCGGCGCCGGCGGGATCGGGCTCGGCCGGGGTGGGGCGGGTGGGATGGGGCTCGGGCGCGGTGGCGCCGGTGGGACTGGGCGCGTCGGCTCAGGAGTGGGGCTCGGTTGCCTGGTCTCGGTCGGGGTGGGGCTCGGTGCGGGGGTCGCGGTGGGGGTTGGCCGGGGCGTTCGCGTCGGTTGCGGTGCCGCGACCGAACCCGGCCTCGGGGTGCGGCGTACGGGTGGAACGGTGGCCTCGGGCGAGGGAGATGGTGGGGGCGCGATGGTAGGAGCACGCGGCGGCTCGGGACGCGGCGGCGGCGCCGACGGCACCGGCCGTGCGGAGGCCGCCGCCGGCTTCTCCCGTGGGGCGGCTTCCTTGTCCTTGTTGGTGATGACCACGGCGGCCGCGGCGATGCCACCGACGACCACGACCGCGGCGACGGCGAGCGGGACCGCTCCTGCGACGGTGGCGCCGGAGCCGCCGGCCGAGGCACCACCAGACGCGCCGCCCGACGTACCTCCTGAGCCGCCCGCTGAGCCACCTGCCGACGATCCGCCCGCACCCGCGGCGGCCCCTGCGCCCGCCCCGCCATCGCCGGTGAACGGCAGGGCCGCGAAGACCCTGGTGCCTTCGTGGGCGAGAGCGAGGTAGCCGAGCGCGGCCGGCCCGAGCACCAGCGGCCCGATCACGGCCCGCATGGTCGCGCCGACGTCGCTGAGTTCGGCGAGTACGACAGTGCAGGACGCGCAGTCCTCCACGTGCCGATCCACGGCCTTGCGCTGCGGCCAGGTCAGGGTGCCACGTATGTAGCGGCCCATGCGGTCCAGCGCGGGCTGGCACTCGGAGTGCTCCGACTGCAGCGCGATGTGGGTCTGGAGGTACTCCCGCCGCAACGCTTCCCGCGCCCGGCCGGCCATCGCCGCCGCCGCGTTCGCGGACAGACCCATCAGCTCGGCGGCATCCTTGGTGGGGATCCGCTCGATCTCGACGTACCACAGGATCTCCCGCTGCGGCGGGGTCAGGCGTTCGTACGCCTTGGCGATGTAGTGCTGGTCGAGTGCCTCGATCGCGGGGTCCTTCTCGACGATGGGCGCGTCGAGGATCGCGTCGTCATCCGACAGAACGGTGCGCCGGCGGGTGCGCGCGGCGTTCTGGGCCAGGCTGGAGACGGTACGCAGCAGGTAGGCGCGGAACGCCTCCGTAGGGCCGTTGCCCTGCCGGACCGCGGCCAACACCCGGGCGAACGCCTCGGCCGCGATGTCTTCGGCTTCGGTGCTGTGGTCGTACTGCCTGGCAGCGCGTAACGCTGCCGGATGATGGCGCTCCCAGAGGAGTGCGTAGGCGTCCTCGTTGCCCGCACGCAAGGACGTCAGGAGTTCACGATCGGAGGGACCGGCCGACATTCTCTCCCCAGTAGCTTCCAGGACCTGACACTGCCGCCCCCCGGCCACGCACACGGTAGCGGAATACGGACAATCTCCACCAGAAGGTGACCAGTACCGAATTCGGGACTGATCGGACGTACGCATGCCGAAGAGGGGTGGTCGGCCCCGTTGGTGTCCGGTCCGCGGAGGCGTTGCGGACCGGACACCGGCCGGGCGTGGGCCGGCCACCCCCTGTCTTTGACACGCGGACGTCCCGATGGTGACGCGACTTCGGGGCATGAATTCAGAAAAGTTTTCGCCAAGCGCGTTGGGGACGGGCGGCGAGTTCGCGAGCCTACGGCCTCCGATCGCGGAGGCCTCACGCAGACGAGGCCCGGGCGGTCGCGGGGTCAGGTCCGGGCGTGAGTTCGGCTCGGCTGATGGAGGGTGAGAGAAGCATCCAGCACGCGGTCACTACGACGATCAGCAGGCAGGCCGCACCCACGGGGGCGAGGCCGGTGACGCCGACCATAACGCCGAACGCGGCGGTTCCCAGGGGCGCCATGGCGCTGGAGAGGACGGTCACGACGCTCTGCACCCGGCCCAGGACCTCTCGCCTGGTCGCGGTCAGCAGCAGGCCGCTGAGGATGGCGTTCGACGGCCCGAGGCACAAGGACCACCAGGCCGCGGCCGCGCACACGAGGACGGCGTCGCGTCCGAACACCAGGCCGGCGAACCCCGGCAGGCCCGCGACCAGCCACAGTGCGAGCGCGAACCCGGAGCGGGATGGTGTCTTCATGATGGCGCCGACGAGACCGCCGAGGATGAGACCGCCGCCGAGGAATCCCGCGACCAGGCCGAACTCCGAGGCGGTCCATCCCAGGTCATGCGCCTTGAGTGCCAACCCGACCGTCTCCACCGGAACCGCCACCGCGTTGAGGATGAGCGTGATGATCGCGAGCCCGCGAAGCAGCGGATGCGCGGAGACGTAGCGGAGACCCTCCAACAGCGCCGTCCGCATCGAGGCCTTCTGATCTGCCTGTTGGACGGCGTACCTGGGACGGACGAAGACCAGGATGGCGAAGCAGAGGAGGAACGTCGTGCCGTTGACGAATGCCGCCGACGCGAAGCCGCCGAGCGCGACGAGGACGCCTCCGATGCTGCGGCCGCCCGCTTCGGCGACGCTCCTGGTGAACTGCCGTACCGCCGCTCCCTTGGGGAGTTGGTGGTGGGGGACCAGGGACGCCAGATAGCTGTTGGCCGCGGGAAGGTAGAAGGCGTCGATGGTTCCGAACCCGATCCCGAGCGCGATGAGCAGCCAGGCGTCCGGTGTCGCCCCGCCGGCGGTGAGGAACGCGCCGACCAGCGCCGTACATCCGGCGAGTAGGTCGGCGAGGAGCATCATCGGGCGGGCGCCGCGCAGGTCGGCGACGACGCCGCCGACGAGCATGAGCGCGGCCCGGGGGATACCGGTCGCGGCGAGGACGATGCCGGTCAGGTGGGGTTCGTCGAGTTGAGCGGCGGCCCAGCCGACGGCGATCCACCAGATGTTGTCACCGATGAAGCTGAGACCGCGAGCGAGGATGTAGGCGAGGAATCGGGGATCTCCATACAGCGCACGCCCCGTCCGCACCATCTCCCCCTCGTGTCAGCTGTTTCGATGCTCGATGTCCGCGTGTCCTTCGACGATCAACAACTCGCTACGGCCCCATGGTGCCTGACCGGATTCGGCCGGCTTTCTCTCGCGGGTCGAAAAGCTCAGGATCCGAGACGCGAGTTGACTATGAGCAACCCATGTATCGCGTACGGACAGATCCGGCGACCGAGTCGCCGGATTTCGCCCATCCAATTCTGTCCAGCTCAATACATCTGATGTCTAAGCTGTCGCCTGAACCGGCCGACCGGTGTCGACGTGGCCCGAGCGCGGCAGCATCGCGAGCAGGGCGAGATCTGGATCGACTCTAAGGAGCATGTGATGTCAGGCGAGACGAACGGCTTGCGCAGTCGAGCATGGTTCGGTGCGACGGGTCGGGCGGGCATGGGCCACCGGTCCTGGATGCGTAACCAGGGTTTCGGCGCGGAGGTGTTCGACGGGCGGCCAGTCATCGGCATCGCGACCACCTGGTCTGAGCTCGCGCCCTGCAACGCACACCTCCACCGGGTCGCCGAAGCGGTCAAGCGTGGTGTCTGGCAGGCCGGAGGCTTTCCGCTGGAGTTCCCGGCCCTGGCACTTGGTGAGTCGATCCTCCGGCCGACCGCGATGTTCTACCGCAACCTCCTCGCCATGGAGGCCGAGGAGATGATGCGGGCCAATCCTCTGGATGGCGTCGTACTCCTCTCCGGCTGTGACAAGACGACTCCCGGCCTGTTGATGGGCGCCGCCTCCGTCGACATCCCGGCGATCATGGTGACCGGCGGTCCGATGCTCAACGGCAAGTACCGCGGGCAGGACGTCGGATCCGGTACGCACGTCTGGAAGTTCGAAGAGGACCTCAAGACCGGAAAGATGACGCAGGAGGAGTGCTACTTCGCCGAAGGCTGCATGGCGCGCTCCAACGGCCACTGCATGACGATGGGCACCGCGTCAACCATGGCTTGCGTGGCCGAGGCGTTGGGTATGCAGCTGCCCGGATCGGCAACCTGGCCAGCGGTTGATGCCCGGCGGTACGAGATCGCGCAGCAGGCGGGGCAGCGGATCGTCGCGATGGTTGCCGAAGACCTGCGTCCGAGCCAGATCCTCACCCGTGACGCCTTCGAGAACGCGATCCGCGTCAACGCCGCGATCGGTGGCTCCACCAACGCCATCGTGCACCTGCTCGCGCTCGCGGGCCGGCTCGGTGTGCAACTCGAGCTTGACGACTTCGACGCACTGGCCCGGCCGGTGCCGACGCTGCTCAACCTGATGCCGTCGGGAAAGTACCTCATGGAGGACTTCTGCTACGCCGGTGGTCTGCCCGTCGTACTCCGTGAACTCGCCGATGGCGGCCTTCTCCACAACGAGCAAGTCACTGTCACCGGCCGCGGCATCGCTGAGAACAACGCTGACGCCGAATGCTTTAACCGCGACGTGATCTTCGCTCTCGAGGAGCCCTTCCAGGCGCCCGGCACCGGAACCGCTGTGCTGCAGGGCAATCTGGCCCCCAACGGTGCGGTGATCAAGCAGTCCGCCGTGTCGCCCCATCTGCTCAAGCACGAGGGGCGCGCACTGGTCTTCGACTCCCCGGAGGCCTACCACGCGGTCTCGGACGACCCCGACCTCGACGTGGACGCCTCCGACATCCTGGTGATCCGGTACGCCGGGCCGAAGGGCTACCCGGGCATGCCCGAGGTCTCGAACGTGCCGCTCCCCACGAAGCTGCTGAAGGCCGGCGTCACCGACATGGTGCGGATCTGCGACGGTCGGATGAGCGGAACGGCGTACGGCACGGTGGTGCTGCACGTCTCGCCCGAGGCTGCCGTCGGTGGCCCCTTGGCGTTGGTGAAGACGGGTGACCGGATCGTGCTCGACGTTCCGGCGCGGACACTTACCCTCAACGTGTCAGACGAGGAACTCGAACGCCGCCGCGCCGAGTGGACGCCGCCTGAGCAGAAGTACACCAGTGGGTACGCCTGGCTCTACACCACGCATGTGACCCAGGCCCACGAGGGTGTGGACTTCGACTTCCTGCGCGGCGCCCGGGGTCACGAGGTGCCGCGCGACTCGCACTAGCGGGACGCTATGCGTTCCTGCTCGTCGTACCACGCCAGGTGCTCGTCCCAAGGAATCTTGGCAAGAGGTACGCGCACGGTCGCGCCCGCTTCTTCGAGGCGCGGCGCGACCTGCGCTGAGTAGGCGTCGCTCGCATGGATTTCCACTGTCCGGTGGGTGAGGTCGCCGGCGAGCAGCCTGAGCCGCGCGGCAACCCATCCGCCCCAGATCTGCTGGTACCACAAAGGTGTGTCGGGCAGATAGCGTTCATAAGGTGCCAGCCATTCATCCGGCTGGACCAGGCCATGCTCGGCGGAAATGATGAACCACGGTTGGGCGTGGCGTTCCGCGTAACGCCGCAGCCGCATGAAGTAGGGCGAGATATAGAGGTCCTTCGCGGCGCTCGGGGCGGCGGCCTTCTCGTAGACGCAGGTGACCAGAAGAATGTCGAATGCCGCCATGAAAACCATCTTTCCCCAGGTGGCTGGGAGAGGCGCCACCCATTTCGTGTGTACTGGTCGCCGGCCGCGGCTTCGACGGAATGAAGCTACAGGTCGTCAGGCAGGAGGCGAAACGCCTTGTGCGGCGTCAGAGGACGCAGGGCTCGGAAGTCGCGCCGGTCGAGAGTAAGGATCGCGTTCGTGCGGTACTCGGCGGCCAGCGCGACGTTCAGCGCGTCGGCGAGGTCCAGGTCCAGTCCGGCGTAGCCGCGCTGGACGGCATTGGCGGTGTCCAGGAGATGGCTGTCGATCTGGGGGACCTGAAATCGCATGCGGCGGACCTGGGCGATGACGAACGAGATGAGCGAGGTACGTGCGGCCGATCCGAACCGCGCCTTCGCGAGATGATCGACCTCCGCGATGACCAGGGGAGAGAGGATCACGGTTCCGGCTTCGCGGAGTATGGCCTGGCAGTCGGTGGCCTCGTCGGCGTTCCGGTCTGATGCCGCGATGATGCCGGATGTGTCGGCGATGACAATCACCGGTTGAGAACTCCGTTGGCGACTTCCTTGGTGACCTCATCGCTCGTAGCCGGCTCGCCGCTACCTTCGAAGGTGGGCCAGTCGAAGGCGTCGTCCCAGACGCGGTTTGCCATGGCGGCTAGGTGGATGCCTTCGCGGATGATCTCCGCCTCGGAGATGCCACGCCGCTTGGCCGCTTCCTTAATGAGGGCGAGGTCCTCGGGGTCCGCGTACACGTTGGTCCGCTTCATCGACATGTACCAACCCTAACCCATGTACTACCAGGTGGTCCGACGGGTTCGTGGCGGATATGGAGAACATTCTGGGCACCGCACCGCATAGTCTCATATAGGTCAAAACCGTCCTCGTGAAAGGCTTGCCGGCATGGTCGATATCGAGCAGGTCACCGATCCGCGCGCCCACCACGGCGAGGGTCCGGTCTGGCATGACAGCTGGGGAATCCGGTTCGTCGACATGCTGGCCGGCGACATCCTGACCGCGGACCTGGCCACGGGCGAGGTCGACCGGCTCCACATCGGGGAGGTCGCGGCGGCGTTCCGGCCCCGCGCGTCCGGTGGCATGGTCGCGGCGATCGAGCGCGGGTTCGCGTTCGTCTCCGACGACGGTGCGGTCACCAGGCTCGGCGAGGTGTGGTCCGACAGCGGCGTACGCATGAACGAAGGCGGCTGTGATCCGGCCGGGCGGTTCTACTGCGGTTCGATGGCGTACGCCGCGACGCCTGGCGCGGGTTCCCTTTACCAACTTGGAATTGACGGGTCCGTCTCGGTGGTCCTGCCGGACGTGACGATCTCCAACGGCCTGGCCTGGGCGCCCGATCACCAGGTGGCCTACTACGTCGACACGCCAACTGGTCGGGTGGATGCGTTCGACTACGACCCCGCGACCGGGCTGGTGGCGGAGAGTCGCCGGAAGGTCATCGACATCCCCTCCGAACACGGTGGACCCGATGGTCTGACCGTCGACGCCGACGGTTACCTCTGGGTCGCCCTGTGGGGTGGTTCGGCCGTACGCCGATACGCGCCTGACGGCCGGCTGGACGGTGTGGTGGAGCTACCGGCCACCCAGGTGACGGCATGCACGTTCGGCGGCCCCGACCTCGACGAGTTGTACATCACGACCTCCCGCCAGGGACTCGCCGACGACTATCAGCCGGTAGCCGGCGCGCTGTTCCGCGCACGTCCGGGTGTGCGGGGCCTGCCGGTCCTGCCCTACACGGGCTGAGCGGTCTGGCGAAACTCCTGCCGTGATTGAATGGCGGCGAGCAGATCGGTCCTGGACAAGCAACGCGACAGGGAGGAGGTGCGCGTCGATGAAAACGCAAGAAGCCGCGCTGCCTCCCCGCCGCACCTACGACTGATCGGTCTTCGCTCCGGCGGCGGTGGCGCAGCGCCTCGATACCGCTGGAGATCATGTGACAACCCGCAAAGACCTGCTTCGTGAGTCCGACGAACGCAGCTATCTCACCGGCTGGCTGGACGTCCAACGCGCCAGTGTCCGCAAAAAGTGTGAAGGCCTCGCCGACGCCGACGCCCACCGTCCGGTCCTCCCGTCGTCGCCGCTGATGACGATGGCTGGTGTGGTCTCGCACCTGCGCTGGAACGAATACGCGTGGTTCCAGCTCAACCTGAAGGGTGTACCCGATACCGGCCAGACTCCCTGGACCGAAGGCGGCCACCCCGATGCCGAGATGATGGTCGACGACATCCCGCTCGCCCAGCTTCTCGATGAGTACGACGCGGAGTGCGCCCGGTCCCGCGAAATCGTCGCCGGCTGCTCGCTCGACGACCTGGAGACCGGACCGTATGCCACCAAGGATCCGGCGTCGGTGCGTTACATCCTGTGCCACATGATCGAGGAAACCGCCCGCCACCTTGGTCACCTGGATGCGATCCGTGAACTTGTCGACGGCGAGACCGGTTACGTCTAAGAGATCGCGCGACCTCTCAACCGATCCGGCGTTCTTCGGCCGACGGGCGGTTGGTCATAGGGCTCGCGCTGCCCCTAGCGTGAGCCCTATGGCGCGGATAGCGGTCCTTGACGACTACCAGGCGGTCGCCCAGTCCATCGCGGACTGGGCGGACCTCCCCGACGGCACCGAGGTGGCGTTCTTCCACGACCATCTCGCCGACGAGGACGCACTGGTCGAGCGGCTTGCGGCGTTCGACATTCTCGTGCTGATGCGCGAGCGGACGCCCTTGCGGCGTTCACTGATCGCCCGGCTGCCCCGACTCCGGTTGGTCGTCACGACCGGGATGCGCAACGCCTCCATCGATCTCGACGCCGCCCGCGACCACGGGATCGTCGTGTGTGGAACGCCGGGCAGCGGCGCGGCCACCATCGAGATCGCGTGGGCACTCATTCTCGGGTTGGTCCGCCACCTCACCGAGGAGGACGCGGCGATCCGGGCCGGCGGCTGGCAACGCACCGTTGGCACCGACCTGGCTGGTGCCACGCTCGGGCTGCTCGGCCTCGGCCGGCTCGGGCGGGCGATGGTGCCGGTGGCCCGCGCGTTCGGGATGGACGTGATCGCGTGGAGCCAGCACCTCACCGCCGACGCGGCGGCAGACGTCGGGGTCGAGCGGGTGGAGGAGGACGAGCTGTTCACGCGCTCGGACATCCTCAGCGTCCACCTCCAGTTGAGCGATCGCAGCCGCGGCCTGGTCGGCGCGCGGGAGCTGGCCCTGATGAAGCCGACGGCGTACCTCATCAACACCTCGCGCGGCCCGATCGTCGACCAGGATGCACTGATCGCGGCGCTGGAGAGTGGCCGGCTGGCTGGTGCCGGCCTCGATGTGTACGACGAGGAACCGCTTCCGGCCGATCACCCGATCCTGCGGGCGCCGCGTACGCTGCTGACCCCGCACCTGGGGTTCGTGACGTGGAAGACGTACACCGAGTGGTATCCCGCGGCGGTCGAGGTGATCCGGGCGTACGTCGCCGGGCGCCCGATCAACGTGCTGACCGCGAAGCTCTGAGTGAGAGGTCGCGCACCTAGGGGCGCGACCTCTCACCCTGGCATGACGTCAGCTTCGAAGGTCGAGCAGGCAGGCACGGATGCTGGTGATCCGGGTGAACGTTCCCGGAATGTTGTGCCAGGTGTCGCCGCCGTCGGCGGAGGCATAGAGCTCGCCCGAGGTCGTACCGAAGTAGACACCCACCGGATCAAGGTCGTCTGTGGTGAGCGCATCGCGCAACACCGAGACATAGTGCGGAACGTCCGGAAGACCCTGCCGGCACTCGACCCAGGAACCACCCGCATCAGGGGAGCGGTAGAGCGCGAGCCGGCCAGCCCGCATGTAGCGATTGTCGGGGCCTTCCAGCGGGGCGACCCAGACCGTGCGCGTACGGTCGACGGCGATCGGGAAGCCGAATGACGTCGGCAGGCCGGCGTCGATGCGTTCCCAGCTGCGGGCGCCGTCGGCAGACCGGAACACCCCGCTGTGGTGCTGGAGGTAGAGCGGGTGGGGCGGGCGCGGGTCGATGGCGAGTTTCTGGACCTGGCGCCCCACTGCCGGGCTCGGATGATCGGGTGGCGGGGGTGGCAGGCCTTCGTTGCTGGCCACCCAGCTGGCGCCCGCGTCGTCGGTGCGGAACACGCCGGCGCCTGAGACCGCGACCCACCTGCGGTCGGAGTCCGCCGGGTCGACGACGATGCTGTGTAGGCACCCGCTGCCCGCGGTCCGGTCCCAGTACGACCGCGTTGGATGGGTATGGAGTCCGTCCACCTCCGCCCATGACTCGCCCGCGTCCCGGCTGAGGAAGAGGCCGGCGTCGGCGACCCCCGCGTAGACCTGGTCCGGAGCAGCAGCGGCGTCCGGCTGGCTGAAACGCCAGATCTCCCGGACCTTCCATTCGCTGCCGGGGGAGTATCGGGGACTACGTGCCTGCTGCTGCCACGTCATCCCGAAGTCATCACTCACCCGGACCGTCGCGCCGTAGGCGAGGTGGTTGGTCGCCGCCAACAGCCGCTGCGTGCCAGGCAGGGCAAGCAGGTCATACAACTGCCACCCGGGCAGCAGCGGGCCTCGACACTGCCAGGACCGGCGTTCGAGATCAGAGGTGAAGACGAACGCGCCCTTGGCGGTCCCGACGAGAAGAACAACGGTCAGGGTGCTCACCTCAACCACCTGAGACGTTCTGCAGGATGGTCAGGCGATCGCCTGCCTTGAGGGGCAGGTCGAGCCGCTCGAACCACGCGATGTTGGCGTCGTTGAAGTAGATCAGCACGTGTGGTCGCAGGTGGTTGGTCTCGTCATACAGGTGGAGGCGCAGCAGGGGATAGGTCGCAAGCAGCCGGTCGACCGCCTCGGCAAGGGTTGCGCGCCTCAACCGTGAGCCGGGTCTGATCACCCGTACAGTCCCTCAGCATGGACGGCACCTGGACGCGGATCTCCACCGCATCAGGCGTCTCGTCCGCGCTCGCAGCACTCGTCATGCGGGCAGCAACCAGGTCTTGACACACGTGATCCGCGGGAACCGGCCGGGAATCGCCTGCCAGCTGTCACCGCGATCAAGGGAGTAGAAGAGTTCCCCCGAACTGGTGCCGAAATACAGGCCGTGCGGGTCGAGCGCGTCGATCGCCATCCCATCGCGCAGGACGTTGACGTAGCTCTCGGTCGCCGAGAAGTCGCCGGCCACCGGTGCCCAGCTCTCGCCCCGGTCGTCGGAGCGGTAGACGAGCATCCTGCCGTTACGGGCTACCCGGTGTGCGCTGTCCTTCAAGGGGAAGATGTAGAGGTCGCCATTGCGGGAGATCACCATCGGGAATCCGAACCGCTCGTCTCCCTCGGCCCCAAGCCCCTTCTCGATCGGGAACCAGCTGTCACCCCCGTCGACTGACTTGTTGACCCCACCGTGGTCCTGCATGTAGAGGATGTCCGGGTCGTCGGGATCGAGGACGATCTTGTGAGCGCAGTAGCCGATCTCAGGCGCCTTACCCTGCACGGGTTGGCGGTTGAGCCCGGCGTTGCGCGTCTGCCAGGTCTCGCCGCCGTCGTCGGTGCGGAAGACTCCGACCGAGGATGCCGCCGCCCACATCCGTGCCGGGTTGTTGGGGTGGATCAGGATCGTGTGGAGGCCCATGCCACCCGCGCCAGGTCCCCACTCGGGCCGGGTCGGGTGTGCGGTCAGCCCGGAAACCTCCGTCCAGCGCTCGCCAGCGTCGTGACTGACGAAAACGGCCGCCTCCTCCGAGCCGGCGTACACCGTGTCCGGCTGGCTCTCGTGCCCGAGAATCAGCTGCCAGAACCGGTTGAGTCTCCATTCCCGTTGGGCCTCGGGCTTGTTGGGCACCCACTGCGACCGCTCCCAGTCGAAGTCGCCCAGTGGCGCGAACTGCGGCCCCTCCTCGACCGGACGCCACGAGGCACCCAGGTCGTCGCTGATCTGGATCGTCGCGCCGCCGGAACGGTGATGGGTGCCGGCGAGGATCCGTTGCCGCCCCGCGCGCGTGTCGCCAACGAGGCTGTAGATCTCCCAGCCGCCAAGATGCGGCCCGGTCAGCTGCCAATCCTGGCGCTCGGCGTCCGCCGACAGGAAGAAGGCGCCCTTGGTGGTGCCGACGAGCAGCATGATCCGGGGTGAGGTGTCGGTCTTAGGCATGCGAGCCCCCCAGGGTTCTCACAGAGACGGGTCGACAGCCGTGGTAGCCGTCGGCGGCAACATTAGAAGCGGCCACCGACAGGTGGTGGGTTCTGCCGTACGTACCAGCGGCTAGAGGTGCCCGCCGTCGGCGCCGAAGCCTCGCAACAGCGTGTCGACGAGGAGGGTGGCGAGCGCGTCGGTGTCGTCCTCGTCGGATCGGCCCGCGGCGGCTTCGTGGATCAGGGCGTAGTAGACCCGGCGTACCCAGGCCAGATCGGCGTCGGCCCGCAGCACTCCCGACTCCTGCGCACGCCGGAACAACCGATCGCAGGTGGCGAGCACGTCGGCTTGGATCCGCGCGATCTCGGTGTCGGTCGACGACGCGCGACTCAGCGCGAACCCCCAGCCGATCTTGACCCGCAGGATGTTCGCGGTCCCTTGGTAGAGAGCGACCAGCGGTGGCGCGGTGTCGGGACGCGCCGCCTTGACCGCGGCGTCGAACTGCTGGATCGCCCGGGCGGTCATGGCCGTGATGAGCGCGTCCCGGGTGGCGAAGCGGCGGTGGACGGTCGTCCTCGCCACGCCGGCGGCCTCAGCGACCTGCTCCATCGACGCGGCGGGGTTGTCGCCGAGGACGCGTTCAGCCGCCTCGAGGATGGCCTGCTCGGTGCGCTCGGCGTCTGCCCGTAAGGCCCTGCCGGTGCCGCCGCGAACGCGCTCCTGCCGCTTCATCCATGCCTCCTGTCCCGCGGACGAGGGTACTGCACGGTCCCACCTAAGCGTTTAGTTGCATCATTGATGTAGCAGTTATTAGTGTTACGGCATCTACGGTGATGCGAGTTCTAGGGATGGCGAGGAAGTCATGGACATGCGACTGACCGGTAAGACCGCAGTGGTGACGGGCGCCAGCCGGGGTATCGGACTGGCCATCGCGGCTGCGCTCAGCGCGGAGGGAATGCGGGTGGTGGCGGGTGCGCGCACGGTTTCCGCGGAGTTGAAGGAGACCGGCGCGTTCGCCGTACCGGTCGACCTGTCGACCCCCAAGGGGCCGGGCCTCCTGATCGACCAGGCGCTCGCCGAACTCGGCGAGATCGACGTACTCGTCAACAACGTCGGCGGCGGCGATGCCGGCGGCGGGTTGGCGGGCGGCTTCTCGAGCTTCGGCGAGGACGTGTGGCGGCAGACCTTCGAGCTGAACTTCTTCAGTGCGGTACGCGCCAGCCGGGCCGCCCTGCCGAGCCTCATCCGCCGGCGGGGGACCATCATCAACATCTCGTCCAACGCCGCACGCACGCCGCAGGTGGGTCCAGCGCCCTACACCACTGCCAAGGCGGCCTTGACGGCATTCAGCAAGTCGCTCGCGGAGGAGTTCGGTCCTCAGGGAGTGCGGGTCAACACCGTCTCGCCGGGCCCGTCGCGCACCCCACTCTTGACGAACCCCGACGGCTACGGCGGGGTTCTCGCGAAGGCGATGGGTGTGGAGATGGATGAGCTGCTGGCCCGGCTCCCGGCCAACGCCGGCATGACGACCGGTCGCCTGATCGAGCCGGCGGAGGTCGCCGAGCTGGTCGTCTACCTCGCCTCGCCGCGCGCGGCCAGCATCAGCGGCGCGGACTACCTGATCGACGGCGGGGCCTCGAAGACCGCCTGAGCTTCTGGGCGACCTCTGAGGGAAGAGCTCCTCGGTCGCCGGCGATCCCGCAAGGCCGTCTGGTGTTTTCTTTCGGTCCACCTCAAGGTCTGGAAAGTAGTCGCCGCCTGAGGTTCACTTCGGGGTGCCTACAGGCATCCTTGGGGAGGACCAGGTGGGGATCACAACAGCAGCAGGTTCACCGGCGCGTCCGCGCCGTCGTGCCGTCCTGGGCGGACTCGTCGGCGCGGGACTCGCCACGTCGTTGATGGTCGGCGCCACGGTGCCGGCCCGCGCGGGTACGCAGGACCCGTGGAATCTCCAGTCATCTACCTCCGACAGCGCGACCGCCGCCCTCGACGCCCCGCGCGGGTTGGCGAGGGCCGCGGCCGCAGTCGAGCCGCGGCTCGAGACGTACGAAACCAGCCGGCCGATCGCGCCCGGCGTCACGTTGCGGTCGTTCGACAGATACGGCCCGGACGGCTACACGGGTACGCCGTCCTGGCTCCAGGCCGACAGCCTCACGGTGGACCTCGGCAAAGGCACCACCGTCGACTACCTCTTTCCTGGACAGGTCGCCAAGGGAGAGGCGATCTCGGTGCAGGCCAACCGGGTGGGCGCGGTCGCGGCCGTCAACGGCGACTTCTTCGACATCAACAACTCCAACGCGCCACTCGGCGTTGGTATCAAGGGCGGCGAACTCATCCAGTCGCCGGACCCGAGCCCGACGTGGAGCAAGTCGGTCGCGATGCTCTCCGCCGACGGGTTGGGGTCCATCGGCGAGGTGCTCTTCGAGGGAACGATCGCCTTGCCGGGTGGGGCTTCCGCCCCACTCGCCGGCATCAACAAGCCGAACCTCCTCACCGGCGCAGTCGAGGCGTTCACCCCGCTGTGGGGAACGTACTGCCGGTGCCGCGCGACGCAGGGCGCGACGAAGGTGACGGAGGTCGAGGTCGTCGACGGCAAGGTCACGGCCGTCAGGAGCGCTGCGGGCCAGGGTGAGATTCCGGCGCGCGGCTTCGTCCTGGTGGGGCGCGAGGCAGGGGCGGATCTCCTGGCCGGCCTTGCTCCCGGTGACCCGGTGAGCATTGACTACAAGGCACGGTCGGCCGGTTCGAAGGAGATCCGGGCCGCCATCAACGGCCGTCAACTCCTCGTTGTCAACGGTGTGCCCCAGAAGGCAAGCCAGGGCAACAACGTCCCAGCCGCTCCGCGTACCGCTGTTGGTTTCTCCAAGGACGGCAGGAAGATGTTCCTGCTGACCGCGGACGGTCGGCAGCCGGCGTTCGCGGACGGCCTCGGGCTGGACGAGCTGGCCACGATGATGGTCGAACTCGGCGCCTACAACGCCCTGAATCTCGACGGCGGCGGCTCCACCACCATCGTGGCCAGGAAGCCGGGTGGTGCTACCGCCCAGGTGGAGAACCGCCCCTCCGACGGCGGCGAACGCGCGGATCCCAACGGACTGGCGTTGTTCGCGCCCAAGGGCAGCGGCACTCTGCGTGGGTTGTGGGTGGACACCGCGCTGGATCCCAACCGGGCTTCGGGTTCGTCCACGGTCGCGCCCGCGCGCCCGGAGCGGGTCTTTCCCGGGTTGAGCCGGCGCCTCACCGCGACGGGGTACGACGAGACGTACGGACCCGCCGCCAGCAAGGTCGCCTGGGAGAGCACCGGGCAGGGAACCATCACTCGTGACGGGGT
Organism: Actinopolymorpha alba DSM 45243; assembly: GCF_000373925.1. Taxonomy (GTDB): domain Bacteria; phylum Actinomycetota; class Actinomycetes; order Propionibacteriales; family Actinopolymorphaceae; genus Actinopolymorpha; species Actinopolymorpha alba. Next base: position 110,238 of record NZ_KB892731.1, on the reverse strand, counting down.
GTTCCGGGGCCGTACGACCGGAACCGCGAAGGTGACGGCGTCTGCCGCAGATGTGCGGGGCGCCATCGAGCTCAACGTGCTCAAGCCGCTCACCCGGCTCGCCGCGTCGACCCAGCAAGTCGCCCTTGCCGGCATCGGGGAGAAGGCGACCTTCGGCGTGGTGGGGTACGACCGCGACGGTTACAGCGCACCCATCGAGCCCACGGACCTCACGTTCTCCTACGATCGCGAGCTCATCGACATCGTGACCACGAGCGCGGGACAGTTCACGGCGACGGCGAAGAAGGGGTCCGGGTCGACGCCGGTCACCATCAGCGCTGGTCAGGTGCGGGCGGTGCTGCCGATCACGGTCGGACTGGACGAGGTGGTCGTCGCGGACTTCGAGGACGCCTCGCAGTGGAGCTACTTCGGTGAACGTGCCACGGGCTCCATCACGCCCGTCCCTGGTAAGGAAGGCAACGGCCTGAAGCTGTCGTACAACTTCGACGAGTCGACGGCCACCCGCACGGGCGGGGCCCTGTCGCCGGACGGCATCGTGGTGCCGGGCCAACCCCGGGCGCTGCGCCTGTGGGTCAATGCCAGCGGGCACGGTGAATGGGCGAGCCTGCAGGTCTATGACGGTGCGGGCCAGCTGCTGCCGGCGTTCCGGGCCGGCTACCTCACCTGGACCGGTTGGCGCCAGCTCGAGTTCACGGTGCCGCCGGGTACGCAGTACCCGTTGAAAATAAGGAGGTACTACTCGGCCGAGACGGTCGCGGCCAGCCAGTACAAGAGCGAGATCGTCATCGATCAGCTGACCGCGTTGGTGCCGCCCCCGGTCGAGGTTCCTCCGCAACGAGCGGCGCCCGACCCCTTGATCGTGCGGAATGGCGGCGTGGACGGTGCGCCGTGGAGGTTCGCGGTGATGTCGGACGCGCAGTTCGTCGCACGGAATCCTGACAGCGACCTGGTGAAGAACGCGCGGCGTACGCTCCGGGAGATCAAGGCAACCAGGCCCGACTTCGTCCTCATCAACGGTGACTTCGTGGACGAGGCGTCCCCTGAGGATTTCGCGTTCGCCAAACGGATCCTCGACGAGGAGTTGGGCGGTGCGCTGCCGTACTACTACGTGCCGGGCAACCACGAGGTGATGGGTGGCAGTATCGCCAACTTCGAGGCGGTGTTCGGTGCGCCAAGCCGGGTGTTCGACCACAAGGGCACGCGGTTCGTCACGCTCAACACCTCCGGGCTGTCCCTCAAGGGGAGCGACTGGACACAGTTGCGTACGCTCCGGCGCGAACTCGACCGGGCGGCGGCCGATCCCGCGATTGGTTCGGTCGCGTTGGTGCAGCACGTGCCACTGCGCGATCCGACGCCAGCGAAAGCGAGCGAGCTCAACGACCGTAAGGAAGCGGCGGTCATCGAGCGCTGGTTGTCCGACTTCCAGCGGCAGACCGGCAAGGGTGCGGTCTTCGTCGGCGGGCACGTCGGGACCTTCCACGCCGCGCACGTCGACGGCGTTCCGTACTTCATCAACGGCAACTCCGGAAAGGCGCCCGCCACTCGGCCCGAGGAGGGTGGGGTCACCGGCTGGTCGTTGTGGGGTGTCGACCCGATCACGGCCAAGGAAGCCGACGCGGCCCGGCGGGATCCGCTGCGCGCCGCGCCGGAGTGGGTCGATGCCGAGGTGCGACCCCACGTGGACGCGCTGGGCGTGGACGCACCGGACCAGCTCACGGTCGGGCAGTCGAGCGATGTCAAGGCAATGTTGACGCAGGGTACGAAGACCTTCCCGGTGACCTATCCGATGACGGCGGTCTGGTCCGGCTCGCCGAACGTCCTCATCGGCGACCGGTCGGGTGTGAAGCCCTGGCACACGGCCGTCTTCGATCCGGAGACCGGAACCCTGACGGCCCTGAAGCCGAATTCGGTCACCCTCGCGGTGACAGTCAACGGCGTGATGTCGCGGGCCACCGTCAAGCTGGTCGCCCGGGCCGCGGCCTGATCTCGGCCCGATCTCCTCACTCCTTAGCAGGAAGGGAGTGAGGAGATCGGGTTCGGCCTCCTCGGCGCGGGTGCGGCCCCGCCGGCGGTCCGAGGTCCGGTCATCGAGCGGCGTCGACGAGCTGCCGCTGTCGCGCCCGCTGCGGTGCTTGGTACGCCCAGTGCCAGACCAGCTCGAGCGGTCCCCGGTCGAAGCGGCGCAGCCACCAGGTGGCCCCAGTCATGAACATCGCACTGATGCCCAGCCAGGCGGCGGGAACCCACCACGGGCGGAGATCCTCGAAGCGGGCGGCAAGTCCGAATCCCCAGCCATAGCAGAGGATCGTGCCGGCGAGGTTCTGGAACACATAGCAGGACAAGGCGGTCCGGCCGACCGAGGTGAGGCCGGTACGCAGGATTCCGGGTGACTGGGACGCACCCATCTGGAGCACCAGCCTCGTCACGAGCCCCAGCAGGCCGAGGGCGACGATCGGCGGCAGGATGTACCTGTCGACCAGTCCCCAGGTCGGGCCGGAGAACGCGGTCAACACGTTCAGCGGCAGGGCGATGCCCAGCCCGAGGATCATGAGGCGGGTACGGAGGCGGGCGCCTTGTGCGGTGTTCTCGAACACCCCGGCCCGCATCAGACGCGATCCGAGAAGGAACAACACGATCCCGAGCGGGACGATGAAGATCGCCTCGAGGCGGTATACCGGCATCAGGCGCAGGCGGTCGGCGACCTGCTCGAGATAGCTGCCGTGGCTGAACAGATCCGGCCGGCTGGGCACGATCAACGCGGTGTTCGCGGCTCCCTGCCCCAGCGCGAACGCCACGGTCAGCAGGCTCACGAAGGCGACGTGGATGGAGCCGACGGTGATCATCCACACGCGTACGGCGCGGTCGCTACGGCCGATGAGGTACGCCACGATGACGGACGTCACGGCGTACCCCATGAGGACGTCGAACTCGAAGACCAGGACGTAATGCAGCAGACCTTCGACGAACAGCAGTCCGGCCCGCCAGAGATACCAGCCAGGCCAGGGGTTCCCGCGCCGTTTCGCGGAGCGATACTGCAACTCGAGCCCTACACCGAAGAGCAGGGTGAGCAATGCCAGCGCCTTGCCGTTCGCCAGGAAGCGGACACCGACCTCGAAGGCGTGGGCGAAGGAGTCGACCGGTGGCAGGTCGAGCACCGCTGGTGGACCGATCACGTTGGTGAAGATCCAGATGTTGGTTCCGAGTGTGCCCAGGATCGCCAGTCCACGAAGCACATCGAGGACGTCAATACGGCGTTGCGCGGTCGACACGACGGTTCCCTTCGGTTCTTTGGCGGTGATCACGACATCCCGCCGGACGGATGGGTGTGAGCTCAGCGAGGAGTAGCGGTCCGTCGCGGATCAGCTGGCTGGCTTCTTGCCGGCTGATGCGGCGATCAGAATGAGAGCAACGCCGGCCAGCGCGAGCGCGCAGCTCGCCGGGATCTGAAGGTCAGCTGGGGCGAACCGGGCAAGCTGCCACCCCTGGATCTCGTGGCCGGCGAGCCGGTATCCGAGCGGGACGAGCCCCTGCGGAATCAGCAGGATGATGCCGACGACCTGAAGGAATCCACTCATGGCAGCCAGCCTGCGGCCTGCGGAGGAGCCGGCGCGTCAGTGAGGCGTACCAACCACGGGTCATCCTTTCGAAGGATGTCGGGCGCCGCGGCATCACGCGTTCGTACGACGATCGAAGCCCGCGCGTGTGTTGAGATGGTGCCCGTGTCCTTCCCACGTCCCGTTGGTCGTTGGTGGCAGCGGCCACCGTGGCGAGATCGGCTTGTCGCCGGCGGCCTGTTCTTCCTGGGCGGATTGATCTATTTCGCGGGGTTTGCCAGCGTGACATCTCGCGGCGACGCTGTGCCGCTGGCGTGGCGGCTGGGCGTGCTCGTCGTGGCGTGTGCGGGCGGACTACTCCGCGCGAGGATGCCGCCGCTCGCCCTCATGATCGGCGTGCTCGCCCTGGCGGTCGATATCTACCTCGGCCTCAGCGTGCCGATCGTGATCGTGTTGGCGGACCTGATCTTCGCGGCCACGTTGTACGGCTCGCGCCTGTTGAGCCGCATCCAGATCGCGATCGCGGTCGTGATCCCGCTCGTCACGATCGTGGTTACCCTCGCGGGCACCGGGGACTGGCGGCTGGCCCTACTCTTCGCCTGGCAGGTGGCCGCGGTCCCGGTCATCCCGGTGTGGTGGGCCATGAACGTCCGCAACCATCGAGAGCTCGCGGCGGCCGAACGCCATCGGTCCGAACAACTGGCCACCATCAACGAGCTTGACCGGCGGGGGGCGATCGCGGCCGAACGCGCCCGGATGGCTCGCGACCTGCACGATGTGATCGCGAGCCACCTGTCCGCCATCGCGATCCAGTCAGAGGCGCTGCTGTCGATGGCCGACGGCGACCCGGACACGGTGCGGACGGTGGTGCGGTCCGTGCGGGAGAACAGCATCCAGTCGCTTTCGGAGATGCGCGCCATGATCGGGATGTTGCGCGCCGATGGTGGTGAGGACGCCGATCCGGCCACCGCACCGGCCAGGCTGCGAGATCTCGAACGCCTGCTGGAGTCGGCCCGAGCCGGCGGCCTGCGGGTCGAGCTCCGGTCGAACCTCCAGCAGATCGAGGGCGAAGCGTTGGACGGTGTGGGAGAGACCTTGCCGGCCGCCGTTGACCTGGCGGCGTACCGGATCGTGCAGGAAGCGCTCACGAATGCCGTCAAACATGGCGCCGGCGCGAGCGTCGCGGTCTCCCTCGACCACGCGGCTGGGCAGCTGGTCATCGAGGTGACCAACGAACGCCCAGACCGGGTGCCGGCCGGCCAGGGTGATCAGGGTGGCACCGGCCTGGTGAGCATGCGGGAGCGCGCGGAGACGGTGGGTGGCACGCTCTTGGCAGGTCCCCACGCCGGCACGTGGCGGGTGCGGGCGGTCCTGCCGACAAAGGGTCTGCCGACGGGAGGATGAGGGCGTGAGCATCAAGGTTCTGGTGGCCGACGACCATGCTGCGATCCGTGCGGGGCTGGTCCTCATCCTCAAGGGCGCTGACGGTATCGAAGTGGTGGGCGAGGCCGCCGACGGCGCAACGGCGGTCCAGATGGCCCGCGCTCTGAAGCCCGCGGTGGTCCTGATGGATATCCGGATGCCGGGGACGGATGGAATCGAGGCCACCCGTGAGCTGGTACGCGATCAGGTGTGCGAGGTTCTGGTCCTGACGACGTTCGACCTCGACGACTATGTGTACGCAACGCTGCGCGCTGGTGCGGCCGGCTTCTTGCTGAAGTCGGTGGAGGCGCCCCGCCTCGTTGAGGCGATCCGGCTGGTGGCGGCCGGGGATGGCGTCCTCGCGCCCGGCGTGACCCGCAGGTTGATGGCGACCTTCGCCGCCAGCGCGCCCCAGCAGGTACGCCGGTCCGCGGCGCTCGACCAGCTGACCGAGCGCGAGACCGACGTACTCGCGTGTCTGGGCGAAGGCTTGTCCAACCAGCAGATCGCGGCACGGTTGTTCATCAGCGAGACAACCGTCAAGACGCACGTCTCGCGGGTGCTCGCCAAGCTCGAGCTGCGATCACGTGTGCAGGCCGCCATCCTCGCGCAGGAAGCCGGACTCAGCCCCGAGCCGGAACGCTGAGGATGGCCGATCTGGCCGCCCGGCACCGCGGAGCATTGACCGCGCAGGTGCGCGAGCCTACTTTCCGCCCAAAAGGAAGGGGGCCGGTCCGATGCTTCGACAACTGCGGGGTGGGGGTGGGCCTGCACGGGCGAAGCCCGAGCGGGGCCGGAATCACACTGCGGGGGTGGGCCCGCGCGGGCGAAGCCCGAGCGGGGTCGGAGTCACACTGTGCGGCATCCTCCTGGGTGCCATGCTGGCGGCGGTTTCGCTCACCCCGGCCCAGGCGGCCGATGGCAGGGACGTGTCCGATCGGCGAGGTCCGGTCGGCGGGTCTCCTTCCGGCTCGGTTGGGGTCTGGCTGACCGACCTTGCGGGCAAGGCGTACCTCGCCCGTCAACCCGATCTTGCCTGGCGTAGGGACGGGATGCCCGCCGGTGCGACAGTCGCGGTTGACGAGACGCGGAAGTACCAACGGATGGAGGGGTTCGGTGCGTCGTTCACGGACTCCTCGGCCTGGCTGGTGGGCACCCGGCTCGACCCACAACAACGCGACCGTGCCCTGCGCGACCTCTTCAGTGCCCGAGATGGCATCGGTCTCAGTTTCCTCCGCCAACCCATGGGAGCGAGCGACTTCGCCGTCGAGGGCAACTATTCCTATGACGATCTCCCGCCGGGTGGGACCGATCCCACGCTGGCCCGCTTCTCGATCGAGCACGACAAGGCGTATGCCATACCCGTGCTGAAGAAGGCCCGGGCGTTGAATCCCCGGCTCACCCTCATGGCGTCGCCGTGGAGCCCGCCTGGTTGGATGAAGACGAGCGACTCCATGATCGGCGGAACGCTCAAAGCAGCTGCGTACCAACCGTTCGCTCTCTACTTCGCGAAGTTCCTCAAGGCGTACGCGGCCGAAGGGCTTCCGGTGAGCTACATCTCCCTCAACAACGAACCGTTGTACGTACCCTCCGGTTATCCCGGCATGAGCCTCAGCGCTGAGCAGGCACGCGATCTGATCAGGGACCACGTCGGACCGACCCTGCGTGAACGCGGGCTGTCGACGCGGATCCTGGGCTACGACCACAACTGGGACGTGCTGAGTTACCCCGAAAGCCTCTACGCCGACAGGTCCGTCGAGCCGTACGTGGCAGGAACCGCGTGGCACTGCTACGGCGGAGACGTACGCGCACAGTCCGTTTCGCACAACAACTACCCGAACAAACCGGCGTACCACACCGAATGTTCGGGTGGTGAATGGGAAGGCGGAGAGCAGGAAGGTTTCGCGGGGGCGATCGGGTTGGTGATCAACGCGTCCCGAGACTGGGCGAAGGCCGTGGTCCGGTGGAACATCGCGTTGGACGACAAGAACGGCCCCACCAACGGTGGTTGCCTCACCTGCCGGGGCGTGATCACGGTCGCGCAGGACGCGAAGGGCCGTTGGGGATATTCGAAGACGGTGGACTATTACGCCCTGGGGCATGCGAGCAAGTTCGTCCGACCGGGCGCTCGCCGGATCGCGTCCAGCACTCTCGGCAAGGGCAGCATCGAAGACGTGGCGTTCGTCAACCCTGACGGGTCGAAGGTCCTCCTCGCGCACAACTCCGGGGATTCACGGCGGACCTTCCAGGTGCGGTGGGGTCAGCGTTGGTTCGCCTACACGCTTGCCGCTGGCGCCGCGGCGACGTTCACCTGGTCGGGTCCGCAGCAAGGCAAGGTTGACGACGCGGCGATCGGGTCGGTGGATCTGCATTTCGACAACCCCGACGGGAGCAGGGCCACGGTGAGCTACGACGCCGGCCTGACTGGGTTGCAGGATCAGGCACGAATCGGCGACGCCTGGCTCGGCTACTCACTTCCCACTGGCGCAAGCCTTGAGCCTCCGGCGCCGGCGACGCCCCTTGACCGCTCCGGTTGGTCGGTCTCGGCATCGGCCAGTAGCCCGGAAGACCCACCAGGTAAGGCGATCGACGGTGATCCGGCCACCCGCTGGAGCACCGGACACGGCATGACGCCGGGCGACTGGTTCCAGATCGACCTTGGATCCACCAAGGCGTTCAGCGAGCTCCACCTCAACACGGCGGGCAGCCCTGGAGACTTCGTGCGGGGATACGAGGTCTACGTGTCGAACGACGGCATGTCCTGGGGCCAGGCGATCGCGAGGGGTGGCGGGCGGACCGACCTGCGGGTCATGTTCCCCACGGTCGAGGCGCGCTACGTCAGGGTGGTCAATACCGGGAGTTCCGGCAGTTGGTGGTCGATCCATGAGGTGAACGTGCTGACGGCGGTGACTGCGACGGCGCCGGCGACCGCGGCGATCCGGACGGAGGCTGGGCGGACGCTGGACGTGGCCGGGACCAGCGGCGAGGGTCTTCAGCGCAAGTCCGCGACCCTTCCGGATGGGACCCGAGTGGACGTGGTCTACAACGCCGGCCGGGCTGCCGCGGCCTTCGACGTCACGTGGGGGAGTACGACGTACCGTTACCGCCTACCCGCCGGTGCCGCGGCCGCGTTCACCGAGGAGAGGTGAGTGGCGGACCACCGGCTCGCGACGTCCTAGGAGCCTGAACAGGCTCCTAGGACGGGCCGCTGTGGCCCGCGGCCTCGATCCTGCTGACCGTCTCGTCCACGGCCGCCGCGATGTCGAGAGCGTTGACGACATAGCTCGTGCTCTCGGGATCGTCGGTGGCCGTGCTGACGCCGGGGTGTTCGCCGTTGAGGTCGATGCGGATCTGCGCCGGGCGGGTACCCACCAGGTCGGGGCGTACCATCGCCAGCACGGCCAGCGGATCGTGCGGGTGGTTCCACGGCGTACCCGTGTAACCCCACCACTGACGTACCTCCGCCTCGAGTTGGCGACCCAGGGCGCCGGCGGCTCCGATGCGGGTGAGGTGGTCGGGTTCGATGCGCGCGAGGGTGGTGATCTCGAGGCCCACCACGGTGACGGGGATACCCGACCGGAACACCTCGGCGGTGGCGACGGCATCGCTCTTGAAGTTGTGCTCGGCGTCGGGCCGGTCGAACCTCCCGCCCATGACGTAGAGGCGGCGTACGGCGCGCGCGAATCCAGCGTCGGCGCGAATCGCCTCGGCGATGTTGGTCAGCGGGCCGACCGCCACCACGTCCACCTCTCCGGGACGGGCCGCGGTGGTGTCGACGAGGAACCTCGCGGCCGAGGTGCCGTCCATGATCGCTTCGCCCTCGAGGTCGCCGTAGAGCCGCCCCTCGAAGCCCGCCCACCAGACCTGCTCGCCCGACAGCGTCTGCTCGGCACCTGGCACGACCGCGAGCCCGTTACGCCCGGCGAGGCGGGCCAGCCGGCGGGCGATCCGCGCGCGGACGGCGGTGTCGCCGTACACCGTCGTGACCCCCAGCAGGTCGACCTCGGGAGAGCCGAACAGCATCGCGAGCGCGAGCGCGTCGTCAACATCCGAGCCGATATCGGTATCGAAGATCACCTGATGCCGGGCGACCACAGCGACCTCCAGTTCTCGAGTGGAGCTGGGCTGAACTCGACACTAGTCGCTGTGCTGTCGGTAGCTCAGGAACCTACAGATCGTGACCAAGCTTGGACGATGCCTGGAACGAGCCCGCGCTGCGCCGGAGGTGTGGACATTATGTCCACACTCGACCGATTAGTTCGCAATCAATCATCGGCCAAGCTTGAGCCTCGCGAATGATCACGTTTACGTGGTCATTACCAGCCTTACGTGGTGTCGACGCCATGTGAGGCATGCAATGACCACGTATACGTGATCATTCCCCGCCTGACATGCTTGCGCGTGTGAGCGTTCTCGACCTGGCTCGTCAAGTCCATGACCGTTGCCATCTGACCGGCACGTTCGTCCTGCGTTCCGGCCTGATCGCTGACGAGTACTTCGACAAGTACCAATTCGAAGCCGATCCGTTACTCCTGGACAGGATCGCCGAGCAGTTGGTGTCGTTGGTCCCGCAGGACACCGAGGTGCTGGCGGGGATGGAGCTTGGCGGTATTCCCGTCGCGGTCGCCTTGGCGCGCCACGCCGGCCTACCGTGTGCGTTCGTCCGCAAGGCGGCCAAGACCTATGGCACAGAACGGTTGGCCGAAGGCGCCGAGATCGCCGGTCGGCGAGTCCTGGTGATCGAGGATGTCGTGACCACGGGCGGGCAGATCGCGATCTCCACGCGGCAGTTGCGTGAGCTCGGCGCGCACATCGACCACGCGCTGTGCGTCATCGACCGCCAGCAAGGTGGTGCCGAGGCACTCGCCGCCGACGGGATCACTCTGCGAGGGCTGTTCAGTCGTTCGGATCTGGAGTCAGCGGCTGGCTGATCGGCCCGGTCGACTCGCGCAGGACGAGTTCACACTCCACCTCCTCGACCCCGCCGCCGATTGGCTGGCCACCGATCGCCGCCAGCAGGTGATCGGCGGCCACCCGGCCGACCTTGTGGAGGTTCATGTCAACCGTGGTGAGTGGCGGCCGGGAACCCAGCGCCATCGCTTCCCAGTTGTCGAATCCGATCACAGCCACGTCGTCAGGAATTCGCCGGCCGCGTTCGCGTAGCGTTTCGGCAACACCGCGGGCGATCTGGTCGGCGCCGCAGAATATCGCGTCAACGTCAGGTTGCGTGCGCAGAAGAATGTCGGCTCCCTGGCGTCCCCACTCCTCGCTCCATTCACCGAAGAACGCCGCACCGCCCGCGGCCTGAAGCCCCGCATCGTCGAGGACCTTGGCCATGCCATCCGCGCGCTGGCGAGCCGCAAGGAAACGTTGCGGCCCGGTGATATGGCCGATGCGCGTGCGACCGGTGGCAAGCAGATGGCGTACCGCAAGCTCGCCGCCGCCAATATCGTCAGGAATAACCGAGAAATCATTCGGGTCGGCGGACTGCGTCATCGCGTACACCACAGGAACCGGAAGGTCGGTGCCGATACTCGGCCGTGGTTCGGTACGCCGGCCGGTCACAAGAATGCCGTCCACGCGCCGGGCAAGCAGTGTTTGCACCTGGTGGCGTTCCCGGATGGGGTCGTCGCGCGTGTCGCACATGAAGACCGAGATCTGACCGGCGCCGAGGGCGTCCTCCGCACCGAGCATCACCGGGATGCTGAACCGGCCGAAGCTGTCGGAGGTGACCAGGCCCACCGTGAAGGTGCGGCCACGTAGCAGTCCACGGGCCAGGGTGTTGGGTTGGAATCCGAGTTGCCGAGCGGCCGCCGCGACCCGCTCACGAGTTTCGGGCCGGAGTTTGCCGCGACCGTTGAGGGCCTTGGACGCCGTACCGATCGAGACTCCGGCGAGGGCCGCCACGTCGCGGATCGTGGCGGCGCGGGTCCCTGGCGTGATGGTGTCGGACAACCTGTTTTCCTTCTGCTCGCCAGCGCGGTGCTGTGTCAGCAGTGTAACGAGGGTACGAAGACGACCAATGCCGGACAATGACTCCCCCTTGACCCGCCCGGCGCGGCGGTCCTAGCGTGACCAGCGATTAAGGAAAACCTATTCCTGTCTGGCGTCTCGGCCGGGTGACCAGGCCCTCCTCGCGGGTGGCTCGCCTGGTTACCGACGACCGTGTGGTGCGTCGTGAGCCGAGGTTGTCGCGATCACGAAGGAGCCCGATGAGCGCAACGGCAGGCGGTCGGCCGGTTGGTCCAGTTGTCCCGACAGCGACGAGTCGGGTGACCCACCGCGGCCTTGGTCTGGACGACGTACGCATTGACGGTGGCCCCTGGGGGCGCTGGCAGTCCGTCAACCGTGCGGTCAGCATCCCGTTGGGAATCAAGCAACTCCGCAAGGCCGGCAACCTCGACAATCTGCGGCTCGCCGCGGGCGAGGCCACCGGTGAGTTCCGCGGGCCGCGGTTCATGGACTCTGACCTGTACAAGCAGCTGGAGGCGGTGGCCTGGGAGACCGGGCGCGAGTCCGACAAGGACCTGCATGAGTTCATCCGGGAGTCGGCCGAACTCCTGAGCCGCGCGCAGCGCGAGGACGGCTACCTCAATTCCTATTACCAGTTCGTCAAGCCAGACCAGCAGTACGCCGAACTCGAGTACAGCCACGAGATGTACTGCGCGGGCCATCTCATCCAGGCGGCTGTCGCCAGCGCCCGGGTCGGTGGCGCGCCGAAGCTCCTGGAGGTCGCGCGCCGCTTCGCCGACCACCTTGTCAAGGTGTTCCTGCACGAGGGAAACTCGGGTATCGATGGCCACCCCGAGATCGAGACCGCCCTGGTCGAGCTTTACCGCCTGACCGGCGAGGAGAGCTACCTGCGCCTGGCGGAGAAGCTGATCAACGAGCGCGGCAAGGGCCACATCGCCAACAGCGGTATGGGTGCGCACTACCTGCAGGACCACCTGCCGGTACGCGAGGTGGACACGCACGTCGGCCACGCGGTGCGCGCGCTCTATCTCGAGGCCGGGATCGTCGACGTCTATCTCGAGACCGGTGACGAATCCTTGCTGGAGTGGTCGGTACGCCGCTGGGAGGACATGGTCGCTTCCAAGACCTATCTCACCGGTGGAGTGGGGTCGAGGCACTCGCACGAGGCATTCGGCGACCGTTACGAGCTCCCCCCGGACCGGGCCTATACCGAGACCTGCGCGGCGATTGCCAGTATTCACTGGAGCTGGCGACTGCTCCTCGCCACCGGCCAGCGCCGCTACGCCGATCTCATCGAACGTACTCTCTACAACGGTTTCGCCGCATCGACGTCCACCGACGGGACGAAGTTCTTCTACGTCAACCCGTTGCAGCGCCGCTTCGACCACATCGAAGGGGATGACCCGGGACGCCGGCACGAGTGGTTCTCCTGCGCCTGCTGCCCGCCCAACATCATGCGACTGGTCTCGTCGCTCGGGCACTATGTCGCGAGTACGTCGGACGACGAACTCGCAGTCCATCAGTTCGCTCCCGGGACGATCAGGGCTGACCTGCCGGCGGGCGAGGTCGCACTGTCCGTGGAGACCGACTATCCCTGGGCGGGTGCGATCAACCTCACCGTCGACCGTGGCCCCGGATCGGAATGGACGCTGGCGATCCGCGTACCCTCCTGGAGCGAATCCGCCACGGTGACCGTGAACGGCGAGCCGGTCGCCGCGACGCCGGGCGAGCGCGGCTATCTCTCCCTGCGCCGGGCCTGGCAACCGGGTGACACGATGACCATCGAGCTGGACATGACGCCTCGCCTGGTGTTCCCGCACCAGAGCATCGACGCCGTACGCGGCTCCACGGCGGTGGAACGTGGACCTCTGGTCTACTGTTTCGAACAGGTGGACCAAGCTGAAGGTGCGGACGTGGGCGACCTCGCCCTCGCGCCCGATGCGGCCTTGCGGGTAAAGGACACCGAGCTCCCCGGTGTGGGGCGGACGGTCGCGATCGAGGCGTCGGCGTTCGTCGTCTCCCAACCCAGCGACGGCCTTCCGTACTCCACCAAGCGTCCCGAGGAGCTGGTGACGGTGACGCCCACCACTGCCACCGCCGTCCCGTACTTCCAGTGGGACAACCGCGACGGAAGCGCGATGCGCGTCTGGACTCCGCTCCACCTGGAGAACGGGTCGTGATCCGGCACTCGCTGAGTGGCTCGACCGGCTGGAGCAGGCGTGACCTGCTCCGGCTCGGCGGCCTCACGGCGTTCGGTGTCGCGGCCGGACCAGCGCTCGCCGCCTGCGCGGGCGAGGAGTCCGGCGGCGGTGGCAAGGCCAACCTGCAGTTCATGTACTGGGGATCGTCCTTTGAACAGAAGGCGATCCAGAAGATGCTCGACGAGTTCAACAGCCGCCAGAAGGACGCGTCGGTCAAACCGCTGTACACACCGCAGGAGTACGACACCCGGCTCAACACCCTCGTGGCCAGCAAGCGGGTGCCCGACGTGGCGTACCTCGGCGCGGGCACAGCGTACCGCCTTGCGGAGCAGGGGAAACTGGTCAACTTCTACCCCTACCTCAAGAAGCACCCAGAGCTCGCCAGTCGACTGCCGTACACCTACTACTGGTACGGCAAGGACAAGTTGCTCGGCACTCAGACGGCCAACGAGGTCATCCTCCTGTGGTACAACAAGAAAACGTTCCAGGAGGCCGGGGTTGACCATCCACCGGCGGAGGCCTCGAAGGCGTGGTCGTGGGACACGCTGGTCGAGACCGCCGAGAGGTTGACCTTCGATCAGGACGGCCGGCGACCGAGCGAGTCGGGATTCAACACCAAGCAGATCCGGCAGTTCGGCCTCGCCGCCAACTTCAACAGCTACGGCTGGTATCCGCTGGTTCGCAGTAACGGCGGCGACTTCGTTGACGAGACGGGTACGAAGTTCCTCCTCAACAGCCCGGAGGCCGTGGAGGTGTTCCAGAACCTCCAGGACCTGATGTACGAACACCGGGTCTCACCGACGCCGGCGCAAACGGGTAACAACGCGCCGACCACTACCGTGCAGCTGCAGACCAAACGGATCGCGATGGCCATCGACGGTCAGTGGGTCCTGCTGGACATGGCCGAAAGCAATCTCGACTACGGCATCGGAGTGCTCCCGAGCTATCAGGAGCCCACCACCATCGGCTTCGCCGCGGCGACCGCGGCCTTCACCGGCGATCATGACGACAAGACGGTGGAGCTCTACATGTTCCACAACGATCCACGCTATGTGGATCTCTACAAGAGCGGCCTGTGGATGCCGCTGGAGAAGAAGTACTACGAGGACCAGGCGGCGATTGATTCGTGGACCAAGAACGCCGCACACCCGCCGGAGTTCCGGACCGCGGTCGTCGACTACACACTGAACAACTCCGTCCCGATGTTCGATCAGCGGCTGAAGAACACTGACGCGATCGGCGAGGTACTCACCCCCGCGATCCAGCAGATCCAGACGGGCAAGCACAAAGCCAAGGAAGTCCTCGACGCGTTGAAGCCGAAGATCGAGCCGCTGCTCCAGGGCTGGTATCCCTCCCAGGAGCTCTGACTTCTTCAGAGGTTCCAGGGATTGTCCCTGGGCCGACACCGCTCATAAGGAGTTCGCCCATGAGCCCGCGAATGATCACGGGGCCGCGGAACGGCTGGAGCCGGCGCGACCTACTGCGGCTTGGTGGTCTGGCGGCGGGGGTTGCCGCCGTTCCAGGGCTGGCCGCCTGCAATTCCGATAGTGACGGCGGGGGAAGCGGCGAGAGCGTTGATCTGCAGTTCATGTACTGGGGCTCGACCTTCGAGCAGAAGGCGATCAACGCGATGCTCAAGCAGTTCGAGCAGAAGAACAAGGGCGCGTCGGTCAAGCCGCTCTACACTCCGAACGACTACGAAACCAAGGTCAACACGCTCGTCGCCGGTAACCGCCCGCCCGATGTCGGATACATGGGTGGTTCGATGGGCTACCGCCTGGCGGAGCAGGGGAAGCTGGTCAACCTCTTCCCGTACTTCGACAAGTACCCCGAGTTGGCCAAGCGCCTGCCTGGCACGTACTTCTGGCACGGCAAGGACAAGACGTTCGGGACCCAGACCGCCAACGAGGTCATGCTGCTGTGGCACAGCAAGCCGGCTTTCAAGGATGCCGGCGTCGACCTGCCGCCCGCGGATGCGTCGAAGGCCTGGTCATGGGACACGTTCGTCGAGACGGCCAACAAGCTCACCCTCGACCAGAACGGCAAGCGTCCCGACGAGTCGGGCTTTGATCCCAAGCGCATCAGGCAGTTCGGTGTCTCGACCAGCATTCAGTACGCACCGGCCTGGGAGTGTTTCCTGCGGAGCAACGGTGTCGACGTCGTGGACGAGGCGGGCAAGAAGTGTCTGCTGGACACGCCGGAGGCGGTGACGGTCTTCCAGAACCTCCAGGACCTGATGTACAAACACCACGTCGCGCCGACGCCCGTCCAGCTCGGCAACAACGCCCCGGCGACGAACGTCCAGCTCCAGACCAAGCGGATCGCGATGGCGATCGATGGCCAGTGGATGTTGCTCGACATGTCGCAGAGCAAGATCGACTTCGGGATCGGGGTTCTCCCGAGCTACCAGGAACCCTCGACCACCCAGCTCGGCGGCGCGTCAGTGGTCTTCTCGGGCTCGAAACATCCGGAGGAGGCGGTCGAGCTCTTCCTCTTCCACAACGACCCGAAGTACGTCGAACTCTTCAAGAACGGCCTCTGGATGCCGCTGGAGATGAAGTACTACACCGATCCGGCGGCCGTCGACTCCTGGATCAAGAACGACGTCCACCCGCCGGAGTACAAAACCGCCGTGGTCGACTACACCGTCAACCACGCGACCACGGCGTTCGGGCAACGCCTGAAGAACATGGACAAGATCGGCAACGTCCTGACGCCCGCGCTCCAGCAGATCGAGACCGGCAAGCAACCCGCCAAGGAGATCTTGACGGCGCTGACACCGAAGATCGACGCCCTGCTCCAGGGCTGGTACCCGACACAGAAGCTCTGACATCCGGAGGCATGAGCGTGGCCGCGAAGAAGTCCCGCCTGTCAGGACAAGGCCGTCTGGAGAGCCGCTGGGGGATCATCCTGGCGATGCCGGCCATCCTCGGCTTCCTGATCTTCACCATCGGTCCGATGATCGCGTCGTTCTTCTTCAGCCTGACTGACTGGACGATCGGTGGTCGGCCGTCCTTCATCGGGCTGGACAACTACCGGACGATGGTCAAGGACGAGCTGTTCTGGAAGTCTCTCAGCGTCACGGCCTACTACACGGTGGGGGCCGTGCCGCTCGGCCTCATCATCGGCTTCGCGCTCGCACTGCTGTTGAACCAGCGGGTACGCGGCCTGAGTCTGTGGCGGACGATCTACTATCTGCCGACGCTGGTGCCGGCGGTCGCGAGTGCGGTGCTGTGGATCTGGATCTTCAACCCCGATTTCGGCCTGCTCAACTCGCTGCTCCGGCAGGCCGGCCTGCCCACCTCGCAATGGCTCTACAGCGAGGAGGCGGTGGTGCCCTCGCTGATCATCATGAGCACGTGGGGGTTCGGCAATGCCATGGTGATCTTCCTGGCCGGGCTCCAGGGGGTGCCGCGCCATCTCTATGAGGCGGTCTCCATCGACGGCGGTGGCGCGTGGCAGAGGTTCCGCCACGTGACGCTGCCGATGATGACGCCGACGATCTTCTACAACCTCGTCACCGGCGTGATCGGGACCTTCCAGGTCTTCAACCAGGCGTACGTCATGACGCAGGGCGGCCCCAACAACGCCTCCCTCTTCTACATCTACTACCTGTACCGCACGGCATTCACCGAAAGCGCGATGGGATATGCGAGCGCTCTGGCGTGGGTGCTCTTCATGGTGATCATGCTGGTCACCTTCCTGCTCTTCCAGAACGCACGTCGCTGGGTCTACTACGAGATGGCAGGTGCGCGATGACGACAATGACCAGCACCGCGCCGGCCGCGTCCACGAAGACGCCCCACACCAGCGGCGGCGGGCGGCGGTGGAGACCGGGCCGGGTGCTGCTCTACGTGGCGCTCACCATCGGGGCGGTACCGACCATGCTGCCGTTCGTGTGGCTGGCCCGTAGTGCTCTCATGAACGACAACCAGATCTTCATCGCCCCGCCGGAGTGGATCCCGAATCCCTTCGAATGGGCGAACTTCAGCGGCGCCCTCACCGCTCAGCCGTTCTTCCGCTACTTCGTCAACACGATGATCATTGAGCTGGTCGTCGTCACAGGAACCGTTCTCACCTGCTCGGTCGCGGCGTTCAGTTTCGCCCGGCTACGCTGGCGCGGCCGTAACGTCGTGTTCGCCCTGCTCCTCACCAGCGTGATGCTGCCGTACGCGGTCACCCTGATCCCGACGTTCGTGATGTGGCGTTCGCTGGGCGCCCTCGACACGTTCGTCCCCCTCACCGTGCCGGCGTGGTTCGCCGGCGCGGGTGGAGGCGTCTTCAACGTCTTCCTGCTACGGCAGTTCTTCCTCACGATTCCGTTCGAACTCGACGAGGCTGCCTACATCGATGGCGCGTCGCCATGGCGGGTCTTCTGGCTGGTCATCATGCCGCTGTCGAAGCCCGCGCTCGTGGTGGTCACGATCTTCACCTTCATCGGCGTCTGGAACGACTTCCTCGGACCGCTGCTCTACCTGAGCGACGAGAGCAAGTACACCTTGGCACTCGGTCTCGCCTCGTTCCAGAGCGTCTATACCGCGCAGTGGGGTTACCTGATGGCGGCCTCGGCGGTGGTCATCGCGCCGATCATCGCGTTGTTCTTCTTCCTCCAGCGGTACTTCATTGAGGGCGTCACACTCACGGGAATCAAGAGCTGATCAAGGGAGCGTCACGATCGATGTCAGAACCGGCGGAGGGAAACGTGGTGCCAGGGACGGATGCGACGGGTGAGTCCGCCGCTGCTGACGAGCTCGACCGCCTCGCTGATGAGATGTTCCGGCGTCAGCTTTCCTGGTCTCCCTTGTACGCAAGCCAGATCGGCTATGCGGAGTACGCCCCGGAGCTGCCCGACCTGAGCGTCGAGGGAACGCGGCGGCGGCAGGCGGAGCTGGCGAACCTGCGTGACCGCGCGGCCGCGATCGACGAGAGCCTGCTGGACGACGAACGCCGGATCACTGTGGCGGTCCTGCGGCGCAAGGTCGCCGACGGCCTGCTCGCCATCGAGGCTGCGGCCTCGGACTACACCGTGACACCGATTCCACAAACGGGTGCCGCGGCGCAGATCATCGTGAGCGTCCCGCACAGCCTGGTGCGTACGAAGGAGGACGCGCGCAGCTACCTCGAACGCTGCGCGAAGGTGCCCACCTTGCTCGAGGATGCCGCCGAGCGCCTTCGCCTCGGTCGGGCCGCCGGTCGCCGGCCGGTACGCCGACTGGTGGTGAACGCCGTTGACCAGCTCACGGCATACCTCTCGGCGCCACTGGCGGCGGATCCGCTGCTCGGCGTACCCGATCCGGACGGTGAGGCGTCACCGGCATGGCGGGACAAGCTCGCCGCGGTGATAGGGGACGAGGTACGCCCGGCCCTCGCGGGGTACCGCGACGTGCTGGTGGCGGAGGTCCTCCCCGACGCACGACCAGACGAGCAGCCCGGCATCGCGCATCTGCCCGGTGGGACCGAACTCTATGGGCAGCTGGCAGCCGGGCATACGACCACAGACCACACGATCGACGAGCTTCACCAACTCGGTCTCGACCTGGTACGGGAACTCATCGAGGAGATGAGAGAACGCGGCGAACGCGTCTTCGGGACCAGCGACCTCGCCGAGATCACCGGTCGCCTGCGCACCGATCCCGCGCTGTTCTTCGGTTCCTCCGAGGAGGTGGCGGCGGCGGCCCGGGATGCACTGGCGCGAGCGGAGGCAGCACTGCCGGCGTATATCGGCCGGCTGCCCCGGGTGGGATGCCAGGTGGTGCCGATGGGGCCGCACGAGGTGGAGAACGGCGACCTTGGGCATTACCAGTGGCCCGCCCTGGATGGCTCGCGGCCGGGCACCTACTGGATCAACACGTACCAGCCGCACACCCGGCCGAGGTTCGAAGCGCAGACCCTCGCCTTCCACGAGTCGGTACCCGGCCACCACACGCAGATCGCCTTGCAGTATGAGCTTTCTGAGCTGTGCGACTTCCGGCGGCACGCGCATGTGACGGCGTACACCGAAGGCTGGGCGCTTTACACCGAACGCCTCGCCGACGAGCTGGGGCTCTACACCGACGAGGTGCATCGCCTGGGAATGGTGTCGTTCGACTTCTGGCGGGCGTGTCGACTCGTCGTTGACACCGGCCTGCATGCCCGCGGCTGGACCCGCGACCAGGCGGTCGGTTACATGCTCGACCACAGTGCGCTTACCCATAAGAACATCGAGAACGAAGTTGACCGGTACATCGGCTGGCCGGGTCAGGCGCTCGGCTACATGGTCGGCCGGCTGGAGATCCGGCGCCTTCGGGCAGAAGCCGAACGCGAGCTTGGTTCGGGGTTCTCGATCAGGGACTTCCACGATGCCGTCCTCGGCCACGGCAACCTACCCTTGACAGTGCTGGGCGAGGTCATCGAACGCTGGACCTCCACCCAGATCTGACAGAGGCCGGGCGAGATATCCCGCGTGCGGCCGCCAGCGCTGGCTTTTGAGAGGCCGCCATGCTCGTCGATGGCCCTGAGCTTGCTGAGGTGCCGGCTGTCTCACATTGTGTACACCCTCTCCGGTGCGAGGCGGCGCATATCCCCACCAGGCAAGGCAAATTCGCCTAGTGAGGTGGGGACTTGCCGCGTGAGGTCCGCCAAGGGTGTACACAATGTGAGACAGAACCCTAGCTTCTCACTATCCGATACATCCGGGTGTACGCCATTCGAGACAGCCGCGACCTCACGCGGTACCTCTCCACGAAGCACGCTGAATTCGCCTTGCTTGGTGGCGACACAGAGCATGAGCCCCCGAATGAGTCTCGCATTCGCTCCACTTCAAGAAGACTGTGGAAACTCCGGGGTGTTATAGCACCACGGAGTTTCCACGATCTGAGCTGGCCCGCCCATCACGAGACTGGCGCGCCACGCTGTCCGCCTGCGTTACGCGATGGCGGGGGTAGCCGCCAGGGCAGGACGGACCGTTGATCGCACGTCTTTGTGCGATGGCACGACCGCGGTGGCGGACGAAGGTGGAGAAGGGCACGCGGCGCGCCGATCAGCAGCCACCTACGGCTCGGCCGGGGTACGCAAGGCGGTGCTGATGGGGGCGATCCCACCGTTCCTACTCAAGACGGACGAAAATCCTGAGGGGGTCGAGCAGTCGGTGTTCGACGGGATCAAGGCGGCTGTGGTGAAGGACCGTCCCGCCTATATGAAGGACTTCCTGGACAACTTCTACAACGTCGACACCTTCGCCGGAACCCGGATCAGCGACCAGGCCTGGCAGAACAGCTTCAACGTCGCGGTCGCCGCGTCCGCCTACGCGGAGTACGCCTGCGTGGACACCTGGCTCACCGACTTCCGGAAGGACCTGCCCAAGATCGACGTACCGGTGCTTCTGATCCACGGCGACGCCGACCGGATCCTGCCGTACGAAAGCACCGCGGCCCGGCTGCCCCACCTGATCAAGGACCTCGAGTTCGTCACTGTGAAGGGTGGGCCGCACAACATCGCCTGGACTCATCCGGACGAGGTCAACCCCGCGCTGCTCGACTTCCTCAGCCGCTGAACCGGGACGGTCCGAAAGTCCTTTCCCTGATCGGAGTTTCGTCATGACCAGGAGGGTTGCCCTCGTCACCGGGGCTTCCGGTGGCATCGGCCGCGCGGTCGCCGAGCGGCTCGCCACCGACGGGATGAGCCTTCTCGTCAACTACGCGGGAAACCCTGCCCGTGCTGAGGAAGTCGTGGAGTCCATCACCAAGCAGGGCGGCACCGCGAGCAGCTACCAGGCCGATGTCGCCGACGAGGACCAGGTGGCCGCGCTCTTCGACGAGACCGAGCGGCGGTACGGCGGCGTCGACGTCGTTGTCCACGCGGCGGGGATCATGCTCCTCTCCCCGCTCGCGGAGCTTGACCTGGCCGATCTCGACCGTATGCACCGCGTCAACATCCGCGGCACCTTCGTGGTCGACCAGCAGGCGGCCCGCCGGATCCGTACCGGCGGGGCGATCATCAACTTCTCCTCGTCGGTGGTCAAGCTCGCCCTGCCGTCCTACGCCGCGTACGCGGCCACCAAGGGCGCGGTGGACGCGATCACCCTCATCCTCGCCAGGGAGTTGCGTGGCCGGGACATCACGGTGAACGCCGTGGCGCCCGGCCCCACGGCGACACCGCTGTTCCTGGACGGCAAGGATCAGGGCACGATCGACCAGTTGGCGCACCTGGCGCCGCTGGAACGGCTCGGAATGCCCACTGACATCGCCGAGGTGGTCGCCTTCCTCGCCGGTCCGGCCCGCTGGATCAACGGACAGGTGATCTACGCCAACGGCGGGGTTATCTGACGCCCGGGCGCACCGGCAGCGCGAGGCCGGCGGCTCGCGGCTTGGACGTCGCCTCGTCGACGCCGTACCTCCTGAGCAGATCCAGACCAAGGCGTGCCCGGCGTACACGTTCTCGAGTCAACGCGACCGTGGTGGCTTCCAGGTGGGTCCCGGCCGGGTAGACGTCGGGAGCGTTGCGCAAGCCGAACTTGACATACACCGGCGCCGCGACCTCGATGAGCTGGGGGATCTCGTGATGGCGTACGAAGCCGCCCAGGTTGTCCGGCGCCTCGACATAGACGTCCAGCGGAATGTCAACGGCAGAACGGATCGCGGCGATCTGCGCCAGGCTGAGGTCGGTCGCGACGTTGAGCGTGTCGGCGCCGAGGTCCTCCAGCACCCGCGCGGTGGCCGCGTTGGTGATCGGCAGCATCACCGAGATCTTGGCCTGCATGTCGGAGGGCAGGTCGCCGCTGGCCCGTAGTTTGCCGAACGCCGCGAGTACTCCGAGGTCGGAGATCAGCACGCTGCGGACACCGTGGTCGGCGGCGCGCAGGATGTCGTCGAGAACGGCGGCCACCTGGTCCTGCCCGTGCGCGGCCGCGGCGAACCCGCTCCCGGCCAGCGAGCGGGCGGTCGCGGAGACACCCCATCCGGCGCAGGGACGGGCGAAGAGGCTGATCTCGATACCGGCGGCGTCGGCCTGCTCGACCATCTCGTCGAGTTCGCCGTCGGTCAGCAGGAAGACGCCGCTGCCCTGGGAGATCCGGCGTACGGGAACATCGAGTCGTTCGGCTTCTTCGAGCGCGGCCGCGAGGCAGCGCGGACCTTCGGTGCTCGGGATCTCGATCCGGTAGCGGACGCCGTCCGGAAATCGCTTGCTGGACGCGGGTAGTTCTCCCAGGTCGCGACGTGGAAGGCGGAGGTTGTCCAGTAGGTGCGAGGCTGGTGTGCCGGCCACGGATTCATCCTCCGGAGTGTTCGGTATTTCGAACGACATTCGTATACTCGGACATGTTGTCCAGCCGCCATCCGTGACGTCAAGCTCTGTTCATCGCCTGGTACGCGTTGCGGTACGAAGGGGGGAGCGTGGGGAGATCAGTACCCGCGGTCATGCGCGCACTCGACATCCTCGAACTCTTCGGAACCAAAGAAGAGCTTTCCATCCCCGAGATCCATGCCCAGCTGGGGTTTCCGCGTACGTCGGTGCACGAGCTGGTCGGCACGCTGGTCGAGCGTTCCTATCTCACGCCGGTGCCGGGCCAGCCGCACCGCTTCCGGCTCGGGGTCGGGGCGTTCCACCTCGGCGCGGCGTACGCCGAACGCATGGACCTCACCCGCGAAGGTCAGACCGTGGCGGCCGAGGTGGCGGCGGCCTGCGACGAGACGGTCCACGTCGCGGTGCTCGACGGCTCGTCCGTGGTCTACGTCGCGAAGGCGGACAGTACCCATCCGGTCCGCATGGTCTCCGCGGTCGGCCGCCGGCTTCCGGCCCACTGCACCGCGGTCGGTCTGATGCTGCTGGCCGCACTCGAGGACAACCGGCTGGACGAGCTGTTCCCGATCGGACGGAACCTCCCGGCGCTCACGGAGCGGAGCATCGCCTCACCGGAGCAACTCCGTACCCGCCTCGCGCGGATCCGTGGTCGCGGCATCGCGGAGGAGTTCTGCGAGTCCAACGAGGCGGTGGCCTGCGTCGCGGCACCGGTCGCTGACCGGAGCGGCAGGATCGTCGCCGCGATGAGCATCTCGGTCCCGACCATGCGGTGGTCGCGGAAACGGGCCGGTGAGCTCGCCGAACTGGTCGCGCAGGGGGCGGTAAGCCTGTCCACGCGGCTGGGTCACCGCGGCTGAAGGCGGTGCTGTCAGGCCCGGCGTTTCCGGCCGGCCGGAACTGGCCGGAGTCGGCAGGGCCCGGGTGACCTGGTGGGACGCTCGTTTGCAAGACTGAGCGCCGGCGACGAAACATCTGATGACTGCTGGCCGGGGCCGACAGAGACCGGAACCGACACAGAGAGGGGCGTCCCGTGGAGATCGTCCGCTACGCCGACCGCACGGACCGTGCCGTCCGGGTGGGTGTCCGTCGTGAGGGCCGGGTCGTCCCCCTGGCCGGAGTGAGCGACATCGCGAGCCTGCTACGGCTTCCGCTGACCGAGATCCGTCAGCGCGTCGAAGCCGCCGGCGCGGTGGCTGGTGAAGCCGGCCTCGACGAAACGGCGGTGCTGTTGCTACCGCCCCTCGACGGGCGTACCGAGGTGTGGGCCTCCGGCGTGACGTACGAGCGCTCCAAGGAGGCGCGCGTCGAGGAGAGCACCGAGAAGTCGGTGTACGAGAAGGTGTACGACGCCGAGCGGCCGGAGCTGTTCTTCAAGTCCGTCGCCTGGCGGGTCGTCACCCACGGTGAGCCCATCGGGATCCGCGCCGACTCCGGCCTCGACGTACCCGAACCCGAGCTCGGCGTCGTGGCCAACACCGCCGGCGAGATCGTGGGGTACGTCGTGTGCAACGACGTGAGCTCCCGCGTCATCGAGGGCGAGAACCCGCTCTACCTCCCACAGGCGAAGGTCTACGCCGGCAGCTGCGCGCTCTCCGCGGGGATCCGTCTCGCCTGGGAGGTCGAGGACGCCCGCGCGCTCGACATCCGGCTCACCGTGGTCCGCGACGGCCAGCCCGTCTGGAAGGGCGAGACGTCCACCGCGCGGATGCGGCGTACCCTCCCCGAACTCGTCGGCTACCTCTTCCGCGGTGACTCCTTCCCCGACGGTGCGTTCCTCGCGACCGGCACCGGCATCATCCCCGAGCTGTCGTTCACGCTGGCCGCCGGTGATCGGGTCGACATCGAGATCGCCGCGGTCGGCGTACTCTCGAACCCCGTCGTGGTCGGCAAGGAGCCACTCGGCTGGCTCGTCGACGCCCTGTCCGATCCGTTCGCCCGGGAGGCCGCGCGATGACCCAGCCCGACACCGTCATCTCCAACACCACCCCGGAGGAGCTCGAAGGCGTCCTCGCGTCGGCCGCCGAGGCGGCCCGTCCGCTGGCTGACCTGCGTCCGGCCGAGCGCGCCGCGCTGCTCCGCGGCGTGGCCGACGCCCTCGACGCCGCGGCCGACAAACTCGTGCCGCTCGCGATGGAGGAGTCGCACCTGCCCGAGGCGCGCCTGCGCGGGGAGTTGGCGCGTACGACGTTCCAGCTGCGGTTGTTCGGCGAGGTCCTGGAGGAGGGGTCGTACCTCGAGGCCTACATCGACCCCGCCGACCCCGACTGGGGCATGGGCCCACGCCCCGACCTGCGGCGGATGCTCGTGCCGCTCGGACCCGCTCTGGTTTACGCGGCGAGCAACTTCCCGTTCGCGTTCAGCGTCGCGGGTGGCGACACCGCGGCCGCGCTGGCGGCCGGCTCCCCAGTGATCGTGAAGGCCCACTCCGGGCACCCACGGCTGTCCCTCCGTACCGGCGAGGTCGTAGCGCAAGCGCTGGTTGACGGTGGGGCGCCGATCGGGACGTTCGCGGTGGTGTTCGGGTTCGACTGCGGGGTCGCCGCGTTGAAGGATCCCCGGATCAAGGCGGGATCGTTCACCGGGTCGATTCCGGGTGGGCGGGCGTTGTTCGAGCTGGCGTCGTCGCGGCCGGACCCGATTCCGTTCTACGGCGAGTTGGGCAGCCTCAACCCGGTGTTCGTGACGCCCGGCGCGCTGGCGGCGCGGGGTGAGGAGATCGCCTCCGGCTACGCGGCGTCGTTCACGCTGGGGGTCGGGCAGTTCTGCACCAAGCCGGGGCTGCTGTTCCTCCCGGCGGGTCACGGTCTTGACGAGACGATCGTGTCGGCGGTGCGCGGCATCAACCCCGCGCCGCTGCTGAACGGCCGGATCGCCGAGGGCTACTCCGACGGCCTCGAACGCCTGGCCGCCGTCCCCGGCGTGTCTGTCCTCGTCGACGGCGCGGCTGACGGACTCGTGACCGCGCCCAGCCTGGTCAAGACGACGGTGCCGGTGCTGCTCGAGCACGCCGACGCGCTGCTGGAGGAGTGCTTCGGGCCGGTGTCCCTGGTCGTGGAGTACGCAGAGGACGACGAACTTCTCGCGGCGGCGTCGGCGTTCGCGGGCAACCTCACCGCGACCGTGCAGGGCGAGGAGTCGGAGGCGGACGCCGTGGCGCCACTGCTCGACGTGCTCCGCGACCGCGCTGGCCGGCTGCTGTGGAATGGCTGGCCGACCGGCGTTTCGGTGACGTACGCCATGCACCACGGCGGTTCGTGGCCGGCGACCACCGCGTCGATCCACACGTCGGTGGGTACGACCGCGATCCGGAGGTTCCTGCGCCCGGTGAGCTACCAGAGCATGCCGCAGGCCGCGCTGCCGGAGGCGCTCCGTGACGAGAACCTCCTCGGCATCCCGCGCCGCGTCAACAACGTCTTGACGACGGACGACGTGAAGGCCTGAGCCCGCGCCGTCCCATTGCCGGGTTGTCAGAGGTTTCTCGCTAAGAGACCGAGAAACCTCTGACAACTCGGGTCTAACGGCCGTGACCTCACGCGCCGGCTCCGCTGCCTCAGAGTGCGATGTCGTGTACTCCGGCGACCCGCTCCGGCCGCAGCCGGCAGAGGAGCTCGCCCTCGACCGCATTGCGCCTGCCGTACTCCTCGCCCCGGCCGGCCGGGACATACCGCGAGGCGAGCCTGGTCGTCCAGGTCAGTAGATCGGCCGCGTGCTCGTCAAGGCTGACCGGTCCACGGACAACGACGAACGTGTGGGGGTAGTCCTGTCGTCGGCGGTGAGGGCGGCTCGCGGATTGGCCCGAAGGTGGCGGCCCTTGACCGTGTCGCGGCCGGTGGTGAACACGATGTCGCCGTCACTGACCACGAACCAGACCGGTGCCACGTGCGGTGAGCCGGAACGGGTCGCGGTAGCGAGGTGACCGGTACGCGCGCCTTCCGCGAGGAACCTCAGAGCTTCCTCGCGGGTCATCCTGGCCATGCCGCCAGCATGCCGTAGCGCGAGCCGGCTCCGCAGCGGTACCGCGATTACGCGCGCGTCGCGGCGGGCTGGTTGCTATGTGTCGCACGGTGTTTGACTGCAAGCATTCCTTGACGTCTCTGTCTCGGCGCCTGGACCTGCCGCAGGGCCCGCTCTCAGGCCCTGCGTTCCGTGATCATGAAGCCAGATAGGGCTATACGTCCCGAAACCCTTCATGGACAAGATCATGATCACGGGGCGGCCGCGGTGGCCCAGCCCGGGCAGAGGGCAAAGAGGCGGACGGCCGAAGGTCGAGGGCGGAGAGGGCTGAGAGGGCTGAGAGGGCTGCCGGATCCGGACGAAGGACGTGACCATGCGCTGGTGCAACGTTACATTCGTGCATCGTTACACCAATCGGCGCTCGGGGGTGAGGGCATGAAGCGGGAGGTGACGATCCGGGATGTCGCGCAGGCCGCGCGCGTCTCGCCGAGCACGGTCTCGAATCTCCTCAACGGCCGTGACGGCCGGATGCGACCACGGACCAAAGCGCGGATCACCCGCGCGATCGACGAGCTCGGCTACCGCCCGAGCCGGGTCGCCCGGCAGTTGCGGACCGGTCAGGCCCAGGCGTTCGGCCTCGTCGTTCCGTCCGTCGCGAACCCGTTCTGGGGCAGCTTCGCCCGCGCGGTCGAGTCCGTGGCGATGCGGCACGGCGACCAGGTGCTTCTGTGTAACAGCGAACGCGATCCGGAGCGCGAACGCGCGTACGTCGACGAACTCTGGGCCGGCGGCATCCGCGCGGTCATCATCGGCACGTCCCTGCTATCGCTGGATCACCTGCGACCGCTGATGGAGCGCGGCCTGCGGCTGGTGGCGTTCGACCGGGAACGCCAACCCGCCGACCCGCCCAACCTGGCAAGCGTCAGCGTCGACAACCTGCTCGGCGGCCAGCTGGCGACCGAGCATCTGCTCGCTTTCGGCCATCGCCGGATCGGCTTCATCTCCGGCGCGATCGCCACCGTGAGCCGTCAACGACGCCTTGCGGGGTACCGCGCGGCGCTGGAGCGGGCGGGCGTTCCCTTCCGCGACGAACTCGTCTGGGCCGGCGAGGGCAACGGGTACGGCGACATTGACAGCGCCGAACTCGGCCGGCAGGGCATGGCGGCCCTGCTCGACCTCCCGGAGCCGCCGTCGGCGGTCGTGACCATCAACGACATGTACGCGATCGGGGCCTGCGCCACCGCCCGGGCAGCCGGCCTGGCGATACCCGGCGAGCACCATGGCCTTTCGGTCGTCGGCTTCGACGACATCGTCCTCGCCCCACTCTTCAACCCGCCCCTGACGACCGTCCGGCAACCGCTCGACGACATGGCTCGCTTCGCGATCGAAGCGATCCGGCGGGACACCGGCGACGAGAACGAAGACGAGCAACCAATCTCGGCCGTGATGCCGCCACAGCTGGTCGCACGCGCGTCAACGGCCGCCTTCGCCACCACCCTTCCCGCGAACGACCATCGGAGCGCCCACTGATGCAGACCGTTCTCTTCACGAAGCTGTTCGAGGATCGGCCGGTTGGCGAGATCGCCGATACGGCCGCCGACCTCGGCTTCGACGGCATCGACCTGCTGATCCGGCCAGGATTCACCGTCGATCCCGAAAGCGCCGACCAGATCGCCCAAGCCGCCGATCGCCTGCGAAACAACGGCCTCTCCGTCCCGATGGCGACCACCGACCTTGCCGATCCGGCTGCGTTTCCGGCGGACAAGGTGTTGGGCGCCTGCGCGGACGCCGGCATCGAGCTCGTCCGCCTTGGATACTGGAAGTACGACGGAACCCGGCCGTACGCCAGCGTCAAGGACGAGGCCCGCGAACACCTTGCCCAGCTGGTCGATCTCGCGGCCCGCCACGGAGTCCGGCTCGCCATCCAGCTGCACGGTGGGACGATCCATTCCTCCGGGGCCCTGACCCGAGCATTGCTCGACGGCCACCTTCCCGCGCAACTCGGCGCCTATCCCGACCCCGGAAACCAGGCGGTGCAGGACGGCCGCGAGGACTGGCGCCTGACCTTCGACCTGCTGGGGCCGTGGCTTGCCTGCGTGGGCGTGAAGAACGGCGGGTGGTTCGCCGGCGAGACAGCGGACTCCGGCCAACGCGGGTGGCGGTCGGACTGGCTCGGCCTTGCGGACGGCATGGTGCCGTGGCCCGACATCCTGGCGTATCTCAACGGGATCGAGTACGCCGGCCCGCTGTCGCTGCACAGCCACTACCACCTGCCGTACCCGCAGGTGCTCGACCAGACCCGCACCGACCTCCGCTATGTCAAGCGACTCCTGACAGCAGGCAGTTCGGCCTCCGTCCAGGCCGCCGAGGTGGTCTCGTGATGGCCAACGAGCTTGCGGGCAAGGTGATCGTGGTCGCCGGTGCGAGCAGCGGCATGGGCCGCGCGACGGCGCTCGCGGCGGCTGCTGCGGGTGCCAGGCTGGTGCTCTTCGCCCGCCGGGCGGAGGCGCTGGCCGAGGTGGAGAAGGCGATCACCGGCGATGGTGGCGAGGCGGTCGGTGTCACCGGC
The DNA here is from genome assembly GCF_000373925.1 of Actinopolymorpha alba DSM 45243. Taxonomy (GTDB): domain Bacteria; phylum Actinomycetota; class Actinomycetes; order Propionibacteriales; family Actinopolymorphaceae; genus Actinopolymorpha; species Actinopolymorpha alba. The sequence continues at coordinate 81,286 of NZ_KB892731.1, read as the reverse complement.
GATGCCACCGATCCACATGCCGCGGCGGCCGCGGTCGCGGCGGCGGTCGAGCGTTTCGGCCGGCTCGACATTCTCCTCAACAGTGTCGGAACCAATCTCAAGGAACGCGCTCTCACCGCCCTGTCAATGGAGGGTTGGCGCGACCTCATCTCGACCAACCTCGACGCGGCGTTCGTGCTCACCCAGGCGGTGCTGCCGGTGTTCCGGGCGCAAGGCGACGGCCTCCTGCTCCACATCTCCTCCTCGGCCGCGAAGAAGCCCGATGTCTCCGGGGTGGGATACCAAGCCAGCAAGGCGGGTGTCGCGGCCCTGGCACACGCGACGATGGAGGAAGAACGCGCGAACGGTGTGCGCGTCTCGGTCCTCTATCCCGGTTTCACCGACACGCCCCTGGTCGAAAGGCGTCCCACCCCACCGACGGCCGAGATGCTGGCCAAGGCCCTGCGGCCGGAGGACGTCGCCCGCATGTGCCTGGCGGTAATGGCTTTGCCGGCACGCGCACACGTGCCCGAACTTCTCCTGTATCCCAGCCAGTCCTGAGAGCCTGAGCACGAAGGAGTACGGATGACGAGCGATTCCCGCGCCCGGGTGGCGGTTCTCCTGTCCGAGGCCACCCGCGCGATGGTCCTCACCGGCGAGGCCGAGCAGCGGCTGGGGGCGGTGGCGGACGTACGCCAGGCAACCGGAACGCCGGACACGTGGGACCTTCCCGCTCTCCTGGACGGTGCGGAAGCCTGCCTGACCGGATGGGGGACGCCGCGGTTGGACGCGGAGGTGCTCCAGGCCTGCCCGTCGCTGCGGCTCGTCGCGCACTCGGCCGGAAGTATCCGCAACCTCGTTCCCCAGGAGGCGGTCGGTGATCGGCTCATCGTCTGCCAGGCAGCGGCTCTGATCGCCGACTCAGTGGCCGAACTCGTCGTCCTCCAGATGCTTTCCAGCCTGCGCGAACTCCACCGCCATGACCAGGGGCTCCGCAACGGCGCTGCGTGGGGCGACCTCCGCACCGAGCATCCCGGACGGCTGCTCGGGGCGCGCACCGTCGGCGTGGTGGGCGCGAGCCGCACCGGCCAGGCGGTGATCCAGCTCCTACGGGCGTTCGGTGCCACCATCCTGGTCAGTGATCCGCTGCTGTCCAGCGAGCAGGCGGATGCCCTCGGTGTTGAGTTGCTCGATCTCGACGACCTCCTCCGGCGCAGCGAGGTGGTCACCCTCCACGCGCCACTCCTGCCGGAAACTCGCAATCTGTTGGGCGCGCGGGAGCTCCGCCTGATGCGGGACGGCGCCTTGCTGGTCAACAGCGCGCGTGGTGGTCTGGTCGAGCCGGACGCGCTGCTGGCCGAGTTGCAGGCGGGCCGGATCACGGCGACCCTCGACGTGTTCCCCAGTGAGCCACTGCCGCCAGACAGCGAATGGCGGAAGGTGCCGAACGCGATCATCTCGCCGCACACGGCTGGGCACACGCTCGACTCGCACCGCCGCCAGGGGGATGCGATGGTCTCGGAGATCGTGCGCTTCCTGCGCAAGGAACCCTTGCGGTACGCCGTACCCGCGGCCTCCGTCACCGTCCTCGCCTAGCCGACGTCCACGGCCACATCGCCGTACAGAAAGGTGATTCGCATGGAGCTCGACCTCAGCGGAAAGTCCGCGCTCGTCACCGGCGGAGCGACCGGTATCGGCAGAGGCGTGGCGCTGGCGCTGGCCGCCGCCGGCGCCGACGTGGCGGTGACCTACCGCAGCCACGACGGCGCGCAGGTCGCGAAGGAGATCGCCGACCTCGGCCGAAGGTCAGCGGCGTACGAACTGGACGCCACGGACAGCGGCCAGGTCGACCAGGTGATCGACGAGGCGGCCGCGGCATTGGGTGGGCAGCTCACCATCCTGGTCAACAACGCCGGCGGCCTCATCGGACGTACGCCGATCGCGACGATGACCGACGAGCACTGGCATCAGGTCATCGATGTCAACCTGTTCAGCGCGTTCGCCTGCTCGCGTTCAGCGTTGCGACACCTGCCGGACAACGGCCGGATCATCAACATCTCCTCCCTCGCCGCCCGCAACGGCGGCGGTCGGGGTGCGGTCGCGTACGCCGCCGCGAAGGCCGGTATGCACGGGTTGACCCGCGGGCTGGCGAAGGAACTCGGCCCGCGCGGCATCACGGTCAACGCCGTCGCGCCCGGGCTGATCCTCGACACGCCGTTCCACGAGGCATTCACGCCGGCGGCGGAACAGCAAGCCGCGGTTGACAGCACCCCGCTGCGGCGCGCGGGCTTCCCCGACGACGTGGCCGGCGCCGTGCTCTACCTGGCTTCGGATCTCGGGGCGTTCACCACTGGTGCGGTGCTCGACCTCAACGGGGGTACGTACTTCAGCTGAGCTCGTCCGCCACGCCAGGAGCGTTCTGGAACGCGGCGTGGCGCCGGGCCACGTCGTCCAGGATTCCTTCCAGGGTGACCGAAGGGCCGAGCATCCGTTGGAGTTCGCGTAGCGCAAGCTGGTCGACCCGGCGCTCGAGGTCCTTGGCGTACAGCTGCCGGGTGAGGTCGAGGTGCTCTCGCATGGCGGCGTAGGCCCGGTCGGGGTCGCGGTCGCGGATCGCCTGCCACACCTCGTCATGCTGGCTGATGCTGGCCTGGCGCGCCTGCCGGTCAGAGAGGCTGCGCAGCATCAACTCGAAGGTCAGGCTCGTGATCGAGGCGTACATCGTCTCGATCACGGTGTTGTGACCTGCTCGGACGACGAGCGCGTGGAAGGCGAGGTCGAGCCGGGCCCGCTCGAGCACCCGCCGGGTGGTGGCGAAGTCGTCCAGGCAGCGCCGCATCGCCCGGATCTCCGTGTCGGTCGCGTGGCAGGCCGCGAGCCTCGCGGAGTACGCCTCCACCATCATGCGGGTCTCGAGGAGTTCGCGAACCGAGGTGTTCCGCCGGCGGTACGACGTGTCAAGCGAGCGTGCGCCGTCGGTCGAGCGCGGCTCACGGACGAAGGTGCCGCGAGACGGCACGATGTCGACGAAGCCGCGCTCGGCCAGCCCGCGGAGCACCTCCCGCACCATCGGGCGGGACAAGCCGAACGTCCTGGCGAGCGTGCGTTCGGGCGGGAGCCTGGCTCCCGAGGCGAGCCGCCCAGCGAGGATCTCGTCGAGCAGGTGGGCGGCGAGGCTGTCGCGGGTGTGCGGGCTCACGGGGCGCTGTCCTTCCTGCCGACGAGCCGCGCCGGTCGATTCGTTCACTCGAACAGCTTCTGGCCCTGCTGAACGATCGTGATCATGCCAAGTGTCCCGTAGAAGGCCACCGCCAGGGCGATCATGACGGTGCGGAACCGCCTGATCTGGATCGGCCGGGGCAGTGCCCGTTTGTTCATGACGATGAGGAGTACGCCGTAGATGGCCATCATGACGCCGCTCACGCAGGAGGAGATGACGAGCAGCACGAGGGGCTGGGTGACGCCGGCCAGCAGCGGGCAAGGTTTCCTTGCGTTGGCGCGAAGACGTAACCGGTGGCGGACGCGGCTTCGTCCTGGCCGGTGATCGGGCTCACCAGGCGCGGGACGTACGCACCCATGCCGAACTGCTTGTCGCGGATCCAGTTGCTCTGGCAGAGATTCTGGCCACCACCCGCCCCGGCGTAGGCGATCGCACCCAGCATCAGTGCGAATTCGAGATCCGGGAACTGGCCGGTCACCATCGTCGCCGAACTCGTCGCCCAACCAGGCCAGAGGTTCGCGAAGTAGGTCATGATCGCGAAGACGAGACCCGAGTGTTTCCACAGCCGGCTGAATCCGGTCAGTGCGGTTTCGCCGGTCGCGAGCGTGTTTCGCCCGATCTCCATATTGAGAAACCACTGCGTGATGACCCCGAGGACGGCGCCCCAGAGAAACACCAGCCCTACCTGCGAAGAGATGTAGGGCCGCAGGATCATGCTCGGTCGACATGCGGTCGTCCCTTCGTTGGCCTGACGTGCCGTGACGCGGACGAAACGCTGCGGAAACAGTCAAGCTGCTCGTGATCAATCCGGTCAAGACCGGCACGAAGGGCCGCTTTCTGACGCCGGACCCTAGACTCGGGTGGTCGACCCGGCGGATGAGGAGGGGTGCACGTGAGTGAGCGCAGCGAGCGAATCATCCAACACAGCGCGAAAAGTGCCTCATGTGCGCCCGCAGCGAAGCGAGGACGCGCATGAGCTTGCAGCAGGCCATGAAGAAGTGCCCGGCGGTCGCGATTCTGAGGTCGTCGTCAGCGGCCCGGTATTCCGACGTGAGTGACGTCCTGGTCGAGGCCGGCATCCGGGCCGTGGAGTTCACGTTCACGGCACCGGACGTCGCTGACGCGATCCGCGCCTACGCCGCTTGCAAGCCGGCCGACGTGGCCCTCGGCGCCGGCACGGTCATCACCGTCGAGCAGGCGCGGGCAGCGGTCGAGGCCGGTGCGACGTACCTCATCTCACCGTCCATCTGCGTTGACGTCATCGAGGAGGGCACCCGCCTCGGCGTACCCGTCCTTCCGGGCGCGCTGACTCCCACCGAGATCCTCACGGCATGGCGGGCGGGTGCCGCGATGGTCAAGGTTTTTCCGGCTTCCGCAGTAGGCGGCCCGTCGTACATCAAGGCGGTTCGAGGGCCGCTCTCCGACATCCCGCTGGTCCCGACCGGCGGCGTTGACGTCGACAATGCCGGTGCCTACCTCGCGGCGGGAGCGGTCGGCGTAGGGGTGGGGAGTCCGTTGGTCGCCGACGCCTGCGAGCCGGGCGGTGATCTCGACGCGCTCTCCGCGCGGGCCCGTGCGCTGGTGGCGAGCGTCACGGGGGCGGTGGCCCGCCCATGACCGGCTCCTCAACCGACGCCCAGCCCACCGTGGATGTGGTCACGCTCGGGGAGACGATGGCGCTGGTCGCCGCCACGACGACCGGGTCCTTCACGGTGGGCGCACCGAGCCGGATCTCCTTCGGTGGCGCCGAAACCAACGTCGCGATCGGACTGAGCCGGCTCGGACACGCCACCGCCTGGATCGGTCGGCTCGGCGCCGACCCGCTCGGCCAGCTTGTCAACGACGCCTTGCGCGGCGAGGGCGTGGACGTGTCACGCGTACGTCTCGAGACCGAGGTGCCCACCGGCCTGATGTTGCGCGAGCACCGGACCGCCGACCGGGTCCGGGTCAGCTACTACCGTCGCGGGCTGGCCGGCTCGAGGCTTGCGCCCGAGGACGTCGATGCGGAACTGGTCCAGTCCGCGAGGTGCCTGCACCTTTCTGGGATCACGCCGGCCCTGTCTCCTTCGGCCAAGGCGGCGGTCCACCGCGCTGTGGAGTTGGCCCGGGCGGCCGGCGTTCTCGTGTCGTTCGACCTCAACTACCGCGCCGCCCTGTGGTCGCCCGCCGAGGCGGGTGCGGCGATGGGTGCGCTCGTCGAACAGTCGGACGTCGTGTACGCCGGTGAGGAGGAGGCGACGCTCGTCGTCGGCGAGGGCTCACCAGACCACCTGGCCAAGGAACTCGCCGCGCGCGGACCGTCCGAGGTGATCCTCAAACTCGGTGCCGCGGGAGCGTACGCCGTTATCGATGGTGCGGCCGTCTCGTCGCCGGGGCTCGCCGTGAGCCTCATCGACCCGGTAGGTGCGGGCGACGCGTTCGTGGCGGGATACCTGTCGGCCCGGCTCGACGGCCTGGCGCCGGCGGAGCGACTGCGGCGCGGCAACGTCTGCGGCGCGTTCGCGGTGTCGGTGTCGGGGGACTGGGAAGGCCTGCCTCGCCGGAGTGAGCTCGCGACCCTCGACGGCACCGAGAACGTCGCCCGCTGACCGAGTCAGTACTCCCAGACCGGCCCCGGCTGCGGGCGCTAGCTTCGAAGAGCTGCGACAGATTCGACGAGCCCGTCACATTCGAGGCTGGCGAGAACGTCGTCGATAGTCGTGCCGGCACGCCACGCATCGGCTATCTGCTGTATTGCCGCTGCGACGGCTGCCTCGTCGAGGTCAATCTGGTCGAGCACGAACTCGTCCGGATGCTTGGCCTCGACATTCCACTATTTGGCCTGGACAGGGCCCGACTGTCCGACCCGGATGAGTAGGTCGCGGACGCTGCTCCTGTAGAGCACGTCGGCGTCGTAGACGACGACGAACGACACATGGCTACACCTCTAGGCCATGTTGCTAAAGGTCTGGACCCAGTGGAGTGTGGCGGCGAGGCACTGACCGGAGTGGTGGTTGCGGGCGGTCTTGTCTGATCGCATCGCGAGCCCACGCCACTGCTTGAGCTTGTTGAAGCAGCGCTCGACGACGTTGCGGCCCCGGTACCTCGTCACCGAAGTCGATCGGGCGGCCAGGTCGCTTGCGGCGGTGGGCGATCTGGTCGTCACGTTCCGGGATCGTCGTGGCGATGCCGCGCTCGCGCAGCCACGCCCGGTTCGCCCTGGACGGGTAGCCCTTGTCCGCCAGCAGCCGGTCCGGGCGCTGACGTGGCCGTCCGGTCGCGCCGGCCACGCGGATCTCGTCGAGCGTGTCGGGCAGCATGGTCGTGTCCGCGACCTGGCCACCGGTCAGGACGAACGCCAGCGCCCGCCCCTTGCCGTCCGCGACCTGGCCACCGGTCAGGACGAACGCCAGCGCCCGCCCCTTGCCGTCCGCGACCTGGCCACCGGTCAGGTCGAACGCCAGCGCCCGCCCCTTGCCGTCGGCGACCAGGTGCGTCTTGGTCGTCAACCCGCCACGGGAGCGGCCGATCGCGTGATCAGCGGGTTCATCTCCGAACTTCTTGTAGTTCGACCGTGCCCCCTGTGTCCCTGGGCAGGGTCGCGCCGTGCTGGTGGACACGCACGATCGTGGAGTCGATCGACGCGATCCAGTCGACGTCGCCGCCCTGGTGAGCCATCGCCTGGACCTGCTCGAGGACGCGCGCCCAGACCCCGGCCGTCGACCAGCGGTCGAAGTTCTTGTAGATCGTGTTCCAGCTCCCGAATCGCTCGGGCAGATCACGCCACGGCGCCCCGGTGCGAAACCGCCACGCCGTCGCCTCGACCACCGAGCGTCGGTCTACCGGCGGACGGCCCGTAGCCTTCACAGCGGGAAACAGAGGCCCGAGCACGGCCCACGCCTCATCAGAGATCACGTCACGCGACACAAGCACAAGGCTGCGCCCGACGACTTCGAAGACCCCCTAGCAACACGCTCCGAGGCTGACCGAAACTCGTTGCCCGCGCGCACCACGAAGCGTCTACTGGTCAGACGGGATCGGTGAACGAGATCGGCTTGCCGGTGGCGTGGGCGTATGCGATCTCCCTGCTCGTGGACTCGCCGATATACCCGCCTGGGTTGACGACCAGAACCCGGTCAGCCAGGTCGATCTTGCGCAGGTGGAGGGCGTCCAGCGCGGTCTTCTGCTCGTTGGTGATCAACTCGTCTGCTTCGTGATCCTCGGCGCGCAGGAAGACGCCTGGCGCGACGACGATGACACCTGCGAAGGTCAGATCACGGTTCGCCGCGCTCATCTCGTCCACGAACCGGGTAGAGCCGCAGATGCAGACAATCTCAGGTCGGTCGGGCACGGCTCAGTCCTTCGGGTCGAACGGGAAACCGTCAGTGTGCGCATAGACATCACAGACGGGCATACGAGCCAACAGCTTACGCAGCGAGATGGACACCACGCGGCTGCACCGTCGCAGGCGGGAGGCGTGGCCCGTGCTGGGAATGACGCTGCTCGACGCCGAGGACTGGGGTGCACCCGGCTCACCAGCTTCCTTTAGCAACACGGCCTAGGTCACGCGAGAGTGTCGAGAGCTCGTCGGCGGCCATCCGTCGGCGTTCGTCGTCGCGACGGCGGTAGTCAAGAAGTGATTCCGCGCGAACCCGCCGGTGGCTGCCCACCGTGTGATAGTCGATCTCGCCTGCGTCCAGCAGGCTGATCAGGAACGGACGCGACACATTGAGCATGTCGGCCGCCTGTTGAGTGGTCAATTCGGCATGGACCGGAATAACGGAGACACCTCGGCCGGCCGCCATGTGAGCAAGGATTCGAGCGAGCAAGGCCACCGCGGCAAGAGGAACCTCCAGGGTTTCCTTCCGGTCGTTGTCGGCGACCAGCAGGGGGGTGGTCTCCTCGCCCTGGTGTCGAGTGAGGTAGTCCTTGATCCGAGGAAGCACCTCGTCGGCAGCTTCGAGCGACGTGTGATCTCCCGAGGGTGGTTGTCACCGCGACGCCACGCTGGGCTCTCGATGCTGCGGCTGGGCCGACCCAGTTGAGGGACGCTGCCCAGGTCTGGCAATCATGAGGGATGGCTGTCATCCACCACACGACCATGAAGCCCACCAAGCTGGAGTTGCTCGAGCCCTGGCTTCCCACACAACCGTGGTACGCCAGCACGGAGCGCAAGCCCGAGTTGACGAAGGTCGGGGGTTTCCGTCTCGATGACCCCCAGGGCGAGGTCGGGATCGAGTTCATGGTCGTCACCGACACCTCCGGCGAGCGGCCCGCGTCGTACCACCTACCCCTCACGTACCGCGGCGCGCCGCTCGACGGTGCCGAGCAGGCCCTCATCGGCACGTCCGAGCACGGGGTGCTGGGACGGCGGTGGGTGTACGACGGTACCCACGATCCGGTCCTCGTCGCGGGGCTGCTCGCCCTGCTCCAGGGCCAAGTCGAGCCGCAGGCGCAGAGCCTGAGCGACACCGCCGACCGGTCGGTCATCGTTTCCTTCACCGGCGCCGGCTTTTCGCCCGTGGTCGAGTCGGCGGTCGTCACCAACGGTCCGCACGGCACCCACCTCGCGGTGGAAACCAGTCCGGAGGCGCAGCCAAACCGCACGCCAGCCGGACGTCTGACCATCGACGTGACCCGCGCCCTCCGACCGGACCAGGCCACGTCCGAGACCACCACACTCGGGGTCACCGGGGTCAGGGGATACGTCAACGTCAGCTGGCGCCTGCCGGACGGTGGTGAGAGCCGCGGCGCGTTCGTCGTACTGCGCTAGGCCGTGAGGCAGTGGAGACCTTTCCGGGTCAGAACACGGAAGAGTCTCCGCTGCTTCGTCCGCCACTGCTTTGTCCGGCACTGTTTCGCCCGGCATCGTGGCGCCTCTGATGTTCCTACGGCTGGCGGGCCCGGGCGAGGAGGAGGGCCACGTCATCGTCGTACCCCGCCGGCGGTCGTAGTGCGTCGATGACCTGGTCGCACATGCCTTCGAGGGTGCCCGACGCCTTGGCGAGCGCGTCGACGAGTTCGTCGATACCCGCGTCAACATCGCGTTGGCGGTGCTCGACCAGCCCGTCTGTGTAGAACGCGACCATGGTTCCCTCAGGGACCGTGACGACATGTTCGGGCGCCGCGCAGGTGCCCACGCCGAGCGGGAGCCCGGCCTCGTGGTCCAGCCGCCGGGCCCGGCCCGCGCGGTTGACGACCAGGATCGGCAGGTGGCCCGCCGAGGCGTAGGTCAGCGTCCGCCGCACCCGGTCGAAGACGGCGTACACCGACGTGACGATCTCCGCCTCGCCCAGATCGCCGACCACACCGTCGAGGAGGTCGAGGATCTCCTTCGGGGGCAGGTCTTGGCGGGCGTACGCGCGGACGGCGGTGCGTACCTGCCCCATCAGGGTCGCCGCCCGCAGCCCTCGCCCCATCACGTCGCCGATCACCAGGGCGGTCCGGCCGGCGGCGATCGGGATCACGTCGTACCAGTCGCCACCCACCTCCGCCTCCTCGGCGCCGGGGAAGTATCTGGTCGCGACCTCGAGTTCGGCCGGCTGGTGGGTCCAGGCGGGGAGGAGGCTCCGCTGGAGAGTGAGGGCCGCGCGGCGCTGGCGGCGTTCGCTGTCCTGGAGGTTGCGGGCGAGGCGGCGTTCGGCGTCGAAGAGCCGGGCGTTCTCGATGCTCTGGGCGGCCCTGGTCGCGATCTGCTCGAGGACGGGGAGGTCCTCGCCGGGTTCGAGTTCGCGGTCGTACGCCTGACCCGGTCCGAGCAGGGTGAGGACGCCGATGACGCGTCCCCGGGTGATGAGGGGGACTGACACAAAGCCCCGTCCCTGCGTGGCCTCCTGGACGATCTCGCGGGACTGCGGGTCGTCGTACATCAGGGCAGTGACCCGTGGATCGGTGGCGTTGACCACGCTGGGCCGGCCGGTGAGGACCGCCCGGATGGCAGGGTGGTCGTCGCGGTGGGTGCCGCCGAGCTTCAGGACCGCGTGGGCGAGCTCCTGCCGGGCTGGATCGGCGTCGCGGACGTAGACCCGGTCGAGGCGTCGGCCGTCCCAGAGGTCGATGATGCAGAGCTGACCGAACCGCGGGACCACCAGGTCGCCCACCGTTTCCTGGGTCATACCGACGTCCAGCGAGGAGGCCAACCGGCTGCTCGCGTGGACGACGTACGCCAGCCGGTCGCGGACATGCTCGAGCTCCGCCCGGGCGGCGCGTTCGGCACGCAGGAGCGCGGCGCGTTCGTCGTCGTCTCGGCGGGAGTTGGTACGCCGGTCGTCGAGCCCGCCGAGTTCGTCGAGCCCGTCGAGTTCGTCGAGTTCGGCAAGGACGACGAGCACGTCGCCGGCGGCGGAACTGAGCGAGGATGCACTGAGTACGCTCTCGGCCGCGGTGGCCAGTGACTCCGCGCCCCCGACGCGGGCGGCGACCTCGACCTTGGGACTGGGGCCGTCCGGAGAGCCGTCGAGTGCGCGGGCGCGGACGGCGCAGAGCACGGGCTCGCCGTTCTTGTGGCGCAGGTGGACAGTGCTTTCCCAGGTGCCGTTGGCGCGGGTCCGGGCGAGGAGTTCCCCGGCGTTCGCGCCCTCGATGGCGGCCATCGCCTCGCCCGCGTCCTGACCGAGAACGTCGTCAGCGGACCAGCCAAGGATCGACTCGGCGGCGGCGTTCCAGATTCTGATCCGAGCAGCGGCGTCGACGAGCACGACGCCGCTCCCCGTGAGGTCGAGCAACGCTTCGAGGCGCTCCCGCTCGGCTGGCCTTGTCACTCCATGTGCCCCTTCCGTTGCGGAGCATCATCTTGCCTGGTAGCCGGCAGGTGCGGAAACTCCGCACGAGCGACGGCGGTGCGGCTTTCGTTCAGACGCAGGTGATTGCGAGGGGTTCCCGCAGTGCCTGTCGCCGCATCAAATTCCTCCCCATACGTCACGAAGTCGTGAATAGCGGGCGCGGACCGTGGCCATCCGCGCGGCGTCGTCAGGATCAGGACCAAGGAGCGGACCCGGCCGCGGCAGGTCCAGTCCGAGTGCCTGGGCGGCAGCGCCGCGGGCACCCACCTCCGGGTCGTCGGCGATACGCACCCGGCGGTCGAACGTCGCGGCGAACGCGCGCTGCCACCACGGCGAGGCGTGCACCGCGCCACCGCCGAGTACGACGTCCAGCTCTGCGCCGAACGACTTCTCCAGCACATCCAGAGCTCGGGCCGCTTCGAGGGCCACGCCCTCCATCGTGGCGGCGAGGAGGTCCTCAGCGGAAGTCTCGAGCGACAGTCCCGCCACCAGGCCCGAGCCAGGGGGCATCGACCCAGGCGGCCGGCTGCCGGCGTGCAGGGGGATCGATACGAGGCCGCTCGCGCCCGGCGGGATGGTGGGTTCGGTGTCGGGACCGAGGGTGAGGAGCCGGACCGCCCAGGCGTGGAGGACCCCGCCGCCCGAGAACGCGATGCCGCTGACCAGGCGTTCGGCGTCCACCCGATAGCGCCAGACCGTCGGTGGGGGCGGAGGAACGTTGGGACCGTGAACGACGCGCAGCGCCGCGGACGTACCAACCGTCACCGCGACGGCATCGGCCTGAGCGCAGCCGCTGCCGAGGTTGGAGGCGGCACCGTCCCCGAGCACCGCGGTCCACTGGGCGTCGGCGAGCGCAGGCCACCGGTCGCGCCAGCGGGGAGCGAGCCGGCGGGGCGTGTCGTCGATCAGCGGCAGCTCGACGGCGGTCGGTGCCAGGCCGGCGAGGTCGAGTGCCTCGGGGTCCCAGCACTGCCGGTCGAGGTCCAGGAGTCCGGTGCCGGACGCGACGGATGCCGAGGTCGCGTCGGTGCCGAGCAGTACGGCGCGGACATAGTCAGGAAGACCGAGAAACCGCAGGGGAGTCTGGGCGCCGAGCTGGCCGCGCAGCCATGGAACCTTCGCCGTCCAGTACAACGGGTGAACCCAGGTGCCGGTCCGCGCGTGGAAGGCGTCCGGGTCGGCGGGCTGCCGCCCGGGATCTGGCTGCGCCCGGGTGTCCAGCCAGGTGAGGACGGCCGAACGGGGTACGCCGTCCGGCCCCACGGCGAGCAGGGAGTGCCACTGTGACGAGGTGGCGACGAGTTCGACGCCGTCGAGCGCGCCGCCCTCCGCGAGCTGGTCGAGACAGCTGACGAGCCCCGCGACATAGGCGTCGGGATCAAGCTCTCCCCGCCCGTCGTCATCCTGCTGCGGTTGGACGCCGGCCCGGGCGAGCAGCCCGGGGATGGGTTCGGCCCGGGCGTCGCAGACCACGGCTCGGACGGAGGAGGACCCAAGGTCGAGCGCCAGCACCCGGCGTCCGGTCGGGGACTCCGCCGGGGCCGGGCCTGCGTCCGCCGGGCGCCGTGAAGGGCGCCGAGGGTCGGTCATGGGTGGGTCCCCTCCGTCAGGGCAGAAAGGAACGAACTCGCCCACCGGTCGACGTCGTGCTCCACGAGATGCCGCCGCATCGCCCGCATCTTGCGGGTCGCCTCCCGCGGCTCCATCCGCAGCGCCTCGAGGATTGAGCGTTTGAGCCCGTCCACGTCGTATGGGTTCACGAGAAGAGCTTGCCGGAACTCGTCGGCGGCGCCGGCGAATTCGCTGAGAAGGAGGACTCCGGTGTGGTCGTAACGGCAGGCGACGTACTCCTTGGCGACGAGGTTCATGCCGTCCCGCAGCGGCGTCACCACCATGACGTCGGCGGTCCGGAACAACGCGGCCAGCTCCGAACGGTCGTGGGAGGAATGGAGGTACGTCACGGCGGGTCGCCCGATCCGGCCGTGTACGCCGTTGACCCGGCCGACCGCGAGCTCGACCTCGTCCCTCAGGAGTTGGTACTGCTCGACGCGTTCGCGGCTCGGCGTCGCGATCTGGATGAACGTCGCTTCGTCGGGCGTGAGCAGCCCCTCGTCGAGGAGTTCGGAGAACGCGTAGATGCGTTCGGCGATCCCCTTGGTGTAGTCGAGCCGGTCGATGCCGAGCAGGATCTTGACCGGCGCGCCGATCTCCTCGCGGATCTCCCAGGCTCGACGCTCCGTCTCGGGCCGGCGGGCGATCTCCTCCAACTCGCCGACGTCGATCGAGATGGGGAACGAACGCGCATGGACGACCCGGCCGTCGGGCAGGAAGATCCGGTCACGCTGGGTCTGGTAGCCGAGCAGGCGACGGGTCAGCCGGATGAAGTTCGAGGCGGCACCGGGTCGCTGGAACCCGATCAGGTCGGCGCCGAGCAGGCCGCGCAGAATCTGCTGGCGCCACGGCAGTCGGGCGTACAGCTCGACGGGCGGGAACGGGATGTGCAGGAAGAAGCCGATCCGCAGGTCGGGCCGGAGTTCGCGCAGCATCTCGGGCACGAGCTGGAGTTGGTAGTCGTGCACCCAGACCAGGGCGCCGAAACCGGCCGAGGCCGCCGCTGCCTCCGCGAACCTGCGGTTGACCTGCACGTAGGAGTCCCACCACTCCCGGCGGTGGACGGGCGGAGCGATGACGTCGTGGTAGAGCGGCCAGATGGTGGCATTGGAGAAGCCCTCGTAGTACATCTCCACGTCGTCTTGGGAGAGAGGGACCGAGACGAGGTGCATGCCGGCTTCGTCGAAGGGCGCGGGTGCCTCGCCGGTGCCGCCCGCCCAGCCGATCCACGCACCCTTGTTGGCGCGCATCACGGGGTCGAGGGCGGTGACGAGCCCACCCGGACTCCGGCGCCAGGTGGTGGTGCCGTCGGGCCTGTCCGTCCGGTCGACGGGCAGGCGGTTGGCGACGACGACGAACGCGGACTTGGCCGAGTTCGGGCGGACCCGCTTCTTATCCGTGCTGGGTGCGGAGGTCGTCGTCTCGGCCGGCGTTACTTCGGTGCCCTGCGTCGCGACGGCCGGTGTGAACGGGTCAGCGGGTGCGAGCGGGTCAGCAGGTGCGAGTGGGGCGGCGGGTGCGAGTGGCGCGCCGGCTGACGGGCTAGGTGACGATCCTCTTGGGAGAGCCGTGGTCGTGGACGGAGTGGTTCGCGACGGCGCCGGGATGTCGGCGGGCACTGGGTCTCAACTCCCTCAGTTGGTTCCTACTCGACACTACGTGGACGAGCGGGGTAGGGCTGGATCCACCCAGTGGGGGCGGGCCCGGACGGGCGAACCTCGTGAGGGGCTGGATCCACGCGGCGAGCGGCGCGGGATCCTCGGGAGATCCGTACACCTCCACACGTAGAGCATCTTGACGTCTACGTAGCGTCGTCACCTGGATAACGGACTCCGAGCTGGCCGCGGGCCGCGTCGAGCACCTCCATGACCGCCAGGCTGTCGGCCCAGGACACCAGGGGACTCTCGAGCAACCCGTCCCGGAGGCAGCGGGCGACCTCCATGGCCTCGTAGGTGTACCCGACGCCGAGGAGTTCGACGGCGTACGTCTCCGGATCTTCGCCGTCCGGCCGGTGGAGGGTGAACTGGTGGGTGTCGTGGAAACTGCGCGGCAGGTCGATCCAGCCGTCGGTGCCGGCGACCGAGGCGGTGTTGGGGAGGGAGCCGGTGAGCGAGCCGGTCAGGTTGGCGACCGCGTCACCGTCGTAGTCGAGCAGCATCCCGACCGTGGCGTCCACGCCGGTCGGCGCGAGGGTTCCCGTCGCGCGGACACTCCGCGGTGCCCCCAGTAGATGGTGGGCCAGGCTCACCGGATAGACGCCGACGTCGAGGAGGGCCCCGCCGGCAAGCTCCGGAGCGAACAACCGGTCGTTCGGGTCGTACGTGGCGAGGAAACCGAGGCTCGCCTGCACCGAGCGGGGCTCGCCGATGGCGCCGGCCGCGACCAGCTCACGAAGCCGCAGGTGAAGCGGGTTGCAACGCATCCACATGGCCTCCATCAGGAAGACCTGCTTCTCCCGGGCGAGGGCGATCAGCTCCCGCGCCTCCGCGGCGTTGACCGTGAGTGCCTTCTCGCAGAGCACCGCCTTTCCGGCCTGGATCGCGTACCGCGCGGTGGCCAGGTGGTCCGAGTGCGGTGTGGCGACATAGACCACATCGACGTCGGGGTCATCGGCCACCTCGGTGTACGACCCGTAGGCCCGGCGTACGTCGTACTTCTCGGCGAACGTCTTCGCCCGCTCGAGACTTCGTGACCCGACGGCCACCACCTCGTGGTCGGCGAGCAGGGCGAGGTCACGGGCGAAGACGGTGGCGATGTTTCCGGTCGCGACGATGCCCCAGCGGATCCGGGGGTGCATACGACTCCCTTTCCTGTTGGCTTCCGGTTGCTGCCAGGGCGCGGGTCTTGGGCGCACCCTGTCCTGGACGCTACTTGGGTGCCACCGGCCGGAGTCGGGATCCGTTCAACCCTTGGTCGGAAGCCGTCCGGTACCGGCCCCTCGTGGGGCCCGGAATGATCACGTTTACGTGGTCATTCCCTGCTTCACATGGCACCGACACCGTGCGAGGCAGGTAATGACCACGTAAACGTGATCATTCCGCGCAGCGCTGGGGCGGGGGGTGGATCGACACCAGTAAAAACGTGATGCCGGTTGATATTCGGTCGCCGTAACCGCCATAATGCGTACGCAGGTTTCGGAGCAAAGGTCGAAAACTCAGGAGGTCCCCATGGCTGTCGGCAAACTCGGAGTGGTCGCGCTCGACTGCCCAGAGCCCAGGTCGCTCGCGGAGTTCTATCGCTCGGTCATCGGCGGCTCGCTCGACGGCGACGGCGACTGGGTGACGCTGCGCGGCGACGACGGTGTCGGCCTGGCGTTCCAGCGCGCGGATGACTGGCAGCCGCCGATCTGGCCGGGCAAAGAGCGGCCGCAGCAGGCCCATGTCGACGTTGAGGTGACCGACCTCGATGTGGCGGAGAAGCAGGTCCTCGAGCTTGGTGCCCGCAAGGCGGACTACCAACCGGGTACGACGTTCCGGGTGTTCCTCGACCCGGTCGGTCACCCGTTCTGCCTCTGCGCCTGCTGACCGGCGTTGAACTTGCCAGGGGTTCGTCCTCGATTTCTCAGCATCCGGAATGCCCACTCCGGTCAGCCGGCCGCTGGCGGGCGGTACCCCGGCCGGAGCGACAGGTCGAGCGCCTGCTCGAAGGCGTACGCCAACCTGATCAGCGTCGGCTCGCTCCACGCCGTACCCATGAAGGCGAGCCCCACCGGAAGGCCGTCGGTGACACCGCACGGCACCGAGACCACCGGATAGCCAGCCAGCGCGGCCGGCTGGGAACAGCCGCCGGACAGGTGGTCGCCGTTCGCCAGGTCGATCTTCCAGGCCGGCGGGTAGGCCGGCATCACCAATGCGTCGAGGTCGTGGGCGCGAAGTGCCGCGTCGATCCCCTCCGCGCGCGCGAGCCGGCGGCAGGTCGCGAGGGCTTCGAGGTAGGCGGGGTCGTCGAGGCCACGGGTGTTCATCGCGTCCTCGAAGCGTTCCTGCCCGAAGTACTGGAGCTCGGTGTCCGCGTTTGCCTCGTTGAACGCGATCAGGTCGGCGAGGCTTCGCGGCGCGCCCGGACCGCGGGTGGCGAGATACGCCTCGATGTCGACCTTGAACTCCGTCGTCAGCACCGTGCCCTCGCAGGTGCTGGAGCTGAGGTCGCTGACGACCGGCAGGTCGGCCGGGTCGACGATGGTCGCACCCTCGGCGGCGAGCAGCCGGACCGCCTGCTCCGCGAGGGCGTCCGCGCGCGGTGCGTACCCCCACAGTCCCTTGCGGGGCAGGCCGATCCGAGCGCCGCGCAGACCGTCGCGGCGGCAGAATCCCGTGTAGTCGGAGTGCGCCGTACGGCCGCGCTGGAGGGTGGCCGGGTCGTCGCTCGCAGTGCCGGCGAGCACGCCGAGCAGGAGGGCGGCGTCGGCCACCGTCCGGGCGATGGGACCCGCCGTGTCCTGGCTGTGCGAGATGGGGACGATTCCGGTACGCGGGATCAGGCCGACGGTGGGCTTGATGCCGACCACCCCGCACAGGGATGCGGGACAGACGATCGACCCGTCCGTCTCCGTACCGACCGCCAGCGGCGCGAGCCCGGCAGCGACCGCCGCCGCGGAACCGGACGACGACCCACCAGCCGACCGGTCGAGAGCGTGCGGGTTGACGCCGAGCCCGCCGACGGCGCTCCATCCGGACGAGGAGTAGATGGAACGGAAGTTCGCCCACTCCGACAGGTTGGCCTTGCCAAGGATGACCGCCCCGGCCGCGCGCAACGCACTGACCAGGGGCGCGTCCGCGAGCGGCCGGCTGTCGAGGAGCGCGCGGGAGCCCGCGGTCGTGTGCATGCCGTCCGCGGTGTCGATGTTGTCCTTGACCAGGACCGGGATACCGTGCAGGGGGCCGCGTACCCGGCCGTCCGCGCGTTCGCTGTCGAGCTCGGCGGCGAGTGCGGCAGCGTCCGGGTTGGTCTCGATGACCGATCGGAGGGTGGGGCCGGACCTGTCGATCTCCTCGATCCGGCGTAGGAGCGTGGCGGCCACGTCGGCCGCGGAGGTGGCCCCGGACGCGTAGCGGCGACCGAGAGCGTGGGCGTCGAGCTCGGCCGCGTCGGCCGTCGATGGCGAGGGATCAAGGGACATCGAGCAATGGTGCACCGTACGGTGGACCATTGCGGGCCGATCGGCCAACCTCGCCACGGCGAATGACACAGTTGTGGTTCGGTGCGTACCATGACTGTCGCTGCTGATCGAACCGGAGGGAACGCTTGGGTATGGACGCTGCAATGGATCCAGCTACGGGGCCAGGCACCACGCCGAGCGCGTCTACCGCAGAGGCCTCGGCACGCGGTGGAGAGGAACTCTCCGAGCGTGACCAGCAGATCCTCACCTTCGAGCGCCAGTGGTGGAAGTACGCCGGCGCCAAGGAGCAGGCGATCCGCGACCAGTTCGGAATGTCAGCGACCCGCTACTACCAGGTCCTCAACGCCCTCATCGACCGCTCGGACGCGCTGGCCTTCGACCCGCTCCTCGTGAAGCGGTTGCGCCGGTTGCGGTCAAGCCGCCAGCGGGCGCGCGCCGCTCGCCGGCTCGGCGTCGAGGTCTGACCCATTCCTTCCGCCTGCTGCCGATGACGGTCTCTGGCGAGCTGCCGCAGCCGCGGACGCCGGCTGGCGTGGCCGGACTCCGCGCGCTGGTCGAGCACCCCGGCGAGGCGATGCTGGCGTTCGACTTCGACGGCGTCCTCTCGCCGATCGTCGACGATCCTGAGCGCGCCTTCGCGCATCCGGCGGTGGTCCCCGCGCTGTCACGGCTCGCGCCGCACTTCCGGGCCCTGGCGATCGTGACGGGCCGCCCGGCCGAGGTCGTCGTACGCCTCGGAGGTTTCGCGGGTGTCCCTGAGCTCGCCGGCCTGCTGGTCGTCGGCCACTACGGCGAGGAACGCTGGGACGCGCGTACGGGCGAGATCACCGCGCCGTCGGTTGATCCCGGCGTGGAGGAGGTACGCCGGGGATTGCCGGAGCTGCTCTCGCGGTTGGGTGCGCCGCCCGGGACTGCGATCGAGGACAAGGGACGCGCGGTCGCGGTGCACTTCCGGCGAGCCGCGGATCCCGCGGCAGCTGGCGCCCTGCTCACCGAGCCGCTGACGGAGCTTGCGTCTGCGCACGGTCTTTCTGTGCAACCGGGGCGGATGGTGCTCGAGCTGAAGCCGGCGGGCATGCACAAAGGCACCGCACTGCGGAGTCTGGTTGCCGAGGTGGGTGTCCGCGCCGTGAGCTACACCGGCGATGACCTCGGAGACCTTCCGGCGTACGACGCGGTGGAGGAACTGCGTTCCGAGGGGCTCGACGGATTGCTCGTGTGCTCGGGATCGACCGAGGTGACCGCGTTGGCCGAGCGGGCGGACATCGTGGTCGACGGGCCCGCCGGCGTCGTGGCGTTTCTCTCGGCGCTGGCCGCGCGGTTTGGCAGCTAGATCCGGGACCGTTGTCCCGAGGCGTCTGCGACCAGCCCCAAGACTTCCGCCAGCGGACACGCGTACGCAACCGCACCGCCAGCAAGGACCTCCACGATCCGGTGGCAGATACGCGCAACCTGAGGAGGAACGACATGCGACGCGCGCTCATGGTGGGCCTCGCTGGATCCCTGGCAGCAGCGGCCTTGCTCGCGACGTCGGCACAGGCCGAGGAGCAGCACCGCGACGATCGGGTAACGGCCGCCTTGGCCCAGACCACCCGGTCGACGGTATGGACGCGAGTGCAGAAGATCCCGCTGCGCTTCCCCACGTACCATCCGCAGGGCTTGGCGCTAGTCGGCGACAAGATCTTCCTGTCGACCGTGGAGATCATCGAAGCGCCGGTGCGATACCCGGAGCCCGTTGACGGATACGACCGTACGCCGGGCAAGGGCGTCGGACACGTGCTCGTCCTGGACCGGCAGGGGAAGCTGCTCAAGGACGTGAAGCTCGGCGAGGGCACCGTTTATCACCCGGGCGGCATCGACTTCGACGGCACGTCGGTGTGGGTGCCGGTCGCCGAGTATCGCCCGAACAGTAAGGCAATCGTCTATCGGCTCGACCCCACGACGTACCAAGTTTCTGAAGAGTTCCGGGTAGCCGACCACGTAGGTGGGGTGGTTCGCGACCGGGTCAGCGGCAATGTCCACGGCGTGAGCTGGGGTTCGCGGACGTTGTACTCCTGGACGCGGAGCGGTCGCCAGCTCACCAAGCAGGCGAACGAGGACCACCTGATCGATTACCAGGATTGCGATTACGCCGGTTGGCGTAAGCAGATCTGCTCCGGCGTCACCGGTCTGGCCCGCCCCGAAGGCGGTAGCTACGAGCTTGGTGGACTGGTGCTGCGCGACCTGCGCGACAACCGGATCCTGCATGAGGTTCCGTTCCCGGAGTTCTCCACTGCCGGCCACGTGATGACCCGTAACCCGGTTGCACTCGAGGTGGCCGGTAACAAGCTGCGCCTGCTCGCCGCACCCGACGATGGTGAGGAGACCGCGGGCACCGAACTGTTCGTCTACGAATCACCGATCCGCTGACCCAGTAAGAGATATGCCCGTTTGTCGGTGACATGTCTTCACCGTGACCGGCGCCGATGGGAGCTACGCTCGTTCAGATGGGGCGTCCGTTGAAGATCGTGTCGTTGCTCCCATCGGCCACCGAGGCGCTGTTCGCCCTCGGCGCGGGTGACAGCGTCGTCGGGGTGACCTTCGAGTGCGACTACCCGCCGCAGGCTCGTACCCGGCGGGTCGTCTCCACCAGCGCATTACCGGAGGGGCTGCCGCCGGCGCAGATCGATGCGGTCGTCGCGGCCCGGATGGCAGCCGGCGAGGATCTCTATCATCTCGACGAGGGGGCGCTGAGCGGACTGGACCCTGACCTCGTCGTCACGCAGGACCTGTGTGCGGTGTGTGCCGTTGATGTGTCCGTCGTCGATGATGCCCTGTCCTACCTCGGGTGCCGGGCGCAGGTGCTCACGCTCGACCCGCAGGACCTCGAGCAGGTGCTGGGTTCGTTCGTCCAGCTTGGTCTGGCCGTTGGCCGGGAGGACGCCGCGCAAGCGTTGGTTGCCGGGCTTCGGTCCCGCCTGGACGCGGTCGAGGTGGCGGTACGCGGCCGGCGCCGCGTACCCACGATGGTTCTCGAATGGACAGATCCGCCGTTCGCCCCGGGCCACTGGATCCCGGAGATGGTCACGCGGGCGGGTGGGATGCCGGTGCTCGGCCGGGCTGGCGAACGCTCGAAGCGCACCACCTGGGAGGCGGTCGCCGCCGCGGCACCGGAGGTCGTGGTGTGCGCGCCCTGCGGGTATGACCTCCCAGGATCGGTGTCACTCGCGGAGGCGGTGGTCGCGGAAGGCCGGCTGCCGCGCGGGGTGCCGGTGTGGGCCGTGGACGCGAGCGCGTCCTTCGCCCGCCCTGGCCCACGCCTCGTCGAGGGGGTGGAGGCACTGGCCGCGTTATTGCACCCCGACGCCGGGATCCGGCTCGATTCGCGTCGGGCCCACCGCCTGCCCGACCCGGCGTAACGCGTCCGCGCGTGGTGAACGAATCGCCGTGGCCAACGCCGCCGCCGCTGCCCCATCAATGTGCCGGGCGGCGAGGAACCACTGCTGATAAGGATGCGGCCAGTCGATCGGGTAGCCCGCGAGGCCACATCGATCCAAGATTTCGCACAGCTCGGCCCAGGTGTAGGTCACGCAACCCGGATAGAGCCAGCCCGATCGCTCCCGAGGCCCCTCGCCGTCGAAATAGGTCGCGAGCAGGAACCCGCCCGGAGCCAAGGCTTCCTCGACCCGACGGAGCGCGGTCATCAGCAGATCGGGAAAAGTGTGGGAAAAAATACTCTGAGCGAGTACGTAATCGAACTCCACACCGAACCGATAGAGTCCGAAGTCGTTGGTGTGAAGGAACACCGGTTTGCGTTGTCTGAACAGATCGGCGCCGAGTTCCCGTGTCGCCGCCTCCTCGATCAGCCAGCGATTGGGTTCGAGGCCGAAATAGTGACCGGGTGCGAGGTAAGGAATGAGTAGCCGGCCGGCACGAAGTGATCCGCAGCCGAGATCGGCGAGAATGTGGCGTTCGCGCAGTCCGGCGGCGAGCAGAAGGCCGACCTGTATCCCGCCGATGAGATCATAATCTTCGGGCGGGCCGACGTAGGCGCGGTAATGCGCAGCTCCGGGACCGAGGCC
Source organism: Actinopolymorpha alba DSM 45243 (assembly GCF_000373925.1). GTDB lineage: Bacteria > Actinomycetota > Actinomycetes > Propionibacteriales > Actinopolymorphaceae > Actinopolymorpha > Actinopolymorpha alba. The sequence goes on along the minus strand of NZ_KB892731.1, from coordinate 59,536 downwards.
CCGGCCAAGATCGGGTTTCCTGAAGGAGTTTCCTACGACTGGTAGCGATCGTGCGATCCGAAGGGGGCGCCGCAACCGATCCTTCATCTTCGCTAACAAGATCGCTCCCCTCGGGCGGCTCACCTCGTGGCCCGCGCGGCGGGCGACGAGTGAGTCACCATCGCCTTCGCGATATCCCTCTGGTCTATCCGCAATCTGGTCGTACGAAACAAAGCGAGGGTTTACGTGGGTTTGCCATTCGGCTCCGGTCGACGCGATTGGGTCGGTAATGTGCGCGGCAATAGGGATTGTGGAGGTGACCGAGCTATGACATTGCGCTCGCCGGCGCTGCAGAAGGTCGCCCTCCGGGCACGCCGGATATCCCACGGGCTAGGGCAGGGCCGCCCGTTGCGGGTCAAGCCTTCTGCCCGTCTGGTCCGGTCACCGGTATTCGTGATCTGTCCACCGCGTTCGGGCTCCACCCTCCTGCGGGTCCTGCTCAACAGCCACTCCCAGATTCATGCTCCTCATGAGCTTCACCTTCAGACGCTCGGGGTCACCATCGGGGAGTCGTACGCCGAAACCGCGGTCAACCTTCTCGGAATCGACCACAAGGAGCTTGAGCATCTGCTCTGGGATCGCCTGCTCCACCGCGAACTCGGCCGCAGCGGCAAGTCTGTGATCGTCGACAAGACCCCCGCGAACGCACTGGACTGGTCCCGGCTGGCTCACTGCTGGCCGCAGGCGCGCTACCTCTTCCTGCTCCGGCATCCGGGCTCGATCCTCGAGTCGTTCTCTGCCGCGCGTCCTGGGGGTGCTTTCGACCTGGCTGTGGCGGAGGTGTTGGAGTTCGTCGAAGCCGTGGATCGTGCCCGCCGTACGCTGCCTGGCCACACCGTTCGCTACGAGGACCTGACCGCGGATCCGGCCGCGACCACGCAACGGATCTGCGAATTCCTCGAGGTCCCGTGGGAACCCACCATGCTGGACTACGGCAAGCGCGATCACGGTCCATTCTGGATCGGCCTCGGCGACTGGAACGAAAAGATCCGCGCGGGCAAGGTGCGGCCAGGGCGCGCCCTCCCGCCCGTTGAGGTGGTGCCGGACAGACTCCGGGGCATCGCGCGCAGGTGGGGTTACCTTCCGTCCTGAGCCGCGTCAACGGTGTCGTGGCGGGGAGCTTCCAACGGCGCCGTGGGGCGGTCACCGCTGGCGGTCAGCCGGGTGGTGGAGTTCGGTTTCCGTAGCGAGGTCAGCGCCGTGCGGAGCCTGGCGCGATCGTGCGCGTCGAAGTAGCCAAGCAGGACAAGGATCAGAGCGGCCAGGCACACCGTCAAGGCGCCTTGACAGGCCGCCGCGAGTGCCGCTCCGGCTCGATCGGCTCCACCTGGCAGGTACGGTGCCGCCAACCAGGTAAGGCTTCCCGCGACAGAAGCGGCGAGCGTTGGTGGCCACATGGCGTGCAGCACCGGCGCGAGTGGGCGGGCCAGCTTCCGGTGGACGTGGCCGAAGTAGTAGGCCGTCGCCACCGCGACAGCCAGGGTGGTCGCGAGAGGAACGCCTCGCATGCCCAGGACCCGCAGCAGAGGAAGCGTCAGAACGACATTGAGCCCGGCGGACAGCAAGGCGTACCTCGTCTCGGCACCGGGATAGCCCTCTGCCCTGGTGACCACCCTGGCCGGCGCACTGGCAAGGTGAACGGCGTAGCCGGGCGCCAGGAGGGCAACGGTCACGGCCGCGAACGGCACCGGGTGCCCAAGCCACAGTCGTACAAGCGGATCTGCCGTCACCATCATCACGGCGGCGCCGACCATCGCGAACGTGGTGAGATAGCGAGTCATCCCGATATGGAGCCGGTCCAGCCGGGCCGAGTCTCCGCTCGCCGCGACCGTCGCAGCCGCCGGAAACATTGCCGTGAGCGCGAACACCGGAAGCAGCCGCAACAGATTCGCCAGCCTGCTGCCGGGTTCGAAGCCGGCCACCGCGGAAGGGCCGAAGAAGCCGGCGAGGACCAGCCGGTCGGTCTCGTTGTTGATGGCCGCCGCTGTGTTGGTCACCTGGATGCGTACGCCGTAGCCAAATGTCTCGCGCAGGTCTGATCGGCGTAGGCATCGCAGGCTCGGCGTCAGTGTGGGCGCGTGGCGCCGGGCCGCGATCACCACCGTCAGAGCGCGTCCCGCGTCGACCACCGCCAGGGCGGCCGCCAACGCCACCAGTCCTCCGCCCAGCATGGCGACCACGACCGTGAGCGCGGCACTCGCCACGGCGGTGCCGGCGTCGATGACGGCGATCGGCCCGTAATGCTGGGTTCCCTCGAAGACCGCACGCCATGACAAGGCGAGGTTGCGGAGCAGAAAACCCAGCAGGAGCACGAGTACGGCGTCCCGGGCAGGTGTGGCCAGGTCGCCCAGATGGAAGACCGGAGCCAGCCATGGCCAACAGATGGCGGTGCCTGTCAAGGCGAGGATGCCAAGGCAGCCGCCCCAGAGGACACCCACCGCCATGACGGCCCGTGCCTGGCGATGCCGCCCAAGGTCGACGGCCCGGGCAACCTCGCGCGTCTGCGCGGAGCCGAGTCCCAGGTCCGCATAACCTGCCAGGGCAACCAGTCCGGTGAGCATGGCCCAGATCCCGAACTCGCGCTCGCCAAGTCGTCCGTACAGCACGGGAAGCACCACCATGCCGGCCGATGCCGAGGCGAGGCGCGCGACCAAGAGGATCACGCTGTTGCGGGCGAGGCGGCCAGAGATGGTGCGCGATTCCTCTCCAGGCACCTCGGCAGGATTCCCGCCGGACGTTTCGGAAATCCCCCCAAAGGACATCTTCTGCTTCAGGGGAGGAATCACATGCGCAGGATCGCGAGGCGGGCGGTGCGCACGGTCCAGGGCGTCACGAGCGCCATCAGACGGCCGACCTGGGTCCCGCCTGGCCACTACTACTCGCCCATCTCCTCACCCGCCGATGTCGAGCGCGCCCTGTCCTGGCCGGCCGAGGCGCCCGGGGTGGACCTGCGGGAAGCGGAGCAACTCGAGCTTTGGGAAAAGCTGCTGCCCATGCTCGACCTTTCCCGCCGCCGCTACGACCCGGGCAACGGCATCTACGGGCGCGCGGACGCGGCTGTCTACCAGGCGATGCTGCGGCACCTACGACCGCGACGGGTGATCGAGGTGGGTTCTGGGTATTCGACCGCCTGCCTTCTCGACACGGCCGAGGAGTTCGCTCTCGACATCGAGATCACCTGCATCGAGCCAGCTCCGAAGCGACTCATGCGACTGCTCGGCCCGGGGGATGACCTGAAGGTGCGGCTCCTGCGCCAACCGGTGCAGGAGATTCCGCTGGCCGCCTACACGGCTCTCCACGACGGCGACGTGCTCTTCATCGACTCCACGCATGTGGTGAAGGCTGGTTCCGATGTCGTGTGGCTGCTCCTGCGGGTGTTGCCGACCCTGAACGCCGGAGTGACCGTGCACTTCCACGACATCGGCTGGCCGTTCGAGTACGGCGAGCAGTGGCTTCGGCAGGGCCGCGACTGGACCGAGGCGTACGCCCTACACGCATTCCTTGTCGCCAACCAGCAGTGGCAGGTCAGTCTCTTCTCGAACTGGCTCTGGCGAACGCATGCCGACGTCGTACCCGAATGGATGGCGCGCGCCGGCGGTGTGGGTGGCGCGCTCTGGTTGCGGAAGACAATCTGACCGATCCGGCGTCGCCTTATTTACGGCCCGCGATGGCGAGGGCCGCAGGGTACTCGAGGCTGATGATCCGGCATTCCCGCGCGCCGGCTTCCATGAGGTGGGTCCACATGTCGGCGCCGTACTCGGTCTGCACCAGACAGTCGGGCGTGCCATTTGGTGGGGACCCGTGGAAGCTCGGCGGCTTGCCGGTTCGAGACCGCGTGAGCCGACCGACAACCACAGGAATCGTGAAGCAGACCCATCGGCGTGGCTTCAGGACGCGGAAGCATTCGCGAAGCCCTCGGACGGGATCGGGCACGTGTTCGAGGGTGTCGGAGTGGACCACGAGATCGAACGACGCATCGCGGAAAGGTAACTCCATCATGTCGACCTCGGGATAGTTGGTCGACACCGTGCGGGGCAGAAACCGCAACGCATGATGGAGGTTTCCCGCCGCGTTTACTTCGAGAACCCTGAGCAGCGGATGGCGCACCATGAAGAACGGAAACAGCCGCGGCGGTCCGTACAACGTCGTGATCGCATGTGCCAGCGCCAGAGAACGCAGCGTCATCCGGCACCGCATGCACCGCATCCCCTGCTGCCGATCGATGTAGCGGACTTCCTCTTCGGTCAGCTGCCACTCCTCGATCAGCTTCGGCCACAGGACCGGCGGCTGGGAGAACTCCCAACCCCCGCAGCACGGGCACCGCAGCTGACCGGTGCCCTGCGGAACCTGGTGGCCCGACAGCGACTCGCCGGCCCGGCGGTAGCCGGCGAGCAGCTCACCGGTCCCGCGAATTCGCTCCTTCAGCATGGTCTGCTCCGTTCTCGACCTTCGTGCTCGGCGCAGGCTGGGAGCAAGCGCCGAGCACGAATGGGTCGCTCCTAGTTGCTGATGGCCTGGTTGTCAGTTTCGGAGGACATGGCCTGCTCGCGGCCCACCAATGCTTCCTGCGGAAGGCTCTTCCGCTGCGGAGGAGCGTCGCGGTCGTCGACACCGACATAGCCCTGCCCGACTCCCATCGTGGGCACCAGCGGTTGTCCAGGGACTGGCGTGAGGTCGGGTACCTGGATCGCGGGCTGGCTGGAGCCCCCAAGCCCACGATCGACCGCGTCCGTGATCACGATCCCGGCGATGGGAAGTGCCAGTCGTTGGAGAACGTTGATCGCCCGGCGCGCATCGTCAATCCGGGTGGTGCCACTACGGACGACAAGGATGACAGCGTCAGTGTGTGCCGCGAGCGCGGCGACGTCCGCGCTGGCAAGGACGGCCGGGCCGTTGAACAACACGACGTCGCTGTGATCGGCGGTCGTGTCGACGAATCGGGCGAACGCCTGACCGCGCAGCAGGGTCCGGCTGATCTCGACATCCATCGCCTGTCCCGAGACGACGCGCAGTGTGTCCGGTGAGGAAGCGGAGAGCTTGAACTCGTTCGCGGAAAGGAGTTGCTGGATACTCTGTTCGGCGCTTTCGGGGAAATGCCGGAGGAGTTCCGGCTTGTGTAGTTGACCTTCGACGAGAGTCACGTGGTAGCGCTGGTCGGCGAAGCCGAGGGCGAGTGCGGCTGACACCAGCGTCTTGTGTTCTCTCTCACCGACGCTTGTGATCAGGAACCGGCGGCCCGGTGAGTCGGTCAGGGGCGAGAGCGCTGCCACGGCGGAGCCGACCGGCCGCGCGATCCTGTTTCGACCGTAGGCCTTACGCGCCCGCTTCCGGGCGTGGTGACGGCGTACTCGCGGCAGCACGGCCAGGACTCCCAGACCGAGTTCCTTCTCGATCTGGACGGACGAACGCAGGCGGTCGTCGAGCTTGCGCCGAAGCAGGATGACCCCGATCGCGACGAGCAGTCCCACGAAGCCACCCAGGAGCAGGTTAATGAGCGGTTTGGGTGTCACCGGAGATTCCGGCGGGGTCGCCCTGTCGAGGGGTTGGGCGTAGAGCGTTCCTCTGCGCCCCGAGATGCTGCCCGCGCCCACCTTCTGTCGAAGGACATTCGCCGCCGCGTTGGCCATCGTAGCGGCGTCACGTGCCGTGCCAGCTCTGGTGGTGAGCGTGATGATCTGGACGTTGGGCTCGTAGCTCGCATCGATGTGGTCCAGCACATCTTCCCTTGGCAGGCGAGCCGCCGCGGCGGTCGCGAGCGCCACCTCAGTGGATTCGGCCAGGCGCGCGACCGAGCCCACCATGGCCTGTGAGATGGCGGCGTCGTAGACCGGGACACTCACCGTCCTGGTGGTTTCCGCAGGACTCGGCGTGTCACCGGTCCCCGTGCCACGGCCTGCCGGCTCGTTGACCACCTTGTCCTCGAAGATGTAGGCGGCGATCACGGTCGACGCCTTGGCTTCGTAGCTGGGCGGGATCTGGTCCGTTACCCAGAACGCGCCGGCGACGCCCGCGCCGATGGACAGCAGCGTGATGGCGGCGGGCCACCGTGCGGTACGCCAGACCGCGCCCGCATTCAGGGGAGCGCTCACAGTGTTTGCCCTTCCTTCTCTCGGATTGGGAGTGGCGCGGGCGCCGTGCCCCATGGTGTGGTGGTTCGGAACATTCCTTCGTGGCCGACGCGTAGGCGGGTGTCAAGCAGGCCTTGCCAGGTCTGGCAGAGACTGTCGGCGATGCGTGACCAGCTGAAGAGCTGGGCACGGGTTTGACCAGCGGCGCCAAGGCGTTGAGCAAGTGCCGGGTCGTCCCGGATCTGCGCGAGGCGAGTGGCGAGCGCGGCCGGGTTGCCAGCGCGAAAGATGAGGCCAGCGGATCCGATGACGTAGGGGAGTTCACCCACGTCGCTGCCCACCACGGGAACCCCGCACGCCATCGCTTCGACGAGGACGCGTCCGAACTGTTCGCGTAGAGGGATGCCGATCCACGGTGCGACGTTGCGTTGCACAAGCTCGACCGACGGAAGGGCAAGGACATCCATGCGGGCGAGCAGAGCCGGCAGGTCGCGCCGATCCACCCACGAATGCAGCTCGATCCGTCCCGGGCGCCTGGCGGCCTCCTGCTGGATCTCCTCGCTCAGGCTGCCGCTCCCCACGAACAGAAGGTCGCAGTCGATCTGCCGGGCAGCGGCGAGGAGGTCCCCGATGCCCTTGTAACGCGTGAACCATCCGACGAAGCCGACCGTGAACGGATGAGACGGTAACGGCATGGCGACGGGTTGGAAGAGTTCGGTGTCAACCCCCAGCGGAACCAGCCGGACCTGACCCCGATATCCCTTTGTCCGCAGGACGTTCTCGGCGGCCGGCGTGATCGGCAAGGCACAGTCGATGGCATCGTAGGCCCGCTGCTCCAGCGACGGGAAGGGGAAGGGGAAGCGGGTAACGACGTTCTGCGCCGCATACATCGTGACGGGCACGTCGGGCCAGTACCTCTTGCGAAGGGCGAGCATCTGTGCGGTGGACAGGTACGCCGGCTCTCCGATGATGTGCAGGACGTCGGGCCGGCGGGACTTCAGCACTCGCGCGCTGCCCGGGCGGTACATCACCGAGGCCATGTGGCCCGTGCCTTCTTCGCCGATCAGTCTCGGGGCGACGTGGAAACGAAAGTGCGGGAAGGTCTCCGCGAGGTACTCCAGAGCCTGACGGGATCGGTCGGAGGTGCTCGCGGTGAAGAAGGTGATTTCGATGTCGGGTCTTCTCACGAGCACTCTGAGGAGATCGAGCCAGTGTTCCGTGCGATAGGGGACCGCGGCGATCAGGACGTGCATGCCGTCTCCCTCCCCGACGATTGGGTGGTGAGAGCGATGCGCGCGATCTGTGTCCAGGCGTGGGCTCGTGCGCGCCCGTCGCCTGACGGGCGCAGCGAGCGGAAGGCGGCAGCGGACATGCCCAGCACCGCACGGATCAGGATGGCCCCGCGCAACAGCGGATAGGTGCGACGGCGATGCAGGACGAAGAACCGCAGCATGCTCTGGTAGAGGTAGGGCAGCACGGACCAGGGATTGTCGCCACTGCTCGCTCCGCCGACATGCATGGCCTCGACGGCTGGCAGGTAGAGCACGCGACTCCCGGTGCGCCATACCCGCAGGCACAGGTCCTCGTCCTCGTAGTACATGAAGTAGCCCGGATCTAGACCACCCAGCTTGCCGAGCAGCGAGGTACGAACGGCCAGGCAGGCGCCACACAGCCAGTCCACCGACACCGGCGCGCTCGGTCCCTGAAGACATAAGGCGTATGTGCGCCGTCGCCGCCCGACACAGACCAACCGGCGAAGGCGTATGGGTAGGAGACGGCCGCCGAACTTTCCGGCGACGACACTGAGGAAGGACTCGAAGGTGTTGGCGCTCCCGCGCACTGTGCCATCGGCGCCGACCAGCCTGGGCCCGACGACGCCGACCTCAGGTCTCTCCCGGAGCGTCCGTACCAACGCGTCCGCGGTACCAGGGGCGAGGACGCAGTCAGGATTCACCAGGAGCGCCACGTCGGTGCCCACATCTGTCAGGGCCTGGTTGACGGCGGCCGCGAAGCCGACATTGATGTCGTTGACCGTCAGGAGAACGTCCGGGAACCTCGACGCGATCAGAGCGGGAGTCCCGTCCGTGGAAGCGTTGTCGACCACCCTGACGGCCAGTCCCGAGTCCTGGAGTGCGTTTATACAGTCAGCGAGGTAGGCGGCTGAGTTGTAGGTGACGACGACGGCTGTCGCGCCCAGGTCGGTGTCCGCCACCCGTGCTGCGGCAGCCGATTCGGTGAACATTGCTGATCTCCTAATGCTTGCGCGTGGCGCTGGCTCGAACTCAGCTGCCAGGCGAGGAAGGTCAACGCGGGGAGCAGGCCGAACTCCCAGTGCCCGTCATTGGGACCGGCGAACGCCGCGCCGACGAGCCAACCGCAGGTGAGTGCGGCGAAGCTCAGGGCGAGGCCGTCGCGACTGGTCAGGCCGACGCGGATGGAAGCCAGGAGTGGCCAGAGCAGAACGACCAGGCCGACCAGGCCGAGGTTGGCGAGAATGATCAACCAGAAGGCGTGGTAGATCGGGCCGACATCTGCCACGCGGTACATCGGAATGAAAATGTCGGTGGCGGTCTGCCCAAGGCCCTGGCCGATAAGTGGGCTGTCCACGAAGGCGCGCAGGCCGACCATGGATTCGGTTTCGCGCACGCCGGTCGAGGAGACGATCTTTTCCGCGATCAGTCCGGTGCGCTCCCCGAGGCCGCTGCTGACGGCGGCCCCACCAAGGATGATCAGCGCTCCGGCCGTAGCCGCGAGAATGACCCGCAGGCGCACGGTGGGTGATCCACGAATGAGGAGCACGACCAGGGCGACGCCGGTGACCACCCAGATGGTCCGCGAACTCGCCAGCACGGTGTCGGCCATGAGGATGGCCAGGAGGACCACGAGACCGACCCGGCGCCAGGGACTCGCGACCCGACCGATGGCCAGCAGTGGCACTACCGCCAGGGCGGAGATCAGCCCGCCGTGTTGGCCGGGAGTCGTGAGGCTGGCGCCGGCCAACACCGTCCCACCTACGACGTACGCGATTGCCGCGCGCTTCAATCGGGCAGGCGTGTTGAGGCTGTACGTGGCGACGAAGAAGTACGCTGGGATGACCGCGACGGCATATCCCGCGACAAGGGTGAGGTATGGCGCGTTCCCGCGGGCAATGCCATAGCCGGCACCGAGCAGCGCGACCAGGCCGATGAGCAGCATTCCGAGGTCGACGCGGGTCTTGATCCTTCCTTCGCTTCCGGGAGCGAAGAGCTGACGAATCAGCATGGCCAGGCTGCCGGCGAGCAGGATTCCGCCGTGAATTCCTATGATCACCCTGAGATCGCGGCCGAAAAGAAACGAGGAGGCGATCTCGCCACCGACAATTCCGACCGGAAGTGCCAACCAGGGCCAGATGACAAAGATCGTAAGGCACACAAGGGCGCCAACCAGCGCCATGCCGAGATCATTGGGTGCGAGCGTCAGCATCAATGCCGCGATCGCGCCCAGTGCGGCGCTCGTGAGGGTGCCGAACAACCACAGCGCCTTCAACGTGTCTGGCCTTCCAACTCGACGTGGCGCAGCCGGTCACCGCACGGCTTCAGCGCGTCCGGTGAAGATCGCTATCCGGCCCGCGGGGGCGCGGCGAGTGGGTAGCAAGAAAGCTGGTTATCTAGGCTGCGATGCTATCGGGGCAAATGGTGAGAATCAGGTAATCGCACACGCCTTCATCGATTCGTGACACGGAATTGATGATCAGTGTTCTCAGTGCTCTCCGAATTCTGATCTTTCTCTCGGATGGCCGGTGCGGCGAGCGGAAGCGGCCCGAGATCACCGCGGACCGCCGCGATCAGGTCCCGTACTGGCAGGTGGCCGGGTAGCCGGAAGAGTCGGCGGATCAAACGATCGGCCAGAACTACCGACTGATAGATCACGAGACTCCGTCGAGGCTCGGTGAGGCGTAGATACCGGACGAAGCTGCCGATGTGATGCCGGCTGCGTGCGGTCGGATCGAGAAGCCGGGTGGAGGCTCCGAAAAGATGGGTGACCACACTCTCTGGCGTCATCCAGAGCCGATGTCCCTGGCTGGCGAGTTGCTGGGCGAGGAGAGCGTCGTTACAGAACAGCGGCAGGCGCTCGTCAAAGATCTGGTGTTCGCCAAGAAGGCGTCGGCGCAGAAGGAGGCAGGCCGCGGCGGGCCGGGGCACGGGCCGCGGGCGCGAGAAGTCGACGCCGTGCATCGTGTGCTGCTTCAGTGCGCTGCGGAATCCCGGAAGCCTGCCAAGGAGGGGATTCAGGGCCAGTGCACTTCTGAGATCAAGCAGGTCGCAGTAATGATGGCCAAGCGCTCCGGCGAGGCCGTTCTCGAGATAGAGAGGCACGACGCCAGCGGCGTCGCCGTGTTCGCGCAGGAACGCGACCAGTGCGCTGAGGGCGCCAGGCTGGAAGCAGATATCGCTGTTGAGGAGCAGGATGAACTCTCCTCGTGCCTGCTGGTATGCCCGGTTGACGGCGGCGGCGTAGCCGACGTTCGCAGAGTTGCGGATGAGGCGCAGGCCCGGCCAAGACTCCAGGAGGTCGACGGAGCCGTCCTGGGAGTCGTTGTCGACCGCGATGAGCTCGTAGCGCAGGCCGTCATTGACAGCGGTGTCCAGCGAGGCGAGGCAGCGGCGCGTCTCCACACATGTGTTCCAGCTCACCAGGAGCACCGACACCTCGCAGGGAGCTGACCGTCCAGAGGAGTTCACAGTTTCTCCACCAGCGGTGCGGGAACGGAGGTCTTCGACGGTGTTGGCGGAGCGTCGGGGAGCCGAGGGAGCTCTCCTCGCAGCGTGGCGACCAGGTCCGGGATCCGCAGACGAGGCCCTCTGCGCAGTTGCCGGCGGGTCACCTCGCTGACGGCTGCCACCAGCTGGAACAGCCACACCCGGTAGCGGGGCTGGGTGATCTGGAGATAGCGGATGAGTCCGCCGAGTTCGAGGCGGAGGAGGGTGTGTGCGTCCACCAGTCTTGCGGACGCGCTGACAGTGTGGGTGACCACGCTGTCAGGTGTCATCCACAGCCGTAAACCTTGGCACGCGAGTGTATGCGCGAGAAGAACGTCGTTGTGGTAAAGCGGAATGCGTTCATCGAAGATCTGCCCCCTGTCGAGGACCGTGCGCCGCAGGAGGAGGCAGGCGGCCGAAGGCATCTCCACCAGACGCGGATCGGAGAAGTCGTCGCCCTGCATGGCGTACTCCTGGTAGGCGCGGCGGAAGGTTCGCAGCCTCCGCAGAGGTGTCAGCGCCAGTGCCCTTCGGTACGTCAGAAGCCGGTAGTAGTGCTGCTTGGCGGAATCGCGGTAGTGGAAGCGCGGAGCGACTCCTGCGGCCTCTGGCCGGGTGCGGAGGAAGCTGACAAGCGCCGTGAGTGATCCAGGGTGGAAGGTTATGTCGCTGTTGAGCAGCAGGATCAGCTCACCGGTTGAGCGCGCGTAGGCCTGGTTGATGGCCGCCGAGTGGCCCACGTTGGTCTGGTTGCGGATGAGGCGCAGGTCCGGCCAGGATGCCAGCAGGTCGGCGGATCCGTCCCGCGATCCGTTGTCGACCGCGATGACTTCGTACCGCAAGCCGTCGTTGACAGCGAACTCCAACGAGGAAAGGCACCTACGCGTCTCGGCGAGGGTGTTCCAGCTCACCAGGAGGATGGAGACCTCAGGTCTGGTCATGCGGCGGCTCCTGCGTGGCAAGGATGAAGGTCGAACGGCGGGTCATCGATGCGATGCCTCCCGCGCGGCCGGAGTGACCGCCCGGCGCTGCCGCGGCCGGGAGAGGGCTGCGCGTACCCACGCGCGATCTGCCGCGCTGAAGTACCTCAGTGCCAGAAGGAAGGCGCCAGCGAGCAGGACGACGAGCCCTCCGCGGCACATGACGGCAACCGCCGCTCCACCCCGGCCGGCGCCGTCGGGCAGATACGGCGTCGCCATCCAGACGAGGAAACCCGCGGCGGCCGCCGCCAGGGCCGGCGGCCAGAGCACCCGCAGCAGTGGCAGGATGCGGCGTTTCGAACTCCGGTGGAAGTGAAGGAAGAAGTAGCCCGTCGCCGTCGAGATCGCGACCGCGGTCGACAGCGGAGCGCCCACGGGGCCAAGGAGGGCGATGAGCGGGATCGTGAGGGCGAGATTGAGTGCGGCCGCCACGACGGCGTACCTCGTCTCGCGGGCGGGCTGCCCCTCGGCTCGGGTGACGATCGCCGCCGCGACAGCGGTGACATGGAATGCGTTGCCGATGCTCAAGGTCACCAGCGTCATGACGGCCAGCGGTACGGAGGTGCCGAGCCACAGGCGGATCAGCGGATCGGCCGCCACGACCATCGCCGCCAAGGCGACAGCGGCGAACACCGCGACGTACCTCGTCAACGTGAGGTAGAGCCGGTTCAGGCGCGCGGGTTCGTGGGCGGCCGCGGTCGTGGCCGCCTGGGGAAACATGGCGGTCATGATCAGCGCGGGCGGGAGCCGGAGCAGGTGCGCCAGCTTGCTGCCGGGCTCGAAACCAGCCACGGCGGTGGGGCCCACGAATCCGGCCAGCAACAACCGGTCGGTCTCGAAGAGCGCCGCCGCTGAGGCGTTGGTCAACTGGACGGGCAGACCGTAGCGCAACGCGACCTTGACATCGGTTCGCCGGAGCCCGCGAACGCGTGGCGTCAACCAGGGAGCGTGCGCACGCGCGACCGCGACGAGGGCGAAGGCCCGGGCCGCGTTGGCAGTGACGACACACATGGCCAGTGCCACCAGGCCGCCGCCCCAGAGCACCACGGTGATCGACAGCAGGGCGCTCAGCATGGCGGCGCACCCGTCGGCCCAGGCGACCGGCAGGTATCGCTGGGTCCCCTCCAATACCGCCCGCCATGGCGCGGTGATGCTGGCGATCGTGAACCCCACCAGGAGGACGAGAACGGCGTTGAGGGCAGGCGAGGCCAGGTCCCCCAGGCGCAGAATCCCCGCCAGCCAGGGCCAGCACGCCGGCACCGCGAGGAACGCCAGGGCGCAAAGGCAGGCGGCCCACAGGATGCCGACCGCGAGGACGCCACGGGCCGCCCGCGGTTCCTCGCTCGCCACCGCGCGGGCGACCTCGCGAGTTTGCGCGGAGCCGAGCCCCATGTCGGCGTACGCGATCAAAGTGACCAGGCCGCTGAGGAGCACCCACACACCGAACTCGCGTTGCTCCAGGTGGCTGTAGAGCACCGGAAGCGTCACGGTGCCAGCGAGCGTGGAGGTGACGCGAGCCATCAGCAGCGCTGCACCGTTTCGCGCTACCCGACGTACCCATGGCTCCGACGGGTCATCCACGAGGAAAGCCCCGCAGGAGGTCCCTGATCGTGAGGGCGAGGAGCCTGAGGTCGAGCCGCAGCGAGCGGCAGCTTACGTACAGCAGGTCACAGCGAAGCTTCTCTTCGACCGTCGCGCCATAGCCGCCCGTCAACTGTGCGATGCCGGTGAGCCCGGGGCGGATGAGATGACGAAGATCGTAGTGTGGCAGGCGCCGGAAATGCTCGATGAACTCCGGGCGTTCCGGCCGCGGACCGACCAGGCTCATGTCCCCGCGCAGAACATTCCACAGTTGTGGCAACTCGTCGATACGGAGGCGGCGAAGGATCCGGCCCACCCGGGTGGTGCGCGGGTCGTCGGCGATCGCCAGCACCGGACCGGTGTGCGCCTCCGCGTCCACCCGCATCGTACGGAACTTCACCAGCCGGAACGCACGTCCGCCCTCGCCCACTCGTTGCTGGATATAGAACGGCGGACCGTCATGACAAAGGATCGCCGCGATCACCAACATGAGGGGCAGCAGGAACGGCGCGCTCAGTAGCACGAGGAGCACGTCAACACAGCGTTTCAGGAGCGCGCCGAGCCGATCACGGCCTGGAAGGCGCAGACGCAACCAGGGCAGACCACCGAACCGGTGCACGGAGGTGGAACCAAGCAGACCGTAGGCGGCGCGCGCCAGCACGAGGACCTGCACACGATGGGCCTGGCACAGCGTCAACAGCCAGTAGTCAACGGCATCCAAGGAGGACTTCACCAGCAGAAGCCTTGGGCGAAGATTCGCCAGGGTTGCCTTCAGCCCCACGACGTCTGGGGGTACGGGGAATCGCGCGACGATGTCGAGTTCGTCGTCGAGCCGGTCCGTGATGTGATCAGTGCGGGCCATGCCCTCCAACACGATCGCACTCGGACCCTGCGCTGGCCGCGGGCGCGAACGCTGCGCTGGTGGCTGGAGATCTCGTGGCGTGGCGGGTGCCGGGATCGCGTGGACGTCCAGCACGGCAGCCGTCGCATCAGCGGATCTACTGGCGGAGGTGGCGGGAAGAGTGCGTATCCAACCGTCAAGAGAAGCTTGCCGTCCGGTCGTGGCGCCTTCTTCGGGCGTGCCGGTCGAGAGCGGCATCGTACCCCCCATATTTCCCCCGAGATGGATTCGGGTCGATGCTATTGATAACCCGCCAGCCCCTGGATAAATCGTCGCAAGGTTATCTTGTTGTGATTCCTGCTTCTCTGATCATGTTCTATTCGCTTGATCAGGAGTGCTGACCTGGGTCGAATACGACCGCGACGAAACTCCGCGATCAAGGGCGGCGAGGTAGGTCTTGGCGACGCGTCGCAGATCAAAGCCCCGGAGCTCCTGACGGCTTGACTCGACGAGTTTCTGCCGGCGCTCGGGCGAATGGAGGAGCCGCACGATCTCCGCGGCGAAGGCGGTGGACGTCTGTGCGACGACGACTGAACGGTCGTTGAACCCAAGGCCCGCATTGGCTTCCGGCGTCATCACCACTGCGGCGCCGGCACTCGCGGCCTCGAGAACCTTGATGGGTACGCCGGTTCCGATTCGCAGGGGCGCCACCGCGATCTTGGCCCGCTGGAGAAACGGCATGAGACTCGGGACGTCGCTGGCGATCTCGATTCCGTCGGCGCGAGGCAGGGAGTTGGCCGCTCTTCCCGCGATGACGATCCTGAGATCCGGATATCCTGCGCGTACGACTGGCGCGATCGCGTTGATGAGCCAACACGCCGCATCGCGGTTGGCGGGATACCGCATGTTGCCGGTGAAGATGACGTCGATGTCTCGCGGTCCGGAAGAGAGCGGCGCGTCCAAGGCATCTGCGTCGACACCGATGGGAACGACGACCGGGTCCGGCGACGTCGGGAGTGCGGCCGCGTCCGCCGCGGAGGTGACCAGCTGAGCGCCCGCACGACGCGCGATAACGTCCTCCCAACGCGCGAGGCGTCTGCTCTCGCGCCTCCAGAAGGTCCGGGCAAGGAAGCCTTGCGCCGCCTTCCCGCGCCGTCGCGCGTTGAGGCTGAGCGCGTCAACATGGTCGATCACGAACGGCCGGCCGGGTAGCTCGACGAAGCACCGAGTGGTGATGAAGACAAGGAGATCGTACGAATCCGCCGCTCGACCAACGGCCGCGCGAAAGCGCCGGGGTGCGCACCACCCGGCCTGGGCGGGATGCCCCTTCAGCCAGCTGGCGAGGGCGCCATTCATTCGTTCGAACGCCGACAGCTGCACCGGAATGGCCGACCACCCCTCGGGCTCATCCCGAGCAGGTACGCCGGAGCCAGTCGAGCGGCGTTCGATGGGATAGAGGACGGTGACCTCGTGTGCCGTGCACAGCGACGGGAGGAGCTGTGCCACCCGCACCTGATCGCCTTTACCGTGCAGGGCTGGCGCGCGAGCAGTGACCACGAGAACTTTCACGCTTGCCTCGTCCTCTCCCTGGTCCACTCGCCGCTTTCGAGTCTGTCCACCCGCTTTCGAGGATTTGACGCTAGCTATGCACCGAAGACGCGACTGGTCGAATTCGTGTGGGTTCATACTTCCGTTACGGAACGGACGTTCGATCGTGATGCGATATTGGTTTAGCGTGGCCGTCCGGATCGTGTCCTACCAGATTGGGATAATTCTCGGCTGCGTGACCATAGGCTGAGGTCGCTACTGCCGGTCGAGCGAAAGTGGGGGTCAGGTGCCGCGCGCTCTCATCACCGGCATCACCGGTCAGGACGGTCTCTACCTCGGCGAACTCCTCGCCGCCAAAGGCTATGAGGTCTTCGGCATGTTGCGGGGTCAGAACAACCCCAAGGCCCCCATCGTCGAGGCGGCCATCCCGTCAATCCAGCTTCTCGAAGGTGACCTGCGTGACCTTTCTTCGTTGATCAGCGCGATGGAGATCGCCCAGCCCGACGAGGTCTACAACCTTGGCGCGATCAGTTTCGTCGGGCTGTCATGGAAGCTGGCCGAACTCACCGGAGAGATCACCGGCATGGGGGTTCTGCGTGTCCTGGAAGCGATCCGGATCCACACGCAGAACGACATGTCCAGAGTCCGTTTCTATCAGGCATCGAGTTCGGAGATGTTCGGCAAGGTCCGGGAAACTCCCCAGCGGGAGGCCACGGCCTTCCATCCCCGTTCGCCGTACGGCGTCGCCAAGACGTTCGGCCATTACATGACCGTCAACTACCGCGAGTCGTACGGCGCCTTCGCCTGCTCGGGCATCCTGTTCAACCATGAGTCGCCCCGGCGTGGCTATGAGTTCGTCACCCGCAAGGTCACTCGCGGTGTGGCACGGATCGCGCTCGGGCTGCAGGAGAAGATCGAGCTGGGCAATCTCGATGCCCGCCGCGACTGGGGATTCGCGGGCGACTATGTGGAAGCGATGTGGCTGATGCTTCAGCAGGACGAGCCGGGCGACTTCGTCATCGCGACCGGCGAGACGCATTCGATCCGGGACCTGCTCGACGTGGCCTTCGCCCGGGTCGGTGTCAACGACTGGACCCCGTACGTCGTCCAGAATCCCCGCTTCTTCCGCCCGGCGGAGGTCGATCTCCTGATCGGCGATGCCACCTGTGCGCGGGATAAACTCGGCTGGAAACCGCAGGTGGAATTTCGCGGGCTGGTGGAGATGATGGTGACCGCCGATCTCGAGATCGAGCGGAAGCTCTCTCCTCAGCGTTGAGAGCTCTGAGCGAGTAACAGGGGGGTTCTGGCCGGTGTGGGCTTGGCGAGGAACCCGACCCCCCACGACATGTGCATGGCGATCATCACGACCGGCAGCCACAGCCGCGCTCGCGGAGAGAGCCCACGCCCGGCGGTGACGGAGGCGAGCACCACACCCAGGACGTACGTCGTTGGTACGGCGGCGGCCGTGGCAGCGAGTTCAGGGAACGCGACCGCGCTGGCCAGACTGACAAGAATCCCGAGCACGCAGGCGATCACGGCGAGGGGTGGGGCGAGGTAACGCAGGTTGAGCGTCCCGCGGTGAAGGCGAGCGACCAGGCGCCTCGACCGGCCGTTGAGATAGAACTGCTGGATCAGCGAGGCCATGGTGGGCTGGGAACGGTAGACCACGTGGAGGTCCGGGTCGTACCACACCGTGCCGCCAGCCCGGCGGATGCGGTAGTTGAGCTCCCAGTCCTGTGCCCGGGGAAGGGTTTCGTTGTATCCCCCGAGTTGGTCGAGAATCTGTCGACGAAGGACGCCGAGGTAGACCGTGTCGACTGGTCCCGGCCGGCCGTTCGGGTGGAATCTGCCATTCTTCCGGCCGTTACCGAGTGGGTGAATCATCGCCCGCGAAAGCGCCTCACCGAACGCTGTTTCGTCGTGCGGTATGCAGGCGCCGCCAACATTGTCGGCTCCGGTTTCTTCGAGAATCTCTACCGCCCGGCGGATATAGCCGGGGTCGAGCAGGCCGCGACCGTCGACGCGGACGATGATGTCGTGGCTGGCGTGCGCTATCGCCACGTTGAGCCCGCTCGGCGTCGTTCCGGCGGGATTCTCCACGACCCTCATCCGCGGGTCGCGCTGAGCCGCGGCGCGGGCGATCTCCGATGTTCGATCTCTGGCAGGGCTGAGCGCGAGTATCACTTCAAGGCTGCCGGGGTAGTCCTGCGCCAAGATGTGGTTGACGCTGTGCCGGAGATGGCGCTCGTCGTCGCGAATGGCCATGACCACCGAGACCGCGGGCCAACCGGTCTCGGCAGAATCAAGACCATCTGCCATGGGTCCGAGCGACCGCATCCTGTCCCCGTGATACGCGTACAAACTCTGCGATTTCCACCGGCAATGTTAGTGGTGGCGAAAATAGCCGCGGTGCGATGGGAAGAACTTAATCGATTCGTGACGCGTCAACGAGGTGAACGAAATTCAGGGATGGTTCGACGCGGTTTCGAGGGCGCTGAGTTGTTCGGTGAGCCAGCGCTCGGGTGGTTGTGCGACCGCCGCGGCGGCCATCCGGGCGGTGCGTGCCCGGCGTTCCTCTCCACTCATGGAGAGCGCGGCGTGCAGGGCGTCGGAGGTCGCCTCGATGTCGTACGGATTGATCAGCAGCGCGGCGTCGCCCAACTCGGTCGCGGCGCCGGCCTCGCGGGACAGGACCACCGCGCAGCCGTTGTCGGAGACCACCGGGATCTCCTTGGCGACGAGGTTCATGCCATCCCTGATCGGGTTGACCAGGGCCACGTGCGCCATCCGGTAGGCCGCCAGGGATCGGGCGTAGTCGTCGTCGACGGCGAGGACGAGCGGCTCCCAGTCAGGGCTGCCGAACTCGTCGATGATCTCCTTCGCGGTGCGCTGCACCGAGGCGGCGTACTCGCGGTATTCCGGCAGGTCGTGCCGGCTCGGATAGGCGAGCGCGACGTGGACCACCCGGCCCTGCCACTCCGGTCGCCGGCGCAGCAGGTCGCGGTAGGCGAGCAGGCCCCGCACGATGTTCTTGCTGAGCTCGGCCCGATCGACGCGGATGATCAGCCGCCGCCCGCCGACCAGGCTGCGAAGCCCCGCCATCCGGGTCGCGACGTCGGCCTGGTGAGCGCGGGCTCGGAAGCTTTCGGGCTCGACCCCGAGCGGATGGACACCGATCCGCGTCCGGCGTCCGGCGTACTCCACGGTGCGGGACACCGGATCGACGCGCGCCCCCAGCACCGTCTCGCAACAGGCGATGAACGCCTGCGCCCACCGCTCGGTGAGGAACCCCGCGTGATCCGCGGCGAGCAGGCCCTCGAGCAGGCCGACCGCCACGTCGTCGGGAAGGAGGCGGAAGTAGTCCGGCGGTGCCCACGGCGTGTGCGAGAAGTGGCCGATGGCGAGGTCGGGCCGCAGCTCCCGCAGCAGCTGGGGCGTGAGGCTCAGGTGGTAGTCCTGGATGAAGACCCGGGCGCCCGGCGCCGCCTCCTCCGCGAGCGCGTCGGCGAACGCGCGGTTGTAGTCGGCGTACGACGCCCACTCACGGCGGAAGCGGCTGTCGAAGATCGGGGAGTTGGCGGTGTCGAACAACATGTGGTGAACGAACCACAAGGTGGAGTTGGCGATCCCGTTGTAGGCGCGGTTGAAGGTCAGCGGCTCGATGTCGAGCAGCCGCACCGGAACCGTCCCGCTGTCGTACCCCGCCAGATCGAGCCGCCCGTGGGGCGCCGCCCGCGCGGCTATCCGGTCGACGTCTGACAACGCCGCGCTGACCCACAAGGTGTCGGCCTGGCGCGGGATCGCCGCGAGCGCGGCGGCGAGTCCGCCAGCGCCGCCGCGGGCGCGCAGCGAACCGTCGTCGCCGAGCGTGAACGACACCGGCCCCCGATTGGAGGCGAGCAGCACGCTCATCTTTCCTTGGCTCGCCATGGCGACAGAGCCTAAGCCCTTTCTCGCGCGACTCTCATGTCGCGGCCGCACCTCCCATGTCACGGTCATCCTTCGGGATAGCCGCCGTCGGCGAGACCGGCGGTACGTTCGAACACGTTGTGGCTGGCGAAGTCGCCGCTCTGCAGATAGGACCAGCCGCACGCGGCCAGATAGAGCGGGATCAGCGGCAGTCCCAGGCAGACGACGTACTGCCAGGTGTGGCGTTCCTCATGCGCGAGCAGGCGGGGGCGGCTGAGCAACTCGTCCCGGGTGTGCCGGGTCAGGATCACGTTGCCCACCGTGAACGCCACCGCGGGAGGAAGCGCCAGGCGGTACGACGTTCCGAGGAGAAGCCCGCGCGGCCCGCGGGAGAAGCGGGCTCGTCCCAGGCCCGCGATCACGAGGCCGAGCGGGGTGCTGAGGTTGACGAGGTTGGCGACGCCCCGGGCGATGTCCTGTCCGCGCACGACCCCATCTTCTCCCGACTTCGCGCCGGCGTTCGTGACTTCCGCCACGGCTCGTGGGCACGTGCGTCGGCGCTGGATCGGTCGGCCGTACGACACCAGCGCCGGCGTCCAGGATTTGGTCAGCCGAATCCCGGGGAAAGCAGAGTCGAAAGGATGGGGGGAAAGGTGGATACGACGGATCTGGCCGTGACCGGGACGGCACGGCAAGGCGCGACGGCGGAGGGTGGGCCCGGCGGGCGAAGCCCGTGGGGGCCGGATACCGGACTTGTCACGGAGCGGTACATCGAGTTACTGAAGCAGGCTCTGACGTTCTCCCTGTGGGACGGGGCGGACGGCGGGGTGGTGATGGCGCAACGGCGGAGCGTCCGTCTGATCCAGCGGCTGTTGAAGCGTCGCGATCTCTCCCTGGTGAAGCTGCCGAGGCCCGACGTCCGTGCGATCGGTCGTGACTGGCCGAGGCTCGCGCACACGATGGTCGGCACCCAACGCCTCGACAACCTCCACGAATGCGTCGAACGCGTCCTGCGCGACGGCGTTCCGGGCGACTTCATCGAGACGGGCGTGTGGCGTGGCGGCGTGGCGATCCTGATGCGCGGCATCCTGGCCGCCCACGGTGTCACGGACCGCGCCGTGTGGCTCGCCGACTCGTTCAGCGGCCTGCCCGAACCCGAGCCGGAGAAATACCCCGCCGACGCGGGCGACCGCCACCACACCTTCGGCGCGCTCGCGGTGTCGCAGGAGGAGGTACGCCAGAACTTCCGCCGCTACGGCCTCCTGGACGACCAGGTGAAGTTCCTGCCGGGATGGTTCCGGGACACGCTTCCGTCCGCGCCCATCGAGCGGCTCGCCATCCTGCGGCTCGACGGCGATATGTACTCCAGCACGATCGAGGCGCTCGACGCCCTCTACCCCAAGCTGTCGCCCGGCGGGTTCTGCATCATCGACGACTACGGCGCCCTCGAAGGGTGCCGGCGAGCGGTCGAGGACTACCGCGTCGCCCACCGGATCGCCGAACACATCGAGTCGATCGACGGGTGGGGCGCGTACTGGCGGAAGTAGGGACCGGCCGGCGTAGGTAGGCGACGGCGGGCGTAGGTAGGCGACGGCGGGCGTAGGTAGGCGACGGCGGGCGTAGGTAGGCGACGGCGGGCGTAGGTAGGCGACGGCGGGCGTAGTCCCGACCGTGCGTTCCCGGCCGGGGCGGCCCGTCGGGGTTCTCTCGTAGGATGCCTGGCCGTGTCCTTTTCCAGCCCGCCGGCCAGCCCGCCGGCCAGCCCACCGGCCAGCCCACCGGTCAGCTCGCCCGCCGCACCGGGCCGCATCGCGCCGCCGGCCCGGCGTCGCCGGCTCGGTGTGTACGCGCTGGCGATCGGACTGGTCCTGGTGGTGCTGGGTGCGGCGCTCGTCCTCATAGAGCGTGCGGGTGGCCTTCGCGCCGCGCCGACACCACCGCCACCTTTGGTCCCGGTCGGTGAGCCGATCGACAACGGCCGCTTCGAGGTCACCGCCAGACGGGCATGGACGGCCGACAAGGACCCAACCAACGACACGAGCTACGCCGAGGCCGGCCGCTACCTCGTCGTCGAGGCCGACCTGAAGCTGACCGCGCCGGAGAGCACCCGCTTCGCCTCGGAGGTCCAGGACGGTTACGTCGTACGCCTCCCGAACGGCTTCACGATCGACGCCGCGGACAGGAAGTCGATCCCGATGCGGGCCGGCGCCGTCCTCGCGGCGGACCTCTCATTCGCCCAGCTCCATCCCGGCCTCCCGCGCCGGGTCCTCGTGGTCTACAAGCTGCCCAAGTCGCAGCCGCGGCCCGCTGAGGTGGAGGTCGGGGTTTACGGCTGGCAGCAGGCGCCGGGCTTCTTCGACGAGAGGCTCCAATGGCGCCGTACCCTCGACGACACCGTTGTCGCCCGGGTCAGGTTGCCGGTCACGAAGGGACGCCCATGAGCGAGCGGAGCGAGCGAATCATTCAGGACAGCGGCTTGAGTGCCTCATGCGCGCCCGCAGCGGAGCGAGGACGCGCATGAGCGAGCGGAGCGAGCGAATCATTCAGGACAGCGGCTTGAGTGCCTCATGCGCGCCCGCAGCGGAGCGAGGACGCGCATGAGCGAGCGGAGCGAGCGAATCATTCAGGACAGCGGCTTGAGTGCCTCATGCGCGCCCGCAGCGGAGCGAGGACGCGCATGAGACGGGTTGGAGCTGCTGCGCTCAGTGCGCTGCTGCTCATCGCCGTCGTCGTGGCGAACCGCCAGATCCCCGACCCCGACCGGCGGCTCGCGCCGATCGCCACCGAGGGCAAGGTCGGCGAGGACGTCGACACCGGCGGCTTCGCCATCACCGTCGAAAAGGTCCAGGTGACCCGCAAGCTCGCCGAGGGCGGGTTCAGCCCGGGACCTCCGCTGACGACTGACGGCATCTGGCTCGTGCTGACGGCGACGCTGACTGGCAACTGGAAGGTCGCGACGTACGACTCGGCCGAGCTGCGGACCCCCGACGGCACCATCTACCTGGTGTCCGAACGCCCGAGCACCACGAACCGCCTCACCGAGGACTACAACACCGAGCCCGGAATTCCTCGCCGTGGCCAGATCGTCTTCGAGCTACCGCCAGACCAGCTCGCGGGCGCGGTGTTCCGGATCTCCGGACTCGACACCCGGCTCGCCCCGCAGGCCGTGGTCGATCTCGGACTCGACGCCGCAACGGCGCGGCGACTGATCAGGAGTGCCGCCCCACAGATCGAGCTGACCTCGGTCGGGTACGGCAGATGAGTGGGTACGCCAGATGAACGACGCGCCACCACCGCACTCTCCGCGCCGGTCGCCGGACGCGAACCCCGGACCGCCAGACGCCAGTCCCGGACCGCCGGACGGGCCACCGGCTCAGCCCGGACAGCCGGGCTGGTCCTGGCGTACGCCGTCGGGTGGCCCACCCCCACGCACGGCAGCGGCACCCGGTCCCTATGGAGCACCTCCGCAGGGAGCACGACCGTACGGATCACCACCAGACGCGGCGCCCGCGCCCGGCGGCTGGGGTGGGACAGCACCGCAGTCGGCGCGCCCGCCGGCGTACGCGCCTTCGCACCAACAGACTCCCTACTCTTCCGCGCCCCCAGGGACCTACTCGCCCTCACCGCAAGGGGCCTACCCGTCTCCGCCCCACGCGGCGTACCCACCCGGGTCTCACGCGGCACCGCCAGGTCACTGGCCGCCGTCCGTGCCCCCCGAGAGATCCGACCGGCCCGCCGCCTCCCCGACGTCACGTCGCCGGCAGGGGGTACGCCGCGGCGCCAAGCGGCGTTCGACCCTGGCGTACGTCCTGGCTCTCCTTGTCCTGCTGCCCGGCACGATCGGACTCGAGTACTGGCTCGATCGCAAGGATTCACCGGAGCTGATGCACGAGGCCGTCGTCGTCGCGAAGGGCGCGACCGGCAGCTATGCGGGCGGCACGTGGAAGTTCATCGTGATGGTGCCCGGACCAGAGCGTAAGGACGCGCGTATCCCCAAGGACACCGCAGTGGTGTACGTCGGGCTGTCGGTCACGCCGTCCGATGCGCGGGCAAGCAAGCGAATCTACGATTGCCAGTTCAAGGCCGTCGACGACCGGGGCCGGCAGTGGAACGCCGCCCGCTCGAGCGTGGCCGACTTCGAGGCGGTGGGCGACCCGGCGACCGGGTGCTACCAGAAGGCCGGGGAGTACGAACAGAAGCCGATCGCGCCGGGACAGAACCAGAAGATCGTGACGGCGTTCCTGGTGCCGAAGGACGCGGTGAAGAGCCTCCGCCTACAGGTGCAGGTGCGGGGTGCGGCTCCTCGCTACCTGGAGTTCAACCGCTGACGATCCACGCTGGCCATCCACTCTGGCATCCACTCTGGCCGTCCGCGACGGTGGGTGCTACCTCCGGTCCAGGCTGACGGGGCCGGCGGCGCGACCGGCGTCAGACGGGACTGCCCACGACTCGGCCTCCTGCCGCTGGCTGCGCCGTGCCCGGTCCATGCAGGCCTCGTACGCCGCGCCGAGCAGGGCGACCTTCAGCACCTCGTGGACACCCTGCTGGACGAAGTCGATCGGTGCCAGCCGGGGGAACCACCAGTCCCAGGGATGGGCGCCGAGTAGCTGGGTCGTGCCGATGAACGCCCAGTTGGTGCCGACCTCGATGAGGACGTAGCAGAGACAGAACGTGAGGTAGAAGACTGGCCCCGCGCCCAGCACCAGCCGAAGGCCGTTGACGAGGGGGGTCCACTTGTCGCGGAACCCGCGGCTGAAGAGTTCGGTCGCCGCCTGCATGCGGGTGGGAAGGCGTTGGAACAACGTGCCAGCCCGCTCCAGCCGGCTCCCGGCGATCACTCGCCCGTCGCGGTCCATCTCCTCGCCGAACACCACCGCGGCGATGGTGAGCCATAGCAGGGGGAGCAGGAGACCGTCCTTGATGTCGGGCCAGTAGTGACCAATCAGCCAACCCCAGGTCTGCGTGAGCCACTCGACACCGGGGAAATAGTGGCCGACCGTGGAGAGGAGGCCACTGATCGCGTCCCGGGACTCGACCCACGCGACCCGCCCGGTGACCCAGCCGACGGCGTCCGCGGAGAGCACCGACACCGAGATGACACCGAAGAACATCCAGTTCGCCTCGAACAACGCGACCACCACGCCGAGGGTCCGGCCTCCGCGCAGGTTGTAGATGCGCTCGCACACCGCGCGAATCAGCCAGGACCCGGCCGCGATCGCGAGGGGGACGCCGGTGACGCTGCCGAAGACGTCGACGATGTCGATCCCGGCCCCGAAGCCCTGGTTGAGTACGTGGACGCCCCAGCTGCGCACCTCGTCGGTGAACAACCCCCACGCGCCGTAGAAGATCAGGAACGGCAGGATCGTCTCCGCGATCTGTACGACGAGCCGCGGCTGATCCGATGGTACGACCGTGGGCGAGAGCACCCGTGAGCGATAACGCCCTCCGAATGGCACGAGGCCGGGACGGAGAGCGTGGAGCATCATGATCGTTGTGGTCAGCTGGATGAGTACGCCGACGGAGAGTCCGGCGAAGCCGAGCCACTGGTTGCGATGAGCGAGCCACGCCGATCCACGCAGGCTCAGGTCGTGTGCGAGGTAGCCGACGACAAACCAGAACGCCAGTGGTGCCCAGTGCCGGCCGAGGAGCCCGAGCGTGCGGGCGGGTAGGGCCAGCGCGCTGCCGGTGGCCGGGTCAGGATTGGGATCGTCGGGACGCATCGGGCTGGAATCGTACCCGCGTCCTGTCCGGCGCGCTCCACGCCCGCTGACTGGTGGGGTGTGGGGGTGGTGCTCTGCTGCTCCTGGTCTGTCAGGTTCGGAGTCGGTGGTTGCGGATGGGGTTGCGTTGTTGGTCGATCCATTCGGGTGGGATGAACTCGGGTACGCCGTCCTCGGCTATCCGTATCTGCCAGTTGCCTTGGTGGATGAGCCTGTGGTGGTAGCCGCAGAGCAGGGTCCCGTTGGCCAGCGTGGTCGGTCCGCCGTCGAGCCAGGATTTGATGTGGTGGCCGTGGCACCAGGCGGGTGGGCGGTCGCAGCCGGGGAAAGCGCATCCGCGATCCCGTAGCTCCAGCATTTTGCGGAGGCGGCCGGTGAAGAATCTGGTGCCGTCGGAGAGGGCGACTTCGCCGTCGCGGTTGCCGAACCAGCTGACCTTGGCATCACACGCCCATTCCTGGACGGTGCGGGCGGAGACGTAGGTGCCGGTACGCAGGAGCCGGCCGAGTCCGGTGCCGTTGACCAGATCCTCGTCGGTGATGGTGACGACGATGTGCGGTTTCTCCCCACCCTGGGTGGGNGAGGCTCCGGAGTCGAGGTAGCGGCGGACGAGCTCGTCGAGCGCTTCGCCTCGACGCTGGGCCGCGCTTCGGGGGTCCAGCCCGTCCGCGGTTGTCGGGAGTGGTTTGGACAGGGGCTCGATGGCGGTGCGGAATCGGTCCGCCGCGATCGGGTCGAGCTTGCCGCGAACATAGGTGCCGGATCCGTCTGGGGCGTCGTACAGCGACAACTCACACCGACGGGCAGCCTTGGCTTCTTCCTCGGCAAGCTTCTTCGCCAACACCTTGTCCGCCAGATCGGGGTCGACCGCGTTCAACACCGCTTTGCCCAGGCC
>NZ_KB892731.1:0-31271 GCF_000373925.1 Actinopolymorpha alba DSM 45243 | reverse complement strand
GGCGAGCCAGTTCGGATCAGGTTCCTCAATCGGTACGCGAGGCCGCATCTATCGGGTCGCGCTGCCCCGCACGAAGCTCAGCCGCGGCTGAAACCGGGTCGCCAACGCCAGGAGCCCGCCCTAGGGTGCAGNGGTGGCTCTGCGACTGGAAGCGGTGACCTTTGATGTGGCCGACGCGACCGCGGTGGCGGCCTTTTGGGCCGGGCTGCTCGACCGAGAGGTACGCACCGAGCCCGGCGGCGCGTTGGTACCGGGTGGCAAGACTCAGGTCGGGCTCCGCTTCGTCACCTCCGACACCAAGGAGATTGGCCCGCGACGGCTGCATCTCCACCTGACCAGCAGCAGCCTCGAGGACCAGCAGCGAACCGTTGAGAAGGCGCTGTGCCTGGGCGGCCGCCACCTTGACGTGGGCCAAGGGGCCGATGAGCACTACGTCGTACTGGCTGACCCTGGCGGTAACGAGTTGTGTGTGATCGAGCCGGGCAACAACTACCTGGCCGGCACCGGCTACCTCGGCGAGGTCACCTGTGACGGTTCCCGGGACGTCGGCCTGTTCTGGCGCGACGCGCTGGGCTGGCCGCTGGTGTGGGACGAGAACGAGCAGACCGCAGTCCAGTCGCCGCTCGGCGGCACCAAGATCTCATGGGACCCATGGGGCAGACCGCCGATCCAACCCAAGACCGGAAGGAACCGGCAGCGCTTCGACCTGGTCACCGCTGACCCGACCAGCGAGGCGGAACGACTGGTCTCGCTCGGTGCGACCCGTCTTGCCGACCTCGCTGACGGCGTCGAACTGGCCGACCCAGACAGCAACGAATTCGACCTTCACGCAGACTGAGCGTCGAGCCACCGACTCCGATAGGCGTGCCGGTCAGGGATCCCCAAACGGACGGCGCGGACGTGATCGACTTTTACCGCCGGCGAGACCTACCGCGTCGGCAGGCAGGTTCGGATCAGGTTCCCTAACGGACACATGCGGCAACCGGCAGGCTCTGATACCCCACCGTCCCGACCCCGACCCCGACGTCGCGAGCCGTCCCGTGTCCGGTAGGGGATCCCCTAACTGACAGCACGAATCACGCGTCGGCGCCTCGTACGTCGTCCCACTGGGAAACCGTACGTCGTCCCCATGGGGTCACCACTGATCGTCAGGGTAGGAAAATTACCTGATCGTCCACATGGCAGACTCTCACCGTTGATGGGCAGGCGAGATTGCTCGCGCTCACACGTGATCAAGGACCATGGCCGCTTCTCTGCGCATCCTCGCAGGAAGAGGTGAATCTCCTGCTTCTGTCCTGTCAGGTTCGGAGGCGTTGGTTGCGGATGGGGTTGCGGTTAGGGTCGATCCATTCGGGCGGGGTGAATTCTGGTACGCCGTCTTCGGCGATGCGGATCTGCCAGGCTCCTTGGTGGATCAGGCGATGGTGATACCCACACAACAGCGCCCCGTTGGCGAGAGTGGTGGGCCCGCCGGTCAGCCAGGAGGTGATGTGGTGGCCGTGGCACCAGGCGGGTGGGCGGTCGCAGCCAGGGAATGCGCAGCCGCGGTCTCGTAGTTCGAGGAGTTTGCGGAGTCGTCCGGTGAAGAATCTGGTGCCGTCGGAGAGGGCGACTTCGCCGTCGCGGTTGCCGAACCAGCTGACTTTGGCATCACACGCCCATTCCTGAACCGTGCGGGCGGAGACGTAGGTGCCGGTACGCAGGAGCCGGCCGAGTCCGGTGCCGTTGACCAGATCCTCGTCGGTGATGGTGACGACGATGTGGGGCTTCTCTCCACCCTGCGAGGGGGAGGCTCCGGAGTTGAGGTAGCGGCGGACGAGTTCGTCGAGCGCTTCGCCTCTGCGCTGGGCCGGACTGCGGGGGTCGAGGCCGTCGGCGGTGGTGGGCATTGGTTTGGACAGGGGCTCGATGGCGGTGCGGAACCGGTCGGCCGCAATTGGGTCCAGCTTGCCGCGGATGTGGGTGCCGGATCCGTCTGGGTCGTCGTACAGCGACAGCTCGCTCTGCCGGGCAGCCTTGGCTTCTTCCTCGGCGAGCTTCTTGGCGAGTACCTTGTCGGCCAGGTCGGGGTCGACGACGTTCAGGACTGCTTTGCCCAGACCGGTGAGGTCTTTGGGGTCGAAGACGCGGGCGTGCTCGACCAGGACCTGCTCGGCCTCGGCGCGTACGTCCTGGCCGGCTTCCTTCGGCAGGTCGCGGATCGTCTTCGCGATCACCCTCGCGTGGTCGGCGCTGATCTCGCCCGCGTTCAACGCCAACTGGACAAGAGGGAGCGCGGTGTCCAGGTCGTTCGCCAGCTTCACGGCAGCCCGGGCGTGTTCGGGGCGCATCCTCAGCAGCGACGACAACAACGCCGCCGTACCAGTCGCACCGACGCTGGCGCCCAGGTCACGCCGGTCGGCCTCGCGGATCACCTGAAGTTGGACCGCATCGAGCTGGGCCTTGAGAGATTCAAGACTGACCAGCAGGTCGATGATCTCGTCCCCTGGAGTCGACCACAACGGCGCACCCGACTCCTCGGCGAGGCGGACACGTATCCGCTCGACCAGCACCGAGAACGGGTGCCGGCCCACATCCGCCGAGGTCGAATCCATGCCCAAACACTAGCGGCGACCACCGACAACCCCAGATCCCGAAAGCCCAACGAAACAAGGCCATACCGAGACCCAGACCGACGTTGTCTGTACGGACTCAGAGGTGCGCTCCTCAGCCCCAGTTCCGTGATCACGAGGCTAGAGAAGCGATCGTCTAGCGGACGGAGTCTGCAGAGCGCGTCCTCGTACCCTGCTCAGGTGCGCATGGTGTAACTGCGGTAGCAGGACAGGTCGACGTCGGCGTCCTTCCATCGGCGGCGGAGCAATTCTGCGGTCGCACGCAGCCAGCCGCCGAGGGCGGGGATCGAGCGGTGATGCTCGGCGGTGCCGGCGGCGGCTTCGAGCGTGGCGATCATCTGGACGCGGCTGTCGTCACCGGGCGTCCGACTTTCGAGGTTCGGGAACCGGTTGAGCCGTTGGAGTGCCTCGGCCGCGCAGGCGGCCGCCATGGCGAAGCCAAAGCGTCGGTCGTCGGCCGCCTCCGGCACGGCGCGAGAGAGTTCGTCGCGGTAGTGGCTCTCGAGGTCGTTGTTGACCGGATCGGTGACTGTGATCCACATGGCACCAGGCATGTGGATCC
This sequence comes from Actinopolymorpha alba DSM 45243, assembly GCF_000373925.1. Lineage (GTDB taxonomy): Bacteria > Actinomycetota > Actinomycetes > Propionibacteriales > Actinopolymorphaceae > Actinopolymorpha > Actinopolymorpha alba. The sequence continues at coordinate 28,097 of NZ_KB892731.1, read as the reverse complement.
AGGTGGCGGCGGTGAGGGCGTGGCGATAGCCGGCGGACTCGAAGTCGATGATCCGGCCGTCCTGGGCGTCACGGCGTTCGTCGACCAGGAAGTTGTTGGTGCCCGTGTCGCCGTTGGTAAAGGCGAGGAAGGGGCCGGGGTTCGCGAGTTCGGCCACGACGCTGGCCAGGTCGCGCCTGGCCGAGCCGGTCATCGCCAGGCCAAGTGTGTCCAGGTGCTGCGAGGTTTCGTTCCAACGGTGGCCAAGAACTCGTTCGCTTTCGTTCGGATCGAACGGTCCCAGAGCCGCCCGCCTGGCGTGGTAGGCGTCCGAGTGCCAGCGGGTGGCCGCGGCGAGTTGGCCGGTCGACCGTGCGAACGCCTCCAGTCGCCCCGTCGAGGGTGCGATGCCGCCGTCGCGCAACAAGCCGGCCAGCGGCACACGCGGAGCGAGGTCCTCGAGCACCAGGATCCCTGCCGCGAGATCGCTCGCCAGAACGTGCGGGACGAGCCGGAACTGCAGCTCGGCAAGGAACTCGAGCGCAGCTCGTTCGGTGCACACCTGCCGCGGATCGGTACGGAATCCGGTTGGGTGGTCGCGTAACCATTTCACGATCACCGAGGTGGGGAGTCCTGGCGTCGGTTCTGCGAGGTGGCAGCGGATGACTGTCCATGGGGCCAGGTGGTCGGTGTGGGCGATCGTGACCGGGCCACCGAAAGCCTCGCCGAGAAGGTCCTCCACTGACTGATTGGCAGGAATCGTCGCAGTCACACATTCCTCACAGGTGATAGGCGCCGAGTGGGCTTTGCCATTGTGGGTCGAGCGAAACGGTGTAGCACGAGCTGTTGGCATCGGGCTAACCTCGCCGACCATGCGCTATGAGCCTGTACCGTTCCTGATCCTCTCGGGCCCGCCCGGTGTTGGTAAGACTACGGTGTCGTGGGAGATCTTCGATCAGGTCGTGGACCGAGGTGGCCGGCCCGCTCTCGTCGACCTTGACCTTCTGGGCGCCTGCTGGCCTGTCCCAGCTGACGATCCCCACAACGAGCGGCTCAAGGCACTCAACCTCGAGTCGGTGTGGCAGAACTTCCAGCGTGCTGGCGCACGTTGTCTCGTCGCGGCCGGAGTGATCGAGAATCGCGACGGGCTCCAGATGTACGGCAATGCGATCCCGGGAGCCGTACCAACCCTGTGTCGCCTCACGGCCGCTGACCACGAGCTGCGGAGCCGGATCGTCGGACGCGGCCGGGAACGAGGAGACGGAATCGAGAAGCTCCACCGCCGCGCCATCCAACTGGCCCACGAACTCGAGCAGAACGACTGCGCGGACTTCTGGGTAGACACCAACGATCGCAGCATCTCGGACGTAGCTGGGTTGGTGAGGGCTGGAGCTGGACGATGGCCGCGCCAGGTGTCAGCTAAACCGGCATAGGCTGCCGGATTTCACGGGGTTGTCGCGGACTTGCGGAACGCCCAGATCGCCACCCCGAGGGCCGCCATACGTGCCAGGTTGCCGCGATGCCACTTCGCGACCAGCGCGCGGCTCTCGGTCGCGCTCAGCGGCTCGCTGCTTCGTAGGAGCCGAAGATTGACAGTCCTTAGCAGATGGGCGGTCAGTCCCGCAGCCGCCGCCGTACTCGCCGCCGTCGTGACGATCGCCCGCCGGTCACCACCGGAGCGCCAGCTCTCGATCAAGGTCGCAGCGGTAGCGGCAAACATGACCGGCGCTACCGGGAGGTAATAACGCAGCGGACTTCCGGAGCCGAGAAGCCTCGGCGCTCGGCTCGAACGGGCATCTGCCAGGAGTTGAGGCATGTCGACCATCGCCTCATAGACGTTTCCAAAGAGCCAGTGGACTTGACCGAGCTGGGCAATCGCGGTCGTCGTACGCGATCGCAGGATCTTCGTCGGCAGAGGGTTCCGCATGCCCGCAGTATCCCAGCCCGCCGCCTCCTTCGAAGGTGCCGACGAGTGGCGCAGCCACTGATCGCTAGAAACAGACCGTTTCCGGAAATTCCCTGTGGGCGTGGTATCGCCGCATCGTAGTGTCGCGGCATGGCAGCCGCCGATGTCCAACCACCCGGGGCGACCATGAACCCGCAGTCGCACTCGATTCCTCGCCTGGCGCAGCCGATCTCCCGCGCGGATCGAGTTCGGGACGCCCTGCAGGACGCCATCCTGGACGGAACCCTCGAGCAGGGCCGCCCGCTGGTCGAGCGTCAGCTTGCCGAACTGCTCGGCGTATCAAAGACGCCGATTCGCGAGGCGCTGAAGCAGTTACTCTCCAGCGGTCTCGTCGTCGCCAACGCCTACCAGGGCGTCAGCGTGAGACGCCTGGACGCGCACACAGCGCGGGAGGTGTACGCCGCACGCGAGGCGGTCGAGCCGGAAGCCGTTCGGATGGCGGTGCAGCGGCAAGGCGCGGGACCGAACATCCTGGCCAGGCAGGCCCTCACCGAAGCGCAGGCCCGGCTCGAATCTGACCAGCGTGCTCAACTGGGGCTTGCGAATCGGCGTTTCCACCGCGCGCTTTACGTTGGCTGCGGTAATGACCTGCTGTGTGACTTCCTCGACAAGATCCAGGTGCTCAGCGCCTTCCTTGCCACGGCGGGGTGGCGGTTCGCTCCCACCTTCGCCAGGGAGGCCGAGGAACACCGCGTGATTCTCGACTCGGTCGAGCGGGGAGATGCGGACGAAGCTGAACGCCGGCTTCGCGAGCACGTCCAGCAAGCATCGTCGGCCTGGCTGAGCTCGCTCGACCACGGGGAGACGAGCTGACGATGGCCAGGATCACACGAGTCCGGCTCACGGCGATCAACACGCCACGGACAAGCGGTCTGGTGTGTGGGCATGTGATCGTCGAACTCCTCACCGACGTGGATGGTCTCATCGGCGTCGGTGAGATGTCGGACCTTCAGCATCTGCCCAGATTCCATGTCGATGTCGAAGACCTGGAACGCACGCTGACCGCGATCCTGAGCGACCTGGACCCGTTGAATCTCAACGAGGCCAGCCGGCGTCTGGAGGAGAGTTTCCCGCAGGCGGGCAACCTGTACGACAAGAGCAGTGTCATCAAGTGTGGCGTCGACATCGCGATCTGGGACCTTGTTGGCAAGCTCTCGGGCCGCAGTGTGAGTGACCTGTTGGGCGGTCGGGTGAGGGAGAGCCTGCCCATCGCGTACCCAATCTTCCGCCAGCGCACTGCGCGGGACGTCGAGGCCAACCTCGAGCTGGTGGCCGCCAAGCTCGCTGACGGCTTCTCCCGCTTCCGGGTGTACGTCGGCCGTGAGCTGCAGCTCGATGAGCAGTTCCTCCGCCGGGCACGAGCCGATTTCGGCGATGCCGTGAGGATCAAGTCGCTGGATTTCTCCAACCTTCTCGATGCGCGCGACGCGTGTGCCTTCATCGAACGCACCCGAGACCTCGACTACGAACTGGTCGAGGCGCCAGCAAGGTCCGGCGACAGTGCTGGCTTGGCGTATGTCCGAGATCGTGCTCTCCTCCCGGTGTCCGAGCATGTGTACAGCGATCGCTGGGCGTTGGAGCTGGTAACGGCCCGCGCTGTCGACATCCTCAACGTCGGGTTGTTCGCTCTGGGCGGGATCACGCCCGTACGTCGGGTGCTCGCCATCGCGGAGGCGGCTGGGTTGCGCTGCCTCGTTGGTACCACGCAGGAGTTGTCTATCGGCACCGCCGCGGCCGCGCACGTGGGAGCTTCAGCGTCCGTGGTGACGGTGGCGAGCGATCCGGTCGGGCCGTTGCTCTACCTCGAGGATGTCGTTCGGGAGAAGGCGCGGTACGCCGGCGGCGAGCTGGTTGTTCCGACCGGTCCCGGCCTTGGTGTCGAACTCGACCGGACCCGGCTCGATGCTGTCGCCGGTCCACTCTCCTGGTCAGGCGGTGGTGTCGTGGATGTCATCGACCGGATCGGTGCACCGGCCCATGCCTAGCGAGTTCTGGCCCGGCCGGTTCGCCGGAAAGACCGTTCTGGTCACCGGCGCGAGCCGGAACATCGGCCTGGCCATCGCGACGCGGTTCGCCGAGGAAGGCGCCACGGTCTTCGTCAACGACGTCTTGCCAGCTGAGGTCGCGAAGGCCACCACACAGCTGACCGACCGCGGACTCACGGCGATCGGCATCGACGCGGACGTAGCGGACCCGTCGGCGGTGGACCACCTGGTGGCAGCCATCGTCGATCAGTGCGGTGGAATCGATGTGCTCGTCAACAACGCGGCCCTGACCCTGGTCGGCCGGGTGCACTTCCTCGAACTCGCCTTGGAGGACTGGGATCTCACGTTTGCCGTCAACGCACGCGGTGTCTTCCTGTGCACCTCAGCGTGTGCGCGGGTGATGCGACCATCAAGTGCGATTGTGAACGTGTCGTCCATTGGTGCGACGAAAGCACACCGGTTCGCTGCCGCGTACGACGCGACGAAGGGCGCTGTCGAGGCATTCACCCGGGCGACGGCTCTGGAACTGGCTCCCCGCGGAATCCGGGTCAACGCGGTCGCACCCGGGGCGGTCGCCACCGAGCGGTACGAGGCGCTGGATCCGCAGGCACAACGGGCGGAAACGCATCCGATCCCCGCCGGGCGGGTCGGCCGCGGCGCGGACGTCGCCGCGGCGGTCGCATTCCTCGCGTCGACGGAGGCGTCGTACATCACTGGCCAGGTTCTCACCGTCGACGGCGGGCTCACCGCACAGGCCAGGCAGGTGTCCTCGGAGATCGACCTCAAACATGCGGGTACTTCTTCTGTGGGTGGTGGAGAACATGCCTGAAAGCGCAGTGCAACAACACCTTGCGGAACGCCCCACGATGGACGGCGTGGTCGCGGTCCTCCTGACGCCGTACGTCCACGGCACGAGCGCCGTGGACGAAGCGACCATACGACTTCTCACCCGCCGGCTCGAGGTGGCTGGCATTCGTACGATCACGGCTCTGGGTAACACGGCCGAGGTTCACCAACTCACCCCGGATGAGCGAGTGAGTGTGTTGCGGGCGGTCGCGGCAGCCCGGCAGGAAGCGACGCTGATCGCCGGACTGGCCGGCAGCCTGGGCGGCACGCTCGAGGAGGCCAGCCGTGCTTACGACCTCGGCTACGACGCCGTCATGCTCCACGAACCCGCCGAGCCGTTCGGTGATGGCGACGGCATCGCCCGCTATTTCGGGCAGATCTGCGAGCGCGTCGCGCTGCCCGTTGTGCTGTACGTACGCTCGACGAGGCTCAGCAATGAGGCGTTGACAGAGCTGGTGGCGAGCCCATCGGTCATCGCGGTGAAATACGCGCGACCGGATCTGACCACCTTGGCCGCACTACTCGACGGTGGTGCGGCTCAGCACTGCACGTGGATCAATGGCTCGGCCGAAGCCAAGGTGCCGGCGTTCGCCGAGCTTGGCATCACCGCCTTCACCTCGGGCATCGCCAACGTGCGACCCGATGTGGCGCTGGCTGTTCACGCCGCGGCGGCTGGCGGCGATCAGGTCCGGCTTCGCCAGCTGATCGAGCTTGTCGCCCCGGTTGAGGCCCTTCGCAATGAGGTGCACGCGCGCTTCAACGTCGCTGTCCTCAAGGAACTCCTGCGAGCGGAGGGAATCGAGACTGGTGGCGTACGTCCTCCCCATTCCCCGTTGACGTCCGCCGCCACGGAAAGCCTTCGTTCGGCGGTGGCGACGTGGCCCAAACCCGACCTCGCTACGCCACGGTCGAGCGGAGCTCGCGGTACTGGCTAGGCGTCATGCCTTCCAGGCGACGGAACGCGCGGCTGAAATATGCGGGGTCCGAAAAGCCCACCCGTCGGCCGATGTCAGCGACAACGAGGTCGGTCGTCTCCAGAAGATCCCTGGCACGCCGCATCCGGTAGCGCTGGAGGTACTGGAATGGGGACAGCCCGACGGCATTGCGGAAGAGATGGCAGAGGTGGGTTGGGCTTACTCCCACTACCAACGCCAGCTCGGCCAGGGTGATGGGGTTGGAGAAGTGATCCGCGATGTACGTGAGAACAGGCGCCAGCCTGGTGTGGCCGGGCAACACCGTTGAGACGTGTCCAGAACGCCGAAGCGCCGCATCGACCGACCACAGGAGGCCGAACAGGCGGGTGATGGCCGCGTTCGCCAGGAGCACGTGGTCCGGCGAGCGGTAGCCGACCTCGCGGCTCATCACGGATGCGGCTGCCACCAACTCCTGCATGATCTCCGGTTCCGGCGACAGCAGCGAAGGAAGCGCCGCAAGGGCACCAGGCGCCTGTGCTCCGAGCACTCGCGCCTCGAAGTGCAGAACGTGGCAGTGGAGTGGTGACCGCGGATCGTGTTCCGCCCAGTGGGGAACGGCCTGCGGTATCAACGCGACGGCGCCGCTCCGCAAAGAATGCTCTGTGCCCGCCACTGCGAGCCGGCCGGATCCTGACACGATGAGCCAGACCTGGTGGTTCGGCAGCACGCGCGGCTCGAGGCGCCAGGTGGGTTCGCAGATGTGAAGGTTCGCACGCAGTGCGACCAGGGCGATATCAGACCAGAAGTCGCCGTCGTCGTTGGCGGTTCTTGTTTTCGCTGCCCCGCGGATTAGTGAGCCGTGCATTCCTCATCCGGCCTTCGGTGTGAGCGCAAGATAGTCCTAGCACCTAGCAAACCAGTCTCTGGCCGGCCAGTGAACGGCTTGCCTAATGTGGCCGCACAGCTGGAAATCACAGTCCGAACCCGGCTGCAAGTCGCCTGCCCCTCGGCGGATCGCGGGACCTTGCTAGGAGGACAGCCATGGTGTCACCACCTTCGCGATCGACGCGGCGTACCTTCCTTGTGTCGGCTGGCACGCTCATCACTGCCTCCGCAATGACGGGTTGCAGCCTGCTCGACACTCGCCCGTCAAATCCTGAACGGAACGTCAGTGGCGCTGCCGGTGGTAGCGGCAAGGAAGCGCCGATGCTGGCCGAACGGGTGAAGAAGGGCGCGCTGCCTCGGTTGCCGGAACGGATGCCGGACAATCCTCTTGTCGTCCGTACGACGGAACGACCAGGGGTGTACGGGGGCACCTGGAACTCCGCCATCCTTGGACCCGATGACCAGACGTGGCTTGATCGCGCGGTCGGATACCAGCCCCTCGTTCGGTGGGACCCAGAATTCACGAAGGTGGGTCCCAACGTCGCGGAGAGCTTCGAGGTCAACTCGGACGCGACGGCGTACGTCCTCCACCTGCGGGCCGGCCTTCGCTGGTCGGATGGCGAGCCCTTCACCGCGGACGACATCGTCTTCGCACAAAACGATCTGCGCGCCAACAAGGAGCTTGGCGGAACCGACCCTGTCCGCGCCGAGAAGATCGACGACCAAACGATACGACTCGTCCTGCCGTCGCCAAATGCCTTGCTGATCAAGGAACTCGCGTCAAGCTTCGGTATGCGCCTGGTGAAGCCCCGGCACTACCTGATGAAGTTCCACCGGACGTACAACCCTGACGCCAACAAACTCGCGGACGAGGCGGGGCTTGACGACTGGGTGGCGCTCATCGGCCAGAAGGACCAGAAGTGGGGCAACCCTGACCTTCCCACGCTCAATCCCTGGGTCACGGTCCAGTCGGCTCAGGAACGAATCGTCGTCGAGCGCAACCCCTACTTCTGGAAGGTCGATCAGGACGGCCGCCAGTTGCCGTACATCGATCGCGCTGTCTTCACGGTGGTCAGCGGCGCAGAGACGATGCTGCTCAAGGCGCTGCACGGCGACATCGACATGCAGGTCCGGACGTTCAACAGGCCGAGCAACAAGCCTGTCCTAGCCAGGGAGCGAGACGCCGGCGGCTACAAGTTCTTCGAGGCGCCATCGACGTGGATGAACACCCTGATGATCGCCTTCAACCTCACCGTCGCGGATCCGGTGAAGCGGCAGGTCTTCAACAACAGTGACTTCCGCATCGGTATGTCGTACGCCATCGATCGGCAGGACATCATCAAGGCGGTCTATCAGCGACAGGGCAAGCCGTGGCAGGGCGCTCCCCGCCCAGAGTCGAGCCTCTATCACGAGCGGCTCGCCACACAGCACACGGAGTACGACCCGGATTTGGCGGCGCGACACCTTGATCGGGCGGGGCTGAACCGCCGCGACAGTGACGGATTCCGACTTGGGCCGGATGGTAAGCGGTTCACGGCAACCATCCTGGTCAAGGCGGAGGAGCCGCAGATGGTGAGTACGCTGAATCTCGCCAAGAGCTACTGGGCCAAGGTGGGCGTCGAGGTCAGGGTGGATGGCATCGACGGTGGACTGAAGTTCACCAGGGTCATTTCCAACCAGCATGAAGGTAGTGCGGACTCCGGCGACGGTGGTGCGGAAGACGCGTGGCTGGACCCGCGGTGGTATCTACCCGTCAACGAGAGTGCGTCCGCATACGCGACCCCGTGGGCAAAGTGGTACGTGACTGGCGGCAAGGACGGCATGGAGCCCGACGCATCCACACCCGCGGGGAAAGCGGCCAAGCAGCAGCTCGCGTTGTACGACGAGATCAAGCGGACGCCTGACGAATCAGCGCGACGCGCGCTCATGACGAAGATCCTGGACATTGCCGCGGAGACCTTCTGGGCAATCGGGATCAGCCTTCCGGTCGGCGGCTACGGGATCGTGAAGAACAACTTCCACAACGTTCCGAAGTCCATGCCGGACTCGTTCATCTATCCCACGCCCGGTCCCACCAACCCGGAGCAGTACTTCATCACGTCGTAGTTCGGCTCTGCCTGCCAGGTGTCAAACAGCAAAGGGAGTTCAGCTATGACCGAGGTAACCATCGCCCACCAGCCCGATGCGGCCTCACGGGTGAGGTACGGCGTCGATCTGCTCGCCCGGGCGCTGCTGGATCGCGGACTTCAGGTGGAGGTGGTGGAGGTGTCCTGGCAGGCGCGGGATCGGACCCCAGGCGCGGGTCTTCGCGTCTTCGTCGGTTCGCGATCCTCGCAGCTGGTGGCCGACCTGGAGGGGGACGAGACGCTGCTCTTCCACTCGGGTGCGCCAGGGGACGACGGCTACTACTTGGCGGCTCTGCCGGGTCGCTTCGTCATGGTGACCGGAGGCAACGACACGGGCGTCTTGTACGGCTGCCAGGAGCTGGCGCGGATCGTTCGTGCGCGGGGCGAGATCCCCCGGGACCTGGCGGTGGGCGAGACGCCGCACTTCGTGCTTCGCGGCCCTGCGGTGGGGTTACAGAAGACGACGATCGAGCCTCCCCGCCAGACGTACGAGTATCCAGTCACCCACGAGCGCTTCCCGTGGTTCTACGACCGGCCACGATGGCTGGAGTTTCTCGACGTCCTCCTGGAGCAGCGGGCCAACGTGCTCTACATCTGGAGCGGCCACCCGTTCTCGTCGTTCGTCCGTCTGGAGGAATATCCGGAGGCTCTGGAGGTCACTGAAGCGGAGCTGGAGAACAACCGCGACCTGCTGCGGTGGCTTGCCGCGGAGGCCGATCGGCGCGGCATTGGTGTCGTACTGAAGTTCTACAACATCCACATTCCGCTTCCGTTCGCCGAACATCACGGCCTGCCGCTCCTCCAGACCAGGCCGAGCCCGCTGGTGAGTGACTATACGAGAAAGTCGCTCGCCGCCTTCGTGCGCACGTTTCCCAATGTCGGTCTCCTGGTGTGCCTTGGTGAAACTCTCCACGGCGATCTCTATGGCGAGGAGTGGTTCGTCGACACGATCCTCGCCGGTGTGAACGATGGCCTGGCCGCAAGCGAGATCAGCGAACCACCGCCGATCATTCTCCGTGCGCATGCCATTGATCCCCTACCGGTGCTCGAACGCGCGCGGCACCTCTATCCGCGCCTGTGGACGATGGCGAAATACAACGGCGAGTCGCTCACGACCTGGGGTCCTCGCGGCCGCTGGCAGCAGCGGCACCAGGCCTTGAGTGCGAGGACCGATGTCCACATCGTCAATGTGCACGTGCTGGCGAACCTCGAGCCGTTTCGGTACGGCGCGGTGTCGTTCATCCAGCGATGTGTGCAGGCGATGCGGCACCGCCTGGGCGCACGGGGCCTGCACCTGTATCCGCTGTTCTACTGGGACTGGCCCTATGCGCCGGACCGCACAGATCCACGGCTTCGGCAGCTCGATCGTGACTGGATCTGGTTCGCCGCGTGGCATCGGTACGCATGGAACCCTGACCGCGACGTGACAGCCGAACGTGACTACTGGGTCGGCCAGCTCACCGCACGGTTCGGAGACGCGGAGGCCGCCACGGCCGCACTGGATGCGTTGGAGGCCATCGGAAACGTCGCGCCGCTGTTGGTCCGGCGCGTCGGGATCACGGAGGGAAACCGGCAGACGCTCAGCCTTGGCATGACAATGAGCCAACTGATCAATGCGCAGCGATACCGTCCATGGAACGATCTTTGGGAGTCGCACGCACCGAACGGCGAGCGCATCGAGACCTATGTCAAACGAGAAGTCCATGGGGAGGAGCATTCGGGCGAGACGCCGCTCGACGTGGCCGAGGACGTGGAACACTTCGCCGACAAGGCGGTGGCTGCCGTCGATCGCGGAAGCGGACGAGATGTCAAGGAGGCGGGGGAGTACGCGGCGATCTGTTCCGACGTCCTTGCCCTCGCCGAACTCGCGTACTTCTACGCGCACCGAATCCGTGCGGCTGTGCAGGTGTGCCTCTACCGTGAGGCGCCTGAGAGTTCCCGCTTCAGGAACATCGACCTCTTGCGTTCGGCAGTAGTTGAGGTCGGGCAGAGCGTCGAGAGGTTCAAGAAGCTGGTCGCCATCACCGAATCGACCTACCTGTACGCCAACAGCATGCAGACTCGGGCACGCAAGGTACCGTTTCAGGACGGAGCGACGTACCGCCACTGGCGGGACTGCCTGCCGTTGTACGAACGCGAGTTGGCCAACTTCACCCGCAACGTCGAGTTGCTCGCCGCGGGCGCCGCGCCGGTCGGCCGCGCTGAGTCGTCGGTGACGGCAGAACGCTATCGGCCGGCGGAGTTCACCGTGATGTCGGCGCATGCCGAACCCTTCGTTCTCACCGAGAATGCGTCGGTCTTCGCGTCGACGGACGCAAACCTGCGGCGGGTCGCCGAGGAGCTACGTGGGCTGACGGGTGTTCGCATCAGGCGTGAGAACGCGATCAAACGCGGAGTCGGCATCGAGATCGATCTCCCCGAACCCGCTCAGGTCCTGATCGCGTACTTCCAGTCACCGGAAAACGTCTGGCTGCAGCCACCCGACTTGGAGGTCGCCAGCCATGCCGATGACAGAGGAGGTCTCGAACCAGTGCTGAGCAACGCTGTCCTCGTCGACTTCCATCCGCGGGTGAATATCCACGCGGTACGGTTCGATGCCGGCAGGCACGCCTTTGATCCGGGCAAGGGCGCGTACTTCATCGCCGGAGTCGTCCGAGCTGACCAGCAGTTCGCCGCACGTAACGTCGTGTACGGCGAGGACAGCGCGCGGACGATGGACTGGCTGTTCGAAGACAGCGAGGGTTAAGCCCGGGTTGTCCGAGGTTTGCATAAGCCCCCCAGCGGGCGCCGCACCATGCGGGAACTCGGCGAGGTACGCTGTATGAGTCATGGTGAATATTCATGACGACCAGCCAACAATTCCTACCGTCGCTGACGACCTCGCGCGCCATGTCGCGGCGTTCGTCACCGCGTTCAACACTGGTGACGCAGAAGCGCTCGACGCTCTCTATGCGGAACGGGCAGTCCTCGTCCCAGTGCCCGGACATCCGGTCAGCGGTGACCAACGAATCGCCGCTACCAAACATCTCCTTGGATACGGCGTCCCAATCACCGCTAACCTTCGACACGCCTACGTTGTCGATAACTTCGCCATGCTCATAGTCGACTGGTCCATCCGGGGTACCGCGTCGGACGGCACCGATATCCACCTGGCCGGAGCGGCCGCCGATGTCGTACGGCGCGACGCCGAAGGTCGCTGGCGCTACCTGATCGACAATCCCGCGGGCACCGCGTAGCGGTCGACGTCAACGCAGATCCAGGGTATGGGTCAGGAGTTCGACGCCGTCGGGCATGCATCCGAGCCAGAAGGGCGCCCAGACCACGCCAGGTCTGGGCGCTCGAGGTCGGCCGACCGCCACGAATGTCTTCAAGGACGGTGACCCGGCGACCATGGTCGATGACCTGGAGCCTGGACCGCGCGGCTGGCCATCGGACTACTCACGCATGCCGAAGAGGAATCGGGTCACCCGTGTGCGCCGCACCAGCAGGTCGTAGGCGCCGACGGTCAGAGTGAGGGAGACCGCGACGATCACCGCGTACTTCACCGCCATCGGCGCGTCCCAGCCGACCACGCCGTACGCGATCCCGACGACGATCGGCTGGTGCAGGACGTACATCGGCAGCACGGCGGCGGACAGGTAGCCGTACACCCGTCGCCGCCGGCTGCCCGGCGCGTCCGGAGCGGTTGACGGTGCTCCGCGCCGACGGTCAAGAAGTCCCAGGATCGCGACCAGCCAGCACCACCCCGTTGCCCCGTAGAGCAGGCGAGCGCCGATCGCGAGTGCGGTCAGGTCCGTGAAGGGGTCGCCGCCTGGGGCCTCGGCTGCGATCAGGAAGGCTGGCATGCCAATCAGGAACAGCGCCAGTCCGAGCCCAGCGGCCAGCACCGCGTCGCGGCGCATCGCGTCCCAGAACCCTCCATCCGTGGCCAGCACCAACCCGTAGAGAAAGAACAGCAGGTACGCCCAACGGCTCCAACCGGCGAAGGCCTCCTCGAGCCCCACCAGCGCGCTGAGCACGGCAAGCGGGGCGGCCGGCAGCAAGATCGCCCCCCGCCGCTCCACTGCTGTGGCGAGCAGGTTACGCATTCGGCGGATGGGTTTGCGGGGAAGCCAGCGGACCAGCGGCGCCAGCAGAAGCGAGAACGCGAGCAGCAACACGACGAACCACAGGTGCCCGGATTCGAAGTACTCTCCCCGCACCACAAAGGGAAAGTCGGCCAGACTCAGGTGAACATCAAAGAATCTCGGCAAGAAATCCAGGTACGACTCGTGGTAGGCAGGGTCGGCCCGCAGCCGCAGCCATTGCGGCACCGGGATGATCGTGAGTGTCGCGAACACCAGGGGTACGCCGAGGCGCCGTAACCGCTCGACGGCGAATCCGGCAGGACCGCGTCGGCGCAGCGAATGCCACGAGCCGATGCCGGCGACGAGGAAAAGCATCGGCATCGCCCACACCACGGCCAGACCGGCGACGACCATGGTCGCGTCGGTGGTCTCGGGATTCTTTACGTAGTAGTCGTCGCGAGTGTCGAACACCAACGCCGAGTGGAAGAACACCAGCCCGACGACCACGACTGTACGCAGAGCGTCGAGCTCCGATCGCCGCGCCAGCCGAGCCGGCGAAGGAATCGCTGGCGATGCGGTCGCTGGCCTGGCGTTCTGACGGGTCATATGCGGTTGGGCGCGGCGATGCCCAGCACAGAAAGGCCCGTGGCGAGCACCTTGGCCGTCACATCGCAGAGCACCAGTCGGCTGGCCCTGGTTGTGTCGTCCTCGGCGCGGAGCACGGGACAGTTCTCGTAGAACGCCGTGAACGCCGTTGCCAAGTCAAACAAGTATCCACAGATACGGTGCAGCTCCACGCCGTCAGCGGCCTTGTTTAGAACGCCTCCGAACTCGCTCAGCCGAAGGGCGAGCCGGTGCTCGGTCGGATCGTTCAGGATGACCTCGGTGCCATGGAAAGCTGCCGGGTCGATGTTGCCGCGGCGGAAGACCGACTGGATCCGCGCGTGGGCATACTGCAGGTACGGCGCGGTGTTCCCGTCGAAGGACACCATCTGATCGAGGTCGAAGAGGTAGTCCTTGATCCGATCGCTGGACAGGTCGCCGTACTTGATCGCCCCAATTCCGACGGCCTTCGCCACCGCGGCGCGCTCGCCCGTGTCGAGGTCCGGCGCCTTCTCCGCTATCACGCCTTCTGCCCGCCGCACGGCGGCCTCGAGGAGGTCGGCGAGCTTCGGCAGGTCACCGGAACGGGTCCGCAGCCGCTTGCGATCGGGACCCAGCACCATGCCGAAGGTGATGTGCTCGGCGGAAGCTGGGGGTTGTAGCCAGCCGGTGTCGCGGGCCGCCTCGAACAGCATCGCGAGCCGCAACCGCTGCTCGCTGGCGACGACGTAGCAGATCCGCTGAGCCTTCAGGTCAAGGAGGCGTTGACGGATCGCCACCAGGTCGGTGGCCTCGTAGTTGTAACCGCCGTCGCGCTTGCGGACGATGATCGGGAACGGCTTGCCGTCGCGGCCGGTGAACCCGTCCGGGAAGAGGCAGAGGGCGCCGTCGCTCTCCTTGAGCAAGCCGAGCTTGACGAGTTCGTCGACGAGGCCGGGAAGGCCGTCGTTGTACGCCGACTCACCCCTTATGTGCTCGGGCGTCAGCGTGATGTCGAGCGCGTCGTAGACGGCCTGGAAGTGCTTGGCGGACTCGTCAATGAACAGTTGCCACAGGGCGAGCGTGTCGGCGTCACCGGTTTGCAGTTGCACCACTCGCCGGCGGGCGCGGTTGGCGAAGTCCTCGTCGCCGTCGAACTTCCGCCGCGCCGCCTGGTAAAACTCCGTGAGGTCACCGAGAGCGAAGTCGTCGGCGGACGGATCCGCGCCGGAGTCGACGAAATGCTCGATCAGCATGCCGAATGTCGTACCCCAGTCTCCGAGGTGGTTCTGGCGTACGACGTCATGGCCGAGGAACTGCAGCAGCCTGGCGAGCGCGTCGCCGATGACGGTCGAGCGCAGGTGCCCGACGTGGAGCTCCTTGCCGACGTTGGGCCCGGAGTAGTCCACGAGAATGCGCTCGGGGGCTGCGACGGTCGGGACGCCGAGCCGCTCGTCGACGGCCATCGCCTCGACGTGTCGCGACAGCGCGGAGTCGGCGATGGTGAGGTTGAGGAAACCCGGCCCGGCGATCTCCGCCTTCGCCACCAGGTCGTCGAGCTCGGCTACACCGAGCACCGCCGCAGCGACCTCCCGCGGCGGACGTCGCAGCCTCTTCGCCAGCCTGAGCGCGCCGTCGGCCTGGTAGTCGGCGTGCTCAGAACGCCGGACAGCCGGATCAGCGGCCTCGCCCGCGACCTCGGCGAAGGCGCGGGCCAATCGATACGTCAGCAGGTCGGCGAGATCAGTCACAATGACAACGATCCCACGCGCACTCCCCGCGGATCGACCCGGTTACCGGCGTCCATTTGGTGGGGTAGTTCCTGCATGCGGAACGCCGTGATCGCTTCGGCCCCGCGAGGACTCGGTAGGCAAGAACGTCAAACGCCTGATCTTGTTCCTCTGGAGCGTCGTAGCTTTCGGATTGCCCAGAGGACGCCCTGATGGACCAGCACGCCAACGGCGGTGTCGGCTACGGCGAAGCCTGAGGCCGCCAAGAGCCCCACGCCCACGGGCATCCCGCCGGCCATCACCAGGAGGGCTGGCCATCCCACAGCGGCAGCGGCGAGAGCCAACCACCACCATCGGCCGAAGACCAGGCCGAAGAGGATCATTGTGGGGATCAAGGGCGAGGGCTCCTTGCGCCGTGCGGGGACGCGCCTCAGTCGTCGGCTCCCAGGGTACGTCGCTGTTGGCACTGCCTCCCGAAGGTTCCAGCAGCGTCATTCTGTACGTACGACTGCGAATGCGCCGCACCAACGTGCGACGCTCTGGTACGTATTCCCGTAGCCGCGGCCGTGGCTGCGCTGAACTCCCCACCGCCAGCATTAATCGCACCTGGAAATCACGCCATCAGAGGTTGAAGACTACGGTTGCCGGTTAGGTGGCGTCGCGTCCCACTGAATGACGGAGCACGCAGAGTTCGTTTCCCTCGGGATCGGCGAGGACAACCCAGCCATGCCCGTCCGGTTCGCGCCGGTCATCGACCAGCGTGGCTCCGAGAGCGGTCAGTCGCCGAACCTCCGCGTCCCGATCTCCGTCAGGACGGAGACATATGTGGACACGGTTCTTGACCATCTTGGCCTCTGGGACGCGCTGGAAGTACAGATTCGGCCCATCGGGAAGGGCGATTGAGGTCTCGGGGTCACCTGGGTGGTCGTCGTCGTGGAGCGGCTGGTCGAACACCTTGCTCCAGAACTGCCCGAGGCTGTAGGGATCGGCGCAGTCGAAGGCGACGTTGAACAGAGAAACGGACATACTGCTCCTTCTGCGAAAGACACGCTCAGTCACGATAACGTTCGAGCGTCAACGTTCCTCGGTCAGGATCTCTGGATGCCAGCGACTGTCAGCGTCCTGGACGTGCCTCGCACGCATGAACGGCGGCCTGTTGTCCGGCCGGAGTATTAGCGGCCATTGGGCAAGGAGTGGACGGAGGAACGGCGAAACCTCAGCCGGTGCCACCGTGCGGGGGTCCAACCACGCCACCTCATTGATCCCTTCCGCCTGACGAGGAATCGGCGTGGCGAGGGGGTCCTCGGGTTGGGCTGCGAAGTAGAGGATCAAGCGTCGCTGCCTACGTTCCGACCATTCATGCATACAGGACGCGACAAGGTGGTGGACCCGCACCGCCAGGCCGGTCTCCTCGCGAGTCTCCCGGGCCGTGGCCTCCTCCACGCTCTCGCGTCCGTCGACATGCCCGCCAGGAAGCTCCCACCGCGTCACGCCCAGCCGCTCGTGTCGCACCATCAGGAGCGAGCCGGCGTGTTCGACGACTGCGAAGCCGGTCACGCGGGTTTCCCACATTGCTACTCCTGCTCGGGTCATGCTGCGGTACTACTACGCTTCCTCGCTTCAACGCCACCGGGTCCACGGCTGGAGCACGTGTGGCGGCGCCCGGTCACGTGATGGCCGTTTTCGGCCACGTCGAAAGTCGTGCGGGCTTGCTTCGTGTCCTCCTAGCGTTCCACGCATGGATGACACCACCGCGAGCCGAGCCGCGCTCGAAGCCTGGAAGTCCTTCGTAGGTACGCCGGAGATCGAGCCGATGCCTCGGGTCAACAATCTGTTGTGGCGCGTCCTCGCTGAGGATGGACGGGTATTCGTGCTCAGGAGGCTGCCGGAGTTTCCTCCAGGCGTCGGACCCGTCGATCAGTTCCGGGTGCTCGGCTACCTTCAGGCGGCAGGTATCCCGGTCGCCCCGCCGATTGTCACTGACCAAGCGGGACTTCACGCGTCAGTGGGAGATCGGCTTTATGAGCTACTTCCCTTTGTGCTGAACGATTCCCGCAATCACGAACTCGGACCTGACGCGGCGGCAACGTCGTACGCGATCGGAGCGGCGATCGCGCGGCTCGACAAGGTGCTCGCTGAGTGTCCGTGGCAGGTGCGGTCGTACGTCGATGATCCGGTACACGACATCCTGGAGGAGAAGCTGCCCAATCTCCCCTCCGAGGTGACGCGACCCGTCGCGCCGTACGTCGACCAACTCCGGGCCGCGGTAACCGGCCTGCCAGTTCAACGTACGCATGGTGACTGCAACACCGGCAACGTTCTCATCCACGGTAAGGGGGTCAGCGGATTCATCGACCTCGACCATCTGCCGATCGGGCCGCGTGTTCGTGATCTCAGCTATTACCTCGCCAGCCGGCTGCGCGCTCATCTGGCCGATCCCGAAACGGCCGAGCGGGACGCGGCTGCGATGACCGCAGTGCTGGGCGACTACGTCGGCGGCTATCACGAGACATATCCGCTGTCGGAGCGGGAGCTCGCGGCCGTCGTACCCCTCATTCTCCTTGTGGAGATCGGCTTAGCCAGTTGGAGCCTGCACGGCTGGACGCCGAGCGCGGAGGCTTATCAACAAAGCGAGCGGGCTATCGCCTGGATCATCGCGCACCTGGGTGAACTCGCCACGGCCGCTGGCGCGCCGCAGATGGCCAATTCTTTGGACAGCGGGACGGCAAACTCTCAGTAGTAGCCCTTCTTCGCCGTCGAGGAGTTCGCGGATGGTGTCGAGGTGGCCTCGAGCAGTTGCGCTAGCGAGACACCCTCAACCATCATGTCCGCGTCTTCGGGATCTTCCTTGAACTGCGGCCCGTCAGCTGGCCGGCCAAGGAACAGCACCTCGAACCACGTCTGCTCGGTCCAGCGTAGGTGGGAGATGACACCTGCCATGGTCATAAGGGGCGAGGTCGGGAGGACGACCTGATGAGCGTCAGCGTCTGACAGCCCCTCGCACTTCCACTGCGCGATCGCACGTTGCAGGTCGAGCCAGCCGAGCAACTGGGTCCGCTCGCCGGCCACGAAGGGCGGGCGGATGCGAGGAAGCGCCGTGGCCGCCGAGGCTATCCCACTCAGTGCGGGGAGGTTCGCCACTTTCGGGCTGACGTGGTGGGACCGCGGCCGACGCGGTGGGAGTGCGCCCAGAGGCCCAGCCGGCACCAAGGATTGTGATGAAGGGGTTCTTCGCAGATCGCCCCCAACCGGGAGCGCTACTGTGTGAACAGCATGACTAGTCATGTCATTCGACCGGCACCATGCGCGGGTCGACGACGCGCGACCGGAGAGGTGCTTCGTGAGCCTTACCGCTGACGAGTTGTTCGATCTCGATCCCGATGACCCGCGCGCACCATCGCAGCAGATCGCCAACGCGCTGAGGGCCGCGATCCTGCTCGACCGCCTGTCGGCGGGTGACCGGCTGCCGTCGCAGCTGGAGTTGTGCCGGCGTTACGGAGTGGCCCGCGAGACTGTCAAGTCCGCCTTGCGGATCCTCGACCGCGAGCAGTTGATCGTCAGCCGGCAGGGCAGCGGTGTGTACGTCAGGACCCGCCGCGGTGCGCCGTTGGACCTGCGGGACCTCCTGCGTTCGGCGTTCGATCGACCGCACGTGACCATCGACCACGCCGGGTATCGCGGTGAGACCCTGGCCAACACCTTGCCTGACGCGCTGGAGGAGATCCGGTCTGGGCGGGTCTCGGTCACGTCGCTACGGGTGCGCCTCCTGCTGGTGGACCCTGCTGCGCCAGGCGCATTGCCACAGCCTGTCGAGGAAGGGGTATCGATGCGATCGGTGCGGCCGGTCCTGGCCGGGCTCACCCGGCGTGCGGTTACCACCATCACCGAATCCCTGACCGAACTCACCGAGGCGGGCCTGCTCACATCGGCCTCGGTCCAGGTGCGTACGCACGGGCTCGGACCGGCGTTCAAGATCTACCTGCTGAACGACGAACGGGTGTTGTTCGGCTTCTACCCGGTGACGCGGTATTCGGTCACGGTGCGGAACCAACCGGTGGAGTTGTTCCATCCGTCCGGATGGGATGGCACGCTCTTCGGCCCCAACGCTGGGACGAGTCCGGGTGTGGAGCCGCAAACCAGCGGTCCGCCGTTCAGCGAGCAGGCGCGGGGATGGTTCGAATCCGTCTGGACCACCATCGCACGGGACTACAAGATCTGAGAATTTCCACTGCCGGTGGCACGACCCGGCGCGCCGCGGCCGGAGTCGAGGGTGTGCCGGCCCTGCGACCGCCTCACACGTCCCGAGATCCTCCGCGCCTTCACCGAATGGAGCACGGCACCTCTCGCGCCACGCCGTCGCCGTCCAGCGCTGCCGACGTGATTATTGCTTGCGGGGGTCGTACGGCCGTCCGTACGTTGCCACGGTGACGACACAGGTGCCGTACCGTCCGCTTCCTCTGGACCAGTCGGACGTTCGCTACGACCACGGTCCTGATTCGTTGGTCCAGCCGGGCGTGCCCGCCGGCAAGACCGTTGAGTTTGGTTGGAGTGACAGCACTGTCTATCCGGGTACGTCGCGGAAGTTCTGGGTCCATGTCCCTGCGCAGTACGACTCTGCGGAGCCAGCGGCGCTGATGGTGTTTCAGGACGGGCAGTGGTACCTGGACCCGCAGGGGGAGGTCCGCGGCGGGGTCGTCCTCGACAACCTCATCCACCGTGGGGATATCCCGGTCACCATCGGTGTCTTCGTCGACCCGGGTGTCCTCGAGGACGCCGAGGATCCGAAGAACCGCAACGTCGAGTACGACGCGTTCGATGACCGCTACGTCAGCCTTCTCCTGGACGAGGTCATCCCGCAGGTCACCGAGCGCTACTCGGTCACCGAAGACCCAGACCGGTGGGGGATCTGCGGGGGCAGCAGCGGCGGCAACTGCGCCTTCACCGCGGCGTGGCTTCGCCCGGACAAGTTCCGTCGGGTCATCTGCTGCCTGTCCAGCTTCGTGCAGATGCCTGGCGGCAACCCATACCCCGAGCTGATTCCCAGCGTTGCCCGGAAGCCGCTGCGGATCTTCATGCAGGCCGGGCACCGTGACCTGAACTGGGATGAGCCCGAGTCGAACTGGCTCGCCAACAACTTACGCGTCGCGGCGGCTCTGGCCGAAGCCGGTTATGACTTCCGACTTGTCCTAGGTGATGGTGGCCACAGCCCCAACCATGGTGGCGTCCTGCTGCCCGACGCGCTCCGCTGGCTGCTCAGAACCCCAGTTAAACTAGGGCGGGAGGACACGCTGTGATGACCGGCGCGGTCAGTGAAACCTTCGACAACGGCCGAAGCTGCTTGATTATCACTGGGGCGCCCGGTGCGGGTAAGTCGACCGTGTCGCTCCTGGTTGCACAGGCACTCGCCCGCACGGCGCTGCTCAACGGCGACCAGCTCAACCGACTGATCATCAGTGGACGGGTATGGGCCCTGGGAGAACCAGCCGACGAGGCCGCTCGTCAGGTCCGCCTGTGCAACGAGAACCTCTGTGCGCTCGCGGCGAACTTCGCCGACTCCGGTTTCACGCCCGTCATCGACTGGATCGTTCCGGATCGCGAGCAGCTTGACTTCTACCTCCACCTGCTGAGTCCACGACGGGTCCTGCTCGTCGTTCTCGCTCCCAGCATTGACGTTTGTCGACACCGCAACACCATCCGTGACCCCGACGACCAGTTCTTCTTCGAGGGGTACGAGGCATTGGAGTCCTCCATGCGCGACGGCTTCGGCACCGTTGGGTGGTGGTTCGACACCTCGGACCTCACGCCTGAAGAGACTGCGAGGCAGATCATCGCCGAGGCCCCTGCCCACGCCCGGGTCAGTCTCTAGCCCAGTCGTTGTCGTCGACGACGATATGGATGATGTCGCCGGTGGGCCGGCCAGGCCCACCGGCTATCGCAACGTCCTCGACTCGGGCCGGGGTCGATGGATCGACAGATCCTGAAACCCCTTCTGGTGTTGGAAGCGCCGCAGAACGCGCCGCTTGGCGGAAACGGCTGACGCCCAGGGCCCCAACCTTGTACGGCGATATCTCGCCGTCCGTCGGCACGCAGGCGCGACGCTACCTTTGGCTCGTTGAGCAGATCATTGCGGCTGCGTTCAGCATCCGCACATGACCAGGTAGAGCGGTTGCTCCGGATAGCGCTAAGTAAGCGAATTAATGGCCCTGTGCATGAACCGCGGAATACCCTCACCTGTCTGACTCAACGAGCGTGGATCAGCTATCCTCGAACCCCGCCGAGAGAGACTGAACGGAGCCCGCCGATGACGTACACGCCTGTCCGATTCTCAGTCAGCGTCAAAGGTGTCGTCGTCCGGGACTCCCGAATCGTTCTCGTCATGAACGAGCGGGACGAGTGGGAGCTCCCAGGCGGTCGCTTGGAGGTCAATGAAGAGCCAGAGACCTGCGTGGTCAGGGAGATCGCGGAGGAAACCGGCTTGATTGCCAAGCCGGTGAGAATTCTCGACCCCTGGATCCACCGCATTGGCGAAGGACCGGGCGTGTTGATCCTCACCTATGGCTGCGTTGCACCCAGCGACTCCGCTCTGGTCCTTTCCGATGAACACCAGCGTATTGGCATGTTCACGGAGCAAGAGGCGATGACTCTGCTAATGCCGGATGGCTATCAGCGATCGATCACGGCGTGGTGCGCCCTCCTGAAGGCGGACCGCCGGGATCTTGAGCAGCGGCCGCAGCCCGCCCGGTAAGCCGTCAGCTCCGCCGATGCAGCTGGACGTTGGCGAGCGTCGGGGGAGTACGCCAGAGGTCGAGCACTTCGCCGGTGTTGGTGTAGTAGATGCCGGGTTGGTAGTAGTCGAATCGCCACCGGAGGTCTCCCAGACTCAGGACGGAAACGCCATCGGGTCGGAGATGCTGCGGCAGTGGGACGCGAAGGAGGCCTTACCAGCAAGGAAGTTGGAGCCGACCGGCGCCTCATGCGTAAACCCCGCGGTGTGGCTCAACAGGTGGCGCAAGGTCATCTTGCGTTCGCGAGATTCAATGGCGGATTCCCGTGGGCCGTCGAGGCACCGCCGAACGCCGACTCAGGAGTTGGTGCTCCCGCCGTTGTCGGAGGTCGGGTCCGGCGCATAGAACTTCGCGGTGTTTGCCGCAGCCGTTGCCGCCTCGGCACTGTCCGCACCAGCGGCCTCGTGCGCGGCACCCCACGCCTGACTGCTTTGGATCATGAACTCCCGCGCCTCAGGGGTGGTCTGCCACACCTCAGGGTTCTCGACCGAAGTACCATTGCTCAGATACAGGCCGAGCCCAAGCAGAACGAGGTCCCAGCCAACGCCCACGGCGCCCGGACCGAACTCGCCCAACATCTTCGGATCAACGTACGCTGCGTGTTCGAGTTCGAACGTCGTCTGGCCGTTGTCAGCGGCCGCCAGTCGCACCTCGACCTCGGTGATATCCGCGTCGCTCGGGTTCTCGGCGAACACCCAGGTCACCTTCAGTAGGCGCGGCGGCTCGCACCGCAGGATCTCACCACCGGCATTGCCCTGGAGTTGGTACCGGCCGCCGAGGCGGAAATCCCCAGTCACCGGAAGGAACCACCGATTGATGCGGTCAGGATCGGTGAGGGCATCCCAGACGTCTTCAATCGGGGCGTCGTAGCTTCGACGTAGGACGACGGTGCGACCTTCGCCCGCCGGAAGCGGTCGGCTGCCTACCTCGCGATGCACGGCGGCGAGGTAGCTGAGGATGTCGGTCATCTGCCCTACTTCTCTTTCCTGGTGGGGGTTCTGCCGGTCGGTGCGTTCGGTGAACCCGGCGAGCCCTGGCGGCGTTCCCGCTTGCCGCGCGCGATCTCGGTGGCCAACGCGTCGAGCCGTTGGTTCCAGAATCCTCGGAAGCGCTCCAGCCACACGTCGACCTCCCGCAGGGGTGTGGAGTCCACCGAGTACAGCCGCCGGGTGCCCTCGGCGCGGACGGCAGTGAAGCCGTTCTCGCGCAGCACGCGCAGGTGCTGGGAGACCGCCGGCTGGGAGATGCCGAACTCCTCCTGGATGACGGCGCTCACTGCTCCCGAGGTTTGTTCGCCTTCGGCGAGAAGCTCGAGGATGCGGCGCCGGACAGGATCACCAAGGACATCGAACGCGTGCACGCCACCACTATGTCAGCGTAGACTTATATAAGTCAATCCTACGTTCCTGCGATCTGGTGCGGCGGGCCGCGGTGCCCGTGTGGTCGTACGAAGGTCCCTCACAACGGCCAGGCCAGATCGCCGGCCAGGCGTCGCAGCCGGGCCAGCACCTCGTCGATGCGGTGCGGCTCGTGCTGAAGCTTGAACCCCACGATCTCGAACGCGGTCGCAGCGACGCACAGGGCGAGCACTCCCGGCCCGGCAACCGCTTCGCCGGCCTGGCGAAGGAGCAGCGCCACCTCGGGGCCGTACCCTTCGACGTAAGCCTCCCGCAGCAGGCACGCGTAGTCGTTGGCACGGGTCCCGCTCCCGATCGCCTCCACATCGATGACGCCGCTCACCTTTCCGTCCCGCAACAGGATGTTGCAGCTGTTGAAGTCACCATGGACCAGGTCGCCGGTCGGCATCTGGATTCGATCGAATCGTGCGAGAAGGACCGAATACTGATCGACCAGGGCCTGACCGCGCGCGCCGAGGCTCCTGACGATCTGTCGTGGGCTGTTCGCGTGGTCCTCGAGCGCGGACGCGGTGATGTGACGGCTCCAATCCCTGTGCGGGTCAGGATCCAAGCCCGCTTGACGTTCGAGGATGTCAATCAGGAGTTGCGCCCGCCGCGGTGTCAAGGGAGTCGACGGAACGCCGGGGATGAACTCCTGGACGAAGTATGTCGTTCCGTCAGCCGTGACGCCGGCCGCCAACGGAGCGGGAGCCGGGTAGCCAGCATTCCGGATGCGGTCAATGATCTTCGCTAGCTGGCGTACGTCTGAGGGCCCGGCGTTCCGCCACCATTTCAGGATCGCGGGAGTCCCGGCGGGATCTGACAGGAGCCAGGCGCCGCCCTGGAGGCCGCCGGCGCATCGGCCGCGCAGGCTGAAGCGCAAGCCATGGAGGCGGTTGATGCCTGCCACGATGTCGCGGGTCGTTTCGAACTGCGGGTGCTGGTTCAACGATTCCTCGCCTTCGGCATGACGTTCCGGCCTCCGTCGAGGACCGGCGGCGGCTGGGAGGTGGACGAAGGGGAGTGGGGATTTGTGAGCCAGAAACGGCGGAGCGTGGGCTCAGAGCGGTGACGTGGGAGCCAGAATGGCGCGGGCCCGGATGCCTCAGCGCTGGAGGTGAGCGAGACGCTGCTGGAGAGCGGCGCCGCAGCGACAGGACCCATCTTCGCACAGCAGCGCGGCGGGGTCAGCGGCGACGAGGCGTTCGACGCACGCGAGGACTTCTCTGACCGGAATTCGCCGGATGCGGCAGGAGCCGACCTGGACCTCCCGGGTCACGGGTACGAGGAGCGGCTCGATCTCGTCGAAACGGTGACTCTCCCCCGGGATGTTGGGAAACTCCGCCCATACGCCGGCGGCCACTTTCGCGTACCGATAGAACCGCGACCGCCCCAACCGCTGCTCGGCAAGGTGAATCGTGGTGTTGGAGGTGTGCGTGACGCCGAGGAGGAGTACGTCGCCGTCGAGGGCCGCCAGTGCCTCGAGGGGCCCAAGCGGCCAGTCGGGTCGCTCCGCGGCGATGAGTTGGGATGCATACGTTCCGACCGCCAGGAACGAGAACAAGGGGTGCGTGCCGCGTACGTGCTCGAACGCCAGCCGCATCGCCTCGGGAATTCGCCCCAACCATCCGTCGACTGGTAGATCTGTCGTGAGGGGCACCGCCGCGGACAACGCACTGTCGAACTCCTGCCAGCTGGCGGCCGAAAGCACGGCGTTGTGCGGGCGGACGAGACCAGGCGGCGAGGGTACGGCGGTGCGGTCCCATGTGCCTGCCGGCAGGAGCACCGTCCCGCACACTTCGACCAGGGCGCGGCAGACGGCTTCGGCACCGCCGTCCACCCAGCCGAAGGAGCGCAGCGAGCTGTGCACGATCGCCGGCGCTCCATCGAGACCGAGGCTACGCAGGCCCGCGGCGATCGACGCTTCGGTAACCATGGCGCGCTCCCTTCTGGGTGGACAAGCCACGCTAGTCGCGGATGCCCCGGATGGAGAAGTGGGCGGGTAGCTGGTGCCGGCCCGAGTGATCAACCGGAACGCTGTCATCGGTTGGTTGGTCGTCGGCCGCGAACTCGTGCAGGAACTCGATCCTGATCCCTGCCCGCACCAGCGCGGTGACGATGTCACCCAGGCTGTGTGACCATTCGCGGGATTCCTGGTTAGTCATGCCCGCATCGGATACGGCGTAGGACCCATCCTTGCGAACCACGGTGGGCCGCTGCGGGACGTGAAAGTACGGGCCGTGCTGGACGAGTTGGCCACCCTCGGTCGGCGAAATCGCCAGGGCGACGGGGTGGATGTCGAGGACGTAGAAGACTCCACCGGGCCGGAGAAGGCGTGCGCAGGTTTGCGCCCATGCCGGGATGTCCTCGATCCACATGAGGACACCTCTGGAAAGGAACACGATGTCGAAGGGTTCGTCGAACCCCTCGGCCGCCTCCCGAACGTCGACACGTACGAACTCCGCGTCGGTCCCGATCCGGCCGGCCAGGTCACGTGCGATCCGGATCGCCTCGGAGGAGAAGTCGGCTCCGGTGACCTTGGCTCCCCTGTGTGCCCAGGAGAGAGTGTCCAGGCCGATATGACACATGAGGTGGAGCAGACGCCTGTCCGACACGTCGCCGACCTCGTTGACCTCGAGCGCGCCGAGCGTGCTCGAGCCCTTCTGGAACGAAGCAACGTCGTAGTAGCGAGAGGCCTCGTGGAGCGGAGCGAGTTCGTCCCACAACCGCTGGTTGACAGCCGTGTGCTCGTCCATGCCAGCGAGCATGGCAAAGCCCGGCGGGGGCCCGCGACCGAATTTCCTCGTCGGGGTGGCCTCAGCGCTGAGGAGATCGGGTGAGGTTGCGTGCGGCGGTGACCGCGTTGCGCATGAGGAGCGCGGTGGTGACCGGCCCGACACCGCCCGGAACGGGCGTGACGACCGACGCGACCTGCGCGACGTCCTCGGTGTTGACGTCGCCCACCAGGTTGCCCTCGGGCGTCACGGTGGTGCCGACGTCGATGACAACCGCGCCTTGACGCACGTACGTCGCGTCGACCAGGTGGGGTGTTCCGGTCGCCGCGACGATGATGTCGGCATCCTGGCAGATCGCGGCGATGTCCTTGGAACGCGAATGGCAGATCGTGACCGTGGCGTGGAGTGCCACCAGAAGCATGGCGGCCGGCTTGCCAACGATGTTCGAGCGGCCGAGGATCACGACGCGCCGGCCGGCGACCTCGATGCCTTCGTGCCGGAGGATTTCAACGACAGCCGACGCCGTGGCGGGGGCGAACCCTTCGTCGAGACCAGCGGTCACGCTTCCCAAGGAGACAGGGTTCGCTCCGTCGACGTCCTTCGTTGGCGTGATGAAGCTCGCGGCCCGCACCAGGCTGATGCCCGGGGGCAACGGAGTCTGACAGATGATCCCGTGCACGCTGTCGTCAGCGGAGAGTTCGGCGAGCCGGCGGGCGAGGTCGGCGTCCGACGGGTTGTCGAGGGTGTCGACGAGGCAGGTGATGCCGAGCCGCTCGGCGGTGCGGGACAGCGACCTGACGTACGCCGCGGTGTCCTGATCGTCCGTTGGCACGACGACGGCGAGGGTGGGGACGACGCCGTCGTCTTGCAGCTTCGCGAGTTCGAGAGCCGTTTGCTGGTTGATGGTCCGGGCGATGGCGCGGCCGTCGACGAATCGGCTCATCGGTTGATCTCCTGGCGGACGTCGCGGATCAGCGTACTCGCGGTGTCGAGCATGCCGGTCTGGGCGGTGAGCGAGGCCGTCAACGATTCCTTGACGGCCTCGTCGCGGAGGGAACGAAGGTTGATCTCGACATTCAACGCGGCGGACTCGAGCGCGGCGGCGGCCGATGCCGCGGCCACCGCGACGTCCGACAGCACGTTCGGGTTCGACCGTCCGGGAAGCGTCTGGGCGAGCCTGATCACCTCGGCGGCGGTCTCCGCGATGCGAAGGGGTACGCGGGCTGCTGCCTCCGTCGCCTCCTGGATGGCGGCGGTGCGCGTTGCCTTCTCCGCGTCCGTCGTACGGGGCAGGCGGAAGGTCGCCATCAATGCGTCGAAGGCCTCCGCATCGTTGGCCGCCAACTGGAGCGCACGCTCGCGCAGGGCGTCGGCGTTGGTGCGGACGTTGGTGGCGTGCTCCTCGTGCGCGGCGTAGGCGGCCTTGCCGATGGTGAGGTTGGCGACCATTGAGATGAGGGCGGCGCCGATCGCGGCGTTCATCGCGGCTGCCGCACCGCCACCGGGTGCGGGTGCGGACGAACCCAGTTGGTCGAGCCAGGTCCCGAGGGTCTCGTCGTACACGGGCTCCACCTTCGCGGCCGGCGGTCTCATTGTCCGTGTGGCATCGTACCCAGCTCATGGAGCGCCGCCGGGCGTGCGTCGGGCTTGGGGCTGGTGACTATCTATCGCTCCGTACCTGTCAGGTTCGGAGTCGGTTGTTGCGGATGGGGTTGCGTTGTTGGTCGATCCATTCGGGTGGGGTGAATTCGGGTACGCCGTCGGCCGCTAGCTGGATTTGCCAGGTGTCTTGGTGGATGAGGCGGTGGTGGTAGCCACACAGCAACGCCCCGTTGGCCAGGATGGTCGGTGAGGTGCCCCGCGCGTCCTGGACACGGACCCAAGTAGGGTCAATTAACTGTCTGGAGGGATGGGTTCGTGTCGAACAAGCCGCGGAAGTATTCGCCTGAGTTGCGGGCTGAGGTGGTCGCGTATGTGCTTGATGCCGATCACACGCCGGCGCAGGCCGCGAGGGATTTCGGTCTGGTCGCTGAGACGGTCAGGAACTGGGTGAAGGCGGAGAAGGAACAGCGGCTGGGAAACACTGAGGAGACTCGTGAG
>NZ_KB892730.1 GCF_000373925.1 Actinopolymorpha alba DSM 45243 | reverse complement strand
ACGACCGACGAGATGCTCGAGCGGGACTACCCGGGCCATCCCTGGCGGCGCGGCGACCACGCCCTCGCGGCGATGCTCAACGAGGTGAGCCACCACGGCACGCAGATCTGCATGGTGCGCGACATCTACGCCAACCGTTATGGCAGGACCCGTCAACGCTGAAGCGGCCGCGGACGTCAAACGGATTGAACTGAGCTACGGCCGGCGCGGATATGGCCAGCTTGGAAGATGTCGAAACGGCCCGGCTCCTCTGGCGTCTGCGCGGAGATCGGCTGCCAGGAGTGGCCTGGAGGACCCTCCGTTCACCTGGACTAATGGCCGATAATGGCCCGGGGAGTCGCCGCGGTCGCCTGGACCCCTGCCTTGCAAAGGCCATTCACCCGCTCACGCCCCGCCGAGCGTGGATCGCTGCCGCGTCCGATAGCACGTCTCTTAACCGTGGATCACCGCTACGGACCAAGATCACCCTTGGCTTGGGGCACGCGGAGGGCACAGAGACTGGCAACTTGGGAACATACGTCTACGGATCAGCGGGTTGGCTTCTCGCGAGGCTGCTCGGTCGTTGAGCGACCTGGAGTAGCCGCCTGAGACCTTGGCTAGTGGCCCGGGCTGATCCTTTCGATCCGACGATTGACACCGGCGGTCGTCGGTGGCACTTCGTGCACCTCTCAGGTCGTCAAGTCGTTGTCGGCCAGTCCTAGCGCGGCGAGGGCCTCGGCGAAGACACGATCCGCGTCCGGGTGCACGTGGATCTCAAAGAGTGGCCAGCCACCGGCATCGATCGCGTAGCGGATCCGCGTCTCCCTGGATGCGTAGCTTGTCGCCACATCGCCGAAGGTCCCTCTTCATGCTAGCCACCGTATGCCTCGCTGCTTTACCGCCCGATCGAGGGCGACCGAGATATCGGTGTGCAGGTAGAGGACAAGCGGCTGCAGGTACGCCGCTGCCGCGTGAGCCCGCTGGGAGAAGTCACCCAACGCGCCGAGATCGTCGACCGCCCATGGCAGGTCTTCGGCGAGATCAATCCAAGACCAGTCTTGGATCCACGTCGCGTCTGAGTCGGTCGACCCAAGAACGTCCTTGAAGACGCTGATGAGGTCATCTGGACTGGGGTACTCACAGCGTCGGAACCTCTCGGCGAGGCCGGCCAGGCTCTCCCACTCGAAGAGGGCCATCTCGGGCCAGAGCCGGACGGCGTAGCCGCGAGCTTCGAGCTCGCCCTGTAGGCGGTTGGCCAAGGTCGACTTGCCTGCACCCGGACCTGAACCGGTGATCATCACAAGGCGATGTGCCATGCCCAGATCGTTGCCGCAAGGTGTGGCCTCGGTCGACCGCTTTTCTATTACCTGCGATTGTTCGGGCGACCCCCGTGCGGGCGGCCGGCGGCTCCGACCCTGGCTGAAGCGGACGTTAAGGTCGGGGGATGTCGGAGCGCGAAGTCAGGTCACCATCCGACGTCGACCGCAGTCAGCACCTCGCCGCGCTGCACAGCGCGTGGGCGACGCCGCT
>NZ_KB892729.1 GCF_000373925.1 Actinopolymorpha alba DSM 45243 | reverse complement strand
CCGGAGTTGGTGGCGGCGTTCGCTGCTGTCGATCGGGACGCCTGTAATGGTTTCGAGCTTGGCGTGTTGCTTCAGGCCGCGCGGAAGATCGCCTGCTGGGGCGAGTCGTTGAGTCTTGGTGTGACTGCGGTGTTGGCGCACTGCCCGCCGTGTTTTCAAAACGATGAGGCGGAGCGGTCGGTTCGGCCGGAGCCGCGTGCGGCTGAGTTGTTGTCGCCGATGCTGGGGTGGACCAACTACCGTGCCGATCAGTTCATGCTGATCGCGCTCGCTCTGTCTGATCTGCCGAATACCCGTGGCGCGTTGGAGCGCGGGGAGTTGGAGTTCTCTGAGGTGCGGACGATCGTGGACCGGCTCACCCTCCTACCGCCTGCTGATCGTGTCGCGGTGGATGAGGCGATCTTCCCCCAATGTCTCCACCGTGCGCCTGCACGGCATCCCCGACGACAAGGCAGCGCAAGCTTGGGCATACCTCGGCGCCATCGTCCGCACCATGAAAACCGGCGGGGACGAACGCACCCTCCCCCAAATACGTGCCGACATCGCCATCTCCATCCTGTCCGGCGAGGCCGACGTGATCATCTGCGACAGCGCGCCTGAAGCTGGCGGAGAGTCTGGCAATGGTGATGAGGGCCATGCCGACGAGGCTGATGGAGAGGACTGCACTTGCGAGAAGGACGGGGAGAACAGCGACGACTCCGTCGACGGCGGTGCCAGTGCCGGGAAGAACGGCGACGACGCCGGCCCTTGTCAAGGTTCCTTTGACGACCTCCTCGGCGAGCAGGACCAGGCCAACAATCCTGCGGAAGCTGAGCAAGATGGGTGCAGGCACACCGGGCGGGACCACGATCTTCACGTCGAGGGCTGCCCGTGTGAGGACTGCAAACCCGCCACCTACACCCACCCCCTCGACCAGCCCAGACGCCAGCCCTCCAACGACAGCGGGTCCCGCGAGAAGATCCCCGGCGATGAGGACCTTGCCGAGCAGGAGATCCCGGCCGTGTTCCGGTCCTGGAAGGCTGCGGTCAAGGCGAAGCTTCAGCTGAACGTGCCGATCACGACCCTGTTCGAGCTTGCGGAGCGGCCCGCGGAGCTTGGCGGGTTCGGGCCCGTGCTCACCGAAGTAGCGAGACGGTTGATCGCGAACCATCTGGATAATCCGGACGCGATGTTCGCCATCGGTATCACGCACCCGGTGACGGGACAGTTGTTGAGTTTGCATCCGCTGTCGAGACGCTTCTTACGAGGTCTTCCGGCGGAGTTTGTGCAGTCGTTGAACCAGCGGTGCACCTGGATGCTGTGCCGACGCCCAGCCATTTCTTGCGACCTCGACCACACCA
Organism: Actinopolymorpha alba DSM 45243; assembly: GCF_000373925.1. Taxonomy (GTDB): domain Bacteria; phylum Actinomycetota; class Actinomycetes; order Propionibacteriales; family Actinopolymorphaceae; genus Actinopolymorpha; species Actinopolymorpha alba. The sequence continues at coordinate 172 of NZ_KB892729.1, read as the reverse complement.
AGCCGTACTCCGAGGGTGGCGAAACCTCGGTGGACAACGTGGCACCACTCTGCCGTCGTCACCACCGCGTGAAAACCGAAGGCGACTGGAAGGTCGAGCAGACCAGTCCGGGCCACCTTCGATATACCGATCCGCACGGACGGGAGTACAAGGTCACCCCACCACGCCTCAC
>NZ_KB892728.1 GCF_000373925.1 Actinopolymorpha alba DSM 45243 | reverse complement strand
CTGTTCGAGCTGGCGGAGCGGCCAGCGGAGCTTGGCGGGTTCGGGCCCGTGCTCACCGAAGTAGCAAGGCGGCTGATCGCCAACCATCTCGACAACCCCGACGCGATGCTCGCCATCGGCATCACCCACCCCGTCACCGGACAGTTGCTGAGCCTGCATCCGCTGTCGAAACGCTTCCTCCGCGGTCTCCCGGCGGAGTTCGTGCAGTCACTCAACCAACGCTGCACCTGGATGCTCTGTAGACGCCCAGCCATCAACTGCGACCTCGACCACACCAAACCCTACGCCCAAGGCGGCGAAACCTCCGTGGCGAACATGGCACCACTCTGCCGCCGACACCACCGCGTCAAAACCGAAGGCGACTGGAAAGTGAAACAAACCAGCCCAGGCCACCTCACCTACACCGACCCCCACAGCCGGCAATACACGGTGACCCCGCCACGCCTCACCGACCCCGTAGAACCCGACGACCCCGATCCTCCACCGTTCTAACCTGCATGGAGAAGCGAGACAAATAAGCAAAACGGCAGGCTCGAGAACCCTTGAACAGAAGGGTTCTCGAGCCTGCCTCTATGCGGGACGCAGGTCGATCGACTACCGCACAGGTCAGTCAGCGCGGATCTGAGGTCGAGGTGGAGGAGTAGGTCAGCCTCCCGCCGATCCCCTCCCTCGGAGACTACCTCGCCTCAGGTGCTGTACCTGTCGTGGTGACGGATCCAGTTCATGATGCCGGCTTCCTCCTGCCTACCGAGCGGGGTCCGGTCGAGGTAGTTGAAGGTTCCGAGTAAGATGTCCAAGCCCCGCGCGTACGTCGAATACGTGTGGTAGACCGTATCGTCGTCGCGAAGGAAGACGCTGAGCCCGGGCGCCTCACCGATCCAGAGGTTCGCCTGCTCGCCCAGCTCCTCCTGGGTGCGGAAGTTGTATTCCACAGGCGCGACCTGCGGGTCGAGGGTGACGTGGAAGTCGTAGTTGAAGTCGTTGCCGTACGACGAATACCACGGCACCGTCCAGCCCATCCGCTCCTTGAAGGTGGCCAGCTTCTCGAACGGCGCGCGAGACACCAGCACCAACGTGGTGTTCGCCGCGTGCAGGTGGGCGAGGTGACCCATGTTGTCGACGACAAACGAGCAGCTTGGGCACCCGGCATCGATGTCGTACCGCCACATGAAATGGTAGACGATCAGCTGGCGCCGCCCTTCGAAGAGACCGAGCAACCCCACCTTGCCCTCGGGGCCTTCGAAGACGTACTCCTTGTCAATCTTGACCATCGGAAGCGCACGGCGCTGAGCGGCCACCGCGTCCTTGGCCCTGGTGAGCTCCTTCTCCTTGATCAGCAACGCCTTGCGTGCTTCGAGCCACTCATCCCGGGACACGACTCGCGGACGGTTCATCTCGCTCATCTCTGTCCCCTCCTCACTCATGGCGTTCGTTCCTCGAACCTCGTTCCACCGTATGACCGGCCGAGGCTCGAAAACTCACCGCTCCTTAGCTTGTTGTTTAACCAGGTGCGGTTGGGACACGACCCCTGTTGATCATGGATGAAGCCCTTGGTTGATCATTCCTTCTTGCGACAGACGG
>NZ_KB892727.1 GCF_000373925.1 Actinopolymorpha alba DSM 45243 | reverse complement strand
CGCTGTTGATGCTCACCCACCTGGTCGCCGCTGTGATCGTGGTCCCGGCGATCGCGCGCCGCCTGGCCGCCTGACCGGCCGTCACCACCATCGACGGAGCCGATCGAGTCGCTCACCGACGACCTCGCCGCACCGGCGTACGACAGCCTGGAGCCGAGCGACTCGACCAGCTCATCGCGGACCTCGAGCCCATCTTCGCAGCGCTCGACGCTGCCGGCTCCCGGTAGGTCCCGCCACGTACGGGGGAACGGCAGCGTGTCCCGGCGGCAGCGGTCGACGCGGTACGTACGCCACTCGCGGGCGAGCTCGAGCGGCGGCGTGATACCGGGCGCGAGGTAGCGTAGAAGTATCCCTGCCTTCGGGAGGATCCATGCCGAAGCGGACAGATCTGCTGGTCATCGGTGCGGGACCGTACGCTTACTCGGCCGCCGCCTTAGCTCGTGACAACGGGATCGACACGCACATCGTCGGCCATCCGCTGGCCTTCTGGCGGGAGCAGATGCCAGCTGACATGTTCTTGCGCTCGGGTCCTGACTGGCACCTCGACGCAGACGGCAACTTCACCTTCGAGGCCTTCTTCGAGGACCGGGAGATGCGGCCCGAGGACTTCAACCCGGTCCCCATCGCCATCTTCATCGACTATGCCGAATGGTTCCGTGAGCGCACGTCGCTCGAAGTCGACGAACGGTTGGTTACCGACCTCACCAAACCGAGCGGAGTCTTCATCGCAACTCTGGACGACGGCTCGACGATCACAGCGGAGAAGGTTATTGCCGTCCCGGGCATTTGCTACTTCGCCAACCTCCCGCGCTGGCACGCGGACGTGCCGCCGACGCTCCGATCACACACGAGCGAACTTGTCGGCTTCGAGGATCTCGCCGCCGCCCGGGTCGTCATTATCGGAGGGCGGCAGAGCGCCTACGAGTGGGCAGCGCTGCTGTGTGACCATGGCGCCGAGCAGGTGCACGTCGTACATCGGCATCCCATTCCCGAGTTCGCCAAGGTCAGCTGGGCCTTCATGGACCCATACATCGATCAGACACTGGCGCAGCGGGGATGGTGGCGGCGACTCTCCGCGGAGAAACAACACCGGATCGCCAGCGAATTCTGGCGAGCCGGCCGGCTCACCCTCGAGCCCTGGCTCGTCCCACGCCTCGCCACCGAGGTTGTCACCAGCCATCCCAACTGCGCGGTCATCGATGTGCTGCCTGGTGATCAAGATGTTCGACTGCGGCTCTCGGATCAGCGAACGCTGATCGCGGACCATGTGATCTTCGCCTGCGGCTACAAGGCAGACCTCTCTCGTATCCCCTATCTTCGCAGCGTCTCGCACCAGGTGAGTACGACCGATGGTTTCCCCGACCTGACCGATGGCTTCGAAACATCGCTGGCGGGTCTCCACGTGATCGGCTTCGCTTCGACCCGCGACTTCGGCCCCTTCTACGGGTTCACCAAGGGCTGCCCGTCATCCGCGCGCATCGCAGTGGACGAATTGATGCGCCGCGCAGCTTGATCGAGATGGACGCTCTGGCCTCGTCAACGGTTCGGCATGCGCTTCGTCGGGCGGCGGGCCTGATCGTCCACACTGTGGAGGGGCGACCACAGCCAGCGCCTGCTGGAACGCCGATCCCTCATACCGAGATCAGGGCGCTGGTGGAGAAGCACC
>NZ_KB892726.1 GCF_000373925.1 Actinopolymorpha alba DSM 45243 | reverse complement strand
TTGCCCACGCCGACCGGAACGCTTCCCACAACATCGCCCGCAAGGGCGAGGCTGTGTGGACTGCGGGGCGTGAGTCACGCGTCCCTGCCACCCCACAAGGAGTGTCTGGACGCAGGAGCCAACCCAGCAGCCAGTTGGGCGCTACCTCCAAGCCCGGTCCTTCAGGGCCGTCGCTACTGATCACGCTCGGGTTCATGGGCAGCTGGGGCATCCTCAGGCCCCTGTCCTCATGCGGAGCCCACGCCTGTGGAGTGATCTGTCTCACGCGTGTCACAACCATCGGTGACGCGGTGTCTTGGGCCTGAACCCCAAAACGGAGGAGACACCATGACTGAGAACACCGATGTGGTGGTGATCGGCGGCGGATATGCCGGCGTCATGGCGGCCAATCGCCTGACGCAGCGTGAGGACGTGACAGTGACCCTGATCAACCCGCGCCCGACCTTCGTCGCGCGGCTCCGCCTGCATCAACTGGTGGGCGGGTCCCACGACGCGGTCGTCGATTACGGAGAGGTCCTGGCCGAGGGAATCCGGTTGGTGGTCGACACCGTGACCCGGATCGACGCGGCCGAGCGCAGCGTGACCTTGGCGAAGGGCGGCATGGTCGGCTACGACTACCTGGTCTACGCGGTGGGCAGCGGCAGCGCTGACCGGTGTGTGCCCGGCGCGGCCGAGTTCGCCTACCCGATTGCCACTCTGGAGGCGGCGCAGCAGCTGCGGTCGGTCGTCGACGCCGCGCCCGCAACGGCCGCGATGACGGTTGTCGGAGCCGGTCCGACCGGCATTGAGACCGTCGCCGAGCTGGCGGAGCTGGGCCGCCGGGTGACCCTGGTCTGCGGGGGTGTGCTCGGCCCGTACCTGCACCCGCGGGCTCGACGCGTGGCTTCCAAGCGGCTCGCCACGCTCGGTGTGACCGTGCTCGACGGTCCCGACGCGAAGGTGACGGCGGTGACGCGCGACGCTGTGCAACTCGGTGACGGCCGCACGCTGCCGAGCAGGGTGACGATCTGGACCGCCGGGTTCGGCGTGCCGGACCTGGCCGCACGCAGCGGGTTGAGCACCGACGCCGTGGGGCGCCTGCTTACGGACGAGACGTTGACGGCTGTGGATGATGTGCGCATCATCGCGGCCGGGGACTCGGCGGCGCCGTCGGATCTGCCGTTCCGGATGAGCGCCTATGCCGCGGGTTGCCTGGGCGCACACGCTGCCGACACGGTGCTCGATCGGATCGCGGGTAAGCGGCCTGCGCCCATTAAGCTGTCGTTCCCCGCCATGTGCATCAGCCTGGGTCGTCGCGCCGGCATCTACCAGCTCGCCCACCTGGACGACACCGCGATGAGGCTCTTCCTCGGCGGCCGCCCGGGCGCAAAGCTCAAGGAGCTCTCCTGCACGTATAGCGTCAAGCACCTGGCGAACGAGGCACGCAAGCCTGGTTCGCACACCTGGCTCAAGAATGACAAGCGGCAGCAATTGCTGCGGGCCAAGCGCGGCCAAGCGCTGGCCACCCCTGAGCGGTCAGCGTGAGCCACGTATCGGTAGCAGATCCGTCGATTATGAACGGATCTGGACTGCGGGTTGTGCGGCGGCGCTCCTATTGCGGGACGCCGCCGCACGTGTGTGTTTGGTCCTGTGAGTGATGGAGCTGGCTGTGAGGGAGAGGATCGGGGTATGGGTGACCACGTCACTGACGCGGCGACCGAGACTTTCATCGCCCACCGCAACCTGCTCTTCACCGTCGCCTACGAGATGCTCGGGTCGGCGGCGGATGCCGAAGACGTCCTTCAG
>NZ_KB892725.1 GCF_000373925.1 Actinopolymorpha alba DSM 45243 | reverse complement strand
GGGCTTGTCGGGCGGGCACGGTGCCCGTCTCTCACCAGGGCTACGAATGGGAGCGGCGCCGATCGACAGGTCCGTCGGAGAATTTCTGAGTCTTTTCGAACCGCCGCCTCGATGTGTCACTCCCGACCGGAGTCGCCGTCACCTCCGTGGCCGCCCGGCGGGAACGACAGTGTCGCCCGGACGACGACGGGCCACGTACTGGCCTGGGCTCGAACGACGACCGGTCAACTGGGCGTCGGCAAATCTCCTCGAGTCCGACACCGGACTTCTGCGGCCATCAGTGCCCAGCGACAGCGAGGGTGGCGGGCGGACCTGGAAACATTGGACTCAAGTCACAGAACCTACGCAGCGCGCCGGTGCGAACCCGGCGCGACACCCGCTCGAACATGATCAAGACAAGCGGCAAGGATGATTCGACATGAAGATCGGCGTCATCGGTACCGGGCAGTTCGCCCGCAGTTTCATCTCGTTGTGGCAGATGCATCCCGACGTCGAGGCGGTCTACGCCTGTGACATCGTTCCCGAGCGGGCCAAGGAGCACCAGGAGAAGTACGACCTGGCCGGCACGTTCGCCGACGTCGAGGAGATGCTGGCCTCCGACGTGGACTCGGTGGCGGTGCTGACCCAGCGCTGGACGCACGGCCCGCTGGTGTTGCAGGCGCTGGAGGCCGGCAAGAACGTCTACTCCGCGGTGCCGATGGCGATCACCGCCGACGAGATCAAGGCGATCATCGACAAGGTCACCGAGACCGGCCTGATCTACATGATGGGCGAGACCAGCTACTACAACCCGGCCGTGGTCTGGGCCCGTGACAAGGTCGCCGAGGGCGCGTTCGGACGGGTGTTCTACGCCGAGGGCGACTACGTCCACGACATGGACAACGGCTTCTACGCTGCCTACAAGTACAGCGGCGGCGAGGACTGGAAGAAGACCGCCAGCTACCCGCCCATGCTCTACCCGACGCACGCCATCGGCGGCGTCCTCGGTGCGCTGCCGACGTACGCGACCAGCGTCAGCTGCATCGGCATCCGCGACGATCGCGGCGACGGCGTCTTCGACAAGGACGTGTCGCTGTGGGGCAACGACTTCTCCAACATGAGTGCGCTGTTCCATCTCGCCGACGGCGGCGCGATGCGCACCAACGAGTTCCGCCGGGTCGGTTACTGGAGGGGGCACGAGTCCCGGTTCCGGTTCTACGGCACCGAGTCGGTGATGGAGCAGACCGGTCAGGGCGCCACCTGGAACATCAAGACCGAGGGCGAGGACTACCGCAAGGGCAAAACCCTCGACATCAGCGACCTGTTCTACACCCGCGGCGGTCAGGTGCCGGAGGGCTTCGGAGACGTCGACCCGGCACTGATGCAGAGCTTCGCCTCCGGCAACGCCAAGGTGCAGGACCGAAGCCGGCTGCCCAAGGAGTTCGAGGGGGCGCACAACGGGCACGAGGGCTCCCACCACTTCCTGGCCGACGATTTCGTCCGGGCGGTGACGACCAAGACGCAGCCGCCGGTGAACGCCTGGAAGGCGGCCAGGTTCACGCTGCCGGGTGTGATCGCGTTGGAGTCGGCTCGCCAGGATGGTGCCCGGTTGCCGATCCCGGACTTCGGGGACGGCCCTGAGAATCCTGCCTGGTGAACCCGGCAGCCGCCGGACGGTAACTGGGAGGGGCGCCAGGCTCGACGCGTCGAGCCTGGCGCCCCTCCCAGCACCCGGGTGCGGACGAGTTGTCCGACCGACGAGAGAGGAGCCCTCAGTCTGAGACAGTCCTGTGGCGCCGGAGTAGGCATCGCCTCAGGTGGGCGGCCCAGGTCACGCTGGCTTGCGGGCGAACACGATCTCGGTGTCGCCGGGCCAGTCCCAGAACACGCCGTCGGCTGACTGGGAGGCGAGCAGGGCACGCGTCTCCTCGGCGAAGGCT
>NZ_KB892724.1 GCF_000373925.1 Actinopolymorpha alba DSM 45243 | reverse complement strand
TGAGGGGGTTGGCCCGGCGTCCGTGCCTGCACGTTTGTGCAGCTCAGCGCGGAGGCGGCGGGATTTGAACCCGCGAGAGGGGATGAACCCTCAACGTGTCTGAGCCGCGCGGGTGAGGCCGGCGAAATGACCGCTGTTGACCACTGGCCGCCGGAGCGTGACCGCCACGTGTGGCAGTGGCACGGCACGGTGGGGCGCCTGTTGGGTGTCGCCCGAAAATCGAGTTTCGATCTTGCTCATCTCTTGCGACACTGCCCGGATCGCACAGCCGGGAGGAACTCGTGCTTGAGCAGGTGAGGGCGCCGCTGCGGTTTCGTCCCTTCACCGTGGTGCTGGCGGGTGAAGGGTTGTCGATGCTCGGCGACGGCGCCTTCGGCGTGGCCCTGGCCTGGTTGGTGCTTCAGGAAACGGGTTCGGTGGCTGCACTGGCGTCTGTCCTGTTGGCGCAAGCGATCCCACGCGGCCTGCTGATGCTCTTCGGCGGAGCCATCACAGACCGACTCTCACCACGAACCGTCATGCTCTGGTCTCACATTGTGCGGGGCGTGGCCGTAGCCACAGTGGGCACCCTTGCATGGGTCGGCAGCGTCCAGATGTGGCAGCTCTACTCGCTCGCTGTGGTGACAGGAGTGGCGGCAGCCTTCTTTGGACCGGCCTCGGAAACCGTCCTGCCCCTCCTCTTGCCTGCTGAGCATCTTCCGCGCGGCAACGCGCTCCAGGGCGCCGCCGAGCAGGGCGCAATGATCGCGGGTCCGATGCTCGGTGGCCTGCTGACTGCGTGGCTCGGCCCGGCCGTCGCGATCGAGCTCAATGCGCTCACGTTTCTCGTCGCGGCCATGACGGTCCGCGCCGCACCGCGCCGAGTGGCTACTCACCAGGAGGCGATGTCTGTCTCAGGCGTGCTCAAGGACATAGGCGAGGGTCTGCGCGTCGCCCGTCGGAGCCACGAAGTACGGATCGTCCTGCTGATTGTCAGCGCCTCCGCGCTGGCCTACAGCGGTGTGTTTGCTGTGGGCCTGCCCGCACTTGCTCGATCGTTCTCGGCCAACGCCGTGGCGCTGGGAACGCTGATATCGGCGTGGGGTGTCGGCCAGCTTCTTGGCACCATCGCAGCCGCCATCACGGGTCTACCTCGACGGTGGGGCCTGCTCATCATCGGCATGACCGTTGTCGAGGCGACAGCGTTCGCCCTGCTGGGCGTCTCGCCCAACATGTTCATCGCCTCCGCGATTCTCGTCGTGGTGGGCTTCGGCGTCGCATACTCCAGCGACGTGGCGCTGCCGACGTTCATCCAGACCCGCACTCCCCGGCAGTTCCTGGGACGCATAAGCAGCCTCATCGGTCTGCCGCGCGTCGCCCTCGAACCGGTCTCCATCGCTCTACTCGGCGCCGTGCTGACCCGCTCCGTCGGCTGGGGATTCGCGGTAGCAGCCATTCCGATGCTCGCGGTTGGCCTCCGGCTGTGTTTCGATCCACAAGCCCGGAACCTGCGCACTGACCCACCTGACTCCGAGGCCGGGTCGAATGTGCCGCAGGAACCGAAAGACCCTGAGCACCGGACCTTGTAGGCGGCGTGGGATAGGGCAGTACTTCTTGCCCGCCAACCACTCTCCCCCCGTCCTCCTCGCAACCCCTGGTACTCGGGGTACCCGAACGGACCGTCATGTCGATCATGAGATCGTCCACGACCGCCATGGCCGCGCGGTATCAACACGTCACCGATCCGATTCGCCGCAGTGTGGCCGAGCGGATTGACGGGCTTCTCCGGGGTGCGGAGGAGGAAGGCGCGGACCCCGGCGAACGGAGATGAATGAGAGGGGAACTGAGACTGAGACGGATCGCGCCGGGCCGCCCCTGGTGAGGGGGTTGGCCCGGCGTCCGTGCCTGCACGTTTGTGCAGCTCAGCGCGGAGGCGGCGGG
>NZ_KB892723.1 GCF_000373925.1 Actinopolymorpha alba DSM 45243 | reverse complement strand
TTGCTTCAGGCCGCGCGGAAGATCGCCTGTTGGGGCGAGTCTTTGAGTCTTGCTGTGACTGCTGTGTTGGCGCACTGCCCGCCCTGCTTCAAGGACGATGAGGCGGAACGCTCGTCTCAGCCGGAGCCGCGTGCGGCTGAGCTACTGGCGCCGATGTTGGGGTGGACCAACTACCGCAGTGATCAGTTCATGCTCATCGCCTTTGGCGGGGGGTGCAAGATCTTCTGTGTAAGTACGGGTGACCTGACCAGGAGGCGGACAGGGGTCCGCCTTGCTAGGAAGGACACTCTGCGTGAGCAAGTCTGGGAAGTCTTCCTCGGTTCAGGAGCTGGTCAGCGAGGCGCTGGCCGAGGGGTCTGGGCAGGGGCTGCCGTCGGGGCTGTCGCCGGGTCCGGTGGAGTTGCCGGAGCAGGCGGCTGCGAGGCGGCTGGCCGAGCTTGTCTCGCCGGCAGGGATCGATCAGATCCTGGCCGATGCCGAGCAGGCCGGGATGTCGTTGGACGGTCCGGATGGGCTTATCAACGCGTTGACGAAGGCGGTGATCGAGCGGGCATACGGGGCGGAGATGGAAGATCATCTCGGCTATGTCAAGGGTGACCCGGCGGGAAATGGGTCGGGGAATTCGCGGAACGGATTCTCGTCCAAGACGGTGATTACCTCGGCCGGGCCGGTGCGGGTCGATGTTCCTCGAGACCGAAATGGTGAGTTCAACCCGAAGATCGTGCCGAAAGGGAAGCGCAGGATCGGGCAGATCGATGACATGATCTTGTCGTTGTATGCGCGGGGAATGACCACCCGCGATATCGCCGCGCATCTGGGCGAGGTGTATGGGGCGAGCGTGAGCCCGGAGCTGATCTCGTCGGTCACCGATGTGGTCGCCGATGAGATCACCGCGTGGCAGAACCGGCCGACCGAGCGGGTCTACCCGATCGTCTACATCGACGCCATCATGGTCAAGATCCGCACCGAGGGTGTGGTGTCCAACCGGCCCGCATACATCGTCACAGGCGTGGACGTGGAGGGTGTGAAGAACGTCCTGGGCCTGTGGATCGGCCCGTCTGATGGCGAGGGTGCGGCGTACTGGCAGAGCGTGCTGAACGAGCTCCGCAACCGCGGCACCGAGGACGTACTCATCGTGTGCTGCGACGGGCTGAAAGGGCTGCCCGAGGCGATCGGCACGGTCTGGCCGAAAGCGATCGTGCAGACCTGTGTGGTTCACCTGATCCGCAATTCGATGAAGTTCGTCTCTTACGGCGACCGAAAAGCCGTCGCGAAAGCATTGAAGCCGATCTACACCGCGGTGAACGAGGCGGCTGCGAAATCCTCACTGGAGCACCTTCGCCAGCAGTGGGGAAAGAAATACCCCGGGCTGGTCGATGTGTGGGAAAGGGCCTGGGACCGGTTCATCCCGTTCCTCGAATTCCACCCCGCTATACGGAAGGTGATTTACACGACAAACGCGATCGAGTCCATCAATTATCAGCTGAGAAAGATCACTAAAACGCGCGGGCATTTCCCGAGCGAAGAATCCGCGATGAAGCTGCTGTATCTGGGGATCCGTAACATCAGTGGACGCCACATCGACGGCGAGGGCCGCATCCGGGCCAAGGGTGAACGTGGCACCGGCACCTACGGCTGGAAGGCCGCTCTGAACGCCTTCGCCGTCCGCTTCGGCGACCGGCTCCCCATCTAACCAACCATCACACCCAGTAACAATAGTCAGGAGAAAAAGTCGCCCGAACTTACACAGAAAACTTGACACGCTCCCTTGGCGTTGACAGACCTGCCGAACACCCGGCAGGCGTTGGAACGCGGCGAACTCGAATTCTCCGAGTGCGGACGATCGTCGACCGGCTCACCCTCCTACCCCCAGCCGACCGCGCCACCGTGGATGAGGCGATCTTCCCTGAGGTGTTGAAACTCCGGGCCGGGCTGCTGCGGCTGCACATCGAAGCCGAAAT
>NZ_KB892722.1 GCF_000373925.1 Actinopolymorpha alba DSM 45243 | reverse complement strand
ACTCAGCCCAGCAAGCGAGCTTCCGCGCGGCACGAACCAGCTCACCCAACTCGTAACCATTACACGCCGACTGGTCAACAGCAGCGAACGCCGCCACCAACTCCGGACCGGCTGCCATGTCGCCAAACCCGGGCGGGAGCGGAGAGAACCGCACACCATCGCCGTCGCTCATACGTTCGAGTTTAGTCGATCGCGATCCTGCTCGCAATCGACAAGGACCCTACGAGCCCTTATTTACAAGGGGTATCTCGAACTCGGATGGTCAGGCTCGTCGGAGTTGTCAGAGGTCTCTCGGTCTCTTAGCCGAAAACCTCTGACGGCTCCCGGCTGCCTCTGACGACCAGAGCCGCGAGAAGGAAGGTCGTACGAGCGCTGCGATTGGCAGCCGGTGTCGATACCGGCAATGTCGCGGCCATCCATGTATGACCTCCCCTTAGGTTCGGCGGGCGGGCTCCGCGGTCGCGGCGGCGTGGCAGGCCCCGAACCCTTCGGCGCGGGCAACGATCCGGCCATCCTGGATGCGTACGGCGATTTCCGTTGCATTGTCGACCTCAGAGACACCCGCCGCCTCGGCGAGCGCGCCGGTTTCGTCGTACACGATCTGCGGCGACGGCCACGCGGACGGCGCCACCGCTTCCTGCAGGCAGGTGCGCAGCTCGGCGACGGTCAGCCGGGCGAGCGGCAGGAGCTCCTTCGGAGAGTCCGAGACGAGTACGGCGGTGACGTCGAGTCCGGCGGGTGCGGCGCGTACGGCTTCCTCGATCGCGGCGAGCCGGTGCAGCCCAAGGATCGCGACCACCCCATCGCCAGTGAGGCGTGCGGCGCCGCCTCCCGCCGCGTCAGTCGCCGGCGGCGGCGACCATGCCTCGTCAACGGTTCGCGCGCGCCGGGTGTGCGGGAGGTGCGGGGGCTGCCAGGTGTCGCCGAGGTCCAGGTCCGCAAGCTGCGCGCAGGCGCTGACGACGTTGAACGGTTCGACGAATCCGGGCGCGGCGGCGGCCAGCTGGCGCGCGCCATGAAGAGTGGTGAGTGCGGCCTCGGCCACGGCCACCCGTCGGCCGGCAATCCGTCGGTCAGCGTCCCGTCGGTCAGCGGCCGGCAGGCGCGGGCGAAGCCGCTCCAGGGCGAGCCCGAGCAGGAGCGCGTCGAGCTTCATCAACTGCGCGAACGCCTGCCGGCTCCCCTCGTCGGCGATGACCTCTGACATCAGGTCCATGCCCAACCGGGCAGCGCTGTGGGGTTCGTCGGTGGCGAGGGGGAGCCGGGCAACCCAGGCGCGAGCGAACGCACCGAGTGCCTCGCGCACCGTGTCGCCGGGCGGCCCATGCCCATGCCCGCGCCCATGCGCCTGCGCGGCCCCGGAAGCGCGCTCGGCGTCGTCAGCCAGGACCGCGAAGTAGAGCGCCCGCTTCCCGGGGAAGTTCGAGTAGACCGCGCCGCGAGTGAGGTCCGCGCGTTCGGCGATGTCGTCGATCTTGACGCTGCGGAAGCCGCGGGCGATGAACTCGGCGCGGGCCGCCGCCAGGACCTTGGCGCGGTTGCGTTCCTGGGTCTGTGTCCGGGTGAGCCGGCCCATCGTTCTCCTCGCCGCCACGTTGTCACCGGTACGCGTGTGAAGATACTGTGACCATTCAGATGATGACATCATCTGAAATCCGACCTCACGATCCGGTCCCATCTGTACGGCGACCCGCACGAGACTCCAGGAGGGTTCATGGCCAGCGTCAGCCAGGATCTGGACGGCGTACCCGAGATCGACCTGACCGACTCCGACCTCCTCCGCGATCCCTTCGCCACCTGGGGGAACGTCCGCGAGCGTGCGCCGATGGCGCGCATGCACATTCCCGGTCTCGGCCCGGTCGGGGTCGTCACAAGGTACGACGACGCCAAGGCGGTGCTGAGCGACCCGCGGTTCGAGATCAGGTCCGAAAGCTTCACCCCGCCGCCCGGCATCCCCGAGGAGTGCCTGTCGTACATGCGGACCATGTCCGAGATGGATGGTCCCGAGCATCTGCGGCTTCGTAGGCTCGTGGCGCCCGCGTTCAGCGCCCGCCGCGCCGCGGACTTCGGCCCGCGGGTCGAGCCGATCGTCGCGAAACTGCTCGACGACCTACCCCGGCACGCGGTCGATGGTTCGGTGGACCTGCTGCCGCACCTTGCCCGGCCGCTGCCCATGGAGGTGATCTGCGAGCTGGTCGGAATCCCCGAGTCCGATCGGCCACGGTGGCGGGAGTACGGCGCGGCGGTCGCCGCCGGAGTCGGTCCGGCGTTCGCCGAAGCCCTGCCGGGCATCATGGCGGGCGCCAAGGCCGCGGTCGCGCGCCGGCGGGAAGAACTCGCCGACGACCTGGTGTCGGACCTCATCCGCGCCCAGGCCGATGACGGTGACCGGCTCAGCGACACCGAGATGGTCACCCTGATCTGGCACCTGGTCCTCGCCGGCCAGACGCCGACGAACCTCATCGCCAACGCGGTGGAGGCCCTGCTCACCAACCCCCAGCACCTGGTGACCCTCCGCGAGGAACCCGCGCTCATGCCGCGCGCGGTCGAGGAACTCATGCGGTGGACGGGGCCGCAGTTGCTGACCGTTCCCCGGTACGCACGGGAGGATGCGGAGGTGTGCGGCACGCAGGTCCGGAAGGGCCAGCCGATCACCGTGTCGATCGCGGCCGTCAACCGCGACCCGCGCGTGTTCACCGAGCCGGACCGGCTCGACCTCGGCCGGGCGGCGGGTGGCCCCGGGCACCTGGGTTTCGCCCACGGCCCACACTTCTGCCTCGGAGCCTCGCTGGCGCGCGTCCAGACCGAACTCGCGCTGACCGCGTTGCTGCGTCGCTATCCGAAACTCGCATTGGCCGCGCCACCTGAGGACGTTCGACACCTCCCCGACCCGGGCACCTGGCGCCTGGCCTCTCTCCCCGTGACCCTCGCCTGAAAAGCGGCCGTGACCTTTGTCGCGGCCGCTCCATTTCGATTTCGTACGACCATAAGAAGAGGTGCTCCGCGTGCCACGTATTGGCGACGGCGGCGATCTGCTCAAGTGCTCGTTCTGCGGCAAGAGCCAGAAGCAGGTCAAGAAACTCATCGCCGGCCCGGTCGGTGTCTATATCTGCGACGAATGTGTCGGGCTCTGCATTGAGCTCATCGAGGAGGAGCTGAACGAGTCTTCTGAGGTGGGGTTGCATGAGTTGCCGAAGCCGCGGGAGATCTACGAGTTTTTGGATCAGTACGTGGTGGGGCAGGACAG
>NZ_KB892721.1 GCF_000373925.1 Actinopolymorpha alba DSM 45243 | reverse complement strand
GAATCTGAGGCGCACCGCACCCCAGAAGAAGATCAACGTGGTTGGGTTCCTCGACCGGACCGGCCGCCCTCAGGCGTCCCGCGCTCCCGGCGAGGTGAAGAGAACCATACGTACACCCACAACCGGAGTCAAATCCGGGTCGGGAGTGTCCGTGACCGCCTGTCGCCAGGCAGGTCAGAGGCGCGTGACAGGGGCCCTTCCCTCCCTATCTAGCGCGACCACACTCTCCGGCATTCCGACTTCGCACCGCCCGACGCCCCATGTCGGTATGGCCTCCGACTGGAGCCGCCTCGACCGCGGCTCGGATGGTGGCACGGCCGCCACCAGGGCCAGCTGGGTTTGGTACTCCCCGGCCAGGTAGCGGATCCGGGGCCCGACGTCATACGACCGGATCGTGTGGATCAGGAGGTCCTGGCAGACCGCGCCGGGTGGCGAGCTGATCCACTCCTCGTCGGCGACCGGGCGCACAACCAGGCGCGGGCCCCCATCGTGGGCTGGGTCGCGCTCACCAGCATCCGCGGGCGGCGCAAACCGGCTGAGCTCTCCTCGATGCCTCTTCTTCCCTTGAGTCCTTTGACCCGCGAGGCGAGAGATTGCTACTGAACGGAATGGCCTTCTTCCTGTCCGTAGACCACTTCCGACTTGGTGACGATAAGGAATCAAAGAGAAGCCGAACGTCATCGAATTCTTTCCGGTTTCTGCCCGCTGGCGATATTTCCTCCGCTAGTTTCCAGGCCGGCTTCGGATTCAGTGAATGGGAAATGAGGTCCTGTGGGGGGATCTGGGCGGTTTCGTGTGTCCGCACGCGACGTCGTCGCGCCGTTAGTGCTGGTCTGCCTGCTTTTCGCGGGGTACGTCAAAGGCACGCCCGCGCTGGCCTGGCTTCCCGTCGACCTGACGCTGTTGGCGGCCGCGGTCGTGGGGCTCTGGCTGCTGGCGATCTTCCTTCGGACGTTCGCATTGCCGCACGGCGCAGGTGCCGTCCTTCTCGTCTGGTTGATGTTCATTCCCGCGTCCGTATTCACCAGCGACAACACGTACGCCGATGACAAGGTCCTCAAGCTCTGGACCGTCACGCTCATCGCCGCGCTCGCACCGAGCTTTCTGCTGCGTACCCCACGCAGCCGGATGATCGCCGCGTACGCGGTGGTCGCCGCCGGCGCCGTGACCACCGCGATCGCCGTGGTCTTCCCCGACCCGTACCAGCCCTGGCGGCTCACCGCCGCCGGCTCGAACACGATCGCGATCGGTCGGGCCGCTGGCGCTGCGTGCGTTGTCCTGGCCGTTCTCGGTTTCTTCGTACGGCACTGGATCGCCAGCTCGGGGTGTTCGTCGCGGCGGCCGGCATGGCGATGGCCGTCGTCCAGTCGGGGTCGCGAGGTCCGCTCGCCGCTGCGCTGGTGGCCTTCGTCCTCGTCGGGGGCAGCTCGCTCACGCCGCGCCGAGGGCGGCAGTTCCGCATCCTCGCGGTGCTCGCGACACCCCCGCTGGCCTGGTGGTTCCTCAACCGCAGCGGTGAGTTCGGCGCCGAGCGGATCACGCGGATGCTCACCGCTGGTGGCGACGACGTCTCTGTCGGCGCGCGCATCCGCCTGATCCAGGCCGCGCTGCGCACCGCGGCTCACCACCCCACCGGCGTCGGATGGGGCGCCCTGGTCGACCATCTCGAGCCGACCGAGCCGCTCGACACCGGATGGCGGCAGTACCCCCACAACCTCCTCGTCGAGACGCTGGCCGACGGTGGTTGGTTCGCCGCGCTGGCCCTCGCGGGTTTCCTCGCGGTCGGATTGTGGCGGATGCGTAAGCTCGCCAGCTCCGTCGACGGAGCGGTGTGGGCGGCCCTCGCCGTCTTCTTCGTTCTGAACGCGATGGTGTCGGGCGACATCAACGACAACCGGGCGATGTTCGCGGCGGTCGCGCTGGCCTGGGCCTTCACGGCCAACCCCAGGACTTCGGTCCGGCCGGGTCCGCCTTCGTGGCGGCGCGAACCAGTGATTGCCGAGGTCGTCGGGCTGTCGAGGGACGGTTCGCACCCGCACGTCGCCGCCGAGCATTCGGCGCTGGACACGGGCGCGGGCATGAACGTTCAGCCGGGCGCGGTCGCGGGCCTGCGGCCGGGCGCGGGTGCGGTGATCGCGGACAGACCCGGCGTACGTGGGGACCCACCTACGACGCCCCGTGGGCGGCGGGCGAGCTGACCGGCCGCCGTCGGCCGCGGTCGGCGCGCCGAGCGACCGCGACCGACTGACCTGGATAGGGTTTGGCGTCCTTGGGAGGGCGTGCCGTACGACGTACCGATCCGCCCGCCACCCGCCCGCTCGCTCAGCGGCCACCGAGCGAGATTGGCGGTGCCGCATGCCCCATATCCCCCTGCTCCTCGTCGATGGCCACAACCTGCTATGGCGGGCGTGGTTCGGCTTTCCGGCTCGGATCCGCAGCCGAGACAAGACCCGGGACGTGACGGGAGTGTTCGGTTTCTTCGCACTCCTGCGGGTCGCGGTCCGTGAACTACCTGTGGCACCGGAGATCGCGGTCGTCTTCGACGGCGAGAACGCGTGGGACCAGCGGCTCGACATCGACCCGACCTACAAGGCCCATCGGCCGACGGACGACGAGGCAATGGCACCGATCAGATCGCTCGCCACCGTCATGCGCGGGCTCGAGCTCCTGCGGATACCTCAGGTGGTGAGCGACACCGCCGAAGCCGACGATGTGATCGCCACGCTGGTGCGGCGCACCCATCTGCGGTCGCGAGGACGCGACGTCTGGATCATGTCGGTTGACCGGGACTACTACCAGTTGTTGGCGCCACGGGTAAAGGTGCTGAACACCGCCCGGCGTGCCGGAGAGCGGATCGTGGCGGCCGAGGACGTTGAGGCGCGCTTCGGGATAACCCCGCGCCGCTGGTGTGACCGGGTGAGCCTGGTCGGGGATCCCTCAGATGGCATCCCAGGAGTCCGAGGCATCGGGAACGTGACTGCCGCTCGGCTGCTCGCGGGTGGGCTGGCGGTCGAGAACTTACCGGCGTCCGGTCGGCTGACGGGACGGATCGGGACGCGGGTACGCCAGTCATTTCCACGGGTTCTGTTGTGGAAACAGCTCGCGAAGTTACGTGGTGACCTCGCCATCACCGCCGAGGTCACCGGCCAGCCAGCTCCTCCCCTGCCCAAAGCCGCCGAGGTACTGGAACGACTGGACCTGTGGTGAGGGAGATAACGCCAGGGGGACCACCGCCCTGAGAGCGGTGGTCCCCCTGGCCATCAGCGCTTGGCAGCTGTCCGCACCTGGCAGCTGTCGCACGTTCCGGCTATTTCGGGTCGTTCGACGGCTTGTCGTCGTCGACGATCTCGCCTTCGACCACGTCATCGCTGCCGGCCGAGCCGCTGGTGGAGTCGTTCGTGGAGTCGTTTGTGGAGTCACCGGCCGCATCCTGACCAGCGTCCGACTGTGACTGCTGGGCGGAGGCATACATCGCCTGCCCGATCTTGGTTCGCGAGGCCGAGAGCTTGTCGAAGGCGGTCTTGACGGCGTCGTTGTCGTCGGTTTCGAGGGCCTTCTTGAGGGCCGCGATGTCCTGCTCGACTTCGGACCTCACATCAGCGGGGACGGTGTCGGGGTTGTCGGCGATGAACTTCTCGGTCTGGTAGACCAACGTGTCCGCCTGGTTACGCAGCTCCGCCACCTCACGCCGCTT
>NZ_KB892720.1 GCF_000373925.1 Actinopolymorpha alba DSM 45243 | reverse complement strand
GAAGGCGACTGGAAGGTCGAGCAGACCAGTCCGGGCCACCTTCGATATACCGATCCGCACGGACGGGAGTACAAGGTCACCCCACCACGCCTCACCGACCCGGTAGAACCAGACGATCCGGATCCGCCGCCGTTCTAACCGGCGCGGGAAGCGGGACAAGAAAACAAACCGACAGGCTCGAAAACCCTTGAAAAGAAGGGCTATCGAGCCTGTCTGCACGCCAGAAACGGGATCCGGGTAACCCATGCGGAAGCGACCTCCGGGACTCCCATGTCGGGAAACCTGGTCGATCCGCTTGCGAGGGCATTCGCGGCGTACCGGCCACTGCCGCGGCTGGGGACCCGCCTCGCCGAGTTTGCGGCAGGTGCTAGACGACCGGGACCGTCTTCGCCTGCGCAGCCTCCTGGCGGGCAAGGAACCGCGCGAACACCCGCCGAGTCAACCGGCTGACCAGCCAGGCTTCGACTCCAGCGACAACCGGGAGGACAGCAGGAACGATCATGACGGAGACGGACGCGACACCGAGTCCGATGAGCCCGGTGATGGTGGTCAGTGGGTACGCCGCCGCGAAGAGGGCGGCATTGCGGAGGGTCCGCCGCCATGGTCCCGGATAGCTAATCATGACTGGGAATGCGAAGGTCAGCGTTCCGCCCACAGCGAGGGTTCCGACGATTGCGGCGATGAGGACGACCGCCCGCATGGGCGCGTCCTCGGCGCGCAGGCCGTACGCCAGGTCGACCGACAGCAACAGGATGGCGATGGTGGCGAGGAGACCCAACCACAGGCTCTGCCTAAAATGCCGCCGGAAGCCCGACCAGAACGTCGACCAGACTGGCGGCGGACCGTTCTCGTCCCACTCGGCCATGACGGTCGCGAGCGCGGCTGTCGCCGGCCCGAGGGTGACGATCGGGAAGCTGGCGAGCACCCACAGCAATCCAGCGACGCCGATGGTGAACATGGCCTCGAGAGCCCTGGTCAGATTAGTCATCGGTCCGTCCCTAGTCTCCGGATCACTGGGTCACCGCCGGGCGACTTCCCAGGGTACGGCCCCGGGGGTGGTACTCCGTCTAGTCCTGGCGGCGGCGAAAACCGGACGCGACCTCCCGTTGTCGTGGGCGTACCCGACAATGCTTGCGTGTCAGAACCTCTGCCGGCCGCCCTCGACCGGATCCGCGCCCTCGTTCTCGACGACGAGCGGCTGGTCCGCGCTGTGGCTGCCGGGCGGCGGCGCGGCGAGTCGCCGCGATGGCGGCGTACGGAGTTGCGGTACGTCGACCTCCGGAACGGCCGGCACCTTCAGGTCACGACATATGACGACACGCAGGCGCACACGCACAACGTCCCGCTCGGACCAGGCGTACTCGACGCCGTCGACGACGCGCTGCGGGCGCCGTACGGCAACTGGCACGTCGACACGATCAGCGAGACGGTCCAACTGCGGGTCACCAAGAAGGGCGCCGCGCAGGTGCACGCCCAGGCAAAGGCCAGGTCGGAGCCCGCGCCCGCACGGTCCCATGATCGGGCCAAGGCCCGGGTCCTCGACCCGGCCGCGCCGTTCCTGACCGCCGTGGGGATCAGCGACCCTGACGGCGTCGTGAAGCCGAGCCGCCGGGACAAGTACCACCAGGTCGAGGAGTTCCTCCGACTGCTCGGGCCCGCGCTCGACGACGCGCTCACGGCCGGTCGGCTGGCGCCACCCACACCCGAGCGCCCGCTGCGCGTGGTCGACCTCGGCTGCGGCAATGCGTACCTGACCTTCGCGGCGTACGCCTATCTGGCCGGCGTTCGGAAGCTGCCCACCACGCTGACCGGCGTCGACGTGAAGGCGCCGGCCCGAGAGCGCAACACCAGGGTGGCGAAGGAACTCGGTTGGGACGATGCGGTGAGCTTCGTCGAGGGCGACATCGCGTCTGCACCCGTCGAGGGAGGCGCCGACGTCGTACTCGCCCTGCACGCGTGTGACACCGCCACCGACGACGCGCTGGCGCGGGCCGTCCGCTGGCAGGCGGCCCTGATCCTTGCCGCGCCGTGTTGTCACCACGACCTGCAGCGGCAACTGGCGGGCCGGCCGACACCGTCGCCTTATGGGCTTCTGACCCGACACGGCATTCTCCGTGAGAGGCTGGCCGACATGCTCACCGATGCCCTCCGCGCGGCCGTTCTGCGGCTTGTGGGGTACCGCGTCGATGTGATGGAGTTCGTCGATTCCGACCACACGCCACGTAACCTGCTTGTCCGCGGCGTACGGACCGGTGCGGCCGCCTCCCCCGAGGTCGTCCGTGACTATCACGAACTCACCGCCGGGTGGGGGGTGTCGCCCGCACTCGCGCGATTGCTGGAGCCGGACCTCGCGGAGGTGCTGCGGTCGTGATCTGGACGCGAAGACGTCGATGGACAACTGGAGCTCTGGCCGCGGCCTTCGCGGGCGCGGCCGGTGCGTGCGCGCTCGTCGCGGGGGCCGCGCTGGTGCCCGCCGCTTCGGTCGCATACGCCGCGGCGCCCGACAGTAAGGGCGTCGACGAAGCGTTCACGATCAGCGACGAACGCATCACCGAACCCAGCGGTCTGGCCCTGAGCACGAAGTTCCGCAGCCTCTTCTACACCCACAACGACTCCGGCGACCTGCCGCGCGTCTTCGCCCTCGACGGTCACGGCACGGTGGTCTCGACGTTGACCCTTGGTCAGGCCACCAATGTCGACTGGGAGGCGATCGCGAGCGGGCCGGACGGGCGGATCTGGGTCGGCGACATCGGAGACAACCAGCGGGCCCGGAGTTCGATCACGCTGTACCGCTTCCGGGAGCCGGACTCGTTCGGTGACCGGCGGGTCCAGTGGAGCAGGTTCCGCCTGAGCTACCCCGACGGACCGCACGACGCCGAGGCGCTGCTGGTCCATCCGCAGACCGGGCGTGTGTACGTCGTGACCAAGGATCCGCGCGGGGGTGGCATCTACGCCGGGCCGCAGCAACTCGCGTCGGGCGTCGTGAACCGGCTGACCAGGATCGCGGACGCGCCTGCCATGGTGACCGACGGTTCGTTCGTTCCCGACGGCTCGGCCATCGTCCTCCGGACGTACGCCGACGCGCACGTGCTGAGCTGGCCCGACGCCGCGGAGGTCCGGTCGTTCCCGCTCCCGTCGCAGCGCCAGGGGGAAGGTCTCACGGTCAGCCTGAACGGCGAGCGGATCTTCGTCGGAAGCGAGGGCGCCGGCTCCACCGTCCTGTCCCTGCCGATCACGGGTGCCGGAGGCGTGGTCACTCCGACCCCCTCGAGCAGCGCGAGCGCCTCGCCCCGCTCGACCCCCGCCACGACGCCACCGGCGGCCCCAAGGGATACGGAGAACGCCGACTCGGGTGGCACCAGTACGTTGTTCGGCGGGCTGCCCCTGTGGATTCCGGGCTTGGTGCTGGCGGTCGCGCTCCTCGCCGGGATCGTGGCGTTCCTACCGTCGCGAAGGCGGCAGGGCAACCCCCGCCGATCGAGCCACGCGCGGCGCGGGGCAGCCGACGACGGTTCCGGGCCAGCGCGCGCCGCGGCGTACGAACGCGATGACACGGGCAGTTACCCGCCCCTGGCCTGGCCGGCGGGCGACGCACAGGCTTCACCGGAATCTCCGTGGCCGGGCCAGGCCGGAACTCCATGGCCGGAGGACCCGACACCGTCGGGGCCGTCTCGTCACCGCCCTCCTGACCCCGCCACCGTGAGCTCTCATCGGGCGGACGCCTACGGCGCGACCGACCTGTACGACGACGCCGGACACCGCGGCCCGTCCGACGCGGCTGCGGGTCCGCGAGACCTGCGGAGAGAGCCGGAGCGGTTCGGCCAGGCCGAGCCGTATGACGAGCGGGCGCCGTACGGCCAGGCGGAGGGGTACGAACGAGGGGAGCGGCACGACTCTGAGCCTCGGTCGTACGACCAGGGCCCTGCCGGAGCCCCGCAATGGTCGGACGATCCGAGACGGTCCGCACCCCCTGAGCCTTCGCGACCGGGGTGGCGCACCCCCGGCCCTGGTTGGGAGACGCCCGCCGGTGACTGGACTGGCGCGGGTGGCCCAGCAGCGGGTGGCCCAGCGGGTGGCCCACCCCCCGCCCGCCCCGTCGCCGGTTGGGAGAGCCCTGGTGCGGCCGCTCCCTCAGACCAACCTTGGACACAGTCGGAGAGCTACCCCTGGGGACGCGGCCCGCGTCGCCGCAGCGAGTCCCGTGAAGAACCACCACCGCCGCCCCAGATGCTGACCTGGGACGCCTCGGGACGCCCGATACCACCGCCGTGGCCGGGCGAGGCCGGTCAGCCAGACCAGTCCAGGTCTGATCGACCGGCCGAGCGCCCTGGAAGCTCCCGGCGCCGACTGTTCTTCGACGACGATGACGACGAGCCGCTGGCGTAGCTCGTCGGACCCAAATGATCACGTATACGTGGTCATTGCCTGCTTCACATGGTGCCGATGCCATGCAAGGCAGGTAGACGCCACGTATACGTGCTCATTTGGCTCCTCGCACAAGCACTGTGGCCTGGCCGTCGCGAGGAAGCGGGCTGAGATCGCCCACCGACGTGCGCTGGTGCCAAGCCGCTATCGGGTGTTGAGCCGCTCCACCACGTAGTCGATGCACCCGGTCAGCGCCTCCACGTCGGCCGGGTCGACCGCGGGGAACATCGCGACCCGCAGCTGGTTGCGGCCGAGCTTGCGGTAGGGCTCCACGTCGACGATGCCGTTCGCCCGGAGGACCTGCGCCACTGCCGACGCGTCCACGGACTCGTCGAAGTCGACGGTCCCCACGACGAGGGAGCGCACGGCCGGGTCGGTGACGAAGGGCGTGGCGTACTCCGACTTCTCGGCCCAGGTGTACAGCCGGCTAGAGGAGTCGGTGGTGCGTTCGACCGCGCCGGCCAGCCCGCCGTTCGCGAGGAGCCAGTCAAGCTGCTCGGCCATCAGCACGAGGGTGGCGATCGCCGGGGTGTTGTACGTCTGGTCCTTACGGGAGTTGTCGATCGCGGTGGGCAGATCGAGGAACGTCGGGATGTACCGCCCAGATCCGGCGATCTCCTCGACCCGGGCGAGCGCGCGCGGCGAGAGGACCGCGAGCCAGAGCCCGCCGTCCGCGGCGAAGCACTTCTGCGGCGCGAAGTAGTAGGCGTCAGTCTCGCTGATGTCGACCGGGAGGCCGCCCGCGCCCGAGGTCGCGTCGATCAGGACCAGTGCGTCCTCGTCCGCCCCGGCGATCCGGCGGACCGGCGCCATCACACCGGTGGAGGTCTCGTTGTGCGGCCAGGCGTACGCGTCGACGCCCTCCTCGGCGTACGGCGTGGCCAGCGTTCCCGGTGCGGCCTTCACCACGGTCGGCGTCCCCAGGAAGGGCGCCCGAGTGGTGACCTCGGCGAACTTCGACGAGAACTCGCCGAACGCCAGGTGCTGCGCCCGCGCCCGCACCAGGTTGTGTGCCGCGATGTCCCAGAACGCCGTGCTGCCGCCGTTGCCGAGCACCACCTCATAGCCGTCGGGCAGATCGAAGAGCGCCCGGATGCCCGCGCGGATCCGGTGGACCAGCTGCATGACCGGCGCCTGGCGGTGCGAGGTGCCGAGCAGCGAGGTGCCGGCCGCGGTCAGTGCCGCCACGGCTTCGGGCCGGACCTTCGAAGGGCCCGAACCGAAGCGGCCGTCAGCCGGTCGGCGGTCGGTCGGGATCGTGATGGGGGCGGGATCGGGGGCGTCGCTCACGGGCCACCTCTGCAGACGGGATGCTGTGCGCGGACTGATCTGTAGGCGGACTGGGCTGCGCGCGGAAGAAACGCTACGCCCTTGACAACGCTGTCAGCCGATCCATTCTGTCAGCGCCCGCCCCGCGACCACGCCAAGGGCCCGCACCCAAACCCACCCGCCACCTGCGGGTGATCATGGCCGTGAACATCGTTCTCTCTGCCGAGTCAGGCGTCGACCGCGAGAACGCCCGGCAGGTCGGCGAAGTGGGCCTTGGCGTCCAAGCTGAGCACGGTGCGGCCGGTCTCAAGTGCATGCGCCGCGATGATCAGGTCGTGGGCGCCGCGCGGTCTTCCGCTCCTTCGTACGTGTGCAATGAGGCGAGCATGATGCGCGGCAGTGGTCTGGGTGTAGTCGAGTACATCGATTGCCGACGCGATGGCCGCGAGGATCCGGGAACGCTCGGCAGCACGTTGAGCGTTGTCTGCGAGCTCGATGCCGACGCGGAACTCGGCGATCGTGACAGCGGCGACGGAGAGCTCATCCTGTCGCAGGGCCGTACGATCGATCGTGTTCCGCTCGTAGGCGATGAGCAGATTGGTGTCGAGGATCAGTCGTCGGCCCACGGGTCGGACATTTCGTTCGTGAGAAGGGCAAGAGCGGACTCAATGTCCTTCTCGACGTCAGGGTCGAGTGGCGGCAGATCGGCGAGAGCCGCTTCCAGATCGGCGCCGGTGCGGAGCCGGGCTGGTCCGATCTCGGCTACCGGATGATTGCCACGGGTGATGGTCACGGTCTCGCCGTGTTCGATGGCGTCGAGCAGCTCCGAAAACTTCCTCGATGCCTCGGTTGCGGTCATGGTGCGCATGCCGCCAGGATATCTGAAAATCAGATTCCGAGCTGCTCTCCCGCCGGGAGGCTGTGGTCAGCGGGTGGCCTGGAACGTCACGATGTGCCGGCCCTGCCGCATCTCGCCGTTGCCGAACACGTCCCGCATGCTGACCGTGATCCGGTCGAGGACGTCCGCCGGCAGCACCAGCTTGCGGGCAATCCCGCGGGTGTGCGTGCCCCCGTGCCAGGCGACGACCACCCGGCCGCCGGGGCGTACGACGCGGTGCAGCTCGCGCATCCCGGCCGTCAGATCCGACCACATCGGGACGTTGTTCACCGAGACGGCGACATCGAAGCTCTCGTCGGGGAAGCCGGTGCTCTCTGCCGTACCCACCCGGAGGTCGGCGGTGCCCGCCGCGACGGCCTTCTCGCTGCGCCGGGCCGCCAGCGCGCGCATCTCCGGGGACGGGTCGACTCCCGCGACGGTCGCACCCGCGCCGAGCAGCATGCCGAGCAGGACGCCGGGGCCGTACCCAGCCTCCAGCACCCGTTCGCCGGGCTGGACGTCAACGGCGGCCAGGACCTCCAGCTGCTCCGACTTGTTGACCATGCCCATCAGGCGTCCGAGCAGGGATCCAACCCGGCCGCGGGGGAGCGCGAAACCGGTCAGTGGGCGGTCGATGTACCAGGAGCGCGGTGGGCTGTGCTCGGTGCCGGTGAGGGTTCGTTCTGGGTCTGTCATGGTTTCGAAGGTGACACTTCAAGTGCCCTTGAAGTCAACTCCTGAGTCGGTGTCAAATGCTGGACATGGTCAGTCAGTTGTTACCCGATGACGGCGCCACGCGCACCGCGGAACTCCTCCCGATCGGGGAGGCCGCCCGGCGCTGCGGAGTGGCGACCTCGACGCTGCGCTACTACGAGGAACGCGCACTGGTCCAGCCGGCTCGGCGTTCCGGAGGTCGCCGGTGGTACGCCCAAGAGGCGCTGCGGCGGGTCGTCGTCATCCAGTTGGCGCAGAGTTTCGGCATGAGCCTGGACACCATCGCCACGGTCCTGAACGGCGCCGGACCGGAGTGGCGAAACGTGATTGACGCCCACATCGGCGAACTCAACGCCCGGGTCGCGTGCGCCCAGTCGGCCAAGCAGGTCCTGCTCCACGCCCGCGCCTGCCCGACCGCATATCCGCTGCGGGACTGCCCGACCATGACGCAGGCCCTGGACGCCTGGATCGCCGCCGGCTTCCAGCCTGGATCCGCGCCACCGGGGCTAAGGTCGGGCATCGTGGAGCAGCTATCCGACCATGATGCGGACGCGGACGGGGCCGCCGAGCCCGCTGGTCCGGTCGAGTCAGCTGAGCCCGCTGGGTCCGGGGCTGAGCTTCCCGAGATGCGCCGCGGGTACGAGCACGGCGCCCTGCTCGAGGAGAAGCTGGCGGCCGATCCGCTGGAGCAGTTCGTCCGGTGGCTGAACGACGCGATCGCCGCCGAGATCGCCGAGCCGAATGCCATGGTGCTCGCGACGTCCGACCATGACGGCGTGCCCTCGGCCCGGACCGTCCTGCTCAAGGGGCTCGACGAGCGCGGTTTCGCGTTCTACACCAACTACCGCTCCGACAAGGCTGCCGACCTCGACGCCAACCCGCGCGCAGCCCTGGTCTTTCCCTGGCACGCGATGGAGCGGCAGGTACGCGTGAGCGGCACCGTCACCCGGGTCAGCCGGGAAGAGTCCGCCGCCTACTTCGCCGGTCGGCCACGGGAGAGCCAGCTTGGTGCCTGGGCTAGCCAGCAGTCCACTGTCGTACCCGATCGGGAAGCGCTCGACCAGGCGTACGCCGAGATGGAGGAACGCTGGCCGGTGGGCGCGCAGATCCCGTTGCCGGAGTTCTGGGGTGGTTACCGCGTCCGGCCCGAGAGGTTCGAGTTCTGGCAGGGGCGGCAGGGCCGCCTGCATGACCGGGTGCGCTATCGCCGAGACGGTGACCGCTGGATCCTGGAGCGGCTCGCCCCGTAACGGCGCCCGAGCCAGAGAACGGTGCCCGGGCATGGGACGACCCGCGGGCTTGTGGTGCTGGGGGGACTGATCCCAGCGCCCGCGGGTCGGGTGGCTGCCTCATACTCGCCGGCCGCCGTCCGGCACACGTCACGCTCCAAGCTGCGCTGGGGCGCGGGTGCCATCAGGACGAGCCGGTGATCGGCAGTCAGTCCTTTATAGGGGACAGCGGCTAGCGGACAGCCACCTCACGAGTCCCAAAGCTATGCATACGCTGGACCACCTCCTTCCTCGTGTACGCCCGACCGTACGTGGTTCCGGCCGTCCAGACAACGGAAATTTCGCCAACTGAGCCGGCCACAGGCGTCAGGCCCACGGAATCCACCCGGACCGCTCCGCGGGGTCGCCGAGCGAGAACTCCATGTCAAGACCGGGTACGGCGCCATCCCAGAAGGTCAGCGGCCCGCTGCCGAGCATCGTCGCGAAGCTGAGGCCGTCGTCGTTGAGATCGAACACCCGGTAGCTGCTCGATCCCTGGCCGAGCGAGCCCGCCGTGATCTGGAGGCAGTGCGGCGCGAGCCGGCGGGCGGAGCTGACGTGGACGTGGCCGCAGGCGTAGACCGCGACGTTGCGGTGCCGGCGTACCAGCGCCGCGAGCGCCTGTCCCGTCCGCGGGATGAACTCCTCCGACCCGAAGTCCGGATGGATCTTCGGCTCGCGGACCGGCACGACGGGGTAGTGGCCGAAGAGGATCACCGGCCGCGAGTCGGACCCGAGGACGGTGTCGAGTCGCCGGAGTACGCCGTCGGGGTCGCCTTCGCGCAGGCCCACCCCAATGACGCGGGCCACGTCGAGGTCATAGGAGACCAGCGGGTTCGGGTCGAAGGTCCGGCCGTACCCAGTGTCCTTGTACGCGACGTCCTCGTACGCCTCGGCCCGTGGGCTCTTCTCGGCTCGCCACGGACTCGGACCGAGGTCGTGGTTGCCGGGCACGGCGAGGTACGGCAGGCCGAGGCTGTCGAGCCACTCCCGGGCAAGCGCGAGGTGGCTCACCTCGGAACTGCCGTACGTCGTGAGGTCGCCGGAGACGAGGACGAGGTCGGCTCCGCTGCGGACGATCTGCCGGCGGTCGTTGTCCAGCGACCTCATCAGACCGGGCATCCGCTCCTCTGGAGTGGGCTCGATGTGGAGGTCGGACAGGTGGAGGATGCGCACGCCGGGGAAGCTAGTCGTGGTGCTGTGCCGCCATAAGCTCACTGCCGGTCCCGGCCAGGAGAGCGCCGGCGCTGGGCATCCGCGGCGCCCCGTCCTCTCCCCGGCGCCCTGTGCGTCAGGTCACAGGCAATCAAGTTGCCCAACCGACCGCCCTCGGCACATAGTGAGCTGCGAACAAACTTGTATGGCACAAGCAAGAGCTATTAACGAGCCGCTGCTGGACGAACGAGGTCACGACAGCGCGACAGCGACAGCGCGGCAGGCGGAGAGGACCGATGACCAACGCGGGGCAACGCGCGGCGACCACACCCGGAGCCGCGCCAGCTGACTCAGTGCCCGGCCGGCCCAACCAGACGCCAGGCGGGCGCGGTCAATCGCCAAGCCAGACCAGTGGAATACCCAGCCAGCTCAGTCATAGGCAGATCCTGACCATCCTCGCCGGCCTGATGCTGGGGATGTTCCTGGCCGCGCTCGACCAGACCATCGTCAGCTCGGCGATTCGTACGATCTCCGATGACCTTCACGGCCTTGACCAGCAGGCGTGGGCGACCACCGCGTACCTGATCACGTCGACGGTCTCGACACCGTTGTACGGCAAGCTGTCCGACCTCTGGGGACGCCGGCCGCTCTTCCTCACGTCGATCTCGCTCTTCGTGGTGGGCTCGCTCGCCTGCACGTTCTCGCAGTCGATGTACCAACTCGCTGGGTTCCGTGCCTTCCAGGGCCTCGGCGCCGGCGGCCTCATGTCGCTGGCGTTCGCGATCATCGGCGACATTGTCCCGCCGCGCGAACGCGCGAGGTACCAGGGTTACTTCATGGCGGTGTTTGCCACCTCGAGCGTGCTCGGACCCGTGATCGGTGGGTTCTTCGCCGGCCAGTCGAGCATCCTCGGGATGGACGGCTGGCGGTGGGTGTTCCTGGTGAACGTGCCGATCGGCATCATCGCGCTGATCGTCGTCGCCAGGGTGCTGCACATCCCGCACACCCGGCGCAGCCACCGCATCGACTGGCTCGGCGCGGTCACCATCGCCCTCGGCGTCGTTCCACTCCTCATCGTCGCCGAGCAGGGGCGCGGTTGGGGATGGGACTCCCGCAACTCCCTGCTCTGTTATGCCATCGGCGCTGTCGGCCTGATCGCGTTCATCCTCGTCGAGCGTCGGATGGGGGACGACGCGCTGATTCCGTTGCGGCTCTTCCGCAACTCGGTGTTCACGCTCTCCTCGGCCGGCGGCCTCTTCGTCGGTATGGCGATGTTCGGGGCGATCGCGATGATCCCGCAGTACCTCCAGATCGTGCAGGGCGCCAGCCCGACCAAGGCAGGGCTGCTGATGCTGCCCCTGATGGCGGGCATCATGACGGCCTCGATGGGCTCCGGCGTGATCACCGCCAAAACCGGGCGCTACAAGGTGTTCCCGCTCGTCGGCACCGTGTTGATGACCGGCGGTCTGCTGTTGTTCAGCCGGGTCCAGTGGGACACCCCGCTGTGGGAGACCGACATCTACATGGTGGTCGTCGGTCTGGGGCTCGGGCTCTGCATGCAGACCATCACCCTCGCCGTCCAGAACGCCGTACCGCCACGCGACATGGGGGTGGCCTCCTCGTCGTCGATGTTCTTCCGGCAGATGGGTGGCACGCTCGGCACCGCGGTGTTCCTGTCGCTGCTGTTCAGTACCGTCGGTGACAAGATCGCGGACGCCTTCCGGACCGTGGGTGCGACCCCGGAGTTCCAGGCCGCGCTGAAGAACCCGGCAGTACTGTCCGACCCGGCCAACCAGCCGGTGCTCGAGATGTTGCGCGGTGGCGGCGGCTCCGGCAACGCGGGCGGCGTCCTGCAGGACTCCTCATTCATCCAGCATCTCGCCCCCATCCTCGCGCGGCCGTTCCAGATGGGCTTCTCCGACTCGATGGACCTGGTGTACCTCGTGGCGGCTGGCGCTCCCGTCGTCGCGTTCCTGCTCTTCCTCTTCATGAAGGAGATCCCGCTGCGTACCCAGTCGGGTCTCGCGGCGATGGCCGCCGAGGAGGCGGGGGGTACGCCACCCACGACCGATTCCGGCGAGGTCGTCCGCGAGGGGGAGGCCATCGCTGCCGGGTCCGCTGCCCCCGATTCCACCGTCCCCGCGATGGCCCGCGCCTCGGAGCCGAGTGATGCGCCGCCGCTGCGGGTGAGCGCGGGTAACGGGCACGCCGTCGGCAACGGCCGGCACATCCTCTCCGACGTGGGCGACGGGGACCTCCTGGTGCGTACGCCGGAGAACGGACGCACCAGCGAACTCCTCGCGAGCACCAACGGCACGCCGACGGGCGGCGAGGGTGAGCCCCAGCAGGGGCCGGATCCGACACAGCACGGGAGTGAGGTCCGCGGCCGGGTGGTCGGACCCGATGGATCGTCGATCGCTGGCGCCGCGGTCACCCTGATCGACCTCCGGGGCCATCAGGTTGCCCGGACCACCGCCGACGGCACCGGCGCTTACGAGATAGCGGGCCTGCCGGTCGGGACGTACGTCCTCATCGCCTCGGCTGGCACCCACCAGCCGCAGGCGTCAACGGTCCAGGTCACCGGCGGTCCGGCCGGGCTGGACGTGGTGCTCACCGGCACGACCCGGGTGTTCGGCACGGTCACGCTGGCTGGCACGGGCACTCCCGTGGCCGGCGCCACCGTGACCCTGGCGGACGCGCGCGGCGAGGTCATCACCGCCCGTGTCACCGGCGCGGACGGCGGCTACGTCCTGGAGGGGCTGAGCGCCGGCGACTGCACGCTGGTGGTCAGCGCCGACAACCATCGCCCGCTGGCCGTGAGCGTCACCGTCCCGGACGGCGGCGAACGCCGGCTGGATCTGGAGGTGGTGGCCGGAGGCCGGCTGACGGGCATCGCCCGGGCCGGGAACGCCGGGCACGCGGTACGCGACGCCATGATCACCTTCGTGGACGCCGCCGGCAACGTCGTCAGGACGACCATGACCGACGCCGACGGGGCGTACACGCTGGAGGACCTGCCTCCTGGCGACTACACCCTCATCGCCAGCGGCTACCCACCGGTGGCCAGCTCCGTGCGCGTCGACCCGGGCGCCGACGGCCGGCACGACGTCGAACTCCGCTACCCGGAGGGCTGACCGTGAGCACGACCGGGCTCAGCGCGCGGATCCTGAACGACGACGGCTGGGCGGTGCCGCAGGCGGTCCTGACGGTGATCGACCTGGCTGGTAACCAGATCAGCCGGGTCGCCGCCGGTCCGGATGGTGCCGTCGTCGCGGACGAACTCCCGCCCGGTACCTATACGGCGATCGTCACGGCGGCCGGCTACCCGCCGGCCGCCCGGACCGCGATCGTGCCCGCGAGCGGCGTGGCCACCCTCGGCGTTGTCACGCTGCCGCGTGCCGGCGGGCTGGAGCTTCCCCGCGCGGGCCGTGGACGATCGACCCTGCGCACTCCGTCGTCGGGTTCACGGTCAGGCACCTCGGCCTGGCCAACATCCGTGGCCGGTTCAGCGAGGTGGGTGGGCGGATCGAGATCGCCGAGCAGGTCGAGCGTTCCTCGGTCCACGCGACAATCGCGATCGCGAGCCTCGACACCGGCAACGCTCTGCGGGATGCGCACGTGCGCAGCGCCGACTTCCTGGACGCCGAGCGGTTCCCGACAATGGAGTTCCGGGGGAGTGGCCTGAGCCAGGCCAGCGAGAACGCCTGGGTGCTCGACGGCCAGCTCTCCCTGCACGGGGAGGTCCGCGGCGTACGCCTGGAGGTGGCCTACCAGGGTGTCGGTGGGGACCCCTTCGGGGGAACGCGGGCGGCGTTCAAGGCGACCACCACCCTCAACCGCGACGACTTCGGAGTCAGCTACAACCAGATCCTGCGGGCGGGTGCCGTCCTGATCGGCAGCGAGGTACGCGTGGAGCTCGACATCGAGGCCGTCCAAGGGACCACGCTTCCCGAACTCGACGTCGACAGCGGGGAGTCGGTCTCCGCCGCACTCTGAGGCTCGCTGGGCTCCGGGTGGCTAGCTGGCTGGCCCGGCGGTGGGAGAGCGGCGTGACGTCAGACGCCGGGCGGGCCGGTTGTCTCGCGGACTGGACTCCCTGGGGACTGGCTCAAGATCATTACGGGGAAGTGGCCCACGTTTCGCGCGATGCGTGGGCCACTTCCCCGAAGCCGCATGAGGTTGAGCGGCGGTGATCATGAAGCCAGAAGGGGCAATACGTACCACCGCCCTTCCTGAAGACGATCATGATCACCGAAGCGGGGTCGCGGGGACTCCGGTGGGCAGGGGCGTGCCAACCCACGTAGATCCGCGGCCCGTGGCACGCCCCTCAGACGCGCATGACCTTGACGCCGGCCTCCTCGAACTGCCGGACCGCCTCGTCACTGACGCCGGGGTCGGTGATGAGCAGGTCGATCTCCTCGGTACGCCGGATCCGGGCGAACGCCTGCCCCCCGATCTTGGAACTGTCGGCCACCACGACGACCTGGCGGGCCCGGGAGGCCATCAGCTCGTTGATGTTCGCCTCACCCTCGTGGTGTGCGCTCGCGCCCTGCACCGGGTCGATGGAGTCGACCCCGAGGATCGCGAGGTCGAGGCTGACGCCCTGGAGGATGTGCGTGGCGAGCGGGCCGGCGAGTTCGTACGACTGCGGCCGCGCGACTCCGCCCGTCACGACGATCTTGACGTGCGGCCGGACGGTGAGCTCGTTGGCGATGTTGACGGCGTTCGTGACGATGGTGACGGCTCGCCGCCCACCGGTGGGTGCCCTGAGGTCGGTGCGGGTGGCGATCGCCCGGGCGACCTCGGTGGCGGTCGTACCGCCGTTGATGCCGATCACCATTCCGGCCGTGACGAGTTCGGCGGCGGCCTGGCCGATCCGTTGCTTCTCCGTCGCCTGGCGGGCGGTCTTGTAGCGCAGGGGAAGGTCGTACGCGACGCTGTGCGCCACCGCCCCGCCGCGCGTACGGGTGAGGAACTGCTGCTGCGCGAGGTGGTCAAGGTCCCGGCGGATGGTCGCGGTGGACACGTCGAGTTCCTCCGCGAGGGTCTCAACGTCGATCCGGCCGCGTTGGGCCACGAGTTCCAGAATCGCGTTCAGCCGCTCATAGCGGTTCATAGACACCGCCTTCATGCTCGAAGCTGCGCGTGTATTCGAAGAACCGATCATAGGGTGCCCATCGTCTGCGCGGGACGTGCGTGAACCTGCGATTAGGTGCGGCTTGATCTCCGTCACGGTTTCCCTCTCCCCCATCCCGCCGCCACGGTCAGATATCGCCAGCTCGCGGGCGGTTCAGCGGCAGTGCCCCGGCCACGGGCGGGCCCGGATGCGGGCAGCCTGGCGGGTACGAAGACGCGGTCGGCTGGGGTGTCTGACCCACCTGCTGCGTTTTGTCCCCACAAAAGGGTGGATCCAACCGTTCCCGCACGTCCCACTGGGCGCCCGCGAAGCCCCGCGCCAAGTCGACGCCGCTTCGCCGTTCAGTCCGCGTTCCCCGTTGCGTTCCGCCCAGGCGTTCCCCCCTTGCGTTCCACCCAAGGGTTCGGCCCGGGCGTTGGGCGCCGCCTCGGCCACCTACCTGGCTTCGGAGCGCGGCGGACGGGGGATTTCGTCAGGAAGGGGTCATCGGCTGGTGATTGGCGCAGGTCGGGCAATACATCGTGGAGCGTGCACATCACTGCTCGGTTACAGCGCAAAGCATGCACAAATGCGCGATCCATGCCCTATGATCTGGCGAGTCGAGCCGCGGAAGGGGCACTCATGGAGTTCGTGACCGAGGAGATTGCCAGTCAGCCTGACTGCTGGAGCCGTGCGGCCGCGCTGGCCGAGCAGGTTGGCGGCACGCTGCCGCAACGCGGCGAGCGGGTAGCGGTCGTCGGTTGCGGGACGTCGTGGTTCATGGCGCAGTCGTACGCCGCCCTGCGGGAGGCCGCGGGTCACGGCGAGACCGATGCGTTCACCGCGACGGAGCTGCCCACGGGCCGGCGCTACGACCGGGTCGTAGCGCTCACGAGGTCGGGTACGACCACCGAGGTGCTCGCGATCCTGGGCGAGCTGCGCGGGCAGGTCCCGACCGTGGCGGTGACGGCCGATCCGCAGACGCCCGTCATGGACCTCGCCGATGATGTGGTCGTTCTCGACTTCGCCGACGAGAAGTCGGTGGTGCAGACGCGGTTCGCCACCTCGGCCCTCACCCTTTTGCGGACCCACCTGGGCGCCAACCTCACCACGGCCGTCGCTGACGCCAAGACCGCCGTGGCCGAGCCGCTTCCGTCGGGTGCGACCGAACGCCGGCAGTTCACCTACCTCGGATCCGGCTGGACGATCGGCCTGGCCAACGAAGCCGCCCTGAAGATGCGCGAAGCCTCCCTGTCGTGGACCGAGTCCTACCCCGCGATGGAGTACCGTCACGGGCCCATGAGCATCACTGACGAGGCGTCCGTCGTGTGGTTCCTTGGCGTGCCGCCGCCCGGCCTGGTCGAGGAGGTCCGCGGCATCGGCGCGCTGGTCGTGTCGGAGCCCGAGCGTGACCCGGTCGCCGAGCTGATCCGCATCCAACGGCTCGCGGTGGAGATCGGCGCGGGCAAGGGGCTCGACCCCGACCGCCCGCGCAACCTCACCCGGTCGGTCATCCTGGCGGGTTCCGCGACGGAGGGGCAGTGAGCGAGGCCGGCGCCGCTGCCGGGCCGCCCGTCGAGCGAGCCGCCACTGGGCCGGCCGCGACTGGGCCAGCCGCTGCTGAGACGGTCGCCGCCAAGCCGAGGGCGACCGTGGTCGCCCTCGACGTGGGGGGCACCTCGATGAAGGGCGCGGTCGTCGACGCGGGCCACACCGTACGTGCCCGCCGGTCGTTCCCCACGCCGGTCGCCGACGGGCCCGACGCGGTCATCGACCAGATCGGTACGGCGTTCGAGGCCCTCACGTCAGAGGCCGTCGGACTCGGGCTCGCCGCGCCCTCCGCGGCGGGCCTCGTCGTACCCGGCATCGTCGACGAGGAACGCGGCGTCGCGGTGGTCGCGGCGAACGTCGGTTGGCGCGACGCCCCGCTGGCCAGCGTCCTCGGCGCGCGACTCGGGATACCCGTCGCGCTCGGGCACGACGTCCGCGCGGGCGGGCTGGCGGAGAACGTCCTCGGTGCGGGAGTGGGCGCCGAGAACGCGCTCTTCATCGCGCTCGGCACCGGCATCGCGGCGAGCTGCATCGTCGACGGCCGGCCGATCGCCGCGGGCGGGTACGCCGGGGAGGTCGGCCACGTCTCCGTCGACCCCGAAGGTGAGCCGTGCCCCTGCGGTGGCCGCGGCTGTCTCGAACGCGTCGCCTCGGCAGCCGGCGTCGCGCGGCGCTACACCGTACGCAGCGGGATCGAGGTGGCCGGCTCCGCCGAGGTCGCGACGCGAGTCCGCGCCGGTGATCCGATCGCCCGCGCGGTCTGGGACGAAGCTCTGGCGGCACTGGTGACCGTGTTGCACACCACCGTCACGCTGTTGGGGCCCGAGGTTGTCGTGGTCGGTGGCGGGTTGGCCGAAGCGGAGGACCTCATGGTGGGGCCGCTGGAGGTCCAGCTCGACAAGCGGTTGACGTTCCAGCGCCGGCCGAGGGTCGTTCGGGCCGCGCTCGGCGACCAGGCAGGATGTCTGGGCGCCGCCCTGCTGGCCTGGCGGGCGTCGGGGCAGCGGGTCGCACCGTAAGGTCGGCGCGAGCCGCGGCGGGATAACACCAGGACTCCAGGACTCCAGGACAACGGGACGACGTACCGACGACGGAGGGACGCGAGCGGTGACGCTGCTGGGCAACGGACGGATCGTCACTCCCGACGGGGTGCTCGAGGCCGGCTGGGTCGAGGTGACCGGTGACCGGCTGTCTGGTGTGGGCGCGGGGCAACCGCGCACTCCTGACGTCGACCTGGCCGGGCGGATCGTCGTACCCGGCTTCGTCGATACCCACGTGCACGGCGGCGGCGGTGCGTCGTACCTCTCGGCGACCCCGGAGGAGACGGCCACGGCTGCGGAGTTCCATCTCTCGCACGGCACCACGACCACCTTCGCGAGCCTCATCTCGACGACGGCCGACGAACTCGCCCGCGAGGTGGCCGCACTGGCCGACCTCGCCGCCGACGGGATCGTCGCCGGCCTCCACCTGGAAGGTCCGTGGCTGAGTGAGGTACGCCGCGGCGCGCACGACCCCGCGGTGCTGCGGCCACCGGCGTCGGCCGAGGTGGAGCGGTTGCTGGCGCTGGGACGCGGCACCGTCCGCATGGTGACGCTGGCGCCGGAGCTGCCGGGCGGCCTCGACGCCGTACGCCAGGTGGTCGATGCCGGCGTGGTCGCGGCTGTCGGCCACAGCGACGCCGACTACGACACTGTGCTCGGCGCCGTCGACGCGGGCGCCAGTGTCGCCACCCACCTGTTCAACGGCATGCCACCCCTGCACCACCGCACGCCGGGCCCGGTCGGTGCGCTGCTCGAGGACCCCCGGGTGACAGTGGAGCTGATCGCCGACGGCATCCATCTCCATCCCGCGACGATCGCGGTGTCGGTGCGGGCCGCCGGAGTCGATCGGGTGTCCCTCGTCACCGATGCGATGACCGCGGCGGGCATGAGCGATGGGACGTATGGCCTTGGCGCTCAGTCCGTCCGCGTCGAGAACGGCGTGGCAAGGCTGGCCGGCGGTGACTCGATCGCGGGGAGCACGCTGACCATGGACGCGGCGTTCCGGCTCGTCGTCCAGAAGGCCGGGCTGACCCTGGAGCAGGCGGCGCGGGTGGCCGCGACGACGCCGGCCCGGGTGTTCGGGATGGACGACGTGGGTGCGCTGGTGCCGGGCCGGCGCGCCGACCTGGTGGTGCTCGACGATTCGTTGGAACTGCTCGCCGTGATGCGGGCCGGCGCCTGGGTCCGTCCGTTGTGACGGCGGGCCGGGCTACGCGTACCCGCTTGCCGACCGCGATCCTGAGGAGGATCTGATGCCGCTTGTCTCCACCGCCGACATCGTGCGCGGTGCCGCCGAGTCCGGTCGCGGTGCCGGGGCGTTCAACGTGATCCAGCTCGAGCACGCCGAGGCCCTGGTCGCGGGCGCCGAGGCGGCCGGTGCGCCGGTGATCCTGCAGATCAGCGAGAACGCCGTGAAGTACCACCGGGCGCTGGAGCCGATCGGCCTCGCCACGCTCGCCGTCGCGCGGGCGGCGTCGGTGTCGGTGGCAGTGCATCTGGACCACGCGACCAAGCCTGAACTGGTGCGCGAGGCGGTCGCGCTCGGTTTCGGCTCGGTGATGTACGACGCGTCAGTCCTGCCGTACGCCGAGAACGTCGCCGCGACCCGTGAGGTCACCGAGCACTGCCACGCCCACGGTGTCTTCGTCGAAGCGGAGCTTGGTGAGGTGGGCGGCAAGGACGGCGTGCACGCGCCGGGCGCCCGGACCGACCCTGACGAGGCGGTGGCGTTCGTCCAGGCCACCGGCATCGACGCGCTCGCGATCGCGGTCGGCACCTCGCACGCGATGCTCGAAAAGACCGCCGCACTGGACCTCGACCTGATCGCCGCGCACCGCAAGGCCGTGCCGGTGCCGCTGGTGTTGCACGGCTCGTCGGGGGTTCCTGACGAGGACCTCACCCGGGCGGTCGACGCTGGCATGACGAAGGTCAACATCGCGACCTCGCTCAACCAGGCGTTCACCCGGGCGGTGCGGGACTTCCTGGCGGCGAACCCGGCGGTGGTCGACACCCGGAAGTACCTCTCGCCGGGACGGGACGCGGTCGCCGCCGAGGTGGCCCGGCTGCTCGGCGTACTGAAGGCGGGCTGAAGGCGGCGCGGCCTGGCGCGGGCTGGCGCGGCGCCGGCTGACCCAGCGCGGCAGCCTACTCGAACGCGGACGGATCGACCGTCAGCCAGACGTGGCGGGCACGGGCGAGCAGCTGCCCGTCCTCGTCGTACATCGCGCTGGCCGTGTGGACCTTGCGGCCCTGCTCCTGGAGGAGCTGGCCCATCACGACGCAGCGCTGACCCAGGTGCGGCACGGTGCGTACGTGTGCGGTGATCCGGCCGAGCACGATCGGGCGCCCGGCGACGTCGGCGGCCCAGCCGCCCGGGCAGTCGAGGGCGGCCCACACAATCTCGAGGCGCGCCTGGTCGTCGCGCGGTATCCAGGTGCAGGCGGTCCGCCCGTCGGCGAGGACGCCAGGGCGTAGGCACAGGGCGTCGCCGGGTACGCGGTCGGTGCCGCACGCGAAGCAGCCGGGGAAGGGATGCCGGGCCAGGCCGCCGTACGACTCCTCGGCCTTAAGCGCCGCGGCGTACGGCACAGGTGGGACGACCAGCTCGTCGAGCGTGCCCGGCGCCGCCTCGGCCACCACCTCGCCGCCTGCCCGGAGCTGGACGTCGGCGTTCTGCGGGGTCAGCGTGAGGGTTTCGTCGAGAGGTGGCGGCCGGCGAAGCGTCACCTCGACGGTTGGTTCGGCGCCTGAGCGGACGTAGCTGGCGAGAAGCCCGGCCGTGTAGCCGCCGTTCGCGCTGCGCCGCGGCCCGCGAAACCGGGAGGGGATCACCAGCGATCCGGCGAAGGGCGGCTGAGAATCAGGCATAGCCGGATCCTCTCAGCCCAGCTGGTTTCCAGAGGGGTTAGCCCATCGGTCCGCGGTCCCGGCAACCTCACTGACCAGCGGAGATCTGCCGAGTTGATCAACGGTCCGCAAAGCGGGCGCCTCCCGCTGTGGGTGTCCGAATTCGGGACCGTTGATCAGCTTCGAAGCCGGCCAGCTTCCCGGCGGCCGGCGTCATAGCCGTTGACTTCAGAGCACGAGGTCGACGTACCGCCTGATCATCGTCGCGACCACCTCGTCGGGATCGGCCGCCCAGACGTCGGCGTTGAAGATCTCGACCTCGATGTCACCGGCGTATCCGGCGTCGTCCACGGCCACCCGGAAGGGCCGGAACTCGATCACACCATCGCCCATCATTCCCCGGGCGAGGAGCGCGTCTGCGGGGATGGGCAGGTTGAAGTCGCAGACCTGGAACGACGCGATCCGCCGCCCAGCCCGGCTGATCCCCGCCCAGACCGTGGGGTCCCACCAGATGTGGAAGGTGTCGACGACCACGCCCACCAGGTCGACCGGGAACTGCTCGGCCAGATCGAGGGCCTGACTCAGGGTGGACAGCACGGCGCGGTCGGCGCAGTACATCGGATGGAGGGGTTCGAGAGCAAGGCGTACGCCGCGTTCGCCGGCGTACGGCGCGAGTTCGGCGACCGCGTCGGCCACCCGGGCTCGGGCGCCGGGTAGGTCACGCGAGCCGGCCGGCAGGCCGCCCACGACCAGCACCAGGCAGGGCGCTTCAAGCGTTGCCGCCTCGTCGATCGCGCGGCGGTTGTCGTCAAGGGCGGCTTGACGTTCGGCCGGGTCCGCCGCGGTGAGGAATCCGCCGCGGCACAGGGACGACACCCGCAGGCCCGCGTCGCGGACAAGCTTCGCCGAGCGTTCGAGGCCGGCGTCGTGCACCGGCTCCCGCCACAGCCCGATCGCCGGGATGCCAGCGCGTACGCAGCCGTCGACGGCCTCCGCGACGCTCCAGCGGTTGGTGGTCTTCTGGTTGAGGGACAGGCGGGCGAGCCGCGGATCACCGGCGCTGTGCTGATTCTTGCGCTCGCTCATGCCCGTCCTCGCTCCGCTCCGGGCGCGCATGAGGCACTCGAGGCGCTGTATTGAACTATTCGCTCGCTGCGCTCGCTCATGCCCGTCCTCGCTCCGCTCCGGGCGCGCATGANGCACTCGGGGCGCTGTATTGAACTATTCGCTCGCTGCGCTCGCTCATGAGCCGATCCCCTGCACCGTAAGGAAATCCCGCATCCTGGTCGCGGCCAGGTCCGGATCTGGAAGCAAGCCCGCCTTGTCAGCGAGCCGGAACGCCTCGACCAGGTGCGGCACGCTGCGCGCGCTCTGCAGTCCGCCGACCATCACAAAGCCGTCCTGGTGCCCCGAAAGCCAGGCCAGGAAGCAGATTCCCGTCTTGTAGTAGTAGGTGGGGGTGCTGAAGAGATGCCGGGACAACGCGACGGTGGGCCCGAACGCGTCGTCGTACGCGTGCTCGTCACCGGCGTCGAGCGCGGCCAGCGCGGCCGCTGCGGCCGGCGCGATCGCGTCGAAGATCCCAAGCAGGGCATCGGATCCGGACCTGATCAGCCGCGGGTAGTTGAAGTCGTCGCCGGTGTAGAGATGGACGCCGGGCGGGAGGGCCGAGCGCAGCCGTACCTCATGGTCCTCATCGAGCAAGGACACCTTGACGCCATCGACGTTCGCGGCGTGGTCGCGCACGATGGCGAGGAATGTCTCGGTGGCGGTGTCGAGGTCGGCGGAGCCCCAGTAGCCCGCAAGCGCCGGGTCGAACATCGGACCCAGCCAGTGCAGGATCGCCGGCTGCCGCACCTGGCTGAGGAGGTGACCGTAGACCTTCGCGTAGTCGTCCGCGCCGCTCGCCGCGGCGGCAAGGTGACGGCTTGCCATCAGGATCGGTCGCGCCCCGGCGTCCTCGACGACGGCCAGCTGCCCTTCGTACGCGCCGACAACCTCCTCGAGGGAGCTCGGCCCGGCCGCGAGTGGGGGCAGCTGGTCGGTGCCGGCGCCGCAGGCGAGCAGTCCACCGGTGGCCGCCGCCTCCGCACCGCTGCGGCGGATGAGTTCGACCGTGGTCTCCCAGGTCAGGCCCATCCCGCGCTGGGCGGTGTCCATGGCGTCGGCGACACCGAGGCCGTACGACCACAGGTGGCGGCGGAACGCCAGCGTCGCGTCCCAGTCGAGCACCGCTGGTGCGCCCGGCGTGTTGTCGGCGAGCGGATCGGCGACCACGTGGGCGGCGGCGTAGGCGAGGCGGCTGGTGAGCGGCTGGTCAGGGCGCGGCCAGACACGCGGCGCCGACAACGGGTAGGCCGCCAGCGAGCCGTCAGCGCGCGGCAGGTTGACGGTCGGACCGGTCATATCGCGACCTCGGGAAGCTCGATCCGGCGGCCCTCCTCAGACGAGCGGAGGCCGAGCTCGGCGAGCTGGACACCGCGGGCCGCGGCCAGGAAGTCGTACGGCATCGGCGCGTCCTCCAGGCAATGCCGCAGGAACTGCTCCCACTCCGCCTTGAAGCCGTTGTCGAACTGCGCGTTGTCGGGGACCTCCTGCCACTGGTCGCGGAAGGGCTCCGTGGCCGGCAGGTCGGGGTTCCAAACCGGCATCGGCGTGCTGCCCCGGTGCTGGATGCGGCAGTTACGAAGGCCCGCCACCGCGCTGCCCTCGGTGCCGTCGACCTGGAACTCCACCAGCTCGTCGCGGTAGACGCGGACGCACCAGGAGGAGTTGAGCTGGGCGATCACACCGTTGTCGAGCTCGAAGATCGCGTACGCCGCGTCGTCGGCGGTCGCGTCGTAGGCCTGGTGACTCTCGTCCCAGCGGC
This sequence comes from Actinopolymorpha alba DSM 45243, assembly GCF_000373925.1. Taxonomy (GTDB): domain Bacteria; phylum Actinomycetota; class Actinomycetes; order Propionibacteriales; family Actinopolymorphaceae; genus Actinopolymorpha; species Actinopolymorpha alba. The sequence goes on along the minus strand of NZ_KB892720.1, from coordinate 122,627 downwards.
GCGGCACGTGCGTCACGGCCCGCGCGGTGACGGCGCGCACCCGCCCGGCGATCGACTCGAGGACGTAGTTCCAGTGGCAGAACATGTCGAGGGTGATCCCGCCGCCGTCCTCGGCGCGGTAGTTCCAGCTCGGTCGCTGCGCCCGCTGCCAGTCACCCTCGAAGACCCAGTACCCGAACTCGCCGCGGATCGAGAGGATCCGGCCGAAGAACCCGCCCTCGACGAGCCGGCGGAGCTTGCGGAGGCCGGGCAGGAAAACCTTGTCCATCACGACGCCGTCCTTGACGCCGGCGTCCCGGGCCGCGCGGGCGAGCTCGACGGCGCCAGCCAACGAGTCCGCTGTCGGTTTTTCGCAATAGATATGTTTGCCCGCGGCAATGGCCGCAAGGACGGCCTTCTCCCGCGCTCTGGTCGCCTGCGCGTCGAAATAGATCAAGGTGGACGGGTCGCTGAGCGCGGTGTCAAGATCAGTTGTCCACCGGGTGAGGTCGTGCCGGTCGGCGATGTCACGAAGCTTCTGCTCTGAACGCCCCACAAGGATGGGCTCAGGGATCACCCGACGACCGTCCGCCAACTCAAGGCCACCCTGTGCTCGAATCGCCAGGATCGAACGCACCAGATGCTGGTTGTAGCCCATGCGGCCGGTCACGCCATTCATGACGATTCCGATCTCGCGAACGGTCATGCGGTCCTCCACGTCATATGCCCGGAAAACGCTTTCCACCGTAACGTAATTGCCCGCCCGTGGGCAAGTCTGCGACGGTGGTGGCGGCAGAACTGGCCACGTTCCCAGCATGGCGACCGTCGAGCGCTGCGGCTCGAGCGCTGCGCGGGCCTGCCGTGCGGCCCGCGCCGTGGTGGCGTTGCCTGTCCGAACGGGGCCGGGGGCAACCCTTGGAGCCTGCTCCTACTTGAGCGCGCCGGCGGTCAACCCCTCCTCGACCCTGCGCTGGAAAACGATGTAAACGGCAAGGACGGGAATCATGGCGATCACCAGTCCGGCGAACATCTCGGCCACCGAGGTGGCGCTGGATTCATAACGTGTACGCAAGGCCAGGTCGGCGAGGCCCTGTGTCAGGAGGAAGTTGCTGCGCTCGTCGTCCTTCGGCGTGTTGAGCACGAGCGGCAGCATGTATTGGTTCCACTGCCCGAGGAAGTTGAACACGCCGATACTGATGAGTCCCGGCCGCGCGAGCGGAAGCATGATCTGGAAGAACGTCCGGAAATGCCCCGCGCCGTCGATGAACGCGGCTTCGGCGAGTTCCTTCGGAAGTGACTGGAAGAACGCAGTGAGGAAGAACACCGAGAACGGCAGCGAGAACGCCACGTAGACGATGATCAGGCCGACAAGATTCTGGTAGAGGCCGAGGTTCTGAGTCACCTTGACCAGCGGCACGATCGCCAGGAACAACGGAAACATCATGCCGGCCAGGAACAGATAATAGATGAACCTGTTGCCCGGGAACTCATAGCGGGCGAGCACGTATGCCGCCATCGACGAGAAGAGCAGCGTCAGCAGGACACCACATACCACCACGACCACGGTGTTGAAGAAGAACCTACCGATGTTGGCGGTCTGCCAGGCGTCCACATAGGTGCCGAACTCCCACGTCTCGGGAAGCCCGAACGGGCTGGTGAAGATCTCCCGGTTGGTCTTGAGCGACGAGATCAACACCCACAACATGGGCAGGACCACCAGCAGACCCCAGGCGATGAGGAACACCTGCGGGATCCCGTCGCTCAGGATGCGCGCACCGGTGAAGCGTGCGGGCGGTGGCGCGGGCGCTGGAGAATGCCCGCGCTCAGCCGATCCCGCGGCAGGAGAGGTTGGCGTCGGCAGTGTCGTCATCACGCTCTCGTTTCTGGTCCTGGTGAGCACCGATCGCGGGTGAGGTCGGTCACCGACACTCCGGTTAGTACTCGAGCCGCTCGCGGCGGGTGATCCGGAAGGTCAGCACGGCAAGCAGGACGGAGAAGCCCAACAGCATCGTCGCCATCGCCGACGCGTATCCGAACTGCGAGTTCAGTGCGAACGCGGTGCGGTAGAGCTGGGTCGCCATCACGTCCCCGCCGTAGTCGGCCGACACGCCGTTACGCGCCATGACCGACATCAGCGCGAACATGTCGAGGGCGCCGACACCGATATGGACCAGGGAGACCTGCACATGTCCCCAGAGCAACGGGAGCGTCAGGTGGAAGAACATCCGTACCCGCCCGGCGCCGTCGATCGCCGCGGCTTCGAAGAACTCCCGCGGGATCTGTTGCATGCCCGCGATGAAGAGAACCATGTAGAAACCGACAGTTGACCAGACGGCCGCGATCACGATCGCCCAGAGGATGAAGTCGCGATTGCCGAGCGGGCCGTTAGGAATGAGCTCCAGCAGGTCGATGCCAATGAAGTCGAGCGTCTGCTGAAGGAGTCCCGACTGCGTGCTGTAGATGAACTGGAACATGATGGCGACGATGACCACGGGGATCACCTGTGGAAAGAAATAGACCACCCGGTAGAGCCGTTGGCCAGCCAGCCCGTGTTGCGTCCCACCAGTCCCGCCGCGGGTGAGCAGCGTCGCGAACGCCAACGCCAGGGCGAGGGTCACGATCGGGATCACGATCAGCAGCTTGAGGTTGTTGGTCACGGCGTGCCACCACGCCGAGTCGCCGATCAGGGCGGTGTAGTTCTGGAACCCCACATAGTCGAAGTTCGGAGTGAAGCCGGTCCAGTTCGTGAACGAGATCTGGATACCTTGGACGAACGGCGACAGTACGAAAACGACGTACAGAAGCAGTGGGGGAGCGAGAAACGTGATGATGAACGGAACTCGACCCTTGCGCATCGCGGCTGACCGGCCCCTCAGCGGGTGAACTTCTTGATCTTCGGGTCTTTCTTCACCGCGTCAGCCTTCTTCTGGACGCGTTCGACAAATCCCTTCGCGTCAAGACTGCTGGTGAGGAGTACGCCGATGGCCGCCTCGGCCTCCTCCACAAGCGGGCGGTACCACGTGCCGTAGGTCGCGGCGTCGAGGCGTTCCACCTTCTGCGCGGCGGTGAGTGTCGCCAGGGAGGATTTGAGTACGGGGTCGTGCTCCTGCTCGTCGTGCACGCCCTGGACGATGGTGAGGGTGAAGGTGAGTTCGGCGAACTTCTGGGCGCCTTCCTTCGACAACATGAGCCGGAGATATTCCAGGCCGCCAGCGACGTTCTTCGCCTTTGACGGCACGAGAAAGCTCTCGGTCGGCGTGTTGGGGATCGCCTCGAACGGAAACTTGTCGTTGGCGTCGAGCGACGGTGACGGGGTGATCGACATCTGGAAATCGGCCGGCACCTGGGACTTCATCTCGCTCTTGAGCCAGGAGCCACACGGGATGATCGCGGCCTTGCGCTGTAGCCAGGCGGCCTGGGACTGGGTGTGGCTGAGGGAAGCGGTGCCCGGAAGGATGTAGCCCTTCGACTTGAGTTCGAAGAACGCCTCCGCGACAGCCCGGACCGAGTCCTGCTGCCACGCGCCGTCCTCGAGGTTGTCGATGTTCTTGATGACGTCCTTGCCGCCATGCTTTTGGACCATGGCGTTGAAGACGGTCAGCATGTAGCCGGGGTACTGCCCCTGGTAGGTCCACAGGGGAAGCCCCTTGGCCTTGGTCTTCTCGCCCAGCGCCATCATGGCGTCCCAGGTCTTCGGCACTTCCCAGCCGTTGTCGGTGAAGAGTTTCTGGTCGTGCCACAAGCCGTTGATGTTGAACGCGTACGGGATGCCGTAAACCTTGCCGTCGAACGTCAACGGGTCGAGAGAACCCGGAGCAAGCGTGTCCTGCACGGTCTTTCCGCTGATGTCCCACGCCGGCGCGCTGAGGAGTTGGCTGAGTTCGCTGAGCTGTCCCTGCGTGACGAGCGTCGCGGTGTCCATGTCCTGGGCACCGGAGTTGTCGACGACGTCGGGTGGAGTGCCGTTGACGAATCTCGGCTGGAGCTGGGCCGTGATCTCCTGCGTTCCAAGGTGCTTGACAGTGGCGTCGGGATAGCGCTTTTGGTACATCGACTCGTGGTACTTCGCGTACTCGTCGCTGAAGCCACCCTTGAAGATCACGACGTCAAGCGCGGCTTTCGGGTCCACCCCGAACGGATTGCGCGCGTCGACGTTGCTGCTCGTCGGCTTCGGCGTGGCGGTGGTGGAGCCGTCACCGCCGCCGCTGGTGGCGCAGGCGCCGAGGAGCGAGGTGGCGCTGGCCGCCGTGGCGAGGAATCCGGCTCGGCGTAGGAACTCCCGGCGGTCGAAGCCCGGATACGCTCGGCGGTTGGTCATTGTGGCCTCCTGACTGCTTGCGTACGGCGAACCTCGGCCCATCGGGTCGAGGCCAGGGGAGGTCTCGGCGTGGCGCCACCCATCACCGCTCGCGCGGCCCTCCCGTAGGCGCCCTGCCTGGCGTCACGCCGAATTACTCCACAAACGACCATGGAGTGCGAGCAGCGTAGTGCTGGTTCCCGCCTGCAACAAGGGTTTACTAAGCGACTTCGCGCAGTCGTAACTTTCATGCGCAGGAGGAGATCCCCGTGAGGCAGTTCGGCCATCGGGTACGCCTATCCGGCATGCTTGACACCGTCTGGTTGACCAGCGGTCGGAGAATCCCCACATGAGCATTTCCTCGGTTGTGACCCTCGGCGATGTCGCGCGGCGTGCAGGAGTGTCCCTCGCGACCGCTTCCCGGGTGCTCAACGGCAGCACCCGCCGGGTCAACGAGGACTTGCGCGCGGTGGTGGTGAAGGCCGCCGAGGAGCTTGGCTACACCCCCAACGTGCACGCCCAGGCGGTGGCGCGGGGCACCAGTTCCACGGTGGGCCTTGTCGTCCACGACATCGCCGACCCCTATTTCGCCGCGATCGCGGCCGGCGTCACGCGGATCGCCGACGAGCGCGGGCTGATCGTCATGCTCGGCTCCACGTCGCGCAATCCCGATCGCGAGGTGCAGTACGTCGCCATGCTGCGGGCGCAGAGGGCCCGCGCGGTGATCCTGGCGGGTAGCCGGATCGCCGACAAGGAGCAGACCGAACGCCTGGCCAAGGAGGTGGCGGAGTTCCGGCGCACCGGTGGGCGGATCGCCTGCGTCAGCCAGAACCGCCTTTCCACTGACACGGTCCTGCCTGAGAACCGCGCTGGCGCACGCGAGCTCGCCATCCGGCTCGCCGATCTCGGGCATCGTAGGTTTGCGGTACTCGCCGGTCCCCGCAACAACATCCTCACGGCCCGCGACCGGCTGGCCGGATTTCGCGCCGGCCTCACCGAGAGGGGCATCGAGCTGGCTCCGGAAGCCGTCGTTGACGGTGCCTTCACCCGCGACGGCGGCTACCAGGCGGCCCGCGAGCTGATCGCCCGCAAGCTCGACGTCACCTGCGTCTTCGCGGTCAACGACGTGATGGCGGTCGGCGCGATGGCGGCGTGCCGTGAGCAGGGCGTGAACGTCCCGAAGGACCTCTCGATCGCCGGTTTCGACGACATCGAGACCCTGCGCGACCTGGTGCCGCCGCTGACCACCGTCCGGCTCCCGCTGGAGCAGATGGGGGAGCGCGCCGCCGGGCTCGCCCTCGAACTCGACGTGCCCGAGAAGGACCGGTTGGTACGCGTACGCGGCGAGGTGGTCATCCGGGAGAGCACCCGCAAGCTCCGCGGGTAAGTGACCAGGAGGTCCGCCGGCTGGGCGGCTGTCCCGCGTCGGCCGGCCGGTTTAGCGCGGCTTTAGTGGCGTGGTGGACGCTTGCCGATCATGGGGATGCGCTGGATCGCTGCTGCCATGTGTTCGGTTGTCGTTGTGGTGGCCGGGTGCTCTGGACCAGAAGGTCTGGCAGACCAGATTCAGTGTCGTCGAACGAGTTGGCAAGCGCTTTCCAAGCTGAGGTGGTTCAGCTACCCTGCCGCGCATGGCCAGCCTCCGAACCCCGTCCGTCGTTCTCGCGATGGCGCCCGCCAATCCGCACCGGCTCTTCGACGACCAACTCCGCCAGCGGTTGCGCGCGATCGCCGCGATCGACCTCGATCTGGTCGTCACCGACCTCCACGCTGCGCCGGCACGCGAGGCGTTCCAGAGTGCGGAGGTCCTGCTCACCTGCTGGGGCTGCCCGCCGGTGGACGCGGACGTGCTGGCCACCGCGCCGAGGCTCGAGGCGATCGTCCACGCGGCGGGTTCGGTGAAGGGGCTGGTCACCGAGGCCTGCTGGCGGCGCGGACTGCGGGTGTCCTCGGCCGCCGCCGCCAACGCCGTACCCGTCGCGGAGTACACCGTCGCGATGATCGTGCTCGCGGGCAAGCGGGCGTTCCCGATCCAGGCGGCCTACCGCGCCGAAGCCAGCCGCCGCGACTGGGCAGCCCTCTATCCGGGCCTCGGCAACTACCGCGTCACGGTCGGCATCGTCGGCGCCTCGAACGTCGGCCGGCGGGTCGTTGACCTCCTCCAGTCGTATGACATGGACGTCCTGCTGGCTGATCCGACGATCGACGCCGCCGAGGCCGCGCGGCTCGGCGCCCGGCTGGTGGAGCTGGACGAACTCATCCCCGCCTGCGATGTGGTCAGCATCCACGCCCCTGACATCCCGCAGACGTACCACCTCTTCGACGCCGGTCGGCTCGCCTCGATGCGGGACGGCGCGACGCTGGTCAACACCGCCCGGGGCCGGATCGTCGACACCGAGGCACTCACCGTGGAACTCACCAGCGGACGGATCAGTGCTGTCCTCGACGTCACCGATCCTGAACCCCTGCCAGCGGATTCGCCGTTGTTCGCCCTGCCCAACGTCGTACTGACCCCGCACATCGCCGGCTCCCTCGGCAACGAGATCCGCCGGATGGGCGCGCTTGCCGTGGCGGAACTCGAACGGTTCGCCAGGGGTGAGGCGTTCGCCTATCCAGTCGTCGAGGAACGCCTGTCGCTCCTCGCGTAGCCGCGATGGCGGCCGTCCGATGTCGGTCGGGCTGCCGCTCACCTACAGAGAGATCGGGTTACCGGCCCTCCTCGGGGGTTAGGCTTCCGGCATGGGACGAGGCTCACGACCGAAGGTTCGCTGGACCAAAGAACGTACGCGACGTAAGCGACTTCGAGACCGGCGTAAGGCGGAGGAACGCGGCGCCGCCCGCAAGAGCGCCTAGGCGCGGCGCCAACGGATGACAGCCGAAGCCGAATCGCAAGAATCTCCCGTCGGCCACGTCACCGGCCATTTCCCTGGCGGCACCGCGGTGTCGCGGGTGCGGATCTACGACTGGCCCACCGCTGACGGCCTGCATGGAGGATCTCCGCACGCGCACTTCGTGTGCACGGAAGGCTATGCGGTCCTCGGTGGCGTGGGACGCCTGCAGACGCTCGGTCCGGAAGGGTACGTCGAGTGCCCGCTGCGTCCGGGCGACGTCGTGTGGTTCACCCCCGGTGTGATCCATCGCGCGGTCAATGACGGCGGCCTCGACATCCTCGTCGTCATGCAGAACGCCGGCCTGCCCGAGGCCGGCGATGCTGTCCTGACGATGCCGCCGGGAGTCCTCGCCAACCCCGAGCGGTACGCCGCTGAGGTCTCCCTCGCGTCCGGGGATACGGCACCAGCATCGGCGCGGCGGCGCCGGGACCTCGCCATCGAGGGGTTCCGCGCGCTGCGCAGGCGGGTCCTGGCAGAGGGGGCCGCGGGGCTCGCGGACTTCTACTTCGCTGCCCTGGCCCTTATCGGGCCGCGGCTCAGCGACTGGGAGAAGCACTGGCGGGACGGCCCGCTGGCGGCGGTCGAGGAGACCGGTCGCCAGTTGGCCGCACTTCGTGACGGCGACCTCTCGCATCTGGGTGCGGGTGGCGTCTTCGCGTCGCCCCCGCCAGCGGAACGGTGGGGCATGTGCGGCCGGCTGTCGGCGTACGACCCCGCCCCGAACGCCGCCGACAGACCTTAGTTAAGAGGTCGCGCGGACAGGGCCGTCCCGCATCTGCGGCTGGCGCGGCGCGGCGCGGGCTGCGCGGAGCCCGGGTACGGACGGGCCCCAAATGACCACGTAAACGTGGCTAGTACGGGCCTTGCGGAGTGTCGATGCCAGGTGAGGCGGGTACCCGCCACGTTTACGTGATCATTTGGATCGGCGCGGCACCAGTGCATCTTGCCCGTTTTGTCCGCGTCCGACTTCGGACGTGGACGCGCGTATCCTTTGGGCAGGGTTCAGCGAGGGTGTCCGCGCATCCACGCGGCCGCGCAGCTGCGAGCAGGCGCCGTACACCGTGTGGACAGATGACCGTGGGACAGACAAAGAGGAGCACAACGGCGTGAGCCACAGCGATCTCATCGACACCACAGAGATGTACCTCAAGACCATCTTCGAGCTCGAGGAAGAGGGCATCACGCCCCTTCGTGCTCGGATCGCTGAGCGCCTCCACCAGTCAGGTCCCACCGTCAGCCAGACCGTCGGCCGCATGGAACGCGACGGCCTCGTCACCGTCCAGGGTGACCGTCACCTCGAGCTGTCGCCGAAAGGTCGCAAGCTCGCGACCCGGGTCATGCGCAAGCACCGCCTCGCCGAACGCCTGCTCGTCGACCTGATCGGGCTCGATTGGGACATCGTGCACGTCGAGGCCTGCCGCTGGGAGCACGTGATCTCCGAGGAGGTCGAACGCCGGCTGGTCCAGATCCTCGACGACCCCACCGTCTCGCCGTACGGCAATCCCATTCCCGGGCTGGACGAGTTGGGAGTCGACCTGGAGGTCGAGGAGTTCCGCGAGGGCGTCGACTCCCTCGACCGGGTCCTTGCCAGCCAGCCCGCCGCGGAGGAGACGAAGGTTCTGATCCGCCGGATCAGCGAGCCTCTGCAGACCACGCCCGAGATCATGGAGATCCTCCGCCGTGCGGGCGCCCTGCCGGGCAGGGTCGTCACCGCGACACCCGCCCCGGGGGGCGTACAGCTCAGTGGCTCTGACGCGGCCGGTCCGGGAGCGGCCGGCCGGAGGACGGCCGCGGCGGCTGCGGCGGCTGCGGCCGGGGCGTCCGCCGCGCTGGCCACCGTCACCGAAACCGCCGAGATCTCGGAGCAGCACGCGAGCCACATCTTCGTCAAACGGATCTGAGCGACCACCTGGTATTTGCTGTGGAGAGTGCGACCCAGCGCGCGTTCGGTATCGTCTCGGCGTTGCTGGCTGACTATCGCTTCGCGGGTATGGCATCCATCGTTCACGTACTCGACCTGCCCGAGCGGGTACGTCGCGAGGTCGATGCCCTCGCGACGGCAGGGGAGCGTCTGCTCGACCTCGACGCCGAGGACTTCGACCTGATCGCGGCCGACCGGGTGCTTCCGGATGACGTCGTCGCGCCGGTTCAGGCGGCGCACTTCCCGCGCGAGCCGTTCGGCGATGACCGGGGTTCGCTGCGTAGCCTGGTGCCCCTCTTCGCGCTGATGCTCGAGGCGGTCGACATCCGCTGGCGCCGCCGGGAGCCGGTCCACGTCGTGGTCCTGTTGCACCTGATCGCGGAGTACCTCCCGCTGCTGGCCTGGGAATCCGTACTCGGTCACGCCGGCGACCCCCGCGACCTGACTGCGTTCGTTCGTGTCCCCGACAGTCGGTGGGGGCTCCGGGCCGGTAAGTGCGACCACACCGCCGCCCAGCGCAGTGCCGCGCAGCGGGTCGAGAACGCCATGCGCGGCGACACCGAAGGCTGGACCGTCTACCTGGACCGGTTCCACTCGAGGGTGTCTGACGCGCTCGCCCGCTGTGCGTCGCATCCGGTGCCCGGACGCCCGGCGGTCGAGGGTGTGTGCCGGGCGCCGTGCTCGGTGTGGACGCAGTTGGCTGAGGACGTACGCCAGGACCTGGGGGCGCGGGTCCACCTCGCGCGGATGTACGCCGCGAGCCCGGTCGTCGCGCTGCGCCACCACGCCCCGGTGGGCCACTTCTTCGGCGTGCCCGCTCCGAGCGAGATCGAGGACACCTGGCACCGATCCTTTGCCCGGTTGGTCCGGCCGTGGGAGAACGGCACGAACCCGCTCCTCGCGAGCCCGGTTGATCCGGCGGACGGTCGCGGCGAGGCGCTTCCGGGTTTCAGTGCGCTGGTCTCGGCGGTGGCTGGCCGGGCGGTCCAACGAGGGACGGTGTTCCAGACCATTCGGGACGACATCCTCGACGTACTCCGGCCGCAGGCGAAGGGCGCTGGCTGGCAGTGACCGAGGACTGGTCGGCGTACCTTGCCGACTTCCACACCCGCCGCGCCGGTCAGGTCGAGCAGGTCCTACGACGCTGCACGGCGGCCGGTCTCACGCCGTACGCCTGGGTGCTTCGTCCCGTCGCGGGCCGCGGCCGGTGGGTTCTGGATGTCGCCTGCGGCAGCGGTCCGGTGGCAGCTGAACTGGCCGCCGAGCAGGCCGGGGGCGAGATCGAGAGCCATCCGCTGGTCATCGGGATCGACCGGTCCGAGCCGGAGCTGATGGTGGCGCGCCGGCGGCACGGTGTGCACGTCCTGTGTGCGGACGCGAGTGCGCTGCCGTTCGCGGACGAGAGCTTCGACGCCGTCGTGTGTTCGATGAGCCTGATGGTGGTGCAGCCGCTCGACCGTGCGCTGGCCGAATGCAGGAGGGTCCTGCGTCCGGGCGGCATGCTCGCGGCCACGGTCGCGTCGCCGTTGCCGCTTCGGCCAGGGGACGCCCGCATCCTGGGTCCGCTCACGGCGCGGCTGCGGACACCGCCGCGCTTCCCCGGCGGGAGGGTCGCCGGGCTTGAGGAGACCCTGACGCGCGCCGGGCTGGTGGTGATGGAGGACGCGCGCGAGCGGTTCGGATTCTGGGTCCGGAACGCCGCGGATGCCGAACTCCTGCTGAGCGCGCTCTATCTCCCCGACGTACCGGATGAACGCCGGCAGGCCGCCGCCGACTGGCTCGCCGAGCGGGCGAGTGCGAAGCCGGGCGGCGTGGAGGTGGCGATCCCGATCCGGCGGGTGCTCGCAATCCGGCCTTGACAGTGCCCCGATCGCCCCGCCCGCTCACCGGGCAGGTGGGCCGCTTGACTCGCGGACGATGAGCTCGGGCTGGAAGAGCACCTGCTCGTGGCGATGGGTGCGAGAGCCCGCTTCGTTGAGGAGGAGCGTCGCCGCGGCGCGTCCGATCTGGTAGCGCGGCTGGCGGATGGATGTCAGCGGTGTGGTGAGCACGCCCGCGAACTCCACGTCGTCGTAGCCGACCACCGCCATCTGTTCGGGAACCGAGATCCGGCGGCGGCGCAGGCCACGCAGGACGCCCAGCGCGGTGAGGTCGTTGGCGCAGATGATGGCGGTGACGGGTTCGGACACCCGAAGCAGGCGTTCGAGGCCTTCTTCACCGCCGTCAGCGTTGAGCGCGGAGACGGTCGTCTCGACGAGAGAGTCGGCGATACGGAGCCCGGCCGCGCGCAGTGCCTTGCGAACGCCCTTGCGACGGTCGGCGCACTGGCGGATCTTGGTGGAGCCGTTGACGAATCCGATCCGCTGGTGGCCGAGTTCGAGAAGGTGCGTGGCGGCCAGGTCGCCGCCCTTCACGTCGTCGACGGCGACGGAACAGATCTGTGGACTGGGGCTCGGCCGGTCGAGCAGGACGACAGCCGTGCCCCTGGCCCGGGTCTGGTCGAGCCAGGTCAGGTCGTTGCTCGCCGGGCTCACCAGAACACCCTGGACGCCCTGCTCCTCAAGGAGCCGGAGGTAGCGGTGCTGTTTGTCGAGCCGATCGTCTGAGCTGGCGAGGATGAGGATGTGGTCGTCCTCGGCGAGCCGGTCCTCGACTCCGCGGGCGACGTCGGTGAAGAACGGGTTGGAAATGTCGAGGACGATCGCGCCCACGGTCTGGCTGGTGCCCGCCCGGAGTTGCCGCGCGGATCCGTTGCGTACGAAGCCAAGGCTCGCGATGGCGGCCTCGACCTTGATCCGGGTCTCTTCGGCTACCAGTGCAGGCTTGTTGAGAACGTTGGAAACGGTGCCCACCGAAACGCCGGCCAGATCGGCCACATCCTTGATGCTGCGGCGGCGGGGTGCCCGCGACGAACGACCCATTCTCTCCACGGTTGCCGCCACAATGCACCTCCCACGTGGTCGACGACTGCGCCAAGCCGCAGGAATGCTCCTTGACAGCTTGTAGCGCCGACCATAGCGTCAAGCGCCGGATTCTTGAAAGGTTTCACCGCTTCAGTCGACGGATGGATACGACGTGGACGAAACCATTGAACCGCTGACGCCCTTCGATCTTCGGACAGAACGTGTATCCGTGCCGCTGGGCCTTGACGATACCGCGCCGCTCCTGTCGTGGAAGCTGGCCGGTTCCGGTCGGGGACGGGCGCAGACGGCGTACCAGATCAGGCTGGTCGAGCACACAGCCGGCGATCCAGGAAATGACGCTGTCCCGGCGCTTTGGGACTCCGGGACGATCAATTCCGCACAAACGGTGGACGTGGTTTATTCCGGCCGTCCACTTTCGGCGCGAATGCGATATGTCTGGGCGGTTCGGGTCACTGATGAATCCGGGCGGGATTCTGGATGGAGCGAGCCTTCGGAGTTCGAACTCGGCCTGCTGGGTGAGGCTGACTGGCGAGACGGTGCGCCGGCCCGGTGGATCGGCGCGGCGGACGAGCCCGGGCGCGGGGAGCAGCTGTCGCTGGACTTCGTGGGTCCCGGTCGCCAGGTCGAACGCATCTGGCTCCCTTCGGTTGACGGCGACTCGGCCGCCGGGGACGGTGCGTACTTCCGGGTCCGCTTCAGCGTCCCAGACGACCGGCGAGTGGCGCGTGCGCGGCTGGTGGCCGACGCGGGCACGGCCGAGGTGCGGGCGTACGTCAACGGCGCTTCTGTCACCACCGACGGCGTGAGCGAGTCCGCGACTTTGTTGGTGCGCCCCGGCGACAACATCCTTGCCGTCGCCGTGCGGGCGACCGAGCCTGGCGCGGAGGCGGCTGCCCTGGTTGCCCGGCTCGACGTCGAGTTCGACGACGGCCCGTCGGTGACGGTCGTGAGTGACGGCACCTGGCGGTGCCGGGACGTCGACGAGGCAGGGTGGGAGGGGCCGGAGTACGCCGACGCCTCCTGGCCGCTGGCGCGGGGATACGGCCTGCACGGCACCGCGCCGTACGGCCGGTCGAGGGCGACGTATCGGCCAAGTCCCTATCTACGTAAGGGATTCGAGCTTCCGGCCCCGGTGCGCCGGGCCCGGCTCTATGCGACCGCGCTGGGTATCTACGAGGTTCGGCTGAACGGCCAGCGGGTGGGCGGCCAGTGGCTCACCCCGGGCTGGACCGACTACGCGATCCGGGTGCCGTACCAAACCTACGACGTCACCGCGTTGCTGGCTGAGGGGCCCAACGTGCTGGCCGGCATCCTGGCCGACGGGTGGTACGCCGGCAACGTCTGTTGGTTCGGGGCTTTCCAGTACGGCGACAAGCGGTTGTTCCGTGCCCGCTTGGAAATCGAGCACACCGACGGCTCGCGCACGCTGATCGTGTCTGACAACTCCTGGCGGGTGGGCGAGGGAGCGACGAGGTACGCCGATCTCCAGAACGGCGAGGTCATCGACGCGCGGCAGGAGCCGATCGGCTGGGATCGCCCGGGTTTCGACGACAGCACCTGGACGCAAGTCGCCATTGACACCCCCGAGCACGGCCCGCCCGAGGCGCAGGTGGCGCCGCCGATCCGGGTCGAGCAGGAGGTCCCGGCGGTCAGCGTCCAGCAACGCCGGCCGGGTACCTTCCTCATCGATTTCGGCCAAAATCTCGTGGGGTGGGTACGCCTGAACGTCCGCGGTGCGGCTGGCACCCGCCTGCTCGTCCGGCATGCCGAAGTGCTCGACCATCGCGGCGAGTTGTACGTCGAGGCGCTGCGCAGTGCGGTCGCGACCGATGAGTACACCCTGCGCGGCGACCCTGAAGGTGAGGTCTTCGAGCCACGTTTCACCGTGCACGGCTTCAGGTTCTGTGAGGTGGTCGGGCATCCGGGTGTGCTCGAGGCGGGCGACATCACCGCGCTGGTCGCGTACGCCCGCATGGAGCAGATCGGTGCGCTGGAGTGTTCTGACGAACGCCTGAACCAGCTGCAGCACAACATCGTCTGGGGCCAGCGCGGCAATTTCCTTACCGTGCCCACCGACTGCCCACAGCGGGACGAGCGGCTCGGCTGGACCGGTGACGCGCAGGTCTTCGCATCCACCGCGGCGTTCAACTACGACGTGCGGTCCTTCTTCCGCAAGTGGCTGCGCGACCTTCGTGACGGCCAGCAGCCGGACGGCGGGGTGCCGCACGTCGCGCCGGACGTCTTGTCCCCGCACAGTTTCCTCATGGGCGGGGACGGTCGCGCGGCGGCGGGAGCGGCCGGTTGGGGTGACGCGATCGCCATCGTGCCCGCGGAAATCCTGCGTGCGTACGCCGATCGGCGGCTCGCCGCCGAAAGCCTCGATGCTGTCAACGCCTGGTTGCGCTACCTCGAGGCGAACAGCACCGGCCACATCCGGCCCGACGAGGGTTTCGCCGACTGGCTCGCGCCGACACCGACGCCGAAAGACCTGGTGTCGACGGCGTTCTTCGCGTACGCCGCGCGGGTGGCCGTTTCCCTGGCGCGCGAACTCGACCGGCCCGACGACGCTGCCCGGTGGGAGAAGCTCTACGCGGACGTGCGGGCCGCGTTCCGGGACAGGTATGTCCGTGGTGGCGGCACGGTGGTGTCGGGAACGCAGACGGCGTACGTCCTGGCACTGCACTTCGGCCTGCTCGAGCCGGCTGAGGAGCCGATGGCGGCGCGGCACCTCGTCGAGGAGATCGCGTCGCGCAACTGGCACCTTGCTACCGGATTCCTGGGTACGCCGTATCTCCTGCCGGTGCTGTCGCGCTTCGGCCACGAGGACGTGGCGTTCCGCCTGCTCACGCAGGACACCTATCCCTCGTGGCTGTATCCCGTCGTGCACGGCGACGCGACGACGATGTGGGAACGCTGGGACTCCTGGAGCGACTCCCGCGGTTTCCAGGACCCGCACATGACGTCGTTCAACCACTATGCGTACGGCGCGGTCGGGGAATGGATGTACCAAACCCTGGGCGGAATCGCCCCTGGCGCGCCCGGCTACCAGCACGTGGTCGTGCGTCCCCGTGCGGGCGGCGGCATCACCTGGGCGAAAGCCGCGCTTGACACCGTGCATGGCCCGGTGACGACGCAATGGCGGCTTGCGGACGACACGTTCGCCCTGGACGTCTCGATCCCGCCGAACACCACCGCGGAGGTCTGGCTGCCCACGCCGACGGCCACCGCCATCCGCGAAGGCGACCGGCCGGCCGGCGATGCGGAGGGAGTCGTCGCGGAGGGAGCCGTCGTGGAGCCGAGCGGTTCGCCAGCCGAGACGGTCCTGCGGGTTGGCTCAGGTTCGTACGCCTTCCACGTCACGCTCGGCGGGTGAGGGGCGCGCGAAAGGCGAGGTCGTGGGGGTCTGACGGGACCGGCCAAAGTCCTTGGGTTGGATGGTCGCGTCGGCGGGGAGCCACACGCGGAAGCGCGTGCCCTTACCCTGCTCGGTGATCAGCTCCACCCGGCCGTGATGGGCCGCAACGATCGCGGCGGTGATCGCGAGCCCGAGACCCGTACCACCCCGGCCGCGCGAGCGCGACGGATCCACGCGATAGAAGCGGTCGAAGACGTTGGCCGCATGCTCGGGCGGAATACCTGGGCCGTTGTCGGCGACCTCGAAAACGGCTCCCCGGCGCCCGGGCGGGCCGTCCGCCCAACCCACCCGGATCTCGACGGCCGCTTGGGCTGGCGTGTGCCGGACGGCGTTCGTCACCAGGTTCGTGATCACCTGGCGGAGCCGGTGTTCGTCGCCCACCACGTGGACCGCCTCGCCGCCCACCGCAAGGCGGACTTGACGCTCGGGATCGTGCGCGCGGGCGTCCTGCGCGGCGTCCCCTGCCAGGGCTACCAGGTCCACGTCGGTGAGGTTGAGCGGGCGTTCCCGGTCAAGGCGGGCCAGGAGGAGGAGATCCTCGACCAGCAGGCCCATCCGCCTGGCCTCGCTCTCGATCCGGCACATCATCCGGTCGACGTCCTCGCGCCGTGGCGCGCCACCTCGCCGGTACAGCTCGGCGAAGCCTCGGATGGAGGTGAGTGGGGTGCGGAGTTCGTGCGACGCGTCGCCCACGAAACGGCGTAGCCGGCGCTCGGACTCCTCGCGTTCCCGGAACGCCGACCCTAGCCGGCCCAGCATGGTGTTGAGGGCGCGGGCGAGCCGCCCGGTCTCGGTGTGAGAGTCGTCGCCGGCCAGCCGGCGATCGAGGTCGCCGGCCGCGATCGCCGCCGCGGTGCGCTCGATGCGGGTCAGCGGTCGAAGTCCGATGCGTACCACCACGGCCGCGACCACCCCGAGCAGCGCGAGAACGACCGCACCGACCGCGATCTCGATCCGCAGAAGGCGCTCGACGGTCAAGTCGACAGTGGCAAGGGACTGTGCGGTGACGAGCGTCCGGCCCGCAGGGGTGGGAAGGACGCGGACCCGCCACGACCCGCCTCCGGTCCGGTCCGGGACGGTGAAGGGGATCCCGTCCCGTTGGAGGGCGCTGGCCTGGTCGAGCGGCGGCAGGGCTGGACCGCTCGTGTCACCGGCGAGCTCGCCGACGACCGTGAGTTCGGTCCCGTCCTGCCCGAGCAGGATCACCCGAAAGTCGGTCGGCAGATCTCGCGGGCCGGCTTGGCCAGGCGGGTGCAGGCGCGGTTTGATCGGCCGCACCCGCCACTGCCGGAGGACGCCCGTCAGCTGCTCGTCCACCCGGCTGATGAGGGACTGCCGCAGGAGTACGACGCTCGCGCCGCCGACCGCGGTCAGACCGACAGCTGCCACCGCCAGGAGGGCGACGACGAGCCGGGCCTGGAGGGTCCATGGTCGCCGACTGACCGCCCTGATCGCCATCGTGCGGTGCTCAGCGCGCGGCCACCCCGCGCGGCATCCGCAGGGTGTAGCCGACGCCGCGGACGGTGTGGATGAGCGGTGGGTCGTGAACGTCGATCTTGCGGCGAAGGTAGCTGATGTACGACTCGACGATCCGGCTGTCTCCGCCGAACTGGTAATCCCATACCCGGTCGAGAATCTGCGATTTACTGACCACCTTCTCCGCGTTGATCAGGAGATAGCGCAGCAGGTTGAATTCGGTGGGCGAGAGCCGCACGGTCTGGCCGCGTCGGCGTACTTCATGAGCGTTCTCGTCGAGTTCGATATCGGCGTAGGTCAACACGTCCGAGTCCTCAATGTCGGCCAGTTGGCGGGTTCGGCGAAGGATGGCGCGAAGCCGGAGCACAAGCTCGTCAAGGCTGAATGGTTTGGTGACGTAGTCGTCCCCTCCGGCCGTGAGCCCCGCGATACGGTCTTCGACCGCGTCACGGGCGGTCAGGAACAGCACCGGAAGCTCGCTGTGCAGGGAACGAAGCTTGCGGGCGAGCTCGAAGCCGTCGTCGTCGGGGAGCATGACGTCGAGTACGACGATGTCTGGTCGTGTCCGCGTTGCCAGGTGCAGGGCGAGGGAACCTCGGTTGGCAGCCTGCACGTCGAACCCGGACAGCCTCAGGGCTGCCGACAGCAACTCGAGGATGTTGGGCTCGTCGTCGACCACCAGAACCATGGCCGGCCGGCCCGGCTGGGAATCGGACACGACGGGAGCCTTTCCCGGGAACCTGAGAAGGACCTGTGATTTCACCAAAGAGCGAGGAAGTTTTGGGAGCCGGGACGAGGGCTGGGACGTGGCACGCTGAGGCCCTCCCGCGGGTATCCGCCGTCGCGGCCACTGACGGGTCGGTCGAGGAACTCTGGATATTTGGTTCCGGTGCTACTGATGACCTCGATGAATGGAGCGACCTTGATCTTGGCGTGGTCGTTCCGACCGCCGAGGTGGGCCGGGTGGCGAGTCCTGCGTGGCTCGGTGCCCTCGGGCCGGTCTGGACCTTCCAGACGTTCACCCGTGAGTGCGGTGCGGGCGTACGCGTGATCTATCGGGACGGGCGTTGGATCGACCTCATCGCCGTCGACGACCGGGAGGCGATCCCTCACGAGCGGCGCCGCCTCTCGGAAACGCGGATATCGCCGGAACTGTCGGGTCCACCCAATCCGGTCATTCCGGAAATTCCCCCGCTGATCAAGGAATTCCGCTTCACGGCTGCTCTCGCGGTGACCAAGGCCGCCAGGAACGATCTGCTGATCGGTGGCCATCTGGCGCTCGAGCTCCCGCGCCAATGCCTGGTCGCCGGGATGATGCTGCGTGACCGGGAGGCCGGATCGACCCATCACCGGTTTGGCGGACCGCTGAACGACGTTCTCAGTCTGGCCTTCGATCTCGTCCCCGACAGCGACGCCGGCCGGGAGGGCGTCCTCGATCTGGTCGACGCATCGGCCGGGCTCTTCGACGAACTCGCGTCGGGGATCTGGCCGGACTACGTGTCCGACTGGTCGGGGCTCACGGTGTTGCTCGACCGGGCGCGGGCGATCTGAGCCAGACGTTCGGCCACCGGCCGGAACCTCACGCCGGTCACCAGGTGGACGCCGTCGAAGGCACCGCTCTCCCGGATCTGCTCGAGGTGTTCACAGGCCAGCTCGACGCCCGCCAGCTTGTCGCGGGCCACCTGGTCGATGAGCGCGTCCGGGATCTCGATGTCGGGGATCGACGCGGCCAGCCGGCGGGCCATGCCGTCGCTCGCGAGGACCATGACGCCGGCGTACACCGGACACGTGAGGTCCTGGGCCTCCCTCCAACGCAGCAACGCCTCCAGGGAGAAACTCACCTGCGTGAACACGAAGTCCGCGGACGCCTTCCAGGCTGGCAGGGGGCGCAGGCCGGTGGTGACACCGACCTTGAAGGGCGGAACGCCGGTGAACGCCGGATCCCCTTCCAGGCCCCGCACTTCCTCGAGCATGGCGCGGACGGTGAGGTCGCTCGTCCGGTTGCCCGAGGTCGGCTTGTCGCCGTACACGAAGACAAACCGCTCCACGCCGTACGCCGCCGCGGTGAGGAGGTCGCGGCGGAATCCGAGCAGGTTGCGGTCACGGGAGTTCAGGCAGGCGATTCCCCTGCCGCCCACTCGCTGGATCTCGTGTGCGACGGCCACGCTCGAGACTGTGGCCCGGCCGATGTGGTTGTCGGGGGCGAGGAACGCGTCCGCCACCGGCGAGAGGACCTCGATCTGGTTGCGGACGTGCTGCAGGTCGGGACGGATGGACGGCTCGACCTCGCAGATGAGCTCGAAGGGGCGCGGAGGCATGCCGGCCAGCTTAGAGGTCGCGCGGATGCCGTGGGCCGCGCGGCCGCGACGGGCCTGCCGGGTTGTCAGAGGTTTCTCGGCTAGGAGACCGAGAAACCTCTGACAACCCCGGGTTCGCGTTCAGCGGGTGAGGCGGTAGGCCCTGATCAGGGTCTGGTCGAGGCTGTTGCCGGCACCATCGTCGGCCCGCACCTTCAGGGAAACGTACCCGCCATCCTTCACCCGCGGGTGCCGGTAGCTTGCCGCGAACGTATCCGCCGCGGTCCGCTTGGTCGTCGTCTCCTGCCACGTCGCGCCGTCGTCGTATGACACCCACACCTTCACGGCCTGGACCGGCGGCACGTCGGATTCCAACTGGTGCCCGGCGTGCAACAGGAGGTTGACAGAGCGGTTGGCACCGGCGGTGTTGGCCAGGTCGAGCGCGCGCCGCCCGGTGGCCGCGTCAACCACGTCGGTGTAGTCGACGTCCACCAATGGAAGCGCGTAGGTCCCGCCATTGCCGGCAGAGCGGAACGTCCACGCGGACCGGCTGCTGGTGGTCAGGCCGAACAGCGAGCCATCGTGGTCGACGTCGGCCTCGAGCCGGTACGTCGCATCCTCCGTGGGCACCCGCGCCGTCCCGCTGAGCCCGTAGTCGGATGACGTGACGAGTGCACCGTTGCGATAAAGCCTGCTCCGGGCTTCCGACGACGCCAGCGTCGGCGACCAGTGCCCGGCCGAGTCGGTCCAGGTCGCGATGTCGTACCTGATCGTGTCGGCGTACCGCATGCTTGCCCGCTTCGCGCCGTACAGCGTCAAGGTGCTGTTGGCGGGCCCCGGCGAGAACGGCGCGCCCAACCAGTCGTCGGTCAGCCGCTGCCCACGCTGATAGCTGCTGGTCGACCTTGGATACATCTCGTCGCCCGGGTTGTCATAGAGGTACTGCCAGCTGGGATGCACCCGCACGTCCGGTCGGGTCGTGACGTACTCCGTGCGGACGTATCCCGTCGACGGCACGAGGTCGGCGACGAGAGACGTCGAGCAGCCGCAGGGTGTGGCGATGAAGTTGTGCAGCCGCCAGCCCTTCTCCTTGGTTCCGGTGGTGTGCATCCTGGTGGAGATCGTCGCAAGCTCGTTTGACGTCACCTTGTAGGCAAGCTGCGCTGGCACCTGTCCCTGCTCCACGAAGGCGACGTCATAGGCGTAGTCGGCGATCGGCTGCCCGACGAACTTCACCGACACCGGACGTCGGCGCAGCTCCGCCCGGATTGCTTCACCATCGGCCTTGGGAGAGGCGAGCACGGGCACCCGCCCACCGGCAGCCGGCCAGAAGACACCAGGCTGGGCGGAGTACAGCAGCACGGCGCGAGCGCCCTTCGCGACGACGGCCGCCACCTGTTCGTTGTACGACAGGTCGTCGCTTTCGCGCACCAGCGCGAGTTTGCCCTGCAAGGACACCTTGTCAAGGTCGGCTTGACGCGCGGTACCCGCGTCCACGACCGTCATGGTGACGGTTCCGTCGATCGGAGGACCGCCCTCCCACACCGGATGCAGCGTCGCGCCACCAACGATCTGGCCAGTCAGCACAGGTGGTCCGGCATCGAACGCGGTGGTGACGACGAACGGCGCGTCGGTGACCTTGTCGGTGCCCGCGACCGAGACGCGTTCCTCCGAACCGTCGCTGACCATCACACCCATCGAGTCGTAGGTGTTGTACGGACCACCCGGCGTACCCCGCCACCACGACAGGGACAGCGACCGGATCGTCGACGGCTGCGGCGTGGAGAGCGTGACGGGCTTGGCCTTACGGGCGTCCAGCGTGATCGTGGGATTGGGAGCGTACGCGTGCACCCGCGGGATGCTGACGATGCTTTTCTCTTCGACGTAGCGGCCGGACTCGTCGAAGGTGAGGACCATCGCCCAGAGGTTGAAGTCGCCTTCGGGCACCCGCACGACCTGCTCCGTCTCGCCCGGCTGGAGGTAGATGTAGTCGGGGTAGTAGCGCCCGTCAAAGTCCTCTTGACGGTACGGCGCGAGCCGCATGGTGGCCTGGGCCGGATTCCCGCGCCGGTCGATCGCCTTGATCGTCAGGTCAACGGTGTCGTCCTGCTTGTAGAAACCCACGGTGGTTGCGACCGTGAGCTTGGCGCCGTCGCTCGCGACCACCCGGCCCGTGTAGGTGCTGGGCGGAACGCGCGCAGCGTCCACCGTGACGGTCACCTCCCCACTGCCGCCGGCCGCGAGCGGGAGCGACGATGGCGTGACGGTCAGCGCGGACGGGTCCTCGGCGGCTTGGCCGTCCTTGTCGGTGAGGTTGGTCGAAAGGTCCAGCGTGACAGGAGTGTCCGTGTCGTTGTGGTACGTCAAGGTCTTCTTGACGGTCAGCTTGGCGGGGTCATAGGGCTGCGCGAAGTAGCCAGCGTCGACCGTGCCCTGGTCGACGTACACCCCCTGCCGGGTGGCCCGGTCGACGTCCACCCGGCCGGCCCCCTGAGCCACGACACTTACGCCCTCCAAGGGAACCGTCGTGGAGGTCAGCACCGCCTCGACCCGATCGGCGTTCCAGTCGGGGTGCTCCTGCAGGAGGAGCGCCGCCGTGCCCGCGACGTGTGGTGTCGCCATCGAGGTGCCGGTCATCGTGGCGTACGGCTGGTCTCCGCCGGTGCCGGCCGCCTGGGCCGCGGTGATGTTGACGCCGGGTGCGACGAGTTCGGGTTTGATCGCGCTGTCACCCATCCGCCCGCGGCGCGACCCGGTGTACATCCGGTCGGACTTGTTCACGGCGCCGACGGTCAACGCCGCCTCCGCCGACCCGGGTGACGAGACGAAACTGCTGCCGGGCATGAAGGGGCTGAAGTTGCCGGCCGCGACGACGAACACCGTGCCGTACTGCTTCGACAGCGAGTTCAGGGCCTGACTCAGCGGGTCGTCCCCGCGCGTGACGGGACCTCCGAGGCTGAGGTTCACCACGTCGGCGCCACCCGTCGCGGCCCACTGCATCCCTTCGATCACCTGCGAGGTCGCCCCGCTGCCGTCGTCGCCGAGCACCTTGCCGACCATCAGACGGGCGCCGGGTGCGACCCCGCGATACCGGCCCTCAGACGCCGCGCCGGAGCCGGCGAGGATCGACGCGACGTGCGTGCCGTGGCCGGCCCCGTCGACGACACTGCCCTTACCGCTGAAGTCACGGGTCGCGGTTACGCGGTCACCGAAGTCGGGATGGGTCGTGTCGATGCCGGTGTCGAGGACCGCGACCGTGACGCCGCGTCCGTCGAACCCGCGCTGCCAGGCGGCCGGTGCCCCGATCTGGGGGACGCTCTGGTCGAGCACCGCGGTCACCTTCGCGTCCAGCCAGAGGGTGCCCGCGGAGGAGTCCGGCCGCGCCGACCAGTCCGCCCAGAAGTCCTTCGCCCCGCTCTTACGAGCGGCGACCGCGACCCCCTTGACCGGCCCGAGCGAGCGCGGGGCGCGGACGGTCGCCTTGAAGGTGCCGGCTGACCGGGTGGCTGCCGTCGTCGTCGGGTACGTGACGATAAGTGGCAGGTTGCCCGTGTGCGCGTCGTCGTACTTCTGACGGACCAGCGCGCTGACGTTGAACAACCCGCGGTCGAGGCGGCCCTGCGCGAGCAGGCGGTCGGCGCCGCCGGGTACGAAGTGGGCGTCACCCGTCGCGTCGGTGTACGCGTGGTAGCCGGATGCGGCCCGGGTCGGCCTCACCAACACCGCCCGGTGCGTGCCGTCGGCCGTGGTGTCCAGGCGTACGACATCCCCGGTCACCAACGTGACCTCGGGACCCGGCTCGCCCGCGGACCTTCCGGCCGGGGCGGACCCGGTGGGGACACCGGTGGATGGACCACCGGGAGCGGTGGCGGAGGCGGGTGGAGAAGAGAAGGACGCCGCCACACAGGTGGCGAGCGTCAGCGCAGCGACAGCGACGCGGGAACGCATGGGAAGATCCTCCGGACTTGGCGATGAGCCGAGTGGAGTATTGCCGGACCCACGTCGCGCGGCCGGCGCGTCGGCGGGCGCATCTGGGCCATGGCGCATATTTGCCAGCGGGGCGTATGTGGCGAGGTCCGGACACACTGCGCGGCGGCGTTCTCACATGTTGAGCGCACGGGGGGTTGGCATTGCTCGCGGAGAGGCAGGGACTTACGGTCTTCGGTGACTTTGCGTGTGTACGTAGGGAGGGGCGTGACGTCCGTGACGACACCCGAAGGCGCGAGTGGGCGCCGGGCACTTGTGGTCCGTGGAGGCTGGGACGGCCACGTGCCGGTCGAGTCGACCGATCGCTTCATCCCGTTTCTGCGGGAGAGCGGTTTCACGGTCGAGGTCTCCGAGACCCTCGACTCCTATCTGGACGCCGACCTGCTAGCCGCCACCGACCTCATCCTCCAGATCTGGACGATGGGCGAGATCACGGTCGAGCAGCGGAAGGGCCTTGACGCGGCGGTCAGGGCTGGCACCGGACTCGCCGGTTGGCATGGCGGTATCGCCGACGCCTTCCGTGCGGACCTCGAGTACAACTTTATGGTCGGTGGGCAGTTCATCTGCCACCCGGGCGGCTTCGTCGACTACGACGTCGAGGTCGTGCCCGACCGGTCCGACCATCCGATCGTCAAGGGCATCGACCGGTTCTCCGTGAACACTGAGCAGTACTTCATCCACGCCGACCCGGGCATCGACACCCTCGCGACCACGACCTTCGCTCCTCATCCGGACTATCCCTGGATCGGCGGCGTCACCATGCCCGCCATCTGGACCAAGCCGTGGGGTGCGGGCCGCGTTTTCGTCTGCACCGTCGGACACAAGCTGGACGACCTCGACACCCCCGAGGTGCGCACCATCATCGAGAGAGGACTCCTATGGGCGAGCCGTTGAAGGTTGGCGTCGTCGGCACGGGCACGATCAGCAAGACCTACTTCGAGCACCTGGCGAAGCTGCCGAACACCGAAGTGGTCGCCGCCGCCGACCTGGACCTCGCTCGGGCGAAGGTCGTCGCCGAGCAGAACCCCGGCGTCCGTGCGATGACCCCCGACGAGTTGTACGACGACGCCGAGGTGGAGGCGATCCTCAACCTCACCATCCCGGCGGCGCACGCCTCGGTGACGCTGGCCGCCCTCGGTTCGGGCAAGCACGTCTACGGCGAGAAGCCGCTCGCGATCACCCGCCAGGAGGCGCGCCCACTCCTCGGGGCAGCTGAGCAGGCCGGCCTCCGGATCGGCTGCGCACCCGACACGGTGCTCGGCACCGGCACCCAGACGGCGCGGGCTCTGCTCGACCGGGGCGACGTCGGTGCGCCTATCGCGGCCACGGCGTTCTTCGTCAGCCCGGGCCCCGAGCCCTGGCACCCGGACCCGGAGTTCTACTACAAGCCTGGTGGCGGCCCGCTGCTCGACATGGGTCCCTACTACCTCAGCGCCCTGGTGAACCTGCTCGGTCCGATCCGCCGGGTGACCGGACGGGTGGGGCGCGCGCGGCAGGAGCGCACCGTGGGCAGCGGGCCCAAGCAGGGCACGACGTTCTCGGTCGAGGTCGACACGCATGTGTCCGGCGTCCTCGAGCACGAGTCCGGAGTCCTCACCACCATCGTGACCAGCTTCGATGTGTGGGCGGCCAAGCTGCCCCGCATCGAGGTCTACGGCACTGAGGGCTCCCTGTCGGTCCCCGACCCGAACACGTTCGGCGGCGACGTCGAGGTGTTCTCGCCGAGCAGCCGCGAGTGGTCGGTCGCGGCCGTCGCCGGTGGGTACGCCGACTCCGGACGTGGCTACGGCCTGGCCGACATGGCCCGGGCGATCCGGAACGGTGGGCGGCACCGCGCCAGCGGCGAACTCGCCTTCCACGTGCTCGACATCATGGAGTCGTTGCTGGAGTCCGGCGCCCAGGGTGGCCAGCCGGTCGAGGTCGAGAGCACGGTCGAGCGGCCCGAGGTGGTCCCGGCCGGGGCCACTCCTGACGTGGCCTGAGTATCCGCTTGGCCCGAGGGGCCGCACCTCGTTGACCTGCGTTCTGACAGGTCGACAGGGTGCGGCCCCTTCGTGCGTTGTGCACGCCCACCGTGCCGGCGCGTGCCCCGCGGGCCTGCCTGAGGTGCGGCTCCGCGCCCATGTTTCAGACGTGCGACGAAGTGGTTACGTGGTTACCCCGCAGTCGGGCCCTCACCACCACGCAGGTTGCTCGCGTCCCTACGCGGTGTCCGTACCGGCCAATTTCCTATGCGGACAGTAAGTTCAAAGCCACGAAGAGCAATGAAGTGTGCGTTCTCCTGCGTACATGCGCGCAACGAGACGGAGAACTGTGCGAGATCGACCGTTGACTAGGCGGTGTGGCGCCCGTACCTTAGGTTGACATTGAAACGACTCAGGCCGCTTCTTTTTACACGGGGTTAACGCGAAGGGTACGGGGTCAACGCGAAGGCGGATGGGCATGTCAGATCTCAGCCATGGCGTAGTGAGGGCACTCCGACCGGCCGGCGTAGGAAGTGAAGCGCTTTACAGTACGCCAGCCCCCAACACGACAAGTCATAATGCGCCACCTCACGTCACAACCACAAGTGACCTGCGGCGTCGCGTGACGGACGACGAGATTAGGCTCCTCGCACTACTGGCCGACGGGCTTCCTGTGGAAGCCATTGCGCGTCGGCTAGCGCTTTCCGATCGTACGGTGCGTCGGCGTTCGCGGGCGCTCTGTGATCGGCTCGGTGCTCGGGCTCCTATTCAGGTCGTCGCTTGGGCAGCTAGGAACGGGTTGATCTAACCCGTTCAGCTAGGTGGGTCCTGGCATGCCGGTGCTCAACGAAGCGCACCGGCACACCAGAAAAACACCTCTATCCCGTTGAACGGGAAAGGTGCTCCCCGTTCAACGGGATCTTTGTGTGAGAACAGTTTACGGGAATTCGCCGCGTGGGTTGACATCTCCCCGCAGGCGGGCCTAAGGGCGCCGGGTCGGCGTCGCGGCCCTTTCTTGATCATTTCCGCGCGAATCCGCGCTGTCGTCATCGTGTCGATCCGCAGGGCATGCTCGGTCGTTCGTCAACGCTGGTTGAAGATACCGGACGCCCGGAGGGATCGGCCCTTCGTGGACGAGACCACGAGATTGGATCCCTGGCCGGGCGTTCCGATCGAATCTCGTACGCCAGCGGCTCCTACTTACCCCTTGACGCCGGTGAGGGTGATGCCCTGGATGAAGGTCCTCTGGGCGAAGAAGAACACCACGATCACCGGAATGACCACCACTGTGCTCGCGGCCATGAGCGGCCCGAACTGCGTGGCGTACTCGCCGCGGAAGAACGTCAGGCCGAGCGAGAGGGTGTAGGTGTCAGCGTCGCTGAGGTAGATGAGCGGCCCCAGCAGGTCGTTCCATGACGCGAGGAACTGAAACAACGCGACCGCTGCCAACGCCGGCTTGGCGAGCGGCAGGATGATCTGCCAGTAGATCCGCAGCTCGTTCGCGCCGTCCAGCCGTGCCGACTCCGACATCTCCTTCGGGATGGACAGGAAGAACTGCCGCAGCAGGAAGATGAAGAAGGGTACGCCGAAGAAGTGCGGCACGATGAGGGGAAGGTATGTGTTGACCCAACCCATCGCCCGGAACATCGTGAACAACGGCACCATCGTGACGTAGAACGGGATCATCATCGTCGAGAGGATGATCACGAAGAGCGGGGTCCGCCAGCGCCACTCGATGCGGGACAGGCCGTACGCCACGAACGAACTCGACAGCGCCGCCCCGACCATCGAGAAGACGCAGATCACCAGCGTGTTGAACAGATACCTGAGGAACGGAAAGACCTGAACGCCGGCGATGAAGTTCTCCAACGTCAGGGTCGTGGGAAACCACACCACCGGAAAGGCGTTCATGTCGGGGCCCGTCTTGAGGGCGCCGGAGACCATCCAGAAGAACGGAATCGCGAAGATCACGCTCAGGGTGATCAACGCCGCGTGGGCAACGATGGCCTCGGCGAGCTTCGGCCACCAGGTGGTGTTCCGGCTTGCGGCCCGGCCGGCTCGGGCACTGGTCGCGACTGCCATTTTCGAGGCCTCCTAAGCTCCGCCGTAGTAGACGCGACGACCGACGAGTCGGAAGACCAGGGCCGTGGCAAGGGCGACGATGATGAACAGCACCCAGGCGATGGCGCTGGCGTAGCCGATCTTGAAGAACTGGAAGGCGTTCTGGAACAGATACAGCCCTGAGACCAGAGTCGAGCCGGCCGGCCCGCCCTGGCCGTTGGTCAGGACGAAGATCGGTGTGAAGAACTGAAAACCGGCAATCAGGCCGGTGACCAGAGCGAAGAGCAGATGCGGACTGAGGAACGGCAGTGTGACGTGGCGGAACCTCGCCAGCGCACCCGCACCGTCGACCATCGCCTGGTCGTGAAGGTCCTTGGGTACATCCTGGAGCCCGGCCAGCAGGATGATCATGAGGTTTCCGGCGCCCCAGGTGCTGAAGATGATGATCGCCGGCATCGCCCAGACCGGGTCATTGAGCCACCCGGGTCCGGTGATCCCAAACCAGTTGAGCACGTTGTTCAGGACGCCGTACTGCGGATTGAAGACGTACAACCAGACGACCGCGGAGGCCACCAGCGGAACGATGGCGGGGAGGTAGAAGATCACGCGGTAGATGGACTGGCCGCGGACCTTGAGATTGAGGAGGAGCGCGAGGATCAGCGCGACGGCGATGCCGAGCGGCACGCTCACCACGACGTAGTAGATCGTGTTGCTCAGGGACTGCCACCAGGTGGGGTCCTTCGCCAGCGACTCGTAGTTGGTCGCTCCGATCCAGGCTGGCGGCCGGACCATCGTCGCGGAGGTGAAGCTGTAGTAGAGCGAGGCGAGCACCGGATATGCGTAGAACCACACCAGTCCGATGATTCCTGGGGCGGTGAACACGAGGCCCCAGAACGTGTTACGCCGCTGTTGTGGGCTGCGCCCACGGCGTTCCTTCGCATGGGTGGAGCCTGACCTGGGCGCTGCCGAGGTGGCGGTCATATCGACCCAACCTCCTTCCGGAACCTCTCGAGCTCTCCCTGGGAGTCTTCCTTGACCTTGCGCAACGCCTGAAGGGGTGTCTTCAGGCCGAAGATCGCCTTGGTGACTTCCTGGTCCAACCTCTGGAAGAAGAAGTCAGAGACCGTGAACGGCGGACGGGTGTTCGTCGCGGTCGTGAGTACGTCGTAGTACGGCTTCCACATCTCGTCGTTGCGCATGGTCTCAACGACAGGGGACTTGTTGTACGCGGGCGGAAAGCCAACGGTGTCCCATTGGGCCTTGGTGCCGTCGTCCGCCGTCGAAACCCACTTGATGAATTCCCAGGCCTCGTCCTTGCGTTCGGCCTGGGACGGAATGAACATCCCCCAGCCGCCGATCCACGCGCCGGCGCCTTCTTTCTCTGCCCCCGGTGGCTGGTGCGGTAGGAGACCGGAGCCGATCTGCATGTCCTTGACGTTGGTGCGAATGTCGCGGTAATTGGGGGCGACCAGAGGTGCCATCCCGATGTTGCCCGTACTGAAAGGATGCAACTGGAGTCCGGGTGGCGTGACCGCGAGCCGGTCGGCGCCGCCCTGGGCCTTGGCATACCTCACGATCCATTCCAGGGCCTTGACGTTGTACTCGTGGTCCGGCGTGACCTCCAGCTTCTCCTTGTCGTAGAAGGATCCACCGAAGGCCCAGCCCCAGGTGAACATCGAGTTGGAGGCGCCGTAGGTGTCCCACGGGATCATGCCGATCCGGGCGATGTTCGGGCCGTTCTTCTTGAGAATCTTCTTCGAGTATTCGTCGACCTCGTCGATCGTGGTCGGGGGCTTCTCCGGGTCGAGGCCGACCTCCTCAAAGACTCCCTTGTTCCAGAAGAACGGGAAGTTCGGGTCGGCGTCCCACTGCACCTGCCAGACGCTGCCGTTGTAGGACATGCTTTCCCAGGCGCCAGGGAAGAAGTCGTTCTCCGAAAGACCCGCGGCTTTGAAGCGGTCGGTCAGGTCCGTCATGATGCCGAGATCGGCCCACTGTGGTGTTTGTGAAGGCACCAGTTGGGCGACGTCGGGCGGGTTGCGCCCGGCAATCGCGACGAACAGTTTCTGCTGGACGCTACCGCCGCCGATACCGGCCGGTGCGAAAACCACTCGCACGCCGATGTCTTTCTGGGATTCCTCGAAACGTTCGGCGAGCTTGACCAGACCCTGGCCGACAGTGGACCCCCAGACGCTGTAGACCTCGATGTTGACCTTGCGTCCTGGAGCAGGTTTCTTGTCGAGACCAACGGTTGATATCGGCGGAGTGCCCTTGGTGATCGTGCAGCCTCCTGCGAGGAGACCCATCGCGCCGAGGCCGAGCCCTCCAAATGTCTGGAGCGCTCGCCGGCGCGAGATCGTTGATGTCCTGGGTGATATCGGCAAGGCCATCGACCTCCTTTGGTCGTTGCGCTGCGCGCTGTTTCACAACCCATTGATGGCCCGGTCGACGGGATGCCTGGGCTCTGAGGACCTAGCTGTAGGCGATACTCGCCAGGGGACGACGGGCCGGAACGCCGGTGGTGGCGACCGCGGCGACTCCCTGGAACCCCAGCGGTGTTCACCCGGAGGACGACCCCCGGACCCCAGAAGATGGCACTGGCACAGTGTTCTGGCAAGGGTCGATCAGGGGGTCGAACCCGCTGGCAAGTAACGCTTGCGTATCAGCACGCCGACAGTTGTCCAGCATGGTCAATTTCCTGTCCGGCTTCGGCCACCCGGACGGCCGGTAGCGGCTCTGGATTAGGACTTGGAGTCAAGGCATGCGGCCTGCGAGGCTTAGGGCATGGCACAGGACACAGAACGCGCCGGTAAGAAGCTGGGTTGGGGAATCCTCGGACCCGGCAACATCGCCCGGCGCTTTGCAGGAGACCTTCCGGCGTCGAGCAGTGGCGTACTCGTTGCAGTGGGAAGTCGCAACCTAGACAAAGCGGTTGAGTTCGCCGCGGAGTTCGCCGCCGAACCTGGCGCGGTGCGCGCCTATGGCAGCTACGAAGAGTTGCTAGCGGACGACCAGGTCGACGCGGTCTACATCTCCACCCCGCATCCGATGCACGCCGAGTTGGCGATCAAGGCAGCGGAGGCGGGTAAGCACATCCTGTGCGAGAAGCCCGCGACCATCAACCACGCGGAGGCGATGGCCGTCATCGAGGCGGCCCGCGAGCATGACGTCTTCTTCATGGAGGCGTACATGTACCGCTGCGTCCCCCAGACGGCGAAGCTCGTCGAGCTGGTGCGGGACGGGTCGATCGGCACGGTGCACCAGATCGAGGCGTCGTTCGCCTTCCGCTCCCGGCCGACGCCTGGGAGCCGGCTGTGGGATGCCGATCTTGCCGGCGGCGGAATCCTTGACGTCGGTGGCTATCCCGTGACGATGGCCCGCCTGATCGCCGGGGCGGCGGCTGGTGAGGCGTTCGCTGAGCCGGAGAGCCTCACGGCCGCCGGACGCGTCGGTGAGACCGGGGTCGACGAATGGGCCACCGTCAATCTTCGCTTTCCGGGCGGCATCTCCGCGCATGTCGTCACCGGGGTTCGCCAGTCCGCCGAGAACGTCGTCCGCGTCGTCGGCAGCGAGGGCTACCTCGTGGTGCGCAACCCGTGGTTGCCTGGCCGGGACGGCAGCGGCTACGGCATCGAGCTCTACCGCCTGGGCGAGGATGTCGAGCAGATCGAGGTCGAGCCAACACCGTTGTACGCGGCTGAGGCCGACTCGGTGGCGGCCCACCTTTCTGAGCGGCAGTCTCCGGCGATGTCGTGGGCCGACACCCTCGGCACCCTCAAGGTGCTCGACCAGTGGCGGGCCGCGATCGGCCTGACCTATCCGGCCGAGCGGCTGGATGCAAACATCCCGACCGTGCACCGCCGGCCGTTGGCCAGGCGCGCCGACCACACGATGCGGTACGCCGAGATTCCCGGTGTCGGCAAGCCCGTGTCCCGCCTCGTGATGGGCGTCGACAACCAGACGAAGCTTCCGCATGCCACGGTGATGTTCGACGACTTCTTCGAGCGGGGCGGCACGACGTTCGACACGGCACATCTCTACGGCGGTGGGCTTTGCGAGCGCGCGCTCGGGCAGTGGATCCGCAACCGCGGCATCCGGGAGCAGGTCGTCATCATCGGCAAGGGTGCGCACACACCGAACTGCAACCCCGAGGCCATTACCTGGCAGCTGCACGAGAGCCTCGAACGCCTGCAAACCGATTATGTCGACGTCTACTTCATGCACCGGGACAACACCGACTACCCGGTCTCCGCGTTCGTCGACGTGCTGGACGAGCACTACCGAGCCGGCCGGATCAAGGCGTACGGCGGATCGAACTGGTCGCTGGAGCGGATCGCCGAGGCCAACGCGTACGCCGAGGCCAACGGCCGTCAACCCTTCGTTGCGGTGAGCAACAACTTCAGCCTGGCCAGGGCTCTGGACGTGCCGTGGGCCGGCTGCCGTTCGGTGACAGACGACGAGTCGCGCCAGTGGTTGGAAAAGAACCAGCTCGCCTTGATGCCCTGGTCGAGCCAGGCGCGTGGATTCTTCACCGGACGGGCAAAGCCTGAGGACCGCTCCGATGAGGAGCTGGTGCGCTGCTGGTACAGCGACGAGAACTTCGAGCGGCTGGCCAGGGCGCAGGAGCTCGGCCGGCGACGTGGGGTGGCGACGACGGCAGTGGCGCTGGCGTACGTGCTGCACCAGGACTTCCCGACGTTCCCGCTCATCGGGCCGCGCTCGCTGGCGGAGACCGGGAGTTCGTTCGACGCGTTGAGTGTCGACCTGACGCCGGACGAGGTGCGCTGGCTGGACCTGCGCGACTGAGTCCAGCCAGCGTTTGGTCAGCGGACGACGGACACGTGGTAGCGCACCCGGTCGGACTGTCCTGCAAGGTCGAGGCGGATGAGTCCACACAGGCCACGGCGGTTCTCGAAACCGAACGGTAGGTGCACCATCGCCTCGACAGGATCCTCCACCTTGATCACGATCTCCTCCTCGCCATGGGTGAATGCGACACCGCCCGGAATCGGCTCGACCTGGGTGAGGACGCCGGAGCCCGGATCGCGGAGGTAGGGGATGAGGAGGGTACGCCGGTCGATAACGTCCGGCGTACCCTCGTCGATGTCAACCCCGCCTTGCCTGATCGAGATCGACAGCTCGTAACACAAGTCATCCTCTCCACGGGCCCGCAGATACATGCTCGCACCATCCTGGGGAGTCGCGGCGCCGGCGGGATGGGGCGCGATCGGCGCCTCCAACGTGAAGGTGCGTTGCGCCATCACATCCAGTTCGCTCCGCCCGGGCTCGGTCCGTCGAGCCATGCCAAGATTGAAGAACTCCTTGCTCGCCACATGCCTGACGCTGGAGGCGAAGTGCAGGAAGCGGCCGGGGCCGAAGGTGAGGTCGGTGATCCCGAAACCGTCGTACGCCGCCGCCGGATCAGCGTTGACCGCCACGCTGTAATGGCCGGCATGGGCGACGCCGCGGTACGTCGGGGCCGCTTCGACTCGGGCCGTCGGTGGGCGTGCGGTGAGGGGCTCGTCGGCCGTAAAGCCGTGGAGCAACGCGGAGGCGAGGAACGCCAACGCGAGGTTGCCGTAGTGGGCGTCGGCGGTGTAGCCCTCATAGCCGACGCGGAAGGCGGCCGGCAGGACGTTCTCCACCGGACTGTACGTCGCCGCGGGCCGCTGCCAACGCCGCATTGACGCGAAGGCGAGCCGGGCCGCGGCCGCCGCATCGTTGGCTCGCTCGAGATCATCGAGGGCGGTGAAGTACCGCGCCGCCTGGGTGAAGAACGCCACCTGTGCCCCGAGCGTCCACGTCTGACCGGCGCTCCGGTGCGCCGAGGCCAGTGAGCCGTCCGAAAGCTGCGTCGCGAGACTGCGCTGGAGCCCGGTGACCATCAGGCGTTCGAGTTCCGCACGCCAGCGTCCGTCGTAGCCCTCCATCAGTAGGTCCGCCACGTGGTGCCTGGTGAAGAGGTCGTAGGAGTTGGGCTTGCCGGGCTCGAAGTAGAAGCCGTCCTCGGGCCGGAGCAGGTCCTCCAGGAACGTTTCCAGCCAGGCATCGACATCTGTCACCGTATGCGGGGAGAGCCCCTCGCGGATCCGGATCCACTCACCCGACAGCCAGACCGACGCCCAGTTCGACGGCGGTAGGGACCGGAACGAGCGGGCGATGTCGACGACGGAGATGCGCTCGGCGAACTCCTTGGCTCGAGCCGCGCGGGCGGAGCGCAGGATGCGGTACGCCTTGAGAATCGGCGGCCAGGTGAAGTCGCGATGGTTGAGCCGATGGACCGTGGCGGTACTCCGGGAGAACCCCGAGGCGGTGGGGGGCAAGTCCGGGTTGGCGGTATGTGCCAGCGCGGCATCGAGGCTGCGGGCAGCGAACTCCAGATGAGTGCCGCGGTGCTGGCTCGGACCCAGCACAGCAAGGGCCGCCTGACAGTACGCGTGATAGGCCGTGCCGTACTGCGTCGGCTCGCCGAAGACCGGATCATGAAGCTCGCCGGACTCGCGCAGATAGGGCACGTAGCTCTCGACACCGGTGCGGAGCACTTCGAGCGGACTGTTGCTCATGGGGGTATGACGCCTGCCCGCCCTGCGGAGTTCGCGAACTCGGATTGAGTGGCCGGGGCTGGCCGGCACGCCACTGAGGAGGTTTTGAGTAAGCCTCCGGCGGTCCCTTTGCCGTCTCGTTCTGGTGTTTCGGTGAGGGAGTGGCGATATCCGGTCACGATCGCGGCGCCGGTAGAGTCCACGCTTGTTCACGACCGCCCGATCGACGCTGGCCCCCGGTGGCGGTAGCCGCTTCCGTGCGTTGGCCCACGCGGCAAGAAGGGAGAGCCCGCCCCATGGCCACGCACGAGCCACACCCACTCAGGTCGCACTTCTCGGTGTCTTTCGCGGAAGCACACCTGGACGCCATGAAGCCAGACCTGCTGCGCCTTCTCACGCAGCAAGGGCCGCTGGACCTGGTGGATCTGGCCGCCGCGGTCGGGGAGGAGGACGAGGACGCCGTGGAGGGGGTGCTCCTCGACATGGCGGTGGCGTACGAGTCGCGGGAGGGCTGGGTAAGCCTCCTGACCGTCGCCGACGGCGCCGTCTTCACTCACGTCCTGACCGAGGACGAACTCGCGACCTCTGCCCTGGATGGTGAGGACGACCTCGCGCTCTGGATCCGCGTGGCCGCGGACGACATTCCGTTACGCGGCGGTGGGCTGCTGGGAGTGACGTGTTCTTGTGGACACCTGGCCGATGAGTCTCCCGTCGTAGACCACCGTCACACGCTGGTCGGCCCGGACGGCTGGCTGACCTCGTTTCGTCCCGGAGATGTGCTCGCGCTTCGGCTGCGAGACGGTGCGATCGACGTGTCCGTGGTCCCCGACCCGATCGCCGCCTTCGAGGCCTCCAAGGAGTCTCTCGAGGAGGTACGGCACGCGTTCTCCCAGGCGGCGATGGACGCGCTCCGCGACTTCGCCGTGCGGGCGGACGATGATGACGAGGGGGACAAGCCCGGAGCCCCCATCAGCGCGGTAGTCGCCGACCTTCTTCTCCAACGTCCGGCCGTGTTCGCCGAGCCGCTCCCTCCGCTGGGTGGAATCCTGCGCGACGGGCACCTGGAGCTCTCCGGTGACCTGGTCGGAGTCGCGGGTACGCCATGGGACGGCGAGGACGTCGATGGGCTGGAGCCGCAGGACATCGTGGCCTTGACCCTCGCGCGAGGTGGTCTCCGGATACTGGACGAGAGCAGCGACCTCAGCGAGCTGATCAAGAATCTCACCGCATCTGATGAGGTGCTTGCCCGGATCGCCGATGAGGTGGAAGGTGAGCCGGTCAAGGCGGGATTGCTGGCCGCCCTCCGTCGTACCGCGACCGGGCCCCTCCCGCAGGCAGCCGTCCTCCTGCTCGAGGCCCGGTCGGCGCAGGCCGAGGGGCGAGTCGACCAGGCCGCGGAGCTGATCGACTCGGCGCTTGAACTCAGACCCGACCTTGTGCCGGCGTTGTGCGACGCCGGGGAGTACGCCGCTACGCGTGGCCACGCCGTTCGTGCCGACCAGCTCTTTGAGCAAGGTGGGCTTGACAGCGACCATCAGCTGCGCCGATCCCTGCGTCCGTTGACGGTCCTGCCGACCACCAGGGTGTCGCGAAACCAGCCGTGCCCGTGCGGATCCGGCCAGAAGTACAAGAAGTGTTGCCTGCGTAACGAGGTTCACCCGCTGCCGGCCAGGGCGCCGTTGCTTTTCTGCCTTCTGCTCGCCTACGCCCGCCGGGGGAGGCACGTCGAGAAGGTCACCGAACTCGTCGCGGCATCCTCACCGAAAGTGTTCAGCACCTGCGTGGATCTGGCGATTTTCGAAGCGGGGATCGTCGACGACTACCTGACTGAGCGCGGACATTGGCTGCGTGAAGACGAGCGAGCGTTGCTGAATCGCTGGCGCCAAGTCCCACTCCGGCTCTTCGAGGTCGTAGCGACCCGGCCTGGCGGAGACGTCACCTTGCGCCAGCTACCTGACGGGCCGTCGATCGTGGTACGAGACCGCGACCTGTACGAATGCGCGAAGCGGCAAGAGCTGGTCCTTGCCCGGGTGCTCGACGATGGTGACCGACCAGCGCTCTTCTGTCACCCTTGGCATGGTGATTCGGACCGCCGCGACGACCTGTTGAGCGCGCTGGCACAGCATGCCGCGACGCCGGACCCGCGGGCCATCGCGGCCTGCTTCGCGCCAGGACTCGCACGAGACCCACGTAACGACGACGGACACGAACTTGCGATGACCCTCGCGTCGTATCAGCTCGGCGACGCCGACCACGTGTGGGGCCAGCTTGCGGCATCGCTGGTGGAGCGCGGTCCGGAGCGACTGGTTGCAATCGGTGAGGACGAGAAGGTGCGGGGGGTGATCCAGCGACGCGGCGAGCTGGTCCAGCTCACGGCCAATTCGGTGGAACGCATGGATGCACTCCAGCACCTTCTGCTCGCGGCTGATCCCGCTGCCACGCTGACCTATGAGTCGAGCGTTTTGTTCAAGGCTCTGGGGGAGGGGTCCGAAGAGGAGCGCGCGGAGGCCAGGGCAGAGTACGTCCGCCAGGTCGAGGAGTGGTGGGGCCCGCATTGGACCGACGACGAGGACGACTGAACCAACCACCGAGCCGGTGAATCCCTAGGCAGGCAGGCAATCCTGCGAAGTTGATCAACGGCGTCGGACTCGGACGGTGCCGCGCGATGCCCGGACCGGCCGCCGTTGATCAACTCATCCGACGTCAGCTGGCAGGCTTCTCGATCGCAGCCGTGCGGGTTTGGGCGGCCCGGATGCGAGTGAGGTCGAACTTCTCACCGCGGTTGAACCGGTAGACGCCGTTCTGCTCCTGGTAGACGTCGGTCAGCTGCGTGTAGCAGTAGCCGAACATGTTCGGGTCGTCCAGGAGTGCCGCGACCAGGCCCTCGAAGCGGGTGAAGAACTCCTCCAGCGTCCGCGGACGCTCGCCGTACCCCCAGGAGTCCTCGTCCGGGCGGGCGTCGGGATTCCACCAGACGCCACCGAACTCGCTGCAGAAATAGGGCTGTCCGGCGTACGGCACCGACTCCGGATGCCCGGCGTGCGTGTTGGTGTACGGCGTACCCTCGGCGAGGCCGGCCATCGCAGCCGCGAACTTCTCCGGGTCCTGCTCGTAGTTGTGCGAGTCGTAGACGTCCGACTCGCGAACCCGGTGGGCGTAGCCGGAGGTGTCGAGCACCGGCCGGCTCTGGTCGGCGGCCTTTGTCGCAAGGAACATCCCGCGGGTCACGTCGTCGAGGACAGTGACGCGGTCATGCAACCGTTGCCACGTTTCGTTGAGGGGGCACCAGCCGATGATGGACGGATGCGAGTAGTCACGCTCGACCGCCTCGAGCCACTGGGTGACATACGTCGCGCCCGGCTGCTGGTTGTCGCCATCCTTGCCGATGTTGCAGCCCCAGTCGCCGAACTCACCCCAGCAGAGGTAGCCGAGCCGGTCGGCGTGGTAGAGGAACCGTTCCTCGAACACCTTCTGGTGCAGGCGAGCGCCGTTGAACCCGGCGGCGATGGACAGCTCGATGTCGCGGACCAGCGCCTCGTCGCTCGGTGCCGTGAGAATGCCGTCAGGGTAGTAGCCCTGATCGAGCACCAGTCGCTGGAAGACGCGCTCGCCGTTGAGCAGGATCGCCTTGCCGTCAATGGTGACCGACCGGAGTCCGGCATAGCTCTGCGCGCTGTCGACGACGGTGCCTTCGGCGTCGACGAGCTCGAACGCCAGGTCGTAAAGGAACGGGTCGTCGGTCGACCACAGGCGGCGGCGGTCCTCGGGAACGCTGAGGGTCAGGCGTACCGCGAAATCAAGGTCCGCCCGCGCGGTGGCGCTCGCCACCTCACCAGACCCATCTGACAAGGTTGCCTTGACAGTGAGTCCGCGCCGGGAGCCGGCGAGGGGAACCTCCACGTGGAAGGCGCCACCGCCCACGTCGGGCGTGACCCGCGGCCGGCGCAGGTGGCTTTCGGGGACGGGCTCCAGCCAGACGGTCTGCCAGATACCGGTGGTCCGGGTGTAGAGGCAGCTGTAGTTGCCGTAGCGGTCAGACTGCTTGCCCCGCGGCATCGACTCGCCCTTGGGGTCGCGGGCCCGCACGACCAGCGTGACGTCCTGTCCGGCGACCTGGCCGAGATCGGCCGTGAACGGCGTCCAACCGCCGCGGTGCCGGGCCACCTCGACGCCGTTCGCCCAGACCGTGGTGTCGTAGTCGACGGCCTGGAAATGGGCGAGCACCTTACGCCCCGCCCATTCCGACGGCACGTGGATGGTACGGCGGTACCAGACCGCGTGGAGGAAGTCGACGTCGCCGATGCCCGACAGCTCCGACTCGGGGCAGAAGGGGACGACGATCTCACCGGAGAGTTCCTTGTCGAGCAGGCCGCGTTCGAGGCCCGAGTCGCCGCGGTCGATCTCGAACTGCCAGCGACCGTTGAGGTTCAGCCAGTCGGGACGGACGAACTGCGGGCGGGGGTACTCGGGGCGCGGCAGGTCGGCGGCCGGGGACGACGCGGTTGACGCGCTCGCCGCGGTGGGGGTTGCCTCGGGCACAGGGACTCCTGGGGGAGTTGCTGGGATGTTCCTACATCGATGTAAATCAGATCCTCTCAGAACCCACCCATTGGTCCGCAAGTGTCCGCCGGGCGAGGTTCGAGGCTCAGCCCGCGGCCAGCTGGCGTTCCCACCACGCGAGGATGGCGTCGAACCTCGCGATCCGGTGGCTCGGCAGGCCCGCCCGCGACAGCTCGTGGCTCTCCGCCGGGAACAGCAGCAGCTCCGTCTCGACACCAC
Source organism: Actinopolymorpha alba DSM 45243 (assembly GCF_000373925.1). Classification (GTDB taxonomy): domain Bacteria; phylum Actinomycetota; class Actinomycetes; order Propionibacteriales; family Actinopolymorphaceae; genus Actinopolymorpha; species Actinopolymorpha alba. The sequence continues at coordinate 84,094 of NZ_KB892720.1, read as the reverse complement.
GCGACTTCAACGCCACGAACAGTCGCTGCGCCTGCTCCACCGGGCAGCGACTGTCGTGTTCGGAATGGATGATCAGCATCGGGATGTCGATCTGGTCGGCGTACGTCAGTGGGCTCTGCCGGGCGCGCTCGGCGGGATCCTCGCCGTAGTACTGCGGGGCGAAGAGCCAGCCGATGTCGCTGGATCCGAGGAAGCTGTCGATCGCGTTCACCGCCCGCTCGCTGACGGCGGCTCTGAACCGGTCGGTGTGCCCGGCCAGCCAGGTCGTCATGAAGCCGCCGTGCGACCCACCCATGACACCCACCCGGTCGGCGTCGAGCCCCGGCTCCTTCAGCGCCCGGTCGAGCAGGGCGAGTAGGTCGGTGGCCGAGACCTCGCCGACGTTGTACCGGACCGCGGCGCCGTGGGCGTGGCCGTACCCCGACGAGCCGCGCGGATTGCCCATGACCACGGCGTACCCCGCCCTGGCGTAGACCTGCGCCTCGTCGAGCAGCCAGTACCCGAACTGCGCGAACGGCCCGCCGTGGATCATCAGCAGCACCGGATGCGGACCCTCCCCAGCCGGCCGGACCAGCCAGCCGTGGACGGGATAGCCGTCAGGTGCGGTGGCGGTCAGCTCCTCCATCGGCGCGAGCCGGGCCGCCGCGGCCAGTCCGGCGCCGAAGGAGGTGAGAACGCGTTCCTCACCGGCGCGCAGCGCGACGAGTTCGCCGCTGCTCGTGTCGGTGGCGATGGTCGCGACGATGGTGTCACCGGCGGCGGAGTACGCCAGAACCTGGCGGGTGCCGCCGAGCAGGCGCCGCGGCTCACCACCGTCGTACGGCACCAGCAGCAGGTCGATCGCGCCGCGGTTCTCGTTGCCGAACAGCACGCCAGACGGGGTGACCTGCGGCGGGACCGCGCTCCCGTGGTGGTAGGTCTCGGCGTCCGTGAGCCGGCGGGGAGCGTTGGAGCCATCGGAGGGTATGGCGTACAGGCCGGTGTTCTGGGCCACGAAGTCCCGCCCGTCAGGGCCGAGTTCCTTCGCGAGGAAGTACACCGTCGAGCCGTCGAGAGAGAAGGCCGGCTGCTCCGCGCCCAGCGCCGTCCGCGTGATCTGGCGTACCCCGCTGCCGTCCGGCTCGCACACGAAAACGTCCTTGAACCGGTCGCCCCCGCGCCCCTCGTGCCGGCTCGACACGAAGGCCAGCCGCGAGGAGTCAGGACTCCATGCCACGTCCGCGTGGTCGTAGTCGCCCTCGGTCACCTGGACCGGTGCGGGTTCCTCGGCGAACGGGTCGACCACGAACACCTGCGGGCGCCGGTCGAGGGTGAAGCCCACGCTGTCCAGGCGGTACTCCAGCGTGGTGATGCGGCGCGGTGGCTCCTTGTCGGGGGTGACGCCGTCCTTGGTGCCGTACCGCCCCTCCTCCGGAACCCGCGCGACATAGGCGATCCGGGTGGAGTCCGGGCTCCACACGGGCACTCCCGCACCCAGTGGGTGCTGCGCGTCGGTCGTCACCGCCCGTGCGTCGCCGCCGCCGGTGGGTAGCAGGTGCAACTGCGGCTTGCCGTCCTTGCCGGCCCGGAGGAACGCCAGCCACCGCCCGTCCGGCGAGTAGCGCGGCGCGGTGTCGCGCCAGCCGTGGGTGAGCGGCCGGGGTTCGGTCGAACCATCGGTCGGCATCACCCACAGCTGGGCGCGGTAGCAGTCGTTGTCGAGGTCCAGTCGGGCGACGTCGACGACCACGGTGCCGCCGTCCGGCGACAACGTCGGCGGGCCAGGAATCAGCAGCAGGGCAAGATCAGCAGGCTTCATGCCGCCGGACTCTAGCCCGCCTTCCGGAGTCAGAGCGCCGGGACGGGAACGACCTGCTCGACCGTGCCCGCGTGCCGGGCGCGTTCGGCGGCGAAGACCGCGAGGTGGGTTTCGAGCGACTCCAGCGCCCCGGAGTTGATGTGCGCCGGGTCGCCGGTGGCCAGTGCCCGGGTGAACGAGTCCATGAGTCCGGCGTCGCCGCCGCCGTGGCCCGAGCCGGCGTCGGCGCCGAGCGACTCGACCGTGAGCTCCTCGGTCTGATCGGTGAGGAAGTCGAACAGCCTGACCTTCTCGCCGTCGCAGTCGATGCTGCCCTGGGTGCCGAAGATCTGGGTACGCCGGTGGCCCTGCTCGGAGAAGGCCGTCATGGTGAACGTCCCGGTGATCCCACCGGCGAACTCCAGCGCCACGACCTGGTGGTCGACGACGTCGTTGTCGCAGCGGTAGACGCAGCGGCCGTACGGCCCTTCGCGCAGCGCTCGGGTCACGCCGTCCTCGGTCAGGTCGTTCGAGACGACGTGCAGGGGCCAGCCGGTCTGCCCGCGCCGGAGCATGCCGAGGTAGTGCTTCTTGGCGGAGTACGCGCACGACGACTCGACCGAGCAGTCGAGGCAGCGCTCGGCGGCGCCGGCGGGCTGGTTGGCGCGGACGAAGTGCGAGAGCCGGCCGAAGCTCGACACGCGTTCGATGGGTACGCCGACGACGTAGCGGAGCCAGTCGATGTCGTGACAGGACTTCGCGAGCAGCATGGACGACGACTCGTCCTCGCGCCGCCAGTTGCCGCGTACATAGGAATGCGCCTGGTGGGAGTAGCCGACGGGCTCGAGGTGTTGGACGCTCATGATGGTGCCGATCCGGCCGGAGTCCAGGACCCGCTTGAGCAGCCGGGTGTACGGCGTGTAGCGCAGAACGTGACAGACCGCGAACATCACGTTGGTCTGGCGTACGGCGTCGACCAGGGCGCGGCAGTCCTCCTCGGTCGGGGCCATCGGCTTCTCGACCAGCAGGTGGTAGCCCTGGCGGGCGAGAGCGGTGGCCGGCTCGACGTGATCGACGTCCTGCGTCGCGACGATCGCGGCGTCCGCGAGCTTGCCGGCGGCCACCAGGTCCTTCCAGGAGGTGAAGGTGCGCTCGGGTGGGATGTTGTGGCGCTCGGCGAGGGTCTTGCGGTGGTGGTCCCGGGGCTCGGCGACCGCGACGATCCTGGCCCGATCGGGGTGCTCGGCTGCCCAGTTGGCGTAGACGGAGCCGCGGTTGCCGGCGCCGAGAACGGCCAGCGTGACGGGACGGTCGGTCGGGGGGAGGGTCTTCTCGGTCACCATGTGCTCCCGGGGCGTTGAACTGAGGTGGGGCGGCCCAGGCGGGCGTAGCCCGCGTGGGGCTGGAACCACACGGGTGGGCCGGTTCCGGCGCCCACCGTAGGCGTTCCTGCCCCTCGATGGTGCCAGGCTCGTGCGCATAGCTGCTCACTACCTCCCCGTATCGACCGAAAGTCTGCAGAGGTGGGGCTGGAACCACACAGTGGGGGTGGGCTCAGGCGGGCGAAGCCCGCGTGAGGGCTGGAACCACACAGTGGGGGGTCGAGGAGCCCCGCCGGAGGGGCGATCACGGGGTTTCGTGCCGGATCTGGTCTGTCCTCTCAAGGCCCGCCCTGTTGACCGGTCATACGGGCGTCCCTAGCATTCGTGAAACGATTCAGAGCCGGCCACAGGGCCTTGCCGAGGTGTGGCCGGTCGAGGCGTCTCACAGCGCCTTACGTCGGCGTGAGGTCGAGTTGGAGGGGAGGCAGGCGTCATGCAGCGGATCTGCTTTCTCCTGCGAGTAAAACCTGATCGGCTCGAGGAATACCGCGAACGCCACAAGACCGTCTGGCCGGAGATGCGACAGGCTCTCCAGGAGACCGGCTGGCACAACTACTCCCTCTTCCTGTCAGACGACGGCCTGCTGGTCGGTTATCTCGAAACCGACGACTTCGAAGCGGCCCGGGCGGGTATGGCCGCACGTGAGGTCAACCACCGCTGGCAGGCGGAGATGGCGGAGTTCTTCGAGGATCTTGAGTCGGGGAGTGCCGACTCTGACATGCGGCCGCTTACCGAGGTGTTCCACCTCGACTGAGACCGATGGGACGGGAGACCGGAGTATGGGCTCGCACGCCAGCACTGATGATGTCAAGGCCGTCCTGCGTACGCAGCAGATCGAGACGCCCTCGTGGGCGTACGGCAACTCGGGTACGCGGTTCAAGGTCTTCGCCCAGGAAGGCGTACCCAGAAACGCCTACGAGAAGATCGACGACGCGGCACTCGTTCATGAGTTGACCGGTGTCGCGCCGAGCATCGCGCTGCACATCCCCTGGGACAAGGTGGATGACTACACCGATCTGAACGCGCACGCCAAGTCTGTCGGCATCCGGATCGGGGCGATCAACCCGAACGTCTTCCAGGAGGACGTCTACAAGCTGGGCAGCATCTGCAATCCCGACCCGGCCGTACGTAAGAGAGCGCTCGCCCATCTGCTCGAGTGCGTCGACATCATGGACGCGACCGGCTCCTCCATCCTCAGCCTGTGGTTCGCCGACGGCCTCAACTATCCCGGCCAGGACTCGCTCCGCGCCCGTCAAGATCGCCTTGCGGAGGCGCTCGCCGCGACGTACGACCGCCTCGGAGCGGGTCAGCGGATGCTGGTCGAGTACAAATTCTTCGAGCCGGCGTTCTACGCGACCGACATCCCCGACTGGGGCACGTCGTACGCGCACTGCGTCACCCTGGGAGAGAAGGCCCAGGTGCTCGTCGACACCGGTCACCACGCGCCGGGTACCAACATCGAGTTCATCGTGGCGTTCCTGCTCCGGCAGGGAAAGCTCGGCGGCTTCCACTTCAACAGCAGGTTCTATGCCGATGACGACCTGATGGTCGGCGCGGCGGATCCGTTCCAGCTGTTCCGGATCATGCAGGAGATCGTCCAGGCCGGTGCGCTCGACGCATCGGCCAACGTGGCTTTCATGCTCGACCAGTGCCACAACCTCGAGCCGAAGGTCCCGGCGATGATCCGCTCGGTGATGAATGTCCAGGAGGCGACCGCCAAGGCGCTGCTCGTCGACTCGGAGGAACTCGCGAAGGCGCAGGCCGAGGGCGACGTACTCGCTGCCAACGCGGTCGTGATGGACGCCTACAACACTGACGTGCGGCCGCTGCTCGCGCAGGTACGCGAGGAGATGGGGCTGGACCCCGACCCGGTCGCTGCCTACCGGCGTTCCGGACATGCCGAGCGGGTCCGCGAGGAGCGCAGGGACGGCCAGGCCGCGGGCTGGGGTGCATAAAGAAAATGAGTGGTACGCATTCTGAGGTTGCCAAGCTTCTCGACCGTTGCCACCGGCTCGGCGCCGATCCACGCAACACCAACTACGCGGGCGGAAACGCCTCCTGCAAGGCGACCACGATCGACCCCGTCACCAACGCCGACGTCGAACTCCTCTGGGTCAAAGGGTCCGGTGGCGATCTCGGAACGCTGACGGAGAAGGGCCTTGCGGTCCTGCGCCTGGACCGGCTCCGCGCGCTGGTCGACGTCTACGAGGGGGTCGATCGCGAGGACGAGATGGTCGCGGCGTTCGACTTCTGCCTGCATGGCAAGGGTGGCGCCGCGCCCTCGATCGACACCGCGATGCACGGCCTCGTCGACGCCGCACACGTCGACCACCTTCATCCCGATGCCGGGATCGCGTTCGCGACGGCGGCGGACGGCGAAGCCCTGACCCGGGACTGCTTCGGCTCCCGTGTCGCGTGGGTGCCGTGGCGACGTCCCGGCTTCCAACTTGGGTTGGACATCGCGCGGATCAAGGAGCAGCACCCGGAGGCGATCGGCGTCATCCTCGGCGGCCACGGCATCACAGCCTGGGGAGCGACCTCAGAAGAGTGTGAAGCCAACTCCCTGGAGATCATCCACGCGTGTCAAGCTTACATTGACAAGCACGGTAAGCCGGAGCCGTTCGGTGCGGTCGTACCCGGATACGAGCCGCTACCAGAGGCCGAACGTCAGGCCCGGGCGGCCGCGCTGTTGCCGATCATCCGGGGGTTGGCCTCGACCGACCGGCCGCAGGTGGGGCACTACACCGACTCCGAGGTGGTGCTCGGCTTCGTCTCCAGGGAGAAGCATCCGCGGTTGGCGGGGCTCGGCACGTCCTGCCCCGACCATTTCCTGCGTACGAAGGTGTGCCCGATGGTGCTCGACCTGCCTCCAACCGCGCCACTCGCGGATGTCGAGGCGAGGTTGAAGGAGCTGCACGCGGCCTACCGTGACGACTACCGCGCCTACTACGAGCGGTACGCCGACGAGACAACCCCCGCGCTCCGCGGTGCGGACCCCGCCATCGTGCTCGTGCCGGGTGTCGGGATGTTCAGTTTCGGCAAGGACAAGCAGACCGCGCGGGTCGCCGGGGAGTTCTACGTCAACGCCATCAACGTGATGCGCGGTGCCGAGGCGATCTCGACCTACCAGCCGATCGAGGAACGCGAGAAGTTCCGGATCGAGTACTGGCTGCTCGAAGAGGCCAAGCTGGCTCGGATGCCCAAGTCGAAGCCGCTCGCGACCCGGGTGGCCCTCGTGACCGGCGCGGGATCGGGCATCGGTAAGGCGATCGCCGAGCGCCTCGCAGCGGAAGGCGCCTGCGTGGTCGTGGCCGACCTGAACGCCGAAGCGGCCGCGCGGGTGGCCAAGGGCATCGGGACCACCGACGTGGCGATACCCGTCACGGTCGACGTGACCGACGAGGCGCAGGTGCAAGCGGCCGTTGACGCGGCGGTCCTGGCGTTCGGTGGTGTGGACCTCGTGGTCAACAACGCCGGCCTGTCGATCTCCAAGCCTTTGCTGGAAACGACGGCCGACGACTGGGATCTCCAGCACCGGGTGATGGCGCGCGGGTCGTTCCTCGTCTCGAAGGTCGCCGCCAAGGCGATGATCGACCAGGACATGGGCGGCGACATCATCTACATCTCCAGCAAGAACGGCGTCTTCGCTGGGCCCAACAACGTCGCCTACGGCGCGACCAAGGCCGACCAGGCCCATCAGGTACGCCTGCTCGCTGCCGAACTCGGCGAACACGGCATCCGCGTCAACGGCATCAACCCCGACGGTGTGGTGCGTGGATCGGGGATCTTCGCCGGAGGTTGGGGTGCGCAGCGTGCCGCCGTTTACGGCATTCCCGAGGAAAAACTCGGGGAGTTCTACGCGCAGCGCACGCTGCTCAAGCAGGAGGTGCTGCCCGAGCACGTGGCGGCGGCTGTCTTCGCGCTGACGGCCGGGGACCTGTCACGGACGACCGGCCTGCATATCCCGGTCGACAGTGGCGTGGCCGCGGCGTTCCTGCGGTGACGGCCATGACGACCGAGCGCCTGAGTGCCGCTGCGGTTGATCTGGGTGCCTCCAGTGGTCGGGTCCTCCTGGGCGAGGTGGGGCCCGACGTACTCCAGACCCGCGTCGTCCACCGCTTCGCCAACGATCCGGTTCATGTCAATGGCCGCTTGTCATGGAACGTCGACGCCTTGTGGGACGGCGTTCTCACCGGCCTCCGGGAGGCGGTCCGCGGTGAGGGGTGGGCCCGAGGGGCGAAGCCTGTGCGGGCTGGATCCCCCTCTGCCAGCGCGTCGGGCGTGACGTCGGTCGGGATCGACTCCTGGGCAGTCGACTACGGCTTGCTGGACGAGTCGGGCGCGCTGCTCGCACCGCCCGCGCACTACCGCGACGGCCGGACCGACGGCGTGATGGAGCGGATCCGCGCCGACCTCGGGGCCAGCGCGATCTACCAGACCACGGGCCTGCAGTTCATGCCGTTCAACACGGCTTATCAACTGCTCACCGAACGCCCCGAGGATCTGGCCCGGGCCCAGACCCTGCTGATGATCCCGGACCTGCTCTGTCATCGGCTCACTGGCACCGTGGGCGCTGAGCGCACCAACGCCTCGACCACCCAGCTGTACGACGTCACCGCGGCCACCTGGGCGGGCGAGCTGATCGACAAGCTGGGCTTGCCGGCTCGCCTCTTCCCACCGCTTCGCGAGCCTGGCGAGTCGCTCGGCCCGGTCCTGCCCGACGTGCGCGCGGCGCTCGGTGTCAACGACAGCTTGCGGGTCACGGTGGTGGCGTCGCACGACACCGCGTCGGCGGTGGCGGCGGTGCCGGCCGAGGACGAGAACTTCGCGTACGTGTCCTGTGGCACCTGGTCTTTGGTGGGCGTGGAGTTGGCCGCACCGGTGTTGTCGGCGCGCAGCCTGGCCGCCAACTTCACCAACGAGGTGGGCGTCGACGGCACGATCCGCTATCTCCGTAACGTGATGGGCCTGTGGCTGCTGCAGGAGAGCCTGCGGTCCTGGCAGAAGGCCGGCGAGCCGGTGACGCTCGAGAGCGTGCTCGCGGGTGCGGAGCGGGAGGCGCCGCTGCGGTCGGTGATTGACGCGGAGTCTGAGGAGTTCCTCGCACCGGGAGAGATGCCCGAGCGGATCCGCGCCCACTGCCGGCGTACGAACCAACCCGAGCCGGAGACGCCGGCCGCCGTAACCCGCTGCATCCTTGACAGTCTCGCGATCGCGCATGCCCGCAACGTCGCTCTGGCACGGGACCTCTCGGGGCGGCGGGTGGACGCCGTCCACATCGTCGGTGGTGGTGCGCTGAACACTCTGCTGTGCCAGTTGACCGCCGACGCGTGTGGGCTGCCGGTGGTGGCTGGGCCCGTCGAGGCGACCGCGCTGGGAAACCTGTTGGTGCAGGCCCGGGCGCACGGGATCCTGGCTGACAGGGCGGAGGCGCGCGCCCTGATCCGGCGTACCCATCAACTCCGACGGTTCGAGCCGCGCGACCACGACCCCTTCCTGCCGTACCTCTCCTGACCGGATTGGGACGGCTGGGGCGGTTCTCCCGTCAGCCCGCTGATCGGTCGTACGTCACGGCGCGGTGCCGTAGGTATGGTGCCCGCGTCGTCAACGGTGGGAGGCACTCGTGCGCGCACTCGTCTTTCGTGGGCCCTGGGACATTGCCGTCGAGGAGCGGCAGGACCCGGAGGCCGGTCCTGGCGAGGTGCTGGTGGAGGTCCTGTCCACGGGGATCTGCGGGTCGGACCTGCACGGCTACACCGGCGAGAACGGCCGCAGGTTCCCCGGGCAGGTGATGGGGCACGAGACGGTCGGGCGGGTGGCGGCGCTGGGACCCGAGGTCACCGGGATCGCGGTGGGCGCTCTGATCACGGTCCATCCCGTCCTCAGCTGCGGGGCGTGCCCAGCCTGCGCCGCTGGCCTGGACCATCGCTGTCCTACCAAGCGGATCATCGGTGTCGATCCGGCGATCAGTGCGGCGTTCGCTGAGCTGATGGTGGTGCCGGCGGCGAACGTCGTACCCCTGCCCGAGAACGTGCCCGTGGAGTACGGCGCTCTCGTCGAGCCGCTCGCGGTCGGGCACCACGCCGTCGAGCGTGGCCGCTGCGGCAGCGACGACACGGTGCTCGTGGTGGGCGGCGGCCCGATCGGCCAGGCGTGTGCGCTGGCGGTACGGCGGTTGGGGGTGACACGCATAGCGGTGTCTGAACCCCATGCCGGCCGGCGTTCTCTGCTGGACGACATCGGTGTCGCGACGATGGACCCGACGGCCGCTGCCCTCGCCGACCAGGCTGCCGAGGTGCTGGGCGGAGCGCCGACGCTGGTGATCGACGCGGTGGGTTCCTCGCGTTCCCTCGCCGACGCGTTGGCCGTGTGCGCGGCGGGAGAGCGGGTCGTGCTCGTCGGGATGCATGAGCCGCGGGTGTCGGTGTCCGCGTACTCCGTCAGCCTGGAGGAGCGGAGCCTTGTCGGGAGCTACTGCTACACAGGTACACATTTCCGGGAAACGGCGGCGTGGGTGGGGAGTGCGCCGCCCGAGCTGGCCCGTCTCATCGAGGGGCGGGTCAGCCTGGTCGACGCGCCGGAAGCCTTTCGGGCGTTGGCGAATGGCGACGATGGTTCCAGCAAGGTGCTGGTGCTGCCCGACCGTGGATGAGCCGGGCGCCAGCGGAGAGGAGTGACGGTGACGATGGTGCCGATGCCGAGGCGCATCCTGGTGACCGGAGCCGCGGGACGGATCGGGCGGGCTGTCGTTGACCTGCTGGCGTCGTACGACGTCACGGTCACCGCGCTCGTCCTCGAGGAACCCCCTGGCGCCGTGCCGGCCGACCGGCTCGTCGTGGGTGACGCGGCTGATCCTTCCGTCGCCAAGGAGTACGTGACGCGGACGCCGTGATTCATCTGGCGGCGATCCCAACGCCCACGATGGGGACGCCGGCCGAGGTGTTCTGTGGCAACGCCAATGCCACGTTCGTCATCCTCGAGGAAGCCGCGCAGGCAGGCATCCGGCGGGTCGCGTTCGCGAGCAGCGCGTCCATCCTGGGGCTGGCGTGGGCGCCGAGATTCCTCCATCCCGCCTACGTGCCGATCGACGAGGCGCTGCCGCTGCAGATCGAGGACCCGTACGCCCTGTCGAAGCAGGCCGACGAGGCGACCGGCGCGATGATGTGGCGGCGGTACGGCATGACCGTGGTGGCCTTGCGCTATCCCTTTGTCGGAAGGCCGGAGGAGCTTGCCGGCCGGGCGATCCGGCAGGCCGCGGACCCGTCGGATGGTGCGCGGGATCTGTGGACCTACCTCGACGTGCGGGATGCGGCGCGGGCGGCGTGGCTCGCGGTGTCGCGTCCGGGCGGGGCGTCGGATGCGGTGTCGGAGCCGGGCGGGGCGTCGGACGCGGGCGCGGCGGAGGCGGCGAAGGCGGGTGCAGTTCCGGCCGGATTCCACCCGGTGTTCCTGGCCGCACCGGAGACCCTGGCGCCGTACCCCACCGAAGCCCTGCTGAAGAGGTTCCATCCAGGTGTCGAGCGGCGCATGGCCTTCCCCGGGCGGAGCGTGCCTCTCGACCTGACCACAGCCCGCGAGCTCCTGGGTTTCGAGGCCGAGCACATCTGGCCGGTGGAGCCGCGCGAGCTGTCCTGAGCGGAAAGCTCCCTTCCTCGCGTACGCCCCAGACGCCCAGCCCTCTTTCCGTGATCATGATCTGGTTCATGAAGGCTTTCGGGACGCATAGCCCCTTCTGCCTTCATGATCACGGTCCCGGCCGGAGGGCGACGATTGGTGGCTCTTGAGGTTGCTTTGGTTGTCATAGGTTTCTCGGCTAAGAGACCGAGAAACCTATGACAACTCAGGGGTCCACCCTGATTTCTCAGCATCCGGAACGGCCGGGTGTACGCCATTCGAGGCGCACGATACCCGGGCGGACCTTTTTAAGTAACGCCTCCGAACTGTCTTACATCCGCAGCACTCCAGTAAGACCGTGGAGACTCCGGGGGGTTATAGCACCCCGGAATCTCCACAATCTGAGCTGGCCCGCTCAGCGCGAGGCTGCCGCGCCGACCGTCGGCCCTGCGGTGTCGACCGCAAACGACCCTAGAGCGCGGCGAGGATGCAGGCAGGGCTCGGAATCTCCAGTACGTCGTCGGCCTGCTGTGGAATCCCGGTCGTGGGGTCGAGGACGAAGTGGGTGACCTGGTGGGATCGCTCGTTGGCGACGTACAGATGACTGCCGACCACCGCGAGGTGCCGTGGCCACGCGCCTCCGGTGGGCACGTCTGCGATCGGGCGGACCTCAGCGCCGGTGACGGCCAGAGTGCCGATGACATCGAGGCCGCGGTTGGCGACGTACAGGAAACGACCGTCCTCGCTGCCGGCGATCTCCGACGGGTAGTTGTCGGCAGGCGCGGTCTGAAGCGTCGACGGCGCGACACCCTTGAGCTCCATCACGCCGCTGGCCGGGTCGAGTGGGTAGCTCATCACCGTGGAGTCCAGTTCGCCGGCCACGTGGACCAGCCCGTCCGGCGCGAACGCAAGGTGTCGCGGGCCGGCGCCCGGCGTCGCCTTCGCCACCGGGCCAGGCGTCAGCCGGCCGGTTTCGAGGTCGAGGGAGTACGTGAGTACGGCGTCGACGCCGAGGTCGACCGCGAGCACCCACGTCCCGCTGGGATCCACGCGTACGTGGTGGGCGTGTGCGGACTCCTGCCGGGCGCGGTTTGGACCGGAGCCCTCGTGCTGGATGAGGTCGGTGCGTTCGCCGAGAGCGCCGTCCGCGCCGATGGGGTGGACGGAGATGTGTCCGCTGCCGTAGTTGGCGGTGAGAAGGTAGCGGCCGGAGGGATGCACGGTGAGGTGGCAGGCGCCGTTGCCGCCGGTTGGCTGGCTGCCGAGTTCGCGCAGTGCGCCGCCGCTGTCGACGGCGTACGCGGTGACCGCGGCGTGGGCCCGCTCATTGACGGCATAGAGGTACTGACCGCTCGGGTGCCAGGCGAGGAACGCCGGTGACGTGGCCTCCGCGACCAGCCCCACCAGGTCGAGGGCACCCGTCGCGAGGTCCTGGTGGGCCAGGCTGATGCCGGCGCCCTCGCCGCCGGCGCCCGTCGTGAATGAGCCGATGTAGATCGCGCGCGCGTTCTCCATGTCCACCCTCCGTTGTCCGTACAGCCGGCAAAGACCGGGATCCGCACCGAACGTACCGCCCGGATGGCGACCGCATTTCGCCACGGTCGGGGCAACCCGGGTGGTTGGACTGGCGCACTCCGGACCCGGTCCGGTGGCACGCCGATCGGTCCGGCATCCGGACCACGAATGTAGGGACGTGCGGGATAAACCACCGGAATGCGCACCAAACGTCTCACAATCGGCGAATAGCGCAGGTGTTAACAGAGTCGCACCTGTCGTCCGAGATGTATGAAGTTGGAACGTAACGGTCGGGCAGTACGGATAGTCATGAAGCGTTACACATTGGTGGCTTTCTATCCCATGTGAGGCGGTTCCGGACGGTCGGTACGTTTCGCGTCTCTCGTCCCACATGGGGCACGTCCATGGGAGCGGGAGCGGTTCGACGTACCTGCCTCGGCTGCCCGGGGTCGCGCGGACGGGCCAGCCCGGGTCCCGTCCGCGCGGCCACCCGAGCCGGGACATCCATCCGGTGCCTCCTCACACCCACCCGGTTCACCAGCCGGATGTCCCTTGTCGACCTCACCTCCGAGGAATCACATGTCTCAAACCGTTGCTGTGCCACCTCGAAGACGGCGTCGTCGTCTTCGGCGTGTGCTGGCCGCTGTCGCCGCCTTCGTGGTGCCAGTCGCCGCGATGAGTGCGCTGCAAGGAAACGCCCCACAGGCCAACGCCCAACCAGTGGGAATTGGCCCGCTCCCTGTCGAGTTCGACCTCACTGACAACCAGGGGTCGTGGTTCGACACCGACGTGAACCTCTTCGGTACCCAGGCTCTGGGGGTTGCCGAGCTCCCGCGGATCGGGCTCGCCAGCCTGCCGTTGAACCTCGATGCCCTTGCGGGCTTGGATGTTTCGAGCCTGGTGAACCTTCCGGCCGCCAGCGGCAAGTCGCTGTCGATCGGTGAGCTTCCGGTGGCGACCGAGGATCTGCTCAACCTCGACCTGCTGCGGGAAGCCGTCAACCAGGCGGCGTTCCCGTTGAGTGGCCAGGACCGCAAGGCGAACAAGCTCATCGATCAGTTCGAGGAGCAGGTGAAGGGCCTTCCGGTTGACCAGCCGATCGACCTCAGCGATCTGCCGGTCGGTGTGGAGTTGGAAGATCTGCTCGGCGATCTGCGCGGGCAGCTGCAGACCGGGCTGACGCTGCCGGTCACGGCAACCTTCAAGATCGCCCAGCCAGAGGCGGCGGCCCTGCACACGGTCACGAGCCTGATCTGGCCGACGGGCGCGAAGGGCTTCCCGATCGACCAGACCGGTGCCACTTCGGGCACGATCGAGATGCAGCTCGACAAGCCAGGGTTGTACGCGTTCGCCTGCAAGATTCACCCGTACATGCTGGGTGCTGTCGTGGTGGACGACCCGCTCACCGTGGGCCTCGACTTCGGTAAGAGGTTGTCGGTCAACTCTCGTGGCCTCGACGTTCCCTCGAACGCCGACATCATCGCTCAGCTGGTGCAGAAATTCTTCACCATCACCAGTCCGGGTAACTGGCAGAAGTTCAGCAACAGCAAGGATCAGTATTACGATCCGACTTATCCGCCGGCGCCGATTCTGATGTACGACGAGGATGAGAAGCCGTTCCTGGTCCCGTCTCTGGACGCGTACTTCCAGACGAAGTTCCACGAAGGAAAGACGCTTCCGGCACTGAACCAGCGTCCGGCCGTTCCTGGCGTGGGTGAGGTCTGGATCGACACCCAGATGGAGAAGACCGCGGGAAAGTCCAAGTCTGGTACGGCGACGAAGGTCGACGTGGAGAACTGGAAGGTCGAGCGCAAGGTCGCCTTGCCTGAGATCAACATGAACAACCCGCACAACATGTGGACCGACCGGGATCACAAGGTGATCTACCAGACCGAGTGGTTCTCCGATCGGTTGACGGTGTTTGATCGAGAGACCGGGAAATATATCCGCAGTATCAAGGTGGGTCCAGACCCCTCCCACGTGATGACGCGTACCGACACGGACCAGTTGCATGTCGCCATCAACGGTGGAAACGCTGTTGTGGAGTTGAGTCCGGGGGCGAAGGGAATTGACCGGAGAATTCCGGTACAGAATCCCGGCGAGAAGCCGGCGCATCCACACGCGCACTGGATGAGTGCGGACGCGACGACGATGATCACGCCGAACGTCAACAACTACGACGCCACGGTCGTGGACATTCCGTCGGGAACCATCCGGAAGGAAAGGACCGGGGAACTCCCGATCGCGTCGGGGATGACGCCGGATGGTTCGAAGGCCTACCAGGCCAACTTCCTTGGGCAGAGCGTGACCTGCTTCTCGCTGAAGGAGGACGCCTGCAATGACGGAGGCGGCAAGGTCCACAACAAGGAGATCGACCTGTGGGCCAACTACGACCCCAAGAGTGGAGCTGTCAACGGGCCGATGGGTGGCCTGCCGATCCAGCTTCCCGTCAGCCCGGACGGTAACTACCTCCTGGTGGCCAACACCCTCACCTCGAATGTCACCGTGATCGACACCAAGACAGACATGGTGGTCAAGTCGCTGCCGTGTGACGCGGGATGTCACGGGATCAACTTCGGGGCCAAGAAGGGCGGCGGCTACTACGCCTACGTCTCCAGCAAGTTCGCCAACACCCTTTCGGTGATCGACGGCGACCCCAACGGTGACGGCGATCCCTCGGACGCCGCCGTCGTCGGCAAGATGGTGCTCGACGCCGACGAAGGAACGGCGACCGACGACAAGATCGTCGACTACGCCGGGATGGGCGGTCAGGGCGTGCTCGCGCTTCCGCTCGCCTACAACGGTTGGTCGCAGACGGCCCCGACCTCGGGACCGCTTGCTGGACTGACCTGCGCGCAGCGTAACCCGATCAGTGTCAAGGCGAACTGCTCGTAGACCGCGCTGTTGACCCTTGGGGGGAGCCGCCAAGGCGCGCGGCTCCCCCCGCACCCAGAAACACACCAGCGGACGAAAGAAAAGAACTATGCGCTTTGAACCCTGGCGAAGGTGGCAGACGCATATCCGGCTGCCCGGCCTCGGGGAGCACGCCAGCCGACCATCGCCCTTAGTGGCGTTGTTCCTGGCCATGTCGCTCCTGGTGGGCGGCCTCGGCGTCGTGGCGCTGTGGCCCCGCAACGCGGCCGCGGCAGTGCACGCGATCTCGATCAAGAACTTCGCGTTCCAACCAGACGCACTGAACGTGGCGCCGGGCGACACGGTTACGTTCACCAACCAGGAAACAGATGGCACCATCCACAACATCAAGGGCGGACCGCTTGACTCGGCTGACCTCCGCTCTGGTGAGTCGTACTCAAGTGTCGTGAGCCAGCAGGGAACGATCGAGTACCACTGCGAGATCCACACCTACATGACCGGCACCATCGCCGTGGGCGGTGGCGGTGGCCCGTCTCCGACGCCGACGTCAACGCCGACGCCGACGTCAACGCCGACGTCGACCCCCACCAATACACCCACCAGCACACCCACGGCTACGCCGACGTCGACACCAACCGGCACGCCCACGAGCACACCGACCAGTACGCCTACCGGCACGCCGACTCCGACGTCGAGTCCAACCCCGACGCCGTCACCCGACGTGGGTAAGGACCTCCAGGACGGAACCCGCCTCGCGAAGTACGAAGTAGTCAACGGAACAAAGGTGTTCCAGCTGCGAGCGGCGCCGGTGAAGTGGGAGGTGTCCAAGGGGAAGTTCAAGGATGCCTATGCGTTCAACGGCATTCTCCCGGGCCCGGTGATCCGGGTGAACGAGGGCGACAACGTGAAGATCGTGGTCAAGAACGACCTTCCCGAAGATACCTCGGTGCACTGGCACGGTATGGAACTCAAGAACGCCCAGGATGGCGTGCCCGGCATGACGCAGCCGCCAATCGAGCCGGGCCAGACGTACACCTACGAATGGAAGGCGGTTTCGACCGGCACCCACTGGTACCACTCGCACATGGACGGCGAGCAGGTGGGTAAGGGCCTCTACGGTTCGCTCGAGGTGGTGCCCCGGCTCGGTGACATCAGGGCCGATCACGACTACCGCATGATGGTGGGTGACAGCGTCCTTGGCTTCGTCATCAACGGTCGGTCGTTTCCCAACACCGTTCCGCTCCGGGCGCGGGTGGGTGAGTCGGTCAGGATCCGGTTGATCGGCACGGGGCCGGAGCAACTCCACCCCATCCATCTGCACGGCGTGCCGTTCAAGGTGGTCGCGCAGGACGGGCGAAATCTGTCTGTGCCTTATGAGGCGGACACGCTCACGGTGGCACCAGGCCAGACCTTCGACATTCTCTTCACGCCGAAGGAAACCGGCCACTGGTTACTCCACTGCCATATCTTCTCCCACTCCGAGACCAAGGAGGGGATGGCCGGGTTGGTAACGACAGTTGAGGTCGACCCGCCCGCGGTCGGCCTCCCGCTACCGCTGCCCATTCCATTGCCGGAGAAGTAGTGAACGTCCCGCGGCGGCTGAGGAATGTTGGCCCGGTTTGGGCCAGGTGCAGCCTCGGCCGCCGCGGGGCACGTGGTTTCGCACTCGTGATCGTGAACAAAAGGGGAGATCCATGTCTTCGCGTCGTTCTCACTCCCACCGGCTGACTGCGGTGGCACTGATAGCAATGGGCACGCTGGCGATTCCCGCACCCGCCTTCGCCCATGTCTCCGTCGACCCGAAAACCGTCGATCCTGGCGGGTTTGCCAAGGTGTCGCTCCGGGTCCCGAATGAGCGGGACAACGCGTCGACGGTCCAGGTGGAGGTCGCGTTTCCGAAAGACCATCCACTGGGGCATGTGTCGATCGAACCCGTCCCGGGCTGGTCTGCGCTGGTCAAGAAGGAACGCCTCGCGACGCCGCTGAAATCCGGTGACGAGCAGATCACGGAGGCGGTCACCTCGATTGTCTGGAAGGGCGGGCAGATCGGCCCGGGGGAGTTCCAGGAATTCGAGATGTCGATGGGACGGCTCCCGGAAACGTCCGCACGGCTGGCGTTCATGACAATCCAGACCTATTCCAACCGTGAGGTCGTCCGGTGGATCGAGGTACCCCAGAGCGAGGGTGCGGAGCCGGAGAAGCCCGCACCGATGCTCACGGTCGCTCCGGTCACGGCGAAGCCGGCCGCGGTGCCGGCCGGCTCAGGAAGTTCGACAGAGACGGATACTTCTCCGGCGTCGTCGGGGGCCGGGCGTTCATCCGTGGTGGTAACGGAGGACGCGGCGGCGCGCTGGCTCGGTGGGGCCGGACTTTTCGCCGGCGTGATCGGCATCGCCACCGCCGTGTTGAGCCGGCGTTCGAGGGCATCAGCTTCCTACGCTGGTACGCCGAACGCGTCGCGGGTGAAGGTGGGACCGTGACGGCTCGCCCGCCCGTGATCCGCACCCCGGCGATCCGCACCCCCGCGATCGGCCCGTCCGTGATCCGCACTCTCGCGATCCGGGGTGGAAACACCCTGGCGGCGATGCTGGTTGCCTGTCTCGCGGTGATGCTCACCGCGGGTCCGGCGTCGGCACACGCGGAGTTGGTCATGACCACGCCCGGAAATGGCAGCGTTCTCACCACGCCGCCCAAACAACTCGTGCTGCGGTTCAGTGAGGCCGTCGAAGTGGGGCTGGGGAAGATCGAGGTCTTCGGCCCGAACGGCAAACGGATCCAGGTCGGGCAGCTCATCCATCCCCACAACGAGCGCGAGACGATCTCAGCGACCCTGCGTGGTCCCCTCACCCCTGGTGCCCACACCGTGGCGTGGCGGCTGACGTCGAGCGACTCCCATCCGGTGCAGGGGGCCTTCGTCTTCTCGGTCGGCTCGGGGACGGCCACGCCGGCTCCGACACCGGCACCGGCCGGCGGGCCCGTGCCCGCCCAGGCGGCGCCAGCTCAGGCAACGCCCGGTCAGGCAGGGCCGGCCCAGGATGGTGGTGGCCTGGTGGGCGTCATCTTCGGCATCACCCGGGCCGTGGCGTTCGCCGGTCTGGCGTTACTGGTGGGGACGTCGGCTTTCCTGATCGTCTGCTGGCCAGCCGGCACGACCGATCCGCGGGCGCGCCGCCTGCTGCGTGCGGGGTGGTTCACGCTGGCGGCGGCCACCGGCGTGGGCCTGCTGGTCTATGGTCCGTACGCCGCCCAGCTGCCGCTCGGCCGGATGGTCAGTCCGTCCGTGCTGGCGGAAACCTTGAGCACCCGGCTCGGTCTCGCGTTCGGCGTACGCCTCCTGCTGCTCGGACTGGCGGCGGTCGGCCTTGCCTTCCTGCTGCGGCATCCCCAGCGGGGAGAGGCGGCCGGGTGGTGGTCGCGGTGGTGGCGACCGCTCGGCGTCCTGGTTGGTGCGTCTGTCCTTGCGGCCACCTGGAGCGTCGCGAACCACAGCGGCGTGGGCGTCCAGGCGCCGTTCACGATGGCGGCGGATGTGGTGCACCTGGTGGCGATGTCGGTCTGGATCGGCGGCCTCGTGGCCATGGCCGTGGTGCTCCTGCCGGCCCGGAAGGCCGAGGCGGTCCGGCCCGCGGTGCTGCGCTTCTCGACCACGGCGCTGGTGTGCGTCTGCGTCCTGGTCGTCACGGGCACGTACCAAAGTTGGCGGCAGGTCGGCAGTTTCTCCGCGCTGGCTGGCACGGACTATGGCGGTGTCCTGCTGCTCAAGCTCGCGCTCGTCCTTTTGCTCGTCGGTCTTGCGGTGGGCGCGCGATCCTGGGTACGCCGGCAGGACCAGCCGGCGGTGGCGCCCCTTGCCCGGCGGCCGTGGGAGGCGCAGGAGAGTACGCCCGAGGTGGCGTCTCTGCGGCGTTCGGTGATCACGGAGGCCTGCGTGGCTGGCCTGGTCCTTGCCCTCACCGCCGTGCTGGTCGACACCGAGGTCGGGCGGACCGCCTACGCGCGGGCTCAGCAGGCATCCTCGACGACCGTGGCCGCTCCGAACGGCGGCCAGCAGACACCGACCCAGGCATCGCCGGGCCAGGCATCGCCGACCCAGGCATCCCCGGGCCAGGCATCCCCGGGCCAGGCATCCCCGGGCCAGGCAGGGCCCGGCCAGCCAACGGCCGCGGCGCCGACCGTCGGGCCCGACGCCGCCCTGGCGACCGGGGCTCCGGAGTTCAAGACGTTGCCGTTCCGGACCAGCGACGGGCCCGACGGTAGTGGCATGATCCAGGTGACCTTCTCGCCGCCGCGGGTTGGCGTGAGCACGATGCACCTGTCGGTGGTGGACAGTCAGGGACGTCCGAAGGATCCGGCCGAGTTGCAGGTGGCGGTGAGCCTGGCCAAGCCGTCACTGGGACCAGTGAAGCTGAAGATGGCCAAGTCCGGGCCGGGCCATTACCTCTCGCTCCCCACGTTTCCCCTTGCTGGGCAGTGGAAGTTGGATGTCACGGTCCGGACGTCGGAGTTCGACCAAGTGACGGTGTCGACGCCGGTCGACATCGCGGCCGCGTCCAAGCCGAGCGGGCAGTAGGCCACCATTGCATCGGTACGACGAGCCGGAAGGAACCACCGGCGAACACCCAAGGTCAGGAACGGTCGAGCCGGAACGTCGAGAGGTCCAGAGGTGGCGCCTCGTCAAGGGCGAGTTGCGCCGCGATCGCTCCGGCGTAAGGCCCGGCGGTGAGTCCTGTGGCACCGAGCCCGGTCGCCACGATCAGGTGGTCAACCTCCGGAACCCTTCCCAGGAAGGGGATCCCGTCGCCGCTCAGGGGGCGGAAGCCGACTCGGGTCTCGAGCAGGGTGGCATCCGACAGACCAGGAGCGACCCGGAGAGCGTCACTCAGCACCTGCCGGACGCCACCCGCCGTGATCCGGTCGTCGTACCCCGACCCGGTCTCCCGGGTCGCGCCGCACACGATCCGCCCGCCCGGAAACGCCAGCAGGTAATGGGATCCGGCCGGCTGCACGATCGGCCAGGTCGACGTGTCGACGCCCGCGAGCTCGAGGTGGATGATCTGGCCCTTCTGAGGTGCCAAGGCGAGCTTGACGCCCGCGGGGCGCAGCAGCTCGCCGGCCCAGGCGCCGGCCGCGACGATCACCGCGTCGGCCGGAATGACCGTGCCGTCCAAGGCCGCACCATCTGTCGGCTCCTCCGCGTCGCCGCCGTGGACGTCGCCTTCGGAGACGTGCACACCGGTGACCTTGCCGTCGACAAGAACGAGTTGCGCGGAGCCCGTCATCTGGCGTACGCCGTGCCGTGCCGCGGCCCGGCTCAGGGCGTCCCGCATGCTCCGGCCGTCCACCCGACCGCCGCCGCTGAGGTGCACGCCGCCGAGGTCGGCCCGCAGTGGTGGGAACAACCGGCGTACCTCCGAGGGGTCGAGCCGGGTCACGGTCCCGATCTCCGGCGTCTGCGCGCGCCGGGCCGCCACCAGGTCGTGGAGTTGGCTGAGTTCCGTCTCATCCGCGGAGACGTAGAGCCCTCCGACGGGGGCGTAGCTCGGGTCGGGCTCGCCGTCGTCCGCCAGCCGGGCAACGAGTTCGGGGTAGTAACAGGCGCCGGCCACGTGCAGCTGGTAGGTGGCAGGGTCGGTGCGGACCGAGGAGATCCAGGGACACACGATGCCCGCACCGGCGTCCGTCGCGCGGCCCACATCCACCCGGTCGACCAGGACGACGCTGACCTCACGCAGCGCCAGGTGGTACGCCGCGCTCGCACCCACGATGCCCGAACCGATCACCACGACCTGCATGGACAGTCACTCTGGCACAGCAGGCGATCAGGTTGGGGGTTTTCGGCGCGTCAGAGGGTCGCGCCGAAGTCGCGGTTGAGCCGGACCTTCGCCTCGAGTTCGAGCAGGACGCGCTTGCGGTCGAGCCCGCCGCCGTACCCCACCAGCGTGCCGTTGGTCCCCACGACGCGGTGGCAGGGGACCACGACCGGAAGCGGATTCTGGCCGTTCGCGGCGCCGACAGCCCGAGACGCGGTGGGCGAGCCGATGTGCCGGGCCAGCTGGGCGTACGACCAGGTCTCGCCGTACGGCACCTCGGTCAACGCCTGCCACACCCGCTTCTGAAACTCCGAACCCCGTCCGTCCAGCGGGAGGTCGAACTCCGTGCGAACGCCGCCGAAGTAGGCGGTCAACTGGTCAACGGCTTCGCGAAGGACCGGATCGCTGTCAAGGTCACCTTGCGTGGCGGGGGCCGTACCTGCGAAGTGGATCTCGGTCAGGGCACCGTCGACAGCGACGAGTTCGAGGGGGCCGACTGGCGAGTCGATCGTGCAGGTGTGTTGAGTGCTTGTCATGCTGCTTGTCCTTGCGTGCTGGAAGGATCGCGCGGGCGTGTGGGGGACGACTGGCTGGTGCGTTCGGCGACCGTCGCACCAGAATGCTCGCCTAAGTGGGTCCAGAGGTGCTGCGCCGCGTAGCTTCGCAGCGGGCGCCACCGGTCGGCGAGTTTCGTGATCGTGTCGGCGTGATCGTCGATCCCGAGGTCGACGAGCGCGCGGCGGATGCCGAGATCAGTGCCGGGGAAGGCGTCGGGCGCACCGAGGCCGCGCAACGCGACGTACGACGCGGTCCACGGGCCGATGCCGGGTACCTCGAGGAGCGCCGTGGTGGCCTCGTCCCAGTCGGCGCCCGGTGTGAGGTCCACCTTCCCGTCCGCGACGGCGTTGGCGAGCGCGACGACTGTGCGGGTGCGTGCCTTCGGCATCGGGAGGGTGCCGGCGCCGGCCAGCGCCTCCGGTGACGGGAAGGTGCGGGTGAGGGAGCCAGCCGGGTGGGCCAGCGGATCGCCGTACGTCGCGACCAGCTGGCCGGCGACGGTGCGGGCCGCTGAGACCGAGATCTGCTGACCGACCACCGCGCGCACCGCGGTCTCGAACGGATCCACGCTGCCGGGTACGCGGAGCCCGGGTCGAGCGCGCACCAGCGGCCCGATCAGCGGATCCCGGCCGAGGACGTCGTTCACGCCCATCGGATCGGCGTCGAGGTGGAGCAGCCGGCGGCACCGCGCGGCGGCGGGCCCCAGGTCGCGCAGGTCGCCGAGCCGGAGCGCGCACCGGACGTAGCCGTCTGCGGGCGTGAGTTCGAGCACCGCCTGAGCGTGGTGGAGTCGCACGGCCCGCCGGTACGTCTGACCGTCGACCTCCTCCAGGCCGGGCACCGCGCGTTCGCTGAGGTGTCGCCAGACCACCTTGACGTCGTACGGCGGGCGGTACGGCAGCCGCAGGACCACCTCGCCGTCGGTCGGCTTCTGCTCCCGGCTCGCCTGGCGTACCTCGCTCGGCGTGGCCGCGAAGACCGCCCGGACCGTGTCGTTGAACTGGCGTACGCTCCTGAAACCGGCCGCGAACGCCACGTCCGTGATCGGCAGCGCGGTGGTCTGCAGGAGGAGTCGGGCCGTGTGGGCCCGGCGGGCGCGGGCGAGGGCGAGCGGTCCGGCGCCGAGCTCGGTGACGAGGAGCCGGCTGAGGTGCCGGGTGGTGTAGCCGAGCCGGGCGGCCAGGCCAGTCACGCCCTCGCGCTCGACCACACCGTCGTCGACCAGCCGCATCGCACGGGCGGCCACATCGGCACGGATGTCCCACTCGGGTGAGCCGGGTACGGCGTCAGGCCGGCAGCGGCGGCAGGCACGGAAACCCACCTCCTGCGCGGCCGCGGCGGTCGGGAAGAACCGCGAGTTCTCGCGCTTGGGTGTCACGGCGGGGCAGCTTGGCCGGCAGTAGATCCCGGTCGAGGTCACCCCGATGTAGATCCAGCCATCGAACCGCGGGTCTCGCGACTCCACGGCCCGGTAACAGTGTTCGAAGGACGGCATCACGGGTTCGAGCCTCGCACGCCACGGGGCCTGGTGCTAGCGGGAATCGGACATCGCCATTTCCTCAGGAAGCCCGCGGTGGCCTGTGCAGATTCCTCACGATAGTCCGCGATGGGTGTGAAACGTCCTTTACGGCCAGCCATCCCGATTGTCATGGTCGAGTAACGCCGTCTTCATACGTTCGGTGGCAGCGGTACCGCTTGTGTCCTGATACGTCGAGCGCTGCCGGCTCCGATGTCCGCAGCGGCTTTCACACACAGGGGTGGTCAGGTATGGGGTGGGTGACGCCGAAGCGAATCGGTCTGGCGGTCGCCGTGGCGCTGGCGATGTCAGTGATTCCAATCGTGCTCGAGCAGGAATTCGGTGAAGCGGCACCGGAGTCGGAGACCCTGTCGACGTCGGCCGACAACGGCCGCCGGAGTGGGGATCCGGACGCGTCCGCGGTGCCCGACTGGCGAACGACCCGGCTCAGTGGTGGCCCTTCGCCCGGCGAGACCGCGCCGCTACCGACGGCCGCTCCCACGCAGGCGCCGCAGGCGGCAGACTCCAAGCAGACAAGCGTTTCCACCGACCCGGCTGGGCAGGTTGTCAAGGGGAGCCCGCCCATTCCGGGCGTCGTCTTCCAGGCGTACAAGGACGCGGCCGTCCGCATGAAGAAGGCGGACGCGGGCTGCAGCCTTTCGTGGGACATGCTGGCCGGCATCGGAAAGGTCGAGTCGGGGCACGCGGGCGGTGGCCGGGTGACCGAACGCGGTGACACCACCCGGAGAATTCTCGGGCCGGTCCTCGACGGGACGCGTTACGCCGCGATTCCCGACACTGACGGGGGCCGACTCGACGGGGACAGCGTGTGGGACCGCGCGGTGGGACCGATGCAGTTCATTCCGAGTTCCTGGGCACGGTTTGCCTCGGACGGAAACGACGACGGAATCGCCAACCCACACAATGTCTTCGACGCGGCCCTGGCCACCGCGAAGTACCTGTGCCTGGGTGAGCGTGACCTCTCCCAGCCGACGCATCTTGTCCAGGCGATCTTCAGCTACAACCACTCAGCGACGTACGTCCGGACGGTTTCGGCGTGGATCGAGTACTACCGCAAGAACGGCGCGGACGTGACGTCGACGCCGGGCGGTCCGGACGGTCTTCCCTCTCCGCCCGCTCCGGGGCCATCCCCCACGGGCGAACCGTCTCCGTCGCCGACCGGCGAACCGTCTCCGTCGCCGACCGGTGCACCGGCGCCCGCGCCCACCGGTGCACCGACCAACGCGCCGAACCCGTCGCCGGGTCCGACCTCGACGGACGCTCCCGTACCGTCCCCAACGGGTACGGCCCGCCCCGGCCCCTACCCCTCACCGACTCCCTGGCCAACGGCGACGTCGACACCGACTCGGGTGCCTACGCCGACGCCAACCCCTACCCGTAAGCCGACACCGACGCCGGCCCCGACCCCTTCGCCGAGCCCTACCTGGTGTCCGTTGGATCCGTTGCCCCTGTGCTTCTAACGGGGTCTGAGTGCGGGCGGCCCCGAGTCAGACGCGGCGGCCGAGATAGGCGGCGAGGCGGTCGGCGGCGCTGGCATCGGCGGGCGTTGGTTGCTCGGGCTGGAAGTTCACGCTTGGCCGGCCGAACGCGTCGAAGAACGCACGCCAGCTGGCCTGGCACTGCTCCACGAGTTCATCGGGCAAGGTGACCTTGCGGCCGAGGGACCGCGCCAGATCCCAGGCGTGGGAGATCAACTCGTTGAGTACGTGTTGGAGTACGGCCGCGCCGGGCTGAGGTCCGATCTGCGTGTCGCGGGTGCCAGCGAGCACCTCCGGGCGGCAGAGCGCCTGTCGTGCATGGGCTGCGGCCGCGAGGAAGTCGCTGGCGCGATGCGGTAGGTCTTCAGCGATGGGGCGGCCGTCAGCTTGCGGCGGAGTCGGCCCGCGTTCGGGCTTGCCCTCGGCGACGGCGGCGTACTCCTCGAGAAGGCTGACAACGTGGTGGCGCAGTAGCTCAGAGGACCAGTCGTCGAGCGGCACCACGGTGTGGTTCGTCGCGGCGGAGGAGTCGGCAACCGCGAAGAGCGTGGCGACCTCCTCCACCGCCAGATCGAACGCGGCGAACGGGTCGTCGATGGTGACGAACGCGGTGGCGAAGTCTGTCATGCCGGCAAGTGTCGCGGGCTCCTCGTCATCAACGCAATCGGTGCTCAGGAGAACTGGCTCTCCCGAGGCGGAAGGTGGTGTCGTACGTCGCGCAGAAGCAGCCCGCCCAGGTCGTCGAGAACGTCCTTGACCTCCTCTCGACCTGGCGGGTGCACGGTCGGGCCGGCGTCGATGGGCTGGGACGACAGGTTGAGCCAGGCCAGTGCCCGATGCGTGTGACGGCGATAGGTGGGATGGTGCTCGTCGAGCAGTCGCGCGCCTTCGATCCGGGCCGTCGACCAGGTCCCGTTGATGACGGAATGCAGCACGGCCGCTGCCATGAGAAGCCTACGGCCCACCAAAAGCGCGACGGCGCTCACGTCCGCAGCGGACTCGGCGTCACGAAGCCGGTCGCCAAACAGCGCGATCTTGCCCTGCAGATCGCCAATGAACTCACGCGCGATGGTTGTATCTGGACGGAACCTTGGCAGGTCTGGCCGAAGGTCAATGCCGGCGACGTTGATGCAGTAGTGCTTGAGGAAGCAGCGTTCCGCTCTTCCCTCGGCATTTGGGGCGAGAAGGGTCTCCAGCAATCCGGCCGAGATGCCGACTTCTCTGACTGTGGACCGGTGACGGGCTGACAACTCCTCGCCGAGGAGTCGGCATTGATCGAGGGCGCGTTCGGTCGTGACAATGGCCGACAGGTCCAGGTCAGAAGTCGGCGCCGTCGCCTGCCCGGTGGCGACGCTGCCGTACAGGTAGAGGCCATGGAGTTCGGATCCCAGTGTCGCGCTGATGGTGTCACGAGCATCCGCCAGCACAGGCTCGTAGAGCACGCTCACCTTCGTCATGTCGACGCCTGTGGTGATGTAACCAGCGGCATCGATTCCTTCATCCGGATCCGGTGACACCCTTCTGCCCACTCTCCCTTCGAGTGCCGTCAAGCCTAGAGCCGGTGAGCGCCCGCGTTTACGTGCGCCCACTTCGCCACCGGCGGGCCTGAATCGTGATCAGCTCGAATCGGCCAGAATGTTGCCATGCCGACGAGCCGACTCGAAGCCTTCAGCGACGGCGTACTGGCGATCATCATCACGATCATGGTGCTGGAGCTGAAGGTGCCGGAGCACGCGGACTTGGCTGCCCTCCGCCAGACCACCGGCACCGCACTGCTGACCTACCTGCTCAGCTTCGTCTACATCGGCATCTACTGGAACAACCACCATCACATGTTCCAGTTGGTCGAGAAGGTCAGCGGAGGAGTGCTCTGGGCCAACCTGCACCTGCTCTTCTGGCTCTCACTCTTCCCGTTAACGACGGCTTGGATGGACGACACGAGCTACGCCCGCACCCCCGTCGTCGTGTATGGCGTGAACCTGTTGGCCGCGGGCCTCGCCTGGTTCCTGCTCCAGACGACGATCATCCGCGCTGAGGGGGCGGCGTCGGTTCTCCGCCAAGCCCTCGGGGGTGACTGGAAGGGCAAACTCTCGCCGGGGGGCTATCTGCTCGGGATCGCCTCGGCCTGGCTGTCAGTGCCGCTCGCGATGGCGTTCTACGTCGTCGTCGCCCTGGCCTGGCTGATCCCCGACCGGCGCTTCGAGCGGGCCATGCGCGCGATCCGGGAGGCTAGCGAGCGTCCTGGCGGACCCCCTTCGTCAGAAGGATGACCGCGTGGCTGACGTGATCCGCGAACCCGGAAACCCGCTGAGAGGCGTCGGCGACTAAATTCATCAGCAGACCTGGTTAGCGCATCTACCTACGCATATGAACGAGGCATACGAAAGGCGCGGTGCATGAGCGAGTCCCAGCTCTGGAACGACGTCGACGACTACTTCACCACCCTCCTCGCCCCTAACGACGACACGTTGGCCGCCGCGCTACGCGAAAGCGAAGCGGCCGGGCTGCCGTCCATCAACGTCGCGCCCAATCAGGGCAAGCTGCTCCAGATCCTCGCCCAGATCCAGGGTGCGCGCCGCATCCTGGAGATCGGCACGCTCGGCGGCTACAGCACGATCTGGTTGGGCCGCGCCCTACCGGTCGACGGGCAGCTGATCACCCTCGAGTACGACCTCACGCACGCCGAGGTCGCGCGCCGCAACCTCGCCCGCGCCGGGCTCGACAAGATCGCCGAGGTGCGGGTGGGCCCTGCCCTGGAGTCACTGCCGAAGCTGGCCGACGAGAACCCCGAGCCGTTCGACTTCGTCTTCGTCGACGCGGACAAGGTGAACAACTCGCACTACGTCGAGTGGGCCGTCAAGCTCACCCGGCCCGGCAGCCTGATCGTCGTCGACAACGTCGTCCGTGGCGGCGCGGTCGCCGACGCGGGCAGCGGCGACCCGAGCGTGCAGGGCACCCGGGCCGCACTCGAACTGATCGCCTCGCACCCGAAGTTGAGCGGTACCGCGCTCCAGACGGTGGGGAGCAAGGGGTACGACGGCTTCGCGCTGGCACGCGTGCTGGCCTGACGGCTGCGGGATGCCAGGCTGCCTGGCAACGCCATTCCGCTCGCGACGGTAGGGCGCGTGCACGCCCTACCGTCGTTCGCCGTACTCCCGGACGAGACACCACGCCGTCCGGATACACCAGGCGGCCCGGGTCAGAGCGTTACGACCAGCTCCCGGATGCGCTCGGCGTCCCAGGCGCCGGAGGCCACCACCACGTCGTACCGCAGCGTCAGCGTGTCACCGTCAGCCAGCTCGAGAACCTCGTCGAAGAACGGCGCCGGGCACACGCAGGCGTACGGATCGTCGCGGACGAACCACTTCGTCGGATGGCGAGGGTTCGTGTCAGCGTCAACGAAGATCAGCGTCGAGCTGCCGTCAATCTCGTCATGCCTGCCGACGTACGCCAGCCAGGACGCGCGTTCGCCCATCATCGCGGCCCCACCGGGTCCTTCGGAGGCGAGGATCGTGCCGTTGTTGAACGACCGGGGACCGCGCCAGAAGAGCCCGGCGTATCCAGCGTTCGGTCGCCCTTCCGTCGTTGGGCTGCCGAAGCCGATGGCACTCCCGCGCGTATTGGTGAGCGAGGTCTCGAACGACAGCACCCAGGTCTCGTTGTCGGGCAGCAGCCGGAACCGCATCCGCCGGATTTCGTCCAGCCACTTCTCGCCCTGCTGGGTGACCCAGCGCAGACGCTCGTCGATGTGCGCGACACCATCCACCACATCAACGACGTCGAACCCAGCATGCACCTGCGAACCATTGTTGGGTAGCCGGACGTAACCCTCGCCCCTGACGTAGGTCGGCCCGCCCCAGAAGTTCCCCTCGGCGACGTTCGGCAGCGCCAGCGAGATTCCCTTGTGCCACACGTGATCGTGCGGACGGTAGAGCGAGACGAGATCGCCGGCGAGGGTGCGTACCGGATGGATGTACGGGCGGGGAGACTCGAGCTGGGCCACGTCGGAGGTGTAGACGTACCTGCAGATTTCCAGCTCGTCCGCCATCACTGCCAAGGCGCGGTTGACATCGGTGACGCTCAGGGAAGTCATGCGTCGACGCTCCATTCAGGCCGGGGCCGAGCCGTTCAGGTGATGGTAGAAGGCGTTGGCAGCGGTCAGATCGGCCCGCCGGACCCGTTGGCCGGTGAATGCTGAAGCATAGATCCCGGTCACGATCTCCAAAGTGCGGCGCAGGCCGGCTCCCGTCGTCGGGGGGCGCTCACCCGCGCGGATGCTGGCAAGCACCTCGCCGAGCTGGGCCTGGTGCGAGCTTGGTACGTCGGCGCCCTGCGGAGGCCAGGGTGGCTGCTTCTCATCGGCTCCGGGTGCCGGCGTGTAGCGCCAGGAATTGAGGCGGTGGCCGTACAGATGGGTGACTTCGAGCGTCCCGAGCGCGAAGTCGAAGCGGAGATAGCTTTCCTGACGCGGTGACAAGACGCTGTTGACGATGGTGGAGACAGCGCCGTTGGCGAACGTCATGTACGCAACGGAGATGTCCTCGGTCTCGACGTCGCGGGCCAGCCGGGGCGCGTGTGCCGAGATCTCCTCCCAGTCGCCGAGCAGGTGTCCCAGCAGGTCGATCTGGTGGATTCCGTGGCCCATGGTCGGTCCGCCGCCTTCGGTGTCCCAACGGCCGCGCCATTCAACTTCGTAGTAGGCGTCGTCGCGGTACCACAACGTGTGGCACACCGCGACCATCGGGCGCCCCATGCGTTGCTCGTCGACGATCTGCTTGGCGGCCTTGGCCGCCGTACCGAAACGATGCTGGAAGATGCCGACGAAATGCCCGGGGCTGCGCTGCTCCACCTCGGCGATCCGGTCGAACTCCGCGAGCGACAGGCAGGGCGGCTTCTCACACACCACGGTCGCGCCGGCCTCGAGCACGCTGATCGCGTCGGCGGCGTGGACACCGGGCGGCGTGCACAGGTGGACGAGGTCGAGGCGTTCGCTGGCGAGCATCTCGGCAAGGGAGGCGTATCGCCCATCGATCGACCACTCGCCGCAGAACTTCTCCAGCCGGCCAGCGTCCACGTCCGTGGCCGCGACGATGTCGACCTGATCGGGGTACGCGCGCAAAGCCCGCGCATGGGCACCCGCGATCCCTCCGGTCCCCACGATCGCCGCCCGCAGTCGCTCCATCAGCCCTCCAAGGAATGCGCTTTCCGGCTCGTTACGCTATCGCGTACGCCGGTCAGCGGTCACGCCATGGGACGGACGGGACCGGGATCGGCCCATTCGCGGAATCGTCAGGGCGGGGTTGTCAGCGGTCCGGCTCGGGCGGCGTCCGGATCTGGACGTGTTCGGGTCGCAGGCCGATCCCGATGAGCCGGGCGAACCATCCAGCCACCAACCGGAGAAGCCACTCCGGAGGAAACGGGGCCGGCCCGGTCGGCGCTCCGGCGGCCGGAGCCTGCACGCCAGCCGCACCTTCGGTCTCCTCCCCGCCCGCGGGCGCGGCGCTCAGTGTCCGTCTGATCACGACCCGGCTGATGGCGCGCTGGAAGAGTTGGGTCGCGGCGGTGGGCAAGCCGCGGCGACGCTGGACGGCGGCGAGCACCGCCTCGGGAAGGGGTACGCCGGTCCGCTGGGTGCGAAGGAGCGGACCGGCCAGCAGGTTGGCCGCCGCGACCGCGTCCTGGATCGCGAGATTGATGCCGACCCCACCCACCGGCGACATCGCATGGGCGGCGTCACCGATGAAGAGCAGGCCCGGCAGGTGCCAGCGGCGGAGCCGGTCGACCCGCACCTGAAGGAACCTGGCGTCGTCGAAGCTGGTGAGTTCGGTCACCCGGTCGGCGAGGAACGGCGCCACCCGCGCGAGCCGGTCACGGAATGCCTGGATCCCAGTGGCGCGGAGTTCGTCGTACCCGCCCTTGCGGATGAGGTACGCGACCTGCCAGTGGGTCGGGCGCGGGATGACGACGATCGCATACCCCGGACCCAGTCGCATCGCGAGGGCATCGTCCTCCCCGCTGCCCTCACGAGCCTCCCTGACCTCACGCTCCGTGCCCCTGCCGCGCTCCATAGCGGTCCCAGCGTCCCCGCGGGAGAGCCGGAACCACACGACGTCCATCGGTGCGCCGAAGTCCCGGGGGCTCAGGCCGACCGCCGCCCGAAGCGTCGAGTGCCGGCCGTCGGCGGCGACGGTCAGCGCCGCGGTGAGGTCGTGGTCGCCGTCGCGATCGTGGTAACGGACGCCGACTATCCGGCCGTCCGCGCGGAGTACGTCGTACGCCTCGGCATTCATGCGTAGCTGGAAATGGGGAGAGCGACTTGCCTCGGTGGCGAGCAGGTCGAGGAAATCCCACTGCGGGACCATCGCGACATACGGATAGCGCACCTTCAGAGTGGAGAAGTCCGCTGTCCGCATCGTCCGGCCACCCTGGATCGCCCGGGCTCGGGTGACCTTCTGGTGCGGTAGTTCATGGAAGCGGGTGGAAAGTCCGAGTTCGTCGAGAATCTCCAGAGTCGACGGATGAACCGTATCGCCGCGAAAGTCGCGCAGGAAGTCACCGTGCTTCTCCAGGACAACGACGTTGATTCCCGCGCGCGCGAGCAGAAGCCCGAGCATCATGCCGGCCGGACCGCCACCGGCGATACAGGCGGTGGTGGAGGAAGTCGCCGAGCCGGAATTGCTGATCGTCAGCGCTCCTCGTCGTCCCACGGGGCGAACGACCGGTCAGAACGATGATCCCAGTCGAGCCCGCCGCGGGTGCTCCGGACCGCCCCGACGATCATAGAAATGATCATGATGCTGATCGTCCCCCCGACGATGACGGCTACGAGGATTTTCCAGTCCATGTTTCCCCCCGATCGCCTGAGCATCGTTCGGGTGATCTTTCAGGCTTCGAACGGCCTGAGGGACTCGAGAGTTCCTGCGTTTCGCCAGGACCCACGAGCCTTGCTACTTGGGCGGCCTGGAAAGCGCCCATTTCTGGGCTTCGGCGACGGGTTCGCAGCGCGGGGTTGTCATTGAACGGTGACCACAATGCCAGTGCTCAACTGAATTGTGCAGGAGGTTTATCGAAATGACGTCGCCTGGCGCGGACACGGCTGTTCTCGACCATGAATCCTGGCTGTTCATGCGAGTGTCAACGCGAACTGGCGTTGAGTTCCTGCTTGGATGGTGGGTTGGCGCCAGGGCGGGTGCAGGTGAGTGCGGCCGCCCGGCAGCTGTACGCCAGGACGTCGCGCATTATTTCGTCGGTGAGGCGTAGCACCGCAGGTGCGGGTTGACGAAGCGTGGGCAACAGGTCACGTTCGTCGAGCCCCGCAAGGAGCGCCGCGCTGAACGCGTCCCCGGCTCCCACGGTGTCGGCGACCTGGACCACCGGCGCCAGCACCCTGACCTCCCCGCCCTCGGGTCCGATCGCGATCGCCCCGTCACCGCCGAGCGTCACCACGACCAGGGTCGGCCCGAGCGCGCGCCAGCGGCGTACGACATCGACAACGGACTCGCCGGGGTAGAGCCAGGCCAGGTCCTCAGCGCTCGCCTTGACGAGGTGGGCGTACCCGAGTTGCCGCTCGATCCGGGTGCGGGTCGCGTCGTGGTCGCCGAACAGCTGCGGCCGGACGTTCGGGTCGACGCTGATCGTGAGTTGACCGCGCGCATGCTCACGCTGGAGCAGCGCCTCCACGACTGTCGCGCCCGGCTCGACACCGAGCGCGAGCGAGCCAGTGTGCAGCGCGACGACCTCGGACGGAAACGGGTCGCGGAGCTCCTCCTCGCGCCACTGCCAGTCAGCCGTTCCTTGAACGTAGAACTCGTAGCGCGCCGAGCCGCCGGCGTCGAGGATGGCGAACGCCAGAGTGGTCGGCTGGCTGGCTGCGACGGCGTACCGCAGGGAAACGCCGTCGCGCTCGAGGTGCTGACGAAGCCGCGTGCCGAAGGAGTCGGAGGAGATCCGGGCGAGCAGGGCGGTGGGTACGCCGAGCCGGGCGAGCCCGGTCGCGACATTGAACGGGCTGCCGCCCGGTCGGGCCTCGAAGACGTCGTCCTTGCCCATCAGGTCGATGAGCGCCTCGCCGAGCACTGTGATCACGCCGTGTCTCCCGCCAACAGACGGACTTCTGAACTAGTTAAGAAGTAGCCTAGACGGCATGAGCATCGCCGATGAAGAGGTCACCTTCTCGGAGTTGGTGCAGCGCTCCGTCGACACCGTGGCCCGACTCAACGGGTCGCGGCGTCGAGCCCTGCGGGTGACGCGCCGCGATGCCGAGGACCTGGTGCTCACCACGGCCGCTCGCGCCGAACAGGACGCCGAGGTGGTCGCTACTGCAGTCCGGATGCTCTCAGCCATCCTCCGCAGCCCGGTGCTCACGTCTCAGCTTCTCCTCGACCTGATGCGACAGACTTTCCCGTGGATCAAGTTCCTTCCGGTCGAGGTCCTCGAGGAGTTCATCGCCGACCTCACCGAAACCTTCGAGGCTGCAGCCGCCCTCGACAACACCGCCCCCGTCGCACAGACCATCTCGGCGTGGAAGGCGACAGCCGAGGTGTACGCCGACCCCGAGATCGCCACGGCCCTCCTCCGAGGCACGACAGGTGACCACGGACCGGTCCCGGAGCCGGAGTCCTCGGATGCTGATGCTCCGCGCCGCCGCCGCCGTCGCCGGTCCGCTCCATGAGCCCGAGACGCGGCGACAGAGTTGCGCCACGAGCGACGAAGGAGTCCTGGGACGTACGCTTCGGGTCCAACGACGCGGCCAAAGGGTGGGAAGACCTGTGCCCGCAGGCCGCTGGCAACACGGCGTGGGCCTATTTCCTGATGCGCGACAACCCCGCGCCCGCGGCCCAGAGTCCGCGCCACCAGCGACTCAAGGGGCCGCTTTCCACCGGACGCCATCACGACGGCCGGTCACTTCCGCAATGGCAGATCGAGGTCACCAGCAAGGGCCGCGTCTGGTATTTGCTCGACGCCGACAACAACACCGTCTGGGTCGTCCACGCGAGCACCAAGCACCCCAAGATCACTGAGTAGTTCCGGCAAGATCACCGCTGTCTGGCAAGGCCGGGGCACATCAGCGCTTAGGGTGTCGGGAACGCCCCGTCTCCGAGCAGAACGCCACGCCCGCCGAAAGGTGTCATGGACGTCGAGCGGATCGTACGCCGGAACGCGCCGACCGTCGCGGTCGTCGCGCTGCTTCTCCTGATCGTCGTGATCACGAGCGTCTCGAGCCCGCTGGCGTCCAGGCTACCCGCGCCCACCGGCACCGCCCGGCCGGGAGCCGAGCCGGCACCGCCCACGCTGGAGCCACCGAACCCGACCGCGACCCCGTCACCACCGGCGCTCCCCGAGGCGGGCAGCGTTCCGGGGTGGTTGGCGGCGGTCGGCCTGGTGCTGGGGCTGGCCGCCGCGGTGGGGCTGGCGTGGTTGGTGTGGTGGCTCGCCCGCCGGATCACGCTGCGGATCGGCGTACGTCGGCGGGCGCCCTCCGTCACGACCGAGCCGGCACCCGCGGAGGAGGCGGGGCCGGAGGAGGAGGTGCGCGCCGCTGTTCAGGCGGGGCTCGACGACCTTGACGACGAGTCGGCAGACCCGCGCCGCGCGGTGATCGCCTGCTGGCTCCGGCTGGAGTCGGCGGCCGCAGCGGCGGGCACCAACCGCCGCCCGGACGATACGCCGGCCGATCTCATGGCGCGGGTGCTCGCCGCTCACCAGGTCAGTGCCACGCTGCTCCGGCGCTTCGCCGATCTTTACCGGCAGGCGCGCTATGCGCCGGACGTCGTGGACGACGCGATGCGAGCTGACGCCAGGGCGATTCTCGCCGACCTCCGCGCGGGGCTCGCGGCGCCCCGGCCGGCGTCCGAGCCGGCGTCCTCATCCGAGCCGGCGTCCTCATCCGGGTCGCCGTCCGGTCCGGCCTCTGAGTCGGTGGCGCCATGATCGGCCGGATCGCGCGCCTCCTCGCCATCGCCATGGTGGCGACGCTGGCGTTGTACGTGGTGTTCACGATGGCGATCGGGGTGCGCGTGGCGTACGTCCTGTATCTCGCGCTCGTGCTCGCCGTGATGGTCGGCCATCAGATCCTCAGGTCCGTCACGCCCGCTCCGCCGCTCACCGCGCTGCTCCGGGAGGACACGGAGGCGGTGGCGTACGGCGTACCCGACCGGCCGTTCGCGGCTGTCCGCCGCTGGGAGGATCGACTCGACCTGATCCGGGGTGATCCGGAGTACTTCGGGCGGGTCGTGGTGCCTGCCATCGCGGACGTCGTCGACGAGCGGCTCCGGATCGCCCACGGCGTCACCCGGGCGGGCAATCCGGAGCGGGCCGCCGAACTACTCGGACCCAGGATGTCGGGGTTCCTGGCTGGCGGCGGTGCCGGTCGGGTGCCCTCCGCCACCGAACTCGCCGCGCTGATCAAAGAGGTGGAGGAGTTGTGAACCAATCGTCGCTCTCGACCGAGAAAGTGGGCGCACTCTGTCAAGGGGTGCTTGACGCCGTGAGCGGTGTCGTGGTGGGCAAGCGGGACGCCCTCGAACTCGTCCTCGCCGGAGTGCTCGCCGGCGGCCACGTCCTGCTGGAGGACCTGCCCGGCCTCGGCAAGACGTTGACCGCCCGGACGCTCGCGCAGGCGCTCGGCGTGGACTTCCGGCGGATACAGTTCACGCCCGACCTGCTGCCGGCCGACGTGACCGGGTCGCTGCTCTATGACCAGCGCAGCCACGACTTCACCTTCCGGCGTGGGCCGGTCTTTACCAACTTGCTGCTCGCCGACGAGATCAACCGTACGCCGCCGAAGACGCAGGCCGCCCTTCTTGAAGCCATGCAGGAAAAGCAGGTGTCTGTGGAGGGTACGACCTATCCGCTTCCGGCACCGTTCCACGTGCTGGCGACGGCGAACCCGATCGAGTACGAAGGCACCTATCCGTTACCGGAGGCACAGCTGGACAGGTTCCTCCTGCGGGTGTCGTTCGGGTATCCCGAAGCGGAGGAGGAGTTGGACGTCCTGCACCGGCGAATGGCCCGGCGTCAAGAGGAGGTTGTCATCCCGGCCGTGGTCGACAGCGCGACGTTGGTGGGGATGCAGGCCGCGCTGGAAGACGTCGCGGTCGAGGACTCCATCGGGCGCTACATCGTCGAACTCGTCCGGGCGACCCGCGCCGACCACCGGGTGTTGGTGGGAGCCTCGCCGCGCGGATCGCTCGCGTTGTTGCTGGTGGCCCGCGCGCTGGCGGTCCTTGCCGGCCGGGATTTCGTCATACCTGAGGACGTCAAGGCGGTCGCCGTACCCGCGCTGGCCCACCGGATCACGCTCAAGCCGGAGATGTGGCTGCAGGGAGTCGACCCGGCCCGGGTGGTGCGGGACGTGACCGCGACCGTGGCGGCCCCGGCCAGCGGAAACCTGCCCACCTACACCGCATAGGTCCGTGGCGATGACAGCGACTTCACGCGGACGCAGGTTCTTCGCCCCAGAACGCGAGCCTCACGACGACGCCTGGTCACCGACAGCGGCACTGCCGCGGGCGATCGTCATGGTTCTCGTGCTGCTGCTCGGGGCGGTGGTCACTGGCCGGGTCGACCTCGCGGTGCTCGCGGCGCCGTTCGTTCTGGGTGCGGCGCTCGCCCTGCGGTCCCGGCCGCGCCGCCCGCCGACGGTCGCCATGTCGACGCGTCAAGAGAGCCTTGTCGAGGGGGACGAGCTATACGTCGACGTGGTGGTCCACAACTCCGGGGAAGCGGCGTACGACCTCGCTCTCGTTCGGGTGGGCGACGCGGGAGTGGGAATCCCACCTGGGCTTGGGGATCAGGGCGGGTGGCCGGCGATCGCGGCTCCGGTGCGCGCCGCGGAACAGGCCAGGGTCACCCTGCACGGCGAGACCCGTGCGTGGGGCTGGCAGACACTTCCGCCCGCACGGGTTCGCGCCGTAGCCTGCGGCGCCCTCCTGGAGAGCCGGCCGGCCACGTCGGAACCCCTGCGGGTGAAGGTGTTTCCCCGCGACGAGCCGTTCGAGGCCGGGGAGACCATGCCGAACGCCGCCGGTCTGGTCGGCGCGCACCGGTCGCGGATGTACGGCGACGGCGGAGAGTTGGCCGGTATCCGGCAGTACGCACCGGGCGATCGCCTTCGCCGGATCGACTGGCGCGCCTCTCTTCGTACGCGGGAACTCCACGTCGCGCACACCCTTTCTGACCGCGACGCCGAACTCGTGCTGCTTCTCGACGTGCTGCACTCGGTCGGCGTGGACCGCGCCGCGCGCGCGGCGGCCGGAATCGCCCGGCACTATCTGGGCCGCGGTGACCGGGTCCGGTTGCTGGAGTACGGCGGGCGCAACCGCGCCTTGCGGGTCGGCAGTGGCACGCGGCATTACCTGCTGGCGTTGGAATGGCTGCTTGCCCTCACCCCGGGCGAAGGTCCGCACGATCCGGTGGAGGGGATCCTCCGCCGGCACCTGCTTCCCAGTTCGGCGCTGCTCGTGGTGCTCACACCGCTGGTGGACGCGCGCAGCGTCGCGATGGTGGCGAGGTTCGCGCGTACGGGCCGCCCGGTCGTGGCGATTGACACGCTGCCCGAGTCGGCCCGCCCGGCCAATACCAGTCCCTGGTCCGAAGTCGCCTACCAGATGTGGCGGATGGAGCGCCGGACCACCATCGCCCGGCTGCTCGAACACGGTGTTCCCACGGTCGCCTGGGCCGGCAAGGGCAGCCTCGACCACGTACTCCGGGACATGGCACGGATGGCGGCCGCACCACGATGAAACCCCTGGGCTCCCTGCAAGAAGCCGTTGACACCGCGGTTGACGCGGTACGCCGGACCACGCTCGGGTCCCTCGGCGTCCGCCTTCTGGCGTGGGGATCGGGCTTCGCGGCGCTGTGGCTGGTGGTCCCGTCCGGGTTCGCTGGACCTGTCCTGCTGGTCGTCGCCCTCGTTGTCGCGCTCTGTCCAGCCGTGGCTCCCCGCTCGTGGCTGGTGCTCGCGGTTGAACTGGTGGTCGCCGCCGGGTGGATCATACGTACGGCCGTGGCTGGTGAACCCGTGACGTGGCTACCGTTGATCGCGGTCGCGGGCACGCTGTATCTGCACCACACCACCTGCGCCCTCGCGGCGGTACTCCCGCTCGACGCGAGGCTGATGCCGGGTGCGGCCAGGCGGTGGTTCGCCCGGGTCGGCATCGTGGTCGCGGCGACGGCGCTGCTGGCGATCGCGGCGCTCGACCTGCTCCCGCGTCCCGACTACGCAACGCCGCTCGTGGTCCCGGTGGCGGGCGTACTCCTCGTGACCGTACTGACCGCCCTGCTCGCGTACGCAGTGCGCCGCCGGAGGTGACGAGGGGGTCGTGGGATCGATCGGGCGATGTCCCTCACCTGACTGCTCGCAGGCTCCATTGACGTCTTGGTGAGTGACATCGCCCGATCGTTCCCACGTCCGTCGCCGCGAGCAAACGCGAGCCAGTTGATCACGATGACCTCCGCGAGTTTGAATAGGCCTCCCATCCGAACTCGGGTGGGCAGCTGGAATCCGGGTGGCCGGGCGGCGCGGGGCCCTCGTAGTCTTCAGGGCATGCGGATCGGGATTGTCGGCGCCACCGGCCAGGTCGGTGGCGTCATGCGTACCTTGCTGGCGGAGCGCCTTTCAGCCGGGAGCCTCAGCCAGGTCGACGGTGTCAGGTTCTTCGCGTCGGCCCGCTCGGCCGGCCGCACGCTCCCGTGGCCCGGTGGCGACGTGATCGTCGAGGACGCCGAGACCGCCGACTACGCGGGTCTCGACATTGTGCTCTTCTCCGCCGGCGGCACGACCGCCAAGCAGCTGGCGCCCCGCGTCGCGGCGGCGGGGGCCGTCGTGATCGACAACTCCTCCGCGTGGCGCATGGATCCCGAGGTGCCCCTGGTGGTGTCCGAGGTCAATCCCGACGCGGTCGACTCCGTACCGAAAGGCATCATCGCCAACCCGAACTGCACGACCATGGCCGCGATGCCGGTCCTCGCGCCGCTCCACCGCGCGGCGAGCCTGCGACGCCTGATCGTCAGCACCTACCAGGCGGTGTCCGGTGCGGGTGGCGCCGGTGTCAACGAACTCGACGAGCAGGTACGCAAGGCGGCCGGCAGCGCGACCGCGCTCGCCTTCGACGGCGCGGCCGTGGACTTCCCCGAGCCCAGTGCATTCTCGGCGCCGGTCGCGTTCAACGTTCTTCCCTTCGCCGGTTCGCTCGTGGACGATGGCACCGACGAGACCAACGAGGAACAGAAACTCCGCAACGAAAGCCGCAAGATCCTCGACATTCCTGACCTCGCGGTATCGGGCACCTGCGTACGCGTTCCGGTCTTCACTGGACATTCGTTGTCCATCAACGCCGAGTTCGAGCGGGAGCTGCCGCCGGCTCGAGCCCTTGAACTCCTCGCCAACGTGCCTGGTGTCGTGGTGGTCGACGTGCCCACGCCGCTGATGGCCGCCGGCAAGGACCCGTCGTACGTCGGCCGGGTACGCCGTGATCCGACGGTCCCGCACGGTCTGGCATTGTTTGTGTCGAATGACAACCTTCGTAAGGGTGCGGCATTGAACGCTGTCCAGATCGCTGAACTCGTCGCCCAGCGCATCAGCTGAAAAACCGGTCTCTCGTCCCGCCGAATTGTGTCTGGCACCCGCGCGGATCCCGTGCGCGAGGTGCAATGGAGGTGTGGACACACGAGAGGAGGACACGATGGCTGGCACTGAGGTAAAGAGGTTCGACAAACCAGACGAAACCCGGCCGTTCGAGGGTAAAGGACGCGCTGAGGTAGTCACCGTCGGCGGAAGGGTAGTGAGCCGCACCGAGTTCGAACCAGGCTGGCGCTGGTCGATCAACGTCAAGCCAATCGCCCGCACCGAATCCTGCCAGACGTCTCACCTGGGCTACTGCCTT
Organism: Actinopolymorpha alba DSM 45243; assembly: GCF_000373925.1. Lineage (GTDB taxonomy): Bacteria > Actinomycetota > Actinomycetes > Propionibacteriales > Actinopolymorphaceae > Actinopolymorpha > Actinopolymorpha alba. The sequence goes on along the minus strand of NZ_KB892720.1, from coordinate 44,664 downwards.
TCGGGGCGCCTGCAGTTCATCATGGACGACGGATCCGAGCAGACGATCGCGCCAGGGGATGTCGTGGCGGTCGAGCCTGGCCATGACGCGATGGTGCTGGGCGACGAGCCGTGCGTGTTCCTGGATTTCGGCTCCGTCGAGGATTTCGCCAAACCAGCCTGATTCTTGGGCGCGTGATCCGTGAAAGGGGCCGGATCGCAAGGGGGAACAACTGTGGAACGAACCGAATATCCGGACGGCGCGCCCTGCTGGGTGGACGCGACAGTGCCCGAACTCGAGGCAGCGCAACGTTTCTACGGCGGCCTTTTCGGGTGGGAATTCGCTGATCAAGGATCAGAAGCGGGGCATTACACGATGTGCCTGCTGAACAGCGTACCTGTCGCGGGATTGATGCCTCCGCAGCCGGGCGGTGAGACGGTGCCGCCGCTATGGATGACATACCTGTCCACGCATGATCTCGATGCTGTCGTTCATGCTGTGACGCACCACGGCGGCAAGGTGATGATGGGGCCGATGGACGTAATGGAGGCCGGTCGGATGGCGATCGCGGCTGACCCCACCGGTGCGGGATTCGGAATGTGGCAGCCGGGCGCCCACGTGGGTGCTGGCCGGTGGGCCGAGCCCGGTGCCGCGGCCTGGAACGAGCTGATCACTCCCGATGGTGCTACGGCGGACGCCTTCTATGAGGCGGTGTTCGGGTACCAGGAGCAGCGGCAGGTTGGTGGCGGCGACTTCGACTACTCCGTATGGAAGGCCGGCGACGAGCAGGTCTGTGGTCGTTGGCAGACGCAGGACCTTCCGCCGCAGTGGATGGCGTACTTCCGGGTCACTGAAACCGACGAGGCGGCCCGCAAGGTCACCGAACTCCTCGGCCGGGTGGAGCACGAACCCCGGGACACGCCGTATGGCCGTATCTCCCATGTGCTCGACCCCTTCGGTGCGCCCTTCTCGCTCATCGGCCCCCTGAAGGAAGGCTGAGGTTGCATCGGCTGAGCCAAGCTCACCGAAACCTTGAGTAGATGCCCACTTTCGCTCGGAAACTGGGCATCTACTCGAGGTTCGCGCCGTCGACTTCAGGTTCGCCCACGATACGAGACATGGCGTCTGGGCCTGCCGAGTTTGTCAGAGGTTTCTCGGCTAAGAGACCGAGAAACCTCAGACAACTCGGGGTTGGCGCATGGTTTCTCGGCATCCGAACATCCTGGGTGTACGCCATTTGAGACGCGCGGGACCTCACGCGGTATTTCTTCACGAAGCACGCTCAATTTGCCTTGCCTGGTCGGGATATGCCGTGCCTTGCACCCGACAATGTGCACCCAATGTGGGACGCCACCCCCGCACGCCCCGGTCTGGCGCAGCTGGGTCGGCAAAGAAGCCGCGACACCTCTACCGAGTCTGCTCCCGCCCCCTTCAACTTGGTCGGAGCGGCGGGCCATGATCGTGAAGGGTTTTCGTCGTTATATGACCAAAATCCTTCATGGTCCTTGGTCGGGTTCGAGGTGCGTCCACTATGCGAGATTGCCCGCGAGGTCGCGGGGAGTTGGCGGAGGAGTTTCGGCATAGAAGCCGAGATACCTCCGCCAAGTCGGCTCCGGCTCCCTCCAAGATGCCGCGGCTTGGGTCTGCCGAGGTACTTGCACCGTTGCGCCACAATGGCGGACATGAGCGAGCGCAGCGAGCGAATCAATCAACACAGCGGCTTGGGTGCCTCATGCGCGCCCGCAGCGGAGCGAGGACGTGCATGAGCGAGCGGAGCGAGCGAATCAATCAACACAGCGGCTTGGGTGCCTCATGCGCGCCCGCAGCGGAGCGAGGACGTGCATGAGCGAGCGGAGCGAGCGAATCAATCAACACAGCGAGGTCGCGGCGGGCATATCCGAGGACGACCCGTATCTCTGGCTGGAGGAGGTGACGGGCGAGGCCGCACTCGCGTGGGTGCGGGAGCGCAACGAGGAGACTCTCCCGACGCTGACCGGCAGCGAGCGGTTCGAGGAGATCCGTACCCTGGTCCGGCAGGTTCTCGACTCTGACGACCGCATCCCGTATGTGCGCCGTCGCGGGGAGTACCTCTACAACTTCTGGCAGGATGCGGACAACCCGCGCGGCCTCTGGCGACGTACGACGCCCGACTCCTATCGCACGCCCACCCCCGACTGGCAGGTCCTGATCGACGTCGACGCGCTTGCCGAGCGTGATGGTGAGAACTGGGTGTGGCAGGGCGCGGCCGTACTCCGCCCCGGCTTCGGCCGCGCGCTGGTGCAGCTGTCCCGGGGCGGGGCTGACGCGACGGTGGTCCGGGAGTTCGACCTCGAGACCCGCGCCTTCGTCGACGATGGCTTCTCGCTACCGGAGGCCAAGAGCCGGGTCGGCTGGATCGACATCGACCGGATCTACGTCGGCACCGACTTCGGCCCCGGCTCTCTGACCTCCTCGGGTTATCCCCGGATCATGAAGGAATGGCGGCGCGGCGCTCCTTTGTCGGAGGCCGTCACGGTCTTTGAGGGCAAGCCCGATGACGTGTCGGTCTCGGCTGGTCACGATCCCACCGAAGGCTACGAACGCGATTACGTGTTCCGGGCGATCGACTTCTATTCGACAGAGAAGTATGTCCGGAACGGTGACGATCTCGTCCGGATCGACGTACCAAACGACGCTGACGTCGACATCCATCGCGAGTGGCTGCTGATCCGCCCTCGCACGCCATGGACCCTCGGCGAGACCACCTATCCCGCCGGGGCCCTGCTCGTCGCGAACTTCGACGCCTACCTCGCTGGCAAGCGGGAGTTGACAGTGGTGTTCGAGCCGGAACGCCACACGTCGCTGAGCGGCTGGGCCTGGACACGTCACCACCTGATCCTGAACTCGCTGTCCCACGTCAAGAGCCGCCTGGAGGTGTTGACCCCGGCCGCGAACGGCGAGGCCTGGCAACGCGCACCCCTGCCAGGTGTTCCCGAGTTCGGTGACGCCGCGATCGTCGACACCGATCCTGACGAGAGTGACGAGTACTTCCTCAACTCCAGTGGCTACACCGAGCCGGCCACGCTGCGGTACGGCCACCTCGGCGGAGAGGTCGAGATCCTCAAGCAGGCGCCGGCTTTCTTCGACGCGGAAGGGATGTCGGTCCAGCAGCTCTTCGCGACCTCCGACGACGGCACCCAGATCCCTTATTTCCTGGTGAAACCCAGCGGTCAGCCGGCCGAGGAGGGCGATGCGGGCGGCGAGCTGCCCGGCCCGACACTGCTCACCGGCTACGGCGGATTCGAGATCTCGCTCACCCCTGGTTACAGCGGTGCGCTTGGACGCGGGTGGCTGTCGCGCGGCGGCACCTATGTCGTGGCCAACATCCGCGGCGGCGGGGAGTACGGCCCCGACTGGCATCGTTCGGCGTTGCGCGAGAACCGACTTCGTGCGTACGAAGACTTCGCCGCGGTGGCGCGTGACCTTGTCCAGCGTGGCATCACCACCGCGTCCCGCCTCGGCGTCCAGGGCGGCAGCAACGGCGGGTTGCTGACGGGCGTCATGCTGACCCGTTACCCGCAGCTCTTCGGCGCTGTCGTGAGCCAGGTTCCGCTGCTGGACATGAGGCGCTACCACCAACTGCTCGCGGGTGCGTCCTGGATGGCGGAGTACGGCGATCCGGATGACGAGGCCGACTGGGCGTTCCTCCGCGGGTTCTCGCCGTACCACAACGTCCGCGCCGACCAGACGTACCCACCGGTGCTCTTCGTCACCTCCACCCGGGACGACCGGGTGCATCCGGGCCACGCGCGCAAGATGGTGGCGCGGACGCGGGAGCTGGGGCTCGACGTGTCCTACTACGAGAACATCGAGGGCGGGCACGGCGCGGCCGCTGACAACGAGCAGCGCGCGTTCATGCAGGCGCTGGTGTACGAGTTCCTGTGGGAACGCCTGACGGGCAAGGGACCGCGCGGGTAGGGGCGGAGCGCGTGGCCCCTACATCGGACGGCTGAACGGCGTGACCGGGGCGGGCAGGTGGGAGTGGCCCGTGAGGTAGCCGTCGACGGCGGCGGCGCAGGCCCGGCCGTCCGCGATCGCCCACACGATCAGGCTCGCTCCGCGCTGGGCGTCGCCGCAGGCGAAGACACCGGGCGTGGAGGTCTCCCAGTTCGCGCCGAGCGCGATCGTGCCCAGGTCAGGATCGACCGCCACCCGTAGCTGGTCGAGGAGGGTGAGTACGTCAGTGCCGGTGAAGCCGGCCGCGAGGAGGACCAGCTCAGCGGGAATCTCCTCCTCGCTGCCGGACACCGGGACGAACGCGCGCCGGCCGTCGGCCCGCTGGCGGCGTTCGACCGTGACGAGCCGGATCGCCTGGACCCGTCCGCGTTCGTCGCCGAGGAACTCCACCGCCTCCCGGGACCAACCCTCGACCACGCCCTCCTCGTGCGCGGGCGAGGACTTGTGAACCCGCGGCACCTGCGGCCAGGGGTTCACAGTCTCGTTCCGCTGCTGAGGGAAGCGCGGGTTGTGGTCGAGCTGGTGGACGTCAAGAGCGCCTTGCCGGTTCGCCGTACCCAGGCAGTCGGCCGCCGTGTCACCGCCGCCGATGATCACCACATGCCTGCCCGCCGCCGTGATCGCCGGGAGGTCGAGATCGCCCGCCTGGACGTGGTTGGCCATCGGAAGGTACGACATCGCCTGGTGTATGCCGGCCAGATGCCGCCCGGGCAGCCCGACCTCGCGTGGCAGGTGGGCGCCGGTGGCCAGGATGACGGCATCGAAGGACCGTCGAAGGTCGTCGCCGGTCAGGTCGAACCCGGCGTTCACACCGGTTTCGTACCGCACCCCTTCTGTCGCCAGCTGGGCGAGCCGCCGGTCGACGACCCATTTCTCCAGCTTGAAATCAGGAATGCCGTACCGCAGTAGACCGCCGATCCGGTCGTCGCGTTCGAAGACGGTGACGTCGTGTCCGGCCCGAGCGAGCTGCTGGGCGGCGGCGAGACCGGCCGGGCCGGAGCCGACGATCCCGACCCGCTTGCCGGTGTGGGTGGGCGCCGGCCGGGGCGAGACCCATCCCTCGGTCCAGGCGCGTTCGATGATCGACAGTTCGATCTGCTTGATGGTGACGGGTTCGCTGTTGATCGCGAGGACGCAGGCCGGCTCGCAGGGCGCCGGGCACAGCCAGCCGGTGAATTCCGGAAAGTTGTTGGTCGCGTGCAGTGACTCGATGGCGGACCGCCAGTCGTCGCGGGCGATCCGGTCGTTCCACTCGGGGATGAGGTTGCCGAGTGGACAGCCGGCGTGGCAGAACGCCACCCCGCAGTCCATGCAGCGCTCCGCCTGAGATCGGACCACCTCGGGTGCGGGTGGCTCGAGCACGAACCGCCAGTCCCGCAGGCGTTCCGCGATCGGGCGGGTATGGAAATCCACGCGTTGGTGGTGGAGGAAGCCCCAAGGGTCAGTGGCCATGGCACTCCACGGCGAACTACGAAATGCTTCGGCGTGAAACGCCGCTGGCTCGTGATCAGACCATGCTACGCGGGCACGAGGGGGTTTCCGCATTGCCCCGGTGCGGGGTGGATCGGAAACCCCACGGGCGCCCGCGGTGGTTCCAGCCTTCGTTCCAAGGCTTTCGTTCCAGGTAGTTCAGCTGGTCCCACCCGCTTCGATCCGGTCAATGATGGTCTTGGCCTGATTGATCGGGATGGCGAATCCAAGTCCGACGCTTCCGCTTTCGCTGCTGCTCGATGCCGGTGAATAGATCGCTGAGTTGATTCCGATCACCTCACCGGCGGCATTGATCAATGGCCCACCGGAATTCCCCGGATTGAGTGACGCATCGGTCTGGATCGCATGGTATGTGACGCTCTGGTCGGCGGAGCTGGTGCGGCTGAACGGTCCGTTCGGCGTCGGGTCGCTGGAGCCGACGGTGACCTCGCGGTTGAGTGCACTGACGATGCCCGAGGTGACCGTTCCCTGGAGTCCTTCTGGAGAACCGATCGCGACCACCTGGTCGCCGACCTGGACCTTGGAGGAGTCGCCGAGTTTCGCGGCGGTCAGTCCGCTCACTCCCTCGGCCTGGATGACGGCGAGGTCGCTGCTGGGGTCGGTGCCGACGATCGAGGCCCTGGCCTTGCTGCCGTCGTTGAACGTCACCGTGATCGTGCCACCGTTGGCCGCTGCGGAGATGACGTGGTTGTTGGTGAGAATCCGACCGCCGGCGGAGAGGACGACGCCCGAACCCGTGGCGCGGCCGGCGTACGTAGACACGTTGATCTCGACGACGCTTGGCGACACACTCTTCGCGATCTGGGCGACGGTGGAGGCGCTGGTCGTCGTATTTGCGACGGACTGGGTCGACGTGGCCAGACCTGTGTCGGCGACCACGGTGCGATCCGACATCACCAGGCCACCGGCCACGCCACCCAGCGCCCCGGCGCCGATCGCGACCGCGGCGAAGGCCGCCACCAGCGCACCGGTCCTGCGGCCACGGTTCCACCGATGGTCACCGGGCCCAGGGGGCGCGGCCGCGGGCGGGGGCACGGGCGGCGCAGCCGGCGGTGGTGGTGGCGCGGTCGGGGTTGGGGCCGCAGCCGCGGCCGAGGCCTGAGGCGGGATCTCCCGGGCGGGAGGGATGGGGAGGTTCGGCTGAGCCGTCGCTGGCGTGGCCGACGTTGACGCGTACGGCGTCGCAGGTGGAGCCGGAGTGCTGTGCGGGGTCATGGCTTCGTTCATGTCCCCGACTCTGGCCGGTGGACTTGAGACCCGGCTGTGCGTCACCTGAGGTTTGTCACATATGAGAAGGCTGAGATCCAGCCGGCCTCAGATTCGCGACTGGTTACCGGGCTCGAAGGTGGCGGGTCACGACCGGGGTGAGTTGCTCCACCACCTCGTCGAGCGGCAGGGAGGCGATCGGCTCGATCCGGAGCACATGCCGAAGGACCGCGAGCCCGATCAGCTGCGACATCGCGAAGTCGATGCGGAGTGCGGCATCCTCGCCACCACCGAGCGCAACAGCGAGTTGACGATAGACCCGCTCGTGCAGGAACTCCCGCACCAGTCGCGCGGACTCCTCCTGGGTGGCAGCCCGGCGGATCACCGCGAGCAGGGGCGTGCGGGTGGGCGGGTCCTCCCAGAGTTCGAGGAAGGCCCGCGTCAGGCGTCGGCTCATGCCGCGCGGGCCGGAGCCGATGATCCGGCGGGCCAGGTCGTCAGGGTCGACCGGCCACTCGATCGTGGCGCGGAAGAGGCCCTCCTTGGACCCGAAGAAGTGGGTGACGAGCGCGGCATCCACACCGGCGTCGCGGGCGATCGCCCGCAGCGAGGTCTGGTCGAACCCCTTCTCGGCGAACTGGCGTCGTGCCACCCGTAGGAGTTCCTCGCGGGTGCCGCTCTGGCCGGGCCTGCGTCCTCGTGTCATCGACGAAAAATTCTACAGGTGATGAGTTGCGGTGCTAGGCTGACCGGCGTACGACAAATTCCACACCTGAGGAGTTGTCGCGATGCCGCTGCCCAGAGCCGTTGCCCGGGCCAACCGGGTTGGGATCAACCGGATCGTCAGGTTCGTCGCGCCATGGCTGCCAGGATTCGGCTTGGTCATTCACCAGGGGCGGCGGTCTGGCCGCACTTTCCGCACGCCCGTGAACGTCTTTCGCCAGCAGGATGGGTTCGTCATCGCCCTCACCTATGGTCCGGAGGCCGACTGGGTGATGAACGTCGAAGCCGCGGGTGGCTGCGAGCTGCTCAGCCGGGGCCGGCGATACACCCTGTCGCAGCCGCGGGTCTTCCATGACGAAACGCGCGCCGGGATGCCGGCGGTGTTCGTACGCCAGGTGCTCTCGCTGGCGAAGGTCGCAGATTTCCTGTCCCTGAAGGCCGTCTCCACCCGCTAGAGGCAAGTCCACGCAAGGAAAGAGCCGCGGCTGACGGGTCGTATCGGCGTACGACCGCCCAACCGCGGCTCAAGGAGTACGCCCGCGCGGTGTCGCACGGGTAGTACGAACGAATCAGGGCGTGCTCACACGTGGCCGGCCTTCTCCAGCGCTTCGCAGCAGGTGTCGACGATGAGGCGGGTCACGGTGTACGGGTCGCAGTTGGCGTTGGGGCGGCGGTCCTCGAGGTAGCCCTTCTTGTCAACCTCGGCTTGCCACGGGATGCGGACCGACGCGCCACGGTTGGAGACGCCGTAGCTGAACTCGCTCCACGGCGCGGTCTCGTGCAGGCCGGTGAGCCGGTGCTCGATCTCGGCGCCATATCCCTTGATGTGCTCCTGCGCCTTCTCGCCGAGCGCCTCGCAGGCCGTGATGATGGGCTCGTAGCTTTCCCGCATCGCCTTGGTGGAGAAGTTCGTGTGCGCGCCCGCGCCGTTCCAGTCGCCCTTGACCGGCTTGGGGTCGAGCGTGGCGGCGATGCCGTACTCCTCGGCGACGCGGTAGAGGAGCCACCGCGCGACCCAGAGCTGGTCGGCAACGTCGAGCGGGCTGAGCGGCCCGACCTGGAACTCCCACTGGCCCGGCATGACCTCGGCGTTGATGCCGGAGATCGACAGGCCGGCGGCGAGGCATGCGTCCAGGTGCGCCTCGACGATCTCCCGCCCGAACACCTCGTCGGCGCCGACACCGCAGTAGTAGAAGCCTTGTGGGGCAGGGAATCCGCCCGCCGGGAAGCCGAGAGGACGGTCGTTCTGGAAGAAGGTGTACTCCTGCTCGATCCCGAACAGCGGCTCCTGCGCGCCGAACTTCCCAGCCACCGGAACCAACGCCGACCGGGTGTTGGACGGGTGCGGCGTCATGTCGGTCAGGAGCACCTCACACATGACGAGCTTGTTGTCACCACCCCGGATCGGGTCCGGGCAGGAGAAGACCGGCTTGAGGACGCAGTCGGACGCCCGGCCCTCGGCCTGGTTGGTGCTCGATCCGTCGAACCCCCAGATGGGAAGGTCTGCACCGTCGGGCAGGATCTTGGTCTTGGACCGCAGGCGGGCCGTGGGTTCGGTGCCGTCGATCCAGATGTACTCGGCCTTGTAACTCAACGAGAATCCCTCCATCAGGCCGACTCGTGGCTGCCGGCCATGCCGAGGGTCGCAATGCGCTGTTTCGAGGCATGTGCGCCAATGTGAATATCGTGTGAACGCCTACCATGCTTCGACTTATTCGGAAGTGATCGTCACGGAGCCGCGCGTCACCTTACGTGCCCAGGCGCATCCGGAGAGCGGTGGCCATGGTGGTCTGGTCGAGGGGCATAGCGCTGGCTCGGCGCTCGACAATAACCAGCCCGACCCGCCGGCCAGTTCGTACGACGGTCTCGTCCCAACGCGCGCCGTCCGCACCCGGCCCAACCTCACGCCGGACGTCGAACAACGTGTCAACGTCCGGTTGTCGCAGGTCGGCCACCAGCCGCGGGGTGGTAAGTCCTGTCCGCGATGCCGGGGAGGTGCAGAGCTCCAGCATCTTTGCCAGCCCGCTGACCAGCGCGGCCGCCGCGTCCTCATGGGCGTACTCCAGGGCGAGCGCGACCGCGGCCCGGCCGTCGGGTGTCCGGTAGGTCTGCTCCAGTGCGTGCCGAGGGACGGGGAGCGGATCGAGGCGATCCAGGCCGGGGCACCCAAGCGGCACGATGGAGAGCGCGACGTCACCTGGCTTCCGGGCGCGCACCGGCGCGCCGTTGGAGACGAAGCTCTCCTCGGCGGCGTCTGGTTCGGAGTACGGCTGGAAACCCGGGCCGATCCGGCTGGCCGGTGGCAGGTTGGCCGCGGTCAACGGACCCGAGGTTGTCGCCGGAGGAGTGGGGAGCCGAGGGTCTGGTGCGGACGACGGCGCCGAGGCGGCCGCGGGTGGCGCGTCGGTCCTGGTGGGCCGCTCGGTTGCGACTGGTGCCGGCGGATTCGCGGATGTCGAGGTCTCGGTCGCCGGCCAGGCGCCGCAGCCCGCGGTCGCGGCCACCGCCACCGCGAGTGCGAGCGCGGCGACCACCTGGCGGATCTGGATCACCGGTCAGGCCCCGTTCTCGGAGAAGTGTTGATAGTCGGGGTACCTCCACCGCGCGCCCCACGGCCAGCCAAAGCCACGGAACACCGATTCGACCGGATCGCCGCGCAGGATCATTCCCTTGCGCTTGTTGTTACGGTTGAGATAGGTCTCCGAGCCTTCGGGATAGACCTTGGTGGCGGTGACGTACGGATTTTCGAACGTGTTGATATCGACTGCGTTGCCGTACGAATGTTGGGAGAGCCGGTAAGGATTACCGGTGACCTTGCGACAGTTGAACGCCGAGGTGTTGTCGGCTCGCATGGACGCCTCGTCGCTGCCCTTGTACTTGTCCACAGGGACGATACGGCGAATCGCCCAGTTGTTGGCCTGCGCGGACTTGAAGACGGCGGTGACTTCCGGCACCACACTGGAGCGCACCACGATCGTGCCGTACTGATCGTCAAGGGAGAAGTTCCGGAACGGCAGCCGGATCATCCGCAGGTTGGCCGGCTTGACGGGACAACCGCTGCGATAGGTGTAGGGCAGGTCTGATGCGGTGGGAACCGTCATCGCGGTGGACCAGGGAACCCTGACGTACGCCGCCCGCTTGGCGGGGTAATACTGGATCGTCGCGTTCTGGAAACGTTGCCAGGTGCCATTCGGTCCGGGTTTGGCCGCGCTGGTCGGGAGTCCGATCCACGAGGATTCGGCGCCGATCGTGAGGTATTTGTGGAGGATCGGCCCGAGCGCCTCCCATGCGCCGGTGCTGACTGAATACCAGATCCGGCCGTGCTGGAAGTTCGTCACGCGTACGCCGGCCTTCTTTCCGGCGTACTCACCTTTGTTCGGTACTCCCAGGGGACCGCTCGGGCCGCCCAGGGTCAGATAACGTGCCAGTGTCGCTCCGAGAACGGCGTGGGGTCCTCTCGAACTGGTGAAGTAGACCCGCCCTTTGACGAAGTTCTGGACGGTTGCACTGCCAGATTGGTACGTCGTGCTCGTCGGGAGTCCGAGCGACCCGTCAGGCCCACCGAGCGCCAGGAAATGGTCCAACATGACACCGGTGAGTTCCCAGGCACCCGCGGCGGTGGAGTAGTAGATACGCCCATTCATGAACCAGCGAAAGTAGCCTCCGGTGACCGGTGTGACCGCGGACGTGGGTGGTCCGAGTACGCCGGTGGGTCCGCCAAGCGCCTGGTACCGCGCCTCGATCGCGCGGGCGGCCTCTTCGGACGGGTCTGTCGCGGCCGGCGAGGTGGCGAAGGTTGGGATCGTGGGCATGGCCGAACGGGCGGCTGGCGGGTGTGCGGAGGCGAGCCCTGACAGTCCGAGGACCAGGGCGAGCGCGATCGCGGCCAACGACAGGACCGCGATGATGAGGAGCGATCGAATTCGGGTGATGTCCACGGCAAAATCCCTCGGTGTTGCTCAGAAATGCTGCTGCGTTACCCAGAAATGGCGCTGATAAGAAACTGTCTGTCAAAATGAAGATCTCGCATGCGTTAGTGACCGAACCGTGCGGAGTGTTTGCTGATGGCGCAGAAAAACATATCGCGGAGATTGGCTTGGTGGTGAACGTTTCGTGGTGATGGGCAGGCATTCTCGGTCGGATTAACGTCCACCGCAATGCGGTCGAGGTCGGTCGCTCGAGTTCGTGTCACCCAGGCTGCGTCAGCTCTGTGCGCGTGTGGATCCGCGGCGACGGGTATCCGCTACGAGAGCGTGCCGCTGGTGAAGCTGTGGCCGACGGCCACGGCGGCGGGAACGCCGGAAGTGGGGGACAGTGATGGTCGTCAGTGAAATGCTGCGGGCGTATCCGGCCGAGATGGCGAAAATGGATGGCGACATGCTCGCCCGGTGCATCGAGGAATGCTATTCCTGTGCACAGATATGTACCGCCTGCGCGGACGCCTGCATGGCTGAGTCAGACAAGGTCATGGCGACGCTGCGCAAGTGCATTCGTTCCTGCGAGGACTGCGCGGATGTGTGTGACACGACCGGACGCATCCTCTCCCGCCAGACCGGCTACGACCCCGCAATGACGCGCACGATCCTGGAAGCCTGCATGGCGATGTGTCGTGCGTGCGCGGAGGAATGCGAGCGGCACGCGGGCCGACACGAGCATTGCCGCATCTGCGCCGAGGCGTGCCGCCGGTGCGAGCAGGCCTGCAGTCAGCTCATGGGAGCCCTGCGGTAACAGCGCGAGCCTGCTGATCGCAGACGCGAACCTCGACCACATAGTCGGTGGCGCGAGCACTTTCCCTGCCGGAAGTTCTTCTCCACGGCGGGAATTGTGTCCGCGCCGCCGTCGTGTGTGTGAGTAGCTTGCCCGTGGACCCGGCTAGGCTTGGCGGCCGTCGGCCACGCATTGCAAGGGGACCGCATGAGTGAGTACCAGTACTATCAGTTTCTGGCCGTGGATCAGGCGCTGGACGATCGTCAGTTGGCGGAGTTGCGCGCGCTTTCGACTCGCGCGACCATCACTCCAACCAGTTTTGTCAACACGTACGACTGGGGTAACTTCCGCGGCAACCCCTCAGCATTGATGGAGAAGTACTTCGACGCCTTTCTCTATCTCGCCAACTGGGGAACCCGCCAGTTGATGATCCGATTGCCCTCTCAACTGCTCGACCTCGACGCTGCTCAGGCCTACTGTCCCGGAGAGGCGGCCTCGGTGTGGGCAGAAGGCGACCACGTGATCCTCGCATTGGCTTCCGAGGATGAGGATGGAGACTTCGAGTACGGCGGCGACGGTTGGTTGGCCTCGATCATCCCGGTCCGCGGTGAGCTGGCCGCTGGTGATCGACGCCTCCTCTATCTCGCCTGGCTGCTGTGCGTGCAGGCGGGTGCACTCGACGATGACGAGGTGGAGCCGCCGGTGCCGGCCGGTCTTACCACGCTGAGCGCATCGCTACGAGCGTTCGTGGACTTCCTTCGCCTTGACGAGGATCTGCTCGCGGTGGCATCGGAGGCCAGCCCTCAGCCGCGCTCGACAGCTGCAAGCGAGGGAGAGCTCCGCCGATGGATTGAGGCTCTCCCCGCGCAGGATAAGGACGCACTCCTCCTGCGGATGGTTCGCGGCGACGATGCACACGTGAGTGCCGAGCTCGTGCGCCGCTTCCACGATGATCAGGCGATCCCTGACGAATCTGAGGCTGAGGGGCGAATGGTCGGGGACCTGCTTCTCGCCGCGGAACGCCGGTCTATGCACCGCGCTCGGCGCGCCAAGGAGCGCCAGGCGCGGGAACGGGACCGCCAGGAGCGGGCGGCCGTTGTTGCCCGCGACGAGCGCTTGCGGGCCCTCGCGGCGCAGGAGGAACCCGCGTGGCAGCGGGTGAGCGAACTCATCGACACGAAGAAGCCGAAGAAGTACGACGAAGCAGTCGCACTCCTCACCGATCTACGCGCGTTGGGCGAGCGCGAAGGACGCGTGGACGTGGTTGCCGAACGCCTCGATCAGTTACGCCGCCAGCATCACACGAAGCCGAGCCTGCTCGAACGCTTTGCTCGCGCCGGTCTCTGAGCGTCTCTGGGTGAGGTGCGGCGCAGCAGGTCCGCGTGGTGAGTGTGTCGGCAGAATAGGGCGGCATGGTAGGTCGTCGCATTCGCAAGCGGGTCGGTTCGGGCGGTCAGACAACCGCGGACAGCAGGCTGCGGGAGTTCCTCGCGGGCCAGGACTCGGCCTGGCTCGCCGATGAACTACTGAACGCCGCCGCCTCCGACCCGTTGCTGCTGGCCCGGCTCGAACGTGCGGCCGGCCGGGATCCAGGTCGTTCGTACGACGACACGAAGCTTCGGGGCCGCCTCCATCAGGCGGCTGAGGTCGCTGATTACGTGAGCTACCGGGAGGCTGCGGCGTACTTTCGGGATGTCGATGAGGCGCTCGACCAGGTCGAGGAACTGATCGAGCAGGGATCCGCCGCCGCTGTGGTCGGTTTGGCGGAGTACGCCCTGGAGTTACTCGAAGATTCGGCCGAGTTGGTTGATGATTCCGATGGAGGCCTGCGGGCGGCGATCGACCGGGCCGAGGAGATTCACCTGGCCGCCTGTGTCGCTGCCAGGCCGGACCCGGTTAAGTTGGCCGAACGCCTCGCCCAGCTGGCGCTCGCGAGCGACTGGGAGATCTTTCTGACCGCATTGCCGACCTATGCCAATGTGCTTGGACCGGCCGGTATGGCTCGCTATCGCGAGCTGGTGGAGTCCGCGTGGCGAGGGCTGCCGGCAAAGAAGCGGGACGAGTACGGCAGTGGCTTTACGATCACTCGCCTCATGGAGCGGCTCGCCGAATGTGAGGGCGGGACCGATGCGTTGGTGGAGGTGCTCGCCCGGGATGTCGACAGCTCGTACGACATCTGGCGGATCGCGGAGCGGCTCTGCGCTGACGGTCGCGACGAGGACGCCTTGGAGTGGTTGCGACGTGGACTCAAGGACTTCGAGCCGGACTCGCGACTGCGTGCCCTCGCCGCCGAGTGCCACCTCCGTGCGGGCCGGCGGCGTGACGCTATCGAACTCCTCTGGGCAAACTTCGCCGACCGCCCTTCGGTAGAGGCGTACCAAACGCTGCAGGCCGCGGCCGGTGACGCGTGGGCGACGTGGCGAAAGCGGGCGTTGAAACTGTTACGCGGCCAGCCTCGTGCCAAGGAGATCTCCGGCCCGTCGTACCTCGAGCCCGCCGGTCATTCAACGCTGGTCGAGGTCCTCCTCTGGGAAGGTGACGTCGACGCTGCCTGGTCGGCGGCAAGGATTGGCGGATGTCGTAGTCGGCTCCGGCTCCGGTTGGCGCGGGAACGCGGCAGAACCCACCCCGCCGATGCGATACCGATCATTCAGTCCGCGGCTGAGGCGGCGATGGAAACCAAGAAGCGGGCTACCTACGGCGACGCGGCGGCGCTGCTCAAAGAGGCGAAATCCCTCGCGCGACGGTGCGGACAGACCAAGGAGTTCGGGGCATATCTGATCGAGCTTCGAGCAACGCACAAGCGCAAGCGCGCCTTGCTCGCTGAACTCGACCGTGCCGGCCTGCGCTGACCGGCACAATCACCCGACCGCACAGGCTCCCGATCAGCTGGGCAGAACGTGGAGACTGAGCGGGCCTATAGCACCGCTCGGTCTCCACGATGTCCGGTCAGGTGAACGCAGAGCAGGTCAGCGCTTGCGTTTGTCGGTGTTGCCGCCACCGATCAGACCGGCGCGGCGGAGAGCGTCGGCCATCGCGCCGCTGCCCATGCTGCCGCCCGCTCCGGCACCCGAGTCATTGCCGGAGCGCCCGCGCTCCTGGCGGTTGCCGCCCCGGCGTTCGCCTGGCTTGCCGCCGCCGCGCCGCCCAGCGCCGGAGGGTGTGCCCGAGCCGCGTCCGCTCGTACGCCCGCCGTCGCTGCCGGCGGGGTTGACCTCGTCGTCCAGCCGCAGGGTCAGCGAGATCCGCTTCCGGGCGATGTCGACTTCGAGCACCTTGACCCGGACGATGTCGCCGGGCTTCACCACCTCACGCGGGTCGCTCACGAAGGTCCGCGACATGGCCGACACGTGCACGAGCCCGTCCTGGTGGACGCCGACGTCGACGAAGGCCCCGAACGCCGCGACGTTGGTGACGACTCCCTCCAGCACCATGCCGGCGACCAGGTCCCCGAGTTTCTCGACACCATCGGCGAACGTCGCGGTCTTGAACGCCGGACGCGGGTCGCGACCTGGCTTCTCCAACTCGGTAAGGATGTCGGTGACGGTCGGGAGGCCGAACGTGTCGTCGACGAAGTCCTTCGGTGACAGCTGGCGGAGCCAGGAGGAGTTGCCGATCAACTCGGTGAGGGTCTTGCCGGTCGAGGTGACGATCCGGCGGGCGACGGGGTAGGCCTCGGGGTGGACGCTCGACGCGTCGAGCGGGTCGTCACCCGCCGGGATGCGCAGGAAGCCCGCACACTGCTCGAACGCCTTGGGGCCAAGGCGTGGCACGTCCTTCAACGCCGTTCGGGAACGGAACGGGCCGTTAGCGTCCCGGTGGGCGACGATGCTCGCGGCCAAGCCCGAACCGATGCCGGAAACCCTGGTCAGCAACGGTGCGGAGGCGGTGTTGACGTCGACGCCCACCGCGTTGACGCAGTCTTCGACCACGGCGTCGAGGGACCGCGAGAGCTTCACCTCTGACAGGTCATGTTGGTACTGCCCGACACCGATGGACTTCGGGTCGATCTTGACCAGCTCGGCCAGCGGGTCCTGCAGCCGGCGGGCAATGGACACCGCGCCGCGCAGCGACACGTCGAGCTTGGGGAGTTCGTTCGAGGCGTACGCCGAGGCCGAATAGACCGACGCCCCCGCCTCTGAGACGACCACCTTGGTGAGCTTCAGCTGCGGGTGCGCCTTGATCAGGTCGCCGGCCAGCTTGTCGGTCTCGCGGGAGGCGGTGCCGTTGCCGATGGCGACCAACTCGACCTGGTGGGCGTGCGCGAGCCGGGCGAGGATCGCGATCGACTCGTCCCAGCGCCGGGCCGGCACATGCGGATAGATGGTCTCCGTTGCGACCACCTTGCCTGTGGCGTCGACCACGGCGACCTTCACGCCGGTACGGAACCCCGGGTCGAGCCCCATGGTGGGGCGAGTGCCGGCAGGAGCGGCGAGGAGCAGGTCGCGCAGGTTGCCCGCGAACACTCGCACCGCCTCGTCCTCAGCCTCCTGGCGCAGCCGCATCCGCAGGTCGATGGTCAGGTGGACGAGAACGCGGGTGCGCCAGGCCCAGCGCACTGTGTCGGCCAGCCAACGGTCGGCCGGGCGGCCGCGGTCGTCGATGTCGAAGCGTTCGGCGATCCGGCGTTCGTAGGAGTTTGGTGCGCGGTCAACGGCCGCGATGGCCGCGTCGGCACCCTCCTCCTCAGGCTCGAGGGTCAGGCCCAGGACTTCTTCCTTCTCGCCGCGGAAGAGCGCGAGGATCCGGTGCGACGGAAGCTTGGTGAACGGCTCGGCGAACTCGAAGTAGTCGGCGAACTTCGCGCCGGCCTCCTCACGTCCCTCACGCACCCGCGACACGAGCTGGCCGCGTGACCACAGCAGCTCGCGGAGCGTGCCGATGAGGTCGGCGTCCTCGGCGAACCGCTCGACCAGGATGGCCCGCGCGCCGTCGAGAGCAGCCGCAGTGTCGGCGACACCCTGGTCGGAATTGACGTAGTCCTTCGCGGTCGCCTCGGGGGCGCGGGTCGGATCGGTGAGGAGCGCGTCGGCGAGCGGCTCGAGTCCGGCCTCCCGTGCGATCTGCGCTTTGGTACGACGCTTCGGTTTGTACGGCAGGTAGATGTCTTCGAGCCGGGCCTTGGAGTCCGCGGCCAGGATCTGCGCTTCGAGCGCGGCGTCCAGCTTGCCCTGCTCGCGGATCGAGTCGAGGATCGCGGCGCGGCGTTCCTCCAACTCCCGGAGGTAGCGCAGGCGTTCCTCGAGCGTGCGGAGCTGAGCGTCGTCGAGGGCGCCGGTCATCTCCTTGCGGTAGCGGGCGATGAACGGCACGGTGGCGCCGCCGTCGAGCAGATCGACCGCCGCCTTGACCTGGCCATGGCGTACGCCAAGCTCCTCGGCGATGCGCTGATCGATCGCGGCCGTCTGCTGGGCAGCCGACACCTGTTGGGCAGCCGAGCCCTGAACAGCGGTCGAGTCCTGAACAGCCGCCGAGTCCTGAGTAGCCATCGTCACGTCCTGATCTGCTCTCGATTCGACTTCGCCGAGCATTCTGCAGGGGACCACCCCCACTTGTCGCATCGCCCTTCGCCAAAGCCTTCGTCCCGCGGACTACGGGCGTTCCGTGGGCCTCGCGGCGGCTGCCTGGATCAGACCCGCCAGCAGCTGCCGGATCCGGTCCGCTGCCTGCCCCGGGTCGGGGCGGCCGGCGTCGAGCCAGGCGATCACCGCGTCGATCGCGACGGTGGGTGCGAGCTGGGCGGCCCACCGCGCCCACGAGTCGTCGGGGATCAGGTCGACCAGGTGGTCGTGGGCGATGGCCACCGCGGTCTCCCGGAAGCGGTCCATCTCCTCCCGGAACGCGGGCTCTCGGGCCGCGTGGTGGAACAGCAGCCGGAACCCCGCCGGATCGGCGGTCGCCGCGTCGAGCAGCGCGTCGATCGAGGCCATCGTGAACGGCTGACCGTCGGGGAACGCCGCGGCGAGGCGCGCGTTCGCCCGGTCGAGCACGGCGCGGTAGAGGTCTGCCTTGGACTCGAAGTGCCGGTAGAGGATCACCCGGCTGACCCCGGCCTCGGTCGCCACCGCGTCGAGGCTGGTCGCGGCGAACCCCGACCGCCCGAACGCCTGCGTGGCCGCGGACAGGATCTGGTCCCGGCGCTCGGCCCGGCGGAGGCGCCGGACCGTGCCCGGGGTGTCGAGAACGTCGGACGGCGGCGGGGGTGGGCCCCCGACACGGGGTTGGAGAGGACGCTCGTGGCTGATCGGCACGCTGCCACCCTTTCACCTTTCGACCCTCATGTGTTCGCATAGGTGTATACCTTGAGTTGTTTACTTAGTTGTGTACTCTTGCGAGTACTCATCAGCTTGACCGCGCCGCTGACCCAGTGAGCCACTGGGCCCGCGGCGCGGCCGTTAGTCCGGAGGTGATCGATGAACGCGACCGTCAGCCGAGCAACCACCCATACGGGCGACCCCGCCTGGCAGATCAGTGGGTACGACACGGTGAAGCGGTTGCTCGCCGATCCACGTCTCGGCAGATCCCACGCCGAGCCCGATCAGGCGTCGCGTTACTCCGAATCGATGATCTTCGGCCGGCCCGTGCAGACGACTCCCACCGAGCGGGCCGACCATCAGCAGATGCGCAAGCTCCTCACGCGGTCGTTCTCCGCCCGCCGGCTGGCGATCCTGCGGCCACGCGTGCAAGAGCTGGTTGACAGGTTGCTCGACGACATGGAACGCCGTACCCGGCCGGTCGATTTCCACGACGCCATCTCGTTTCCCCTGCCGGCGTTCGTGATCTGTGAGCTCCTGGGCGTGCCGTTCGAGGATCGGGCGGACTTCCGGCGCTGGTCCGACGACGCGGCCGACATGACCGACGGAGAGCGCTCGATGGCTGGGCTGATCGCGCTGTGGGAATACATGCAAGCTCTGGTTGACAGGAAGCGCCGCGAGCCCGCCGAGGACGTCATCACCGACCTGGTGACGGCGGACAAGGACGGTAGTCCTGTCTACAACAACGTCGAGGCCGCGCAGCTGGCCGCGGGGCTCCTCTTCGCCGGCCACGAGACCACCGTGAACGCGATCGACACCGGCGTCGTACTCCTGCTCACCCACCCTGAGCAGAAGGAGAAGCTGCGCCACGATCCGGCGCTGGTCGACAGCACGGTCGAGGAGATCCTGCGGCTCGGCCTCCCGATCCCGCCGACCGACACGACGTGCCCCGGAGAAACGCCCCGGGCGATCGGCCTGCCGCGGTACGCCAGCGCCGACATCGACGTGGACGGCGCCACCATCAGGGCGGGTGACCTCGTGGTGCTCGACCTGCGGCACGCCAACCAGGACGAGCGGCACTTCCCGGTGCCCGGGACGTTCGACCAGAGCCGGGCCGAGAACCCGCACATGTCGTTTGGACACGGCCCGAGGTTCTGTCTCGGCGCGCCGCTCGCCCGGATCGAGCTGCAGGTGTTGTTCGGCACGCTGTTCCGGAGGTTCCCGACCCTACGGCTGGCGGTGCCCGCCGAGGACCTGCGTCACCGAAGCCACCTCTTGACCGGCGGCTTGGCCGAGCTTCCCGTGGCGTGGTGAGGGGAGGCCGCCTCGCCTGGGCGGACGAGTCCGGTTTCGTACGCCAGGATCACCGCCTGGATCCGGTCGCGTAGGTGCAGCTTGGCGAGGATCCGCTTCACGTGCGTCTTGACCGTCGACTCCTCGACCACGAGGGTGGCGGCGATCTCGGTGTTCGACAGGCCGCGGGCGACGAGTTCGAGGACGTCCCGCTCGCGTGGGGTGAGCTCGCGGAGGCGCCGGGGGGCCGACGGGTCCGGCTGCGGCATCCGCGCCATCCGGTCGACCACCGTCCGGGTCACCGACGGCGAGAGGAGCGAGTCGCCGACGGCGATCGTGTGGATGGCGGCGATGAGGTCCTCGGGGCGGGTCCGCTTGAGCAGGAAGCCGGACGCGCCGGCGGCCAGGGCACCGAAGACATAGTCGTCGTCCTCGAACGTCGTGAGGATGAGGATCCGCGCGTCCGGAACGGCGGCCACGATCTCGCGGGTCGCGGCGATGCCGTCGAGGTTCGGCATCCGGACGTCCATGAGTACGACGTCAGGCCCGAGCTGCCGCGTCTGCTCGATCGCGTCGCCCCCGTCCGCGGCCTCGCCGACCACCTCCACCGTCTCGTCGCTGGAGAGGACGGCGCGCAGCCCGGCCCGCATGAGGTCGTCGTCGTCAGCGATCAGGACCCTGAGGGTTGCGGTCATAACGACGTCACCTCGCTGTAGGGGAGGTGGGCGTGGAGCCGGAAGATCCCGCGCTCGATGCCGGCCTCCAGCGTGCCGCCGAGGAGCGTGGCCCGCTCCCGCATGCCCACGATGCCGTGCCCACCGCCCTCCCGGACCGGGCCGTTCGGCACGGCGGGAACGGCGGGACCGGCGGGACCGGCGGCGACGGCGTTCGTCACGGTGATCTCTACGGCCCCGGGTCCGAACCCGACGGCCACCTCCGCGCTGCCGCGGCCATGCCGTGCGGCGTTCGTGAGCGCCTCCTGGAGGATCCGGTACGACGCCCACGCCACGCTGCGGGGAAGCGCGGGGCGCGGGCCGCGGAGGTCGGTGACCAGGGCGAGGCCGCTCGCGCGATGGCGTTCGAGGAGTTCCTCGAGGGCGGCCGGGTCGGCTGGCGGGGCCGGCTCGGTGCGGTCGTCCTCGCGGAGGGCGCGGACGAGTTGGTCGATCTCACCGACGGTTTCCCGGGCGAGTTCCTCGATCGTCACGATCGCCCGGCGGGAGCCCTCCGGGTCGCGCTCGTGCAGCAGCCGGGCCGCTCCGGCCTGGACGAGGATCACGTTGATGGCGTGGCCCGCGGAGTCGTGCAGTTCGCGGGCGATCCGGGTGCGTTCCTCGGCGGCGGCGAGCCGGCGTTCACGGTCGGCTTCGCGCTCGGCCCGCTGTGCGCGTTCCTCCAACTCGACCACCCGCTGGCGGCGTAGGCGGGTCCGGTCGCCGGCGACCCACACTCCGGCGACCATCGCGGCGACGATCAGCAGGTCGGGTACCGGCCGTGCGGTCTCGCCGGTCGCCGCGTAGGCCGCCGCGGTGGCGGGGACGAACGCCGCGGCGGCGGCCATTCCGGTCCAGCGCCACCGCCGGAGCGGGTCGCCGCTGAACGCCACCGCGACCTGGTACAACGCGACCAGCGGAGCGAGCGGGACGTCAAGCGGGTAGTCGAACACCAGCAGGGCGAGGCTCGCCGCGCTCACCACCGCGTAGACGGTCATCGGGGAGATGCGACGGGCGACCAGCGGCAGTGCGGACGCCAGGACGAGGAGAACTCCGCGCGCGTCGAGATCGCGGTTGCTGGGGTCGGGCATCCCGATGCCCTGCGAGGCGAGCACGCCCAGGGAGATGCCGAGCACGAGCGCCGCGATACCCGCGTCGACGACGAGATTCCTCCGCGTCATGGGAGGGAGCGTAATCCGGCGCCGGGCTCACCGGATCGCCCCCGAGCGGCATCTCGCTGTCCCCCCGTGGGGGGAGGGCGGGATCGCTCTGGCGTGCGTTGTCGGCAGGTGATCGGCGTTCCTAGCGTCCCTGGCGTACTCAAGAGCCTGCTCCCCAGCCTGCTCCCAACGGCGTCGCAGGAGCGCCGCGCCGAACGAACCATCCGCCCCGCCCGTCGAGTTCAAGGAAGTGAGTTCACGATGAGAACAGTCGCCGTCGCCGCCCTGGCCCTGGTCGGCGGATTCATCGCCGGCATCGTGCTGTCGGAGATCATCGGGATCCTGGGCATGCTGATCTTCGACGATGCCGTCGGCATCAGGTTCCTGCCGATCCTCCTCGCCGTCCTGTGCGCGGTGCTCGCGCCGATCGCCGACCAGCGGATCCGCCGGTCCAAGTAGGAGGGAATCCGCCGTGAGCGAACAAGGAGGACGGTTTCGCGGCGACCTGCCTAGCCTCAAGGGAGATCGCACGATCGGCGTGCCCGGACCCGCGGTGATGCGCGGGGCACGGGCCGAGGACGTAGGCGGAGGATATGAACGTGTACGCGCAGGAGGCGCCGGGCTACGGTCAGGGCGGCCTTGACGAGCACATCTATCAGCGGCTGCTGAAGGAGCGGATCGTCTTCTTGGGCTCGGAGGTGCGTGACGAGAACGCCAACGCGATCTGTGCCCAGATGCTGCTCCTGAACGCCGAGGATCCCGAAAAGGACATCTGGCTCTACATCAACAGCCCTGGTGGTTCGGTCGACGCGGGGCTCGCGATCTACGACACGATGCAGTACATCTCCAACGATGTCGCGACTTTGGCGATGGGTCTGGCGGCGTCGATGGGGCAGTTCCTGCTCGCCGCGGGCACCAAGGGGAAGCGGTTCGCACTGCCGCACGCGCGGATCATGATGCACCAGCTGTCCGGTGGCCTTGGTGGCACCGCGTCCGACATCAAGATCCAGGCCGAGCAGAGCCTGCACCTGAAGAAGCAACTGCAGGAGCTCACCGCGCTGCACACCGGTCAGACGGTGGAGCAGGTCGAGCAGGACGCTGACCGCGACCGTTGGTTCACCGCTGAGCAGGCTCGGGAGTACGGCTTCATCGACAACGTGGTGACATATGCGGGGCAGGTCGCCGTTGGCGGACCTGTTTCGTGACCTCGCATAAGCATTCTGGAGGGATCAGCGCGATGAGCACCCCTGACCTGTCCCCGCGGATGGACTATTTCATCCCGCGTTGGGAGGAGCGCACGCCCTACGGCTACCGGCAGGTCGATCCGTTCGGCAAGCTGTTCGAGGACCGCATCATCTTCCTCGGTACGCCGATTACGGACGACATCGCGAACGCGGTGATGGCCCAGCTGTTGTGTCTGGAATCGTTGGATCCTGACCGTGAGGTGCAGATCTACATCAACAGCCCGGGTGGTTCGATCACGGCGCTGACCGCGATCTACGACACGATGCGCTACATCACCCCCGACGTGCACACGGTGTGCCTGGGGCAGGCGGCGTCGGCGGCGGCGGTGTTGCTGGCCGCGGGCGCGCCGGGCAAGCGCTCGGCGCTGCCGTACAGCCGGATCGTCATCCACCAGCCCTACACCGAGGGCGGGCGTGGTCAGGCCAGCGACATCGAGATCCAGGCGAACGAGATCCTGCGGATGCGCAGCATGCTCGAGGAGATGATCGCCGAGAACACCGGCCGCCCCATCGACGAGGTGGCCCGTGACATCGAGCGCGACAAGATCCTCACCGCCCAGCAGGCGGTGGAGTACGGCCTGATCGACGAGGTGCTGGTCAGCCGTAAGAAGAGCCTCGTCGACGTCTAGTGTCCCCAGCACGCTAGGCCTCGCCGGGTTGTCACAGGTTTCTCGGTCAATTAGCCGAGAAACCTGTGACAACCCGGGCCCCACCCCCTTGGGTGGCTCCCCGCCATGGCGCAGCCTGCGAGGAACGTTCCCGCATCACGGCGGAGCGCGGTGGGTAGGCTCGCAAGAAACCGGCCGTACGCCCTCCGTTGTCCTTCTTCCAGGCTGCGGCGACGCCGGGGCGCATGGTGTCGGCCTGCTATTGAGCAGGAGGCAGACATGCCTGAACACCTGTTCCAGAATCGCCGGGACGCCGGTCGCGTGCTGGCCAGGTCCCTCGAGCGATATCGCGATCAGCCCGATCTCGTTGTCCTGGGACTTCCCCGGGGCGGAGTGCCCGTGGCGTACGAGGTCGCGACCGCGCTTGGTGCCCCGCTTGACGTGTTCGTCGTCCGCAAGCTCGGAGTTCCCGGTCGCGAGGAAGTGGCGATGGGGGCGATCGCCTCCGGTGGGGTGGTTGTCCTCAATGATGACGTCATTCGCGGTCTGGGCATCTCGCCGGAGAACGTCCGGCAGGTCGTCGAACGGGAGGGACGCGAACTCCTCCGCCGGGAGCGGGCGTACCGCGAAGGCCGTCCCAGGCTGACTGTTCCGAGCGATCTGCAGGGCGCGGGCAGGACGGTCATCCTGGTCGACGACGGTCTTGCCACCGGTGCGAGCATGCGGGCGGCCATCCGGGCGCTGCGCAAGCTCGGGGCGGCGAGGATCGTCGTTGGCGTACCCGCGGCGCCCCAGTCGACCGTCGAGGAGCTGTCCGCACTCGTGGACGAGGTGGTCTGCGCGACCACGCCCGCTCAGTACGCCGCGGTGAGCCAGGCGTACTGGGACTTCTCCCAGACCACCGATGAGGATGTCCGGGACCTTCTCAGGGCCGCCGGGGTGAGCCGGCCGGCGGCGATCGGTGCGACCGACGTGGCCGCGATCCGGTTGGCGGCCACGCCAGTGGAGCAAGGGGTTCCCAGCGACGAGGCGTTGTTCGGTCTCGTCGGCGAGGCGCACCTGGTGCTGATGGGCGAGGCGTCCCATGGAACCCATGAGTTCTACGAGGCGCGAGCGCGGATGACCCGGCGACTGATCGAGGAGAAGGGCTTCTGCGCGGTGGCGGTCGAGGCTGACTGGCCCGATGCGTACCGCGTGAACCGCTTCGTCCGCGGCCGTGGCGGTGACGCGACGGCGGAGGAGTCGCTGGGCGACTTCACGCGGTTCCCGACGTGGTTGTGGCGCAACGCCGTGCTGCTGGACTTCGTGGCATGGCTGCGCGACCACAACGACCGGCTGGGGGACGAACGCGCGAAGACCGGTTTCTACGGCCTGGATCTCTACTCGTTCTACCGCTCGATGCACGAGGTGATCGCCTACCTTGACCGGGTCGATCCCGAGGCCGCGACGCGTGCCCGCGAGCGCTACTCCTGCTTCGACCACGTGAGCGGCGACGACGGTCACGCGTACGGTTTCGCGGCGGCGTTCGGCGCGGGCGAGACGTGCGAGGACGAAATGATCGCGCAACTCGTCGACCTTCGGGGGCATGAGTTCGAGTACACCCGCCGAGGCGGGCTGACCGCCGAGGACGAATTCTTCTATGCCGAGCAGAACGCTCAAACGGTGAAGACCGCGGCGGAGTACTACCGGACGATGTTCAGCGGGCGGGTTTACTCCTGGAACCGCCGTGGCCGGCACATGGTGGACACCCTTGACGCGCTCGCGGAGCACCTTGGCCGGCAGCGTGGAGAGCAGGCGAAGATCGTCGTGTGGGCACACAACTCCCACATCGGTGACGCCCGGGCCACCGAACTCGCCGCACAGGGTGAGCTCAACCTCGGTCAGCTCGTCCGCGAGCGACACCCCGGCGACTGCGTCTCCATCGGGTTCACGACGTACACCGGCACGGTGACCGCGGCCGACGACTGGGACGGACCGGTCAATCGCAAATGGCTACGCCCGGCACTTCCCGACAGCGTCGAGGAGTTGTTCCACGAGACGGGCGAGAAGGAGTTCCTGCTCACCTTCGACGGTGCGAGCCGCGCGACTGAGGCGTTGCGGTCGCCGCGGCTCGAGCGGGCCGTCGGTGTCGTCTACCACCCCGACACCGAACGCCGCAGCCATTACTTCCACAGCCGGGCGGCGGAGCAGTTCGACGCGGTGATCCACCTGGACGAAACCCGAGCTGTCGAGCCGCTCGAACGCACCACCGGGTGGGAGCGCGGAGAGCCGCCAGAGACCTATCCGTTCGCGGTGTGAGGCCGGGTCGATATGGGCGTACGAAAGAACGGGATGAGACGACACGATAGAACGGATGAGACGACAGGGAATGGGAACACGACATGGCTGAAACCGGTTTCGCGTCGTTCAACACGACGGTGGACAAAACGAATCGGATTCTTCATCTCATCGAAGAGGCTTATGGCTGGCCCAGGGAACGCCGGAACCAGTCGTACGCCGCACTCCGAGCATTGCTGCACACGTTGCGCGACCGCCTGACCGTCGAGCAGGCCGCCCAGCTCGCGGCTCAACTCCCGATGCTCGTCCGCGGTATCTACTACGAGGGTTGGGAGCCGCACAAGGTACCCGTGAAGATGGGGCGGGAGGAGTTCCTGGAACGGATCCGCCGAGAATGCCGGTTTGAGGCTCCCGGTGGGGTGGAGCCCTTGATCCATACGGTTCTGCAGGCACTCCGAGCCCACATCACCGAAGGGGAATGGGAAGACGTCAGAGCGAGTGTGCCGAAGAACCTGGAGTCGGTTCTGACCTGACGTATGGAGATCGGGAGGCAGGGGGATGGCCGGCGACTCGCAGGCGGCAGTCCACGAAGCACTCCAGCGCGTGGAAGAGGAACTCGCGGAGCTGCGGAGGTCGATCAACGACGTTCGCCGCCGGATCGCGGAACGCTGGGACTCGCCCACTGACCCAGCGGACCTGGCGTCGGCGCTGACCACCGTGGAGGAGCAGGAGGCGCTCATCGAGTCGCTGGAAGCGCGGCGGCGCCACCTCCGCCAGAAGCTGGGTCTCCCCGCGGAGAGTTAGAACCAGCTGAATTCCCTGCGCATCAGGGCTTGCAGGGTTTGACGGGTACTCGCCGCGAAGCTGGCGTTCCCGTGGGTGTGCCCCCAGATCACGTGCCAGACCGCAGTGAGTGCGTGCCCGGCGAGCAGGATGCCGTGAGCGTCGCCGTCCAGGTCGCGGCCGTACCCAGCAAGGAACGCGTCCCGAAGATCCGGGCGCTGGCGCCACGGGCCGAAGTAGAGCCGGGCAAGGTCGGATACCCAGACCTCAGGTCCCGCCCATTCGAAGTCGATGACCTGGACCCGCCCACTGGCGACGAGCCAGTTCCGCGGACTGTAGTCGAGGTGGCAGGGCACGAGGCTTGGCTCCGGGATGCCGTCCAGAGACCGGAGTTCGGAACGCGCGAAG
This sequence comes from Actinopolymorpha alba DSM 45243, assembly GCF_000373925.1. GTDB lineage: Bacteria > Actinomycetota > Actinomycetes > Propionibacteriales > Actinopolymorphaceae > Actinopolymorpha > Actinopolymorpha alba. The sequence goes on along the minus strand of NZ_KB892720.1, from coordinate 17,822 downwards.
TCGAGTTCGCGGCGGTCGAGCAGGCCGTCGGCGCGCGCCGCCCACGACTCCAACGTCGCCTGCTTGCGGGCCGCGTAGTCGCCGTACGGAGGGAGTGCTTCCGCGTCGTGCAAACGCCGCAGCAGCGTGCCCGCCTGGTGGTACACGTCCACGTCGGTGCGGTGGCCCGCGTCGACGCCGGGGTCGACGCCGGTGTCGACGCTGACGAACGTGTCGCCCGGAACCTCTGACAGCACGAGCAGGCGTCGCTCGTCGTCGTACGCGCGCAGCCACGGCGCCCGGTTGCCCAGCGCGGGTACCCACCGTTGGTAGGCCGCGACCTCGCGGGTGTGCAACTCCTGGTGGGGATGCTGTTTGACGTACCAGCTCGACCCCTCGGCGTCGCGCACCCTGATCACGCGGGAGCCGCCGTGGTTCCACGAGCAGTCCTTTGTCGTACGACACGGACCGAGTAGGTCCTCGGCGTACCTTTCCAGTTCGGATCGCATAGGGGCTCCTTTCGGGCAGGGGTGGGGGAGGCGCAGTGATGAGGGGGCGGAGCCGCGAGAAGGGGCACCCGCCGGGTGATGCCTGGGAGCGCGGATCGGCTCAAGCCAGCATCGGCTCAGATCGCAGGCCGTCAGATTGGGCCGGCGCAGATTTCCGGCCACTCAGATCGAGGGCCGGCGGGTCCCGCGGAACTGCTGCGAGGGGGACCGCCTGGCGGCACTCTCATGATGCCATGCGACCGCGGTCACCACGTGCCCCCACCCCGGGCGCGCGCACCGGGTGGCCGTGGCGTGACGTACCCCGCACCTTCTTGACCTCAGGTTTGGTTGAGGTACAAGACTTCCGGTGTCGCAACCTGAAGGGAGTGCGGTGGGCATGCGGGCGATACAGGCGATCGCGTTCGGCGGCCCGGAGGTGCTTGTGCCCACGGAGGTGCCGGATCCGGTGGCCGGACCTGGGCAAGTCGTGGTTGACGTGGCTGTGGCGGACACGTTGTTCGTCGAGACGCAGATCCGCCGCGGCGGGGCCGGGAAGTACTTCACAGTGACGCCGCCGTACGTGCCGGGTGGCGCGGTCGCCGGGCGGGTGCGGGCCGTTGGAGCGGGGGCGGATCCTGGTTGGATCGGCCGGCAGGTGGCCACCAGGACCATCGACTTCGGTGGGTACGCCGAGCAGGCACTAGCCGCGGTCGAGGCGTTGATTCGGGCGCCCGAGGGATTGGACCTTCAGGTGGCGGCCGCGCTTCTTCACGATGGGACGACGGCGTTCGGACTTGTGGAGGCGGCGGACATCCGGCCCACGGAGTGGGTCCTGGTCACCGGGGCGGGCGGTGGGCTCGGCGTCCTGCTCGTACAACTCGCACACGCTGCTGGGGCACGGGTCATCGGAGCCGCGAGAGGGACGCGCAAGCTGGACCTGCTCGCGGGCCTGGGTGCCGACGCCGTGGTGGACTACTCCGAACCTTCCTGGCCAGAATGCGTTCGCGCGGCGACCGGCGGTGCCGGCGTCGATGTGGTGTTCGACGGTGTCGGCGGTGAGATCGGGCTGGCGGCGTTCGACCTGACGGCGCCCGGGGCTCGGTTCTCCGCGCACGGCAGCCCCGCGGGTGGCTTCGCCGTGGTCGACCCAGTGGAGGCGGAGCGTCGCGGGGTGACCGTACGCGGGATCGAGCAGGTGCGCTTCGGACCCGAGGACGCGAAGCGGTTGGCGGAACGCGCGCTGACCGAGGCCGCGGCGGGTCGGATCAAGCCCGTGATCGGGCAGACGTTCCCTTTGGAGCGGGCGGCTGACGCGCACGCCGCGATCGAGGCGCGCGCTGTCACTGGCAAGACGCTGCTGCTGGTCTCGCGCTGACCGACCCGGCCGGCAAGGTGGCGGAGACCGGCCCCCGCTCCGCGGGTACTCCAACCGATGAGTCTCACCGAGCCGCACCGTCTATCAAGCCATGGGAGCAACCATGCAACCGGAGCCACAGATCGTGGACCGCGCCGAGCAGCCGTACGTCGGCATCCTGGGCGTCGTCTCGATGGACACCATTGCCGAGATCGCCGACCGCATCCCCGACATCTTCGCCTGGCTGGGAGCACGCGGCATCCAGCCCGCGGGTCCGCCGTTCTTCAAGTACAACCGCATCGACATGGAGCGCCAGCTCGAGATCGAGGTGGGCTTCCCCGTCAACTCGGCGGTCGAGGGCGAAGGCGAGATCAGGCCGGGCGTCCTGCCGGCTGGACGGTACGCCACCGTCACCCACGTCGGCCATCCCGACCAGCTCGTCGGCGTCACCGGCGCCCTCCTGGAGTGGGCGGCCGAGCGCGGTCTGAGGTGGGACATGTCCGAAGAGGCTGATGGGGACAGGTGGGGGTGCCGCCTGGAGTTCTATCACTCGAACCCCGCCGAGGTGCCAGACATGAACGACTGGGAGACCGAGCTCGCGTTCCGGCTCGCCGACAGTTTCTGAAATCTCCTGGGCGACCAACCCCCTCCGCGGACCAGGGATCGCCAGCGGTCGGGCATCCGCCTCCGGTCATGTCCGGTCGTGGATCTTGTGTGCCCTCTGAGCAGGGCCTAGCGTCCCCGGGAGTCCCCCCGACGAGGTTGGCGGACTTTCCGCATCCTTCTGGAGGAGCTCTTGACGACGTCATCTCTTGCCCTGCCCACACGGTTCCTGCTGACGACGGCGGGTGCCTTCGCGATCGGCCTCGGTATGCTGTCCGGCGTTGCGGCAGCGCAGACCGGCTCGGGATCACCTGAGGCGCAGACCACACCTTCAAGGTCAGTCACGGTCCCCAACGCGGGCGCCGCGACCACCACCAGATCAGCGGCGCCAGCCAACCCCGCGGAGGCAGACATCTGCGATCCACTCTGTGACGGCGCCCCGGTGAGCGAGGCCACCGAAGACCGGTTGGCCGACGGCACCGGCATCTACGGCCGCTCGATCGAGTTGCACATCTCGGATAGGGACGCGATGGGTTGGGCGTCCATCAACAACGGTGACCCCACCGACGAGGTGTGGCTCGACCGGTCCTTCGACGGCGGTGCGACCGTCGCCGACAGCAGGCTCGGCTATGCGACGATTCCCGCGGGCAAGCGCGGCACGACCACCACGATGTTCGGCGTCAACGACAAGGCTGGCGGCCGCGTCGGTGTCATCCGTGCCTGCGGAAAGGCCGGCAACCGACCGGATATCGTCTGCTCCGGTTGGACGAAGGTCGAGAAACCCGCGACCCAAGGTACGCCGACCAAGCGTGCCGTCGCCGCGCTGGTCAAGCTCTACAACGCCAACACCGGTTTGTGGAAGACGACTGGTTGGTGGAACTCCGCGAACGCACTCACCGCGGTGATCGACTACCAACTGGCCACCGGCGATCGGTCGTACGAATGGATCATCGCCAACACCTACGAGAAGAACCTCCACGCCCAGGGTGGAAACTTCACCAACGACTACATCGACGACACTGGGTGGTGGGCGCTCGCGTGGATCAGGGCGTACGACCTGACCGGTGATCCTCGCTATCTCGAGACGGCGAAGTTCGACGCCGACTACATGTGGAGCTCGCGGGACGACGTCTGCGGTGGCGGAGTGGTGTGGAACATCAACCGCCGTTACAAGAACGCCGTGACCAACGAGCTGTTCATCAAGGCGGCGGCGAGCCTGCACAACCGGATCCCCGGCGACACGAAGTATCTCGACCAGGCGCTCAACATCTGGCAGTGGTTTGATGCCAGCGGGATGATCAATTCCGAGAATCTCATCAACGATGGCCTCAACTCGGCCACCTGCCAGAACAACGGCGACGTCACCTGGACCTACAACCAGGGCATCGTTCTCGGCGCGCTGACCGAGCTCGCGACAGCGACGAACGACCGGTCATATCTTGACCGGGCGAAGGTTCTGGCCGATGCGTCGACCCGGAGCGCGTATCTCAATCCGGGTGGAGTCCTCACCGAGCCCTGCGAGCAGAACGGCTGTGGCGGGGACGGTCCGACGTTCAAGGGCGTGTACGTGCGCAACCTGGGCGAACTCAACGCCGCCCTGAAGGATCGGCCGTACCAGTCCTACCTGCGAAAGCAGGCGTCCGCGTCCTACTCCAAGGGTCGGAACCGCTTCGACCAGTACGGCCTGCACTGGGCTGGCCCGATCGCTTCGATCAGCGCGGCCACCCAGCAAAGTGCCGCCGAGGCGCAGATCGCTCCGCTATGGGGAGTGAACGACGACGAAGCATAAGCAGGAGTGACCATTGATTGTGCGGGTCTCATGCCAGCCATGGGGCCCGCACAGTCGTTCTCAATCTCAACGCAGCTTCGTCAGGAACTCGTTGGCCAAGGTGGCAAAGGCCTCAGGCTTCGTGTCGAGCGGTCCGAGGAGCATGACACCCACGACGGTATTACCGTTCTTGGAGGCGGCGACGACGGCCGCGAGTCCGTGGCCGAAGGTCTCCTTGGTGTTGATGGCAGCGACGTCGCCGGCCCCGTCGACCTGCTGGTGGTCGGGCCCGAGAACCGTGTCGACAAAGGCCTTCGCATCTGGTTGCCCGGAGTCAGGTGTCAAGGAAACCTTGACGATCTCGGAGGTCTGCCCGGGCGCCCAGCGGTACGTACACCGGTAGACCGGGCCCATGCCTGGGACACCGGGATCCTGACGCCCCGTGGGCTTGTCGACCGTCGGGGCCTTCGGGCGTCCGAAAATCTCCTGTACGCGACTGGCGGAGACGAGGGCACAGACGTCGAGCGCCTGGGCTGTGGGCGCTGTCGTCGTCGGTGTGGCAGTGACGGTTGGCGTCGGGCTCTGCGTCTGCTCCGCGGTCGAATCGGAACTGTCGAGCCTGGAGGGTTCGAAACTCTGGCCAGCGTTACACCCGCTGGCCAGACCAGCTGACAGGACGGCCAGGACGATGGCGACAACTGATCGCTGCGGTCCCCGTGCCACAGTTCGCATGCGCTGAACCCTACTGGCTCGGGTTGTGGACAAGTATTTCGCCGAGGCGGGGTCACTCAGTAGAGTCTTGCCCGTTACTGACCGCAGGCTCCGCGCAACGGTTCCACTGCGCACGGCAGGACAGGCGGGTGACGGGGTTCGCATGTCTCGTACGTCAGGTCCTCTGGGGACACGTGTCGTTCCGCTGGCTCTCCTACTCCTTGGACTCCTCCTCGTTGGCGCGGCAGTCCCGGTGCCGGCGCGGCCAGCGCAGGCCGTCGGCCTCCCGTGTGACGGCCCCAACCGCAACCCGCCGGCGGCCACGCCCCACAAGCCTGACAACGGCTACAACCGCACAGCCGCCGACCGCAACAAGCCGATCACGCCTGACGAGGCGATCGCCCGAGGCCGAGACTGGATCGACGCCCGGCTCAACTACTGCCAGAGCGGGGGTTACCCCGACCGGCACGGCACCCACTACCGCACCGACTGCTCCGGCTTCGTGACCATGGCCTGGCACAGCGATCCACCCGGATACACCGCCTGGACGTCGATGTACGCGATCGCCCATCCGATCAGCTGGAGCGAGTTGCAGCCGGGCGATGCGGTCCACAACTCCGGGCACATCGAGCTGGTCGAGAAGGTCACTCCGACCGAGGTCAGAACGCTGGGCTTCGGCCACACGCCGCCGGAGGAGGAGGTCTATTCCTGGCCCGCGCTCATGATGGCCTACGACGAGCCCATCCGTTACAACAAGATGCAGGTCGTGTCTGACCAGATGGTGCTCGACTGGCTCAAGACACATGTCCAAAGGCCCGTCGCCAACATCCAGCCGACCAACGGCCGCACGCTGGTCAACCTCGACACCATCTTCTGGGCCGACGACGCGCCCTACCACCAGGTGGTCACGCTTCCCCAGGCGCCAACCGTTCAGGTCGAGATCTGGGCCAGTCCGACGAAGTTCGAATGGGACTTCGGTGACGGCCGCCCGAATTCCAAACGGACGACGCCCGACGGCGGCAAGCCCTATCCGAACCAGACGATCACGCACAAGTACGTCAGCACAACGCCACCGGACCAGCCGTTGAAGCCGAAGGTCGACGTCACCTGGGGCGACATCCACTGGCAGATCGTGGGGCAGGGCCCACGGCACGACGTCAACACGACCTTCACGCTCAACGGGCAGGGCAGGCCGCTCCGCGCCCTGGAGCTGCGGGATCTCCTGGGTAACTCAAACTAATCTCCTGCGCCCCGCGGCACAGACGGTCGTGGACGGGGTTGCGCCACCCTATTTCAGCACGCGGAACCGAAGATGCGTCGCACCACGCGACTCGATCACTCTCGTTCGTGCCAGGTCGATGCGCCCCGTACCCAAATCCAGCAAGCGGATGCCGGCGCCGAGGAGTACGTGCGTGACATGGAGCTGTATCTCGTCGACGAGTCCCGCTCTTATGCACTGCTGGGCGATGTCCGCGCCGCCCCCGATCGTGACGTACCTGTCGCCAGCGACGAGTTTCGCTTCCTGGATAGCGGCTTCGAGACCGCTGGTGGCGAAAGTCAACGTCAGGTTTCCCTTGGCCACCTTGTGCGGGGCCCGATGCGTGAGCACGAAGTGCGGCACCTGATAGGGGGTCTGCGCGAACCCGTCATCACGGTCGCCGATGTCGTAGGTCCGCCGGCCGATCACTATCGCGCCGGTAGTTTCGATCGACTCTTTGACAATGGCGCTGGCGCTGTCATCTCCGGTGCCGAAGAACCAGTCATGGAGCCCTCCGTACTCATCGTTCGGTCCAGCGATGAACCCATCCAGCGACATTGCCATGTCGAGCAGAACTTTCGCCACGGTGTCTCCTGTTGATCGAATGCCGTTTCGTTACGGCAGATGTGAGTGCGAGTCGCCGCCCGGGTGGCGGTGACGGAAGGCGACCACCGCGAGGACGGCGAGCCCCACGAAGAGGACGGCGCCGACAGCAGCGGCGGCATTCAGTCCGGCGGTGAAGGCCGCATGCGCGGTGTGCGACAGTTCGGTAGCGGGCCCGATCGGCAGCCGTTCGGCCGCCGCGACGGCTCCGGTGATGCTCTCGCGCGCGGCGCCAGCAGCCTCGGCTGGTATGCCGGCCGGGAGCGGACCGGCCAGCTGGCCGCGGTAGACAGCGGAGCCGAGGCTGCCCAGGACGGCGATGCCCAAGGCGATTCCGAGATGGTTGGCGGTTTCCGAAACCGATGCCGCCGACCCGGCCTTCGCTGGCGGAGCGGATCCCACGACGAAGTTGGTGCCGAGCGCTCCCATCGGGCCGGAACCGAAGAAGGCAAGGACGAACCCGCTCACCAGAAGGGGAAGTCCGCCGGCGCCGCAGATCTGGGTGATCAGGAAGTATCCGACCGCCGCCACCAGCAGGCCAGCCGCGATGACGTACGCCGGCCGGACCCGCTGCGCGATCGCCGGCGCCAGCATGGAGCCCACGACAATCGCGACGGCCGAGGGGACGAGCCAAAGGCCCGCTCGCAGTGGCGAGAGCCCTTCGACGACTTGGAGATACATGCTGACGAGGAGGTAGACCCCGCCCATCGCGAACGAGCCGAGCAGGAGGATCAGCAATGCGGCGGTGAACGCACGACTGTCGAACAGGCGCAGGTCCAGTAGCGGGTTGGGCAGGTGGCGCTGCCGGAGCAGGAACGCCACCCCGACCGCCACCCCCACCACGATGCTCAGCGCCGGTACCGCGTCCGGATCACCCTTCGCCAGTTCCTTGATGCCGAAGATGATCGGCAGGATCGTGCCGAGGGACAGCACGACGCTGGCCAGGTCGATCCGACCGGCCGCCGGGTCGCGATACTCGGGTAGCAGCACTGGCCCAAGGACGAGCAGCAGCGCCATCACCGGCGCGCCCAACCAGAACACCGAACCCCACCAGAGGCTTTCGAGCATTGCCCCGCCGATCACCGGACCGAGCGCACTTCCCACCATCAGGCAGCTGAACCAGAGAGCCACCGCCACACCGCGCCGCTTGGGATCTTTGAACATGGTGCTGATCAACGCCAGTGTCGAGGGCATCAGCGTCGCTCCGGCGATACCCATCACCGCCCGGGTGGCGATCAGCATGCCCGGACTGGCGGAGTAGGCGGCCAGCACGGTGGCCAGACCGAACGCGGCCACCCCTGTCAACAGCAACTTGCGGCGTCCGATCCGGTCGCCCAGAGTGCCCATCGTGATCAGGAAACCAGCCAACATGAACCCGTAGATGTCGATGATCCACAGGGCTTGTGTGCTGCTGGCTCCCAGATCCTCACTCAGGCGCGGCAGCGCGAGGTACAACACGCTCTGGTCCATTGCCAACAGCAGTGTCGGTAGCGCCAGCACGGCCAGCCCGATCCACTCCCGCCGCCCCGCCCGCGTTTGCGGTCCGGGCGTGGTCGCTTCCCGCATCGGTGATCCTTTCCTTCGAGGTCGTACGAACCAGGGCAGCGACGTACGCGGTCCGCGCGCACGTGCGCGAACCTTCACCTGCCTCATGGAAATGGACCAGCCAGCCGGGGAAAATCCGTCGGGTGAGCGGTGACTTTCTTCCTTGCCCCGGGTCCTTCGTACCGAGGACGACTCTTCGCTCTGGGTGCTCGCCAGCAGTACAGTCGGCGCGTGGAGAGGGCGAACGACCTGGTCATGCCGGACGATCCGGGCGGCGAGGAGTTCTCGTCCCTCACCAACCCTTTCCGCGTCGAACTGCTGGCGCACTGTTACCGCATGCTTGGATCCGTGCACGACGCCGAGGATCTGGTCCAGGAGACGTACCTGCGCGCGTGGCGTTCGTACGACGGGTTCGAGGGACGGTCATCGCTACGAACCTGGCTTTACCGGATCGCGACCCGTGTGTGCCTGACCGCGCTCGAGAACCGTGGTCGACGACCGCTCCCCACCGGGCTCGGCGGCCCGACCACGGACCTGGACGACGCCGCGACCATGCCCGACGTACCATGGCTCGAGCCCATACCAGACGCTCTGGTCGGTGCTGAAGGATCCGATCCCGCGGCGATCGTCACCTCGCGAGAGAGCATTCGGCTGGCATTTGTCGCCGCCCTCCAGCACCTTCCACCCCGTCAACGTGCGGTCCTCCTGTTGCGGGACGTGCTGAAATGGCGCACGGCCGAGGTCGCCGAGATGCTGCACACCACGACCACCGCTGTGGACAGCACACTGCGGCGCGCCCGAAGCCACCTTGAGCGGGTATCGCCGCGCCAGGATGCGCTCGCTGAGCCCACCTCAGCGGCCCAGCGGGAGCTTCTCGACCGCTACGTCACGGCGTTTGAGGGTCGGGACGTCGTGGCCCTCACCGAACTGTTCACGGACGAGGTCTCCTGGGAGATGCCACCGTTCGCTGCGTGGTTCCAAGGGTCTGAGACCGTCAGCCGCCACCTCGCGACGCAGTGCGCCGCCCAACCGGGCGACCTGCGCTTGGTTCGTACGTATGCGAACGGACAGCCGGCGTTCGCGACGTACCTACGCAGTGAGGACGGCATTCACCACCTCACCTCGCTCCAGGTGCTCACCCTCACAACCGCAGGCATCGCACACGTCACGAACTTCGTCGACCCACGGCTCTTCGCACTCTTCAGCCTCCCAGATATTGGACGATTGGCACATCACGGGGGGAGCTCCGCATAAAGCTGGGACGGAGGTGCGGTCATGCCGGCAGCCGCGCAGCAGCTCGTCGAGGCGGCCCGGCACGCGGGCGTCGAGGATCCTCGGGTGCTGGCCGCGATGATCGCGGTCCCGCGCGCTGGCTTCGTGCCCCGAAGTCACGCGAACGCCGCGAACGAGGACGTACCCATCCCGATTCCACATGGCCAGGTGACCACGCAACCGTCGCTGTCGGCACGCATGATCGAAGGGCTCGGCCTGACCGGAGCCGAGCACGTCCTCGAGATCGGGACCGGCTACGGCTACCAGACCGCACTCCTCGCCCAGCTGGCGCACGCGGTGACGAGCATCGAGCACTGGCCCGACCTCGCCGCGCAAGCCCGTGCGAACCTCACCCGAGAAGGCGTCAACAACGTGCGCGTGCTCGTGGGTGATGGCACCCTCGGTGTGCCGGAGGGTGCGCCGTATGACGCCGTGCTGGTGTCTGCCGCTTTCCCCGAGGTCCCACCTCCGCTGATCGATCAGCTGAGAGTGGGTGGCCGGCTTGTCCAACCGATCGGGTTGGGCGGTGACGAGGACGTGACGGTGTTCGAACGCACATCGGAGGGTCTCGTGGAGCGGGCGCGGCTGCTGCCCGCGCGGTTCGTCCGGCTCTACGGCCGGTACGGCTTCCGCTGACCCGCTCCACAAGCACCCCGTTGCCAGGGCAGCAGCCCCAGCGATCGAACTATCCGGAAATCGCGTACTGCTCGGGCCGGGTGGGTCCGGGCATCGGATAGAGCCAGCCATACATGAGGTGCTTCGGCACGTTGCGGAACCGCTTCCTGACGATGCCGTAGTTGCCTTCGGGAAGCACGGTGCCGATGACGTAGAACTCCTGGCGGGAGATATCGAGGAGGCGCAGGAACATCTCCTGCCGCTTACCCTGATCGACGGTTTTCATGATCTCGTCGTACAACCGCATCTGCTCACGAGCCGCCGCGGGCGGAGCTTCACCGTCCTTGCCGCCGCTTTCGTACCACGCACCCCAGGCGGGGGCGAAGCCGGTGCTGGCGCGGTAGGGGAAGTACCACTGCGGGTCCAGGAGGGCGTCGTTCATCCCAGAGATACCGCTGCCGGCCAGGACGTCGTACTGATTCGCCTGCTGGCGCTCGATCATGAGCTCCCTGGCCACGGTGGATATCTGTGCCTCGATGCCGACCGTTCGCCAGTATCCCCGGATGAGGTCGACCGTCGAAACCCACTCCGGGGAGTCGCCGCCGACCATGACGGCGAATGTGAGCCGGCGGCCGTTGGGCCCCAGCCTGAAGCCGTCGCCGTCGCGGCGGCGAAGACCTGCCTGGTCGAGGTGTTGGTTCGCCTTGTCCACGTCGTACGCGGTGTACTGCGTGGCCAGGTCTTCCTGGTAGTAAACGGACTCCTTGCGGGGAGCCGCCTGCCACGATCGTCCCTGACGTTGGAAGACCGCGTTGATGATCTCGGTCCGGTTGATCGCATACGACAGCCCGATCCGGAAGTCCTTGTTCTGGAACGTCGTGCGCAGTGCGGGGTTCCGGTGATTGAGATTGAACGCGAGAATGACGTAGTTGTTGCGGCTGTCGGTCACGTTGACGAACTCGTACTTGCCCTTCTCACGCCCCCGGGCGAGGACTGGTTTGTTCTTGAGCGTGGCGATTGTGAAGGGATCGGCGTTGAAGTCGACCTCGCCGTTGCTGCCCTTGAGGAGGAGCACCTCTGGGTTGCTCACGACGTCGAACGCGATCCGGTCGATGTAGGGGAGCTGGCGCCCCTCCGCGTCGGTCTTCCAATAGTAGGGATTGCGTTCGAGTTCGAGTCGATTCGTGCTGTCGAGCGGACGCGAAACCCGCCAGGCGAAGACCGTCGGAATTTCGGTACTGGCCCAGTACTGCGCCGAGATCGTGCCGCCTCCGCCCTTGCTCAACATGAGGTCGCGCCAGTTGTCATGTCCCTGCTCCTTGGCCTTCGCCTCCACGTTGGCGCCGTACCTCGGATGGAACTCCCTCAGGTAGTGGGCCGGCAGGATGATCCGGGAGGTGGCAAAACCGGGCGCCGCGAGGCGCTCCAGAAACATCCCGTTCGGTTCGACAAACGTGAGACTGAACGTGTGGTCGTCAATCTTCTTGAACTTCGCCAACTGTCCGCCACTCACGAACTCGCGGGACGTTGTTGGCGTGAGTTCCTGGTCAGAAATGATTCCCTCATAGGCAAACTCAATGTCGTCAGTGGTGAACGGATGCCCGTCCGACCACTTCACACCCGCACGCAGGTGGAACGTATAGACCCGCCCGTCGGTGCTGACCTCCCAGGATTCGGCGAGGTTCGGGATCACCTTTCGCCAGTCAGGATCCCAACGGACAAGCGTGTCGTAGGCAAGCTTGCGATAAAGGTCGGTGGTGTTGGTGCCAAGAAGCAGGTCCTGCCAGGTCCCGCCGTACGTACTCACACCATCGAGAGGCTCGATGGTCAGTGGCGCCTTCGGGAGGCGCTCCTTGAGTGGTGGTAACTTCCCTTCCTTGACCAGTGCGGCAAGGGCTGGAGCTTCCCGCCCGGCCGACGCCGGCGGCGTCTTGCCAGGTGTGCCGTTGCTCGGCTTCATCGAGAACGCACTGCATCCGGAACCTGTGAATCCGACGAGGGCGATCAGCGCTCCTCGTCCTAATACCGTCCGCCGGGACAGACTGCCGCCGTGACTTTCGACAACCCCCATGTCGTCGCCATCCTTCGCCAGATGAGTTGTGGGTCGGGGTGGAGCATGGTGCGTCCGCTGAGCGCGCCGGATTTGGCTGGTGCGGTGACCGAGATGCGGAGATGCGAACTGGTCCTGCGGGAGGTGCGGAGGTGGGAATCGTCTCCGCGTACTCGTCGTGCTGAGGTTCGTCCGGTGAACGCGATCGACGGAACATCGCTGAATGTGCGAACGAACGGCAAACTAGGACGGCGCGGAGGAGGCGTCAACGGTTTGGCCAGAACGGTCAACCACGGTGCTCGCGCGGCCCGATGACCAGGGAAAGTGGTTCGATGAGGCAGGGGCACGACGGTGCCGTCGAGGCTGAGCCAGCTGGTGCCTAGCGGAGGTGTCGACAACGGCGTTCGGTCGAACACCTATGCCAGATCGACCACCATGCCAGATCGACCATGCTGGATCGAGTACCAGGCCGGATCGACCACCGGTCGTACGTGGCTTCGGGGAGACTGCAGATGACGATCGGTACGCCAGGCGCGGAGGCGGGGCGTCGGCGGGAGGCGATCCTTCGCCAGCTCGCTCGCACCGCACGACTCGACGTGTCCGAACTCAAGGAGGAGTTCGGCGTCTCCGAGATGACGATCCGCCGTGACCTCGCCAAGCTCGCGCAGGAGGGGGTGCTCCGCCGGGTCCACGGCGGCGCGGTCCGCGTCGAGCGGTCGGCGTTCGAGTCGCGCACGGTGCGATTCGCGGACGAGAAACACCGGATCGCCAAGCAGGCGGCGGCTCTCGTCGGTGAGGGGCAGAGCGTCGGCATCGACACTGGCACCACCGCACAGGAGGTCGCGCGGGCCCTCGCCGAGCGCTCTGGCCTCACCATCGTGACGAATTCCATCAACGCCGCGGTTGAGTTCCGGGGCTCACCCAACCGCGTGATGCTGATCGGCGGCGTCCTTGTCCACGAACTCTGCACCGTCGGCTCGTTCGCGACGGACGCGTTGAAGCGGCTCCACGTCAATACGTTCGTCGTCGGATGCGGAGGGCTGACGCCGGAGCGGGGTCTCAGCTACTTCGATATCGAGGAGACGGAGGTACGCCGGGCGATGATCGACATCGCCGACACGGTGGTGGCCGTCATGGATCACTCGAAGTTCGGGCGGACCGAGACCGTCGCGCTCGCCTCGATCGCCGAGGTCGATGTGCTCGTGACCGACGCTGAGCCGCCCCGAGCCATCGTGGACGTGTGCCGGAAGTACGGCGTCGAGATCATCATCGCCTAACGTCCGTCCCGTGCCTGAGGCGATGGATCAGCCCCAGACGTGGTAGCTCTCGATGGTGAGCCAGGCGGTGATTCGCGGGTGCTTGCGGTCGGGGTACGGCTTGTTGGTGTAGTGCTGGGCGAGTCGGTCGATGCCACTCAGGTCGTCGTCCGGCTCCAGAGTGACGGTGCCCTGGACGCTGATGTGTCGATACCAAGAGTCGCCGTCGAGCACCGTCAACGACACGCGGGGATTGGCGCGGACGTGTTCGAGGCGCTTGCGGCGGGCGTCGAGGTTGAGCAGGATCCGGCCGTCGTCCCAGAGGTACCACGTTGCGACGGTGACGGGCATGCCATCTGGCCGGACCGTCGCCATCACGGCGGGGTTGGGTTTCTTGAGCAGGTCGACGTACTTCGCGGGTAGGGGCGGCCTGGGCATGAGACATCCTTTCCGGGAGAAGCGGGGACAGTTTGAGAGGGAGCGGAGACAACGCGGGGGTGGATCAGCCCGGCGCCACCTAGGTCGCCTGGAACGTCCAGTCGATCGAACGCGGGTGACCCCCGAGTTTGCCGCCGGCCGCGGTGTAGGCGCGGACCGCCGCGGGGTTGTCGTCGTCGGTGAGGACCCACATGCCGTAGCAGCCCCGCGCCGCCGCGTGCTCGGCGAGCGCGCGGACCAGAGCCCGCCCGATGCCGCGGTTACGGAACTCCTCCCGCACACCGAGTTCGTAGAGGAACATCTCGGTGCCCTTGTCAGGGTGGGTCAGCTCCACGCCCGTGACCATCCCGGCTGGTTCGTCGCCCACGTATGCGATGAACAGGTGATGGTCAGCTGCGTTGAGAAAGCGCTGGGTGGCGTCCGGTCGTGGCTGATGATCGAAACAGTCGGCTGCCGCGACCACCTTGTCGGCGTCGGCCGGCCCAATCAGGACGACCTTGGCCGCATGCGGGGAAGACGTTGCCATCCGCCAACCCTAGCGTGGGCGTGCCCCGCTGGCCGGCCACGGACCGCGGCGTCGCGTTCGGGTCATCGTTCCCATAAAAGGCGACCCGGAGCCCTGATATTCAGGCCAGCTGGATCATGATCGCTCAGACTGGCTGAGGCGTGCTGCCGCCGGTCGCGCGGGATCGTCGTTGTCGACGACGATGTCGGCGTTGTCGAGGGGACGGGCGTCGGCGTGGTAGAGCTGCTGCGCTGGAAGGTATCTGCTGCGATAGCGCCGCTCGACCTCTTCGCGGGAGCCAAAGAGCACGGCGTCGCGCTCGAGGGCTCGGCGCAGCGTTTCCTCCGGCGTGACGGATACGTAGATCCGAAGATCCCAGATGTCGATCAGCTCTGGGCGTAGGAGAAACACGCCGTCGAGAAGCAGGATCGCGTTGTCTGGTGCGCGATCGTGTGTTCGGGCTAGGGCCTGGTCAGTCTGGTAGTCGAAGATCGCTTGGCAATAGGTGCGATCTCCGTCGGGCCCGAGCGGTTCGAGGAGTTCCTTCCGCAGCGCGTCATAGTCGAAGGTGTCGTGGTAACAGCCTTCCGGCGAATCCTCACGGCGATAGCGGATCTCGCGGGGCTGGTGGAAGCTGTCGATGGACGCGCGGATGACCGGACGACCGAGATTGCCTACCGCTGAGGCGAGTTCGTCCGCGAGGGTGGTCTTGCCCGCCGCATCCGGACCGTCGACGGCGACGCGTACAGGATGCGGGCGCTCGACGGACATGATCGCGGCAGTGAGGCGTTCGATGAGTGCGGGTCGGGAGAGCGGGTGTCGATCGTGAGCCACCTGCGCAGCGTAGGGGACGCAAGAGCTTTGACAGGCTCAACCTCCTGTAACTAGCGTTGCATACAACATTCGTTTCACTTCTGGTTTGAGGGAAGTGCCCCATGACTCCTGCTACGTGGGGACTTGTGGCGACCACCTTCGCCGCCTGTTTCGTGGAGATGGTCGAGGCGACGACCATCGTGATGGCGATGGGGTTCACGCGGAGCTGGCGGTCGGCTCTGACCGGCACCGCCACCGCGCTCGCGGCGCTGGCGATCCTCACGGTTCTCGCGGGTTATGCCCTGGGGCGCTGGATTCCTGAGGCGGCGCTGCAGTTGGTTATCGGCGGCCTGTTGTTGATCTTCGGGTTGCAATGGCTGCGCAAGGCGATCTTGCGTTCGTCCGGACGTAAGGCAATCCACGACGAGAACGCGATCTACCGGGAGGAGACGGAGGCGGCGCGGGCCGCCGCGCCGACCGGTGGTGACCTCGACATGTTCTCCTTCATGGTGTCGTTCAAAGGGGTCCTTCTCGAAGGCATGGAGGTGGTGTTCATTGTGATCACCTTCGGCCTGAACGCTGACAACGTGCCGGCCGCGGGTGTGGGCGCGGTCGCCGCGGTGGTTGCCGTCCTCGGGCTGGCGGTGGCGGTGAGACGCCCACTCTCGATGATCAACGAGAATGCCCTGAAGTACGGCGTCGGCTTGATGCTCGCGTCATTTGGTACGTACTGGGTGGTCCAGGGGGTCGGGATCTTCCAACCAGGTCGGGACAGTCTCGTCTGGCCGGGCCGCGACCTCGCCATCCTGGTCCTGATCGTTGTGTGGTTCATGCTCAGCCGGGTGTTCATCGCGACGCTCCGCGTCCGTGGGCCGGGCCGGGAGGACGAGGGGGCCCTCGGACGTGCTGGCGATGAGGTGGCGAAGTGAAGATCCTCAAGTCCTTCGGGTGGTTCTGGTACGACTTCCTTATCGGCGACGACTGGAAGATCGCGGCGGGGGTGGTCAGCGCGCTCGTCGCCCTGGTTGTCGTCGTGAAGCTTGATGTGCTCGGCGACACCGGCCTCGTGATCGTGGGTGCGGTTGCGATCGTGCTGGCGTTCGCGTTCAGCCTGATGATCGATGTACGCCAGAAGTCTGCCGTACGCCCGAAATCCCAGGAGTGACGTCGCGCCGGCTTTCGTGGAACCGGGTGACCGTGAGCAGGCATGCCAGCAGGCTCGAAATCCCTTTTCTATAAGGGTTCTCGAGCCTGCTGCCTTGTTCGCTTGTCCGCTTCCCCGCGTTGGCTAAAAGGGTGGGGGATCTGGATTGTCTGGTTCTACGGGGTCGGTGAGGCGTGGCGGAGTCACCTGGTACTCCCGGCTGTGCGGATCGGTATATCGAAGGTGGCCCGGACTGGTCTGCTCGACCTTCCAGTCGCCTTCGGTTTTCACGCGGTGGTGTCGACGGCACAGTGGTGCCACGTTGTTGACCGAGGTTTCGCCACCCTCGGAGTAGGGCTTGGTGTGGTCGAGGTCGCAGTTGATGGCTGGGCGCCTACAGAGCATCCAGGTGCAGCGCTGGTTCAACGACTGCACGAACTCCGCCGGAAGACCGCGTAAGAAACGTTGCGCCATCGGATGCAAACTCAACAACTGCCCCGTCACCGGGTGGGTGATACCGATCGTGAACATCGCATCCGGGTTATCGAGATGGTTCGCGATCAACCGCCGCGCTACTTCGGTGAGCACCGGCCCGAACCCGCCCAGCTCCGCTGGCCGCTCCGCCAGCTCGAACAGGGTCGTGATCGGCACGTTCAGCTGAAGCTTCGCCTTGACCGCCGCTCTCCAGGACCGGAACGCGGCCGGGATCTCCTGCTCCGGGATTGGTTCCCGATCGGCGCCGCTTTCACCAGCAGCTTTGCCGGCCGCACTGTCGTCGCGGGCCTGCGGCCTGGGCCGGTCCAACGGATGCGTGTAGGTGGCGGGTTTACAGTCCTCACACGGGCAGCCCGAAAGGTGGTGGTCGTGGTCGCACGCGGTGTGCCGGCACCCATCTGACTCGGCAGCAGAATCGTCCCGCGCACCCTCAGCTTCGCCTTGGGCGGGGCGGTCGGCGTTGTCCTGCTCGTCGAGCAGGTCGTCAAAGGAACCTTGACAAGGGCCGGCGTCCCCGCCGTCCTCCCCGGCACCGTTCTCGCAGTCGCAGTCCTCGCCGGAAGGGTTTCTCTCTGTGCCGACTTCTGGAGCGCTGTCGCAGATGAGGACGTCGGCTTCGCCGGAGAGCAGGGAGATGGCGATGTCGGCCCGCAACTGCGGCAGGGTGCGTTCGTCTCCGCCGGTTTTCATGGTGCGGGCGATGGCGTCGAGGTATGCCCAAGCTTGCGCGGCCTTGTCGTGGGGGATGCCGTGCAGGCGGATGGTGGAGACGTTGTCCTCATCGGGATAGACGGCCACGCCACGGTCTTCGCGNGCCCTCTTGTGGCGTTCTTTCGCCGCCTCCGGGTCCACCTTGATGATTTCGGCTTCAACATAGAGCCGTAGCAGCCCGCCCCGCAGTTTCAACACCTCGGGGAAGATCGCC
>NZ_KB892719.1 GCF_000373925.1 Actinopolymorpha alba DSM 45243 | reverse complement strand
AGCAGTGCTCCGAGTGCGGCCACGTCGACAAGCGCAACCGTGTCGACCAGGGGCTTTTCATCTGCCGGAACTGCGGGGTCGTTGCCCACGCCGACCGGAACGCTTCCCACAACATCGCCCGCAAGGGCGAGGCTGTGTGGACTGCGGGGCGTGAGTCACGCGTCCCTGCCACCCCATAAGGAGTGTCTGGACGCAGGAGCCAACCCAGCAGCCAGTTGGGCGCTACCTCCAAGCCCGGTCCTTCAGGGCCGGGTTAAGTTGACCGCGTTTCCACATTGAGGGGAACATGAGCCTCCGTACCATCGTGTCTCCAGAGCAGGGTCGCGTCAGGCGGAGCGCCGGCGCCGTACTCCTTGGTTTGCTGCTGGCGACGATCGGCACCGCCATCGTCGTACAACCCGCATCAGCCGACCCGAAGCAGCCGAAGGGCGCCAACGGGTCGGTGAAGATCGACGGCGCGCCCGTCGACGAGAGCCCGGCCAACGAGCCGCACGTCGACTGCATCTTCGGGCTGCAGTTCTTCGGCTTCGACGAGGGCGTGGACGCCGTCGAGACGACGTTCTTCGGGTGGCCGCCGAGCGGTGACAAGAGCGTGGTGGAGCCGGTCGCCGGCCGGTCGTCGTTCACCTTCGACGGTGGCCGCCCACCGGGCAACACCCTCAACCACACCGAGATGTACGAGCTGGACACCAGCGGCCTGACGCCCAACAAGAAGGGCGAGGTGCACATCAAGGTCGACGTGACGGTGAACGACGCGGGCGGCAAGACCTTCCACAAGTACAAGGTGTTCTGGGTGAAGCCGTGCGAGTCGTCGGCCCCGTCGCCCAGCCCAACGGCGACGCCCACGCCGACCAGCACCCCCACGCCGACCAGAACCCCCACCGAAGGTCCCACGCCGACCACCACCCCCACGCCAACCACGGTTCCGTCGCCGACGGATGGCCCGACCCAGAGCCCAACGACGGAGCCGTCGCCGGTTCCGAGTGACAGCGCCACGCCGGTGCCCCGGCCCACGGCCTTCGAGGGTGGCATCTCCGCATCCGGCGGCTCGACCGGCGGCGAACCCGACGCCGGCAATGCGCTGGGTGGCGCCGCCCTCATCGCCTTCGGTGTGGGGCTTGCGGGAGTGGACTCACCCGACTGCTGAGGCCACAACCAGCCGGTCGATGATTCGCCGGCAGCCTCACTGGCTCGTCCTGACGCTGGCGTTGGGCGCGACCCTCGCTGTGGCCGCGGGCTGCGCCGGTCGGTCCGAACCCGAGACCGACCGGCAGTCCGCGGCTTCGGCCGTACGCACCGCGCAGCCCAGTCCCGGGGCGGCCAGCCCTGGCGAGGCCCGCCAGACCGACGACGCCGACGGCGCCGACGCGCACTCCAGCGTCCCGGCTCGGCTGGTCATTCCCAAGCTGCGGGTCAGCGCGACAGTCCATGGGATCGGCATGAGCAACGATCCGAAGGACCCGAGCTACCGGACGCTCGTACCACCAACAGATCCCGCGACGGTCGGCTGGTGGCAGGACGGCCCCAAGCCGGGCGCGGAGGTCGGAAGCGTCCTGATCGTGGGCCACACCAAGAAGGTCTCGGGCGTGGTCGGCGTCGGCGGTGGCGCGCTCGGACACATCAGCCGCCTGCGTCCGGGGGACCGGATCAACCTCTTCACCGACCGAGGCGTCGTGCGCTACGCGGTGACAGAAGTGACGGCCGGCAAGGAGTTCGGCCAGGTCGCGCAGGATGCCCATCGGATCGACGACCGTGCGTTTCCGGGAGGACGGCTGGTGCTGATCACCTGTTGGTACGACGGATCGAGGTTCACCGGCAACACCTTCGCCTTCGCCCGGCCGGTCTAGCCGGTGCCAGAATCGGGCCCGTGACTGTCGTGAACCAGAAACACCCACAGCGGGTCGGTGCGTACGCGGTCTGCGTCGACGACGGCCGGATCCTGCTCGCCAGGTTTGCCGAACCCGCTGGTCGGTGGACCCTTCCAGGCGGCGGCGTCGAGCATGCGGAGTACCCCGCTGACGGCGTGGTGCGGGAGGTTCTGGAGGAGACCGGTTACCAGGTTCGGGTACGGTCCCTGCTCGGCGTCCATACCGACGTGTGGAGCCGTTCGTCCGCCCCGTGGCGTCGTTCGCTCGCGGAGGTGCACGCCGTCCACATCCTGTACGAGGTCGCGGTCACCGGCGGCGAGCTACGCCACGAGTTGGACGGGAGTACCGACCAGGCGGCGTGGTTCGACCTCGACCAGGTGCCAGCGCTCCGCCAGGGGGTCTTGTTGAAGGTGGGCCTCGACCTCTACCACCGACGACCGGTGGACGGTCGCAGCGGTACGTAGGCGGTCCGAGGCCTGCTCGCGCCTGTGGCCCGTTCCGGTTTGAGCCTGTTCCGCTCTGAGCACTACTCCCGGCGGTGTAGGTCCGCGCCGAGATGTCGCCTGGTTCGGTAGTCGCAGAAGCCTCCCGACGTACGACGCCGCCGGGGCCCCTCAGCCCTGATCATCGTGACGTGATCGCAGCACGTAGATCGATCGGGCGGCGAACTGATGAAGGGAGGGCGGGGCCGCACCCTGACCGGTGGACGCTCCGCAGCTGAGATGGCCTTTGACATCGCCAAGTACACGCGTACGTCTCGGGGTGTGCAGTGGGATGACCTGCCATTGGAGGAGTTCCGGCGGCATCCGCTGCCGGCGGACACCTTGCGTAGCCTGCGCTATATGTGCGACGTGGAGTACCACACCGTCTGCTACCTGCGCGACATGCTGGTGACGCCCTCGCACAAGGATCCTGCCGTGACGGCCTTCATGACGATGTGGAACATGGAGGAGTTCTGGCACGGTGAGGCGCTGGCGGCCGTGCTTGCCATGCATGACGTTCGCATCGATTACGACGCGCTGAAGGCGGTACGTCTCAAGCGGGGTTGGCGGGAGCGGTTCGATCCCATCAAGCAGTCCATGCTCGCGAATCTCGTCGGCGAGGACTTCGTGGCGGTGCACATGTCCTGGGGCGCCGCCAATGAATGGTCGGCTATCACGGCCTACAACCGTCTGGCCGAATTGCAGGACCATCCGATTCTTGCGCCCCTCCTCGAACGCATTGCCAAGCAGGAGGCCCGGCACGTCGCCTTCTACGCGACACAGGCGCGGGAACGGCTCGCACGTAGCAGGAAGGCGCAGAAGCTGGCGAGGTTCGCCCTGCGGAAGTTCTGGGGCCCGGTTGGATCCGGGGTGATGGCCGAGTCAGAGGTGCGGCACGTGCTCGGGCACCTGATGAGCGGGCCGGACGGCCGGCGAGCCGCGCGGACGATTGACGATCACCTTCGCAGGCTGCCCGGTCTCGACGGGCTGCGGATCGTGGAGGACGCACTGGACGCGCGCGGAATCCCCGCGTAGACAGGGTTCCCGCCCGCATAGCTGTCCGCCCGCATAGCTGTCCGCCCGCATAGCTGTCCGCCCGCATAGCTGTCCGCCCGCAGGGCGGTCCGCCGCGGGGCGTTCCCCGCCGACCGCTAGCGGAGCTTGCTGCCGTCGCCGCTGGCCCTGCCGTCGCTGCTGCCGTCGCCGGACTCGATGAGGATGCCGAGCGCGTCGGCGAACGCATAGCTGAGGGAGACCAGATCGGTCGGGTCGATGATGGCGCCTTGGAGGCTGGTGACACTGCGGATTCCGTCCAGGACACAGTGGTGGAACCTCGCGCCGGCGAGCTTCGCCTGGGCGAACTGCGCACCGGTAAGGTCGCAGCCGCTGAAGACCACACCGCGAAGGTCGGCGTTGGTGAAATCGCCCTGCCGCAGATGACAGTCGACGAAGTGCACATTCTTGAACGTCGTGAACCGGAACTGCGCCAGGTCCATCCGGCACTCCCCGAACACCACGTCGCGAAGCGTGCCGTCGATCCACCGCAGCCCGGTGGCCCGAAGTCCACGCAGCGAGCAGCGGAGCAGAGACGACGTGCTGGCACTCACGTTGGCCAGGTCGGAGCTTTCGAACCGGCAGTCGGCGAAGATCGCCTTGGCGAGCGTACTGCCGTTCAGGTCGGTTCCGGTGAACTCACATTCCTCCACGTCCACCGACGTAGCGTCACGCTCTGACATATCGACCCGGGTGAAGGTGAGTCGCTGGAGTTGGGCCTCGTCTTCAACATCATGCTCGGGGAGTACGGCGGGGGCCAGCGTGCCGCGTATCCGGGGCTTCACCGGCGGCCGGGGTGTGCGCTGCTGTACAGATCCCATCTCGCTAGCCTATTCGGGCCCACTGACAAGGAGCAGCTTCCGGTGATGGCCGCGACCTGTTGGGCTCGCCACCCCGTCATCGACATGACGGCAAGCTCGAGAACCCTTCCTTTCAAGGGTTCTCGAGCCTGCTGTCTTGTTTGCTTGTCCCGCTTCTCCGTGCCGGTTAGAACGGCGGCGGGTCCGGATCGTCGGGTTCTACCGGATCGGTGAGGCGTGGTGGGGTCACCGTGTACTCCCGCCCGTGTGGATCGGTATATCGAAGGTGGCCTGGGCTGGTTTGTTCGACTTTCCAGTCGCCTTCGGTTTTGACGCGGTGGTGGCGTCGGCATAGTGGTGCCATGTCCGCGACGGAGGTTTCGCCGCCTTGGGCGTAGGGCTTGGTGTGGTCGAGGTCGCAGTTGATGGCTGGGCGTCTGCAGAGCATCCAGGTGCAGCGTTGGTTGAGTGACTGCACGAACTCTGCCGGGAGTCCGCG
>NZ_KB892718.1 GCF_000373925.1 Actinopolymorpha alba DSM 45243 | reverse complement strand
GTCACCGCCGCACGATCCCAGACCGCCCAGTCGACGCGGCCATCCCTGACATCGGCCGACCAGCCCCACACCGACCAGGCCATGATCCCGCTTACCTGCAACGAAATCCGACACAAACGCGCCACCTACACCCGACCTCGCCACCACCCATGGCACACCGAACGATGGAGCCGATACCGCCGACTCCACCAACACCGAGCCAAACTCTGCCACTACCACCGACGAAACCAAGATCACGATCTACGGCTGTAGTACTAGGCAATGTCCTCGGGACTTACTGTAGGGAATCATTTGTGCAGGGAAGTCCTCGCCCGTTCGATCCGACAGAGGCGTCGCTCGCCATGTGTTAACGACGAGGATCCCCTTCGGCGCGGGCTTGTCCTCGGTGATCGCGGAGGCCACCCACTTCTCAAGCTGGGCGGCGTGCTTCTCAGCAGCGCTCTTAGTGACGCCCTTGACCTCGACTACAGCCTCGCCCTCCGGGAATGTCACCCGCCAATCATCGCGACCAGGCTCCGGGTCGGTGACCTCGCCGCCTAGGAGTTCGAGTACCTCCTTAACTTCAAGCTCGAGCGCCCGCCCGGTGCCGAGGTAGAGCTGGTCGTGGGCGTCCAGTGCCACGACCTCGGCCTCGGCTCTCGACAAGTCGGCTCTCGCGGCCGCCAGAACCTGTTGCTGCTGGACGACGCGCTCTCGTGCCTCGCGCTGGGGCCTTGTCGTGTACGAATCGGCCCAGGCGGGGCGTTCGTCGTCACGTACGCCCGTAGTCCTAGAGACGGCCTCGAGCAACTCCTCCTGAAAGGCTGAGGCCACGACGTCCTCAAAGGGTGAGTAGTCGTCGTCGAGTGGTTCCTCGTCCTCGTCGTGTTCGGAGCGGGGGAAGTGCGGGACCGGAATTAGCGTGAAGAGACCGCCGCCCTTCGTAACCTGCTGGAAGGCGACGACACGGTTCGCCGCGGACGCGACGCGCGCGATGACTGTGCCGGGCGAATTGGTCAGCACTGCGTCATAGGTGAGGTACTCGCCGTACTTGCGCAGCAGCGCAGGCAGAGCCCCGTCGCCCAGAACCTCGATGCGGTCGCCGTGCGCCCCTCTATAAACGGTCTCGGCCGGCGTCGGCACGGCTTTGAGGAGGTCCCATCTACTAACAAGCCGATTCGTCTGGTGGCTTCTGCCCGTACCGGAGTGGGTCACCTCGCCTGTCGCGACGTAGCACTCGAGCGGCGGGCGGGCGATAACGATGAGCGCCTTTCCCGAGTGCAAGAACTCGATGAACTCCTCTCGTCGACGTGCGATGTCTGACTTGAACCTAACCGACTCGTTGTCGCTGAGGCACTGCAGGCCTTGGTAGCTAGTCGCACCCAGCCGGTAGTCGTGGAAGGACGCCTCCGGGTCCCAAATGACCACGTCGAAATCGAAGACGCTGCGACTACTGGAAAAGTGGGACCGAACCGCGTTCTCGCCGTAGACGGGGTCGTAGTCGAGGGAGAGCAGTCGAGTCACGGTCGAAACTCCTGTCGGCGTCATTGGAGTACATCGAGCCCGCCAGACAGACAGTGACGGGACCGCAAGGGTGCTGCTGTACTTCTACCAGTCAGCGAGCCCTCAGGCGAACGCCCGCTCAAAGGCATGAGCATGCTCTCGCGACCGCAGCGCGGGCGGAAGATGACAGCACGTGGCGAGCCCGAGCTGTCACCAGTTGCTCGTCCAATTCTCGGGTTTCACTCACACCCGAACACTGTCCCTGAGACCCCTTCTTCCTCGGGTGTCACAGCCCCGGGCCGACCGGGTGGGTTGGCGATCCACAGGCGGCGAGTAGGCCGGCGATGGAGGACTTGCCGGCGTCGTGGCAGGACTTGACGGCGGTGCGTCGGTGGTTGACGACGGCTTGGGTGATCTCGGCTTGTTTGGACCAGAGTGGACGCCGAGCTGGTCGCGTGCCCAGTCGACGGGCCGGGCGACGTAGGGGTTGACGGGTGGCGGTTCGAATTGGCGGGCCGCGGCCTCCCAGGCGGTGAGGGCCACGGCCGCCCCCTTGCTAGCTCAGAAGGCTAATACCCAGCCGTGCGTACGCTCCTGCGGAGTCCACGGCGCAGGTGATCGTTGACCAGAAGTTCCGGAGATTTGCCCTCCGCCTTTGCGGCTTCGTGCAGGCTGTCGTCATCCCCAGTTACGCCTGCCATGTACAGCAGGCATTGGCCGCATAGGGTCGTGCCTTCCCACATCGCGACCGCGCGCATCCAGGTGCCGCCACGGATGCACTGAGCGCAGTAGCCAAGTGGTGGGACGGGTCGCGGGTCATCGCATGCCTCGGTGTAGTCCATGAGCGAGATGATCCCAGAGGCACGGTTGTCGCTCTCGGCGACGGCCATCCACCAGTGAGCGTGACAGGTTGTCACGTCAGGATGCAAGCCGATCCCGCGGACTTGTGTATTCCAACACCTCGTGCAGGTCGTACAGGCCTGCCTTGTAGGCGCCAGTGCCGCGGCGAGGGATGCCGTGGCGGCGGACGATCTGGCGGACGCCGGACGGGGTGATGCCGAGGAACGCGGCAATCTCTGCGGCGGTGAGCCAGGCCATCCGCCAAGTATGCCCGTCGACTAGTGCGGCACCCGAACTGCTGCTGGCTCCTTCGATCCGTCCCAAGTGACCCACAGCTCACTTGGGACTGGGCGGCCCCAGGCGGGGATCATGAGGAACTCCACACTCTCTTCGGGACGGATCCGCGCGTCCTTCGGAACCAGCCGGCTGATCGGAAGGTTGCCCTCATCAATCGTTACGCCAGTCGCCGTCACATCTCCGGTATTGCGTAGCAAGAACTTGTGCCCGCCGGGATGCTCTAAGGCCCAGGACACTGAACCGGGGCCCCGGTCGGCTGATGTCGTCGGCCCGGGCTGGAGCTGCTGCTCCGAAAGATCGATGGCTCGTTCGGCGGCATCAGCCTGGCGCACGGCAGCGTGAGCGGCTATCTCCTGCATCTCTGCTCCGATTCGTTGCCACTTCAGTGCCCGAATGGAAACTCCGAGTGCGCTGATCGAGAAGATGAGTGAGATGACGATACCCACCCATGTCGGCAGGTCGCCCGGCTGCAGGGGCGAGAGCCAGTCCGCAAGTTCCATGGCACGATGGTAGCTGGGTAACGTCGGACGGTTGTCGATGGAGCGCGCAGCGTTCTGTGCTGGCATCCTGCCGGGCAGCTTACGTGCACTTTGTAGCTGAAAACGTTCCGCTCGATCGGCTCTTGCGGCATGATCGGCAGCGCCTTCACACAACTGGGCGGGGAGGGGTCATGACCATCAAACGCGGGCTCAGGTTCCTTATAGTCGGCGTGTTCGCAGGCCTGCTGGCGCTCCTGCTCTTCGCAACCGAGTCGCCCACCGCCAGACTGATCGCAACGTTGGTATGGCTGGCTGCCCTGGTGTGCGGGCTCGTGTTCCTGGTGTGCGCCGCCGCTCAGATCTGGCGATGGACGAAGCGATAGTCATCAGCATGTGCAGCCTTGCGTCGTCGCGCATACTCTATTTACGAAGTCTCAAACTCATCACGACGGGAAGATGCGTCAAAGAACAGTGGGCTAGATCGGACTACCTTTCCGCCACCAAGTGTCGCTACTGCGATGACGTCCACCTGCGTGCCATGAGTGCCCGAGAGGAAAGTCTTCACTGCGGCATGCAGGTGGATGGCGGGGAAGGCGAATACCTTGGTGTCATTCGCTTCCAGGCGGGCTGGCAGTGTAACTGATCCCAGGATCGTGAAATCGGGCTCAAGGCGGGCGCCCCAACCAATTTCGACAGCGCAAGACTGTACGGTTACGGCTTGACGTCCGGAGTTCTCCACCTTCACGGCTACCGCAAGCTGTGTCGGGCTGCCGGAGTCGTGAAAGATGGGTGCGTCTATGGGGATCGGTTTCTCAATTGAGAGCCCGAATATCCCAGCGGCAGATCCCCTAAGCACTGGCCCTAGGAGTATCTCCGCCGATACCGAGGGGCCGGAGCGTCGCCATGAATAGACATTCCAAAAGAATGAGGCAATTCCTAGCGGGGCTCCAATGGCAGCCGCGTAGAACCCCGCGACCTGCATCCAGTACGGCAACTGATCATCCACAACCGCGGACTCTACGGGATCCTGGGACCTGTACGCGGGAAATTCACCGCGAGGGTCATGGCTTCACCGGACCCGTCCGCCGTGCCCAGCAGTCGACTCAGACCTCCCAAACGATCCGCGAGGTGTGCGGGTCGGAACCTTCGTGGCCAGAGCGTAAGGCGCGTGTGCGGTGGCGCGGCAAGCTGGTCGTCACCGGTCAGTCGCTTTCTGCAGCGAGGAAGTCGGCCAGGATCAACCGCTTCGCCTCGCACTCGGCGAGTCACTCGGTCTGGCCTTGATCCACGCCTGCGACAGCCTCGGAGCAGTCAGCTGGCGGGTAGACCTCCCACCCCTGAGTCTGCACAATCTCGACCCTGTGCCCGAGCGTGTGAGCGTGTCGTAAGGCGTCGTGCCGTGATTGCTCCACATCGTCGTTGAATCTGATGCGCCACTCGCATTCGTAGCAGGTCGCGCTCATGGCGGGCCCGTTGGTCGTGATGCGGAGTTCGGCCTGGGCCTCTGGGGTCAGTCGCTTAGCCATGTCGTCAGGTCCCCCGGTCGCTGCTGTGGTCGCTCGCCGTCGTGTCACTCACGTCGATCATGATGACTTGCCTCCTGCAGCTGTGCGCGCAGCGCAAGCCAGTACTCCGGGTCAGAGTAGGTCCTTTTGCAGTGGCGGCACTCGCGTAGGTCCTCCCGGCCCAGGGGTGTCCAGTGGCGGACGAGTTGGCCGCCGCAGTCGAAGCAACCGACGCCGGATCGTTCGGGCTGGCTGTCGGCGCGGAGCTGGTTTTCGAGGCGGGCGCGTAGCTTGCCGAGGGTTTCGGCGTAGTCAGGGAATCCGGGGTGGTGTTGGGCGGCCCATCCAGTGTTGGTGTCTAGGAACCGCACGGTTTTCGTGAAGGTTCGCTGAGCCGGCGGCCGGCATGCCGAGGAGCCGGCGCCAGTCGTCCTCGGCGGATTGCAGGGCATGGATCACGGACGGCGGGTCGGTGGGGTGTTCGTCGGCGGCATGAGGCGCCAGCCCGCCGGCGAGGATTTCGCGGATCTGTGAGCGGCCGTCTGAGCCGCCGGCGAGCATCACGAGCAGGTCGCCACCGGGTATGCCTGGCTCGCGGCTCCTGGGGCCGTCCTGGGGTGCGCTGGGGCTGCGTGCTGCCCATCCGTCGATGCTGTCGGCTGCGAGCGCGACGAGTTCGAAGATCGTGGCGAGGTCGCGGCGGGCCTGGCCGATGCAGTGGACGCATGTCCGCGGTTCGGTGTCTTGGAGTTGGAAGCCGCAGGTTCCGCAGCACCTTGAATCGCCCCGGAGTGTCCGGAGAGCTCATTCCTTGGAAGGATGACTCTCATGGCACGTTCGTCTTCGTATCCCGCTGAGCTGCGTGAACGCGCGGTGCGGATGGTGGCTGAGCACCGGGATGACTATGGATCTGAGTTCGAGGCGATCAAGTCGATCGCTTCGAAGTTGGGGATCGGGTCGGCGGAAACCCTGCGGAAGTGGGTCCGGCAGTCCGAGATCGATGCCGGGCAGCGGCCGGGTGTCAGCAGTGAGGAGAACACGGAGATCAAGCGGCTGAAGCGGGAGAACGCCGAGCTGCGGCGGGCGAACGAGATCTTGAAGGCGGCGTCGGCTTTCTTCGCGGCGGAGCTCGACCGCCCACACCGGTTCTAGTGGACTTCATCACCTGCCATCGGGG
>NZ_KB892717.1 GCF_000373925.1 Actinopolymorpha alba DSM 45243 | reverse complement strand
CGCGCCGGGCCGCCCCTGGTGAGGGGGTTGGCCCGGCGTCCGTGCCTGCACGTTTGTGCAGCTCAGCGCGGAGGCGGCGGGATTTGAACCCGCGAGAGGGGATGAACCCTCAACCCGCTTAGCAGGCGGGCGCCATAGACCGGACTAGGCGACGCCTCCCCTTGGCAGAAGCCAAGATGCCGGATCAGGGTAGCGGTCCGCCTGTCGGCCGGGCAAAGCGCACCGCCCTCCGCGGCAGTTGTCCGGTCCGTCACGCCGGGGCCGGGCCGGATCTGCGCCCCGGAGGCGAGCCGAGGTACGGTGCAAAGAGGGCGACCGGTGAAGGGCTGTTCGACCGTCGAGCAGCCACCCGCGCAGCGCCATGACCAGGCGAACCGGACTCCGCACGGTCGGGTATTCCGACCGTTTCGAGGCGGGCCGACAGTTGGCCGACCAGCTGAAGGCCTATGCGCACCGTGCCGACGTCACCGCCCTGGGCCTGCCGCGCGGAGGCGTCGTCACCGCCGCTGCCGTCGCCGAACGCCTGGCCGCCCAGCTCGACGTCTTCTGTGTCCGCAAGCTCGGCGTTCCCTGGCACCGCGAACTCGCGATGGGTGCGGTGGCCAGCGGTGGCGTACGCGTACTCAACCAGGACGTCGTCGACCAACTGCGGATCAGCTGGCACGAAATCGACAAGGTGACCGAAGAGGAGATGGCGGAGCTGGCCCGCCAGGAGACCGCGTACCGCGGTGATCGCCCGCCGTTGTCGCTCGAAGGGCGGACCGTCATCCTGATCGACGACGGCCTGGCCACCGGAGCGACCGCGCGGGCCGCGGTGTTGGCGGTCCGGCACCTGAACCCGGCCCGGGTCGTCCTCGCGGTGCCGGTGGCGCCGCCGCAGGCCCTGCCGGAGTTCGAGGAGCTGACCGACGAGGTGGTCTGCCCCCTGACGCCTGACCCCTTCGACGCCGTCGGACGGTGGTACGAAGACTTCCGGCCGACGACCGACGCGGAGGTACGCGCGCTGCTCGAGAGGCTTTCCGCGCCAACCTAACCAGCCGAGCGTCCCTCTTCGCGGGCTGGTACGCCCTCGCCCGGGCCCTGACCCACCGCGGGTCAGGCCGGCTCCTCCCGTGGCGGGGGTGCGAGAGTCTCGACCGCGAGCTCGCCCTCGGCGTACCACCGGCGCAGCACCTTCTTGTCGTACTTCCCGACGCTCGTCTTGGGCACCTCCGCCACGAACGACCATCGCTCCGGCAGCTGCCAGCGGGCCACCTTGCCGACCAGGAAGTCCCGCAACTCCGCCGCCGTCACCGTCTCCCCAGCGCACACGACCATGGTGGCCAGCGGCCGCTCGCCCCACCGGTCGTCCGGAACGCCCACCACGGACGCCTCCGCGACCTTCGGGTGCGCCATCAGGTGGTTCTCCAGCTCGACGGAGGAGATCCACTCGCCGCCGGACTTGATCACGTCCTTCGCCCGGTCGGTCAGGGTGAGGTAGCCGTCGGCGTCGATGTGGCCCACGTCGCCGGTACGCAGCCAGCCGTCGGCGAACCGATCCGGCCCGTCCTCCCCGAAGTAGCGCCCGCTCACCCACGGACCACGGACCTCGAGTTCGCCCACTGTCGTACCGTCCCAGGGCGCGATCTGACCATCGGGCGTCCTGACCCGTCCCTCGACCAGGGACACGAACCGACCCTGGGCGAGGCGGTAGCGCCAGTGGTCCTCGCCCTGCGCGGCGACCGGCGGGTGGGCGATGGTGCCGACCGGCGACGTCTCCGTCATCCCCCAGGCGTGCAGGATGCGAACCCCGTGGCGTTCGAACCCCTCCATCAGCGCCCGCGAGCAGGCTGAGCCGCCCACGAGGACGTCCCGCAGGCTGGACCAGTCGGTGTCCGGGTGCTCGTCGAGATATCCGAGGACGGCACCCCACACGCTCGGAACGGCGGCCGCGACGGTCACGCGTTCGTCCGCGACCGCCCGCGCCAACGGCTCCGGCTGCAGGAACCGGTCGGGCATGACCAACCCGGCGCCAACCAGGAAGCAGGCGTACGGAATGCCCCAGGCAAGGACGTGGAACATGGGCACGACCGGAAGCACCTGGTCGCGTGGACCGAGGGCGAGCGCGTCCCCCATGGCGAGGGCCATCGAATGCAGGACGACCGAACGATGGGAGTACACAACACCTTTCGGATCACCGGTCGTACCCGACGAGTAGCACATCCCGGCCGCACTCCGCTCATCCAGCTCAGGCCAGTCAAAGGAGTCGGACTGCCCATCGAGGATGTCCTTGTACGAATGCAGCGCTACCTGGTCAGCTCCACCGCCGAGGTCGGCGTCACCCACCACGACGACGTGTCGCACGGTCCTCAGTTTCGGCAAAAGTCTCGCGAACGCCGGCAGCAGCGAGGCATCAACCAGCACGATGGAATCCTCTGCGTGGTTGGCGATGTAGACCAGCTGGTCGGGGGGGAGCCGGATGTTGAGAGGGTGGAGGACCGCGCCCATCGACGGGACCGCCAGGTACGCCGCGAGGTGCTCCTGGTTGTTCCACATAAACGTCGCCACCCGCTCGTCACCGGTCACCCCGAGGGCGCGGAGGGCGTTGGCCAGACGGGCCGCCTCCTGCTGGATGCCGGCGTACGACGTGTGCCGGACACCGTCGGGGGTCAGTGTCGAGACCCGGCCGGTCCGGCCGTGGACCGTCGCTCCGTGCCGGGCCACCCCAGCTACCGTGAGCGGGGTGTCGAGCATGGTGCTGTGCATGGCGACCTCCTCGTCGAGGATCCGTTCCGATCACGATGGTGGCAGGTGCCGCGCAGCCCGGTCACGGGCGTACGAAGTGCCGGTGATCCGGAAGTATCAGGACAGATGGGTGATCCGGAAGTATCAGGACAGGTGCAACGTCCGGGGCACTTCAGGCGTCATGCCTTGGTGTATGAAGTACCCCAGCACGTCTGGAGTCGCCCGCCCCAGCCAGGAGCGTGACCGAGTGGGATTGAATACCGCCCATGCCTGAGAGAGTGAGGGACGCCGGAGTCTCGTCGCACGGTTCCGCCGTACGCCGGCAACGCCGTACACCGATGTCCTTCGCTGCCGCGCTCGGCCTCACAGTCGTCGGTACCCTGATCCCTGGCACCGGGTTCCTCGCCGCTGGTCGCCGTAAGCTCGGCCTGGCGGTCCTCGGCGTACTTCTCCTCCTCGCCGGAGGCATGACCTTTCTGGCCCTCTCCCGCCAACGCGAGGTCCTCCACTGGTTCGTCCAGCCCGACACGCTCATGCTGATCGGGGCGCTGCTCCCGATTCTCGGGCTCGCGTGGGTGCTCGTCATCGTTGGCACCTACCGCTCGCTCCGGCCCACTCGCGCGACGCCCCTGCAGCGGATCGGCGGGTCGGCGGTCGTGACCCTCCTCGCGCTCGTCGTCCTGACTCCGCTCGCGGTTGGCGGACGCTACGCGCAGGTCCAGAAAGGCGTGGTGGAGAACGTCTTCGCCGCGCCGGAGAGTAAGAGCGCGACGCGCCCCAAGAACGCCACCCGCACCGATCCGTGGGCTGGTCAGGATCGCGTCAACATCCTCCTGCTCGGCGGCGACGGCGGTAAGGGTCGGTTCGGTATCCGCCCCGACAGCCTGCAGGTCGCGAGCATCGACACCCACACCGGCAACACGGTGTTGTTCAGCCTGCCCCGAAACCTCGAGAAGGTGCCGTTCCCCGCGGGTTCGGCGCTGGCGAACGCCTATCCGGGCGGCGTCTTCAACGGGCCAGGCGACCGGCTGGAGTGGATGATCAACGCGATCTACGAGGATGTTCCGGCACAGAACCCCGGCCTGATCGACAGCGACAATCCGGGCGCCGACGCGACGAAGATGGCCGTGGGCACCGCGCTGGGGCTGAAGCTCGACTACTACGTGCTTATCAACCTCAAGGGGTTCCAGCAGCTCATCAACGCGCTGGGCGGGATCACCGTCAACATCAACACGAGGGTCGCGATCGGCGGCGCCACCGACGAGGGCATCCCGCCCAAGGGATGGCTCCAGCCCGGGCCCAACCAACACCTCGACGGCTACCACGCCCTGTGGTTCGCACGCGGTCGCTACGGCGCCGACGACTACCAGCGCATGGAACGCCAGCGATGCACCATGAAGGCGATCATCGACCAGGCCGACCCGGCCAAGGTCCTCACGCGCTACGAAGCGATCGCGGAGAGCTCCAAGTCCGTCGTCTTCACCGACATCCCGGGAGCGCTTCTTCCCGCCTTCGTCGACCTGTCGATGAAGGTGAAGGAAGCGAACGTCACGAGCATCGCGTTCACCAACAAGGTCATCAGGTCGTCCAACCCGGATTACGAACTCATCCAGGCGATGGTCATCAGGGCGGTGAAGGCAAGCACCAACCATGGCACGAAGGCAGCCACGCCGAAGCCGCGAGCCTCCACGCCCGCGACGCCCAAGCCCGCGCCTACCAAGGTGGCCACGCCTGGGACACCGCCGCCGACCACTCCCGCGCCGGCCGCGGACTCCCTCGACGACGCCTGCGCCTACCAGCCCGCCGGCTGAGGGTCGCCCAGCCTCCTCGCCCGCCCTCCTCGCTCGGGCGGTCCGCGGCGGCCAAATGCAACGACAAGGCAACAGCTCCGTGGAGGGCTGGACGCCGTCGAGATTACGCAGAAGAATTCTTGTAGCACGGTGCGTAACCCACCGGGAGGGTGGTCGTTAGCAAACCGAATGCACCATCCCTCCCTGGTGCATCGAAGAGCGCCGCCTCAGGTCTTGTGCCCCCCAAGACCTGAGGCGGCGCACCCATTCATCGGGTTCATTGGGCCCGTGGCCGGTCGTGATCATGAATCGGCAGTTCTGCCGTTTACCAGACCGTCTAACGAGTAGGCTGCCGCCAACCATCTGTAGTGATGGAGTAGGCGCGGCGTTCTGGGCCTTGGGGGGCACAAGGCCCAGAGCGACCCGCCGCCGATCCCCCGATTTCTCCGGCTCCGCGCGGTCTACAGCGACCGGTAACCGTGTGCGGTGTTCAACCGGTCCTGGAGCTGGTGCTCGAGGGTGCCGGTGGGTACGTCGAGGAGTCGCGACACGATCAGGCTGCTCCGACCGTCGGCGAGCTCCACTACGAACACCGGGCCAGCCGCGCCGTCAGACCGCTGGACGCCGGCCACGTCCGACCACCGCGCTGAGCGCACGCTTCCCCGGCGCCAGGTCGTGGAGTTGCGGAAGCCATCAGAATCCAGGACGAGTCGTGCCCGTCCGACAAGAGCCCAGGCCGCACCGCCCGCGACCAGGACGAAGATCGCGACGAAGAGCCATTCGAGTGCCGTCACGATTGGTGCGTCAAGGGCGGGAACGCCCCGGCGTACCACCTCGAGGACGACCGTCAACCCGAGCCAGACGCAGGCCGCACCCAGCATGCGGACGCCTACGGCCGGTCGAAAGCGGTAGCTCACGGATTCCTTGGGCTTGCGGTCGGACATGCGGAGGAGTCTGTCACGGGCCACCCAACCACCCGCGCGGCTGGGCTGGCTTGTCAGGGCGACGGTCGGGGTAGGCGTCCACATCAGGTATCCGACCTCGCGCACGGCACCCATTTCGCCGCGAGGTGTCGCGACGCGGACGAACGCGAACCCGCCCGCTGCCAGCAAGGAGGCGCAGCGTCATGGACTTTGAGCATGAGTTCACGGTGCCGATGGGGGTGGGGGAAGCCTGGGAGGTGCTGCTCGACGTTCAGCAGGTCGCGCCCTACCTCCCCGGTGCGACGCTGACCGACGTACGGCGCGATGAGTTCTCGGGCACGATGAGGATGCGGCTGGGGCCGGTCAGCCTGATGTACGCCGGTCGCGCGCGGTTCGTCGAGAAGGACGCCGCTGCCCGCCGCGTGGTGGTGGACGTGGCGGGGGAGGAGCGCCGAGGCTCGGGTACGGCACGGGCCACGCTCACCGCCACCCTGGCGCCGGCCGCTTGTGAAGATGGCGAGGGGACCGTCGTTCACGTCCACACCGATCTCACGGTCACCGGCCGCCCCGCGCAGTTTGGTCGCGACATGCTGCGGGACGCGGGGAGCCGGCTGGTCCGGCAGTTCGCCGACAACCTGGCGACCAGCCTGCTCCCTGAGCGGGTGGCCGCGCCATGGGGAGTCCGGCCGACCGTCACCACTCCATCGGGAGGGGTCGTGGCCGGATCGACTCCGCCGACCCAGGCTCCACCGACTCCGACTCCGACTCCGACTCCGACTCCGCTGATGATGGAGCCGGAGGTCCCAGCTGAGCAGCCCGGCTTGTTGACCGCGGGCGTACCACGAAGGCTGAGGTGGTACGCCGTCGTACCAGCGGTCGCGGCGTTGGCCGGCATCGTGCTGGCGGTGTGGAGCATCCGCCGGCGGCAAGCCAGGCTGGTCATCACGTCCTAGACGAGTGATTCCTAACTCTGTTCGGTGTGGCTGCTGGGATCTTGACGCAGCGGAGGGTACCGATGTCGTTTTGTGACGAACAACCTCGATACCCTCCTCACCGCACTGTATGTGTACATCGATGATCACGTGGTGGAGGCGCACCAGCGGACGCCGGGTCGGCCGAAGAGACTGACTGATGCCGAGCTGGTCTGTCTGGCGGTTGCCCAGGTTCTGTTGGGTTACCCGTCCCAGCATCACTGGCTGCGCGCCTGCTACGGCCGGCTCGGGCACCTGTTCCCGTACCTGCCCAAACAGCCTGGCTACAGCAAACGGATCAAGGCAGCCGGGCCACTGATCGCCAAAGTGCTCGACTATCTGGCGCGGGAGGTG
>NZ_KB892716.1 GCF_000373925.1 Actinopolymorpha alba DSM 45243 | reverse complement strand
GCGATGCCGAGGGACAGCGGCGTGACGTCAAGCAGCAGAACGTCCTTCACCTCACCCTTCAACACACCCGACTGCAACGACGCACCAACCGCCACCACCTCATCAGGATTCACACCCTTATGAGGCTCCTTACCATTCAACAACTCACGCACCAGATCCGCCACCGCCGGCATCCGCGTCGAACCACCCACCAAAATCACATGATCGATCCTGGCAAGCTCAATCGACGCATCCTTCAACACCTGCTGAAACGGACGCCGACACCGCTCAAGAAGATCCGCCGTCAACCGCTGAAACTCAGCCCGCGTCAACTTCTCATCCAAATGCAACGGACCCGACTCACCCAACGTGACATACGGCAGATTAATCTGCGTCTCCGAAGCCGACGACAACTCGATCTTCGCCTTCTCCGCAGCCTCCGTCAACCGCTGCTTCGCAATCTTGTCCGCACCCAGATCAATACCCTGCTTGTTCTTGAACTGAGTCACCAACCAATCAACAATCTTGGCATCCCAGTCATCCCCACCAAGATGATTGTCACCACTGGTCGCCTTGACCTCAAAAACACCCTCACCGATCTCCAACAACGACACATCAAACGTGCCACCACCAAGATCGAACACCAGAATCGTCTGGTCATGCTCCTTATCAAGCCCATACGCCAACGCAGCCGCCGTCGGCTCATTGATGATCCGCTGAACATTCAGCCCAGCAATCTCACCAGCCTCCTTCGTCGCCTGCCGCTGCGCATCCGAAAAATAAGCCGGAACCGTAATCACCGCATCAGTAACCGGCTCACCCAAATACGCCTCAGCATCCCGCTTCAACTTCTGCAAAACAAACGCAGAAATCTGCTGCGCCGTAAACGCCTTCCCATCAATCTCCGTCTTCCAACCAGACCCCATATGACGCTTCACCGAACGAATCGTCCGATCAACATTCGTCACAGCCTGACGCTTCGCAACCTCACCAACCAACACCTCCCCATTCTTCGCAAACGCCACCACCGACGGAGTCGTACGCGCCCCCTCCGCATTCGTCACCACCGTCGGCTCCCCACCCTCAAGAACCGCCACCACAGAATTCGTCGTACCAAGATCAATACCAACCGCACGAGCCATAACGCTCCAGCCTCCGATGAGAAGAAGTGTGTTTCGGGTGTTGTTTCTTGGCGGAGGAGCCGGACCGGCCCCGCGCCAAGGGGAGTTCAGGTTGTCGCAGCGGCCCCTATCTCCAGGGAGTCGTTGCTGTCGTTGACGTCGACGAGGACACGGTCACCGTCGCGGACCTCGCCGGCCAGGATCCTGCGGGCGAGCCCGTCACCGATCGCGGACTGGACCAGCCGGCGCAGCGGGCGCGCGCCGTACACCGGGTCGTATCCCGTGAGCGCCAGCCATTCCTTCGCACCCTCGGTGACCTCCAGGGTGATCCGGCGTTCGGCGAGCCGCCGGGCGAGCGCGGCCACCTGCAGGTCAACGATCCGGGTGAGTTCGTCGCTGCCGAGCGGATCGAACAGCACGACCTCGTCGAGCCGGTTGAGGAACTCCGGCTTGAACGACGTGCGGACGATGTTCATCACCATCTCGCGTTTCTTGTCCTCGTCAAGCGAGACGTCAGCGAGGTACTGCGAACCGAGGTTGCTCGTCAGGATGAGGATCGCGTTGCGGAAGTCGACCGTGCGGCCCTGCCCGTCGGTGAGTCGCCCGTCGTCGAGCACCTGCAGGAGTACGTCGAACACCTCAGGGTGCGCCTTCTCGACCTCGTCGAGCAGGATCACGGAGTACGGGCGGCGGCGTACGGCCTCGGTGAGCTGGCCGCCCTCCTCGTAGCCGACATAGCCCGGAGGCGCGCCGACGAGCCGGGCCACCGAGTGCTTCTCGGCGTACTCGCTCATATCGATGCGCACCATCGCGCGTTCGTCGTCGAAGAGGAACTCCGCGAGCGCCTTCGCCAACTCGGTCTTGCCGACACCGGTCGGACCGAGGAACAGGAAGGAACCCGTGGGCCGGTCGGGGTCGGAGATCCCGGCCCGCGCCCGGCGTACGGCGTCGGACACGGCCGTCACCGCGCGGCGCTGGCCGATGAGCCGGCGCCCGAGCTCGTCCTCCATCCGGAGCAGCTTTCCGGTCTCGCCCTCGAGGAGCCGGCCGGTCGGGATGCCGGTCCAGCTGGACACCACTTCGGCCACCTCGTCGGGGCCGACCTCCTCGCGCACCATCGGCGCCACGTCGGGCACCTCCGGCACCTCGGCCGCGGCCAGCAGCTCCTTCTCCAGCTCGGGAATCTCGCCATACAGGATCCGCGCGGCGGTCTCGAGGTCACCCTCGCGCTGGGCACGGTCGGCCTGGACGCGCAGGTCGTCGATGCGTTGCTTCACCTCGCCGACGCGGTTGAGTCCCGACTTCTCCTTCTCCCACCGGGCCTCGAGGCCCCGCAACGACTCCTCACGGTCGGCCAACTCGGCCCGCAACCGGGCGAGCCGCTCCTGGCTGGCGACGTCGCCCTCCTTGGAGAGCGCGAGCTCCTCCATCTTCATCCGGTCGACCTGCCGACGTAGCTCGTCGATCTCGACCGGGCTGGAGTCGATCTCCATCCGCAGCCGGCTGGCCGCCTCGTCGATGAGGTCGATCGCCTTGTCGGGCAGCTTCCGTCCGGTGATGTAGCGGTTGGACAGCGTGGCCGCGGCGACCAGTGCGCTGTCCGCGATCTGGGCCTTGTGGTGTGCTTCGTAGCGTTCCTTGAGACCGCGCAGAATCGCGATCGTGTCCTCGACGGACGGCTCGCCCACGAACACCTGCTGGAACCGGCGTTCGAGAGCGGGGTCCTTTTCGATCCGCTGGCGATACTCGTCAAGGGTGGTCGCGCCGATCATCCGCAACTCGCCGCGGGCCAGCATCGGCTTGAGCATGTTGCCCGCGTCCATCGAGCTGTCGCCGGTCGCACCGGCGCCGACGACCGTGTGCAGTTCGTCGATGAACGTGATGATCTGGCCGTCGCTCTCCTTGATCTCGTTGAGAACGGCCTTCAGGCGTTCCTCGAACTCGCCGCGGTACTTCGCACCGGCCACCGTCGAGCCGAGGTCGAGCGCGACCAGGCGCCGGCCCTTCAGAGACTCGGGCACGTCACCCGCGACGATCCGCTGCGCGAGACCCTCGACGACAGCGGTCTTGCCGACGCCGGGCTCGCCGATGAGGACGGGGTTGTTCTTGGTACGCCGGGACAGGACCTGGACGACCCGTCGGATCTCGGCGTCCCGCCCGATGACCGGGTCGAGCTTGCCCTCGCGGGCCTGCTCGGTGAGGTCGACGGAGTACTTCGCCAGGGCCTTGTAGGTGCCTTCGGGGTCCTGCGAGGTTACCCGCGCCGAGCCGCGCACCTGGGAGAACGCCGCGAGCAGACCTTCAGGCTTGGCGCCGGCCCGGGCCAGCACGTCCTTGGCGCTGCTCGCCACCGTCGCGAGCCCGACGAGGAGATGCTCGGTCGAGACATACTCATCTCCGAGCTCGGTCGCCTGGTCCTGTGCGACCTGGAGTACCTGATAAAGGGGCCTGGAGAGGTTGGGGGCCTGGACGGTGGACCCGCTCGCCGCGGGCAGCCGGGCCGCCGTGTCGGTCGCGTCCTTGCGAACCACGGACCGGTCGGCGCCGACCGCATCCAGCAGCGCACCGGCCGTGCCCTCCGGATCGGCGAGCAGAGTGAGGAGCAGGTGCACCGGCTCGACCGCCGGGTTGCCAGA
Organism: Actinopolymorpha alba DSM 45243; assembly: GCF_000373925.1. Classification (GTDB taxonomy): domain Bacteria; phylum Actinomycetota; class Actinomycetes; order Propionibacteriales; family Actinopolymorphaceae; genus Actinopolymorpha; species Actinopolymorpha alba. Next base: position 3,108 of record NZ_KB892716.1, on the reverse strand, counting down.
GCTGGCTGCCTGCCGGACAGCGGCCGACAGCGCGTCCTGGCTCTTGGTGGTCAACTTCTGCGCGTCCATGGGTCTACATCCCCGTCATCAACGAATGGGCCATGCGACCCAACACCGACCGGGTTGAGTCCGTTCCGCTCAACTTTATGGCCATGATCTGCCTCATGCCAACGCTCCCGGAAACCTCTAGCGGGATCCGCCGCGTCGCCGGCGGGTCCCTTGCCACACGACGACGGCCCGGCTGGTGCGCGGTAGGAGTTCGGGGAGGAACGCCGCCTGTTCGGCGGCCCGCTCGAACATCACCTGGGCATCATCGAGGGCGCTCTCCAACTCCGCCACCCGTGCCCGCAACGTCTCGACCTCCGACTCGAGCTCGAGGATCTGTTTGACTCCCTCGAGCCCGATGCCGGCGGAGGTGAGCCTGGCGACGTGCTGAAGGGTCTCGATGTCACGAAGGGAGTACCGGCGGCCGCCGCCCACGGACCGGCCCGGCGACACCAGGCCGAGCCGATCGTAGGTGCGCAGCGTCTGCGGATGCAGCCCGGTGAGCTCGGCGGCGACGCTGATGACGTACGCCGGCGTATCCGCATGCATCGAGATGTCGAAGGCGGGACTGCGACCCGACCGGCGAACACCGGTCGGGCCGTCCACCGTGCCCAACTCCTCGCTCGTCATCGGACACCTCCCTGACCATCGAACAGGTCGTGCCGCGGGTCATCCACGCCGGTCGCCTTGCGATAGGCGTCCAACGCCTCCTTGGCCTGCTCGTCGAGGTGGTCGGGGACGACCACCTCGACGGTGACCAGCAGGTCGCCCTTGGTGCCGTCCCGCCGCGACGTGCCCTTGCCGCGGACCCGGAACGTCCGGCCGTTAGGTGTGCCGGGCGGGACCTTGAGGGTCACGGCCGGGCCGTTGAGCGTCGGCACCCGGACCACACCGCCGAGCGCAGCCTCGGGGAAGGTGATCGGCACCGTGATCGTGAGGTGCTCGCCCTTCCGGCCGAAGCGCTCGTGCGGCTGGACATGGACCGTGACGTACAGATCACCGGGTTGGCCGCCGCGTTCGCCCGGCGCGCCCTTGCCGCGCAACCGGATCCGCTGGGCGTCGTGGACCCCAGCCGGGATGCGGACCTGCATGGTGCGCGACGACGTGCCGCGCCCCGAGCCATGGCAGGTCGGGCAGGGGTCGTCGACCACCAACCCGCGCCCGCGGCAGGTCCGGCAGGGTTCGGTCATCGCGAGGCGTCCGCCCTGCGTGGTGGCGCGCATGCCCACCCCTTCGCAGTCAGGACACACCCGGGGGACCGTGCCGGCCTTCGCGCCAGTGCCCGAGCAGTCCGGGCACGGGCTGTCGCTGGTCATCCGGAGTGGCACCGTGACACCGTCCACAGCGTCACGGAACCCGATCGTCGCCTCGGTCTCGACGTCGGCGCCACGCCGCGGGCGGGTACCAGGAGGCGTACGGGTACGCCCACCAGTGAAGATCCCGCCGAGAATGTCGCCGAGTCCGCCGCTGCGACCACCCTGCTGGCTGAAGATGTCACCCAGGTCGAACGGGAAACCGCCGGTCGGGGTCTGGCCGCCGGGCCCGCCCGGGAACCGGAAGCCGCCCGCGCCGCCGAACAACGACCGCGCGTCGTCGTACTCCTTGCGCTTGGCCGGGTCGGACAGAACGGAGTAGGCCTCCGAAACCTCCTTGAAGCGTTCCTCTGCCTTGGCGTCGCCCTTGTTGGCGTCAGGGTGGTTCTGGCGAGCCAGCTTGCGGTAGGCCTTCTTGATCTCGTCAGGCGACGCGTCCTTGGAGACGCCGAGCACCTTGTAGAAATCCTTCTCGAGCCACTCTTTGGTGCCCATGGGTGCTGCTCACCTCCTCAGGATCAGCCGTCGCCAGAAGACGCCCGCTCATCCGGCCCGGCCTCGTCACTGGCCGGCGCCTCGGCGCCTTCGGTGGCGGTCGGCTGCTGCGGAGGCAGGCCAACCGTGGGCTCGGTCACCGCGACGCGGGCCGCACGGAGCACCCGCTCGCCATACCGGTAGCCCGGCTGCAGGATCGCCGCGCAGGTAGGTCCGGACACGTCGTCGGAGTAGGCGTGCATGAGTGCCTCGTGGATCCGCGGGTCGAACGGCTCCCCCACCTCGCCGTAACGCACCAGGCCGAGCTTGGCGAGGATCGACTCGAGCGCCTCGGCGACCGCCTTGAAGCCACCTTCGAGCTCGCCGTGCTCTCGCGCCCGGCCCACGTCGTCAACCACGGGAAGCAGCTCGGTGAGGGCGCCGGCTACCGCGAGATCCCGAGCGACCTCCCGATCACGGTCGACGCGACGCTTGTAGTTGACGTACTCAGCCTGAAGACGCTTGAGGTCGTTGGTGCGTTCGACCAGCGCTACCTTCAGCTCGGCCAAGGCCTGCTCGGTCTCGGTCTCAGCTGTCTGCGTGCCCGTGTCGACCGATGCGGTCGCGTCGCCGGTGGGGGGTTCAGCCTGGGGCGCGGACTCCCGTGCCCCTTCTCGAACCTTGCCAGTGAGCGGATCAATCCGCCGCCGGTCGCGGATCACGGGGCCTTCGTGTTCCTCGGCCTGCGTCACTTCTGACCGCCCTGCCCTTCCTCAGACGACTTGTCCTCGTCAACGATCTCGGCCTCAACCACGTCTTCGTCTTCCTTCTGGGCACCGCCGGCCGACGCGTCGGCACTGCCGTCACCCGAAGGCGTCTGCGCCTGCTGGGCGGAGGCATACATCGCCGCGCCCATCTTGTTGCGCGACTCCGACAGCTTGTCGAAGGCGGTCTTGATGGCGTCGTTGTCGTCGCCTTCCAGCGCCTTCTTCAGCTCCGCGCCGTGCTGCTCGACCTCCGCCTTGGCCTCGGCGGGGACGGTGTCGGGGTTGTCGGCGATGAACTTCTCGGTCTGGTAGACCAACGTGTCCGCCTGGTTACGCAGCTCCGCCACCTCACGCCGCTTACGGTCCTCCTCCGCATACTGCTCCGCGTCACGGACCATCCGGTCAATGTCATCCTTCGGCAACGCCGAACCACCCGTCACCGTCATCCGCTGCTCACGACCAGTGCCCAAATCCTTCGCCGACACATGCACAATGCCATTCGCATCGAT
>NZ_KB892715.1 GCF_000373925.1 Actinopolymorpha alba DSM 45243 | reverse complement strand
GGCCTTCCCCGCACCCCATACGCCGACGCGAACGCCTCGTCGTCATACCAGCAGCCCAACTCGTCACGAACCCGCATCGCCAACGCACCCCGCGGAAAGGCCGCCCGAGCGACCCGGGCAGTATCGGCCGGCACCTCCGGCCACGGCTGCGGCTTCATCGACATGACCACCCCATTCTGCGGCCGGGAACAAACACCAGAAAACCGACCGGAAACGATCATGACCGGGTCAAGATCAACAAGCACGCACACCACACGGCGTGTCCCGAATAAGCCAACAGGGTCCTCTTAGCCGAGAAACCTCTGACGGCGTACCGGAGAAGGTGTACACAATGTGAGACGGGTGCCCTCGGCGCACCCCGACCTGCTGCAGCCTCATTGAGGCCTATTCACAAACCATCGCGGCAACCTCGGAGAGCGATCTCGTATCGCAGGCGACCCTCGAGCCAGGCCATGATCAACACGCCGCAGGGATGTCGGCGCGTAAGAAGCCGTGGAGCATTTCGCGTACCCCGCGCAGAGAAAAGCTCCACTACCTCGCCCGACCCCTCCCCCATCATGGCCGCCACCGATAATCAACCGCACTCCCCGCTCAATTTCAGGCGCAGCCCGCCGACACTTGGTCCATCCAATAGCCCGGCATCCCATTAGATAGACCCACGGATTTCATCACACAGAGCTATTCGAGGCAAGGGAAAATTACATTCCTCTGGCCCCGTGAATGGGCTCTTTTGGGCGGGGTTTTGTCGGTGGTCGCCGATAGCGTTCTACCTATGGATGTCACGACCGGCGCCCCGCCCACGCACCCGACGCTGGGCTTGATGGGTGCGGTCGATTCCATGCTTGACGACATTTTGGAGTTCTCTACCTGGTCGTGTACGGACGCCGAGAGGGCCGAGGCTGTGGAGCTGGCGCATAAGCTCGCTGGGAAGTTCGACGCGGTTCGGCTCCGGACCATCCACGACGTCGACACCCACTAGCTGCCCTGGATCGACATCAACCAACGACCGATCCGGACGTAAACCGATGCGGGTATTGACGCTCACGGATAGAAGATCAAGGCACTCCGAATTGCCTTGCGCTCGGCGCCCCTAATCCTCGAGTCTGCCAGAGTGACCATCTCGAATGTCCGCATTCAGCCGGTAGACGAGGCAGTCCTCCAGCCCACCCTTCGATTCCTGACCGAATGGGTGACGGCGAGTGAGGCTGGAGCGCACGAGCACCTGCACGACCACGCTTCTGGAGGAGGGTCCAGTGTTGTCGCCCTGCTCGGCGATCGGGTGGTCGGCATCGTTACCATCCGATGGCAGTCCAGATTCGCGGGTTTCAGGGACCACGGCATCCCGTTGGTCCACCAGGTCTCGGTGGCGGGGCCGTTCCGTGGACAAGGCATTGCGACAAGACTGATGGACGCCGCCGAACAACTAGCCCGGGACCGCGGAATCGCCTGTCTCGGCATCACCGTAGGACTCTTCGACGCGTACGGGCCGGCGCAGCGGATGTACGCCAAGCGCGGATACCTTCCGGATGGGCGCGGCGCCTGCCTCGGCCCGGTGCCCGTCCGCGAGGGAGCCACAGTCACTGTGGACCATGACCTCATCATGTGGCTCACCAAGGACCTTCAATGATGTCCAACCACCTGATCAGCCAGCGGACGCGCGGAAGGCCTCCGCCTCACCAGCCCGTAAGGCGGGTATCGCCAACAACGTCGCCACCAGCGTGAGCACCCCGCCCACCAGATAGGGCGCCCGCAACCCGGCCTGATGCGCGAGTAGCCCCGCCGCCACGGCCCCTCCGGGCATGGCGACGAACCCGACCACCCGGTAGACGCTGGTCACCCGGCCCAGAAGATCGGCCGGGACGACCCGTTGACGTACGGACGCGGTCACGATGTTCCACAACACGGAGGCGATCCCGGCCACGACGACGCACAGGACAACGGGCACCGTGGACGGGAACGCACCAAGACCAACGAACGCCAGCCCGAACGCCACACTCGACGCGAGCATTGTCACCCGCCCACCCACCGCCCGGCTGACCCCCGGAGCAAGTGCCGCCCCGAGAAGTCCACCAACCGCGAAGGCCGCGATCAGCCAGCCGTACACCGCCTCAGGAAACCCGAGGAGTTCGAGGACGTACAACACCAGGACGGCGACAATCCCCGACGACACTCCGTTGATGACGCCGAGCAGCAGGCACAGCGTCCTCAGCAGCCGATGCTTCCACAAGAACGCGAGTCCTTCGCGAAGCTCACGCCACAGATGGCGGTCGGCTCGCACCTCAGGCGCCGGCACCGCACGGCGTACTCGCCACACGAGCACGGCAGCCACGCCGAAGGTCGCCGCGTTCAACGCCAGCGGCAGCCCAGGCATCAGCACGAACAACGCGGCCCCGACGGGCGGACCGAGCAGGTTGGCACCGAGCATGATGGCGGTCTGGTTGAACGCGTTCGCCCGCTCCAGCGAGGCGGCAGGCACCAGCTGCGGCAGCACGGCTGACGACGCGTTGTCGAAGAACGGCGCGGCCAGGCCGAGCGCGAACCCCACCACGAGGACGAGCGGCACGCTGACCAGACCGAGGAATACGAGTGCCGCGAACACACCAGCCAGCACCGTCCGGAGTACGTCGGTACGCCACATCACGGTGGTCCGGCTCCAACGGTCGACGAGCACACCGGAGATGAGGCCGAGAAGGAGCCAGCCGAGCTGAGCGGCGGCTTCTGTCAGGGAGACGATGCGCGGATCGCGGGAGAGGCTCGCCGCGAGCAGGGGAAGCGCGCCGATCACCAGCCCGTCACCCAGGAAGGAGATGGCGGATGCCACCCAGATCGTCCAGAACGCCGGAGTGAGCGGGGTCCTGGATCGCGAGGGGTTCCGGGCTCGCCTCATGGGGGAGATCGTTCCAGTGCCCCTGCGACGCCGCACACCGGACCGACCGGACAGGTCGGTACTGGCCGACCGCTCGGGACGTCCTCAGCCGCGCCGGCGGACGGCCATCGCCCGAGCCGCCTCGCGGTCGGCTTCCCGCTTGGCGAGCGCCTGGCGCTTGTCGTAGTCGCGCTTACCGCGGGCCAGGGCGATCTCGATCTTGGCCCGGCCGTCTTTGAAGTAGAGCGACAGCGGCACGATCGTGATGCCGCTCTCGCGGGTCGTGGCGCCGATCCGGTCGATCTCCTTGCGGTTGAGGAGCAGCTTGCGGGTGCGGCGTACCGGATGATTGGACCAGGTGCCCTGGGTGTACTCCGGGATGTGCACGCCTTGGAGCCAGACCTCGCCGTCGATGACCACGGCGTACCCATCCACGAGGGAGGCGCGGCCGGCCCGCAACGACTTCACTTCGGTGCCGGTGAGGACGAGCCCAGCCTCGAACGTCTCGTCGATGTGGTACTCGTGCCGGGCCTTGCGATTCTGGGCGATCACCCGGCGACCGCGCTCCTTGACCATCCCTCTATCTTCGCGGATCCGCGCAAGCGGGTTTACCTCGGGACACGAACCCGTGCGTGGCACCCGCCGGGCCGAGCCCCGCTCCCCACTTGCGCGGATCTGCGAACTACAGGTAGTTCATGGGGTCCACGGTGCTTCCGTTCCGGTACACCATGAAGTGCAGGTGGCATCCCGTCGAGTAGCCCGTCGTCCCCACGTACCCGATGATGTCGCCCTTGCTCACCTGCTGACCGCTGCTCACCGCGTACGCGGACAGGTGGTTGTACGCCGTCACGACCGAGGCGCCCCTCAGCCACCCGTGCGAGATCAACACCCGGTTGCCGTACCCCGCGTTGAAGTAGCGCGAGATGACCTTCCCGGATGCGGCGGCGCGGATCGGTGTGCCGCAGGCGGCGCCGAAGTCGGTGCCGTCGTGCAGCTTCCAGCGCTTGAGGACCGGGTGGAAACGCATGCCGTACGGCGAGGTGATCGGCGCGGAGACGGGACGCGACAGCGAGCTGCCAGGATCGCCTCCACCACCACCACCACCGCCGTCGTCGCGGCGGCGCTCGCGGCGCTTGCGTTCCTCCTCCGCCTCCTTGCGGGCGATCTCCTTCAGCTGCGCCTCGATCCGCTCGCGTTCGGCGACCAACTCCTTGTAGCGGCGCAGGTCCTCCTGCTTGGCCTTCTCCGCGGCGTCCTGGGCAGCCTGCCGGTCGGCGACGAGTCCTTCGACAGCCGCCTCGCTCTCGCGGGCCTGGCGTTCGAGAACCCGCACCCGCGCCAGGTTGTCGGCGGCTTCCTTCCGCTGCTGCGCGACGAGTTTCTCCGCGGCCTGGAGCGCTGCCCGGGTGGCCGCGAGGTCGGCGCGGGCGGCGTTCATCCGGTTGAGGGCGGTCCGTTGGGACTCGCTGACACTGGCGACGATGTGCACTCGTCCGAGGAGTTCCGCCGGTGTCTCGCTCTTGAGAACCGCGGCCAGCTCGCCGAGGCCCGACTGTTGGTAACTCGCGTTGGCGAACGCCCCGATCTCGTCCCGCTGCGTACGCACCCGATCTTCCGCCGCGGCGACCGCGGCGGTGGCCTGTGCGACGTCCCGCTCGGCGCGCGCCAGCTTGGCCGCCATCGCGGCGTCCTTCGCCCGGGCCGCCGAAAGCTGGCCGCGTACGGTCGCGAGCTTTGCCCGCGCCGCCGCGAGCTTGGTCTCAGCCGCCTGGAGCGCCTTCGTGGACCCGATGAGCTGGGCGGACGACTCGTCGAGGTCGCCCTTGGCGCCGTCGATCTCGCGTTCGACCCGGCGTTTGTCCTCCTCGGGGCCCGCCTGGGCGGGCGCGAGCCCACCGAGCGTCACCGCCACGGCCAGGACGAGGACCGAGCCACCCAGCCGCAGGCGTCGTCGTTTCCGTCGTGATGTCAGACGTCCCGGACCAGCCCGCGCCGGGCCGTCGGGTTCGTCGGGTAGCTGCTCCTCGTTGGTGTCCAACGACTCGCCCGCTGAGCGGGCGGGGGGGAAGTGTCGGACCACGGGTCTCCCCTCTCTCTGAGGTTGTGCTACTGACAGTAAGCAATACCCATCAGACTGTGAGATATTTCCGTAGAGTGATAAACGAGGCGATTATCGCCAGGAGAATGCCAAGGGCCGCCAATACCGGCATCGTGGTAATCGTCTCTTCCCATCCGATCCAGGGCACGACGCGCACGTCTGTCCGGAGTTTGGCGGTGACCCACGGCGTGAATGCCAGCGTGCCGCAAGCCAGAGCCGCGCCGACCAGGGCGGCGACGACACTTTCGACGATGAACGGCAGCTGGATGTAGAAGTTCGACGCGCCGACCAGTCGCATGATGCCGATCTCGCGACGCCGACTGAACACCGTGAGCCGGATGGTATTGCCGATCTGCAGCACACCCGCGATCAGGAGGCCCCCCGCCAACCCGATCGAGATCCACTGCAGGCCGTTGAGGCCCTTGAACAACGGCTCCAGGACCTCACGGGAGTCCTGGACACTGAACACGCCGGGGAGTCCCTGCACCGCCGACTGCACGCCTTGGTACTGCTCCGGATTCTTCAGGCTGACCCGGAAGGACTCCTGGAGATCGACCGGCTTCACGATGTCGGCGGTGGCGGCGTCCTTGTAGATCTCCTGGTACCGCGCGTACGCCTGTTGCTGCGACTCGTGGTAGACCTTGCGAACCTCGGGGTTGGTCGACAGCGCCTGCTCGATCTCAGTCCGCTGGGCACCGCTGACCGCACCGTCCGCGCACTGCGGCGAGGACGAGACGTCGTTACACATGAACACCGCGATCTGCACCTTGTCGTACCAAAAGCCCTTGACGAGGGCCACCTCTGACCGGACCAACAGCCCGAGCCCGAAGAGGACGAGGGAGATCCAGACGGTGACGACCACCGCCACGGTCATGGTGACGTTGCGGCGGAGGCCGGTGCCAAGCTCGGAGAACGCGTACCTGATCTGCATGGTGTCCTAGGGGGTCGAGTACCTGATCGTCACGGCGGCGGTCGGCACGCGGCAGGCCCGCGCGCCGGGCGGCAGCTAGCTCTGGTAGCCGTAGACGCCGCGGGACTGATCACGGACGAGCTTGCCGCCTTCGAGCTCGATCACCCGCTTGCGCATCTGGTCGACGATGTTGGCGTCGTGGGTGGCCATGAGGACCGTGGTGCCGGTGCGGTTGATCCGGTCGAGCAGCTTCATGATGCCGACGGACGTCGACGGGTCGAGGTTTCCGGTCGGCTCGTCGGCGATGAGGATCATCGGGCGGTTGACGAAGGCCCGTGCGATCGCGACCCGCTGCTGCTCACCACCGGACAGCTCGTCCGGCATCCGGTGCTCCTTGCCGTCGAGGCCGACCAGCTGGAGCACGTCAGGAACGACCCTGGCGATGTGGCCGCGCGGCCGGCCGATCACCTGGAGAGCGAACGCGACGTTCTCGAAGACCGTTTTGTTGGGCAGCAGCCGGAAGTCCTGGAACACCGTGCCGATCTGGCGGCGCAGGCGGGGAACCTTCCAGGTGGAGAGCCGGCCCAGCTCCTTACCGGCGACAAAGACTCGTCCCCTTGAGGGATGCAGCTCGCGGAGGGCGAGCTTGAGGAACGTCGACTTGCCCGAGCCCGAGGCTCCCACCAGGAACACGAACTCGCCCTTGTCGACCTCGAGGGACAGGTCGGCCAAGGCGGGCCGGCTTTGTCCGTCGTACACCTTGCTGACGTTCTCGAAGCGGATCACGGCAGGCTTCCTGGCCGGGGTCGGGGGCATGAACCGGCTGCTGAAACACCGGCAGGGGTCGGCCAGTCGTTGAGTGTACGACGCGAAGGGGTACGAGTGGGCCAACTCCCCGCGAGGCACCGGATTTCCTGCTCGACCCGGGCGGACCAGCCCCGAATGACGCTGTTTCGCGGGGCGACAACGGCGTGTACGCGATAGAACCGCACGTCTTACGCGGAATGTCGGCTTGCTGGCCTAGACGAGTGATTCCTAACTCTGTTCGGTGTGGCTGCTGGGATCTTGACGCGGCGGAGGGTATCGATGTCGTTTTGTGACGAACAACCTCGATACCCTCCTGACCGCACTGTATGTGTACATCGATGATCACGTGGTGGAGGCGCACCGGCTCACACCCGGGCGGCCGAAGAGACTGACTGATGCCGAGCTGGTCTGTTTGGCGGTTGCCCAGGTGCTGTTGGGTTACCCGTCCCAGCATCACTGGCTGCGCGCCTGCTACGGCCGGCTCGGGC
>NZ_KB892714.1 GCF_000373925.1 Actinopolymorpha alba DSM 45243 | reverse complement strand
TGCGGTCACTCTCGCCCGAGCAGATCCTCGAACGCCTCGACGACCGCTACCGCCTCCTCACCGCCGGGCCGAAGAACGTCGCACCACGCCACCAGACCCTGCGGGCACTCATCGACTGGAGCTACGACCTGTGCACCCCAGCAGAACAACGCTTCTGGGCCCGCTCAGCGATCTTCGCCGGCAGCTTCGACCTCGCCGCCACCGAAGCCGTCTGCGCCGACGACACCCAACCCGAGGACGTCATCGACCTGGTCACCGAACTCATCGACAAGTCGATCCTCGTCCGCGAAGAACACGCGGGCCAGGCCCGATACCGCCAACTCGACCTGATCCGGCAGTACGGACGGCACCGCCTCACCGACCTGGGCGAGGAACACAGCGCCCGCCAACGCCATCACGCCTACTACCAGGAGGTCGCGGCGCGGACGGCCCACGAGCAGTTCGGGCCGCACCAGATCGAGTGGTTCAGCCGGCTCCAACTCGACCACGCCGACCTGCGGGCCGCCCTGGAGTACTCCGTTGTCGAGCCATCCGACGAGCACGCGGGTCTATGCCTGGCGACCAACCTGCTTTACCACTGGATCAACAGCTACTTCCTCAACGAGGGCCGCGGTTGGCTGGACCGGCTGCTCGCCATCGACCAGGAACCCAGCCTCCCCCGCGCCAACGCCTTGTGGACCAACGGGTGGCTCGCCCTCATCCAGGGCGACATCCCGGGGGCGAAAGGCATGCTTGACGAGGCCTGCGACCTGGCCAAGCGGCTCGACGAGACCGAGGCGCTCGCGTACGCGGTGTTGTTCTCCGCGCTGGCCGCGATGTCGGACGGCGAGACGGAGCGAGGTCTCGCGTTGTTCGAGGAGGCGCTCGCCCGGCACCGTGCCATCGCCAACCCGCACGGCATCGCGTCCACTCTGATCCGGTCGTCCCTCGCGTACTCGTTCCTCGGCGACTCCGACAAGGCCAGCGCCCTCGCCGAAGAATGCATCGCCGTCTGCGAGGCCGCCGGCGACGTCTGGCACAAGTCGTATGCCCTCATGGCCCTCGGCATCGAAGTCTGGCGCCAAGGCGACTACCAACGAGCCACCACCCTCGAACGCGACAGCCTCCGCATCAACCAAGCCCTCGACGACCGACTCGGCATCGCCCTCAACCTCGAGGTGCTCGCGCTGGCCGCGGCCGCGGAGGGCCACCATGACCGGGCCGTACGGATCTTCGGCGCCCTGCGCGGCCTGAGCCGGTCGCTCGGCGTCTCCCTCGAGGGATACACCCACCTCGCGTCCTATCGTGCGGAATGGGTGGAACGGCTGCGCAAAACCCTGGGTGAGCGGGCGTACGCCGCGCTGCTCCAGGAGGGCAACGAGCTCAGCCTCGAGGAGATCCTGGACCTCGCCTTCCAGGAGAAGCACGCCCGCCGGCCGGCGGCGAAGCACGAGGACGTCTCGGTGCTCACCCGGCGAGAGCGCGAGATCGCCGACCTGGTGGCGCGTGGCTGCACGAACCGCGAGATCGCCAACGCCCTGGTGATCTCGCAGCGCACGGCCGAGAGCCACGTCGAGAACATCCTCGTCAAGCTCGGCTTCGCGTCCCGGGCGCAGATCGCGGCCTGGGCGGCCGAACACGGCAATCCGGACCGGGCCTGAGCGGGCGCCTGGTCCGTGCGTACACCTGACCGCTACCTACGGGCCGGCGAGCCATACGTACGTACCCGCATCGGTACGTGTCCCGATGTGGGTACTGACTCCATTGCGCGAGAGTGAGGGCGACAGCTGGTAACTGGGTCTGCCTCCCAGTCCCCGAGGTACTCCACCATGATCGTGAGTGATGAGCGGGTGGCCTTGACGCCGGTCGAGTCCCTCGCCCTACTGAACGACGCGCCCGTCGGACGGATCGTGTTCACCGACCAGACCCTCCCGGCGGTGGAGCCCGTGTACTTCACGATGGACGACGATGCCGTGATCGTTCGTACGACCGCGGGGTCTCGACTCGCCCGCAGCATCCACGACTCCATCGTGGCGTTCGAGGTGGACAACTCCGACCTCGAACCCGGATCCGGCTGGAGCGTCACCGCCCTCGGCCGGGCGGAGGTCGTGACCGAACCCACCGAACTCGCGCGGCTCTCACTCCTGCCGTCGGACGGTATGGAGCTGACCGCTCCAGTCCACTACGTCCGCATCCGGCTCCGCAGGATCCACGGCTACCGCGTAGCCGTCGAGCGGTGCGAGGTCACGCCGCACGTGTGAGACCACGCCAGCGGCCCGCGGTCAGGGATAGGTCCGCGGCGGTCCCGCGACCCGTTCGATCGTGTCTCTTACGCCGACCAGGGCGTTGAGGATCTCGCTCTCGCGCGAAGGAGTCAGCCGGGCCAGCGGAACCGAACAGCTGACGGCGTCTGTCACGGGCTCGGTGTAGTGCAGCGCGACGCCGAGACATCGGAGTCCCAGGGTGTTCTCCTCCTGGTCGACCGCGTAGCCGAGCTGCCTGGCCGCGTCGAGGTCAGCGTCGAGAGCCGCCGGGTTGGTGAGCGTGTGTGGTGTCATCGCGAGCAGTGGTGCCGGGAGGTGGCTCTCCCGGTCGGTGGGTGTGCGCTCGGCGAGGAGCGCCTTGCCGAGCGCGGTGGTGAACGCCGGCAGCCGGCGTCCAACCCGGCTGTACGGGCGGAGGTAGGCGGGTGACTCCCGGGTCGCGAGGTAGATGATGTCGCTGCCGTCGAGGCGACCGAAGTGGATCGTCTCGCCAGTGCGCTCGGCGAGCTCGTCGAGATAGGGCTGGACCAGCCGAAGGTAGGGGTCCGCGTCGAGGTAGCTCGTGCCCGCGAGCAGTGCCCGGATCCCGATGCCGTACAACGTGCCGGTCGCGTCGGTCCGCACCCAGCCGCGACTGACGAGGGTCCGGAGCAGGGCGTAGAGGCTGCTCTTGGGAACGCCGAGCGCCTCGCTCAGCTCGCGGAGCTTGGCCGGGCGGTTCTGCCGGGCGGCGAGGGCCTCGAGCAGGTCCACCGTCCGTGCCGCCGACTTCACGTCGCGGACTCCGCCTGACGTGGGTGGATGTTCGTCCATCCCGGCGCCCTCCTCCTGCTGCTCGTTGTTCGCTGCTCGTTGTTCGCTGATCGCGCTCGACCAAAGCGGTTTGGCCGCCGTGTAGTTGGCCGATGGCGGGTCCGGCGTTGACAGTCGTACGACACCATCCCTAGCGTTCCGTTCCAGATACGAGAAGGCGTCTACATATGGAGACGATAGATGGTGGGTACGACTGACCTCGCGGCGGCGCTGAGGGACCGGAGCCAGCGGGCGGTCCTGTCGTTCCCGTTGACCCCCTTCGATTCCGGCGGCGAGGTCGACCTGGCGGCGTTCCGCACCCACCTGCGAGGCCAACTCGCGGCCGGTCCCGCGGCGCTCTTTCCCTGCTGCGGCACCGGGGAGTTCTTCTCCCTCTCCGAGTCGGAGTACGCGGAGCTGGTCGCGACGGCCGTCCGTGAGGCGGGCGGCGAGGTCCCGGTGATCGTGGGCATCGGGTACGGCTGGGCGCAGGCCGCGCGGTTCGCTGCCGCCGCCGAGCAGGCCGAAGCTGACGGGGCCCTCCTTCTCCCGCACTACCTCGTGGGCGCGCCGCAGGAGGGACTCGTCCGCCAGGTCCAGGAGGTCGCGGCCCGCACCAGCCTGCCGCTGATCGTCTACCAGCGGGACCAGGTGAAGTACACGCCCGCCGCTCTGGCGGAGCTGGCCCGGATACCGAACGTCATCGGCCTGAAGGACGGCCACGGCGACCTCGACCAGCTGCAGCGGCTCCGCCTGGCCGTCCCGAGCGACTTCCTCTTCTTCAACGGCGTACCCACCGCCGAGTTGCAGGCCCGCCCGTATCGGAGCATCGGCATCCACGCGTACTCCTCGGCGGTCCACGCGTTCGCGCCCGAGATCTCGAAGGCGTTCTTCACCGCGCTGATGGCCGGAGACGACGCCACGGTCGACCGGCTGCTCCAGGAGTTCTACGTGCCGCTCGTGACCCTTCGTGACCGGCAGCGGGGGTACGCCGTCGCGCTGGTCAAGGCGGCGGCCCGCCTGCGGGGCGCGCCGGTCGGGCCGGTGCGCGCGCCGCTCACCGACCCGACGCCGACCGAACTCGACCAGCTGGCCGGCATCCTGACCGCCGGCCTCGCCCTGGTCGGAGCCACCCTCGACGGCCAGAGGAGTTCCGCGTGACCACGACCGCCGCGCCGCGCATCGCCCGCACCCGCGTCACACCGATCCTCATCGGCGACCCGCCCCTTCTCAACAGCCAGGGTGTCCACCAGCCCTATACACCGCGGCTGATCGTGGAGGTCCAGACCGAGGACGGGGTCACCGGTGTTGGCGAGACGTACGGCGACACCGACTACCTCACCATCGCCGAGGCGCTCGCGCCCGCCCTCGTCGGCCGGCCGCTGCTGGATCTCAACGACCTGACGGGGTTCGCCGCCGAGCACAGTCCCGACGTGTCGGGGCGGGCGCGGACCGAGGTGAACGCCGGCGGCCTGCGCGGGTCCCGCACCACCAACAAGCTGCTGGCCAGTGTGGTGTCGGCGTTCGAGGTCGCGAGCCTCGACGCGCTCGGGCGGACGCTCGGCCTGCCTGTGCACGCCCTCCTTGGCGGCAAGGTGAGAGACCGGGTGGAGTACAGCGCGTACCTCTTCTACCGCTGGGCCGAACACCCCGTCGCCGACGCACCCTCCGACGACTGGGGCGCCGCCCTTGACCCGGCCGGCGTCGTTGCCCAGGCGCAGCGCTTCGCTGACCGGTACGGTTTCGGGTCCTTCAAACTCAAGGGCGGGGTCTTCCCGCCCTTGGAGGAGATCGACGCCATCCGGGCGCTTCGTGCGGCGTTCCCCGACCGGCCACTGCGGCTCGACCCGAACGCCGCCTGGTCGGTCGACACCAGCGTGCACGTGGCTGAGCAACTCGACGGGGCACTGGAGTACCTCGAGGACCCCACACCGGGTACGCCCGGCATGGCGGAGGTTCACCGGCGTACCAGCATGACGCTGGCAACCAACATGTGTGTGACATCCTTCGCGGAGATCCCGGAGGCCTTCGCCAGTAACGCCGTCCAGGTCGTGCTGTCCGACCACCATTTCTGGGGCGGCCTCCATGCCACCCGTGAACTCGCCGCGGTGTGCCGCACGTTCGGGGTGGGGCTGTCCATGCACTCCAACACCCACCTCGGGGTCAGCCTCGCCGCGATGACGCAGGTCGCGGCGACAGTTCCGGAGTTGGCGTACGCATGCGACACCCACCGGCCGTGGCAGACCGAGGACGTCATCACCGAACCGCAAGAGTTCGTTGACGGCTGCGTCGAGGTGTCAGACCTCCCCGGGCTCGGGGTCGAGCTTGACGGTGACCAACTCGCCCGGCTCCACGAACGCTGGCTTACAAGCGATGTCCGCGACCGCGACGACGTTGCCGCCATGCGACAGGTCCACCCCGAATGGACAATGCCACCCGCCGCTCACTGGTAGCCCCTCGATTTGGCCGCATGGCGAAGGCCGTTACTGGAAATCTAGTCCTGTGCGGGCCTGTCGCCGTGACCGGTCCACATCGCGATCACGGGGGCGAGACAATGGCGAAGGCGCCGGCGCGACAAAAAGACGTCGTCGATCTGTTAGTCGAGCAGCACAAGGAAATCAAGGAGCTTTTCACCCGGGTCGCGAATGCGCGAGGAATGCAGAAACGCGCGCTCTTCGACAACCTGGTACGCCTGCTCGCGGTCCACGAGACCGCGGAGGAAGAGGTCGTACACCCGATGGCCCGGCGCGAAATCGCGAACGGCGATCGGGTCGTGAACGCGCGGCTGCGCGAAGAGGGTCGCGCCAAGCGGGACCTCGCCGAACTGTACGACCTTGGCGTCGACCACGTCGACTTCGACAAGAAACTCGCCGCACTTTCCGAATCCGTGATCGAACACGCCGATCGCGAGGAAAAAGAGGAGTTCCCACAACTCCGTCGGAGGATCTCAGCCGACCAGCTCCGCAAGATGGCCGGCGCGGTCAGGACCGCCCAGGCCGCGGCGCCGACGCGACCCCACCCGATGATCGGGGAATCCGCGATGGCCAACCTCCTGGCCGGGCCTCCGCTGGCGATGATCGACCGGATCCAGGACGCGGTACGCGGGTGGCGAGAATCTGGCCGCAGACGCTGAATCCTCCCTGACTGGCACTCAGTCCCAGCTTCCCGCACGCCCGCACGCCCGCACGCCCGCGACACGATGGGACCCCGCCAGCCAGAGCCGGGTGAGGTGAGGGCCCACCTTCAGTCAGCTGCTTTGACAAATCGCCTTGTACATAAGGCGATTTGCGCCTGCCTGCGGTTGCGAACCATGATCGCGATCGACTAAACTCGAACACATGAGCGACGGCGATGGCGTGCGGATCTCACCGCTCCCGCCCGGGTTTGCTGACATGCTTCCCGGTCCGGAGTTGGTGGCGGCGTTCGCTGCTGTCGATCGGAGCGCCTGTAACGGTTTCGAGCTTGGCGTGTTGCTTCAAGCTGCGCGGAAGATCGCCTGCTGGGCTGAGTCTTTGAGTCTTACTGTGACTGCTGTGTTGGCGCACTGCCCGCCCTGCTTCAAAAACGATGAGGCGGAACGCTCGTCTGTGCCGGAGCCGCGGGCGGCTGAGCTGCTGGCGCCGTTGTTGGGGTGGACCACCTACCGCAGTGATCAGTTCATGCTCATCGCCTTGGCCCTGTCTGATCTGCCGAACACCCGGCAGGCGTTGGAACGCGGCGAACTCGAATTCTCCGAGGTGCGGACGATCGTCGACCGGCTCACCCTCCTACCCCCAGCCGACCGCACAGCAGTGGATGAGGCGATCTTCCCTGAGGTGTTGAAACTCCGCGTGGGGCTGCTACGGCTGCACATCGAAGCCGAAATCTTGAAGGTCAACCCCGAAGCAGCGAAAGAGCGCCACAAGCGGGCCCGCGACGATCGGGGTGTGGACGTCTACCCGGCACTGGACGGCGTCTGCGACCTGCGGATCCGTGGGATCTCCCACGACGTGGCCGCCCAGATCTGGGGATACCTGGACGCCATCGCCCGCACAATGAAATCCGGCGGCGACGAACGCACCTTGCCTCAGTTGCGCGCTGATATCGCCGCTTCCCTGCTGTCCGGTGAAGCCGACGTACTCATCTGCGACGGTGAGGAAGAAGCCCCTGACAGTGGCGAGGAGGAGAACGGCGACGACGCCGGCCCTTGTCAAGAGTCCTTTGACGACCTGCTCGACGAGCAGAACAA
>NZ_KB892713.1 GCF_000373925.1 Actinopolymorpha alba DSM 45243 | reverse complement strand
CTGCGGCTGAAGAACGAGTTCTTGGGAAAAGCCGCGGCCTTCTTTGCCCAGGAGTATCGGTGACCGCGAAATACGGGTTCATCGACGCGGAGAAGGCGACCATGGACGAGCANGGTAAGCAGAAATTCCCGATCGCGAAGATGTGTGAATGGCTGNGGGTTTCGCCNTCAGGATTCTACGACTGGCTCGGCCGGGAGGAGTCGTGGACGGCGCGGCGGCGNANAGAACTGGCCGCNCTGGTGAAGACGTCGTTCGAACGCTCAGANGGCACCTACGGGTACCGGCGGGTGCATGCGGAGCTGATCCGGTGGGGGTATCCATGCCACCCGGAGGTGGTGCGTTCGATCATGGCTGAGCTGGGCTTGGTGGCCTGCCAGCCACGCCCGTACCGGCCCACGACCATGCCTCCGCTCTGAGGGGTTGCGTCCCGCCAGCGCCAGAGAATCCACGGCTCCCATGAGCAACCACAGTCGCGGGCTGGTTCACCTGGATCGGGCGCATCGCAGGAAGAGGCGTGCACGTCGAAGGTCACCCAGGCCTGGTTGTGACTACCGGACTCGATACCCAGACTGGCACGCCACCAGGCCTGCCGTTCCAGACGCCGCAGAACCTCCCGCTCCGTCAGGCGGCCGATCAGCATCTCTACGCCGTCGCCGTAGACGTCCTCCACGACATAGTGGAGGCGGTAGGCACCCAACTGCGTGGTCGACTTGCGCGGGAACCCAGCTTCCAGGCGCTGCTTGGGCTGCCGGAGATCGGTCCGGTCACCGCTGGCATCTTCTACGCCGAGATCGGCCCGGTCGACCGGTTCCCGACCCCGCGACATTTGACGTCGTGGGCGGGGCTGACACCCAGGCACCGGGAGTCCGACACCCACGTCAGCCGCGGCTCGATCACCAAGCAGGGCCGCAAACTGGTCCGCTGGGCCGCGATCGAAGCGGTGCAGAAAACGCCACCTGACGCGAGCTGGCTGATCGCAGCGAGGGGACTTGAACCCCTAGCCGCCCGATTACGCGGATGTGGGGCTTCCTCTGGACCGCGGCCGAGTTAGGCCATGGACCCCCGTGGCCCCAAGTCGGTCCAACTCCCACAACGACACATGCGTTACTCACATGACACAATGTGTTTATTGCATGAGTGGTTCGGTTGCTGCATGGTGGCGGCGCATGGGCTGAGTAGGAGCGTTTAAAGTTTGCTCCACCTGCACTTCTTTCACCCCACCCAGGCCGCCCACTGCTCGCCGGCGTCGCGTTCCAGCGCCCTCAGGTACACGCTCAGCTTGCCGTAGAAGATGTAAACCGCCTCACGGTAGACCTCATGCTGGACAAACGGCGACGCAACGAAGCCGCCCCCGCGGTCGATCCGGTCGATACGCAGCTCTTCTTCCGTGAAGCGGCTCAGCGCGCCCTTCATGGCGTCATCCTGCGCAGCGAACCAGGCTCGCAGGCTGGCAATCGTGATTGGCGCCGGGGCCGGAAGCTGGCGGTGCGCCCAATCGAGGGTGAACGTCCCGAAAGAATGGGTATAGACGCCCTGGATGTCCCCCATCTCTACCAACAATTCGCCCAGCGTTGGGTTCTGGCCTGGCAGCTTGTAGGCGATATCGGCATCAGACACCACGGTCAACAGGTGGTCCCGCATGCTGTGGTGTCCCCGAGTTTCGTCTTCAAACAGGCTGTTCATCGTCTATCCCCTCGTAACTGTGGGCGGATCCGGATGCTCGAGCCGAGCCCGGAGTGGCCTCGACCGACGTCAGGCTGGGTCGATGACGCGACTCACGATCCACCTGTGTTTGCCGATCTGACGCACGCGCTCAAATCCGTACTCCTCGTACAGCTCGACCGTCATTTCGAACAGGAAACGGCCGTGCGCCGTGCGCCCGGCCGTCACCTCAGGGAGGGCCTCGACGAGGCCTCCGCTTGCCAGCGCGATCAGATCCAGCGCCCCTTCGAGCGCGGCGCGCGCGATGCCCTGCCGGCGGTACCGCTTGTCGACGTAGAAACACGTGATGCGCCAGTCTGGCAGCGGAGGTGGATCCTCGTCATACGCCCGCCGGTTGTGCTCGACTATCGGCTGCTCCTCGACGCTGCCGTACTTCGCCCAACCTTGCGCAAGACCATCGGCGTCGAAGACCAGCGCGGCGTGCGCACGACCCGTGCGCACGAGCTCCTCCTTGATGGCACGCTTGTCTAAGCCCTTCTTCCCTCGGTACGACTCGCCGTTGTCCATCGCGTGGTGGCCCATACACCAGCAGCCACCGAAGACACCACCATTACGCTCGACCAACTCCGCGAAAGCCTCCCACGTCGACGCGTCAAGCGCACGAACCGTGTATGGCTTGGCCACCGTCCTGTCAGGCATCCGGCACCTCATCCCACTGTGGGTCGTTGCCGACAAGCCCGTCGACTGCCTGTGTAATCCATGGCGGCGAGAATCGCACAAGTGGCTAACAACGACCATAGTCATCGACCGGCTCCGCAGGCTCCCTAACGTCAAGGCCGGCGTCCTTCCCACGGTCCGTACCGATGGCGCACACCGGATCCCGTCGACGACTTGCCGGCCCACGTCGCGTCCCTCAATGTCGGACACGAGGAGGCAGCCGCCTGACGGGCAAGCTCAAAGACGGGATCATGAGGCGTGGCAGGAAATGGTCCTATGTCATCCGCGTCACCGATCCCGAGACAGTCAACTGGCGCGCGGGTGACGCGTATGACCTGGCAAAAGACAGGAGCACAGCTCTGTGCCGTGTGCGCCTTATGTTTGACAGATTTGCGCCAGGCGATGCTTGACACCTGACCTAGGAAACTGAGATCTGTCCGCGGTCGGTGGTGTTGGATGCTACGCACTTAGGACATCGCTCCGGACTTTCGCTGCGATTTCGGCGTATGCGGATGCGAGTTCACGGTCGATCATGCGGGACTCGGCCGGGTCGAGGACGAGTTCGGCGGCCTCACTTTCGCGGGTGCTGGCGAGCCTCAACCGTAGGTGCGTCGGCGGATGCGTGTCGTCCACGCGAAGGGACTTCCGTTCGGCAGCTCGGGCGAGGCGTTCGAGCTCTGTCCGCGGAATTCCGGCCACGAACTCGCGTTCGATCTGCCAGAGACCATGCGTATCCCTGTTGCGCTGAACCGCGAAGGCCAGCGCGTTCATGCACCCCGGGCCCAGCAGGGTTGCCCGCAGCATTCCGGCCGATGCCCCACTGGACGCCAGCCGAGCGGCCGAGGCATCTGCGAGGTACTCGGCCCGCTGCCCCGCTCGCAGTGTCAGCAGCGCGAGCGTGATGAAGAGCGTCGCGGGAAGCATGCTGAGCAGGCGGAGTGGTACGCGCACGAGGAATGCGAATCCTCCGAGGACGTCGTCTCTCATGTCCGCGGCCTGGCGTAGCAACAAGTGGAGTTCCCCGACAGCGTTGAGCGCCGTGCCGACCACGAGCCCTCGCCTCAGGTCGCCGTTGACGAAGTGGCCGATCTCGTGGCCGAGAAGGGCGAGCCGCTCCGCGGGTGACAGGACGTTCCACAGTGGCAGGCCGAGCGTGAGTACCCGGCGCTGGCGAATGCCGACCCAATCAGCAGACGCGTTGAAGTCCTGATTGACCACGATGGCGTCGAGCGGACGGCCGCCGAGCGCCTTCGACACCCGGTCGAGCAGTCCGTACAGGGTGGGGGCCTCGGCGCGTGTCAACACTCGGGTCCCAGCCGCAAGCTTGGGGAACCGTGGTCGCATCTGGACGGCGATACCGATGACCAGCAGTCCAACGCCGATCCCGACGGGAAACGGCCAGGTAGCCACCACCAGCCAACCGCCGAAGCCCGCCACGGCCAAGGTTGTGAGATGGATGAGTGCCGCGACAACGTACGCCGCGACGGCGGCAAGGTCAGGTCGGCGCGACCGCTGCGAGCCCTGTCCGAAGACCTCCTCGAACAGCGACATCACCAGGCGGTGTTCCACCCGCTGTCGGAGCCGCCGCAACGGACCGGACCGACCGGTCCGGTCGGCGGCCGGATCAAGGTTCCACTCACATGCGCCGCACCACGCTACGAACTTCGGATCGATCGCAGCGATGGCAGCACCACACTGGGGACACCGGGAGGGCCTGTGAGTGCCGGATCTCGGGGGCACGGAAACTGACACGGCGCACATCATGGCATCATGCCGACAACGCGACCAGGGCCAATCCCGACTTCCTCATCAGCGAGGCCCGCGGAACGCCGCCGAAACAGGTTTGCCGCACACGACCAGTGTCAAGCAGCTACCGGCCGCGTCGGGCCCGGGGCGGGTTGATTGGCGTTAGGGACTTGCCCCCACATCTGGAGGGCTTTCAACGAGCTGCCAGCCCTCGTCCTCGACACCGGTGGGCTTCACGACATGTGGAGGAGCGGAGGTAGCCGTTCATGGTTGTCCCTCTCATCGGTCGGTTCGTTTGGGTGTCGCCCCTCCCGGGCGGCCTCTCACACCAGCTACGAACACCTCCGCCCCGATCCGACACCGCCGCCCAGACTTCTTTCGAGGACTTTCTGGTACGCCGCTTGTGACCGATCAATCCTCCGTGCATGGTGCGCTGTTCGTCGCCGCCGATCCCGGATCAAACAGGTCGGGACCGTCGGTAGTTGTTGATGGCGACGCCGGAGTCGCTGATCATGCTGTTCGAGAGTTCGAAACGGTTCAGCGCGGCTGTGTTGCCGAACATGCGTTTCCCGCTGCCGAGCAGGAGCGGGAAGATCAGCAGCCGGTACTCGTCGACAAGATCATGTTGGTGCAGTGCCTGGAGCAGCTGTCCGCTGCCAAACACCACGATCTCGCCCTCTCCCTCGGACCGAAGCCGATTCACCTCGGCCGGCAGGTCCGGACCGAGCCGGATCGTGTTGTGCCAGGCCGGATCGGTCAGAGTCCGCGACACCAGATACTTGGGCATCCGGTTCATTGCGGCGATCGCCGGATCGGCGGCGTCAACTTGCTCCCAGTCGAGGACGAAGTTCTCGTAGGTCCGCCGTCCGAGCAGCATGCCGGTCGCGTTGCTGGTCGACCTGCCCATGAACTGAGCGACGGTATCGTCCATGTACGGCTGGACCCAGCCTCCGTGGACAAAGCCGCCGTCGGCATCTTCGTCTGCCCGCAGCGGCGCCTGGATGACCCCATCCAGGGAGATGAAATTGACGACAACAACGGTACTCATCCGGGCAGGATAGTCAGACCGTCGGTCTCCGCCCCGAGCATGTCCCCTCGAGCACCGGAGCGAGGAGCTGATCGATCCGCGCGCCCGCAAGGTGGGGCGCGCACGGAACGACACCACAGCGCCTCACGACGCAAACCGTAGTCAGACAAGACAGTCCCGGTCAGCTGGGACGGGCAGCAACGACGACGTC
Organism: Actinopolymorpha alba DSM 45243; assembly: GCF_000373925.1. Taxonomy (GTDB): domain Bacteria; phylum Actinomycetota; class Actinomycetes; order Propionibacteriales; family Actinopolymorphaceae; genus Actinopolymorpha; species Actinopolymorpha alba. The sequence continues at coordinate 2,406 of NZ_KB892713.1, read as the reverse complement.
GGATAGCGGCGTTATCTGACTGCCCTCTTGGCCGCGTCCCGCGTCCTCTCCCCCGAATGGGGGAGGTTCCCTCTCCAAGAGTCGCATTGAAGAGGGCACGGATCCGCAGCCTAGTGTCAGAAGCGGTGTGAGGAGGGGAAGCGATGGTGACCAAGCATGATGGGCGAATACGGCGGCTCCGCGCCTTTCGACTGCCCCTACTTGCGATCAGCCTTCTGGCCGTGCTCGGCGGGTCGAGTCTCGCGGGCGTACCCTCGGCACAACATGCCCGTGAGCCCGTACCTGCGGGCCGGGCGCCGGCGGTGACGAAGGAGCTGCCAGTCGCCACCCTGTGCGGTTCGACGCAGCGGAAGCTGGTGGACGGTTCCCGGTACGCCGTGCTGAACAACGTCTGGGGTGCGACCACTGCGCAGTGCATCCGCGTCCAGGGCAGGACGTTCACGGTTGCCAGGACAGGCCACAACAAACCACCCAACGGCCCCAATGCCGCCAATCCCACCATGTACACGGGCTGCCATTTCGGTGCCTGCACAATCAGCAGCGGCCTTCCTCGCCGGCTCTCGAACCTCCAAGTGACAAGCAACTGGCACACCACCCAACCGCGCTCGGGAACGTGGAACGTCGCGTACGACATGTGGCTGCACCCCGCGCCCAAGCCGGGCAGCCTTGAGGGCGGCGCCGAGGTGATGGTCTGGTTGAACAGCACCGGCGGTGTCCAGCCCGCTGGTTGGAGGGTGGCTCGGAAAGTACGCATCAACGGCGCCACGTGGGAGGTGTGGTATTCACCCACGGCCTGGCAAACGGTGAGCTACCGGCGGACGAGTCCGGTCACCTCCGTAAAGAACCTGAACCTTACGGCCTTCCTCGACGACGCCGCCGCACGCTATTTCAGCAGGTCCTGGTACCTCATCGGCGTGGAAGCCGGCTTCGAGTTATGGCAGGGCGGCCAAGGGCTAGCCACCCGCTCGTTCTCCGTAACTGTCCGGAACCCATGAAGTATTCGACACGCTATCGATGGAGCCGTCGCGGGCATGACCTGGATGGACACCCTGATTCAGCCACCAGTCACGCCCTTGAGAAGGCCTCGGCTACTCGCTCGCGAACGTGTCGGAACTTCCCTGCCAGATGCTGCTGATCCGGGTCGACACAAGTAGCTCCAAGGCAGACCGGTCGCAACAACTGTGAGATGTGCCAGCCGCGACCACGCGGAGAAAATGCTGGCCCAGGCGCGACGCTACGCCTCCTCCGCTCGAAAACTCGTCTCCACCGATCCCGACGGCGCCTACGTCCTCGCCTACGACGCTGCACGCAAAGCACTGACGGCTGTCCTGGAAAACCAAGGTCTGCATCCCACGAGCGCTCGGCGCAGGCTCCGCTCAGAGCGGGCCGGTCCCTCGCCATCCACGATCGTCCAGGACCCGTGTTAGCAGGCGCGTTAGCAACGAGCGACGCATTACGAGTGGTTTTCGCAGCGCAGGTCACCCCTCGATTCCCCGTGCTGACCGTGGGCGGAGCCTCGTACGTGCGGGTTGTTGATGGCTGGGCAGGGCCGGGTCCCCCGTGTTGCCGCGCTCATGGAAACCAACGATGCTGGGCCGGTGACGTATGACCCGACGATCTACCTTGGCGCGGCCGCCCACTATCGCTTCGGGCGGCCGCCCTATTCGCCGGAACTCGAGAACTTTCTCGCCCGGGAGCTGAGGCTGGACGGCACGGCACGGCTGTTGGACGTCGGGTGCGGTCCCGGGATTCTGACCGCGCGGCTCGCTCCGCTGTTCGCGGAGGCAGTCGGCCTTGACCCCGACGCCGACATGTTGACCGAGGGCCGTCGCGCGGCTGAGGAACTCGGCATCGCCGGCATCCGATGGGTTCAGGCCCGCGCCGAGGACCTGCCCGACGCCGCACCAGGGCAGTACCGGCTGGTGACATTCGGGCAGTCGTTTCACTGGACCCAGGAGCAACAGGTCGCCGAAACCGTTTACGACATGCTCGAGCCCGGGGGCATGTTAGCCCTGATCGTCCACACTGTGGAGGGGCGACCACAGCCAGCGCCTGCTGGAACGCCGATCCCTCATACCGAGATCAGGGCGCTGGTGGAGAAGCACCTCGGGTCCACCCGACGTGCCGGGCAAGGCACATCGCCGGTGAGGCACCATCGCTTCGAGGACGTGCTGGCCCGCACGCGCTTCGGCGCATCACGTTCAGCATTTCTTCCGGGCGTCCCTGACCTGCTCCGCGACACCGACAGCGTCCTGGCCGGATACTTCTCCTTCTCCTGGGCGGCACCCCACCTGTTCGGTGAGCACGCGGAAGCCTTCGCCGAGGAGACGCGTGCCCTGCTCGCCTCCCAGTCAGCCGACGGCGTGTTCTGGGACTGGCCCGGCGACACCGAGATCGTGTTCGCCC
>NZ_KB892712.1 GCF_000373925.1 Actinopolymorpha alba DSM 45243 | reverse complement strand
GTCTTCGACACCGGCAAAGGCCAGCTCTCCCTCGAACTACACGGCGCCCGCACCCCCGAAAGCCTCTACGCCCGCATCGCCCAACGCCTCCTCGCCCTCGCCACCGCAATCTGGCACAACCACAACACCGGCGCCCCCGTCACCCGATCCCTCATCGCCTACGACCACTGAGTTAGGAATCAGTCGTCTAGGGATAGAGGTGTCGGACTACGCGACCCTCATTGTCGAGATCATGGCCGACAACGCCGATCCTCACGCCAACGATGTCTATGCCGCCCTCGACATGCCCTTCGCGACGCTGATGGGACAAGTGGCGGCGGGGTACGAGAAGTGACCGACGAGGTCGACATCGTGATCATCGGCGGTGGCTCGACCGGTGCTGTGCCCGGTGTCGTGCCCGGTGTCGTGCCCGCCAACCCAGCCCAGCATGGGCCCCGTCAGGCGCGCCTCGAAGGACGCAGCGACTCCGGCTGACGCCGAGCATCGGTCGATGGACCTGGCTCTTCCCTCTTGACGCGCGGGCGTGCTGCACGCCACCCTTTACAGCGCTGCATTTTACAGCGCTGTATTTGAGGTTCACCATCTCAGCCGACGCCGCCAGGAGAACACAGGGAATGCGTCCCGACATCGTCATCGTGATGACCGACCAGCAGCGCGCCGGACTGACCCGCCGGAGCGGCTACCCGGTCGACACCATGCCCTTCGTCGACCAGTTGGCGGCCGCGGGAACCGACTTCACGCAGGCTTACACTTCGGCCCCGGCCTGCGTCCCGGCCCGCACCAGCCTCCTGACGGGACGCTTTCCCAGCGCCCACCAGGTCCGGCAGAACAGCACGCCGGCACACGCCCGGTTCGCAACCGATCTGGTCGACGTCCTGCGTACGGCGGACTACCAGCTGCACTTCGCCGGCAAGCCGCACATGCCGCGGGGCGCCGCCGACTTCGACACCTTCGCGGGTCCGTACTTCCATACGCAGGGTCCGGAGCAGGATGAGCAGGAGAAAGCCTTCGACACTTGGCTGGAGCGACTCGACCACGGTGTCTCCGTGGAGCCCACGCCGTACGACCTGCGCTGCCAACTGCCGTACCGGATCACCACCGACGCCCTGGCCGCGGTGAAGGCCGCGGACCCGGACGTGCCTGGACTCTTCTGGGTCTCGTATCCCGAGCCGCACAACCCGTACCAGGTGCCGGAGCCGTACTTCTCGCTGGTCTCGCCCGATGAGGTTCCCGACCGGCTCAGCGGACCTGAAGGCGCCGAAGCCAAAGGCGGCAGCTATGCCTGGCTGCGCAGCCTGCAGGAGGAGAAGCGGCCTGGGTACGACGCGGCCTGGCGTCGCTACGCCGCGAACTACCTCGGGATGCTGCGGCTGCTGGACGACCAGATCCGCCGGCTGCACGAGGGGCTCGCCACGCGCTCCCGACCGCGGTTGACGATCGTGCTGGCCGACCACGGCGACTACGTCGGCGAGTACGGCCTGCAGCGCAAGGGCGCGGGCCTTTCGGAGTTCCTGATGCGGATCCCGCTGATCATCGCCGGTGACGGCGTTGCCCCCCAGCGCCGCGACGAACCGGTGTCGATCGTCGATGTACTCCCCACCATCTGCGAGGCGGTCGGCCAGCCGCTGCCCGACGGTGTCCAGGGCCGCAGCCTGCTTCCGCTGGCCCACGGCGAGGAGGCACCAGAGGCGGAGTTCGGCAGCATCATCGCCGAGCAGGGATTCGGCGGACGCGCCCGCGACGTCACCGACCGGCCGCCGCTGCATTTCGCGTACGCCGGCCCCACCTTCGACGAGTTGAACTCCGTCACCCAGTCCGGGTCCGCCCGGATGCTGCGCAGTGGCCGGTGGAAGCTCGTCGTCCATGCCGATCTCGCCGGCGAGCTCTACGACCTCGACGCCGATCCGGCTGAGCTGGACAACCTCTTCGAAAGCGATGCCCACCTGGCAATCCGCGCCCGACTCCTGCACCAGTTGGCCCGCTGGCAGGCGCGGCTCACCGACGACCTGCCGACCGGCGCCTACGTCCCCCACCGCCTCGAGCACAACTGGCGATGGGCCGCCATCGAAGCACAGCAACCGAGCAGGGAGAACTGAGATGAATCCGACCACCTTCAGCCGCCGGACCCTGTTGGGCCTCGGTGCCGCCACGGCAACCGCCCTCGTCCTGCCCGGCTGCTCGGCGAAGTCGGGGCCGATGCGGGTCGCATGGTACGGACCCGACCCCGTGACCAAGGCGATCAACAACGCCTTGCAGGCTTGGAAGTCCAACGGTGGCGCCGAGTTCGCACCCGAGAGTGCGCCCTTCGCCGACTACTGGGACAAGCTGGCAACGCAGACCTCCGGCAACAACGCTCCCGACGTACTGCGGATGTCGATGAGCTACTTCAGCGACTACGCGGGGCGCGGCACCCTCAAGGACCTCGGGTCGCTGGGTATCAACATCTCCGGTCTGGACCCGGAAGTGGCCGGCAGCGGCACCGTCGACGGTAAGAACTACGGGATCGGGCAGAGCTCCATCAGCTACGCCATGTACGTCGACGAGGCCGCCGTGAAGGCCGCCGGTGGCAGCATCCCGCAGCAGGGCTGGACGTGGGACGCGTTCGCCGAGTTCGCCAAGGACTACACGGGATCGGTGCAGGGCTCGTTCGGGTCCAGCGACCAGGCCGCCAACTTCCAGCTCTTCGAGGTCTTCGCCCGGCAGCACGGCACCGATCTCTTCGCCGAGGACGGTTCGAAGCTGACCGTCGGCCGGGACACGATCCAGGAGTGGTTCCAGTACTGGGCCGACCTGCGGACGGCGAAGGCAGCCCCGCCGCAGAACGTCACCGGCGAGGCCACCGCGATCGAGAAGTCGCTGATCGCGACCGGGAAGGCGCCGCTGCAGTTCGGCTGGGTACAGCAGGTGACGTTCTACCAGCCGCTGGTCAAGAGCCCGCTCACCGTGCTGCCGGTGCCGCAGGGCGAGGCCGGTGACCTCAAGGGCCAGTTCATCAAGGGCCTCGATCTGTGGTGCATCTCCGCCGCGAGCAAACATCCCGAGGACGCGGCCAAGCTGATCGGCTTCTTGCTCAACGACGAGGCCGCGATCAAGGCGATCGGAATCCTGCTCGGGGTGCCGCCGTCGAAGAAGGCGCGCGACCTGGTGTCGGCCGAGGCCGATTCCGCTGGGGCCCGTGCCATCGCGTACGTGGAGGAGATCGCCGGCAAGGTCGGCCCGTCCCCGCAGCCGTGGCCGAAGGGGTACGGCGAACTGCTCACCGGCTTCGGGCGCATCGCCGAGAACATCGGCTTCGGCAAGGCCACTCCCGCCTCCGGTGCCGGTGAGTTCGTCGAACTGGCAGGGAAGACGTTGGGCAAGTGACCGTGCGCCGATCTGCCGCCGACTCCTTCGGGACCCGGCTACGCCGTAGCGTTCCCGGCTATCTGTTCCTGCTGCCCTGGCTGATCGGACTGCTCGGCCTGACGGTCGGCCCGATGGTGCTGTCGCTGTACTACTCGTTCACCGACTTCGCTCTGTTCAACACTCCGTCCTGGACCGGGCTGCAGAACTACCTGGCGCTGTTCCACGATCCGCGCTACCTGCAGTCGCTCAGGGTCACGTTCCTGTACGTGGCGATCTCGGTGCCGCTGGAGATGGCCTTCGCCCTCGCAGTGGCAGTGCTGCTCAACCGGGGATTGCGCGGCCTGGCGGTCTACCGCGCCCTCTACTACGTGCCGAGCCTGCTGGGAGGCAGTGTCGCGATCGCCCTGCTCTGGCAGCAGATCTTCGGCAGCGACGGCCTGCTCAATCAGGTCCTCGGCTTGTTAGGCGTCGAGGGACGGGGGTGGATCTCGGAGCCGGAGACGGCGCTGTGGACGTTGATCGTGCTGCGGGTGTGGCAGTTCGGGGCCCCGATGGTCATCTTCCTGGCCGGCCTGCGCCAGATCCCCGACGACGTTCTGGAGGCGGCTGCGATTGACGGGGCCAACCGGTGGCAGCGCTTCTGGCGGGTCACGCTGCCTCTGCTCTCCCCCGTGGTCTTCTTCAACCTGGTGCTGCAGATCATCGGCGCGTTCCAGGCCTTCACCCCGGCCTACATCATCAGCGGTGGCAAGGGCGGGCCGTCGGACTCGACGCTGTTCTACACGTTGTACCTGTACCAGCAGGCGTTCGGAAACTTCCAGATGGGCTACGCCGCGGCGATGGCCTGGGTGCTGCTGCTCATCATCGCGGTGTTCACCGGCCTCAACTTCGTCCTTGGGCGCACCTGGGTGTTCTACGGCGACGAAGGGGTCCGTCGATGAAGTTCCAACCGAGCCGAATCCTGGCCCACCTGGGTTTGGCAGCAGGTGCCCTGGTCATGCTGTATCCACTGCTGTGGATGATCATCGCCTCACTGCGGCCCAACTCCGAGATCTTCACCGACCCGGGCCTTGTGCCTCATCATCCGACTCTGGCGAACTACGCGCTGGGCTGGAAGTCGACCGGGGTAAGTTTCGGCGTCTATATCGGCAACTCGCTGCTCATCTGCGCCGCGGCGGTGATCGGCAACACGCTCACGTGCTCGCTCACGGCGTACGCCTTCGCCCGGCTCACCTTCGTCGGCCGCAAGGTGCTGTTCGGCCTGATGCTGGCCACGATCATGCTGCCCGGGCACGTCACCCTGATCGCGCAGTACTCGATCTTCCGCGACCTGAACTGGATCGACACCTTCTGGCCGATGATCGTGCCGAGCTTCCTGGCCACCGACGCCTTCTTCGTGTTCCTCATGGTGCAGTTCATCCGATCGATCCCGGTCGAGTTGGACGACGCCGCTCGGATCGACGGCTGCGGGCCGTGGGGAATCTACCGGCGGATCATCCTGCCGCTGCTGTCTCCGGCACTGGTGACCACGGCGATCTTCTCCTTCATCTGGACCTGGAACAACTTCTTCGGCCAGCTGATCTATCTGTCGACGCGGACGAAACTGACGGTCCCGGTCGCCCTGCGCGGGTTCCTCGATGCCAGCGGAAGTTCGGAGTGGGGGGCGCTGTTCGCCATGAGTGTGGTCACCCTTGTCCCCGTGATCGTGGTCTTCGTGGTGTTCCAGCGCCGGATCCTGGCCGGGATGGCGCACACTGGCCTCAAATGACATCCTCACCGAACATGCAGGCCCGACTGGTCGACGTCGCCAAGGTCGCCGGAGTCTCGATGAAGACGGTGTCCAACGTCGTCAACGGCTCGGTCCCCGTTCGCGAGGCGACCAGGAAGCGCGTGCTCGCCGCGATCGAGCAGCTCGGCTACCGCCCCAACGTGGCTGCCCGGAACCTTGCCAAGGGCCGCAGCGGAGTGATCGCCTTCGCGGTCCCACAGCTCGATCGCCCGTACTTCGCCTCGCTGGCGGCGCGGATGCTGGACGAGGCGGAGACCTACGGCTGGACCGTGCAGATCCACCAGACCGGCGGCCAGCGCGAGGCCGAGCTGGCACTGCTCACCGAACGCCAGCCTGTTCGCCTCGACGGCGTCGTGATGAGCCCGCTGCAGTTGACCCCGGAGGACGTACACCGGCGTGATCCGGCGCTACCACTGGTCCTGCTGGGCGAGAACGTCGATCAGAGTCACCGGGCCGACCACGTCGGGATCGACAACCGCGAGGCCGGCCGCGCGGCGACCGAACACCTGCTGTCCGACGGTCGACAGCGAGTCATGGCGCTGGCCCCGGGCCCGAACCTGAAGGTGGAACGGCTGCACGGATACCGCGACGCCCTCGCCGCGGCCGGTCTCGGAGTGGACGAAGACATGGTCCTCGCCACCGAGGGGGTACGCGGTGAGGACGCCGAGCTGACCCTCGGGCGATGGCTGGACTCCGGCCGTCCCGCCCCGGACGCGGTCTTCGCCGCCACCGACTGGCTGGCGATGGGGGCGATCCGAGCCCTGGTCCTGCGTGGGCGGAAAGTGCCGCAGCAGGTGGCCGTGGTTGGCTTCGACGACATCCCTTACGACCTGGCCATCCTCCCCACCCTGACCACCGTGGCGCCAGACCGTGTCGCCATCGCCAGGTTGGCCCTGCAGGCTCTGCGCGACCAGGAACCAGGCGGAGAGCCAGTGCGGCTACGAGCGCCCTTCAGCCTGGTCGTACGCGAAAGCACCGCCGGAATCCGCCGAGGTCGCTGACTCGCAGGCAGGGCCGGACGGCACCCCGACCGGCCGCCAGTCGGGGACCACCGGCCCTATCGCGGCGGCCGTTCCTGACGAATGATCGCCGAGCGCGCGGAGCGCCCGCGAGCGGAAACGCGTCCTCTTGCCTGGACTGCTGTAGCCGGATCGAGTACCTCAACCCGTCCCGGCAGCAGCTGGGTCGGGCCGTCCCAACGCATGCGCGCTATCTCTTCGCCGTCGCTTCTCGCCGCCACGAGCATCTGTCAGAGCATGCAGCTACCTGGCGCCCACGAAGCAAGCAAGCCAAAACCCACCACCATATGGCTCTGATGCGGCATGATCACGATGCCAGCTGGTGCTGCCGCCTATCACCTCCGCACCGGGAGGGATCAGGTCGCGGGATGGCTATGGCGCTCTCGGGCCCTGCGGTCCTGAGGGGGTTCCACTGTGCGGCGTCGGGGAGGAAATGATGCTTGACCTTGAACAGCAAGTTCTTCGGGTTTGGAATCCGGATGTGCGCCCACTCGTGGTCGAGGCTCACCGTTGCTATATGTCAGGAGCGGCACGTGCTTCAATAGCGCTCACTTGGGTCGCCGTCTGTGCTGACTTGATTGAAAAGTTCAGTCGGCTCGCAGAAGATGGGGAATCTGGCCTTAACCAACTCGAGGCTCTAGTCGCAGGTTAACTCCATCCGACCCGGGCAGCGTTCCAATTGTCGTCCTGTCGCGGGATACCAAATTTCGTCTTCGTTTCATATGGCAGGAGGGTAGAAGGCGTTGACTTCCATAAAGGAAAAGTGGATCACGTCGTTCCTGGCTGATTGGACGCCCGAGCACTGGAGTGCGGCGGCGGCATGGGTGACAGTGTTCGTTGCAGTTGTCGCGACAATCTTGGCGCTCCGCCAGTACAGGCTCACCCAGGAATCCAACAGGACGGCGATGTTGTCGGCAGCTCAGCAGAGCGAGCTGACCCAGGAGGCCAATCGAAATCAGGTGAAGGCGGCGATAGAGAATAGTCGGTTAACTCAAAGGCTCGCCGAGGAAGAGGCTCGCCCGTACGTTATCGCGTTTATGGAGAGCAGTGCGGCGAGCCGGTTTATGATCGATCTAGTCATCCGAAACTTTGGTAAGACTGCCGCATATGACGTCCAACTTCGGGTAGAGCCAGTTCTGAAGCGCACGAGTGACGGCGATGAGGTTGAGAAGGTCTGGCTGCCGGAAGTCATACCGACTTTGGTGCCGGATCAAGAATGGCGAACCTTCTTCGACTTCGGTGTACGTCGGATGAAGAACGCTGACCTTCCAAAAACCTACCGAGCTATCGTTAGCGCGAAGGACTACCAGGGCTGCGAACTGCCGGAGACTATTTCATCTCTCGATTGGGGCCAGTACGAAGGGCTCATGTCAACGACTGTCTACACGATCCATGATGCGGCGAAGTCGCTGCGTGAGATGGAGAAGACAATCAAGCGCTGGCGAGAAGGTATTCAGGGCGGCTTGAGAGTTTATGTGCGTGACGGTGATGTCCGCGATGAGCGGCTAGAGCGTGAGTACGCGGACCGGCAAGCGCAGCACGACCGGTTAGTAGAAAGGGTCCTGCGGGACGGGGGGGTGTCGGAAGAGCAGGATCGCGCAGGAGATGGGTAGCGGAGCAGCTGCGGTCTCGGTACCAATCTTAGGCTGCACTCCCGGCGTGACCGACCAGCTTGATCTCTGGCGCACCTTTCAGGCAGCTTCCGTTTGGATGGTCTCAAAGGAGGTGGGGCGGTGAGCGATGGGCAGGACGGTTCGGGCTTCGTCAAGGAGCAGCAGGTTGTCGTCGAATGCTATCTCTGCGGCGTCGCTGAGATAGCATTCGTTCGGGGCCAAGTGCGAATCCATGAGCCGGATATCGGATGGGATAAAGACACTCGCGTTTCCTTGACCCAATGCCATGTGTGTGGAGATATCGGTCTAATTCAGCAGTTTCGAACGCACTATTTCGAGCATGATCCATTCGCCTGGAGTCCGCCGGAGCGCTTATGGCCCTGGCCTGACACTGTTGCCTTGAGTCTCAGCGTTCCGGAGCAGCTGCGCGCCGAGCACGAGCAGGCTCGCAATTGCTACAGGGTGAATGCTCATACTGCTGTCGTCGTCATGGTTCGCCGAATACTGGAGGGAGTTTGCTTCGACCACAACATCAAGGAAAAGACTCTGATGGCCTCGCTCAAAAAGCTCCAATCGCAGGGAGCTATTGATGGGCAACTCGTGGAATGGACGACAGAGTTACGGGTACTTGGTAACGAGGGTGCCCACTACACCGGCCGTGGAGTCACGTCTCAGGATGCCGCTGATGCGCTCGCGCTATGTGAGGCGCTGCTGGACCACGTCTATGTGTTCTCACGCAGGTTCCGCGAGTTCATGAAGCGCAGAGCTTGTTCTAAGGCGCCGACAGGGCTGAGCGTGCAGGTCTCGGATGCCGACACCGAACCGAACGAATCCACGTGACGTCAGCTGTGGACGGTGCGGACATGCTGGACGCGTCGCCAGAGGTAATACCGGTGAAGGGTGTTGTTGGTCTAGGCGTCGATCTGAACCCATGCTTTGCCGCGCTGACGGCTGCGGCTCGCCTAGACGACTGATTCCTAACTCAGTGGTCGTAGGCGATGAGGGATCGGGTGACGGGGGCGCCGGTGTTGTGGTTGTGCCAGATTGCGGTGGCGAGGGCGAGGAGGCGTTGGGCGATGCGGGCGTAGAGGCTTTCGGGGGTGCGGGCGCCGTGTAGTTCGAGGGAGAGCTGGCCTTTGCCGGTGTCGAAGAC
>NZ_KB892711.1 GCF_000373925.1 Actinopolymorpha alba DSM 45243 | reverse complement strand
TGGGCGTCGTCGAGGCGGTAGTAGGCCATCCGCCCGTCGCGGCGTACGGAGACGACGCGGTGGGCGCGGAGTAGGCGGAGGGCGTGTGAGGTGGAGGACTCACTCAGTCCGGTGACCGCGGCCAGGTCGCACACGCAGAGTTCGCCGTCGAGGAGGGCGACCAGCAGNCGTAGCCGTCCGGGGTCGGCGAGCAGGCTGAACACGTCCGCGGTGTCGACGACGTCGGTGTCGTGGGGCATCCGCGCGCACACGGCTGCCACGCGGTGCGGGTCGACCAGCCGGTTGCTGCAACCGTCGATCGCCGACACACGCTCATCTGAAGACCTGTTCACACGTCGAAGTGTGCGGGAGATGCCGGGGCCTGTCAACCGGACCGCACGAGGAGGCGCCTTGGCGCGACCAGGCGCGGCCAGCGCGGCTAGGCTCGCTGGTGGGCGATCACTCCGGGAGAGGGGAGCTCCGCATGCTGGGCGGGACGGTGGTGGCGGTCAGTAGGAACGGCACGTACTCCTTCACCAAGCCGAACTACCCGAGCATCACCCTGCTCGCCGGGCTCGGTGTCGAAGGCGATGTGCACGCCGGCGTCACGGTCAAGCACCGTTCGCGGGTCGCCCGCGATCCCAGCCAGCCGAACCTCCGCCAGGTCCACCTCATTCACGAGGAGCTCTTCGCCGAGGTAGCCCAGGAAGGCTTCACGGTGGCGCCCGGCGACCTGGGAGAGAACATCACCACCAGGGGTCTCAGCCTGCTCGACCTGCCAGTCGGCACGCTGCTGCGGATCGGGGACGAAGCGGTGGTGGAGGTGACGGGACTCCGCAATCCCTGCCGGCAGATTGACAACTTCCAGGACGGGCTGCTGAAACAGCTGCTCGGACGGGATGAGGCCGGAAACGTCATCCGTAAGGCCGGAATCATGAGCACCGTAAAGGTGGGCGGCGTGGTGCGTCCCGACGACGCGATCAGAGTTGAGCTTCCAGCCGAGCCCCATCGCCCCCTCGATCGAGTCTGAGCGGTACATCTGCCCGAACGCCGCCGCACCAGGCGACTTACGCCTGGCGGCAGTTGGTGGCCGACGCGGGCGTGACCTGGATCGGCGCATCAGTGATCGTCGACGGACTGGAACGTCCCGAGCTCCGGCGCCCGCTCAATGTCCGCGGCATCATCCATCTTCGGGATCTCTGAACGAACGCCGTTCCTCGGTGGCAGCGCATCCCGGAACCTCCCGTCCACCAGTACGGGTACGCAGGCGCTCGCGTCCACCTCGGCGGCGACCAGGACATCGGCCTCGAAGGTCGCTTCGACGAGTTCCCGCCCGCTAGTGCATTCCAGCGGCGCGGTGCCAAGATCTGCTTCGACGTTCCGGAACGCGGCCGCGGCCGTGCGGGCTTCGGGGCTGAAGGCTTCGACGCGGAGATGCTGGGCGAGCGCTGCGAGCACACCGCCGGCGCCCCACAGGTCCTCAACGGCTGGGCGCAGGGATCCGTCGTGCCAGCGTTCGCCGGCGGCGACGATAGCCACAACCAGGGTTGGATCCTGGGCGAGTTTGTCGGCAATCCAGGTCGCCACGGCGGACCGATTACGCAGGCAGGCTCCCACCACCTGCGCGCCAGTCTCCGCGAGCAGGAAGGAGATTGAGGACCCGTTGGGGGACGGGAGCACGAGCCGTTTCAGATCTCTGGCGGCGCGAATGCTGTGTGGCGAAAGGCTGACCTGCTCGCCCGCGCTCCATTGCCGGGCCTCCAACCGGCCGACCGCCAGGGTCGCCTCGTGCGAACGCGCGTACTCCCGCGCCGACTCATCCCGCCACCGATAGGGAAAGACCTCCGCGCCCCTCTCGACGGCGACGCACAACGTGGTGGTGAAGCTCAGAACGTCAACAACCACAGCGATGTCGGCGTCCTCCGCAACGGCCGCGGCGCCCGTCGGCCCCCATTCCATGCGTACCTGAGCCTGGCTCTGGCCGTACACGTTGTCCATGTCGAGAAGCCTCCCATGACCTCGATGGCCCGCTGGCCAGAGGCGGACCGCTCGGCTGCGTAACCCTGACCAACTCAGCCAGGGTGTCCCCAACCGGATCAAGAAGCGCGCGAGGACGGGGTGGGAATCGGAGTCGTGCAGTCGATCGTTCTCGTCGGTGGGCTGCTCGGCTCTCTGCTCGTACCGTGGTTGCAGCCGAAGTTCCGCCCGCCCGTTCTCATCATCGCGATGTCGTGGCTGGGTGCCGCCCTTGTCGGCGTCACCGCGATCCTGCCCGGCAGTACGCGCTCGCCCTCCCGTTGGTCCTCGCCATGCTTATCAGCCCGTCGGTGAACGCCGCGATGTTCGCGTACCGCGTTGCCATCACCCCGGACGCGATGCAGGGGCGGGTGCAGAGCGCGACCGGGATGCTGGCGATGGGGCTCAACCCGGCCGGCCCGCTGCTCGGCGGCGCTCTTGTCGAACTCTGGGGAGGCCACTGGGCATTCGCCGGGTTCGCCGGAATCCTCGCGGTGACAGCGATCGTCGCGAGCCTCAGTCAGGGCATCCGCAGGATGCGTCCGTTGGAGGCGAACGCCGGGCAGAGCCCTCCACCCGAGCCGTCAGAGCAGTGAATCTCGGCAATTCGCATGCCGAGTGGACCGGCTCCGGGCTACCGTGCCCCGACCCGCCATGATCGGTTCCGGAAGGTGAGCAGCGCAGATGTACGACGGCAACCCCGGAGGTCAGCAGCAGCCACCTGACTGGTCCGCCTTTCCGGGCCCGCATCCCCCGCCTCGTGACCGCGGCGCCGGCCCGGGGATGGCTGTTGCCAGCCTCGTGATGTCCATTGCCGCTCTCGTCGGCGTCATCGTCATCGGTGTGTTCGTCCTGTTCACCGATCCCTATCTGGTCCCACCCGACGAGGACTATGCCGACGTGGAAAGCGCCGCCCCCTTACGGGGCATGGTTCCCGAGCCGCCAACGGATGGGCTCATTCGAGGGACGGACCTCACCAGAGTCGTCACTGACCTCGTCGAGGAGGACTGGGACGAGACCGCGACCCTCCGTTGTCCCGACACAGAAAAGGTCAATCAAGGAGTGGTCACCCTCTGCCATGGGACTATCGGTGGCGACGAGTGGGCGGTCATTGTGTACTTCGAGGACGCGCGCGGTCGATTCACCCTCGACTTCATCTGAGCTCGCCCGGGCGGAGCTCTCACCGCGGGTGGGAGCTCCCGCCGAGATGGCGTTCGAAATGTGCTACGGCTTCATCGGTGCGTCCCGCGCCGTAGGTGCGCATGAGTTCGGCCAGCTCAGGGGACTCGCCGGCGACCAGGTCCGCGGCGCGGAGCACCTCGTCGGCGGCCGCGACTGAACGGAACAGGTCCTGAATCTCCCGTACGACGGCGCGCGGACCCGCGCGGCCGGGGGTTGTGGGCGGCGCTGATTTGGCAAAGGCTCCGCTGGTGCCGCGGATCTCGTCCAGGGTGACGGCGATCTCGTCTGGCCGTACGCCCTCGGATTCCGCCCTTGCCGCGAGCTCGTCGAGTGCGTGCAGCCTCGACACCACGGCCGGGTTGCCGATCTTGACCCGTCGAGCGCTCATCAGCTGGGACAGCATCGGTGCGGACAGCCCGAGGGTCTCGGCCAGGCGGGCCTGGCTGAGACCGAGGGCGTCGCAGATCCGGCGCACGAGCGGACCGAGCGGCTCGCCGTAGAGCTCGATCTGCTGTCGCAGGTTGTACGCGATCTGGTCCACGGTGGCGTCCTCCTCGCTGCCGGGCCCTGTCATCTTCGCACTTGCGAACGCCTGAAACCAGGCCTTGTTCCGACTTGACATTCGCGATTGCAAACGAGCACGATTGCGGCTGCGAATCCACCTGGAGGGGACGATGAACCGAACGCCGGGATACCGCCGCCGTCTCGCGGCCATGCTGTTGGTCGCCGCTGGGCTCTGCATGAGCCTGAGCGTCGGTGCCGCCCACGCCGACCCTGGCACCACCGGCAAACTCGTCCTGGTGCTCGACTCGTCTGGGTCGATGAAAGAGCCCGCGGGCGATGGCCAGACCAAGATCGCGGCCGCCCGGACGGCGCTGACCTCGGTGGTCGGCAAGCTCCCGGCGAGCGCCGAGGTGGGATTACGGGTCTATGGCGCGACGGTGTTCGAGCGCGGCCAGCCGGGTGCCTGCACCGACACCCAGCTGACCGTCCCGATCGGCACCGGCAACCACGACCAGTTGCGATCGGCGATCGCGGGTTACAAGCCCTACGGCGAAACCCCGATCGGCTACTCCCTCCAGCAGGCGGCGAAGGACCTCGGCCCAGACGGCAAGCGCACCATCCTGCTCGTTTCCGATGGTGAGGCGACCTGCGATCCCGAGCCGTGCGAGGTGGCGCGTTCGATCGCCGATCAGGGCATCGACCTGAAGATCGATGTGATCGGGTTCAGGGTGGGCGCGAAGGCGCGCGACCAGCTACGTTGCGTCGCCCGTGAGGGACGCGGCGACTACTACGACGCCGACTCCACCGCTGATCTCGAGGCCGGCCTTGACCGCCTGTCCACCCGAGCGTTCCGACCCTTCCGGATCTCCGGTACGCCGGTCCAGGGTGCGCCGCGCCAGGAGGGCGCGCCTGTGCTCCGACCGGGCCTGTATTCCGACGCCTTCGCCGCGGACAAGACCGCGAAGTACTACCTGGTGAAGAGGACCATCGCGAAGTCCACGCTGCGGGCCGGCGTCAGTTTCCGCAGCCCCGCGAGCACAGGCAACACGGTGATGGCCAAGGTCGAGCTCATGACACCCGACGGCGAGAGCTGCGGGTGGAGCTACCCGCACGCGACCAAGTTCGGTACCAGCGAGGTGCTTGCCACCGGTTCGGCGTCCAGCTGGTCCGACTGGCGCGAAGCCTGTGCCGACTCTCCGCAGCTGGTGCTCAGCGTCTCCGGGGGACAACGCTGGTCGGGCATGGAGGGCACCGCGTTCGAGCTTCGCGTCAATGAGGAGCCGCCGGTGCGCACGACCTCCGGGCTCCCGGGAGAGGCGGACAACCCGGTCTGGACCCCCATGTCCGAGGCGACACCTCAGCAGATCGTGCCTGGCTCGAGCTTCGCTGACGCTCCGCGGATCGCGTCGGGAAGCTACAAGACGACACTGATGCCAGGAGAGATCCAGATCTACAAGGTGAAGATCGACTGGGGTCAGCGGCTGCAGGCCCAGGTCAGCATTCCTCAGCTGTCCGCCGCGACAGCTCGAGCATCCGGCATGACGCGGTACGTCGACACCTACCTGATCTCTCCGACCGGTGACGAGGTGTACGCCGTCTTCGCCAAGAAGGCGCCGGGTCTCGGCGGCCAGCGCGGCGTGCTGACCAAGCGGGGCATGCATACCGGCGTCACCACCAAGGAAGTCCGCTACCTCAACCGCGAAGGTCCTAACGGCCAGGACAAAGGGTCCTCAACCCCGGGTGACTACTACGTGGTCGTCGTTCTTGCCAAGCGTGCCGCCGATCCCGCTTTCACCGTCCCGATGACCTTGACGGTGGGCCTTGAGGGCACCGCCGGAACGGGCAGACCGGAGTACGTCAAGGATGCGCGCCCCGTCTCGGGCAGCGAGGTGACCCCCGCGCCCGGCGAGGAGCCCGGTGGCAAGGCGGAGACAGGCGCGCGCGCCCAGAGCGACGGTCCGTCCGACGAGGGTGGCGTGCCGGTCGGCCTGATTGCCGGTCTCGGTGGCGGTGGTGTCCTCCTCGCCCTGCTCGGTGTGTGGGCGATCACGCAGATCCGGCGGCGGCCGGCGGCCATCAACGCTGGCGGGCATCCACACCAGAACCCACCGCACAACCCCTGGCAGGGCCCGTCGAGCGGCCCGCACCAGGGACCACCCCACAACCCGCCGCACCAACCGGATCCCAACCAGAGGTGGTGAAACCTCAGCGCACGAGGAGCCAGATCGCGGCACCAATCAGCCCGGCTGCTCCGGTGATGCTGAGGCCGGCCATCCATACCAGAGCTCGAGCCCGAGGTCGATGGTCCGGCTCCCCACCAATCGGCGCCCCTCGGGGGCCTTCCCGTGGAGTACGCGACGGTGCCGGCGCAAGGTCGTGTTGACGCGCCGGCACGCCGGTGGGCTCGGCGCGCGGACGATCCTCGCGTGCGGGTACACCGGTCGGCAGGGCAGTCGCAGGCCTGAGCACAGGACCCGACGGACCCCAACCCGGCGGCAGCGGTGGGAGCTGGTCGAACACCTCAGGCGGGTCGGCTTCGGTCGCCCAGGGCGTCGCGCCGTCCGGCGGGAGGACACCAACGGTTGCCAGCAGGTCCCTCGCCGCCGCCGCCGAACCAGGCCGATCGTCAGGGGATACCGAGGTGAGCCGGCGTACGAGATCCCACAAAGGTCCGCCCCCGGCGATCGGCAGACTACTGTCGGTGCCCGGCCGGACGCCGGTCAGCAGCTCAGCCGCCACCGCACCGAGGGTGTAGAGGTCCTGTCGCGGATCGGGGTCGGCGCCGCGCAGCTGTTCGGGGGCGAGGTAGCCCGGCGTACCAAGGACCATGCTGTTCCGGGTCAGCCGCGGTTCGTCGATCAGGCCGGCGATCCCGAAGTCCGACAGCCGCAGATGCGGTCGATGCGTACCCGTCGGCTCAAGGAGTAGGTTGGCTGGCTTCAGGTCGCGGTGCACGATGCCGGCGGCATGGACTGCCGAGAGACCGTGGAGCACCTGGTCGAGCAGGACCGCGACGTACCTCTCCGGCAGTGGACCATGGTCGCCGAGCAAGGTCGCGACTGATCCGCCACGGACCAGGTCCATCGCGAACGCCACCTTGTCGTCGTCAGCGGCCCAGCTGTGCGGCGCGACAACGTGCGGATGCTGGATCCGCAACGACTGCTCGCGTACGAACCGGATCAGCATGGCCGCGTCGTGCTGGCCGAGCACCTTGGCCGCGACGTACGTACGCCGGCGCTGATCCCAGGCGCGCCAGACCGAGCCCATGCCACCGGTGCCGATCAGGTCGATCAGCGTGTAACGCCCTGCGAACGCCTCCACCGCACAGACCGTACTAGGCGTGCTTTCTGGATCTTTCGTGACAGCCCAGCTCGCGACGCACCTGAGAGGTCGCGCTCGCGGTCTCAGCGAGCGCGGCCACAGGTTCTGGCCGGAGCGACCGGAAGGCGGTTGAGCGGATGGCGGTTCGATCGGCGCCGCGCGAAGTCGGCCAACCATCTGTCCAGATCCGGATCCGTCAACTCCGGCCGGCTTGGCCCTGAACCACTCACCGGATGCCGGCCGACGCGTACGACGTACTCACCGCGGGTGGTCGGTGGCGCTGTCACCTCAGGCACGCCGCTTATCTCCGGAAGATCCGTCGCCGCCTGTGCGGCCACGCGGTAAGCCCACTCGAGCTCGCTCGTTGACCGCCAGCTCGGCCCGATACGCCGTTCACCGCTTGCGCAGGCATCCCGAATGTCGTCGAGACAGTGGAGACTTTTCCGTGCTCTGAAACGGAAAAGTCTCCACTGCTTCCCTGGTGGGAGTGCTCTCGGTCAACATGTCCCGGCTGCTGGAGCAGGCTTTCGGCAACCAACGTCGACGTTATCGAGCCCTTTGCTGAAACGCCGTGGGGGAATCGCAAGTTCACCATCCGAGACCCAGACGGCACGGAGCTCGGCTTCGTTCAGGATTGAAGAGTGGCACTGCCGGAATCGGACATGGCCTAGCCTCTGGCCTTTCGTCGTACGGCCTCGTTAGCGTGCCCAAGCATGATGCTTACGATGCCAGAAACGCCTTACGCGGTTGACGTTCGAGCCGCACTTCAATACGGCGCTGTCCCTGGACTTCCAGCCTGGCAGGCTGCCCTCTATCTGGATCTGCTTCTTCCCACACCGAGGCCGCCATCCCCGGCCCCAGCTGTCATCTACCTCCATGGCGGCGGATGGCGCGCGGGCGAACGGTCTGCCGGGCTGTATCCATGGTTGGGTCCGCTGCTTGCCGCCCACGGATTCGTCGTGGCCAACGTGACGTACCGCTTGTCCGATCGGGCCACCTTTCCCGCGCAGCTGCACGACGTCAAGGCGGCGGTCCGCTGGCTCCGAGCGAACGCCGCTGCGTACGGCGTTGACCCCGATCGCGTAGGCGCGTGGGGCGACTCGGCCGGGGGGCATCTCGCCGCGCTGCTCGGCACCACCGCCAATCGCGCTGATCTGGAAGGCGACTGCGGATCACCAGGTTGGTCGAGCGCGGTGCAGGCAGCGATCATGCGCTGCGCGCCGAGCGACTTTCTGCCGATGCCGGAGGACCAGGCCGAAGTCCTTGATGCGTTGTTCGGGGGCCCGCGGGCCGAAACGCCCGAGCTGCGACGCCTGGCGAGCCCAGCTGGTTACGCGCGCGCGGGCGTACCGCCGTTCCTGATCGTGCATGGTACGAACGATGAGACTGTGCCGTTCGCCCAGGCGGAGACCATGGTCCGTGCCCTTCGCGCGTACGACGGTGACGTGACCTTCCATGTTGTCGAGGGCGGGCACCACAACCTGCTGCCCGACGTGGACGCACCGTGGGGCAACGAGCCCTGGACCGAACTCGGCGCGCAGGCACTCGCGTTCTTTCAGCGAACTCTGGTTTCTCCCCGCGATTCGGTACATGTGATCTGATGCGCCGGATACGTGCGAAAGCGGGCAAACAGATTTCGGCGATTACCTGTGCTTCGCGGCTGGTAGCCCCTTAGCTTGTTGTTTAACCTTTTTGGTTGGTCGCTGTGGTGACTGGTGTGTCCGTTTTGGTGATCTTCCCGACGTGGCGTACGACGGCGCGTTGCTTGTTGGGTGAGTTGGGGGGACGGCCTGGGCCAGGGTGGGAGGGTTTCGGGACGCCGGCCGGAAGCACCATGGTCGGGCGGATGTTGCGAAATCCTCGACGGGTCTGGGCGGGGGTGAGCCGGCGGGGATCGCGGGTGCGTGGTTCCCAGGGGCGAC